>NZ_CP077290.1:3616300-4821734 GCF_019047785.1 Enterobacter cancerogenus | reverse complement strand
TAACGCCTTTGCAGTCAACCACGCCGTAGGCGGTAACGTCTTCAACAGGTTCAACCATGATCTGGCTGCTGCCGGTTTCGTCGAAGCGCTTAATCATCTCTGCCAGGTTGTCCTGGGAGAGATCGGATTCGTATTCATCCAGAATAACATCAGGCAGGATGACGGCAACAGGCTCATTACCCACAACAGGATGCGCGCACAGAACGGCATGACCCAGACCTTTTGCCAGACCCTGACGCACCTGCATAATAGTCACGTGCGGCGGACAAATAGACTGAACCTCAGCAAGCAGCTGGCGTTTAACACGTTTTTCCAGCATCGCTTCGAGTTCAAAACTTGTATCGAAATGGTTTTCGATAGAGTTTTTTGAGGAATGCGTGACCAGCACAATTTCCGTAATTCCTGCAGCAATGCATTCATTGACGACATACTGGATTAATGGCTTATCAACCAAAGGCAGCATCTCTTTAGGGATTGCCTTTGTCGCTGGCAACATCCTGGTCCCCAATCCCGCTACCGGGATAACGGCCTTTCTCACTTTCGAATTTAGGGCAGCCATTGAAATTCTCCTGAACTGTTCAAGTTTTGAACTTTTATGCATTAATTAACGCGTTAAGTATATCAGCCACATCCTGAAGGGCGGGTCTGAAAAGCGCGCGTTACCGATCAATTAGGATTAATACGTATGATTCTGGCAGTGATAGTAGCACTGCCTGCATAACACTGGTAAAGCAATGTGTCGTTTAAAATCCAACTGCTTATTCCGTGGACAACATTAAACGCAGTCGTCCCCCGCTTCCCCAAATTTGGCACTGCCATGAGGAGCAACGGTGGCTAATTTGATTAAGGTAAGCTGTTCCTAATGTGCCCAGCGGGACACCGTTGCTCACCTGTATATGATGCTCACCGGTATTCAAGGTGGCATTTAACCCTGCGGATACCAGGATAAGATTGTTCAAGCCGCTGTGATAATATCCAACCAAAAGCGGGAACTGGCCCGGTAAATTGGCCTGACGGAAAAGTTGATTCACTTGTTTAAGTAAACTGCCCAACTCCGGCAAACGTTGCCCCTGATGGGATAACTGTTCCTGAAGCAGCCCATTAAAAAGCGCACGAAGTAATAACGCGGCTAAAACGCCATTATCCCCTGCGCGTGTAACATCCAGACAATAAAATGCGAGATCGGCGTCAGAGAGTGGCGCAATATCCAGCACTAACCCCGGCTGATCGGCCGCAACGAGCTGACGATAATTGACGCGACAATGTGAAATAGATTGCTGCACCGGCGGCTGAAGTTCCTGAAGCAATTTTGCCGCAGCAAGCGGGTTGCTGACTAACGCATCCCAGTCCTGGAATAAACGCTCTTCCTCTTCCACGCGGGAATTGAACATATTGGGATAGAGGCAGGCCAGCACCGTTTCACGCAGTCGGTTAAGATCTTTTACGGGTTTTAGCAAGATATCCTGGACGCCGAGACGCAGCGCTTTAGCGATATCCGCCATGTTTTCGGTCGCTGAAATCACCAGAATGGGGGTTTGGTTGCCCTCATTGCGCAAATGCTCGACCAGCTTAAGGCCATTCATTCGGGGCATTTCGAGATCGCAGATCATCAGATCCGGTGTGGCAGATGCCATTTTCTCAATAGCATCAATGCCGTCTTCGGCGAGTGAAGTGGCTGCTCCTAGTGAAGATAACCAGGAATCCAGCAGCGAGCGGAAAACGGGCTCGTCTTCAACGATTAAAATGTGTTTTCCGGCCAATGGCTGCGTCATGGTTCCTCCCCTGGCTGACAATGACTAATAGTGGCATGGTATCGACACTATCGCCTGTCAGATTTTGCTGAAGTGTGCTTAAAAAGGTTCTCAATGTGCTGTTCGCACAAAAGGTAACAGTTCATCTATTTTCTTTTCGACGGCTAACGAGCCTGCTGCAATAGCGGCTTCTGCCCGATGGAAATCGAGGGTCGAAATTTGTGGGCAATACGGTTGGATCAATATATCCGGTGGATCGCCGGCCATGCGGTTGCGTTTCAGGCGGTTCTCAAGCACCTGTATTGAGGTGGTCATGATCTCCATGGCGGTAGGTGCCGCAACCGAGCGACGCGCGGCGATACGCCCTATTTTGCCGCGTAAACGCGCATGCCAGGCGAGCTTCTCACCTTTCGCATCATCGCTGTGAAGATTAACAGGCATAAGGTCGTGCTGCATCAGGTGGGCGTCGTGTTGTAAATCCACGGCGATCACAATGTCGGCTCCCATTGCACGGGTCAGCGAGATGGGGACCGGGTTCACCACGCCGCCATCGACGAGCCAGTAGCCGTTATGCGGTACGGGTGCCATTAATCCCGGCATACTGCACGAGGCGCGCACGGCGAGGTGGAGGTCGCCTTCGGTCAGCCATAGCTCTCTCCCCGTGCTGAGGTTCGTCGCGACGGCACCAAAAGGCATCTTGCAGTGGCTAAAGTCGTTGAGAGGCATTATCTGGCGGAACTGATTAAATACGCGTTCACCGCGCAGCAATCCGCCTCGTTGCCAGGAGAGGTCCATCAGGCGCAGAACGTCCCAGTAGCTGAAGGAACGAACCCACCCTTCCAGCTCCGGCAACTTATCGCAGGCACAGGCCGCCCCAACCAGCGAACCAATTGAACATCCTGCAACAATATCGATGTCTATCCCCATCTTTTTTAACGCATTGATGACACCGATATGCGACCAGCCCCGGGCGGCACCTGAGCCCAACGCCAGTCCAATTTTTACCTTTCTCATTAGCCCTGTTTTACTTCCCCTGGATTCCCGACATAGCGTCAACGCAACTGCTCAGTTAACATGGTGCTACCCTAAGCGTTTTACGCCCTTAATTTTTTTCCAGGAAGAGAATCGTGTCTCAACTCTGCCCCTGCGGTAGCGCTCTGGAGTATAGCCTATGTTGCCAGCGATATCTTTCTGGCGAGCAGGTTGCACCAGACCCGTCACACCTAATGCGTTCGCGGTATACTGCTTTTGTGATCAAAGACGCAGACTATCTTATCAGGACCTGGCATCCATCCTGTCATGCAGCTGAATTTCGCCAGGATATTGAAACGGGCTTTGCTCACACTCAGTGGCTCGGCCTGACCGTTAATGATGCCGCGCCAGGCCGTGATGATAACGAAGGTTACGTCAGCTTTGTGGCGCGTTTTACAGAGCAAGGCAAACCCGGCGCGATCATCGAACGTTCCCGGTTCTTAAAAGAAAGCGGGCAATGGTATTATATTGACGGAACACGCCCTCAATTCGGTCGTAACGATCCCTGCCCCTGCGGTTCAGGTAAAAAATTTAAAAAGTGTTGCGGGCAGTAACGCCTGACAACCGAGACTTCGCAAATACATAAACAGGATTTCCGGCGATGCAATCACTCCAACGTAAAGTTCTGCGCACCATTTGTCCCGACCAGAAAGGGCTAATCGCACGAATTACCAACATTTGCTACAAGCATGAACTGAATATCGTGCAGAACAACGAGTTCGTCGATCACCGTACGGGCCGCTTCTTTATGCGCACTGAGCTTGAAGGTATTTTCAACGATACGACCCTGCTGGCCGATCTTGATAGCGCCCTGCCCGACGGTTCTGTGCGAGAGTTAACGCCTGCGGGTCGCCGCCGCATCGTTATTCTGGTCACTAAAGAGGCCCACTGCCTGGGTGACTTACTGATGAAAGCCAACTATGGCGGACTGGATGTCGAGATCGCCGCCGTTATTGGCAACCACGACACGCTGCGTACGCTGGTTGAGCGTTTTGATATTCCGTTTGAGCTGGTCAGCCATGAAGGTCACACCCGCGAGGAGCACGATAATCTGATGGCACAGGCCATTGAAGCGCATAACCCGGATTACTTAGTGCTGGCTAAATACATGCGCGTGCTGACGCCATCCTTCGTGTCGCGCTTCCCGAACAAGATCATCAATATTCACCACTCGTTCCTGCCAGCCTTCATCGGCGCACGTCCGTATCATCAGGCGTATGAGCGTGGCGTGAAGATCATCGGTGCGACCGCGCACTATGTGAACGATAACCTGGATGAAGGCCCAATCATCATGCAGGACGTCATCCATGTGGACCACACCTACACGGCAGAAGATATGATGCGTGCCGGACGCGACGTAGAGAAAAACGTTTTAAGCCGTGCGCTGTATCAGGTGCTGGCGCAGCGCGTGTTTGTTTACGGTAACAGAACGATTATTCTTTAATCCTTCGGAAAATGAATTGATTAGCTTTGCACCTTTACGGATAAAAAGCAGCCAAACAACGTCATTTACCTAAAGGAATGCTTTACAGGGGCGTCTCATTTGATATGATGCGCCCCGCTTCCAACAGGAAGCATGCCAGTAATAGCATTACCCCGTGGTGGGGTTCCCGAGCGGCCAAAGGGAGCAGACTGTAAATCTGCCGTCATCGACTTCGAAGGTTCGAATCCTTCCCCCACCACCATCTTCACGCTGTACCTCAAAATAGTATTACCCCTGGTGGGGTTCCCGAGCGGCCAAAGGGAGCAGACTGTAAATCTGCCGTCATCGACTTCGAAGGTTCGAATCCTTCCCCCACCACCATCACTTCCCTATCGCCACAAACTTTCTTTTGGTTCAGTACTTCATATTCTCCGAAATGGGAAGGATGAGAAGCGTCGACCAAGGTTCGATTCGAGCGAAGCGAGAAAGCGTTGCCGCAGGCAACGACCCGAAGGGCGAGGCGCAACGCGCCGAGTTATCCTTCCCCCACCACCATCACCTTAAAGCCAATCCAGCCTTCGTAGGCCGGGTAAGGCGCAGCCGCCACCCGGCGACAGAAACCTACATCGGCGGCAATCTTCGCGTCACCGGCGAACTCTTCACAATCGACGTGTTGCACTGGGCATGTTCTGCCAGACCGTCCAGCAGCGTATCGAGCTGCCCGATAGAGCGCACCACCAGTCTGATCACAAAGCAATCCTCCCCCGTGACCTTATCGCTTTCGATGCACTCAGGCATGGCCTGAATATACTTATCGACCTTGTGCAGTAACCCTGGCAGCGGCCGAACGCGCACCAGCGCCTGCAAGGTATACCCTAATGCCGCGAGATCCACACGCGCGCCATAACCCTGAATCACGCCACGCTCTTCGAGCCGCTTCAGACGCTCGGCCGTGCTGGGCGATGTCAGACCAACCCGACTGCTGAGCACCTTCAACGACATGCGCGCATCATCGACAAGACAAGCCAGTATTTGCCGATCGGTTTCATCAAGAAGGCTTTCCATCATTTTCACCTTATTTATAAAAGTATTTAACCTGATTCGCCTTATTTCCTCTCTGTAAAACATATCAGACTTTTTCGACAATAGAGCCTCATTCAGGAGGTGTGCGATGCAAGATATTCATAAAGGCGTCTGGCAGATGGGTCTGGCGATGCTCATTTCAGGCTCCATCGGGGCGTTTGTGCTGCTTTCAGGCCTGCCGGTAACGGATGTCGTTTTCTGGCGCTGCGCAATCGGCGCCGTTACGCTCTTTGCTTTTATTCGGTTCAGCAAAAAGCCGTTCAGCGCGCTTACCCGTGCTACGCTGGCGCTGGCGGTGATCGGCGGGGTTGCCCTGGTGGTGAACTGGTTATTGCTTTTCGCGGCCTATACGCGTATCTCAATCGGCCTGTCGACCGTGGTGTATAACACTCAGCCGTTCATGCTGGTGATGATGGGAATGTTTTTAGGAGAACGCGTCAGCCTGGTGAAATGGGGCTGGCTGCTTCTTGCCTTTGCGGGCGTGGTCATTTTGCTCTCCAGCGAACTCGCCGGGGGCCATAGCGCGGAATGGCTTACGGGTATCGGTCTGGCGCTGGGCGCGGCCTTCTTCTACGCACTCACGGCGATGATTACCCGTAAACTCTCCTCCCTTACGCCCCAACACATTGCCTTCATTCAGGTACTGGTTGGGGTAGTCATACTTCTGCCGATGGCGCAGATGCCCACGCTCTCGGGCGAGTTCCCGTGGACCATTTTGCTGACGCTCGGGGTTGTTCATACCGGGATCATGTACCGGTTGCTCTACAGCGCCATTCAGAAACTGCCTACGCCCATTATCGGCTCACTGTCGTTCATCTACCCGGTGGTGGCAATCCTGGTCGATACCGTGGTGTTCGGCCATGCGCTGAACGCGGTACAGCTGGCAGGCGGCGCGCTGATCCTGTTTGCGGCGGCAGGTAATAACCTGGGTTGGGGCGAAAAAAAACCCCGCGAGTGCGGGGTTGATAGTCAATGTGCGGATTAGCGACGCGCGCGGACAACCTGGTATTTGCGCGTCAGGTACTCTACCGGCACGCTCCAGATATGGACCAGGCGGGAGAACGGGAACAGCACAAACAGGGTCATCCCCAGCACCAGGTGCATGCGGAAGATAAACGCTACGCCGTCGAGATGCTCAGACGCACCGCCGTGGAAAGTCACCACAGACTGCGCCCAGCCGACCAGCTTCATCATCTCGCTGCCGTCCATGTGCTGCGCAGAGAACGGAATGGTCATCAGGCCCAGCGCGCACTGGATAACCAGCACCGACATCACCAGAATATCGGCTGCGGTTGTCGTCGCACGGATGCGCGGGCTGAAGAGGCGGCGTTTCAGCAGCAGCAAGCCGCCCACCAGGCACATCAGGCCCGCAGCACCGCCACCAAACATCGCCATCTTCTGTTTCACGTCCAGCGGCAGCCAGGATTCATACACCCAGTGTGGCGTCAGCATCCCGAAAGCATGCCCGGCGATCACCCCGAGAATACCGATGTGGAACAGGTTCGAGGCCAGGTTCATCCCCTTGCGATCCAGCATCTGGCTGGAGGCCGCACGCCAGGTGTACTGACCATAGTCATAGCGCAGCCAGCTTCCCACCAGGAACACGGTGCCCGCAATGTACGGGTAAATGTCAAAGAAGAACATATTCAGGAAGTGCATTATTGCCGTCCTCCGTTAGAGATATTCAAATATTGCGGGGCAACTGCTCCGGCGAAACGACGCTGGTGAGCAGAGATTTCTGACTCACCGCAGCTCTGGTCAGCGAAGAATTTCACCTGCTCTTCTTCCCAGACGGCATCCAGCGCCTGTGGGGTGTCATCGCGGGCTTCTTCCGCGATTTTTTCCGCCACTTTTTCCGTGTCGATAGCCGCTTTTGCCAGTTTCACCAGCAGTTCGAACAGAACGGCATACGCGCTTTCACGCTGTTGCAGACGCGCGTTCAGCAGCGCCAGAATCGGGGCGATATCCTGCAGGCCGCCCAGCGCCTCTTCCTTCGGCAGCTGCGCCAGATACTCCAGATACAGCGGCAGATGATCCGGCAGCTCGCGGCTGTCGAGCTGCAGGCCATGCTGCTCGTACTGCGCCATCAGGTCTACCATCGCCTGACCGCGGTCGCGGGATTCACCGTGTACGTGTTCGAACAGCAGCAGCGACGTTGCGCGGCCACGGTCGAACAACTGGCTGTAGTCTGCCTGCGCATCGAGCAGATCGCGCGCAAGCAGATCGCGCAGGAAAACGCCCAGCTTCTGGGCATCCTCTTTATCCAGGTTTTCAGATGACGCGAGTGCATCAAAGAGTTCCTGTTGATGCTGCGCAAGCGCAGCATCCGGGTACTCGAGCAGACGCGAAACAATGACGAGTTCAATCATTGGTGCGGCTCCGTTTTGCTGGTCACATCCATAGCATCGATGCGGCGGCTGTTGAACAGGTTGAATTTGGTGTCAGACCCGTGGCAACCGTCGCCAAAGGTAAAGCCACATCCGCTTTTTTCCGGGAAGGCTTCGCGAGCCTGCTCACGGTGGCTGCTTGGTACCACGAAACGGTCTTCGTAGTTCGCAATCGCCAGATAGCGGTACATCTCCTGCGCCTGCGCTTCCGTCAGACCCACCTCTTCCAGCGCACGGGTATCCGTTACGCCGTCAACGGTTTCAGCGCGTTTGAAGTGACGCATCGCCAGCATACGTTTCAGCGCCAGCAGGACCGGCTGGGTATCCCCTGCGGTGAGCAGGTTTGCCAGGTACTGAACCGGGATACGCAGGCTTTCCACGTCCGGCAGAATGCCATTGCTGCCCAGTTCGCCTGCATCAGCCGCAGACTGAATCGGAGACAGAGGCGGCACATACCAGACCATCGGCAGCGTGCGGTATTCCGGATGCAGCGGCAGTGCCAGCTTCCAGTCCATCGCCATTTTGTACACCGGAGACTGCTGCGCCGCGTCGATCACGCTCTGCGGTACGCCGTCTTTCAGCGCTTGCTCGATCACTTTCGGATCGTTCGGATCGAGGAACACGTCCAGCTGGCGCTGATACAGATCTTTTTCGTTTTCGGTGCTGGCTGCGGTTTCAATCGCGTCCGCGTCGTACAGCAGCACGCCGAGGTAACGGATACGGCCCACGCAGCTTTCGGAACAGACCGTCGGCATACCGGCTTCAATACGCGGATAGCAGAAGATGCACTTCTCGGACTTACCGCTCTTCCAGTTGAAGTAGATTTTCTTGTACGGGCAGCCGGTGATACACATACGCCAGCCGCGGCACTTGTCCTGGTCAATCAGCACGATGCCGTCTTCTTCACGCTTGTAGATAGCACCGCTCGGACAGGTCGCCACACATGCCGGGTTCAGGCAGTGTTCGCACAGACGCGGCAGGTACATCATGAAGGTGTTTTCAAACTGGCCGTACATCGCCTTCTGCATGTTCTCGAAGTTTTTGTCTTTCGACAGCTTCTCGAACTCACCGCCCAGATCGTCTTCCCAGTTCGGGCCTTTCTCGATCTTATCCATGCGCTGCCCGGTGATCAGGGAGCGAGGGCGCGCAATCGGCTGATGTTTACCTTCTGCGGCGTTATGCAGGTTCTGATAGTCAAAATCAAACGGCTCGTAGTAATCGTCGATGCCCGGCAGATGCGGGTTAGCGAAGATTTTTCCCAGAAGCATGGCACGGTTACCCATGCGCGGCTGAATTTTGCCGTTGATTTTGCGGATCCAGCCGCCCTTGTATTTTTCCTGGTCTTCCCAGTTGGTCGGGAAACCGGTGCCTGGCTTGG
Organism: Enterobacter cancerogenus; assembly: GCF_019047785.1. Taxonomy (NCBI): domain Bacteria; kingdom Pseudomonadati; phylum Pseudomonadota; class Gammaproteobacteria; order Enterobacterales; family Enterobacteriaceae; genus Enterobacter; species Enterobacter cancerogenus. The sequence continues at coordinate 4,812,680 of NZ_CP077290.1, read as the reverse complement.
TTTCAACGTTGTTGAACCAGGCATATTCCGTACCTTCACGGCTGGTCCAGACGTTTTTACAGGTGACTGAGCAGGTATGACAGCCGATGCATTTATCCAGATTCAGCACCATGCCGACTTGTGAACGAATTTTCATTTTACGCTCTCCTGTACCTGGTCATTACCTTCGCCATCTAACCAGTTAATATTCTTCATCTTACGAACCACCACGAACTCATCGCGGTTAGACCCTACCGTGCCGTAGTAGTTAAAGCCGTAGGCCAGCTGCGCATAGCCACCGATCATGTGGGTTGGCTTCGGCGTAATACGGGTGACGGAGTTATGAATACCGCCGCGCTGCTCGGTAATTTCTGAGCCAGGAATGTTCACGATACGTTCCTGCGCGTGGTACATCATGGTCATACCTGCGGGTACACGCTGGCTCACTACCGCACGGGCGGTTAATGAACCGTTGCTGTTGAACACCTCGATCCAGTCGTTATCTTTAATACCCAGATCTTTGGCATCCGCTTCGCTCATCCACACAATTGGCCCACCACGACCCAGCGTCAGCATCAGCAGGTTGTCGCTGTAGGTGGAGTGGATACCCCATTTCTGGTGCGGCGTCAGGAAGTTCAGCGCTTTCTCAGGGTTACCGTTGGATTTCTCACCCATCACCGCTTTCACCGAACGGGTGTCGATTGGCGGACGGTACACCAGCAGGCTTTCACCGAAGTCGCGCATCCACTGGTGATCCTGATAAAGGGACTGACGTCCGGTCAGTGTGCGCCATGGGATCAGCTCGTGAACGTTGGTGTAACCCGCGTTGTAAGAAACATGCTCATCTTCAAGGCCTGACCAGGTCGGGCTGGAGATGATTTTGCGCGGCTGGGCCTGAATATCGCGGAAGCGGATTTTTTCGTCTTCTTTGTTCAGCGCCAGGTGCTTATGGTCGCGACCGGTGAACTCGCTGAGCGCAGCCCAGGCCTTCACGGCAACCTGACCGTTCGTTTCCGGTGCCAGCGTCAGGATCATCTCTGCGGCATCAATGGCAGTGTTCAGCATTGGCTGGCCTTTGGCCGGGCCGTCTGCTTTGGTGTAATTGAGCTTACGCAGCAGATCCATTTCGCTCTGGGTGTTCCAGGCGATCCCTTTACCGCCGTTACCGATCTTCTCCATCAGCGGGCCGATAGAGGTAAAGCGTTCGTAGGTAGCCGGGTAGTCACGTTCAACCGGAATGATGTGCGGCGCGGTGACGCCCGGGATCAGGTCACACTCGCCTTTTTTCCAGTCCTTCACGTCCAGCGGCTGCGCCAGTTCGGCAGCGGAGTCGTGCTGAATTGGCAGCGTAACCACGTCGGTCTCTTTACCCAGGTGACCCACGCACACTTCAGAGAACTTCTCGGCGATGCCTTTGTAGATTTCCCAGTCGCTTTTCGATTCCCATGCCGGGTCAACGGCGGCAGACAGCGGATGAATAAACGGATGCATATCCGACGTATTCATGTCGTCTTTTTCGTACCAGGTCGCGGTTGGCAGAACGATATCGGAATACAGGCAGGTGCTCGACAGACGGAAGTCCAGCGTCACCACCAGATCCAGTTTGCCGTCCAGACCGTTATCTTTCCATTCAACTTCTTCAGGCTTCACGCCGCCCTGCTTGCCGAGATCCTTGCCCTGGATACCGTGGTCGGTACCGAGCAGGTATTTCAGCATGAACTCGTGACCTTTACCGGAAGAGCCCAGCAGGTTGGAGCGCCAGATAAACAGGTTACGCGGATGGTTTTTACCGTTTTCAGGCTGTTCCGCCGCGAAGCGAATGGAGCCTTCTTTCAGGGATTTGACGGTGTAATCTACCGGCGACATACCCGCTTTTTTCGCCTCTTCTGCGATACGCAGCGGGTTGGTACCCAGCTGTGGCGCAGACGGCAGCCAGCCCATACGCTCGGCGCGCACGTTGAAGTCAATCAGATGGCCGCTGTAGCGGGATTTATCCGCCATTGGCGACAGCAGTTCCTGTGCGGTCACCGTCTCGTAGCGCCACTGGCTGGAGTGGTTATAGAAGTAGGAGGTGCTGTTCATGTGGCGAGCCGGACGCTGCCAGTCAAGCGCAAACGCCAGCGGCTGCCAGCCGGTCTGCGGACGCAGTTTTTCCTGACCAACATAGTGTGCCCAACCGCCGCCGCTCTGGCCTACACAGCCACAGAAGATCAGCATGTTGATAAGACCACGATAGTTCATATCGAGGTGGTACCAGTGGTTCAGACCTGCGCCAACGATAATCATTGAACGACCGTGGGTCTTATCCGCATTCTCCGCAAACTCACGGGCGATGCGGGTGATTTGCGCGCGCGGAACGCCAGTGATCTGCTCAGCCCAGGCCGGGGTGTACGCTTTCACGTCGTCATAGCTGGTTGCGCAGTTTTCATCGTTCAGACCGCGTTCCAGACCGTAGTTCGCCATGGTCAGGTCGTATACGGTCGTGACCAGCGCGGTGGAGCCATCCGCCAGCTGCAGGCGTTTCACCGGCAGTTTGTGCATCAGCACGTCCTGCAGCGCAACCTTGTTGAAGTGCTCGGTGCCTTCGCCGCCGAAGTACGGGAAGCCAACGTCAGCGATCTCATCCTGGCTACCCAGCATGCTGAGACGCAGCTCGGTTTCTTCGCCGGACGTGCCGTCGCGCTGCTCCAGGTTCCACTTGCCTTTTTCGCCCCAGCGGAAGCCGATAGAGCCGTTTGGCGCAACCAGCTCGCCATTGCTGTTACAGGCAACGGTTTTCCACTCAGGGTTATTTTCCTGACCGAGAGCATCCACCAGATCGGCGGCGCGCAGCATGCGGCCCGCGGCATAGTAGCCATCACGCTCTTCGAGCATGACCAGCATCGGGAAATCGGTGTAGCGACGCACGTAGTCGGTGAAGTACTGGCTCGGTTTATCGAGGTGGAACTCACGCAGCATGACGTGGCCCATCGCCAGCGCCATCGCGGCATCGGTACCCTGCTTCGGTGCCAGCCACAGGTCGCACAGCTTGGCGATTTCAGCGTAGTCCGGGGTGATGGCAACGGTTTTAGTGCCTTTGTAACGCACTTCGGTAAAGAAGTGGGCATCCGGGGTACGGGTCTGCGGTACGTTTGACCCCCACGCGAGGATGTAGCTGGAGTTGTACCAGTCTGCGGATTCAGGAACGTCAGTCTGCTCACCCCAGGTCTGCGGAGACGCTGGCGGTAAATCGCAGTACCAGTCGTAGAAGCTCAGACAGGTACCGCCAATCAGGGAGAGATAGCGCGCGCCGGACGCGTAAGAGACCATCGACATCGCCGGGATCGGCGAGAAGCCTGCCACGCGGTCCGGGCCGTAGGTCTTAACGGTATAGACGTTAGAGGCGGCAATCAGCTCGTTGACTTCTTTCCAGGAGGAACGCACGAAGCCGCCGCGACCACGCGCCTGCTTAAAGCTTTTCGCTTTATCTGCGTCTTCAATAATGGACGCCCACGCCGCAACGGGATCGCTGTGCTGAACCTTCGCCTCACGCCACATTTTCATCAGGCGTTTACGCATCAGCGGGTATTTCAGGCGGTTAGCGCTGTAGAGGTACCAGGAGTAGCTGGCACCACGTGGACAGCCGCGCGGTTCATGGTTCGGCAGGTCAGGGCGCGTGCGTGGATAATCGGTTTGCTGAACTTCCCAGGTCACCAGACCATTTTTGACGAAAATCTTCCAGCTACATGAACCTGTGCAGTTTACGCCGTGGGTAGAACGCACGACTTTGTCATGCTGCCAGCGCTGACGGTAACCGTCTTCCCAGTCCCGGTTAGTCTCCAGAACCTGGCCGTGCCCATCGGCAAAAGTTTCACCCTTCTGTTTGAAGTAGCGAAACCGGTCCAAAAATTTGCTCATCGGGTATCTCCTGTGTGGAGCCTGTGGCTCTCTAAATCGACATTGCTGATTTGCAGCGAAGGTAACGCTCTGATAGATGACAAGAATTGATAACGATCAAGGCAGGCGGGGTCTTCCGGGGGTGGTATTAGTCCAACTACCACCAAAGCGGTATGATTTTTTGTTTTTTATGTAACTGATTATTAAGATAAAAATACTTTTATCCTCTGCTTCACCTGGCATTTTTTAACATCTTAGGTATTAGGGGGTAGACACTCCTGCAAAGTGATGGCGATCGCGGTATTACCCTGGGCATATCAATGAGACCTGATAAGTATGTTGTAACTAATGAGTGGTCAAAAAAAACGCGGCACGCTGGCCGCGTTAACGGATAATCAAACTTACTTATTTTTCTTAGTATTACGGCCGTATACCAGCCACGTGATAGCCACGCAGGCGATATAGAACACGAGGAATACTTTCATTGCGCCCGCTGGCGACCCGGTCAGGTCCAGAGAGATACCGAACGCCTTCGGAATGAAGAAGCCACCAATCGCGCCAATCGCAGAGATAAAGCCCAGTGCGGCGGCGGTGTCGGTTGCGGCTTCACGCATGGCCTGCTCTTCGCTTCCGCCCTGCGCTTTCACACGATCCATCGTCAGCTTACGGAAGATAACGGAGATCATCTGGAAGGTGGACGCACTGCCCAGCCCGGCCGTCAGGAACAGCACCATGAACACGCCGAAGAAGGCAGTAAAGTTCCCGCCCTGACCATCAGTTGGCAGCGTCAGGAACAGCAGCGCACAGAAGACCGCCATCACCACAAAGTTCACCAGCGTCACGCGCGTCCCGCCCAGACGGTCGGAAATCATCCCGCCGACAGAACGTGCCAGGGCACCAACGAACGGACCGAAGAAGGCGAACTGCAGGATCTGAATATCCGGGAACTGGGTCTTGGACAGCATCGCAAAGCCCGCGGAGAAACCGATGAATGAACCGAAGGTTGCCAGATACAGCAGCGCCATCACCCACAGGTGGCCGCGCTTCAGCACCGGCAGCTGCTCGCTCAGCGATGCTTTAGACGCGGACAGGTCGTTCATAAAGAACCAGGCCGCCAGGGTGAAGATCACCAGGAACGGTACCCAGACCCAGGCCGCGTTCTGCAGGAACAGCGATGAGCCGTCCGGCTGCGTTACGCCACCGCCGCCGAAGGCCGCGAAGATGGAAACGGAGATCGCCAGCGGCGCGATCAGCTGCATGACGCTCACGCCCATGTTGCCCAGACCGCCGTTAATACCCAGCGCGCCGCCCTGCTTCGCTTTCGGGAAGAAGAAGCTGATGTTTGCCATACTGGAAGCAAAGTTTGCGCCAGCAAAGCCGCACAGCAGAGAGATGATCACGAAGACGCTAAACGGCGTGGACGTGTCCTGCACCGCAAAGCCGAGCCAGACGCAGGGAACGATCATGATGCCGGTGCTGAATGCCGTCCAGCGACGACCGCCAAAAACAGGAACCATAAAGGCGTAAGGCACACGCAGCAACGCGCCGGAGAGCGACGGCAGCGCGGTTAACATAAACAGCTGATCGGTGGTAAACGTAAAGCCGACTTTCGGCAGGTTAACCGCCACAGCACTGAACAACATCCATACGCAAAATGCTAACAGCAGACACGGAACGGAAATCCACAGATTTCGGCTTGCAATACGATGGCCGCGCTGTTGCCAGAACGCCGGATCCTCCGGACGCCATTCAGTAATGACGGCACCGGTTTCCCTTTCGGGAGCGGATGAGTGACTCATAGACACCTCTGATTCTCGAATGATGCTGCAAACATTAGGGTTTTAGGGCGGCGGTAAGTTGATATAAATCAAAGGAAAAGTGGGTGGATTTGCGGCGAAAAAAAAGTCATTACCCTTAGTGAGTAGAGGTTTTCGGCAAAAAAGGTGTGGTTTTTCACGGTAATGACGTTTTACGTTCATCCCCTCCTCCCTGCCCTTACTCCGTTGGCAATTTAGGGGTAATCCTTTATTGGTATGGGTATACTCCAGGGTATGGAACAGAATAGCGCCATTCCTGCAGTCAGGTCACGTCAGGAGCCCGGCAAGCCTATGTTAAAAAGATGTTTATCCCCGCTGACGCTGGTCAACCAGCTTGCGCTTATCGTTTTGCTGTCTACCGCCATTGGCGTGACCGGCATGGCTATCTCTGGCTGGCTGGTACAGGGGGTACAGGGTAATGCGCATGCCATCAACGAGGCAGGCTCGCTACGCATGCAGAGTTACCGTTTGCTGGCCTCGGTGCCGCTGACGCCTGCGCACCAGACGCTGATCGACGACATGGAGCGCACGGCCTTTAGCCCTGAACTGGAAAAAGCCGCGATCCGCGACGGGCAAGAGCCGCAGCTGAAATCCTTACAACACTACTGGCACTCCCAGCTGGAGCCAGGGTTAAAGCGGGCAAAAAGCCCCGAAACCGTGGCCCAGGACGTGGCCGGTTTTGTCTCACGCATTGATAAGCTGGTCTCCTCTTTTGATCAAACGACCGAACTGCGTATTGACCGGGTGGTCATGGTCCACCGGGCGATGGCGGCATTTATGGGCCTGCTGCTGATCTTCACCATCGTCTGGCTGCGCGCGCGCCTGCTGAATCCTTGGAAACAGCTGCTGGCGATGGCCCGGGCGGTTGCCGAGCGCGATTTTTCCCAGCGCGCCCACATCAGTGGCCGTAACGAAATGGCGATGCTGGGACAGGCCCTCAACACCATGTCCGAGGAGCTGTCCGAGAGTTACGCCGTGCTGGAGCAGCGCGTGCAGGAAAAAACAGCCGGGCTTGAGCAGAAAAACGAAATCCTCTCGTTTCTGTGGCAGGCAAACCGTCGCCTGCATATGCAGGTTCCGCTGTGCGAGCGGCTCTCGCCGGTGCTTAACGGCCTGCAAAACCTGACGATGCTCCACGACCTTGAACTGCGCGTTTACGACGTGGAAGACGAAGAAAACCATCAGGAGTTCACCTGCCAGTCCGATCTCTCCTGCGATGAGAAAGGGTGTCACCTCTGCCCGCGCGGTCTGCCGCCGCTCTCCACCAGCGGGACCACGCTGAAGTGGCGTCTGACCGACAGCCATACGCAATACGGGATCTTACTGGCTACGCTGCCGGCAGGCCGACATCTCAGCCACGATCAGCAGCAGCTGGTTGATACGCTGGTGGAACAGCTGACGGCCACCCTGGCACTTGACCGGCATCAGGAGAAACAGCAGCAGCTGATCGTAATGGAGGAGCGTGCCACCATCGCCCGCGAGCTGCACGACTCTATCGCCCAGTCCCTCTCCTGCATGAAAATGCAGGTAAGCTGTCTGCAGATGCAGGACACCGGGATGCCCGAGAGCAACAAACAGCTGCTGAGCCAGATCCGCAATGAACTGAACACCTCCTGGGTGCAGTTGCGAGAACTGCTTACCACGTTCCGCCTGCAACTTACCGAGCCTGGCCTGCGCCCCGCGCTGGAGTCCAGCTGCCAGGAATTTAGCGCCCGACTGGGGTTCCCGGTGAAGCTGGATTACCAGCTGCCGCCGCGGTTTGTGCCATCCCATCAGGCCATCCATTTACTGCAAATCGCCCGTGAAGCGCTGAGCAACGTGCTCAAACATGCTAACGCGACGGCGGTCACCGTCACCGTCAGCCCGCACGATAATCAGGTCAGGCTCACGGTTCAGGATAACGGCTGCGGCGTGCCGGAAAATGCCGAGAGAACTAACCACTATGGTTTAATCATCATGCGAGACCGCGCGCAAAGCCTGCGCGGTGATTGCCAGGTTCGCCGGGGAGAGTCTGGTGGTACCGAAGTAGTGGTCACTTTTATACCCGAAAAGTCCCTTATCACTTCTCAAGGAGAAAACCATGACTAATCAGGAACCGGCCTCTATCCTGTTGATCGACGATCATCCGATGCTGCGTACCGGCGTGAAACAGCTCGTCAGCATGGCACCGGATATTACCGTCGTCGGCGAAGCCAGCAACGGCGAACAGGGTATTGAGCTTGCCGAATCGCTCGATCCTGATTTGATCCTGCTCGATCTTAATATGCCAGGCATGAACGGTCTGGAGACGCTCGACAAGCTGCGTGAAAAATCGCTTTCAGGCCGCGTGGTGGTGTTCAGCGTGTCGAACCATGAAGAAGACGTGGTCACGGCGCTGAAGCGCGGCGCGGATGGTTATCTGCTGAAAGATATGGAGCCAGAAGATCTGCTCAAGGCGCTGCAGCAGGCCGCCGCCGGTGAAATGGTTCTGAGCGAAGCGTTAACCCCGGTGCTGGCCGCCAGCTTACGCGCGAACCGCGCCACCTCTGACCGCGACGTCAGCCAGCTTACCCCGCGCGAGCGCGACATCCTCAAGCTGATTGCCCAGGGGCTGCCGAACAAGATGATCGCTCGTCGCCTCGACATCACCGAAAGCACGGTTAAAGTGCATGTGAAGCACATGCTGAAAAAAATGAAGTTAAAATCCCGCGTAGAAGCCGCCGTGTGGGTTCATCAGGAGCGTATTTTTTAATTTCAGTCATCAGGCAGCAGCTTCCACCGCGGGTCGTCGTCAGGCATGACCACAAGCGGCTGCACCACCGTTAGCGTGATCTCATTGGAAGAGACGCGCTGCCCGTCTTTATCTTCCGCCACTACCGACAGCCGCCAGCGGTTGGTCGCCCCTTCGCGCGCGTCCCATGCCGGGATAATAATGCTCCAGCCGTCGCTGCTGGTACTGTTGGCCGGCGACGTCAGGCTCAGCGCCTGCGTATCTCCCTGCCAGTGAAGCTGACGAATACCGTGCGTGCTGCGGATCTGCAGCTTGAGCATCACCGTTTCGCCACCTTTTAAATCCCACGGCGGCGTCGCCAGGTAGACCGACAGCGTTTTGCGCTGGCGGAACTCCATTACCGGCAGGCTGTTACGTTCGGCAGGATCATAGCGGCTGCCCCGAAGCGATCGCGTTGCCGCCACCTCTCCGGCAGACAACTGCTTCGCCAGCGGTACGCCAAACCGATAGTTGAGCTTCAGCCCAAGGTTGTTCTGGCTGACCCCGCTCTCCCCCTGCTTGTGGGCGGCAGAGATTGTCACCAGCGGCACGGGGGTGTAGTCCAGCCCCAGATTGACCGCCATCGGATTGTGATAGCCGGTTCCGCTGTTAAAGAGATCCACGCTGTCGCCAAAATACTGCTCGAAGCTGACGCTGGTATTCAGATGATGGAACCACGGCAGCCAGGCTTTAGCCGTGACGTCGTACCCGCGGGCCATACGCTGCTCCTGCACGTCTGAATCGTCTCGCCAGCCGGCAAACGGCTGATAGTAGTTGGCGGAAAGCCGCAGGTTTTGCCCCCAGGCCTCTGCCCCCAGCCCGGCGCGCTGAAGATTTTCGTCCAGCAGGTTGTCATAAAAGGTGTTGTAGCCCAGCAGCCAGTTTCCGGCGACCCAGCGCTGGCCGACCCCGGCGTTGCTTACCAGCCCGTCGGTTTGCTGCGTCAGGCCAAGCTGACTCCAGCTCAGATAGCGGTTGTTATCGTTCCAGGGGATAAACCAGCTCCCGCTGCTGCCGTTGAAGGTTCCGTTATCGTCCACCCGCACATTGACGCTGGCGTTGCCCCAGGGCGAAAGCCAGGATTCAATCTGCTCATTCACCTCGCCGCTCACCGCATCACGCACCTTGCCAAACGCAAACTGCCGGGCCTGCTCGCCCGTCGTCAAGCCGTTATCGGTCATGCTGGCCTCGCCAAACGCCTTTGCCATTTCGGCGAGGTGCTTTTCGCCTTCGGAAGTGGGTTTGGCAAGTCCGAGGTCCGGCAGCGAATCTCCGTTGTTATCAAACGGATTTTGCGCCTGCTGGACAAAGGAATTCGGCGCACCGTAAACGGCTCCGGCCGACAGGAGAGGAAGGAAAAACAGCGAACGAATGCGGGGCGATACAACCATCAACGTCGTGATAAGCGCCTGTTTGAGTAAGAAGACGGTTATAGCTTAACGTCCCGGGCGAAGAAATACAGCCTGAACGCGAATTTCAGGAATAACCTGAAACGCCCACCGCCTTTACGCCTTCACCCCAAAGAAGCCTTTCAGCTCCGGCACGCAGGATCCGCAGTTGGTCCCACAGCGCAGCTTTACCCCCAGCGCCGCAGCGGAATCGCAGCCACCGGCAATCGCCTCGCGAATGGTGTTTTCGCCGACGTTAAAACAGCTACAGATGATGCGCCCCGGATCCAGGCGTGCGCCGGGCGGCTGGCCGTGGAGCAACGCATGACGTTCCGCCAGCTGAACGGGGGCGGCGCGGAACGCCTCTTCGATAAACCCGTGCGCCAGTTCCGGCAAACCGGAGCTTTCCCAGAAGCCGAGCATCAGCGCCCCGTCGTGCCAGGCCAGTACGCTCCCCCGCTCACCGGCACGGGCAATTTGTACCTGCCAGCCCTGCGCGGTGCTGTAATCAATAGCCCACGCCAGCAGCGGCTTATCTCCCGCGACCGTCAGCCGTGTCGCCTTGCGCCACCCGTGTACGAAAGGTGGCAGCGCGGGCATTTCGCGGGCATACAACTCGCCCTGCCAGGCGGGCTGCCAGGGCGCGATCCGCACGGCGGTTTGCTTGCTCTCCGGCTGGCCGGATAACGGGTCGCAACGCCCGGCAACCAGGGCGTTCACCTTGCCCTGCCGGGCAAACTGGTTGTTCCAGTGCATCGGGGCAAACAGTTCCCCTTCGCGCGGGTGGGTAGTGATGCACACTCTGGCGACCATCACGCCGCGCGGCGAGCTGATCCGCGCCAACCCGCCGTCGTGCAGGGCAAAACGCAACGCGTCGGTCGGAAACACCTCAACCTGCGGCTCGGCAATGTGCTGCATCAGCCTGGGAACGTAGCCCGTGCGGGTCATGGTATGCCACTGATCGCGGATGCGTCCGGTGTTCAGCACCAGCGGATAGAGCACATCCGGCGTTGCGCCGTGCGGCTGAGGCTCTACCGGTACGATGTCCCGGCGCGGGAACGCCCCTGTCGGCCACTGGTACGGTTCCAGGTCATCCCACGCCTCGCGCGTCAGGGCGGCAAGCGCGTGCAGGTTTAGCGCCCGCTCGCCGTTGTTCTCAAAGGCGGTCAGCGCGGCATGCTCGCAAAAAATCTCATGGGGATGTTCCCAGCCAAACGCCGCGCTGTAGCCGAGGGCCGTGGCCACCTGCGCGATAATCCACCAGTCCGCTTTCGCCTCGCCGGGTGCGGGCAGAAAGGAACGCTGGCGCGAGATGCGACGCTCCGAGTTGGTCACCGTTCCGTTTTTCTCTCCCCATCCCAGCGCCGGGAAGCGAATGTGGGCCAACCGGCTGGTATCTGTCTCCTGCATGACCTCAGAGACGATCACCAGCGGGCAGGCTGCCAGCGCCTGACACACGGCGTGGCTGTCCGGCATCGACACCGCAGGGTTGGTGCCCATGATCCACACCGCTTTCACCTCCCCTCGCGCGATGGCGTCGAATAACTCCACCGCCATCAGCCCCGGCGTTTGCGCCAGCCTTTCCGTTCCCCAGAAGCGGGCGACCCGCGCGAGATCGTCCGGCTCGAAATGCATATGTGCCGCGAGCTGATTCGCCAGCCCGCCGACTTCCCGGCCCCCCATGGCATTTGGCTGACCGGTCAGAGAAAACGGGCCGCAGCCCTGCCGGGCGAATTTACCGCTGGCGAGATGCACGTTAATGATGGCGTTACATTTATCACTGCCGCTGGCCGACTGGTTGATCCCCATGGTGTAAAGCGTGATGGCGCGGGGTGCGGTGATAAACATGTCGTAAAACTGGTTAATCGCTGCCGCTGAAAGATCGCAAAATTCCGCTACCCGCTCAGCCGGCCAGTCAGCGGTTCCCTGGATGCGATTGAGCAGGCCGACGAACAGCCCGGCGTCGCTGCCGGGTCTGAGCGCCAAATGCAGGTCGGCGATATCGCAGGTAGCGGTTTTACGCGGGTCGATCACCACCACCCGCATCGCCGGATGACTCTGGCGCGCCTGCACCAGCCGCTGATACAGCACCGGATGCGTCCAGGCCGCGTTCGACCCGACCAGCACCACCAGATCGCTGTTTTCGATGTCCTCGTAACTGCACGGCACCACGTCTTCGCCAAACGCCCGCTTGTAGCCCACGACGGCGGAGGACATACACAGCCGGGAGTTGGTATCGATATTGGCCGCGCCGATAAACCCCTTCATCAGCTTGTTGGCCGCGTAGTAATCCTCGGTGAGCAACTGGCCGGAGGCGTAAAAGGCCACCGCCTGAGGGCCATAGCGGTCGATAATGTCCCGCAGCCGCTCGCCCGCGGCGTGCACCGCCTGCGGCCAGTCGGCCTCCTGGCCGTCGACAACGGGCCGCAATAAGCGCCCCTGCAGGCCGGTGGTTTCCCCTAACGCCGAGCCTTTCACGCAGAGCCTGCCATAGTTGGCGGGATGGCGCTCGTCGCCGCGCACGGTGACCTTCTCACCTTCCGTTCGGGCGATCACCCCGCAGCCCACCCCGCAGTAGGGGCACGTGGTCCGGGTCTCGTTCATGATGCCTCCGCGCGCATAACCAGCTCTTCGTTGCCCACCCACACTTTGCCGTTCTCAATTTTTACCGGCCACGCGCGCACGGCAGGCTCGCCGCTGTCAAACTGACGCCCGTCGCGCAGGCGAATACGCAGCTTATACAGGGGCGAGATCACCACGGGTTCGCCGCCCGCATCGCCCAGAATACCGCGCGAGAGCACGTTGGCGCGGCTGCCTGGCTCGCGGTCATCAAGGGCATAAACCGACTGACCAAAGCGGAACAGCGCGATCGATTTCCGCCCCAGGCGCGCGCCGATCCCCGCCTGCTCGGGAATATCCTCCAGTCCGCAGATCGCCTGCCAGCGTTTGTTTTCATCCGTGGGCTGACTGTTCACTTCGGTGCGGAACAGCGCCAGGCGGTTTGGATCGCTGAGCGTGGTTTGCCATTCGCACTGGTAGGTGTCCACCACCCGGGCCATCTCCTGCTCCAGTTCGTGCGCAATACCCAGGCTGTCATCAATAATGACCTGGCGCAGATAGTCGAGGCCGCCCTCAAGATTGTCCATCCAGGTGCTGGTGCGCTGCAGGCGATCCGCCGTGCGGATATAGAACATCAGGAAGCGGTCGACGGTGCGGATCAGCGTCTCTTCATCCAGGTCGCTGGCGAAGAGATCCGCGTGGCGCGGTTTCATCCCGCCGTTGCCGCAAAGGTAGAGATTCCAGCCTTTGTCCGTGGCGATCACCCCGACATCTTTGCTCTGCGCCTCGGCGCACTCGCGGGTACAGCCGGAAACCGCCATTTTTATCTTATGCGGTGCCCGCAGGCCTTTGTAGCGGTGCTCCAGTTTTACCGCGAGACCCGTGGAGTCCTGCACGCCGTAGCGACACCAGGTGGACCCCACGCAGGATTTCACCGTGCGCAGCGACTTACCGTAGGCGTGCCCGGTCTCAAACCCGGCCTCCACCAGCGCCTGCCAGATCGCCGGCAGCTGGTCGAGCGTCGCGCCAAACAGGTCGATACGCTGCCCGCCGGTGATCTTACTGTACAGGCTGTAGCGCTTCGCAATCTGGCCGATGGCAATCAGCCCGTCGGCAGAGACCTCCCCGGCAGGCATACGCGGCACGATGGAGTAGGTACCGTCTTTCTGGATGTTGGCAAAGTAGCGGTCGTTGGTGTCCTGCAGCGGCAGATGTGCCGGTTTAAGCAGATACTCGTTCCAGCACGAGGCCAGCACCGAGCCAACCAGCGGTTTGCAAATTTCACACCCGTGCCCGTGACCATAGCGACCAATCAGCTGTTCGAAGGTGCGTATATGATTCACGCGAACGAGGTGGTAGATCTCCTGACGCGAGTACGGGAAGTGTTCGCAGATATCCTTTTTCACCTCTACGCCCTGCCCGGCAAGCTGGAACTCCATCACCTGTTTAACCAGGGCACTACAGCCGCCGCAGCCCGTAGCCGCTTTGGTGCACTGTTTAATGGCTCCCATATCCATCGCCCCGTCGCTTACGGCCCGGCAGATATCGCCTTTGCTGACGTTATGGCAGGAACAGATCTGCGCGTTTTCCGGCAGCGCCGCGACGCCCAGCGCTTTTGGCGCACTGCCGGACAACGCAGGCAGAATCAGCGTTTCCGGCTCTTTCGGCAGGCTAATCCCGTTGAGCATCATCTGCACCAGGGTGGCATATTCACTGGCATCGCCCACCAGCACGCCTCCGAGCAGGGTTTTCCCGTCGTGGCTGACCACAATTTTTTTATAGACTTGCTGCGGGCCGTGGGTCCACTGGTAGCTTAACGCCCCCGGCGTACGGCCATGGGCATCGCCAAACGAGGCCACGTCCACGCCGAGCAGCTTCAGTTTGGTGCTCATGTCGGCACCCGTAAACTGTGTTTCTTCTCCTGCCAGCGCCGCCGCCGCGACGCGCGCCATCTGGTATCCTGGTGCCACCAGGCCGAAGATTTTACCTTCCCACAGCGCGCACTCCCCGACGGCGAACACGTCAGGATCGGATGTCCGGCACTGGTCATTAATGCCAATCCCTCCGCGCTCGCCTGTCGTCAGGCCGCTGGTGCGCGCCAGCGCATCCTGCGGGCGGATCCCGGCGGAAAAGACCACGATATCCGTTTCAAGCGTGCCACCGTCGGCGAAACGCAGAACCAGACCATCATCGGTGCGCGCAATCTCAGTGGTGGCTTTCCCGGTGTGGACCCCTACGCCGAGCGCCTCAATTTTCTTACGCAGCATTGCCGCGCCGTCGTTATCGAGCTGCACCGCCATCAGATTGGGCGCGAACTCCACCACGTCGGTCTTAAGCCCAAGCTGCCTGAGGGCGTTGGCGGCCTCCAGCCCCAGCAGGCCGCCGCCGATCACCACACCACGACGCGCATGCTTAGCCCGTGCGGCAATGCTATCGAGGTCGTCGAGGGTGCGGTAGACAAAGCAGCCCGGCAGATCGTTGCCCGGCACCGGCGGAACGAACGGATACGAGCCGGTGGCGAGCACCAGTTTGTCCCAGTGGGTTTCGTGCCCGCTGGCGGTTCGCACTACGCGTGCGTCGCGATCGATAGCCACCACCTGCTGCGACAGGCGCAGCTCAATGCCGTTATCGGCAAAGAAATCGCCTTCGACCAGCGAGAGGGAGTCGGCGCTGCGCCCGCCAAAATACTCTGACAGGTGGACGCGGTCGTAAGCGGCATGGCGCTCTTCGCCAAGGACCACAATCTGATAAGCCGTGTGCACGTTACGGTTAACGCACTCTTCAAGGAAATGATGGCCGACCATACCGTGTCCAACCACCACCAGCGTAGGTTTTGTCATAGCGTTGTGTCCTGCAACCTGCGGTTGCGTCGTCGTGAATTGATCGAACAGCCAGTCCACGCGTGCGGGAGCAGCCGTAGCCAGTAAATCGGTAAATGTCGCCGCGCTGCGGCAGTCCCCCATCAGCAGCACCCCTGCCAGCGCGCCGCGATGGATCAGTAAACGCCGGTAGTGCCGGGTCAGCGGGTCCCACGTGCTCCAGACCACATCGTCAGGCTGCATGGCCGCGCGTCCGGCGGTGAACAACTCCACGCCGGTAACCTTGAGACGCATGCCGCCGTCGGTCAGCGCAAAGGGTGACGCCACCTCTCCGGCAAGCCGGGCGGCGAGGATATCCGCCTGGGCAAGACAGGGGGCGACCAGGCCAAACGTCTGCCCGTCAATTTCGCAGCATTCGCCTATGGCGCTCACCTGCGGGACGGAGGTTTGCATCTGATGGTTAACCACAATGCCCCGGGCGCAGCGCAGACCGCTGGCCTTTGCCAGGGCGACGTCGGGCTGAACGCCGGTAGCGAGAACAACGCGAGCGGCATCAAGTCGCCGCTGGTTAAGCAACGTGACCGAGTCGGTCGCCACGGCTACGATCCCGGTTGAGAGTTCGCAGCGAACGCCGCGCGCCGCCAGCGCCTCTTCCAGCAACAGCCCTGCCTGCTGGTCAAGCTGCTGATCCATCAGCCACGGCCCGCGATGCACCAGCGTGACGTTGTCACCGGTTCGCGCCAGCGCGGCAGCCGCCTCGACGCCCAGCACGCCGCCGCCCAACACCACCGAAGGACCGTCCGTGGCGAGAATCGCGCGGGTATCCTCTAGGGTGCGAAACGTGAAGACGTGCGGTGCCTCAAGCCCGGGTATCGGCGGAACAATGGGCTGTGATCCGGTGGCAAAGACCAGTTCATCCCAACGCAGGGTCTGGTGCCGGGTGTGCACTTCCCGCCGCACCCTGTCCACTGCAATTGCCTTTTCCCCTCTGAGGACGGTGACGCCGCGCTGGCGATACCAGTCATCGTCCTGCAGGCGAAGGGTCGCCGCCTGTTTTTCCCCGCCAAGCACCGGCGAAAGCTGGATGCGGTTGTAGGCGTGTTCAGGCTCGTCGCCAATGACCGTGATGGCAAAGCGACCGGGCGCGCGCTCGGTCAGGGAGGCAATCAGCCGCGTTGCTGCCATTCCATTACCGATAATCACCAGTCGCATCGTGGCCTCCTCGTTACGCCGCCTTAGGCTGTTTTTCATAGAGGAAATGCAGGATCTGCTGGCGCATGTGGTGATAGCGGCTGTCGTCAGCCAGCTGCACCCGGTTTCGCGGACGCGGCAGGTCAACCTGGAGGATCTCCCCGACGGTGGCCGCCGGGCCGTTGGTCATCATCAGCACACGGTCAGAGAGCAGCACCGCCTCGTCGACATCATGGGTGATAAGCACGATGGTGGTGTTCAGCGCCTGCTGAATTTTCATCACCGAGTCCTGAAGGTGCGCGCGGGTCAGGGCATCCAGCGCGCCGAAAGGCTCATCCATCAGCAACACTTTGGGCTTCATCGCCAGCGCGCGGGCGATGCCGACGCGCTGTTTCATCCCACCGGAGATCTCCGACGGACGCTTGTGCAGCGCATGGCCCATCTGCACGCGATCGAGATTGTGTTCGATCCACTCCCTGCGCTCGGCCTTACTCATGGTGCGGCGAAACACCTGGTCCACCGCCAGCGCCACGTTGTCGAAGCAGGTGAGCCACGGCAGCAGCGAATGGTTCTGAAACACCACCGCCCGCTCTGGCCCCGGCCCGGCGATTTCACGGTTATCGCAGATAATCCCGCCCTCCGTCGGCAATGCGATCCCGGCGATAAGGTTCAGCAGCGTGGATTTACCGCACCCGGAGTGACCAATCAGGCTGACGGTTTCCCCTTCATGGATATCAAACGAGACGTTTTGCAGCGCCAGAAACTCACCGCTGGCGGTGGAAAAACGCTGGCTCACGGCCTGCACCTGAATTAACGGTTTCATAGTCACTCCTTATTTTTCCTGCCAGCTAAAACGGCGGGCGATCAGCATCAGCCCCTGCTCCAGCATCAGCCCGACCACACCAATGATGACGATGGCGATGAGAATGTTTTCAACGTTGAGGTTGTTCCACTCGTTCCAGATCCAGAAGCCGATCCCGACGCCACCGGTCAGCATTTCGGCGGCGACGATCACCAGCCAGGCGATCCCTATCGACAGACGCACCCCGGTCAGTACCGCAGGCAATACCGCCGGGAAAAGAATGCGGCGCAGGATGGTCCATTCGGAAAGCTGCAGCACGCGGGCAACGTTAAGGTAATCCTGCGGGATCCGGCGCACCCCTTCGGCGGTGTTGATCACCATCGGCCAGATGGAGCAGATGAAAATGGTCCAGCTGGAGGCCGGCTCCGCTTTCTGGAACAGCAGCAGGCCGATGGGCAGCCAGGCCAGCGGGCTGACGGGGCGCAGCAGCGCAATCAGCGGGTTGAACATGCGCGAGAAAAAGGTGAAGCGGCCAATCAGAAAGCCCAGCGGAATACCGGCTATCGCCGCCAGGCCAAAGCCCACCGCCACGCGCTGGAGCGAGGCCAGCACGTTCCAGCCGATGCCCATATCATTCGGTCCGTCGCGGTAGAAGGGATCGGCAAACAGGGTTAACGCTGAATCCAGGGTGCTGAGCGGCGTCGGAAAGCCTTTACTGTTAATGGCGGCGAGCTGCCAGAGCACCACCATCAGCCCGAGACCGAGAAAAGCCGGGATAATACGTTGCAGGAGGTCATTCATCCGGCGCGTAAACCCCGGTCCACGGCGGCGAACCGGCACCGGTGGCAGCGCGATCACCTCAGCGCTGACCGGCGTCTCTTGTGGCTGTGTATTTTGCAGATGCGACATAATCAGGCCCCTTTACGGTGAATAGCGAAGCGGTTGGCGTAACCGTCCGGATCGGTGCCGTTCCAGACGGTACCGTCCATCAGCGTGCTGCTGCGAAGCGGTGATGACGGCGTGGAGATGCCGCCGACGGCGGTTGCCGCGTCCTGCCAGACCGCGGTCTGGTTGATGCGTTGCGCGATGGCGTGATAGTCCGGGGCGGTCTTTAGCAAGCCCCAGCGGCGGAACTGGGTTAAGAACCAGGTACCGTCGGAGAGATACGGGTAGCTGACGGCCCCGTCATTGAAGAAGCGAATCGGGTAGTCATCCTGCCAGCGCTGCCCCAGACCGTTGTCGTACTCGCCCAGCATACGCCCGGTGAGATACTGCTCTTTGCAGTTAAGCCATGCCCGACGGGAGAGGATCTGCGCGGTTTCGCGTTTGTTTTCCGGCGAGGCGTCTATCCAGCGGGCGGCTTCCAGCACCGCGCTCACCAGCGCCCGTGCGGTATGCGGGTTCTTCTCTACCCAGGCGCGGCGGGTGCCGAGGATTTTTTCCGGATGATCGGCCCAGATGGACTGGGAGGTGGCGGCGGTAAACCCGATGCGGTCATTAATGGCGCGCGCGTTCCACGGCTCACCGACGCAAAAACCGACCATGTTGCCAATGCGCATGTTCATCACCATTTGCGGGGGCGGCACCACCACGGTACGCACATCGTCAAACGGATTGATCCCGGCGCTTGCCAGCCAGTAGTACAGCCACATGGCGTGGGTGCCCGTCGGGAAGGTGTGGGCAAAGGTGTAGGTGCCGGGAGGCTGCTGAGCGACCCGCTTTTTCAGCCCGTCGAGATCGCGCACGCCCTTCTCTGCCAGATCGCTTGAGAGCGTAATCGCCTGGCCGTTCTGGTTAAGGGTCATCAGGTTTGCCATCTCCTGCGGCTTGCCGGCGATGCCCAGCTCAAGCCCATACAGCAGGCCGTAAAGAATGTGTGCGGCGTCCAGTTCACCGGCAACCAGCTTGTCGCGTACAGCCGCCCAGCTCGCCTCTTTGGTCGGCACGATGGTGATGCCGTACTTTTTATCAAACCCCTTCAGCGCCGCGATAACCACCGGCGCGCAGTCGGTGAGCGGGATAAATCCGATCCGCACCGTCTGCTGCTCCGGCCTGTCCGACCCCGCCGCCCACGCGGCCTGCATGATGCCGGGTAACAGCATTGCGCCGCTCGCCAGCATGCTGGCCTGCAAAAACCGCCGTCTCGACAAATCCGCCATAACCACTCCCGAAAAAAAGCCAAAAAAAAGCGCCCGTCGGTGCCGGAGCACCGCTGGACGCCTTTATCCTGAAAACGCATGCGCCGCCGTTGGCGCACCGTCAATCTTTGTTAATCTGATAATGCAAAGGGGATGCCAGGTTTTAAACTGTTGTTTTCAGGGCTTCCCCGCCCGTTGCCCTCTCACGGCGCACCTCAATCAGGCATGACATGCCCGCTGATTGTGCAACTACGCTTTCGGCACGGGCTGCCAGAGGTTCTTCACGGTGAGCAGCGCATGGGCGATATCCACCATGCGCTGATTTTTGTCCATCGCCATTTTGCGCAGCGTTGTCCACGCCTGCTCTTCGCTCATAGCGTGATGCGTCATCAGGATGCTTTTGGCTTTGTCGATGGTCTTGCGCTCCTCCAGCGTTTCGCGCAGGGAGGCCAACTGACGGGAAAGACTGTCGATCTCACGTGCCTGCTCGCGCACCAGCGGCAGCAGAGGTTTATCCGGGAAATGGGTAAACGCCTCGTTGTCCTCGCAGACCCGCAGCGTGCGTTCATTCGCCCCGTGAATACGTTCATCCACCATCGCCATGAGATCGGCGATGGCTAACTCCTCCAGCGTGCGAAGGTGTTCCAGGCGTGCCGTCTGCAACGCAAACCACCTCAGGGCGGTGTTTCCCTTGTCCGCCGCCGGCTGACGGGTACAGGCCACGCGCCTGAGCTGCTCTGTTTCGAGGTCCGGCATACAGTTAAGCGCAAACGTCTCCTGCACGTCGGCCCGGCTGTAAGACAAAAAAACCTCGAAGCAGGCCTGCTGCCCGTCGATACGGTCCACCAGCCGCTGGCGGGTTTCATCATCAAAAAAGCCCTGCGTGAAGCCCGTTGCGCCCAGCGCACGCTCCTGCCCTACCCACTCTTTGCCCTGCATCAGGCTATAAAGTGCGACAAACCGGCCCGCGATTTGCGGATCGTCAATGCTGTCATTGAGCTGAGGAATGATACTGAGCAGATGGCGAAGTATCCGGCTGTAGCGTTCCATCGCCTGCGGGGCCGTCACGTTTTGCCGTTCGACGTCGTCACGCAGCGCCGGAAGCGACGCCAGCGCGTGAAGCGCACCGGCAATGCGTTCGCACACCGCGCTGCCGGGCATCGGCGTTTGCAGGTTAAGCTGACGGTTGAACGCCGTCAGATTTTCATCGACCAGCGCCTTGCTGGCCCGACATTCCGGGCCGTAGAGCTGCCCCCGGGAGCAGAGCCAGACGTTTGACGCCCCGCGCTCGCACTGTAGCATATGCACCAGTCGGCTGATGCCGTTGACCAGCGCCCCCAGAACCGCCAGGGTATTAAGCTGCTCGCGGCGCATCACCGTGGCACGATGAAGCCATTCATTTGCGCCCGATAAACTGTCAGCCTTTATCGTCATACTCGCTCTCCGGTTCCCTATTCCCCGTAGAGCTAAGCAATATTCATGCCTTTTAACCGAACAGGAGTTTCCATGCAGAAGATTACGATTGTCGCCAACGGAGCGGCCTACGGCAGTGAATCCCTTTTTAACAGCCTGCGCCTGGCAATCGCCCTGTGCGAGAAAGAGCATCGCCCTGAACTGCGCCTCTTTTTGATGTCGGATGCGGTCACCGCCGGGCTGAAGGGGCAAAAACCTGCCGAGGGGTACAACATTCAGCAGATGCTCGAGATCCTGACGGCGCAAAACGTGCCGGTTAAGCTGTGTAAAACCTGCACCGACGGGCGCGGCATCACCGGGCTGCCGCTGATTGACGGGGTGGAAATTGGCACGCTTGTTGAGCTGGCAGACTGGACTCTGTCCGCCGATAAAGTATTAACTTTTTAATAATAAACCCGGTTTAATATTATTTTCTAATGGACGCGGTTTCAGCATCAAGTTTGCCTGCCACATTGCCGATAGGCATGGAAACAACACAGCAGGTATTTCACTTATGTTCAGATCCATTCGCGCTCGCATTATCGCCGCGACGACGGGTTGTCTCGTCGTCGCCCTTCTTCTCAACACCATCATCAACTTTCAGGTCACGCGTCAGGATAACCAGCAGTCGCAGCGGGATATCCTCGCCAGCACCAGCGCCAGCCATAACATGGCCATTGCGGAGTGGGTAAAGGGTAAAATGACCGTGATCGCTTCCGCCCAGACCGTGGCGCTGAGCGACGATCCGGTTCCGACCTTTAAGCAACTCGCGCAGGCGGGTGGATTCACAAACGTCTACGTTGGCTATGCCAGCAAAACGGCAAAGTTCTCGGATCCTGCGGGGGTTCCGGCGGATTACGACCCGACCATCCGGCCGTGGTATCAGCAGGTGGTCACCGCCGACGCGCCTGTGGTTACCGCCCCGTACGTCGACGCCGGCACCGGCAAGCTGGTTGTGACGTTTGCCGTCCCGGTGAAAGAGAATGGCGTGCTGAAAGCGGTTGTTGCCGGTGATGTGGCCATGGACAGCGTGGTGGCGAACGTGCGCGGTATTCATCCTACGCCTGAGAGCAGCGGGCTTTTGGTCGACAGCGATGGGACCGTGATTGCCGCCAACGACGCGGCGCTCACGCTCAAACCGCTCGGTGAATCCGTTAAAGGGATTGATTTTGCCGCCCTGAAAAACGGTGCGCCCGTCGACGGCACGTTTAACGGCATAGCGAAAACCTTTGTGGCGACGGCCATTCCCGGCACGCACTGGATGCTGATTGTGGCGCTGGACAACAACGATGCCACTTCCGGCATGCGCGCGCTGCTGAAGGCCTCTGCGCTGTCGCTGGTGATCCTGGTCTTGCTGAGCGGCGCGGTGGTTCACATTGCCATTGCCCGTCTGCTGAAAAGGCTGTCGGATATCCGCGACGCGATGCACAGCATCGCCAACGGTACCAACGACCTGTCGCAGCGTCTGCCGGACAACGGCGACGATGAGGTAGCGCAAATCGCCCAGGCGTTTAACGCCTTCAGCGACAAACTCTCGGTGGTGATGGTGCAACTGCGCGATGCCAGCGCATCCGTAAAAAATGCGGCGAAGGAGATTGCCGCAGGCAACCAGGATCTTTCGGGGCGCACCGAGCAGGCCGCCTCCAGCCTGCGTGAGACGGCCAGCGCCGTAGAGCAGATCACCGCGTCGGTGACCCAGTCCAATGCGTCAGCGGCGCAAGCCAACGATCAGGCGAGCAAGGCCTCCGCCGCCGCTTCTCGCGGGGGCGAGGTGGTCTCTCAGGCCATCAGTACCATGCAGTCGATTGAGGTGGCGTCAGCAAAAATTGGCGATATCACCAGCGTGATTGACGGTATTGCCTTCCAGACCAACATTCTGGCGCTGAATGCCTCGGTCGAAGCGGCGCGCGCCGGCGAGCAAGGACGTGGGTTTGCCGTGGTGGCCGGGGAAGTGCGTAACCTTGCCAGCCGCAGTGCGCAGGCGGCGAAAGAGATCAAATCGCTTATCGACTCCACCACCGACAGCGTGGCAACCGGATCGCGCTATGTGCATCTGGCGGGTGACAGCATGAATGAGATCCGGGCCAGCATCGGCAGCGTCTCGGGCATCATGCGCGAAATCTCCATCGCCACCAGTGAGCAGATGAAAGGTATTCACGAGATAAACCACGCGGTGACGCATCTGGATCGGATGGTGCAGCAGAACGCGGAACTGGTGGTCGAGTCGGCCGCTGCGGCCAGCGCCCTGCAGAGCCAGGCGGGCGATCTGGCGGAAACGGCCGGGCATTTCCGCATTTAAACCTTCTGGCGCGCGAAGGCGTTAACGCGCGCCCGCCGGGGTCAGGCATAGCCCCGGCGCATTTCCTTCCAGCAGCGCTTTCACCTTCACCACCAGCTCATTCAGGCAATCATCTTTCATGCCGAGGCGGGTCAACTCCTGGTCGAGGGAGAAAAGGTACTGCGCGTTAGTGCCCAGTGGGCCGCTGGCGGCCGCGATCAGCGGAGCAATCACCTGCGTGCGGGTATCGGCTTCATACAGTGGATGGCGTGGGTCCATGATAAACACCAGCGCGTTGACGGTGCGGCCGTCGTCGAGTTCCAGCTTGCACCAGCTGGGCATGTAGCACCCGGTGATCATCTCGCGCTTCCAGAGCAGCGTCAGCTCCTCCTGCAGCGTGGCATCCGGCAGGCGGTAGGCCACGCCCGTGGTGCGCCCGCCCTCTTTCAGTGCAAGCATGCGCCCTGGCTGACAGGCACTGCCGCGGCCCGCGGTCAGGCGCAGGCAAAACGCGCGATGCCAACCGGGCAGCGTGCCCGTCGCCGATTCGACAAATTCGAGGGCCGGGTTCCACATCAGCGAACCATAGCCAAAGATCCATACCGGGCCATCGTCAGGACGGCAGGAAAGCGTGGCAGCGAGCGACGCCGCACGTTGTTCAGCCGACCAGAGAAGCGATTCCTCAATAGCACCAAATGCCGTCTTACAATCCGCTTTCATCAAGAAATCACGCGTTAACACTTTATACCTCCGCCACTGCATGCTTCCTTGCGACCGCTGTAATCCGCCTTCCCGACATTATCTACTGGTCATTTTACCAGCAGGGGATTAACGATAAGCAATTCGCGGGCCAGTTGCAATACAACGGAAGTTCAACCGCCTTAAAAGTCAAAACCGGGCCAGGTAAGGGTTTCGCGGCTATTTCTTTTTATGCCATTTATCATCGTCTCCTTTCTCGTAATCATTTTTCACTGCCGCCCAGGCGACTTTATGAGCGGTCTCTTCCCGGCTGGCATCATCCCGGCGGTCGTCTTTATCTTTATACTGATCCCAGGCGCTGTTAAACGCTTCTTTGTAGATATCCTGGGCATGGGCTGGCAGGACGTGCTGTACGCTATCGGGCAGTTCGCTTTTCGATTTATAGGGCATGGTTTACCTCACTTTTGTGTAAAAGGTTAAGTGTGGACGACGATGCCACAGGTTGCCACGCCGATGAGTAATTTGGATTAACATAAAGATTAATTAGCTGTTATTTATGAAGTATTCTTTTAAAAATGATCTTTTTAACCATCAGCCTTAAATTTCTGCTAAAAGGGTAAAATTAAGTAAAAAATAAAGGGGAAATAGCAGAATTCTGTTAGTTTATTGACCTTAAAATTCTATCTATAATGACAACACCTGCATTGATGGAGAAGCACATGACAGCAGCACACGAGGCGGTTAAGACCCGCCACAAGGAGACGTCACTCATTTTCCCGGTTCTGGCACTGGCTGTGCTGCTCTTCTGGGGAAGCAGTCAGTCACTGCCAGTGGTGGTTGGTATCAATATCCTTGCGCTGGTCGGGATCTTAACCAGCGCCTTTAGCGTAGTCCGCCATGCCGACGTATTAGCCCACCGCCTGGGCGAACCTTACGGCTCCTTAATCTTAAGCCTTTCGGTCGTTATTCTCGAAGTCAGCCTGATCTCCGCCCTGATGGCAACGGGCGACGCCGCGCCTACGCTGATGCGCGACACCCTGTATTCCATCATCATGATTGTGACCGGCGGTCTGGTGGGCTTTTCGCTGTTACTGGGCGGGCGTAAATTCGCGACCCAGTATATGAATCTGTTTGGCATTAAACAGTACCTGATCGCCCTTTTCCCGCTGGCAATCATTGTGCTGGTCTTCCCGATGGCGCTGCCGGGGGCGAACTTTACCACCGGGCAGGCGCTGCTGGTTGCCCTGATTTCCGCAGCCATGTACGGCGTGTTCCTGCTGATCCAGACCAAAACGCACCAGAGCCTGTTTGTCTATGAGCATGAAGATGACGGCGACGACGATGATCCGCATCACGGCAAACCCTCGGCCCACAGCAGCGCGTGGCACACCGTCTGGCTGATCGTGCATCTGGTTGCGGTTATCGCCGTGACCAAGATGAACGCAAACCCGCTTGAAACGCTGTTAACCGAGCTGAATGCCCCGGTTGCCTTTACCGGCTTCCTGGTAGCGCTGTTGATTCTCTCTCCGGAAGGACTGGGCGCGCTGAAAGCGGTGCTGAACAATCAGGTGCAGCGCGCCATGAACTTGTTCTTCGGTTCGGTGCTGGCAACGATCTCCCTCACCGTGCCGGTGGTGACCTTAATTGCCTTTATGACGGGTAATGATTTGCAGTTTGCGCTGGGCGCGCCGGAGATGATTGTGATGCTGGCCTCCCTGCTGCTGTGCCAGATTTCGTTCTCGACCGGGCGCACCAACGTGCTGAACGGTGCGGCGCACATGGCGCTGTTTATTGCGTATTTGATGACGATATTTGCGTAGCGTGTTTGCCGGGTAAGCGCAGCGCCACCCGGCAATAAACGCCATAAAAAAACCCGCCGAAGCGGGTTTTTTTATTAGTTGCTGGTATCCAGCTCGTCGAAGCTCTTCACCAGATCGTCAATCGCTTTGATCTGTTTCAGGAAGGGTTCCAGTTTGTCCAGCGGCAGTGCGGACGGGCCATCGCACTTGGCGTTGGCAGGATCCGGGTGCGCTTCAATGAACAAGCCCGCCAGACCTGTCGCCATACCGGCGCGCGCCAGTTCGGTAACCTGAGCACGACGGCCGCCGGACGCCGCACCAAACGGGTCGCGGCACTGCAGGGCGTGGGTTACGTCGAAAATCACCGGAGACTGGTTAGAGACGTTCTTCATCACGCTAAAGCCCAGCATATCAACCACCAGGTTGTCATAGCCGAAGTTGGCTCCGCGATCGCACAGGATAACTTGGTCGTTACCGCCTTCGATAAACTTATCCACGATGTTGCCCATCTGCCCTGGGCTCACGAACTGCGGCTTCTTCACGTTGATGACGGCACCGGTTTTCGCCATCGCCGCCACCAGGTCGGTCTGGCGCGCCAGGAACGCAGGCAGTTGGATAACGTCTACCACGTCTGCCACAGGCTGCGCCTGTGAGGCTTCATGCACGTCGGTGATCACTTTAACGCCAAAGGTCTGCTTCAGCTCCTGGAAAATTTTCATCCCCTCTTCCAGGCCCGGGCCACGGTAAGAGTTGATGGAGGAGCGGTTGGCTTTATCAAAAGAGGCTTTGAACACGTACGGGATGCCCAGTTTCTGGGTCACGGTCACGTAGTGCTCGCAGATACGCATCGCGAGATCACGGGATTCCAGCACGTTCATACCGCCAAACAGCACGAACGGCAGGTCGTTTGCCACGTTGATATCACCAATGCTAACCACTTTTTGTTTCATAGGATCGCCTTATTCAGGTGTGAATCGGAATTAAGATTAATGCAGTGTAATTTGTTTGTGCGAGATCGCGTTAATCTGCGCGCGGATCATTTCGCTAATCGGATCTTCCGGGCACTGTTCAACGAAATAACTCAAATCATTCAGCGCCACATGCTCGCAGTCGAGCTGGGCATAAATAAGCCCGCGGTCGCGAATTTCATACGGATCTTCCGGGTTAAACTGCAGCAGCACCTCGCTTGCGCGTAAGGCCAGCTCCATCTGCCGCTCTTCCATCAGCGCGGACTTCAGCGTATCGAGCAGCTTGCGGATCACTTCTGCGTTATCCGCTTCGTCGAGATCTTCGTTAAACAACTCGGCGACCGGGCTGATGTTGCCTTTAAGCCAGACGTCCAGCGTGTGTTCATCCAGCGTGTCGCCGTTAAACGGATTGATTAACCACATCTCACCGTCCAGCCACTCCGCCCGCAGGATCATCTGCGTCGGGAAGATGACCGGCACCAGCGGAATATCCAGACGATGGGCGACCCACAGTAAAATAGCGCCCAGCGCGACGGCGCTACCCTGACGATTTTTCAGAACCTGATCCAGCCATAAGGCGTCAGACAGGCGATACACGCCACGCGTGTCGCAAAAACCCCATTCGCCGTAGAAAAGCTCCACCAGCTTTTCAAGCTGCCAGTCCTGCGGACGCGCCTGATTGATCTCCTCACGCGCCAGGCTGACCAGCTTCTCCAGCTCCGCGTAAACGAACTGCGACGTAAAGTCGTCGCGGATCATCTCTGAAATCAGGATCATGCCATCGCAGAGCGGCACTTTATTAAATTCGAAATTGGCTAAGGACCTCATGACTTACCCCAGTATCGGTATTCTTGTGGTGGCGAGTTTAATGATGATGTACAGCACCACCAAACCCAGCAGAAAGGCGATAAACCCGGTCTGCTGGCTGCGCGGACGACGACGCCCAAGCGCGATAAAACCCAAAACGATGTAGATGATAACGCCAAACAGCTTTTCAGTCAGCCATGCGCCTTTATCAGTAAATGGCAGATAGCCCGTTTTCCACATCAACCCGGCCCCGGAAAGGAACAGCAGCGTGTCGATACAGTGCGGCGCAATACGCACCCAGCGGGCGTCAATCAATGGATTATTGCTGTAACGCCACGCGTAGCGGACGATAAAGAACGCTATCGTCAACGCGACACACACAAGGTGGACGGTAATCAGCACGGTAAAAAGACTCATGCCCATTGACCCAGCGTCAGGCGTTCGTTGCCGCCATAATCACGACAGGTTTCGACGCCCGTGTAGCCCGCGCGGGTGAACAGATCACGCACCGCCTCGCCCTGGGTCCAGCCATGTTCCACCAGCAGCCAGCCGCCGTGAAGCAAATGTTGTCGTGACGTTGTCACAATGTGATCGAGATCGGCAAGCCCCTCACCGGACGCCACCAGCGCCGTGCGCGGCTCAAAGCGGACGTCACCCTGCGCCAGATGGGGGTCATTTTCGTCGATGTAGGGGGGATTACTGACAATCATCCCAAAGCTGCGCGCCTCAAGCGCGCTGAACCAGCTGCTTTGAAGCACCGTCACGTTGCACAGCTCAAGGCGCTGGACGTTACGCTGCGCCAGCGCGACCGCATCAGGCATCAGATCGACGGCCGTTACGCTGCAATCAGGACGCTCGCTGGCAAGCGCCAGGGCAATCGCGCCGGTGCCGGTACCCAGATCGAGGATTGCCGTGCCCTGCTCCGGCAGACGGGCCAGCGCCTGTTCGACCAGACACTCGGTGTCCGGGCGGGGGATCAGCGTAGCGGCAGAGACATACAGCGGCAGCGACCAGAACTCGCGCTCGCCGACCAGGTGCGCCACCGGCTCACCGGTCTTACGGCGGGCAAGCAGCGCCGAAAGCGCCGCTTCCTGTTCAGCGGTCAGCGCCGTCTCGCCGAAGGCAAGCAGCCAGGTACGGGTTTTCCCCGTCACATGCTCCAGCAAAATTTCGGCGTCGCGTTTAGGGCTTTCACTCTCTGAAAGCGCACTGGCGGCGTGGCGTAACCAGTGTTGAAAATCCATTATTCCTGCTCGGACAAGGCCGCCAACTGGTCGGCCTGGTATTCCTGTACGATAGGCTCAATCAGCATATCGAGCTTGCCTTCCATGGTTTCATCCAGGCGGTAGAGCGTCAGGTTGATGCGGTGATCGGTCACGCGCCCCTGCGGGAAGTTGTAGGTGCGGTTACGATCGCTGCGATCGCCGCTGCCCAGCAGGTTGCGACGGGTAGAGGCTTCCGCCTGCTGGCGCTTCGCCACTTCGGCGGCACGGATACGTGCGCCCAGTACGGACAAGGCTTTGGCTTTGTTCTTGTGCTGGGAACGCTCGTCCTGACACTCCACCACGATGCCAGTCGGCAGGTGGGTAATACGGATCGCGGAGTCAGTGGTGTTAACGTGCTGACCGCCCGCGCCCGAGGAGCGGAAGGTGTCGATACGCAGATCCGCCGGGTTAATGTCCGGCAGTTCGGCTTCCGGCAGCTCAGGCATCACCGCAACGGTACAGGCCGAGGTGTGGATACGCCCCTGGGATTCCGTTGCCGGTACGCGCTGCACGCGATGGCCGCCCGATTCAAACTTCAGACGCCCGTACACGCCGTCGCCGCTGATCTTGGCGATAACTTCTTTAAAACCACCGTGTTCGCCTTCGTTGGCGCTCAGGATCTCGACGCGCCAGCGACGCGCTTCAGCATAGCGGCAGTACATGCGGAACAGGTCACCGGCAAACAGCGCCGCCTCGTCACCGCCGGTTCCGGCGCGCACTTCAATAAAGGCGTTACGTTCATCATCCGGATCTTTTGGCAGTAAAAGCACCTGGAGCTGCTGCTCCATCTCTTCAGAACGCGCTTTGGCGTCCTGCAACTCTTCCTGCGCCATTTCACGCATTTCAGGGTCGTCGAGCATCATCTGCGCGGTTTCAATATCGTCCTGGACCTGTCGCCAGTCGGTATAGCATTTTGATACATCACTTAACTGCGCGTATTCCCGCGACAGCGCGCGAAAACGTTCCTGGTCTGCAATGGTCCCGGCATCGCCGAGCAGCGCCTGGACTTCTTCATGGCGCTCGTGCAGAGCTTCCAGTTTGGCGACGATAGAAGGCTTCATAGGCGTAAGTGCACCTTGTAATGGAAAATGGGTATAGGGCGCTATTCCAGCCCGAGGCTGTTGCGCAGAATAGTCAGGCGTTCATCATCCCCGTCCCGGGCGGCCTGCTGAAGTGATTTGGTTGGTGCATGGATCAGGCGGTTGGTCAGTTTCCAGGCCAGATCCTGCATGATAGCGCTTGCGTCTCCGCCCTGTTCAAGGGCAGCCAACGCTTTAGCCGTCAGGTCATCACGCACCTGTTCGGCCTGTCCGCGATAGTCGCGGATGGTCTCGCTGACGCTTTGCGCGCGCAGCCAGGCCATAAACTCGCTGGTTTCCTGCTCAACAATGGTTTCCGCCTGCACCGCCGCCGCTTTACGCTGGGCGAGGTTGTGCGAAATGATGCTTTGCAGATCGTCCACGCTGTAGAGATAGGCGTTTGCCAGTTTGCCGACTTCAGGTTCGACATCGCGCGGGACGGCGATGTCCACCAGCAGCATCGGCTGATTACGGCGGGATTTCAGCGCGCGTTCCACCATCCCCTTGCCAATGATCGGCAGCGGGCTGGCGGTAGAACTGATGATGATGTCTGCCTCTTTCAGGCGTTCATCGATGTCGCTCAGCGCAATCACCTCGGCACCCACTTCTTCCGCCAGAACCTGCGCGCGTTCACGGGTGCGGTTGGCAATAATCATCTTTTTCACTTTGTGTTCGCGAAGGTGTCGCGCCACAAGTTCTATGGTTTCACCCGCGCCCACCAGCAGCACCGTCACGGTCGATAACGACTCAAAGATTTGGCGCGCCAGGGTACAGGCGGCGAAAGCAACAGAAACCGCACTGGCACCAATGTCGGTTTCGGTTCGCACACGCTTCGCCACGGAGAATGATTTCTGGAACATGCGTTCCAGTTCGCTGGCCTTAAGATGCCCTTTATGTGAATCCGCAAACGCTTTTTTCACCTGACCGAGGATCTGTGGCTCGCCCAACACCAGCGAATCGAGACCGCTGGCCACGCGCATCAGGTGGCTGACCGCGTCGTTGTCCTGATGCCAGTACAAACTGTTGCGCAGCTCTTCTTCGTTAAGGTTGTGGTAGTCGCAAAGCCAGCGGATCAGCGCTTCATGCAGGTTGTCCTGCTCTTCTACGCTCAGATAAAGCTCGGTACGGTTGCACGTCGAGAGTACCACGCCCCCCTGCACCATCGGCTGTGCAAGCAGGCTGTCCAGCGCCAGGTCGAGCGTATCCGGCGAAAACGTAACGCGTTCTCGCAGCGAAACCGGGGCCGTTTTGTGGTTAATGCCGAGTGCTAATAGGGTCATGTGAGCGGGAGTAGTACCAGCGTTAATAAGGTTAGCAGGTCGCATCATACAGGATGCGCGAGATCAATAAAAGAGACCGCATCCTTTCGGAGTAATAGCTTACAACGCGCTTTGAGACAATTTGAACGTAGACGCTGCCACTGCGGGACGCTAGCATTAACAGTTATAACTGCAACTTATCTCAAGGATTTGTCATCATTATGACCCGACTGATTCGCCTGCTGCCTCTGGCGGCCCTGGTTCTGACCGCGTGTTCTATCACCCCTCCTAAAGGGCCGGGCAAAAGCCCTGACTCACCCCAGTGGCGTCAGCACCAGCAGGACGTGCTGAAACTGAGTCAGTACCAGACGCGCGGTGCGTTTGCCTATCTCTCCGACGATCAAAAAGTGTATGCACGCTTCTTCTGGCAGCAAACCGGGCAGGACCACTATCGCCTGCTGCTGCTGAACCCGCTTGGCAGCACCGAGCTGGAGCTTATTGCTAAACCGGGTGAAGCGCAGATCACCGACAACAAAGGCCAGCACTACACCGCGACCGATGCAGAAGAGATGATTGGCAAGCTGACCGGGATGCCGATCCCGCTCAACAGCCTGCGCCAGTGGATCCTGGGCCTGCCGGGCGAGGCGACGGATTACACCCTTGACGATCAATACCGTCTGAGCCAGGTGAACTACACCCAGAACGGCAAAAGCTGGAAAGTAGTGTACAGCGCCTATGACAGCAAAACGCAGCCGTCACTGCCGTCAAATATGGAGCTGACGCAGGGGAGCCAGCGCATCAAGCTGAAAATGGACAACTGGATCGTGAAATGATGACCCAGTGGCCCTCTCCAGCAAAACTGAACCTGTTTTTATACATTACCGGGCGGCGAGCTGACGGGTATCACACCCTGCAAACGCTGTTTCAGTTTGTCGATTACGGCGACACAATAACCATCGACCTG
The DNA here is from genome assembly GCF_019047785.1 of Enterobacter cancerogenus. Classification (NCBI taxonomy): domain Bacteria; kingdom Pseudomonadati; phylum Pseudomonadota; class Gammaproteobacteria; order Enterobacterales; family Enterobacteriaceae; genus Enterobacter; species Enterobacter cancerogenus. Next base: position 4,780,792 of record NZ_CP077290.1, on the reverse strand, counting down.
CGTCAGGACGGGCAGATCTGCCTGCTCACGCCGGTGGACGGCGTGGAACAGGAAGATAACCTGATTGTGCGCGCCGCGCGTCTGCTGATGAAGGCAGCGCACGACACCGGGCGTTTACCTTCCGGAAGCGGAGCAGATATTAGCATTGTGAAGCGTCTGCCCATGGGCGGCGGCCTGGGGGGTGGGTCTTCCAACGCGGCAACGATTCTGGTGGCGTTAAATCATCTCTGGGGCTGTGGCCTGTCGAAAGACGAACTGGCGACTCTGGGGTTGACGCTGGGCGCAGATGTCCCGGTGTTTGTGCGGGGCCATGCCGCATTTGCAGAAGGCGTGGGCGAAGTGCTCTCGCCGGTAGAGCCGCCGGAAAAGTGGTATCTGATTGCCCATCCTGGCGTGAGCATTCCCACGCCCGTCATCTTCAACGATCCGGACCTGCCGCGAAATACCCCGACACGGTCAATAGAAACGTTATTAAAATGTGAATTCAGCAACGATTGCGAGGTTATCGCAAGAAAACGTTTTCGCGAGGTTGATGCCGTGCTTTCCTGGCTGTTAGAATACGCGCCGTCGCGCCTGACTGGCACAGGGGCTTGTGTCTTTGCTGAATTTGACACCGAGTCCGCCGCTCGTCAGGTGCTTGAGCAAGCGCCGGTTTGGCTGCATGGTTTTGTAGCGCGCGGGATGAATACCTCCCCGCTACAGCATGCCATTCTGGCGCAGACTGAGTTTCGGTGACAACGTCACCCTGTTCCAGACGTTGCATCGCGCTCTTTAATACACCGCCTGGATAGCTTTCGCTTAGGCCCCGCAGTTTGCGGCGAAGCTATCCACCACTGGACGCATGCCTGAGGTTATCTCGTGCCTGATATGAAGCTTTTTGCTGGTAACGCCACCCCGGAACTAGCACAACGTATTGCCAACCGCCTGTACACTTCCCTCGGCGACGCCGCTGTAGGTCGCTTTAGCGACGGCGAAGTCAGCGTACAAATCAATGAAAATGTACGCGGTGGTGATATTTTCATCATCCAGTCCACCTGTGCTCCAACCAACGACAACCTGATGGAACTGGTTGTTATGGTCGATGCCCTGCGCCGTGCTTCTGCAGGACGTATCACTGCTGTAATCCCTTACTTCGGCTATGCTCGCCAGGACCGTCGCGTCCGTTCCGCGCGTGTACCTATCACCGCAAAAGTGGTTGCTGACTTCCTCTCAAGCGTGGGCGTTGACCGCGTTCTGACCGTTGACCTGCACGCAGAGCAGATTCAGGGCTTCTTCGATGTTCCGGTTGATAACGTATTCGGCAGCCCAATCCTGCTGGAAGACATGCTGCAGCTGAACCTGGACAACCCAATCGTGGTTTCTCCGGATATCGGCGGTGTGGTACGTGCCCGTGCCATCGCCAAGCTGCTGAACGATACCGACATGGCGATCATCGACAAACGTCGTCCGCGCGCTAACGTTTCTCAGGTGATGCACATCATCGGTGACGTTGCTGGTCGCGACTGCGTGCTGGTTGATGACATGATCGATACCGGCGGTACGCTGTGTAAAGCGGCGGAAGCGCTGAAAGAGCGTGGTGCTAAACGCGTATTCGCCTACGCGACTCACCCGATCTTCTCCGGTAATGCGGTGAATAATCTCCGCAACTCCGTTATCGACGAAGTTGTGGTGTGCGATACCATCCCACTGAGCGACGAGATCAAAGCGCTGCCAAACGTGCGCACCTTGACTCTGTCCGGGATGCTGGCAGAAGCGATTCGTCGTATCAGCAACGAAGAATCCATCTCTGCAATGTTCGAACACTAATCGAACACGGCCGAAAAACCCGCTGCGGCGGGTTTTTTTGTCTCTGTATTTTATTTGTATGACTAATGCCTCCTTCACCTGCCATTTATATGACAGATGATGCGCACACGGATGATAGATAATTGTGAAAAACGTCACTTCCTCACATATTCTTCCCTTTCGCGCCCTCATCGACGCCTGTTGGAAAGAGAAATACACCTCGTCACGCTTTGTCCGTGACCTGATTGCCGGGATTACCGTCGGCATTATTGCCATCCCGCTGGCAATGGCGCTGGCGATTGGTAGCGGCGTCGCGCCGCAGTACGGGCTGTACACCTCGGCCGTTGCCGGGATTGTGATTGCCCTGACCGGCGGGTCGCGCTTTAGCGTGTCTGGTCCCACCGCCGCCTTTGTGGTGATCCTCTATCCGGTTTCTCAGCAGTTTGGTCTGGCAGGGCTGCTGGTCGCCACCCTGATGTCCGGCGTCTTTCTCATTCTGTTCGGTCTGGCCCGCTTTGGCCGCCTGATTGAATATATTCCCCTTTCCGTGACGCTGGGGTTCACCTCAGGGATTGGTATCACCATCGGGACCATGCAGATCAAGGATTTCCTCGGCCTGCAGATGGCGCATGTCCCGGAACACTATTTGCAGAAAGTGGGCGCGCTGTTTATTGCGCTGCCAACGGCTAATTTGGGCGACGCCGCCATCGGGATTGTGACCCTCGGCACGCTGATCGTCTGGCCGCGTTTGGGGATTCGCCTTCCGGGGCATCTGCCTGCCCTGCTGTTGGGCTGCGCGGTGATGGGCGTCGTGAATCTGCTCGGCGGCCACGTCGCGACCATCGGCTCGCAGTTCCACTATATTCTGGCAGACGGCTCACAGGGTAACGGCATCCCACAACTGTTGCCGCAGCTGGTGCTGCCGTGGGACATGCCCGGCTCGAGCTTTACCCTGAGCTGGGATTCTCTGCAATCGCTGCTGCCTGCCGCGTTCTCGATGGCGATGCTGGGGGCGATTGAATCGCTGTTGTGCGCCGTCGTGCTGGATGGCATGACCGGCACCAAACATAAAGCGAACAGCGAGCTGGTCGGCCAGGGCCTGGGAAATATCATTGCGCCGTTCTTCGGGGGCATTACCGCTACGGCGGCGATTGCCCGTTCTGCCGCGAACGTCCGCGCAGGTGCAACGTCACCGGTTTCAGCGGTCATTCACTCTGTGCTTGTGATCATGGCCCTGCTGATCCTCGCCCCGCTGCTCTCCTGGCTGCCGCTTTCCGCCATGGCCGCCCTGCTGCTGATGGTCGCCTGGAACATGAGTGAGGCGCATAAGGTCGTGAACCTGCTGCGTCGTGCGCCGAAAGACGACATCATCGTCATGCTGATCTGTATGTCGCTGACCGTGCTGTTCGATATGGTGATCGCCATCAGCGTTGGCATTGTGCTGGCCTCGCTGCTGTTTATGCGCCGCATCGCGCAGATGACGCGCCTTTCAGCGGTTAACGTTGAAGTGCCTGACGATGTGCTGGTGCTGCGCGTGATCGGCCCGCTGTTCTTTGCCGCCGCAGAGGGGCTGTTCAGCGAGCTGGAATCGCGCATCGCGGGCAAACGCATTGTGGTGCTGAAGTGGGATGCCGTCCCGGTACTGGATGCTGGCGGTCTTGATGCCTTCCAGCGCTTTGTTGCCCGTCTGCCGGAAGGCTGCGAGCTGCGGATAAGCAACCTTGAGTTTCAGCCGCTGCGCACCATGGCGCGCGCGGGCGTACAGCCGATCCCTGGCCGCCTCGCCTTTTATCCTAACCGTGACGCCGCATTAGCCGATCTGTAATCCATAAAAAAAAACGACTCCGAAAGGAGTCGTTCGCATATTCTTAAATCCGTTCTGTTAGCTGTGCTTATGCTGGTCGCGGCGGCATCGTTTATCATAATGGCGCACCCACCAGTATCGGTCGCTCACCTGCTCATGGCCGCTGACGCGAGCACCTGCCAGCCACAACACCGCACCGAGGAAAATGCTCAGCACCGCGCCATGCGCGAAGTATTGCGGGAGGTCAAGCTGCGGCAATTGGTTTAAAATAGAATAACCCACACCGGCTACCATCACGAACAGTCCCAACCCCATCAGCACGTTACCGAGTAACGAAGCGTTTTTGCGTTTCATGTGTCACCTCCGGAACCTTGGGTTGTAGGGAATAAGTCCCTATTCCTTGTGTGTAAAGTATAGACAACAGGGCTTATATGAGTTGAGTGAATGATCACATTTACGGAACATGCCCAGACAAAAGTTTACAAATAAGCCCCTGAACAGCTTGAAATTCTAATGGTTCAGATCCGCAATTATTCATCTTTTGGCGTTCCTGGCGCAGAACTTTGTCAAGCGCCTCGCCAGACAGTAAACTACGCCCCGGATCCAGAACCCATTAGGAAATGAATCGTGACGATTAAACTGATTGTCGGCCTTGCTAACCCAGGCGCAGAGTATGCGGCCACCCGCCATAACGCGGGTGCCTGGTACGTCGACCTGCTGGCTGAACGATTACGTGCTCCCCTTCGAGAAGAGCCGAAATTCTACGGCTACACCTCGCGCATCAACCTTGCCGGTGCGGACGTGCGTCTGCTGGTGCCTACCACCTTTATGAACCTGAGCGGAAAAGCGGTCGCGGCGATGGCGACGTTTTATCGCATCAATCCGGATGAAATTCTGGTTGCCCACGATGAGCTGGATCTGCCGCCGGGCGTGGCAAAGTTCAAACTCGGCGGCGGTCACGGCGGCCATAATGGTCTGAAAGACATCATCAGCAAGCTGGGCAATAATCCCAATTTCCACCGTTTGCGCGTGGGAATCGGCCATCCGGGCGATAAAAACAAAGTTGTTGGCTTTGTGCTCGGTAAACCCCCGGTTTCAGAGCAAAAATTAATTGACGAGGCGGTAGACGAAGCCGTGCGTTGCACCGAGATCTGGCTGCAGGATGGCTTAACAAAGGCAACGAACCGTCTTCATGCCTTTAAAGCGCAATAATCCGCGCCGTTTGGCATTTTTACCGCGCACCGTGCGGGTTACGTGTATAATAGGCGTAGTTATTTACTTTTCTTCAATCGGTTAACGCTAACGGATTGATTATCAAGATATTAAGGTGATTTAGAAATGGGATTCAAATGCGGTATCGTCGGTCTGCCAAACGTGGGCAAATCCACCCTGTTTAATGCGCTTACCAAAGCGGGTATCGAAGCGGCGAACTTCCCGTTCTGTACCATCGAACCCAACACCGGCGTCGTTCCAATGCCCGACCCGCGTCTCGATCAGCTTGCGGAAATCGTTAAGCCGCAGCGCATTCTGCCTACCACCATGGAATTCGTGGACATCGCGGGCCTGGTGAAAGGGGCGTCCAAAGGCGAAGGCCTGGGTAACCAGTTCCTGACCAACATCCGCGAAACCGAAGCGATCGGCCACGTTGTGCGTTGCTTTGAAAACGACAACATCATCCACGTTAACAATAAAGTGGATCCGGCTGACGACATCGACGTGATCAACACCGAGCTGGCGCTGTCTGACCTCGACACCTGCGAGCGCGCGATTCACCGCGTGCAGAAAAAAGCCAAAGGCGGCGATAAAGACGCGAAGGCCGAGCTGGCCGCGCTGGAAAAATGCCTGCCACAGCTGGAAAATGCTGGCATGCTGCGCGCGCTGAAAAACCTGACGGAAGAAGATAAGGCGGCAATCAAATACCTGAGCTTCCTGACCCTGAAGCCAACCATGTATATCGCTAACGTCAACGAAGACGGTTTCGAGAACAACCCATACCTGGACAAAGTGCGCGAAATCGCCGCGGCGGAAGGCTCTGTGGTGGTTGCCGTGTGTGCAGCCGTTGAATCTGATATTGCAGAACTGGACGATGCCGACCGTGACGAGTTCATGGCCGAGCTGGGTCTGGAAGAGCCGGGCCTGAACCGCGTGATCCGCGCGGGCTACGAGCTGCTGAACCTGCAAACCTACTTCACCGCTGGCGTGAAAGAAGTGCGTGCCTGGACCATTCCTGTTGGTGCAACGGCTCCGCAGGCGGCAGGTAAGATCCACACCGACTTCGAGAAAGGTTTTATCCGCGCACAGACTATCGCGTTTGAAGACTTCATCACCTACAAGGGTGAGCAAGGCGCGAAAGAAGCCGGTAAGATGCGTGCGGAAGGTAAAGACTACATCGTAAAAGATGGCGACGTGATGAACTTCCTGTTCAACGTCTGACGTTACCGTTTCACGAGAAAATCCACGCCACGGCGTGGATTTTTTTTATCGCGGCGTATTGCGCGTCAGCAGCACAATAATAAACGCCCCGCCTATCCCGGCGGTGATAATGCCGATCGGCAACTCCTGCGGGGCCAGTACCGTCCGGCTGGCGATATCTCCCCCGCACAACAGCACAGCTCCCCACACTCCGCACAGGGGAAGCAGCAGTAAATGCCTTACGCCCGCCACGTGGCGGCACAGGTGCGGCACCATCAGGCCGACAAAGCCGATCACCCCGGTCAGTGCCACCAGAAAAGAGGTCGCCAGAGCGCAGCAAAGGAAAATTTCGCCCCGCAGGCGGCTGACGTTGATCCCAAGGGAGAGCGCCGTTTGCTCCCCGGCCAGAATGCCGTCCAGCGCGCGCCATCGCAGCAGGACGAACCCGCCCAGCAGCAGCACGCTCAAGACAGCGAAAGGCAGGTTGCTCCACGACGCCAGCCCCAGCCCGCCCAGCGACCAGAACAGCACCGAGCTGGCCGCACGCTGATCGCCAGAAAAAATGAGATAGCTGGTCAGCGCGCCAAAGAGAAAAGAGATCGCCAGCCCGCAAAGCACCAGATGTTCCGCCCCACGCTGCTTTTTGAAGTGAAACAGCAGCATGACGGCAACCGCCGAACAGATGCCCCCGGCGAAGGCCGATGCGGGGAGCGTCAACGCGCCCAACCGGTCGCCAAAGCGGGTGATCACCAGCACCGCGCCTGCCGACGCGCCGGAGGAAAGCCCGAACAGAAACGGATCGGCCAAATCATTGCGCGTTGTGGTCTGCAGTAGCGCGCCGACCATGGCCAGCCCCGCGCCCGTCAGGGCGGCGAGGAGCGTTCTGGGCAGCCTAAGGTCAACCACAATGCGGGTCACCATCTCCGATACCGGGACATCCGCCAGCCCCAGGGCACCCAGAACCTGCCCCAGCGTGAGCGTAACGGTGCCCGTTGCCACGCTGAGCGCCATCAGCCCGAGCAGCACCAGCATGGCGCTCCCCAGCGCCCAGTGGTAGCGGTACGGGATGCGCATTACTTCCTGGCCTGCGGGTAGAGCGTCCGGGCCAGTTTTTCAACCGCCGCGATATTCGCCGGTCCCGGAGTCAGCTCGGCGTACTGAAGTTTAAGGTAGCGCCCCTGTTTTACCGCCGGCGTCATCTTCATAAGCGGATGATTTTCCAGCACGCGGCGCAGCGCGTCCGCCCCGCTTCCGGTCTGGTAATCCAGCAGAATAATAACATCCGGCTCGCTTGCCGCGACGTTTTCCCAGGAGGTGGTGCCCCAGCTGATATCCAGCGCCTCCATCGCGTTTTTGCCGCCCGCCGCCTCGATAATCGCCGTTGGCATCGCGTATCGTCCGCTGGTAAACGGCTTGTCCTCCCCGGAATCATAGACAAAGACCTTCAGGGGCCGCGCGCCCGTTGCCGGTTTCGGCAATGCGCTCAGCCGCTGTTTCCAGCCCTCGACCAGCGTTTGCGCTTCATTTCGCTTACCGAAAATGCGTCCCAGCGTCAGGACGTCGCCATAGAGCAGGTCCATGGTGGCCTTCTTTTTGTGGGCTGCGGTAAAGACGCAGCTTTCACTCAGCACAAAAGTCTTCACGCCGTATTTCGCCAGCGTCGCGGGAGTCACTTCCCCGCCGACCTTCATGCCGTAGTTCCAGCCAGCAAAGAAGAAATCAGGCTCGGCGGCCAGCAGAGTTTCCAGCGACGGGTATTTCGGCGCCAGCTCGGGGATCGTCCCCATCGCCTGCCGGAAGTCCGGGGTCATTTTGTACCAGCCGCTGATCCCGGTCAGCCCGACGATGCGATCCTGCAGATGCAGCGCAAAGGCCATCTCCGCCATATTTAGATCGTTAATGATTGCCCGCTTCGGCGGCGCGGAGAAGGTGATCGGTGTTCCGCAGCTTTCAACGGTAACGGGAAAATCCGCGGCGCTCGCGGCGTGGGCCGACGCCATCAGCGTCAGCGCGATTACAAGGTTTTTCATAGCAGGTTCTCAACACAGGGTTCACGCATAGCGCGGAACGTCAAAAATACGCAGCGATTTCCCGGTATGCGGATGCGCTACGGTAAAGCTGGTTAGCCCAAATATGGGATAGAGATGCTCAGACACCAGCACCTTTTCAGGCACGTCACAGACCACCGACCGCCCCCGGGACAGCAGAAGAATGCGGTCGGCAAAAGACTCCGCCAGGGTCAAATCATGCAGAACCGCCACAACGGTGATGCCCTTGCTTTTCACCAGCGACAGCAGTTCCACCCGCCCCGGAGGATCAAGATGGTTGGTCGGCTCATCCAGCAGCACCAGTTTTGGCGTCTGGGCAAGCACCCGCGCCAGCGCCGCGCGCTGGCGTTCACCGCCCGAAAGTGCAAACAGCGATCGTTCACGCAGCCGCTGCAGCCCGGTTTCGCGGATGGCGTCGTCGACGATGGCGTCATGGATATGTCGCGGGGCATCGCCCGCATGCGGTATACGTCCAAGGGCGACGTAATCCTCAACCGAGAGCCTCAAATCCGGCGCGTCGTGCTGGGAGAGCACGGCAACCTGTTTTGCCCGCTGCTGGCGAGTCAACGCAGTTACGGTGCGCCCCATCAGGCGGATGTCACCTTTCAGGTGCGTCAGCTCGCTTCCGATCGCCCGTAGCAGCGAGGTTTTACCGCTGCCGTTAGGGCCGATGACGGCCAGGCACTCTCCGGCTCTGGCTTCAAAACAGACGTCTGACAGCAGCGTCGTGCCGCCAGGGCTGGATAACGCCTGGATGGTGACGTCGAGCACGTTATCAACACTGCCTGATGACAGGCGATGGACGGAAACGGACATGGGGTGATCCTTTTACTTCAACGAAAAGCCAGTTTAAAACGCGTCGAGAAATATATGTTATAACATAACAATTAACAACCCTCTTGTGCTTGCCTCGTTTCTCGTTAAATGATGTTTTTTTGTTGTCATTAGGTTAATAAACGAGGTGTAGAATTGAATGACATACCGCACAGCAGGAGTCCTGATGAACAAGAAATACCGCCCGGTTCCCGGCATTCGCCACTACAACGGTCCTGCCGGCGGCTGGGGCGCGCTGAAAGCGACGGCGATTGCCGTGCGCACGCAAATGGACACCCTGGAAGCGCCTGCCACCCTGCTTCGCACTAACCAGCCCGACGGTTTTGACTGTCCCGGCTGCGCGTGGCCGGATAAAGAGCACAAGTCCACCTTCCAGTTCTGTGAAAATGGCGCTAAAGCCGTCACCTGGGAAGCGACAAACAAACGCGTGACGCCCGAATTCTTTGCCGCCAATACCGTCAGCTCGCTGCTGGCGAAAAGCGATTACGAACTGGAAGGCTACGGTCGCCTGACGCATCCGCTGGTTTACGACCGGGGGAGTGATACATTCCGCCCCATAGAGTGGCAGCAGGCCTTTGCGCAGATTGGTGAGAAACTGCGCGCGCTCGATCCGGACGCCGTGGAGTTTTATACCTCGGGGCGCGCGTCGAATGAGGCTGCTTATTTACTTCAGCTTTTTGCCCGTGAACTGGGAACTAATAATTTCCCGGATTGTTCCAACATGTGCCACGAAGCCACCAGCACCGGTCTGCCGCGTTCCATTGGGATTGGCAAAGGCACCGTTTCGCTCAACGATTTTGATAACACCGAGCTGGTTATCTCGATGGGCCATAATCCGGGCACCAACCACCCGCGGATGATGGGCACTCTGCACGAACTCTCCCGCCGCGGCGTGCCGATTATTGTGTTTAACCCGCTTCGCGAGCGGGCGCTGGAGCGCTTTGCCGATCCGCAAAGCGTGGTCGAGATGGCGACGTACGGTTCAACGGACATTGCATCAACCTACTTCCAGGTGAAAGCCGGAGGCGATGCAGCGGCGCTTAAGGGCATAGCAAAACATCTTCTGCACATTGAAGCAGAGCAAGGCGGCGTGCTCGACCGGGAATTTATCGACACGCATACCCAGGGTTTTGAGGCATTCGCCGCCGATATTCAGGCGACAAGCTGGGAGGCCATTGAGCTGGAATCAGGCTTAGATCGTCAGGATCTGCTGGGCGTGGCGCAGGCCTACGCCAAATCCAACGCCACCATCATTACCTACGGCATGGGCATTACCCAGCACAACAAAGGCACCGCCAACGTGCGCCTCATTGCCGACCTGCTGCTGATGCGCGGCAATATCGGTAAGCCCGGCGCCGGCATTTGTCCCCTGCGCGGGCACTCCAACGTGCAGGGAAATCGTACCGTGGGCATTACCGAGAAGCCAACGGCCGCGTTTCTTTCACGTCTGGAGGCGGAATTTGGTTTTACGCCCCCGGCGAAACATGGGCACGACGCGGTAATGGCGACGCAGGCAATGATCGCCGGGGAAGCCAAAGCGCTGATCTGCCTCGGCGGCAATTTTGCCGTGGCCATGCCCGACCATCAGCAGGCCTTTCCCGCCATGCAGAAGCTGGAACTTAGCGTTCACGTTGGCACCAAGCTCAACCGCACGCACCTGCTGGTCGCGAAAGAGACCTGGATCCTGCCGTGCCTCGGGCGCACGGAGCTGGACATGCAGCGCACCGGGCGGCAGTCGATCACCGTGGAAGATTCAATGTCGATGGTGCATGCGTCGTCCGGCAAGCTGAAACCCGCCTCGCCGCATCTGCTCTCCGAACCGGCAATTGTGGCAGGCATGGCCAGCGCCACGCTGCCTGACAGTCAGGTCGGGTGGGCGGAGCTGGTGGCTGACTACGACAGAATTCGGGATCTGATCGAGCGGACCATCCCCGGCTTTGAACAGTACAACGCCCGTATCCGCATTCCGGGCGGTTTTCGTATGCCGCTGCCGCCCACCGAGCGCGTCTGGCCGACCGTAACTGGCAAGGCGATGTTTTCGGTGTTTGACGGCGTCGACGAGAATGCCAAAGGCGAAGGGGATAACGTCCTGCGCCTGATTACGCTTCGCAGCCACGACCAGTACAACACCACCATCTATGCCCTCGACGACCGTTACCGGGGCGTATTTGGACGCCGCGACGTGTTATTTATGAACGAAGAGGATATGGAAAAGCGGGGCCTTGAGCACGGCGACCGCGTGGATATCACCACCGCACTTCCTGGCAATCAGCAGCGCCTGGAGGATATCACGGTAGTGGCCTACAGCATCGCCAGCGGTTCCGTCGGGGCCTACTACCCGGAGGCCAACGTGCTGGTCCCGCTGGACTATCTCGATAAGGACAGCGGCACGCCCTCCTATAAGTCGGTGCCCATTCGCGTCACGCTGCGCTCAAAGGAGATTCGGCCTTTAACGCAAAATAACGCCTGATGCTGCCGCGTCCTCACGCCAGCCGATTAGCGCGTGATACGGCTGGCGCGTAACGGCGCTAAACCCCTGGATGAGCGCCCCCGCGCAGATCGCCCGATAGTGTTCGGCGCTCACCAGCGTATGCAGCGCATCGCGGAGAGCGAATAGCCTGTCGGCTGGGGTGTCGCGCCCCGTGATAAGCGGTAAACCCGGCGTCAACGGGGTGTGACCGATAATGGACAGCCCCGCCAGCAGCTGCGGTTCATGACGTTGCAACAGCGCCCAGGTTACGCAGTCGATGGCGGCAATATCCCCTGCCCCCTGCTTTAGCCTGATAAGCGACTGGCGGTGGCTACCGCTGGCGGTCGCGTCTGAGAAAAAATGGCCGTTAACCGCGAGAGGGGCCACCCTTTTCATCAGCGCATTGTAGCCAGACTGCGAGTCCGCAGAGTTATATACCGCCCGGCGATGGCGATAATCCGCAAGCTGGCAGTGTTTATCTTCGTCGCGTACCACCAGAAAGCTACGGTAATGCAGGCCCTCGCAGCCCGGTGCCGCATAGTGAAAACAGCCGACGACCTGCACCTGCGGCAGCGCCGTCATCAGGGGATATCCGCAGGTCTGGCTCAGGAGCAGACCCGGCTGTTGCCAGTGGGCCAGCAGGTCATCAGGCGGCGGTTCTGGCTTGACATCGCCTGTCGCGACGCCGCGTTCCTGTAAAAGCGCAATGACCGCCCGCGTCAGGGCCTCGGTATTGTCCCGATCGATGTCATACATCGGAAACGCGACAGGACGACTCATAACGATCCTCTTTTTGGTTTCCCGGATGGACGGTGACATCCACCGGCGTGTTCCAGAACTGGCGCAACCACTGACCATAGCCCTTGACCACAAAACCCTGATTGCGCTGCTGGTACTCGTCACGACTGTGCGCGTAGATCGCTCTGAGGCCATACCAGGGCACGCCCGGCAAATCGTGATGTACTGAATGGTAGTTGAGATTGAGAAACAGCACCCGCCAGAACCCGCCGGCCTCGTTTATCACCGAACGTGCCAGAGGATCGTGCGCCGCGCGATGTTCTAAGAAAGAACGAACCTTCGTCAGGGCCAGCGCCGGATAGCTGACCGCCAGTACGAACCAGACGGGGGAGAAATCGCGCTGCGCCATCCAGGTAAAGAGCCCAGCCAGCAGTACGCCGTGCACCATCCACATCATGATTGAGCGCCAGTGGCGTTGACCAAACGCCCTCGCCGCACCGTTCAGCGTCAGGGTAATATCCAGCAGCGGCCCCAGCAGCAATCTGCCCGTGAAGGTATTGCGTACAAGAATGATTTTTTTCTGCCACGGCAAAAGGCGCGCCCATCTCCGGTCGGTGAAGTAGTAAGACTCCGGATCGTCGACAGGCACGGTCAGGTAATCGTTACGATGGTGAGCAAGGTGGGAATCGCGATACAGGCCGTAGGGAAACCACACCGCCAGCGGTAGCGTGCCGAAAAGCTGGTTGAGCCGGGCAAAGCGCGTGGGATGTCCGTGGATCAGCTCATGCTGGAGCGACATATACCAGGCGGTAAAGCCAATCAGCAGCAGCGTGGCCGGTATTAAACCCAGCGTGCGCCAGAACGTCAGCGTCGCAAACCAGCCGCCGTAGATGACGATAATCAGTATCCAGGTCGGCAGCTCGCTTCGCCACAGCCAGCGACGGGCAAGGTGGTCAATATGCTTTCGCTGCTGCGCGTGTAAGTAGTTTCCCATGGCTTCAGACGCTATCCCGACAGTGGCACACTGCGCTGACAATCCGGGATAGCGCCTGAAATAACAACGAACTTAAATCGCTTTGCTTTGCCAGAATCGCGCGGTGTTTATCGCGCCCCGGCGTCAGGCACGCTTATCTGCCACGTTGACGGCCATCAGCACAATCACCATCGCGCTCACCAGCAGCAGGCCGCTTCCGGCGAAGACGCCGCTGGCCCCGTTGAGATCGAAGATCGCCCCACCGCCCGCGGCACCTGCGCCAATGGCAAACTGAATGGATGCTACCAGCAGCCCCCCGGCGCTTTCGGCTTCGTCAGGCACCGTTGTGGCAAGCCAGGTTGACCAGCCAACCGGCACCAGACCGAAGGCAAAGCCCCACAGCGCAACCAGCAGCCCGTCCAGCATCGCCAGATGTCCAAATGCCACCATCGTGAGCGCCAGCACGCCCATGACGAACGGCACCAGCGCCAGCGTGAGCCGCAGGTTGCGCGCCAGCAGATGCCCGGCAATCGATGTCCCGACAAAATTGGCAAGCCCAAAGCCCAGCAGGATCAGGGAAACGCTCTCAACGCTCGCCTGGCCGACCGTTTCAAGGAACGGGCGCAGGTAGGTGAAGAAGGCAAAATGGCCGCTGAAAATAAGAATGGTCGCCAGCATCCCCCCGACCATCCCCGGGCGGCGCAGCACGCGGAACAACGTCGCCAGACTGCCGCTGCTCTCCGGCTTCATTGATGGCAGAACCCAAAGCTGCCACAGCAGCGCCAGCATGCTCGGCAGAATGCAGAGGATAAACACGTTGCGCCAGCCAATCAGGCTGCCGAGATAGCTGCCGAGCGGCGCGGCAACCACCGTCGCCACCGAGACGCTGGAGAAAATCACCGCCAGCGCCTTCGGCACGTGCTCCGCAGGCACCAGCCGCATCGCCGTGGCGGTGGACATTGCCCAGAATCCGCCAATAGCAATGCCCAACAGCAGACGCCCCATCAGCATGACGTTCAGCGTGGGCGCGAAGGCCACCAGCAGGCTGGAGATAATTTGCAGCACCGAGAAGAACATCAGCACCCAACGCCGGTCGATATTTTTGGTGGCCGGGGTAATCAGCAGCCCTGTGACCAGCGCGACAATCGCCGTTGCGGTCACCGCTTGTCCGGCCATCCCCTCCGTAACACTCAGGCTCGCGGCCATGGGTGTCAGCAGGCTGGCCGGCAGGAACTCTGCCGTAATCAAGCCAAACACCCCTAACCCCAGTGACCAGACGGCTCGCCAGGCCGGTTTTGCGGGGGCCTGCGCCTCTCTCGCCGCGACACATGCACTCATCTGTTGTACTCCCGTTATAAAAATGTGACTAATGTCGCAAAAGCATAGAGCGTTCCCCCTGGACGATCTATGACATATAATCCCCACTTATTGATTATGCGTCCGGAGTTGTGCCGATGACCGTTCAGTCACCCGATTTGATCAGCGAGTTGTTGCGCGGTATGCGCCTGTCCGGGGTGAAGTACCGCCGCATTGAGGCCAGCGCGCCGTTTGGCGTGGCCTTTCATCAGGCGCCCGGTAAAGCCCAGTTCCATTTCGTCAGCCACGGCAAAGCCCTGTTACGGATGGAAAGCGGCGCGAGCTTTGCGCTGAGCGGCGGCGATGCGCTGTTTATCCCCAACGGCAACGCACATGCCCTTCTCTCGGACGAGCAGGCAACCATCACGCCGGTGAGCGCCTTCCCAAGCGAGCCTATCTGCAATTCGGTGTGCGCCATCACCTGCCAACCCTGTCCGGAAAGTGAGCACACCATCATCTTCAGCGGATGCATGGATTTTGAGCTGGGCGGGATGCAGCCGCTGATCAAAGCGATGCCGGAGGTGATGATGGTGAGCCGGTTGATGTCGACCTGGCCGGAGATCCACCCTCTGCTGGCGGCCATGGAGCGTGAATCCATGACCCGGCAGGTCGGTTTCGCCGGGATCCTCGCGCGCCTTGCCGACGTGGTAGCGGCGCTGATCGTGCGCGGCTGGGTTGAAGCCGGATGCGGAAAGGCCACTGGCTGGGTGCAGGTCTTACGGGATCCGCGTCTGAGCCGGGCGATTTACGCCATGCATCAGCAGCCCGGCGTGAACTGGAGCGTGGCGGAGCTGGCAAAAGAGGCCGGAACGTCCCGCTCGGTATTTGCGGAACGTTTCCTGGCCGCCACGGGAACGACCCCGGCGAAATACCTGAGCGAGCTGAGAATGCGGCTGGCGATTCAGTACATCCGCCACGAACATCAGCCCATTGAAACGGTGGCGCTGCGTCTTGGTTACGGCTCGCTGGCAGCATTTAGCCGGGCATTTAAGCGGATTGTCGGCCATGCGCCGGGCACGCTGCGGGACAGCAGTCAGGCCCCGGAAGAAGCCTGACCGCAGGCATTATCAGAAGTAGTATTTGAAGCGAACGCGACCGCCGTAGCGCTCATCGTTATTGGCGTCGCCCTCTTTCGGAGTGGCGTTAACCCATGACGCATAGGCCCCGAGGTAGATATTGAAATTCTTCATCTTCATCACGTTAGGGATCAGATATGACGCATGGATGGTATGAATGTCATATTCTCCCGGATCGGTGATCCAGCAGTCGTTCTCGCACTCGGCGTCGAACGTTGAGGTGTTGAATTGGTCGATCTCATTGTGTGCATAGATGTAGCCCAGCTCAACGTTACGCCACAGCCCGTTGATGGCGCTGGTGAAATCTGTTTCGTCCGCAGCATCCAGGTAGGCCGTGTTGAGGTTGACCACAACGCCGTTTTCCGCATCCGTTTTGAGCCCATCCCAGGTCATTGTAAAACCGTAACCGGTACGATCGGATTGATCGATCCATTGACCGCTGCTGTCGCGATAGCCATAGGCGTTATTCACCAGGTTAGATTCCATGGCTATCGCAGTTGAGAATGGACCGTTCTGCCAGGCGATAACCGGGCGGATGTAGGCCACATTTTTATCGTTTTCAAGCTCAGCCCCGTGATAACGCTGGTCGACAAACAGATCGCTGCCGTCTTTCAGCAGCGTGTTGAGCTCGAAATACCAGTTATCCTGGGTCTTGCTCAGCATGAAATTACCGCCGCTGTCGGCACGCCCACGCCCCTCTTTCAGCATGTAGATATAGCCGTATCCGTCACTGTAGAGATCGTCTGCGGTGTTGCCTGAATATTCAACGAAGGTATCCTGATTGAGCGGGAACATATCGTAGGCTTCAAAACGCCCGACTTTTATCTCCCAGTCATTTTGCTGACCAAAGTAAAACGCGGCATCATCGAGGTACATTTGCCCGGCTAAATCACCGAGAGGCTGAACGGAAAAGCCCGCGTAATTTCCGTTATCCATTTTCCGGTAGCCGTCAAAGCCGAGTAAAATACGGCCATTAATATCCCATCGCTCATTATCCCCGGGTGCCCAGTCGCTATTCGCGCTACGTCTAATAGAGGTCAGACTGCCGGTTTTACTGGCGGCATCCATATTAAGTTCGACGTCACCGTAAAATTTAATATCGCCGTAGCCAGATAACGTCAGTTTTGGCGGTTCCGCCTTGTTTACGGGTTCTTCGGATTGCACGACCACGCGGGTGGCCTGGGATGCCGCCGCCTGCTGCTGTTGCTTAAGCTCCTGAATTTGCGCTTCCAGCTGCGCCAGTTTGTCTTCAATACTTGTTGTCGGCTGCGCCGCGAACAATGAGCCTGAATAAAGCGCGCCCATGAGGATAACCCGTTTTTTTAATCTCATAGAATCCATCCTGATAATAAAAGTGAATACCCAAAAGGTTGAGCCTCCACATTTCGTACAAATACCCCGGGCAACGCTATTATGTTTTTTGGTTTTGTTATTATGATTTTTAGTTTATGTGATCGTCACTGAGCGTTTCCGGCCTTATTAACGGTGAAAAAGCCTGTCAACTCACATTATTATCCGCATTAATTTCTATAAGTCTGATTTATATTTCGTACTCTTTTGTATATCACTAAATAAATCTATAAAAAATAATTATTCATTCACCAATTTAATATTAAAACGCCCAGGCGAGGCTGAACGGTGCGGTAAATTGTCTGGTTGTGCGAAAAATGGGATATCCAACACGCGAAGCGGGCAATATTCGTCTAAGGTTTTCAAGTGATTGACGGCAGTGGACACGCTGCCCAGCGAATACAGGAGATGCACCGATGATAAGACCTCGTACTTTACACCCTGCGCTTTTGCCCCTGACATTGGGCGCCGCGCTACTCGGTTTTACCGTGAGCGGCTATGCAGAGGAGCAAACCACACATGAAAAAAGCTCCCCCGATGTCATGCTTGGCCCCCTTTTTAACGATGTGCAAAGCGCAAAACTGTTCCCCGATCAAAAGACCTTTGCCGATGCGGTGCCAAAAAGCGACCCGCTGATGATCCTGGCGGACTACCGGATGCAACACACCCAGTCCGGGTTCGATCTGCGCCACTTTGTGGAGATGAACTTTACCCTGCCGACGGAAGGTGAAAAGTATGTTCCGCCTGCTGGTCAAAATTTACGTGAGCACATTGATGGCCTGTGGTCGGTGCTGACCCGCACCACCGATAAGGCCAGTCAATGGGATTCCCTTCTCCCGCTGCCAAAGCCCTACGTCGTGCCCGGCGGACGTTTCCGCGAGGTCTACTACTGGGACAGCTATTTCACCATGCTTGGCCTGGCGGAGAGCGGCCACTGGGACAAAATCAGCGACATGGTGGACAATTTCGCTTACGAAATCGACACATGGGGCCATATCCCGAACGGCAACCGCAGCTACTATCTGAGCCGCTCCCAGCCGCCGTTCTTCTCACTGATGGTCGAACTGCTGGCGACCCATGACAGCGACGCGCTGAAGAAGTATCGCCCACAGATGGAAAAAGAGTATGCCTACTGGATGGAGGGGGTGGATGCCCTGCAACCGGGCAGCGCCAACAAGCGGGTGGTAAAACTGGATGACGGGGCGATCCTCAACCGCTACTGGGACGATAACGATACGCCACGCCCGGAATCCTGGCTGGATGACGTGACCACCGCCAAAAACAATCCTGACCGCCCGGCCACCGAGATTTACCGCGATCTGCGTTCCGCCGCCGCCTCAGGCTGGGATTTCAGCTCCCGCTGGATGGACGATCCGAAAAAGCTTGGCACCATCCGCACCACCAGCATTGTGCCGGTTGACCTGAACGCATTGATGTTCAAAATGGAAAAACTGCTGGCCCGGGCAAGCCAGGAGGACGGCGATACCGCCGGCGCCAGCAAATATGACGCCCTGGCTAACGCCCGGCAAAAAGCGATGGAAAGCCACCTCTGGAATGAAAAAGAGGGGTGGTACGCGGATTACGATCTGAAAACCAAAAAGGTCCGTAATCAGCTGACGGCGGCAGCGCTCTTCCCGCTGTATGTTAAAGCTGCAGCACAGGATCGCGCCGACAAGGTTGCAGCAGCGGCCTCATCGCGCCTGCTGAAACCGGGCGGTATCTCCACCACCACCATCAACAGCGGCCAGCAGTGGGACGCGCCGAACGGCTGGGCGCCGCTCCAGTGGGTTGCCGTTGAAGGTTTACAGAACTACGGTCAGGATAAAGTGGCGATGGACGTGACCTGGCGCTTCCTGAAAAACGTGCAGCACACCTACGATCGTGAGCAGAAGCTGGTCGAGAAATATGATGTCTCCTCTACCGGCATGGGCGGCGGCGGCGGGGAATATCCGCTGCAGGATGGCTTTGGCTGGAGTAACGGCGTGACGCTGAAGATGCTGGATCTGGTGTGTCCGAAAGAGAAGCCTTGCGATAGCGTGCCGGAGAATCGCCCTGCGGCAAATGATGATGTGACGCCGGTGAAGGCGTCGGCACAGTAAGTGAGCATTGCCGGGTGGCGGCTACGCGTGACCCGGCCTACATTGAATCTGTTGGCCCGGGAAGCGCCCTCGCGCCACCGGGCTTTTTTCAGAAGCTGTAGCTAGCCCCTACCTGCCAGATACGGTCACGACCAATCCAGCAGTTGGTTGCGTCGTAGCAGGTTAAGGTCTCTTTATTGGTAATGTTTTGCGCGCTGGCTTTTAGGGTTAACCCCGCCAGCGACGGGAACGCTTCACCCATGCGATACGACGCGGCAAGATCGTACTGCGTGGTGCCCCCCAGTTTGCCCGCATCGTTACTCTGGGAGATTTCCATCGGCCCGGTATAGCGTGCCCCGGCCCCCAGCGTCAGCCCTCTCAGCGGCGAACTGTCGAGGGTATAATCCCCCCACAGATTGAACGCATTCTCCGGAACCTGCGTCGGGCGTTTGCCCTGGAATTTATCATCTTCGGTATTGATGGCATGGGTGTAGGCATAGTTGGCAATCAGCGTCAGGTTATCCGTCGGACGACTGATGACGGACAGCTCCGCCCCCTTCGATTCCACTTCACCGGTCTGGCGATAGTTCAGGAAGCCCGGATCGCTGGTGACGACATTTTTCTGACGGATGTTAAATACCGAGGCAGTAAAGGTGGTGGCATATTCTGCCAGAAGGTATTTCACCCCACCTTCCACCTGCTTACTGGTGGTCGGCTTAACGTCTTTGGCCAGGAGCGTGCCCTGCGGCGACACCGGCGCAAAGCCTTCCGAATAGCTGATGAACGGCGAGAGACCATTTTCAAAGGCGTAAAGCGCGCCCAGACGTTTGGTGACGCGGTCCTGAGATACCCAGGCCTTGTCGCCGTTTTGCATGTAGTTGGTATTGACCGAACGATAGTCGTCATAGCGCAGGCTACCGAGCAGATTTAACCCGCCAAATTCCACCTGGTCCTGCAGGTAATAGCCGTTCTGCTGATAGCTCAGGCGGTTTTTCTGCGCGGTATACAGCCCCAGCGCATCCTTACCGATCTGCGCATAGTCAGGGTTGCGCATGTCGATACCCGGCGTGGCCGAGGCGTAACGATAGTGGAAGTGTGAGTTCAGCTTCTGGTAGTCAAAGCCCGCCAGCAGGTGATGTTTCCACTCACCAAGGGCAACGGTTTTGGTTACCTGGTTATCGATGTTAAAACTTTGCAGATCTTCGTCCGTGGTATAGGCGAAGCGGTTGAGTTGATAAACTTCGCTGCCGGTGCCCGTGGCGTAGACGCTGCGCTGATGGGTGTCGACATCAAAGTAGCGGGCTTTCTGGTTGAACCCCCAGCCGCTGTCAAACTCATGTTCGAAACTGAAGCCCAGCATCCACTGGCGCTGTTTGAATCCCGCCCATTCATCCCCCGCATAGGCCCGGCGATCGGCGTATTTCGAGCGCAGGAACGACAGCGGTAGCGGGTTAGAAGGTGACAGGCTTGGGGTATTTTGCGCGATCGCATCCAGCGTAAGGCGCGTTTTGCTGTCGGGCTGCCAGGTGACGGAAGGGGCGACCAGATAGTTTTCATAGCGCGTGGTGTGCGGCTGGTCATCGTTTTCCGTGGCTTTGCCCAGCAGACGGTAGTTCCAGTCGCTGTCGGCGATTTGCCCGGTCGAGTCAAGGTAGCCCTCTTTCAGGTTGCGGTTTCCGGTGTTGAAACCCAGCTCGGTTTTCGCCGCTTTCTGCGGTTTTTTGCTCTGGATATTCACCAGCCCACCCGGCGATCCGCCGCCGTAAAGCACGGATGAGGGGCCTTTGAGAATGTCGACGCTCTCAATCAACAGGGGGTCGATACGTGCCTTGGTATTCCCGGTCACGTTGTACGGCAGCTGCAGGCCATTATAAAACTCCTGCTCAACCGTAAAGCCGCGGATCTTGTATTCACTCATGTACGAGGTGTTACCGCGCACTTCAGTCGACACGCCCGGGGCATAGCGCAGGATTTCGTTCACCGAGTTGGCATGACGCTGCGCGATCTCCTCGGCGGAAAGGGTGTTAATCACCTGCGGCGTTTTGCTTTCGGCGACCGCAGATTTGGTCGCACTGTTGGTCCAGGCCGGAAGGGAACTTCCCTCTTCTGTCCCGGTCACGACTATCGTTGACTCTTCGGCAAATGCCGGTCCCTGCAATGCCAGCGCTACGGCTCCTGCCAACGCACAAAACGCGAAACGTGAGGTGTTCATAGTGTGTTCATTATTATAAATGATATTAGGAACGACAATTATTATCATTTCAATTTGCAAATCAAGATAGCCGCAAAAAAAACGGCCCTCCGAAGAGAGCCGTGTTTAGCAGGATTATGCCCGTCTGAGCAATCTGAAGACCACGAGCACGACAATGGCGCCCACGACGGCCACCAGGAAACTGTGCAGGTTGAAACCGCTGATGCTGCCACCCAGGCCAAACATCGTCGCCAGCCAACCGCCCACAACCGCGCCGATGACCCCGAGCACGCAGGTCAGAATAAATCCGCCACCATCGTTACCCGGCATGAGCAGCTTAGCGATTGCACCGGCAATAAGACCAAAAATAATCCAGGCGATGATACCCATAGCGATACCCTCTTTCAGGTTTAACGCACGCGCAGAAAACCCTCCGCGCAGCTATCCTGATTATAGGTCACCGTCATAAAACCGTTTTCATCTCACCGACTTAAATTGCCCTTGCAGTGAAAAAATCTCATCGGTTTGTATTAAGTTTCACCCCAGGCTGCCGATAACCCACAGACAGTCTGTCACACATCGAGGAGCCATCTGGCGTGAGTAATTACAGTGAGCAGTTCCTGAAACAAAATCCGCTGGCTGTGTTAGGGATATTACGCGACCTGCAAAAAGGGAAGGTGCCGCTGCGCATCAGCTGGCCTTCTGGTCAGTTCATTAGCAATATTCTGGACGCGTCGGCAGAACGCCTGGTGGTCGATCTGGGCAGCCAGGAGTACGAGAACCGTGCCGCACTGCGCGCGGAAAAGGTCTCGGTGCTGGCTGAAACCCAGGGCGCGAAGGTGGAGTTTGTTTTACCGCGTCTTGAGCTGAGCGAGTATCAGGGCCTGCCCGCGTTTGTCTCTTCGATTCCGGATAACCTCTGGTTTGTGCAGCGCCGGGAATACTTTCGTATCCACGCCCCGCTCCATCCCGCCTTTTTTTGCAAAGCCAAAATGCCGGACAAAAAAGAGTTCCGCTTCCGTCTGTTCGATCTGTCGCTGGGCGGCATGGGCGCGTTGATGGATACCCCTGCGCCTGACGGGCTGGTCGAAGGAATGCGTTTCTCGCAGATTGAGCTGGATATGGGCGGCTGGGGCCGTTTCTGGTTTGATGCGCAGTTAATTGCGATCGGCGAGCGGACGGTGGTGGACAGTAAAAACGAAACCGTGAGCACGCCGCGTCTTAGCTTTCGCTTTCTCAACGTTGGCCCGGGGGCGGAACGTGAATTGCAGCGCATTATCTTCTCCCTGGAGCGCGAAGCGCGGGAGCGGGCAAATAAAGTGTTGTAACACGCGTCGGGCAGCAGCGCCGCCCGACACTCGTCTTACATGGCATCCATCGCTTTCTGAACTTTCCAGATATAACGCGGCGCCTGCGGAGCCGGATGGTTTTTCACCACATGTTCAAAGAACTCGTCTTTGTCCATGTCGTTGATCTCTTCAATGGCTTCTTTGCGATCGGAGGAGAAGGTTCTCAGCAGCGCGCCCGCGCCATTAACGTACGACACCACCAACGCATACTGCATCACTTCCGGATCCTCGATACCTTTCAGTATGCCGTGTTCCAGAATGCTCAGATAAGCTGTCCCCATGGAGATATTACGCTCCGGATTTTTCAGCTCGCTGGTTGATGGCTGACCGCTCCAGCCCATGTAGCGATACACTTCTCGCCCGGCCGTGGACGCCTTCAGCTGCATCAGCCCAA
The DNA here is from genome assembly GCF_019047785.1 of Enterobacter cancerogenus. Classification (NCBI taxonomy): domain Bacteria; kingdom Pseudomonadati; phylum Pseudomonadota; class Gammaproteobacteria; order Enterobacterales; family Enterobacteriaceae; genus Enterobacter; species Enterobacter cancerogenus. The sequence continues at coordinate 4,757,934 of NZ_CP077290.1, read as the reverse complement.
CCGCGTTCGATTTACTGACCAGCGTCGGATTCCCGCCGGATTCCACTGCAATAATCGCCGTGACCAGACGCGGGCTGACACCCCATGCCTTACCGGCTTGTTCGCTGATCGGCATCCACTGCATCGCCCGTTTCACGGGCACTTCAGGGTTCCAGGGTGGATTTTGATAGTCATGTTTTGAACTACAGCCAGCAAGCAACACAATCAAAAAAGCAAACCATCTCAATTTCACGTCTTCTATCCTTATAGCCGGTCTTCGCGGTTACGCTGCCCCTTGAAGCGGGCAGCGGATAAGCGGCATCATATAGACAATTAGCGTCTCATTCAGCAAGGAATTGCCATGCCACAGTTTCATCTCATTGCCCCTTCCGGCTACTGCATCAACCAGGACGCGGCACAGCGCGGGGTTCAGCGCTTACTGGAATCCGGCTATCGGGTAGAAAATCAGACAATTATCCCCCGTCGGTCGCAGCGTTTCGCCGGCACCGAGGCGCAAAGGCTGAACGATATCAACGGCCTGGTGAACCTGCGTGGCAGCAATAACATCGTGCTGGCGGTGCGCGGCGGTTACGGTGCGAGTCGGTTGCTGGAGAGCATCGACTGGGTGGGGCTGGCCAAACGCCAGCAGCAGGATCCGCTGCTGATTTGCGGACACAGCGATTTCACGGCGATCCAGCTTGGCCTGCTCGCCCTGCATAACGTCGTCACCTTCAGCGGCCCGATGCTGGCCGGTAATTTTGGCGCGCCGGAACTTGATGCTTACACCCAGGAGCACTTCTGGCGGGCGCTGGAAAACCCCACCTTCAGCGTGGAGTGGCAGGGTAACGGGCCGCACTGGTCGTGCGAGGGTCAGCTGTGGGGTGGCAACCTGGCCATGCTGGTGTCGCTGATTGGCACCCCGTGGCTGCCGCAGATCGAAGATGGCATTCTGGTGCTGGAGGATATTAACGAGCATCCGTTCCGCGTCGAGCGCATGTTATTGCAGCTTTATCATGCCGGAATTCTTGCCCGTCAGTCTGCTATCGTGTTGGGCAGTTTTAGCGGCGCACAGCCCAATGATTACGATGCGGGTTATACGCTTGAAACCATGGTCGACTTTATCCGTTCGCGGCTGGATATTCCGGTGATCACAGGTCTTCCGTTCGGCCACGAACAGCAGACGGTCACCCTGCCGCTGGGGGCGCATGCGCAGCTGATTCATGGAGATTCGGGCAGTCAGTTAACAATGGGCGGCCATCCGGTTATAAAAGCATAAAAAAGCGGTGATACCGCCTTAATTAAACGTTGTCTCTGCCGTTAATATGTTAGGGTTTTAACAGAGACAACAACATTGAGGTGGGAGTAAGAGAACATTGGATGCCACAGCGATAATCAGCCTTTTCATTCTGGGTTCGGTCCTTGTAACCTGCAGTATTTTATTGAGTTCATTTTCATCGCGTCTTGGCATACCTATTCTTGTTATTTTTCTTGCCATCGGCATGCTGGCTGGCATCGATGGCATCGGCGGTATTCCATTCGATAACTACCCTTTCGCCTACATGGTGAGCAACCTGGCCCTGGCGGTGATCCTGCTTGACGGCGGGATGCGTACCCAGGCCAGTTCGTTTCGCGTTGCATTAGGCCCGGCGCTGTCGCTGGCGACCGTTGGCGTGCTGATCACCTCCGGCTTAACCGGGATGATGGCGGCATGGCTGTTTCACCTGAATATGATGGAAGGGCTGCTGATCGGCGCCATTGTCGGTTCCACCGATGCGGCAGCCGTATTTTCCCTGCTCGGCGGCAAGGGGCTTAACGAACGCGTCGGCTCCACGCTTGAGATTGAATCCGGCAGCAACGACCCGATGGCGGTGTTTCTCACCATCACGCTGATTGAGATGATCCAGCAGCATGAGAGCAGCCTGAGCTGGATGTTTGCCTGGCATATCATTCAGCAGTTCGGTCTTGGGATCATCCTCGGCCTGGCCGGTGGTTATCTCCTGCAGCAGATGATTAACCGGATTTCGCTCCCGGCGGGCCTTTACCCGCTGCTGGCGCTGAGCGGCGGCATTCTGATTTTTGCCGTGACGACGGCGCTGGACGGAAGCGGGATCCTCGCCGTTTACCTGTGCGGCTTTTTACTCGGCAACCGCCCCATCCGCAACCGCTATGCCATTTTGCAGAACTTTGACGGTCTGGCGTGGCTGGCGCAAATCGGCATGTTCCTGGTGCTTGGACTGCTGGTGACGCCGTCGGACCTGCTGCCGATTGCCGTTCCGGCCCTGCTCCTGTCGGCCTGGATGATTTTCTTTGCCCGCCCGCTGTCAGTGTTTGCCGGTCTGCTGCCGTTTCGCGGGTTTAACCTGCGCGAGCGGATCTTTATCAGCTGGGTCGGTCTGCGCGGCGCGGTGCCGATTATCCTCGCCGTGTTCCCGATGATGGCAGGCCTGGATAACGCGCGGCTGTTCTTCAACGTCGCCTTCTTCGTCGTGCTGGTGTCGCTGTTGTTCCAGGGTACCTCGCTGGGATGGGCGGCGAAAAGGGCCAAAGTGGTGGTGCCGCCGGTCGGCTGGCCGGTGTCCCGCGTCGGGCTGGATCTTCACCCGGAAAATCCGTGGGAGCAGTTTGTCTACCAGCTCAGCGCCGACAAATGGTGCGTCGGGGCATCGCTGCGCGATCTGCATATGCCCTCCGAAACGCGCATTGCCGCCCTGTTCCGCGACAATGTCCTGCTCCACCCCACGGGCAGCACGCGCCTGCGTGAAGGCGATATTCTCTGCGTGATTGGTCGCGAGCGCGATCTCCCCGCTCTCGGCAAGCTGTTTAGCCAGTCGCCGCCCGTTGCGCTCGACCAGCGCTTCTTCGGCGATTTTATTCTTGAAGCCAGCGCCCGGTTTGCCGATGTTGCGCTGATTTACGGCCTGGAAGACGGGCTGGAAAATCGCGACAACCAGCAGACGCTCGGGGACATTATCCAGAAACTGCTGGGCGCAGCGCCGGTAGTCGGTGACCAGGTGGAGTTCGCCGGCATGATCTGGACGGTGGCTGAGAAAGAGGATAACGCGGTACGCAAGGTCGGCGTCAGGCCGATGGAAGAGGAGTCGGAGTAAGGATTTGCCGGGTGATGCCTTCACCTCACCCGGCCTGTTACCGCGTGGAAGGTTACAGCGTCACGACCGGTACGCGCGGCGCTAACGCACACATCAGCTCATAGCCCACGGTGCCCGCCGCAGAGGCAACATCGTCGATTTTGACCTCGTTACCCCACAGCTCAACCGGGGTCCCAATGCCTGCCTGCGGGCAAGGCGTTAAGTCAATCGCCATCATATCCATCGAGACCGTGCCAACGGTTCCGGTGCGCACGCCATCCACCCACACGGGCGTACCGCTGGGGGCAATGCGCGGGTAACCGTCGGCATAGCCGCACGCGACAATCCCGATACGCTGCTCCCCCGTCGCACGGTATCGGCTGCCGTAGCCCACGGTATCGCCCGCTTTCAGCGTCTGGACACCAATGATTTCACTGCGCAGCGTCATGACCGGCTTAAGGCCACTGTTGGCAATATCCTGCCACTGGCCGGACGGTGAAGCACCGTAGAGGATAATGCCCGGGCGAACCCAGTCGAAATGCGCTTCAGGATGCCAGAGCGTCGCCGCCGAGTTTGACAGGGAGCGCGGGCAATCCAGCCCTTCCGCCGCCTGCTCAACGCGCACCATCGCATCAGCAATGCCGTCCGGTTTTTCGGCGTCGGCAAAGTGCGCCATCAGCGTCATTTCGCCAACGTTTTTCAGATTACGCAGCTGCTGCCAGACCGTGTGTACGCGCTCAGGCTGGAAGCCCAGGCGGTTCATGCCGCTGTTTACCTTAAGATAGATATCCAGCGGAGCATGCAGCTTCGCATCCTGCAGGGCTTTGATCTGCCAGTTGCTGTGGAGGCTGGTGGTCAGGCGGTATTTATCCAGCAGGGGCAGATCGTCGGCGTGGAAAAAACCTTCCAGCAGTAAAATTGGCCCCTTCCAGCCGCGTTCGCGAAGAAGAATGGCCTCATCAAGGTTCAGTAAGGCAAAGCCGTCGGTCGCGCCAAGCGCGCCCCAGATACGGTCAATACCGTGCCCGTAGGCGTTCGCTTTGACAACCGACCAGACGCGTGAACCCGGCGCAGCACGACGGACAATTTGCAGGTTATCCTTCAGGGCCTGCAAATCGAGCTGCGCCAGAACAGGACGTGACATGGCAACTCCTTATTGATGCGCGCCGTGAAGATGCTGTGGACGCGATGGGTTAAACCCTGATTGATAGCGTGCCACACTCAGGTCGTCAAACGGAATCGCCGGCGTGCGGCCAGAAAGCAGGTCGCTCAACAGCTGGCCCGATCCGCAGGCCATCGTCCAGCCCAGCGTTCCGTGCCCGGTGTTGGTCCACAGGTTTTTATAAGGCGTACGACCCACAATCGGCGTGCCGTCCGGCGTCATAGGACGCAGACCGGTCCAGAAGGTCGCCTGTTCAATAAACCCGCCGCGCGGGAAGAGATCGCCGACCACCATCTCCAGCGTTTCACGACGCGGTTTAAGCAGCTCGGTATTAAAGCCCACAATTTCCGCCATGCCGCCGACGCGGATCCGGTTATCAAAGCGGGTGATGGCGATTTTGTAGGTTTCATCAAGAATGGTAGAGACCGGCGCGCCGCTGTCCTCTTTCACCGGAATGGTCAGGGAGTAGCCTTTAAGCGGGTAAACAGGAATGTCGAGAATGCCCTTGAGCATCGCGGTGGAGTAGGAACCAAACGCCATGACGTAAGCATCCGCTTTAATCACCTCTTCGCCGCACTTCACGCCGTAAATTTTTTCTCCTTCCGACAACAGCTTATCGACCGGCGTATTAAAGCGGAATGTCACCCCCGCCTGCTCGCACATCTGCGCCAGACGCTGGGTAAAGAGCTGGCAGTCGCCGGTTTCGTCGTTTGGCAGACGTAACCCACCGGTAAGCTTGTGCGCCACTTCCGCCAGGGCAGGCTCGACCTGCCCCAACTGGCTGGCCTCCAGCAGCTGATAAGGTACGCCCGCGTCTTCCAGCACGGCGATATCGCGGGTGGCGTTTTCATACTGCTGCGCGGTGCGGAACAGCTGCAGCGTGCCGCCCTGCCGCCCTTCGTACTCAATGCCGGTCGAGGCGCGTAAAGCTTTCAGGCAGTCGCGGCTGTATTCTGCCAGGCGCACCATGCGCCCTTTGTTTTCCATGTAGTGGCGCGTGTCGCAGTTGCGCAGCATCTGCCACATCCACTTGAGCTGGAACGGCGTGCCATCAAGGCCGATCGCCAGCGGCGCGTGGCGCTGGAACATCCATTTGATCGCCTTCAGCGGGACGCCGGGTGCTGCCCACGGTGCCGCATAGCCCGGGGAGATTTGGCCGGCGTTCGCCGCGCTGGTCTCCAGGGCCGGGCCGGATTCACGATCGATAACCGTAACCTCATGCCCTGCCTGACTTAAATACCAGGCGCTGGTTACGCCAACCACACCACTTCCCAGTATGACAACACGCATAGCCACTCCATTATGTGCAAAAGAACAATCATCTGATTACAGATTGATAACCTAGTTGAAAATATTATTCAACATACGACTTTTTTATGGTGACTTGCCTCACATCTTCCCCTGCCCGTGGGGATGGCGCTTATTTGGGATCTCCTGCTGCGCGCTATTTTTAACCAGCATAAAATGCTGCAAGGGCCGCATTTTTTACCTTATTGAAAAGAAGAAATCGCAAAGAAAAAATTTCTCCATCAGCACGCTTTTTAACACGGTGATCTATGCTTGAAAGGAGGCTCTCCAGCCAGAGAGAGCACCAACAATGAGGGCGCGCTAATGGCTACTATTGATTCCATGTCCAGGAACAGCACACGTCTCTGCGATGGACCCGACTGGACCTTCGAGCTGCTGGATGTCTACCTCGCCGAGATAGACCGGGTAGCGAAACTCTATCGTCTGGACACCTATCCGCATCAGATTGAAGTCATTACGTCCGAACAGATGATGGATGCTTACTCCAGCGTCGGGATGCCAATCAATTATCCTCACTGGTCGTTCGGTAAAAAGTTCATTGAAACCGAGCGGCTCTATAAACACGGTCAGCAGGGGCTGGCGTATGAGATAGTCATTAACTCCAACCCGTGTATCGCCTATTTGATGGAAGAGAACACCATTACCATGCAGGCGCTGGTGATGGCGCATGCCTGCTACGGGCATAACTCCTTCTTCAAGAATAACTACCTGTTCCGCAGCTGGACGGATGCCAGCTCGATCGTCGATTACCTGATCTTTGCCCGCAAATACATTACCGACTGCGAGGAGCGTTACGGCGTGGATGAGGTAGAGAAGCTCCTCGACTCCTGCCATGCGCTGATGAACTACGGCGTCGACCGCTACAAGCGTCCGCAAAAAATCTCATTGCAGGAGGAGAAAGCCCGGCAGAAAAGCCGCGAGGAGTATCTGCAAAGCCAGGTGAATATGCTGTGGCGCACGCTGCCGAAGCGTGAGGAGGAGAAAACCGTGGCCGAGGCGCGGCGCTACCCTTCTGAGCCGCAGGAAAACCTGCTGTACTTTATGGAGAAAAACGCCCCGCTGCTGGAGCCGTGGCAGCGTGAGATCCTGCGCATCGTGCGCAAGGTGAGCCAGTATTTCTATCCGCAAAAGCAGACGCAGGTGATGAACGAAGGCTGGGCGACGTTCTGGCACTACACCATCCTTAACCATCTGTATGACGAAGGCAAAGTCACCGAGCGGTTTATGATGGAGTTCCTGCACAGCCACACCAACGTGGTGTTCCAGCCTGCTTACAACAGCCCGTGGTACAGCGGGATCAACCCGTATGCGCTCGGTTTTGCGATGTTCCAGGATATTAAACGCATCTGCCAGTCGCCAACGGAAGAAGATAAATACTGGTTCCCGGATATCGCCGGGTCTGACTGGCTGGAGACGCTGCATTTTGCGATGCGCGACTTTAAGGACGAGAGCTTCATCAGCCAGTTCATGTCACCGAAGATTATGCGCGACTTCCGCTTCTTTACCGTGCTGGATGACGACAGGAATAACTACCTCGAGATTTCGGCGATCCACAACGAAGAGGGCTACCGCGAGATCCGCTCGCGCCTCTCCTCTCAGTACAACCTGAGCAACCTGGAGCCGAACATTCAGGTCTGGAACGTGGATCTTCGCGGTGACCGCTCCCTGACGCTGCGCTATATTCCGCACAACCGCGCGCCACTGGATAAAGGGCGTAAAGAGGTGCTGAAGCATGTGCATCGCCTGTGGGGATTCGACGTCATAATGGAGCAGCAGAATGAAGATGGCAGCGTGGAACTGCTGGAACGCTGCCCAACGCGGTTGAATACGCTCTGATGCAGCCTTTTTGCCCGGTGGCGCTGCGCTTACCGGGCCTGCAAACCCCACAGGTCGGGTCAGGCGAAGCCGCCACCCGACGAAAAAAAACCTCTCATCTGAGAGGTTTTTCTTTTAGCGCGACTGAATCGCTAAATCACCCGGCAGGGTTTTCTGCATACGATGCCAGATCTCCCCGGAATCCCGGCCATAACGACGCACCGTCTCATACACCTGGTCGTGCTGCGCGGTAGAACACAACTCGCTCAGTTTGTGATAAAAACCGAGCGCCAGGCTGCGCGCTTCTGGGTTCGCAAAGTAGTGACGACCAATGCGGGTATACAGCCCTTTCATGCCGTTGAGGATCAACCCATAGATTGGGTTACCGGAGGCAAACGCCAGGCCGCGGAAGATGTTGTAGTCGAGCGTCGCAAAGGCATCGGCGTGATCTTCTACCGCGTTAGCGCTAGCCAGGACCGCAAGCGCGTCTTCAGGATGCTGACGAAACGCGGTCCGAATAAAGATGGTGGCGATGTTGGTACGCACGGAAAGCAGATTATCAATCAGCTGCGGAACGCTTTCGTGGTCGAGACGCGCCAGCGTTTCAAGAATATTCAGTCCGGACGTTTCCCAGAAGTTATTCACTTTGGTGGGTTTGCCGTGCTGAATTGTCAACCAGCCATCGCGCGCCAGGCGCTGAAGCACTTCTCGCAGCGTGGTGCGGGTGACGCCAATCAGTTCAGAGAGTTCGCGTTCAGCAGGTAGAATGGACCCCGCAGGGAAACGATTATTCCAGATGCTTTCAATGATGTACTCTTCCGCGAAACCCGCCGGGCTCTGCGCCTTAATGACCATAGTGAGATTTCCATTACACAGCTTTTGCAAATTGCACTCATCATACCAGAGGCGTGCAGAGGCAGATAGCGCGTCAAAGTGAGAAAAGAGGGATCGCCGTTTCATTTTAATGAAATTTACATTCCCCTCTTTACGCCGCCTTTCAGGCTAATTATGCGTATACTGGTCACTTATCTTAATTGACGGGGAAGGACGTCTGTCGTGGAAATCTCTTATGGCCGCGCGTTGTGGCGCAATTTTTTAGGCCAGTCGCCTGACTGGTACAAACTCACGCTGCTGGTATTTCTGGTTGTTAATCCTGTTGTGTTTCTGGTGGACCCGTTCGTAGCCGGGTGGTTGCTGGTGGCCGAGTTTATTTTCACTCTGGCGATGGCGCTGAAATGCTACCCGCTTCTGCCGGGTGGCCTGCTGGCGTTTGAAGCCGTCATCATCGGCATGACCAGCGCTGAACACGTTAAAGAAGAGCTCGCATCAAACCTGGAGGTGCTCCTCCTTCTGATGTTTATGGTGGCCGGGATCTACTTTATGAAACAGCTTCTGCTGTTTATTTTCACCCGACTGCTGTTAAGCATCTCCTCCAAAACGATCCTTTCGCTGGCCTTTTGCTTCGCGGCGGCCTTCCTGTCCGCCTTCCTGGATGCACTGACGGTCGTCGCGGTGGTGATTAGCGTCGCCGTTGGCTTCTACGGTATTTATCACCGGGTGGCGTCTTCACAACCGGAAGGCGACCTGCACGATGACAGCGACGTCGATGCCCAGAAGCGCGAAGTGCTGGAACAGTTCCGCGCGTTTCTGCGCAGCCTGATGATGCACGCGGGCGTCGGGACAGCATTAGGCGGCGTGATGACCATGGTGGGCGAACCGCAAAACCTGATCATCGCCAAGGCGGCGGGCTGGAATTTCAGCGAATTCTTCCTGCGAATGGCCCCGGTAAGCGTCCCGGTGCTGGTCTGCGGTTTTGTCACCTGCATACTTCTGGAGAAATTCCGCGTCTTTGGCTATGGCGCCCAGCTTCCTGAGCCGGTTCGCCGCGAGCTGCAAAAATTTGACCAGCAAAGCCGCAGCCAGCGCACGCGTCAGGATAAATTGCGTCTGGTGGCACAAGGGATTATCGGCCTTTGGCTTATCGCCGCGCTGGCGTTCCATCTCGCGGAAGTCGGCTTGATCGGTTTGTCGGTGATTATTCTGGCGACCACATTCACCGGCGTCACCGACGAGCATGCTATCGGCAAAGCCTTTACCGAGGCACTGCCGTTCACCGCCCTGCTGACCGTATTTTTTGCGGTCGTGGCGGTGATTATCGATCAGGAATTGTTCTCCCCGATTATCGCCTACGTTCTGAGGGCAGAAGCGGATGCGCAATTGACCTTGTTCTACCTGTTCAACGGGCTACTCTCGTCCATCTCCGATAACGTATTTGTCGGGACGGTGTACATCAACGAGGCAAAAGCGGCGCTGCAACACGGGGCCATCAACGCTGAACAGTTCGAACTGCTGGCCGTGGCTATCAATACCGGCACCAACCTGCCGTCGGTAGCAACCCCTAACGGGCAGGCCGCATTCCTGTTCCTGCTGACCTCCGCCCTCGCGCCACTCATACGACTTTCGTATGGCCGAATGGTGTGGATGGCGCTGCCTTACACGCTGGTGCTGACGCTTGTCGGGTTGCTATGCGTCAAAATTACCCTCATTCCCTATACGCAGTGGTTAATACAAGCGGGTATACTGGCCGCGCACTAAGCAGGTTTTAACGGGCAGCGCGCTGCCCGTTTACCTTTTCGCATGATAAACATCCAATTACGTTTTATTTCGTCAGGTACAGGTGGCGCATGAAACGAATTCGTTTACACTGCGCTTTCTAAGCATGTCCCAGGGAAATGATTATGTTGAGATTTTTAAACCAGTGCTCTCGCGGTCGCGGAGCGTGGTTACTGATGGCCCTGACCGCCTTTGCGCTGGAAATGGTCGCGCTGTGGTTCCAGCACGTCATGGGGCTTAAACCCTGCGTGCTGTGCATCTACGAACGCTGCGCACTGTTCGGCATTATGGGCGCAGGCCTGGTGGGTGCGATTGCCCCGAAAACGCCGCTGCGCTATGTCGGGATCGCCATCTGGCTGTACAGTGCCTGGAAAGGGATTGAGCTTTCCTGGCAGCACACCGTGATGCAGCTGCACCCATCACCGTTTATGACCTGTGATTTTGCCGCCCGCTTCCCGAGCTGGCTGCCGCTGGATAAATGGCTGCCGCAGGTGTTTGTGGCATCCGGTGACTGCTCCGTTCGTCAGTGGGAGTTCCTGACGCTGGAGATGCCGCAGTGGCTGGTGGGTATTTTTGTCGCCTACTTCGTGGTTGCGCTGCTGGTGCTGATTGCACAGCCGTTCAAGCCTAAAAAACGCGATCTCTTTGGGCGCTAATTTGCCCGGCGGCGTTTCGCTTGTGCGGCCCTGCAGTTCTGTAGGTCGTGTAAGCGCAGCGCCACCCGACACACCCGCGCACACTAAAAAACCCGCCTCGGCGGGTTTTTTAATATCAACGGTTAGGATGATTCATAATGTGGTCTTCCCAGTCGCGCACCTCGGACTCTTTCACCGCGATGTGCCGTACGGAGATACGCTCGCCGTGCATCGCCGCTTTCGACCCGGTCAGTAAAGGATGCCATTTGGGCAGGTCATGGCCTTCCGCCAGCAGGCGATACGCGCAGGTGTGCGGCAGCCACTCAAAGGTGGGCAGGTTTTCACGGGTTAACTTGATGCAGTCCGGCTCATACTCGAAGCGGCGCTCGTAGTTGCGGCACTGGCAGGTTTTGATGTTCAGCTGCTTACAGGCGACGTTGGTGAAGTAAATTTCGTCGGAATCCTCATCCATCAGCTTGTGCAGGCAGCACTGCCCGCAGCCGTCACACAGCGACTCCCACTCTGCGTCGGTCATGTCGTCGAGCGTTTTAGTTTGCCAGAAAGGGATGTCGTTCATCAGGATGTCCACACGTCAAAAGAAAGCGCACCTTATAACGAGTCTGGCACGTTGATGCAAGTTTTGCCGCCCTTTTAAGGCGGCAAGAGGCTTTTACAGTACGCGGGTTTTCAGTGACAGGCCGTTAAAACTGACCTCGAGTTCATCCCCACCGTTCAGCGGGCCAACGCCTTCCGGCGTGCCGGTGAGAATCACATCGCCCGGCTTCAGGGTGAAGAAGCGGCTCATGTAGGCGATCAGCGGAACGATCTTGTGGATCATATCTGCGGTGGTACCCTGCTGGCGGATTTCGCCGTTTACCTTCAGGCTAAGCGGCGTGTTCTGCGGATCGTCGGTGAATTCGCTTACCGGGACAAAACCGGATATCGGACAGGCGTTATCAAAGCCCTTGGCTTTTTCCCACGGCTGCCCCGCTTTCTTCATCTTGCCCTGAACGTCGCGCAGGGTCAGATCGAGCGCCACGCCGTAACCGGCAATCGCCTGCTCCACATGCGCTTCGGAAGCCTGACGCAGCGTTGCGCCAATCAGCACGGCCAGCTCCACTTCGTGATGCACCGACCCCAGCCCCTGGGGCAGCGCCAGCGGCTGACGAATGTCGCACAGCGCGGTTTCAGGCTTAATAAACAGCACCGGTTCTTCTGGCGTGGCGCTGCCCATCTCCTGAATGTGTTTTGCATAGTTGCTGCCCACGCAGACCACTTTGCTCACGGGATAATCCAGTAATGCACCTTGCCAGTTATGATGTTGATACATGGTCGCTCCCTAAACGGTTGATGTGTTGTTCCCGAATGCCTTCGGGATTATTTCTTTCCGTTCACCTCAAGATGCTGTTTTAATAAATTCTCGGGTGGGGGTGGAAGTTGTAAATAATAGCCCTGCTCGGTTAATGCTGTTTTCACTTTTTCCAGATCCGCATTAACCAGCGTCTTACGTCCATCCAGCGGCAGCAGCATAGCCAGCTGCGGGCGGCCAAAACTTTTCATTAATTCTTCCGGTACGCGGGAAAAATCGTCTTTCTTTTCGACATAAAGGTAAGTCTGGTCACGACTTGAACTTCTGTAGATCACACAAAACATGTTTTTACTCTGAATTAATGGGTGGTTGCTTGCCTCAATATACTCCTGACTATAACATGCCTGATACTCTTCGGAATATCGCAACGGCGGTGTTGCGGTTAATAGCAAATTGAGTAAGGCCAGGATGTCAAACACGCCCATCGAGCTTAAAGGCAGTAGCTTCACCTTATCAGTGGTTCATTTGCATGATGCAAAACCCGAGGTTATTCGTCAGGCGTTAGAAGACAAAATTGCGCAGGCTCCTGCGTTTCTGAAACATGCCCCCGTTGTCGTCAATGTGAGCGACCTTGAAGCGCCGGTGAACTGGAAATTGCTCCAGCAGGCCGTTGCTTCAACCGGGCTGCGTATCGTGGGTATCAGCGGATGTAAAGACGCGACGCTGAAAGCCGAAATTGATCGGGCAGGACTGCCGCTTCTGAACGAAGGCAAAGAAAAAGCCCCCCGTCCAGCTCCGGAAGCCGTGCCAACGCCCCCGCCAGCCGCTCAGAACGAAACGCCTGTCACAAAAACGCGATTGATTGATGTGCCGGTTCGTTCCGGTCAGCGCATTTATGCGCCAAACTGTGATCTGATTGTTACAAGTCACGTCAGTGCGGGCGCTGAACTGATTGCCGATGGCAACATTCACGTCTACGGTATGATGCGAGGACGCGCGCTCGCGGGCGCAAGTGGCGACAGGAACGCACAAATCTTTTGTACTCACCTGACGGCGGAGCTGGTTTCCATCGCAGGGGAATATTGGCTGAGCGACAAGATCCCAGCCGAATTTTATGGCAAAGCGGCCCGCCTGCTCCTGGCAGAAGACGCTTTGACTGTTCAACCGTTGAATTGATCCCTTTTTAACAAGGAATTTCTATGGCACGCATTATTGTTGTGACTTCGGGTAAAGGAGGCGTTGGCAAGACCACCTCCAGCGCGGCCATCGCTACAGGTTTGGCCCAGAAGGGAAAGAAAACCGTCGTTATCGACTTCGATATCGGCCTGCGTAATCTGGACCTGATCATGGGTTGTGAGCGTCGCGTCGTGTATGACTTCGTTAACGTCATTCAGGGCGATGCCACGCTTAACCAGGCGCTGATTAAAGACAAGCGCACCGAGAACCTTTACATTCTCCCGGCATCTCAGACCCGTGATAAAGATGCCCTGACCCGTGAAGGCGTTGAGAAGGTTCTCGACGAACTGAAAAAAATGGAGTTCGACTTTGTGGTCTGTGACTCCCCTGCCGGTATCGAAACCGGTGCCCTGATGGCGCTCTACTTTGCGGATGAAGCGATCATCACCACCAACCCTGAAGTCTCTTCCGTGCGTGATTCTGACCGCATTCTGGGCATTCTTGCTTCCAAATCCCGCCGCGCGGAAAATGGTCAGGAGCCGATTAAAGAACACCTGTTGCTGACCCGATACAATCCGGGCCGTGTGAGCAAAGGTGATATGCTGAGCATGGAAGACGTACTGGAAATTCTGCGCATCAAACTGGTTGGCGTTATTCCGGAAGATCAGTCCGTATTACGCGCGTCTAACCAGGGCGAGCCAGTCATTCTGGATGCAACCGCAGATGCAGGTAAAGCTTACGCCGATACCGTTGACCGTCTGCTGGGAGAAGAACGTCCTTTCCGCTTCATTGAAGAAGAGAAGAAAGGTTTCCTCAAACGCCTGTTCGGAGGATAAGTTATGGCATTACTGGACTTTTTTCTCTCGCGGAAAAAAAGCACCGCCAACATCGCTAAAGAGCGTCTGCAAATTATCGTTGCGGAGCGTCGTCGTAGCGACGCCGAGCCACACTACCTGCCGCAGCTGCGCAAGGACATTCTGGAAGTGATCTGTAAATACGTGCAGATTGACCCGGAAATGGTCACGGTACAGCTGGAGCAGAAAGACGGGGATATTTCGATTCTGGAGCTGAACGTGACGCTGCCGGAAGCGGAAGAGTCACGTTAATTACTTTGTGGTTTTGTAGGCCGGGCACGCAACGCGCCGCCCGGCACGTTCCCCGGTGGCGCTGCGCTTACCGGGGCTACATTTCTTAGCGCGGATAACCTTCCAGCAGCGTCTTCAGACGTTCGGCCAACAGTTCCCCACGCCAGCCCGACACCATTTCGGGTAAACCATTCTGCTGTTTCAGCTTCCAGTGCCAGTTCAGCAACTGGTTAATCTGACGACGGGACGCCAGCAGTTCTGCACTCAGCTTGCTTTCGCTCGCCACCGTCTGCACCAGGGCTTTGATATCTTTGAACGCCTTACGATAGCCCGGCATGTCCATCAAATTGAGCAACGGCTCCGGCAGTGCGTCGTCCGGCATGTGCTGCGCTTTTTCCACCAGCGCCAGCAGCGTCTTGCCGTGGAAGCGAATTTCACTGCCCGAAAGCCCAATGCTGTCCAGCTCGCCCAAGCTGCCCGGCATGTAGCGTGCTACCGCCCAGAGATGCTCTTCGCGCACCACAAAGTTAACGGCCAGATCGCGCTCACGCGCTTTACGCAGACGCCAGTCGGCGAGCAGCTGCAAACAGGCCAGCTGACGGGTGCGAAGCTGCCAGGCGTTGCTGATATCGCGCCAGGCTTCTTTCGGGTCGACCACTTCCTGACGACGCTGCTGTGCCTTGCGGCACTCGTCCAGCGCGGCAGAGAGCCAGCCTGAGGCTTCCGCCTCTTTCATCAGCTGTCCGGCAATCGGCAGCAGATAAAACACGTCGGCTGCCGCATACTCAAGCTGGCGAGCGGTCAATGGACGGGCCAGCCAGTCCGTGCGCGACTCGCTCTTGTCCAGCGTAAGCCCGGTGTACTCTTCGACCATCGCCGCAAATCCCCACGAGAGCGGGCGGTTGCTGAACGCGGCAAGGATCTGCGTGTCAATCAGCGGCTGCGGCATGATGCCAAAGGTGTTGAGAAACACTTCCAGATCTTCACTGCCCGCATGCAGGTATTTCGTGACGGCGGTATCAAGCAGCAGGTCGCGCATTGGCGTCCAGTCGGTAATGCCGAGCGGGTCAATCAGCGAGACGCGCTTGCCGTCGTACATCTGAATCAGCCCCAGCTGCGGGTAGTAGGTCCGCGTGCGGACAAACTCGGTATCCAGGGCGATAGCAGGGAAATCGCGCGTCACTTCGCACAGCGAAGCCAGCTCGTCGTTGGTCGTGATCATCTGGTAATTCAAAGCAGTTTCTCTTTTGTTTGCGCCCATAAAAAACGCCGGCTTAACCGGCGTCTGGGCGATTAGCGTGAAGCTCAGGCCTTATTGTCCACTTTGGCACGGGCTTCGTCACGTAATTCTCGTCGTAATATCTTCCCGACATTGGATTTTGGCAGTTCATCGCGGAATTCAACCAGCTTAGGCACTTTATAACCGGTGAGCTGGCGACGGCAGAAGGTAATAAGCTCTTCGTCAGTCAGCGACGCATCTTTCTTAACCACAAATATCTTCACCGCTTCACCGCTGCTGCCGGAAGGAACGCCCACGGCCGCCACCTCCAGCACGCCGCTGTGCTGCATCACGACGTCTTCGATTTCATTCGGATAGACGTTAAAGCCCGAGACGAGGATCATGTCTTTTTTACGATCGACAATCCGCAGGAAGCCTTCGTCATCCATCACCGCGATATCGCCGGTATGCAGCCAGCCGTCTTTGATGATTTCATCGGTGGCGTCCGGACGCTGCCAGTAGCCCAGCATCACCTGCGGCCCTTTCACACACAGCTCGCCCGGCTCGCCGTGAGCCACTTCCTTATCCTCATCATCGACCAGTTTGGCTTCCGTCGACGGCACCGGCAGACCGATGCTTCCGCTGTGATAGTCAATGTCGTGCGGGTTAACGCTTACCAGCGGCGCGCACTCCGTCAGGCCGTAGCCTTCCAGTAAATACTGGCCCGTCAGTTTTACCCAGCGCTCGGCGACCGCCTGCTGGACGGGCATGCCGCCGCCGGCAGAGAGGTGCAGCGTGGAAAAATCAAGCTGCTGGAACTCTTTGTTATTTAACAACGCATTAAACAGGGTATTCACGCCCGTCATGGCGGTGAAGGGGTATTTCGCCAGCTCTTTCACCAGGCCCGGAATATCTCGCGGGTTGGTGATCAGCAGGTTTTGCCCGCCCAGCTCAATAAACAGCAGGCAGTTCATGGTCAGGGCGAAAATGTGGTACAGCGGCAGCGCCGTGACCACCAGCTCTTTACCCGGATGCAGCAGCGGCCCGTAGGTCGCGTTAACCTGCTCAAGGTTAGCCAGCATGTTGCGGTGCGTCAGCATCGCCCCTTTGGCCACGCCGGTGGTGCCGCCAGTATATTGCAGGAAGGCGAGATCGTCCGACACTACTTCCGGTTTGACATACTGCATACGGTAGCCCGCATGGAGCGCACGACGGAAGGAGATGGCATCCGGCAGGTGATACTTCGGCACCAGGCGCTTCACGTACTTCACCACGAAGTTCACCAGCGTGCCTTTGGCCGTCGAAAGCTGATCGCCCATTCGCGTAAGAATGACGTGCTTAACCTGCGTACGCTCGACCACTTTTTCGAGCGTGTGGGCGAAGTTCGATACGATGACGATTGCCGCTGCACCGCTGTCGTTCAGCTGGTGCTCCAGCTCGCGCGGGGTATACAGCGGGTTGACGTTCACCACGATCATCCCGGCGCGCAGAATACCGAACAGCGCCACAGGATATTGCAGCAGGTTCGGCATCATCAGCGCGACGCGGTCCCCTTTTTGCAGCCCTAACCCTTCCTGCAGATAAGCAGCAAACGCCCGGCTACGCTCTTCCAGTTTGCGGAAGGTCATGACCTCGCCCATGTTCACAAAGGCGGGCTGGTCGGCGTAGCGCCGTACCGAGTGTTCAAATAATTCAACCAGGGAATGATAACGGTCAGGATTGATCTCCGCAGGAACATCCGCGGGATAACGGTTTAGCCAAACCTTTTTCAATGCATCACCTCTGAAATGAGCGTTCGTCGTCATCACAACCCCGATAATAAACAGTTCGTTAACATTATATTAACTCAGCGTACCAGTTTATTAATTACCCAGATTTAAGGTTGCGAAGCGCGTCACTCTTTTTTTTCGTTTTATCCGTAAAAAAACAGAGACAGCGGCTGAGCCGCTGTCTCTTTCATAATTAAAACAGTAAGTTACTCAGTTACGATCGTTTGAACCTGTGCCGGACCTGGGTTGTACCAGCCCCAGCCGCCGTAGCCATAGCGGTACGGATGTGGACCCCACATCCACGGATCGATCGGCTGCGGAGGCATGACAACCTGTTGGGCAATGCGCCAGCGTTTATAGCCGGTTACCTGCATGGTCATAAATTTGTACGGCGTGCTGCCGATTTTACCCTCAACCGTGCCGGTAATCGGCCCCACCACCGTCACCAGCTGCCCGCGGAAGTCGACCGGATCGAGGAAGCCGCTGACGTCAGCGTAGATGCGCCCACGAGAAGGCTCACCTAAAATCGGACGTGCGCCGCTGTCCAGTGGCACGGTGGCAATTTCCAGGCGGGTTTTACCCTGCTGGTTCACCATCTCAACCACCTTGCCACCGAAGCGCGCTTCCTGTCCCACGTACAGCTCAGGGGCATTCATTACACGCACCAGATCCTGCTGAGGCACCGGGCTGCTGCCTTTGATCGCATCAGGAACGGTTACGCAACCGCTCAGTGCTATGGCAACCGCGCCTGCCAGTAAAAGGCGTACTACGTTACTCTGAACCGCCATGATGCGACTCCTTTTTTTCTCAGTTCCTATTACTGAGATTCACTCGCGGCCAGGAAGTTTCTTCCACGCGACGGTGTTTCGTAAATAAACAGGTTCTGCATGCTCAACGGCCACGGTTTTTCCCGCCGCGAGAAGCTGACAGGCGATGGGCAGCATGTCTTCTGCAGCAGGCAGGAGCATGTTGCCCTCGACCAGCGTGATGCCCGTATTGCTTGCCATCTCCGGCCAGGCGGCCCAGCCCGTGCCGACCGTTGCCCACTCGCCGGAGAGCTGCGTCAGGCGCTCGGTCACGGCCTCGGGCTTAAGCACCGCCTCCGTCTCTTCGCCGTGCCACACGCCCTGCTCGTCGCGGGTATATTCAGCCCAGTAGACTTCGCCCATGCGGGCATCAATGGCTGCCAGCACGCGCGTTGCGCCGGTCATACGGTATGCGCCCTGCGCCATGGTCATCAGCGTGGAGACGCCAATCATCGGCAGTTCTGCACCCAGCGCCAGGCCCTGGGCAATACCAATCCCGATACGCACGCCGGTAAAACTGCCCGGCCCACGGCCATAGGCCAGCGCATCAAGATCGGTTAAGGCGGTGTGTCCCTGGTTCAGGATCGCCTTAACCAGAGGAAGAATACGTTGGGTGTGCTCTCGCGGGCACTCTTCGAAATGGGCACCGATCGCGCCATCGTTCCACAGGGCAACAGAACAGGCTTCTGTTGCCGTATCAATAGCCAGAATTCGCATTAGTCGTCGCGCTCTCGCAAGGGTCAGTCACAAAATGGCGCGCATTTTACCATACTCCGGGGCGAATTACTCCGCCGTCGGGTTCGCCAGGAAGCGAACCGCGCGTTTAATATCCCGCGTTCGGGGTGCGGGCGGCAGGCTGGCGAGAAAGGTCGCGCCGTAAGGGCGCATAACAAGGCGATTGTCGCAAATCACCAGCACGCCGCGATCGGAGACGTCGCGGATCAAACGCCCTACCCCCTGCTTCAGCGTAATGACCGCATCCGGGAGCTGAACGTCATCGAACGGATCGCCCCCGCGAAGGCGGCAATCTTCCATTCGCGCCTTGATCAGCGGATCGTCCGGCGAGGTAAACGGCAGCTTGTCGATAATGACCAGCGAAAGCGTATCACCGCGCACGTCCACCCCTTCCCAGAAGCTGCTGGTCGCCACCAGCAGGGCGTTACCCGCACTGACAAACTGCTGCAAAAGCTGCCCTTTGCTGGTCTCGCCCTGCAACAGTACCGGCAATGTCATGGTGGCGCGGAACTGCTCCGCCAGATCGCGCATCATCGCGTGGGATGTGCAGAGCATAAAGCAGCGGCCATTATTGGCCTCGATCATCGGTTTTAACATCGCCGCCAGATGACGGGCCGCCCCCGGCTGGTTGGGGAGCGGCAGGTTACGCGGCACACAGAGCAGCGCCTGTTTTTGGTAATCAAACGGGCTGGGTAACAGCAGAGATTCGGCCTGCTCAATGCCCAGGCGTTCGGTGAAGTGGTGCAGATCGTCATTCACCGACAAGGTTGCCGAGGTAAAAATCCAGCTGCCTGGCTTTTGCGCCATCACCTCCTTGAACTTGTCCGCCACGGTCAGCGGCGTCAGGGCCAGGGTGAAGTGACGCGAGGTGCATTCGTACCAGTAGCTGTATCCCGGCTGGTTGATCTCTTTGAGTCTTTTGAGCCGTGTACGATAGACCGTCGCGCGCTCAAAGGCGGCATCCAGCAGCGCAGAGCGGCCCAGCGACAGCTTCGCGACGTCGTAGCACAGCTCCAGCGCATCATCGAGCAGCAGCAGCGCACGCTGAATATTGCTGTCAGCCAGCAGTTCACGCAGGTTGCCGCGATAGCCCGGCTCACCCAGCTGCAGGCGGAAATCCTGGGCGCTTTGCGCCAGTCGATCGGCACACTTTTGCAGCTGCTGGGTATCTTTCAGTTCGGTGCGGTAGGCAATGGTGAAATCTTTTGCCAGATCCTGCAACTGGCGGCTGGAGAGCGACTGGCCGAAATACTGGCTGGCAATATCCGGCAACTGGTGGGCTTCATCGAAAATCATCACCTCGGCTTCAGGGATGAGTTCACCGAAGCCGCTGTCTTTCACCACCATATCGGCCAGAAACAGATGATGGTTGACCACCACCACGTCTGCGTCCATCGCGGTTTTACGCGCCTTGACCACAAAACACTCTTTATACAGCGGGCAATCGCTGCCAAGGCAGTTATCGTTGGTGCTGGTTACCAGCGGCCAGGCCGGGGAATCTTCCGGCACGCTCGCGCAGGTGCTGATATCCCCCTCCTCGGTCTGGTTCGCCCAGGCGCGAAGAATAATGACATCGCTCAGGGTCTGTACCGGCAGATCGCCCCCCGCCAGCGCCTGCTGCTCAAGCCGCTCGAGGCAGAGGTAGTTTGAGCGCCCTTTCAACAAGGCCAGCCGCCCTTTGTATTTCAGCGCTTTTGCCACCGTCGGCAAATCGCGGCTGTAGAGCTGGTCCTGCAGCGCTTTCGACCCGGTCGAGACGATCACCTTCTTCTTTGCACGCAGCGCAGGTGCGAGGTAAGCGTAGGTTTTCCCCGTGCCGGTACCGGCCTCAACCACCAGCGGCTGCGCCTGTTCAATTGCCTTTGCGACGGCGTGCGCCATCTGCCGCTGAGGTTCACGCGGGTTAAAGCCGGGAATGGCCTTTGCTAACTGGCCTTCTGGGGAAAAATCGTCTGCCACGGTGCTCTCTCACTGTATTTTTGCACAGGGATTATGTCAGCCCATCCCTTCCTGTGCCACCCCAAATAGTGACGAAGGGGGAACAATATGGCAGTCTTGCCGCCTGATATGAAAAATAACGAGGAAACGTTTATGTCAATTTTGCGCATTGATGCCGAAGCCCGCTGGTCTGACGTTGTGATCCATAACCAGACGCTTTACTACACCGGCGTGCCGGCCAACCTGGACGCAGATGCCTATGAGCAGACGGCTAACACCCTGGCACAAATTGATGCCGTGCTGGAGAAACAGGGCAGCGACAAATCCCGCATTCTGGATGCCACTATTTTCCTGGCGAATAAAGAAGATTTTGCGGCGATGAACAAAGCCTGGGATGCGTGGGTTGTGGCGGGTCACGCGCCTGTACGTTGCACCGTACAGGCCACGCTGATGAAACCGGAATATAAGGTTGAGATTAAGATTATCGCGGCGGTTTAAGCCCGATTACTCTTCGTCTTCTTCATCCTCGAAACGCGCCACGATCCGCTCACCGGTATGGGTGGCGCGAAGTTCTTCTGCCACCTGAGAAATAGCCTGTCCGCTGCTCATCCCCTGGGACATCAGCTCCTGAATTCGCTCAACCGCTTTCTGCTGCTGGTCGTGGCTTAGAGAAGGTAAACCTGCAAACATCGTCAACTCCTGCTAAATTATTCGCGCTCATTATTTCACGCTGCCGGTAGTATGCCACACATGAACACGCGCTTGCCCACTGTTATTACCCTGCCCTGGCGTGCTGACGCCGCCGAATTCTGGTTTGCCCGCCTGAGCCACCGTCCGTACGCCATGCTGCTGCACTCCGGCCATGCTGACCATCCTTATAGCCGGTTTGATATCCTGGTTGCTGACCCGCTGGAAACCCTGGTCACGCGGGGAAACCTCACCACGGTGGGAGGGCTGGAATCCAGCGACGATCCGCTCACCCTGCTCCAGCTGCGCCTTGATGCCCTTGGCTTATCTGCTTCGCCCCATCCTGACCTGCCCTTCCAGGGCGGCGCGCTCGGGCTGTTTGGCTACGATCTCGGGCGTCGGTATGAAACGTTGCCTGACATCGCGCAGCGGGATATTGCCATTCCGGATATGGCGGTAGGGTTGTACGACTGGGCGCTGATTGTCGATCACCACCGGCAGCGCGTCTTGCTCCTGAGCCATGCGGACGTCCACGCCCGGCTCGCCTGGCTTGAGGCGCAGACACCCGCGACACCACAGCCTTTCAGCCTGACCTCAGGCTGGCGGTCCAACATGACCGCCCCGGCGTATGCCGAGAAGTTCGCCCGCGTTCAGGCCTGGCTGCAAAGCGGCGATTGCTATCAGGTTAACCTTGCCCAGCGGTTCCAGGCGACCTATGAGGGCGACGAGTGGCAGGCGTTTTGCCATCTTAATGCCAGCAATAAAGCGCCCTTTAGCGCCTTTATCCGCCTGGACGAGGGGGCGATCCTGAGCCTTTCGCCGGAGCGTTTTATTCATCTGGCCGATCGGACTATTCAGACCCGCCCCATCAAAGGCACGCTGCCGCGCGTTGCCGACCCGGTTGCCGACCGCCAGCAGGCGGAGAAACTGGCGTCATCCCCAAAGGACCGCGCCGAAAATTTGATGATTGTCGATTTGATGCGCAACGACATTGGCCGCGTGGCCGAGCCGGGCAGCGTGCGCGTGCCTGAGCTGTTTGTGGTTGAAGCATTCCCGGCCGTTCACCATCTGGTGAGCACCATCACTGCACGACTGCCCGCTTCACGCACCGCCTGCGACCTGCTGCGCGCCGCATTCCCCGGCGGGTCGATTACCGGCGCACCAAAAGTCCGGGCGATGGAAATCATCGACGAGCTGGAGCCGCACCGCCGCAACGCCTGGTGTGGCAGCATTGGCTACATCAGCCTGTGCGGCACCATGGACACCAGCATCACCATCCGCACCGTGACCGCCTGGGACGGCAGCCTATACTGCTCTGCGGGCGGCGGCATTGTTGCAGACAGTGAGGTACAGTCGGAATATCAGGAAACCTTTGATAAAGTTAACCGTATCCTGAAGCAACTGGAGAAGTAACGGGTGAAGAATGAGAACCTGACGCTCGATGCGTTTATGTCACGCTTTCAGCTTTTGCGCCCGCAGGTGAGCCGCGAAACCCTGAATCAACGTCAGGCCGCGGTGCTGATCCCGGTGGTACGTCGCGAACAACCCGGTCTTCTGCTGACCCAGCGCTCGCCGCATATGCGCAAGCATGCCGGTCAGGTCGCGTTCCCCGGCGGGGCCGTCGACAGTACCGACGCCTCGCTGATTGCCGCTGCGCTGCGCGAAGCGCACGAAGAGGTCGCCATCCCGCCTGAGGCCGTGGAAATCATCGGGGTGCTGCCGCCCGTTGACAGCGTCACCGGATTTCAGGTCACTCCCGTCGTCGGTATTATCCCGCCCGACCTTCAGTATCACGCCAGCGTCGACGAGGTAGCCGCGGTGTTCGAAATGCCGCTGGAAGAAGCGCTGCGTCTTAGCCGCTATCACCCTCTGGATATTCAGCGCCGTGGGCACGAACATCGGGTGTGGTTATCCTGGTACCAGCATTATTTTGTCTGGGGCATGACCGCAGGCATCATTCGTGAGCTGGCTCTGCAAATCGGCCTGAAGCCTTGACTATACTTTACATTCCTGGAAACGGTGACGGTTTGCGAGGCGCGTCTCAGCATTAGTAATTCAGAGGTTAAGCATTAGTTTAATTCATGTGAATAGTTAAGCCGACACCGACGTTCCCTCATACACTATGCGCAGTTATAACATCGTTACTGGAGACCCGGTAACCCTGTCAGGAGTGTAAACGTGATTAGTATATTCGACATGTTCAAAGTGGGAATTGGTCCTTCTTCTTCCCACACTGTAGGGCCGATGAAGGCCGGTAAACAGTTCGTCGATGATCTGGTCGAAAAAGGATTACTGGAAAGCGTTACCCGTGTCGCCGTGGATGTTTACGGTTCACTGTCATTAACGGGTAAAGGCCACCACACCGATATCGCCATTATTATGGGTCTGGCAGGTAACATGCCGGACACCGTAGATATTGATGCCATTCCGGCATTTATCCGCGACGTGGAAACGCGCGGTCGCCTGCTGCTGGCCAATGGTCAGCAGGAAGTGGATTTCCCGCAAAACGACGGCATGCGTTTTCGCAGCGACAACCTGCCGCTGCATGAAAATGGCATGACCATTCACGCCTGGAGCGGTGAAAAAGAGATTTACAGCAAAACCTATTACTCCATCGGCGGTGGTTTCATCGTGGATGAAGAGCATTTCGGTAAAGATACCGCTGGCGACGTGAACGTGCCGTATCCGTTCAAGTCAGCCACTGAGATGCTGGGCTTTTGCAAAGAGACCGGCCTGTCGCTGTCCGGCATGGTGATGCAGAACGAACTGGCGCTGCACAGCAAGAAAGAGATTGAAGACTATTTTGCTAACGTCTGGCAAACCATGCGCGCCTGTATCGATCGCGGGATGAATACCGAAGGGGTGCTTCCTGGCCCGCTGCGCGTTCCGCGTCGCGCCTCTGCCCTGCGCCGCATGCTGGTTACCACCGACAAGTTCTCCAATGACCCGATGAACGTCGTGGACTGGGTGAACATGTTTGCCCTCGCGGTAAACGAAGAGAACGCCGCCGGTGGTCGCGTGGTGACGGCACCTACCAACGGTGCGTGCGGTATCGTGCCTGCCGTTCTGGCCTACTACGATCACTTCATCGAACCGGTCACGCCGGATATTTACATCCGTTACTTCCTCGCCTCGGGTGCGATTGGCGCGCTGTATAAGATGAACGCCTCAATTTCCGGTGCTGAAGTGGGTTGTCAGGGTGAAGTGGGCGTGGCCTGCTCGATGGCCGCTGCCGGTCTTGCAGAGCTGCTGGGCGCAAGCCCTGAGCAGGTGTGCGTGGCGGCAGAAATCGGCATGGAGCACAACCTCGGTCTGACCTGCGATCCGGTTGCAGGTCAGGTTCAGGTACCGTGTATTGAGCGTAACGCGATTGCTTCGGTGAAAGCGATCAACGCCTCGCGCATGGCGATGCGCCGTACCAGCGAACCGCGCGTATCGCTGGATAAGGTTATCGAAACCATGTACGAGACCGGCAAAGATATGAACGCGAAGTACCGCGAGACCTCCCGCGGCGGCCTGGCCATCAAGGTTCAGTGCGACTAATACTCCCTTACGCCCATCTGCAACAGATGGGCGAATTTTTGTCTCCCGTCTCGTCTCCTCCCGCAATCCCCACTACACTTTCTCTGTTGCTTCCGGCTTTTGGGGCTGGCAGCGTATCGGGCGACCGTTCATGCAAACTGCACAGACGATCATTAAAGACTATCGCCGAAAACGCGTTATCGTCTGTGTAACGGTTGCGCTCCTTACGCTCATCCTGACGCTGGGCATCCGGTTTATTTCCCAGCGGAACGTCAATCAGGAACGCATTCTGGACTTTACCCGCCATACCGTCGTCTCTCTCGATAACATCCTGATAGCCCTGGACAATCACCGTGAGGTGCTGCAATCCCTGGTGGGCGAACCCTGTCCGCAGGCCCATCTGGTGCTGCGCAAGCAGGCTGCGATGCTTCAGACCGTTCGCTCCATCGCCCTTGTTCAGGACGGGGTGGTCTATTGCTCCAGTATTTTTGGCAGCCGAAACCTCCCCGTGCGCGAGGTTCAGCCGATGCTGCCGGCCAGCGAACCCAGGCTGATTTTGTCCACCGACCGCTGGCTGCTGCTCGGCAGCCCGATCCTGATCCAGTGGTATCCGGTTTCTGGAAACGGCGAAAACGGGCTGATGGAAGTCGTCAATATTGAACTGCTCACCCGAATGCTTCTGGAGCCCCAGCGCCCACTGATCACTGACGTGGTGCTGACCGTAGGCGACCAGTCATTGCGTTACGGCCAACAGGTGACCGATTCGCTGATCTTTGATGATAGCGACGTACTGCTGACGCAAAATTCAGCTCGCTACCCTTTCAGCATCACCGTGAGCGGCCCCGGCCCCGGTGTCATGGCGTTGAAAAACCTCCCTACCCAACTCCCGCTGGCGTTGATGTTGAGCCTGCTGGTGGGGTACATCGCCTGGCTTGCCACCGCCCGCCGGATGAGCTTTACCTGGGAGATCAATATGGGGCTGGCGGCGCGTGAATTTGAGCTGTTCTGCCAGCCGCTGGTCAATGCCAGAACGCAGGAGTGCGTGGGCGTTGAGATCCTGCTGCGCTGGAATAACCCGCGTCAGGGCTGGATTTCGCCCGACGTGTTTATTCCCCTGGCCGAGGAGCACAACCTGATTGCCCCCCTCACCCGCTACGTCATTTTTGAAACCGTGCGCCAGCTCGGGTATTTCCCGGCGACGCCCGGTTTTCACATCGGCATTAACGTGGCTGCCAGCCATTTCCGCCGGGGCATCCTGCTACAGGATCTCAACCGCTTGTGGTTCCATTCGCACCCCATTCAGCAGCTGGTGATCGAGCTAACGGAGCGCGACGCTCTGCTGGATGTTGATTACCGCATCGTGCGCGAGCTCCACCGCAAGGGCATTAAGCTGGCGATTGATGATTTTGGTACCGGCAGTAGCTCGCTGTCATGGCTGGAAAAACTTCACCCGGACGTGCTGAAAATTGATAAGTCGTTCACCACCGCCATCGGCACTGACGCCGTAAATTCGACGGTGACGGATATTATTATCGCGCTGGGCCAGAGGCTGAACATTGAACTGGTTGCGGAAGGGGTTGAGACAGAAGAACAGTCGCGGTATCTGCGCCGTCACGGGGTGCATATTTTACAGGGGTATCTTTATGCGCGGCCAATGCCGCTGAGGGAGTTTCCGAGGTGGCTGGCGGGGAGTAGCCCCCCGCCAGCGCAGCATAACGGGCACATTGTGCCCCTGATGCCGATGCGTTAAACAGCCTTACTCTTCTTCGTCATGCGCGGACTGCTCTTTAACAATACGCACCATATCCACACGATAGTCGTTGGCTTCGACAATGGTGATATGCAGCGGCGGCAGCTCGATAACGTCACCGACGCGCGGGATTTGCCCGTTAACGGCAATCACCAGCCCGGCAACCGTTGCAGAATCGTCCTCGTCGTTGACCACGTTTTCAACGCCCAGCATGTGCGAGAGCGTATGCAGATCGGTGGTCCCTTTGACCAGCCAGCCTTCGCCGTCGTTCACGATCTCCGGGGTTTCATCCGCATCCGGGAATTCACCGGCAATCGCTTCCAGTACGTCCAGCGGCGTGACCAGCCCCTGCACCACACCAAACTCGTTGGTGACGATGACAAAGCTGCCGCGTGCGCGACGCAGTACGCCCAGCAGGTTGATCGGATCCAGCGTTTCCGGCACCACGATCGCCGGGGAGGCGGCAGCCACCGCTTCAACGTTAACCCCATCTTCCAGCGCTACCAGCATCTCTTTTGCTCGCACAACGCCAATAATTTCATCCAGTTCACCACGGCACACCGGGAACAGACTGTGCGGCGAAGAGAGCAGTTGCTGGCGAATTTCGTCGACGCTCAGGTTGGCATCCACCCAGCTGATTTCACCGCGCGGCGTCATAATACCGCGCAGAGAGCGGGAGGCCAGCGAGAGCACGCCGTTGATCATGTAGCGCTCTTCTTCAACAAACGCCCCTTCCGGGACCGGCACCGGGTTACGGTTTTCGCTGTCAGACTGCACGTTCACCTGGCGACGACCGCCCATCAGACGCAGAATGGCGTCGGCGGTGCGGGCGCGCAGCGGCAGGTTCGACTGCTGCTTGATAAAGTTCCGGCGCGCAATCTGGTTAAACAGCTCGATAATGATCGAGAAACCAATCGCGGCGTACAGGTAGCCTTTCGGAATATGGAAGCCAAAACCTTCTGCCACCAGGCTGAGACCAATCATCAGCAGGAAGCTCAGACACAGGACCACCACCGTCGGATGCTGGTTGACGAAACGCGTCAGCGGTTTAGACGCCAGCAGCATGACCGCCATAGCAATAACAACCGCCGCCATCATCACCGGCAGGTGGTTCACCATACCGACCGCCGTGATCACCGCATCCAGGGAGAAGACCGCATCCAGCACCACAATCTGCAACACCACGACCCAGAAGCTGGCATAGCCCTTCCCGTGGCCATCGTCGTGCTGGCGATTCTCCAGCCGCTCGTGAAGCTCGGTAGTCGCTTTGAAGAGCAGGAAGATACCCCCGATGAGCATAATCAAATCACGCCCGGAGAAGGTGTAGTCCATCACCGAGAATAGCGGTTTGGTCAGCGTAACCATCCACGAGATCACGGACAGCAGGCCCAGACGCATGATCAGCGCCAGCGAGAGGCCAATCAGACGTGCCTTATCGCGCTGCTTAGGCGGCAGCTTGTCGGCAAGGATGGCGATAAACACCAGGTTATCAATACCGAGAACGATTTCGAGCACGACAAGCGTGAGTAATCCTACCCAGATTGACGGGTCCATTAAGAATTCCATGACAAGCTCCTGCTAAAGGAATGACGAAACGGTGCCCCACTCAACGAGGGCAAATCAAAGGCAGACAGAGTCGGTGCGTGGCAAGAATTGCCGGTGAAAAAGGCGCAATGTGGCCTGGAGGATGACTGACGTCGGTGACGGTCCATATAGTGGGCTGCTGCCCTATACTCCTGATCGATTAAACGGAGGCTAAACATATCAGAGACAATAAGATTTTGGCAAAGATTTACTTTCTTTTGCAAAAAGGTGTTACGACTAAATTTTCGACGCGTAATTTCTCTTTTTCGAAAGCTAAATTACGGATCTTCATCACATAAATTATTTTTTCACTGTCTAAAATAAATCGCGGAAGTCTTAGTTAATTTAACTCTAACCCTTATCTGAATCGATTCGGTACACGTAAGACGATTCTCAGTACGCCTGCACCGTGGGCGTATCAATGATAATAAAAGGAGGTAGCAAGTGACCATTGCTATTGTCATAGGCACACATGGTTGGGCTGCAGAGCAGCTACTCAAAACGGCAGAAATGCTGTTGGGTGAGCAGGAAAACGTAGGCTGGATCGATTTCGTTCCCGGTGAAAACGCCGAAACGCTGATCGAGAAATATACTGCTCAGCTTGAGAAGCTGGATACCAGCAAAGGCGTGCTGTTTCTCGTTGATACATGGGGCGGCAGCCCGTTTAATGCTGCCAGCCGCATTGTCGTCGATAAAGAGCATTATGAAGTTGTCGCCGGGGTAAATATCCCGATGCTGGTGGAAACCTTCATGGCGCGCGACGACAACCCTGATTTTGACGAACTGGTCGCGCTGGCGGTTGAAACCGGCCGCGAAGGTGTGAAAGCACTGAAAGCGCAGCCGGTTGAAAAACCCGCGCCTGTTGCCGCGGCCCCTAAAGCTGCCGCACCGGCGAAACCGATGGGTGCTAACGATTACATGGTCATCGGCCTTGCGCGTATCGATGACCGCTTAATCCACGGCCAGGTCGCGACGCGCTGGACCAAAGAGACCAACGTTAAGCGCATTATCGTTGTCAGCGACGAAGTGGCCGCGGACACCGTTCGTAAAACCCTTCTCACCCAGGTAGCTCCGCCGGGCGTCACCGCCCACGTGGTGGATGTCGCCAAAATGATCCGTGTTTATAACAACCCGAAATACGCGGGCGAACGCGTGATGCTTCTGTTTACTAACCCGACAGACGTCGAGCGCATTGTTGAAGGCGGCGTGAAAATTACCTCCGTTAACATCGGTGGCATGGCTTTCCGCCAGGGCAAAACGCAGGTCAACAACGCGATTTCAGTCGATGAGAAAGATATCGAGGCGTTCAACAAACTGAATGCCCGCGGTATTGAGCTGGAAGCCCGTAAGGTTTCCACTGACCAGAAACTGAAGATGATGGATTTGATCGGCAAAGTCGGGAAATAACCCGCGCCGGTTTTTCACATAAAGCTTATGTAATAGGAGAAGTACAATGGAGATTACCACTCTTCAGATTGTGCTGGTGTTCGTCGTCGCATGTATTGCGGGTATGGAATCCGTACTTGATGAATTTCAGTTCCACCGCCCTTTGGTGGCCTGTACGCTGATTGGTGCCGTTCTCGGTGATATGAAAACCGGTATCATCATCGGGGGTACCCTGGAGATGATCGCCCTCGGCTGGATGAACATCGGTGCCGCCGTTGCGCCTGATGCCGCGCTGGCCTCTATCATCTCAACCGTTCTGGTTATTGCCGGTCATCAGAGCATCGGTGCGGGTATTGCCCTGGCGATCCCACTGGCAGCAGCAGGCCAGGTACTGACCATCATCGTTCGTACTATCACCGTGGCCTTCCAGCACGCAGCGGATAAGGCGGCGGATAATGGCAACCTGACGGCGCTCTCCTGGATCCACGTTTCGTCCCTGTTCCTGCAGGCGATGCGTATCGCGATCCCGGCGGTTATCGTTGCTATCTCCGTCGGTACCAGCGAAGTGCAGAGCATGCTGAACGCCATTCCAGAAGTGGTCACCGGTGGTCTGAACATTGCAGGCGGCATGATCGTTGTGGTCGGTTATGCGATGGTTATCAACATGATGCGTGCGGGCTACCTGATGCCGTTCTTCTACCTCGGCTTCGTGACTGCGGCCTTCACCAACTTCAACCTGGTTGCACTGGGTGTGATTGGTGCCGTCATGGCGATTCTCTATATCCAGCTGAGCCCGAAATATAACCGCGTTGCGGGTGCGCCGGTGCAGGCCGCTGGTAATAACGATCTCGATAACGAACTGGACTAGCAGGTGAGCGACATGGTTGATATGACAAAAACTACCCCTGAGAAGAAACTGACTCCGGGTGATATTCGTGGCGTGTTCATCCGTTCTAACCTGTTTCAGGGTTCATGGAACTTCGAACGTATGCAGGCGCTGGGCTTCTGCTTCTCCATGGTACCGGCGATCAAACGCCTCTACCCTGAAAACAACGAAGCGCGCCGTCAGGCGATAAAGCGTCACCTGGAATTCTTCAACACCCATCCTTACGTCGCCGCCCCGGTACTGGGCGTGACGCTGGCGATGGAAGAGCAGCGTGCAAACGGCGCAGAGATTGACGATGGTGCCATCAACGGTATCAAAGTTGGTCTGATGGGGCCGCTGGCAGGCGTGGGTGACCCTATCTTCTGGGGAACCGTGCGTCCGGTCTTTGCGGCGCTGGGTGCCGGGATCGCGATGAGCGGTAGCCTGCTCGGCCCTCTGCTGTTCTTCATCCTGTTCAATGCCGTCCGTCTGCTGACCCGTTACTACGGTGTGGCTTACGGCTACCGTAAGGGTGTGGACATCGTGAAGGACATGGGCGGCGGCTTCCTGCAGAAACTGACCGAGGGGGCGTCTATTCTCGGCCTGTTTGTCATGGGGGCATTGGTTAACAAATGGACGCACGTGAACATCCCGCTGGTGGTCTCAACCATCACCGGCCAGGATGGACAGACTCGCGTGACCACCGTGCAGACTATCCTGGACCAGCTGATGCCGGGCCTGGTACCGCTGCTGTTGACCTTCGCCTGTATGTGGCTGCTGCGCAAAAAAGTTAACCCGCTGTGGATCATCGTTGGCTTCTTTGTCATCGGTATCGCGGGCTACGCGGTCGGCCTGCTGGGTCTGTAAGAACGTGTTATAAGCCGGGGGCTTGCCCCCGGTTTTTTTTATCTGGAGGATGAATGACTGTCACGGACATCGTACTGGTTTTGTTTATTGTTGCCCTTCTGGCTTACGCGATCTATGACGAATTCATCATGCCTCGCCGTCACGGCGAGACGCTGCTTGCCCTACCCCTTTTGCGCCGTGGACGCGTTGATGCGTTTATCTTCGCGGGCCTTATCGTCATTCTTATTTACAACAACGTCATGAGCCACGGTGCATTATTAACCACATGGTTATTATGTGCGCTGGCATTGATGGCCATTTATCTTTTCTGGATCCGTACGCCTAAAATCATCTTCAAACGCAGTGGTTTTTTCTTCGCCAATGTATGGATAGAATATAACCGTATTAAAGAGATGAATTTATCCGAAGACGGCGTACTGGTGATGCAATTAGAACAGCGCCGCCTGCTTATTCGCGTGAAGAATATTGACGACCTGGAAAGAATATATCAATTACTCCTTAAAACTCAGTAAGTTATCTATATAGCCATGGCTATATCCTGTCTTTATTTCAGGACGTAAATATAGCCAAAGCTATATTCATCGCGTTATTTCCCTTATATTTATTAACGATAAATTCACTAATAAACCTAAATGAAAATCGTTATCAACAAGTTAATAAATTAATAGCGCGCCGTTGTTGTTTTATATTCTCAAATTATGTTAAGGTTGCGCCCGTCGTTGGGGAGTAGCTAATTTTCTGTTTTCAGAAAATGTACGTGTCAACATACTCGTTGAAAAACGTGGCGCGTACGGATCGTTTGTAGCACGGTTTACGTGCGTCACGGTCAGGCGAGACCATAGATACATCAACTGCTGTTTACTGGGGGCAGTGATGTGTCATATGGATATCCCCGGTCTGGATGCTGTCATGAATATCTCCGCCACAATTCTTCTCGCTTTCGGCATGTCTATGGACGCATTTGCGGTTTCCATCAGCAAAGGTGCCACGCTCCACAAACCTAAATTCTCTGAAGCACTGCGCACGGGTCTGATTTTTGGTGCTATCGAAGCGCTCACGCCGCTAATAGGCTGGGGGCTGGGTATGCTTGCCAGCCAGTTCGTGCTGGAGTGGAGCCACTGGATTGCCTTTGTCCTGCTGGTCTTTCTGGGTGGACGCATGGTGATCGAAGGCGTGCGCGGAAACAGCGACGACGACGCAGAGCCTCAGCACCGCCACGGTTTTTGGCTGTTAGTCACCACCGCGATTGCCACCAGCCTTGATGCAATGGCGGTCGGGGTGGGTCTGGCCTTCCTGCAGGTGAATATCATTGCCACCGCGCTGGCTATCGGCTGTGCGACGCTCATTATGTCTACCCTGGGCATGATGGTTGGTCGGTTTATTGGCCCGCTGCTGGGCAAGCGAGCCGAAATTTTGGGCGGGATCGTGTTGATCGGCATTGGTGCCCAAATCCTCTGGGCACACTTCGCGGGTTAATCTTCGCGCTGCCAGCAGTGGATACTGAAATCCGTCTGGCAGCAAAAGGTCGT
The DNA here is from genome assembly GCF_019047785.1 of Enterobacter cancerogenus. Classification (NCBI taxonomy): domain Bacteria; kingdom Pseudomonadati; phylum Pseudomonadota; class Gammaproteobacteria; order Enterobacterales; family Enterobacteriaceae; genus Enterobacter; species Enterobacter cancerogenus. Next base: position 4,725,109 of record NZ_CP077290.1, on the reverse strand, counting down.
CTGTTGCGCTAATTTTTCCCACACATCCGGCTTTGCTCGCCAGGCAAACGGCGTCATCTGCAGTAACGCCACAGCCTCTTCCCCGTTCAGGTTCATCTCATACGCTACCGCGAGCTCGTCTTTGAGCGTAAAGCCACCCAGCTGTTCCGAGTGCGGCGCATGCAGGCGCACGTCGTCATAGATGAGTCCCTTTAATTCCATGAGATGACGCGGGCCAGGCGTGACGGTTATCACCCATCCCCCCGGTTTCACCACGCGCGCCAGCTCCTCCGCCTTACAGGGCGCGTAGATTCGCACCACGGCATCCATACTCGCATTTTCAAACGGCAGGCGATGGCTTGATGCTACGCAAAACGTCACGGCCATATAGCGCTTCGCCGCGGCCCGAATCGCCACCTTTGAGACATCCAGCCCCCAGGTTTCTGCCCCTTTTGCCTTAGCTACGTCCGCAAACGCCCTCGTGTAATACCCTTCCCCGCAGCCAATATCCAGCACAGCCGTTGCGCCCTGCATCAGGTTTGCTGCCAGCAGCTGTGAAACGGTATCGCGCAGCGGCTGATAGTGTCCGGCATCAAGGAATGCACGGCGGGCCTGCATCATCTCCGCGCTGTCACCCGGATCGCGGGAGCGTTTGTGCTGCACCGGAAGAAGATTCACATACCCTTCTTTTGCCATATCAAATTGGTGTCCCTGCGGACAGGCAAAACTTTTCGCTGAGCGTGTCAACGGTGCGTGGCAAAGGGGACAGCTGAAAGACATGGTGACTCCGGGGGCATTCATCAAAGGGCGAAAGTGTACCGCTATTCGCCCTTGTAGAAAACGGCTGGGTTAACGCATGACGATCAGATGGTCAGAATCTGCCGCCAGGCCATCCGGTTTAACATTTTCGAGGCGCAGGACATTGCCCATGATTTCGCTAAACACCGGGGCTGAGACCGCCCCGCCGTAATAAGCCCCATTTTGAGGATCGTTAATCACAACGACCAGCGCAAAACGCGGATTGCTGGCGGGGGCGACGCCTGCGGTGTAGGCAACGTATTTATCGACATATTTACCGCTTTCATCAATTTTCTTCGCCGTGCCGGTTTTCACCGCCACGCGGTAGTCGCGTACCGCCGCCTTCACGCCGCCTCCGCCCGGAAGCGCAACGCTCTCCATCATATGCTCGACTTCATGGGCAATCTCTTCCGGCATCACCCGTTTGCCGATAACGGGCGGATCGATGCGGGTGATCGACAGCGGGCGTTCAAGTCCGTAACTTCCGATAGTGGCATAAACATGGGCCAGCTGCAGCGGCGTGACCATCAGTCCATAGCCAAAGGCAAACGTCGCGCGATCGAGCTGGCTCCAGTACTTGCGATTTGGCAGAAGGCCGGAACTCTCGCCGGTTAAGCCAAGGCCGGTGCTGGTGCCAAAGCCAAAGTTTTTGTAGGTATCAAGCAACCGCTGAATGGGCATCGCCAGAGACAGGCGGGATACGCCGGTATCGCTGGACTTTTGCAGGATCCCGGTCATGGTCAGCTCCGGGTAATAACCCACGTCGCGGATACGGTGACCGTCCAGCGTGTAGGGATGGGTGTCGATCACGCTGTCCGGCTGAACCAGCCCCTGCTGGAGGGCGGTCATGAGCACCAGCGGCTTGACGGTGGAGCCGGGTTCAAAGGTGTCGCTGATGGCGCGATTGCGGAAATCATTCAGCGTCGCCCCCTCGCGGTTGTTGGGGTTGAAGTCCGGGAAATTCGCCATCGCCAGAATTTCGCCGGTCTGGATATTAATCAGCACCGAAGCGCCCGATTCGGCTTTGTTCCAGGCGACGGCGTTGTCCAGCGCGTCTTCAGTGATGGTTTGCAAACGCTCATCGATACTCAGCTGGATGTTATGCGCGGGCACCGGAGCGACTTCCGTGAGGTTTTCGATAACATGGCCGTAGCGGTCTTCCCGCACCTGCCGGACACCGGGCTTGCCCGTCAGTTGCGCATTGAAGCTTTTTTCTACGCCTTCAATACCCTGACCATCAATATTGGTAAAACCGATAAGATTCGCCGCGACGTGCCCGGCGGGATAAAAACGCCGCGACTCATCACGCAGGTTAATACCCGGTAAATTGAGCTTATCGATCCACTGCGCCTGAGACGGGTCCACCTGGCGGGCGAGATAGATAAACCGCCCATGAGGATTGCTGTTAATTCGGGAGGCAAGCGTCCCGAGAGACAGATGCAGCGCTTTCGCCAGCGCCTGCCAGCGTTCATCGAACCCGACGCCGCCTTTTGCCAGCACCGTTTTCGGATCGGCCCACACGGCTCTGACAGGCACGCTCACGGCAAGGGGCCGTCCTTCGCGATCGACAATCATGCCACGCGGCGCGTCGATCGCGAGCTGTCGCAGGGAGCGCATATCTTCCTGCTTAACCAGATTATCGGGTTTGATAATTTGCAGCCAGGCCACGCGGCCCAGCAGAAAAACGAGACTACCCAGAATGGCGAGACACAGCAGAGCAAAACGCACCGGCGTGAAGTTTCCGGTGGTCATTATGGTTTTCTTTTTCACCTGAACCCCAGGACAATGAATCAACGCCCTGATTTAACGGGAAAACTTTGTCGTGAGGGGGAAAAACAATGCTAATAATGTCGAAGCTTTGCAACAAGTTGCGAACAAGGTCGCCGTCAGTCATATTCTGAAAGAAACGGCGTAAAAAAGCCCCGCACGGTGCGAGGCTTTATGTCTGATGGTGAAGCGCGATAGCACTTCTGTCAGCAGTGGTTCGATCAGATAGCAGTTACGTTAACTGCAGCTGGGCCTTTCTGGCCGTCCTGAATTTCGAACTCAACGTTCTGGCCTTCAGCCAGAGTTTTGAAGCCATTACCCTGGATTGCAGAGAAGTGTACGAACACGTCTTTGCTGCCGTCAGCAGGAGTAATGAAACCAAAACCTTTAGACTCGTTGAACCACTTAACTTGACCTTTAATCTTTGCCATTTGCAAAATTCCTTAGAGTGTTTTCTTTGCCCGCGGGCATTACCTAGATAAAACTGAGACATTACTGCATGAGGCACTAATATAAGGTTCGGCAGAGAAGCGGTATTCAACGACAACGTGTTTACTCAGGACTTCTATACTGAAAATGCCACACATAAACAGAACTGTACCTCGTTTGACCCAAACCGTGTTATCACATACAACGTTTAATATGGCAAGCCATTTTTAAACGCGTCTCGATCCGCCGCACAAATTCTGGCTCTGTCCCTGGCCATTCTGCAAAAATATGCGTCCGGCTATGGACAATGTTGCCAGCCTATACTACCGCGCCGTTGTATTCACAACCGCTGTAACCAAAGACTTTTTTAACATAGTTCACGCGTTTCGATACGTCCAGATTTCAGCCTGTTTTTCTTCATTGCAATGATTGAGTTAGAACATATTGTGAAAAGTTATGCCGAAATGATTGCAACGTACCTGAAAAGTTACATTTTAAAAACAGCTTTAATTGCCTTTGGCAAACTGTATTAAAAACCACCGTTTAATAAAAATACGTTGCACTAAAATAATGAAATATTTATGACGCTGCATCAAAAGAAGGCAAGCAAAACGTTTCGATATAATTAAAACATTCCCGGGCGATGCTCCATACCGAATATAGATAACGAACCGGCGCACGCTTTATACGGATAAATATTCGCCAATTTTCAGTATCCTGAATGAATTATTAACGGGTGCTACATTATCAAGCGCCCTTCGTAACGCCTGCACGGGTTCATCAAGAGATTCATCGGCCAGTTCGAACACGCCCCAATGAATGGGAAAAGCAGTCGGACACCCGAGGCCTTGCCACAGCGCCACGGCAGAATGGGGGTTCATATGGTGCACTGCCATGAACCATTCGGGTGCATATGCGCCAATCGGCAGTGCGGCAAAATCAATTGCGCCAAGCCGCTCCGGGATTAACAGCAGTTCCGGCGAATACCCGGTATCCCCGCTAAACCAGAACCGATGCTGTCGCCCCTCGACAACCCAGCCGCACCATAATGAACGATTACGATTCCACGGCGTGCGCATGCTCCAGTGCTGCGCCGGTACGGCGGTCAGGGTTATTCCCTGCCAGTTGGCGTTCTGCCACCAGTCGAGTTCAACCACATTTTTTGCCCCCCGCCTGAGGAACCAGTCCCCCAGGCCCAGAGGGACAAATACGATCAGGCCCGGAAAGCGCCGCAAGAGCTTTCGCACCGTTGCGGCATCAAGATGATCATAATGATTATGGGAAATCAGCAACGCATCCAGTGTCGGAAGGCTTTCGACGGTGATAGCGGGCGGGGTTTTTCGCTGTGGTCCAAGAAAGGGCACGGGTGATGCGCGATGGGAAAAAACCGGATCGGTCAGGAGGTACTTGCCGTCCATGCGCAATAACACGCTGGCATGCCCAAGCCACCATGCCCCATCCTCCGGGCGTGCGTTGAGTTCAACAGGCTGCCACCAGGTCTGGATAAAGGCGTCGTATCCAGAAGACGGGGGCTTCGGCAGGCCAGCGGCTTTACGCTCTTTCTGCCAGCGATCGACATCGCCGGGCTGATGTCCTGTGGAATGGGTATTGCGAAAACCATCCGGCGTGTGGTGTTTCAGGGAGGGGTCATACCAGGGATTTTTCCAGACCACGGCCACCTCCCATCATTGCAATCTAGCGTTCGGCCACCAGACGAATGAAATCGTCTTCATCGTCTTTAGCGTCTGGCGCACTCTCTTTCACTACCGCTTTCTCTTCAGGCTCGTTGGCTTCACACAAACGACGCAGCAGCGCATTCTGACGCTTTTGCAGATCGAGCATCGCTTCCAGCAGTTCAATCTGCTCGTTAGTCCGGGAGCTGGCACGGTTGACGAAAAACCATATGACAAGCCCTACCACCATAACAATCAACGAGATTGCCAGGGACGCCAAGCTTAGCAGCCCTGAATTCAGTAACTCACCCATTTCACCACCTCAATAAAAACGGCTATTTTACCACTGGCGCGAAGGAAGGGCATCACATTGAGAAAAAATGCGGTCTACCACGGGATAAACTTATTGATTGCGCAAACGCCGCTAAAAAACTGTACATCCTGATCGCACATCACATTGATAGTCTGCGTCCACAATACGACGCATGCTATCAGCACAATAATCAGAATCACCCAGCGTATTTTTTTCACTCCACACTCCGTCTTATGACCGTATGTTACCAGGTTAGCACGCTAATCTTAAACAGCGGCTAACTGTAACCGCATCAAATCCTTTTCGGAATAGTTCACTTGTTTCACACCGTAAACCGTTTAGGCTTAGTGCATGACAACAAAGATAAAGAGGTAATGATGCATTTTATCATTCGAACAACTATTGCACTGGCCGTTGTGTGGATTGGCCTTTTATTAACCGGATATGGTGTGCTTGTGGGGAGCACCGAAAATGCAGCGGGATTAGGCATTCAGTGTAAGTACGTCACGGCACAGGGTATGAGTACCGCCCAGTATCTGCACTCCGACAGCGGTATCATTGGATTAACCAACTGCCCGGTACTGCGTAAAACGTCCGTGGTCATCGATAACGGCTAACCGTTTAACAGTATAAAAAAAACGCCGCAGACGATGCGGCGTTTTTTATGCCTGACAGCAATCAGAACGGGTAGTCGTTGTAACCCATCTGCTCAGAGATTTTACGCGCCGCAGTGTGCAGGATAGCAACATATTCATGCAGGCGTTCTTCCGAGAAGCGCAGCGTCGGGAATGAGATACTCAGGCCCGCAATCACGACGCCAAAGCGATCAAAAACAGGTACGCCAATGCAGCGCAGCCCCTCTTCCTGCTCTTCGTTATCTTCCCCGTAGCCCTGCTCGCGAACGGTATCGAGTACCTTAAGCAGCTCATCGGTACTGGTGATGGTGCGGTTGGTGCTGCGTTTATACTCCACGCCGTCCAGAATTTGCGTCACCTCTTCGCGATCGCGCCAGGCCAGCAGCACTTTACCGATTGCCGTACTGTACAGCGGGTTACGACGTCCGATACGCGAGTACATACGTAGGTTATACATCGAGTCGATTTTGTGGATGTAAACGATACTGTCTTCATCCAGCGCGCCCAGGTGGACCGTCTCTTTCGTCAGGCGTGACAGTTCACGCATCTGAATATCTGCGCTGCGAATAAGATCCACGTTTTGTAACGCGCGGGCACCCAGCTCGAACAGCTTCAGCGTGAGAGAGTATTTCTCAGACTCGCCTTCCTGAGCGACATAGCCCAAAGACTTCATGGTCTGCAAAAAGCGATAAACGGTGCTTTTCGACATCATCACGCGCTGCGACAATTCTGTAATACCAATTTCACGCTCTTCTCCGAGCGCCTGCAAGATGCCAAACACCTTCAGCACGGAAGAAACAGAATCTGGCTGCTTATCCAAATCTGCGATTGCCATTTATCACCTCATACAGAGTGTTTTATAAAAATCAGAACCGGTTTTTATTATAAATTCGAGTCATGCTGCCTGCAATCAATCTGCGTTTACTTCGTTACAAATCTGCGACATAAAACCGAAATAACGATGCTAAAATAGTTACCCTGAGAATAATTTCATCCTGAGCATTTCATTTCCCATGGAAAAACACGCTTCCGATGGCCTGCCGTTGCCCCAGCGGTATGGTGCTATCGCCACCATTATTATTGGTATTTCGATGGCCGTCCTCGACGGCGCGATTGCCAACGTCGCATTGCCCACAATCGCCAGCGACCTCAACGCCTCTCCTGCCAGCTCCATCTGGATTGTGAATGCGTATCAAATCGCGATTGTGATCTCCTTACTTTCGCTCTCTTTTCTGGGGGATATGTTTGGCTACCGGCGGGTCTATCAGTGTGGCCTGGTGGTCTTCACGCTGACCTCGCTTTTTTGCGCCCTGTCGGACTCACTGCATACCCTGACGCTGGCCCGTATTGCTCAGGGCTTCGGCGGCGCGGCTCTGATGAGCGTGAATACGGCATTGATACGGCTTATCTATCCCCAGCGCCAGCTAGGCCGGGGGATGGGCATCAACTCGTTTATTGTGGCGGTTTCCTCGGCGGCAGGCCCCACGATTGCTGCCGCGATCCTGTCTGTTGCTTCATGGCAGTGGCTTTTTGCGATAAATGTGCCGCTCGGGATTGTGGCTATTTTCTTCGCCCTGCGTTATCTCCCGGCTAATGGCCCCAAAAGCAACAAGCCGCGCTTCGACTTACCCAGCGCGGTGATGAATGCGCTAACCTTCGGTCTACTTATCACGGCCCTGAGTGGCTTCGCGCAAGGGCAATCTCTGACGCTTATCGCAGCAGAAGTCGCCGCCATGCTGATCGTGGGTTTCTTCTTTGTCCGTCGTCAGCTGGCGCTGCCGGTGCCGTTGCTGCCGGTAGACCTGCTGCGTATTCCGCTGTTTTCGCTTTCTATTTGCACCTCAATCTGTTCGTTTTGCGCCCAGATGCTGGCGCTGGTCGCGTTGCCGTTCTTTTTGCAGAGCATCGTGGGTCGTTCCGAGGTGGAGACAGGGCTGCTGCTGACGCCATGGCCGCTGGCAACCATGGTGATGGCCCCGCTGGCAGGCTATTTAATTGAACGGGTCCATGCGGGGCTGCTGGGTGCGTTAGGGCTGGTAGTGATGGCGAGCGGCCTGTTTGCGCTGGCGCTGCTCCCCTCCACGCCTTCCGACATGGATATCATCTGGAGAATGGTCCTGTGCGGAGCCGGTTTTGGTCTGTTCCAGTCACCCAATAACCATACCATTATGACCGCTGCCCCACGCCATCGCAGCGGCGGAGCCAGCGGCATGCTGGGAACGGCGCGTCTGTTAGGGCAAAGTACCGGTGCCGCGCTGGTTGCGCTGATGTTCAACCTTGCCGGGCAGAACGGCACCCACGTTGCGCTGCTTACGGCCGGAACACTGGCGACGACTGCGGCCATTGTCAGCGGATTGCGGATCACGCAACCCCGCGCGCAGGCATAAAAAAACCGGGCGGAGGTTTACCCCGCCCGGTTTATCTTTAAACGCTCTGCGTTACTTCAGGTATTCCCCGCTGCGCAGTGCTTCGATACGCTTATCCAGCGGCGGGTGAGACATAAACAGCTCGCTCAGCGATTTTGATTTACCGTTAATGCAGAAGGCCATCATGCTGTTCGCTTCCTGCGGCTCATAGCTGGTTTTCAGACGCTGCAGGGCGGCAATCATCTTCTCGCGCCCCACCAGTTTTGCCGAGCCGGCATCCGCGTGGAATTCACGGTGACGGGAGAACCACATGGTAATGATGCTCGCCAGAATACCGAACACCAACTCCAGTACCATCGACACCGCAAAATAGATCAGCGGGTTACCGTTGCTCTCTTCACCTTCGTCACGGTTGCCGCCCATAAATCCTGCCGCAATTTGCGCCAGAATACGGGAAATGAAGATCACGAAGGTGTTCACCACCCCCTGAATCAGCGTCATCGTCACCATGTCGCCGTTAGCGATGTGGCTGATCTCATGGGCGATAACCGCTTCGGCTTCATCGCGGCTCATGTTCTGCAACAGACCGGTACTGACGGCAACCAGGGAAGCGTCACGACGCGCGCCCGTTGCAAACGCGTTGATATCAGGCGCGTGGTAGATAGCCACCTGCGGCATAGCGATGCCCGCCTGCTGTGACTGTTGGGCCACGGTGTTCATCAACCAGCGTTCCATGTCGTTACGCGGTTGTTCGATGACCTCGCCACCCACGGATTTGAGCGCCATCCACTTCGACATCAGCAGAGATATAAAGGAGCCACCAAAACCAAACAGCAGCGCCATGATCAACAAGCCTTGAACGCTGCTCGACTGAATTCCTGTCAGGCTTAGCACAAGCCCGAATACCACCATCACCGCCAGGTTGGTGAGCAGGAAGAGCGCGATTCGCATCATAATTTTCTTTTAACCTCAGTTTAACAAAGCGCACTATGCGATTACCCACATCGTATGGGTATTGTGGCTATTTTCAAGGATTCGGGGGGCGTAAGTCACCAGAAAGACACAACTTTACACAATTGAAGGTCAGTTTGACGGGAGGTTGCAGAACTAAAAAAAACAGGCACAATTTCTTGTGCCTGTTGGGTATTTATTTCGCCGGTGTCGGCTGCAGTGCTGGCTTGCCTTTTTCCAGATTCGCCAGGTCGAGCGCGATATGCACCGTCTCGTCCAGATACGGATCCGGCTCCTGGTAATCTTTCGGCAGATCGTCCAGTTTCTTAAGCAGCGGTTTGCCTTCTCGCTTGAAGCGATCGTTAACCCGCGCCAGACGCGTCGCGTCATCCTCGTTGTTCTCTTTCTCACGCTGAGCGTAGTTCAGAGAGACAATATTCCGTTTTTCTTTCAGGGCATTGAAGCGCGCAATGTCCTTCATGATGTACTGGAATTCCGGATCTTTGGCGATGCGTTCCTGATGGTCCTTAAGCAAGGCCGGGCCAAACTGCGTCATGTCGCCAGACTTGACGAAGGTGGCAGCGTTGATGCTATCCCACGGCAGCGCGTTATCCTCAAACTTCTCACCCGTTTCCGTCTCTTCCGTACCTGTTGGCATCAGAATGTCCGGCGTAACGCCTTTACGCTGCGTACTGCCGCCATTCACACGGTAGAACTTCTGGATGGTGTATTGAACCGACCCCAGTGCAGGCCATTCCGGGCGCAGCATTTGGTCGTAAATACGGTTGAGAGAACGGTACTGCTGTACGGTGCCTTTCCCGAAGGTCGGTTCACCCACAATCAGCGCACGGCCATAATCCTGCATCGCAGCGGCAAAGATTTCAGATGCAGAGGCACTGAAGCGATCCACTAAGACCACCAGCGGGCCTTTGTAGTACACCACGCCATCGGTATCGGCGTCTTCACGCACTTTACCGTTGTTATCGCGCACCTGAACCACCGGACCAGACGGAATGAACAGGCCAGACAGTGAAACGGCTTCGGTCAGCGCCCCACCGCCATTGCTGCGCAGGTCGATGATGACGCTGCTGACATTCTGCTTCTCAAGCTTTTGCAGCTGCACTTTCACATCGTCGGTCAGCCCAACATAGAAGCCCGGGATATCAAGCACGCCCACCTTCTCTTTCCCGACGGTTTTCACCGACATTTTCACCGCACGGTCTTCCAGACGAATGCGCTCGCGGGTCAGGGTAACGATACGGGTTTTGGTGCCTTTCCCGGCAGGCAGGATCTCAAGGCGCACTTTGCTGCCTTTCGGTCCCTTGATCAGCGCGACGACGTCATCAAGACGCCAGCCGATCACATCAACCATTTTTTGTCCGGTTTGACCCACGCCCACGATGCGATCGCCAACGCTAATGGCTTTGCTCTTCGCTGCAGGGCCGCCCGCCACCATGGAGTTGATCATGGTGTAATCATCGTCCATCTGCAGCACCGCGCCGATACCTTCCAGAGACAGGCTCATTTCGGTATTGAACTGCTCGGTATTACGCGGGGAGAGATAGTTGGTATGCGGATCGATTTCATGGGCAAACGCGGTCATCGCCAGTGAGAACACATCTTCACTGTTGGTCTGCGCAAGACGACGGATAGCAAATTTGTAGCGACGGTTTAACGTCTCACGAATCTCTTTCTCGTCTTTACCCGTGAGTTTGAGGCTCAGTTCGTCGTATTTGACTTTACCGTCCCACAGCGCATTCAGCTCGGCTTCGTCTTTCGGCCATGGCGCTTTGCTGCGGTCCAGATTAAAGGTGTCGTTGCCGGTAAAATCCATCGGACGTTCCAGCACTTTTAACGCGTATTGATAGCGTTCAAAACGGCGCTGCTGCGACAGATTATACAGATCGTAAAACAGGTCCAGCTTGCCGGAACGCAGTTCATCACCCACTTCGGATTTACGTTTGGCAAACTTTTCGATGTCGCTGGCCAGCAGCACGTTATGGCTGTAATCCAGCAAGTTCAGATAGCGGTCGAAAATTTTGGCCGAAAAGGCCTGATCGAGATCGAACTGACGATAGTGCGACCGAGTGAAGCGCGACGTCACGCGCTCACTCACCGTCGCGTGCTGCGTCTCTTCCTTCAACACCGGAATTTGATCAGCACGCGTAATATCGTCCACTGCGAAAGCGTGACCTGCTATAGCAAACAGGCCCGCTAACGCGGTGAGCTTAAAAAAAGTGTTCATGCCAGGCTTGGCCTCCGTTTCAGAACAACAAGTGTTCTGCGCGTACAATCATTGACATACCAGAAGTCAGCTGCACACGAACGCCATCTTTGGTGATTTCCAGAACGGTGGCATCCATTGCATTGTTACCCGCTTTCACTTTCAGTGCCTGACCCACGCTCAGCGCGTTGATGTCCGAAACCGGAGTGTGGCGCGGCTCTTCGCGAGGCGCACGCGGGGCTTTAGCTGCTGGTTTATCAGCACGCGGTTTGCGATCGTTATTATCATTGCGACGCGGTGCCGGACGCGGTTTACGCTCACGACGAGGCGCTTCTTCCTGGCCGTTTGCCGCGGCGGCTTCGCGTTTTTTCGCTTGCTGCTCAGCACGCTGTGCCTGAACGCGAGCTTTCGCTTCTTCCAGCTGTTTACGCGCGTGTTCTACGTGCTGCTCGTCCAGCTCACCGCAAGGGTTGCCGTCGAGGTCGACACGGGTAGCGCCCGCTTTGATACCGTACAGGTAACGCCAGCTCGAAGTATAAAGACGTAAGGCAGAGCGAAGCTGGGTTTTGCTGAGGTTCATCTCACCCTCAACGCGCGCGACTAAATCCTGAAAAATACCGACTTTCAGGGGGCGAGCTTCACCTTCAGCGCTGAAGCACTGTGGGAAACGCTCTGCCAGAAATGCGATAACTTCTTTACTGCTATTCAACTTAGGTTGATTTTCCATGAAATTTCCTGATTACAACGGACGTTGCCAACAAGCGCAGGCATGAACAGGCGTCATTATAATGACGCTATCAGTAAATGCTACGTTATCCGTTGATTATCCTGCGACGCTCGCAAAGAATTTTTGATAATCGGTTGTTGCCAACACGTTTTCCAGGTTCGCGACCAGCTCGCGCAGCCCCTGCTCGTCCTCAGCGCTAAAGCGGCCAAAGTCGGTACTGTCGATGTCCAGGACACCCATAATCTGCCCCTTCACGACCAGCGGAAGGACGATTTCAGAATTACTGGTAGCATCGCAGGCAATGTGGCCATCAAAAGCATGGACATCTTCTACGCGCTGGACCTGGTTTGTCGCGACCGCCGTCCCGCATACGCCACGGCCAACCGGAATACGCACACAGGCGATTTTTCCCTGGAAGGGACCCAGCACCAGCGTGTTATCTTCAAGAAGATAAAAACCGGCCCAGTTCACGCCAGAGAGACGTTCAAACAGTAATGCACTAGTATTTGCCAGAGTGGCTAAGAAGCTGGTTTCACCTGCCATCAATGCCTGAAAATCGCGATTAAGATCCGCGTAGAATTCTGATTTGTTCATTATTCAATCACTTAGTTGTCTTACAAATTTACCGCATAGGCTATTAAAATAAGCATTAAATGCGCTCATGCTCAAGATGAATCAAATCATGAGTTAATATAACGTTCAACAATACTTATCCGTGCGCGACAGATGGCCATAAAAATACCCAGGATTACGCCGACAAGAAAGATCACCGTCCATACGGTAAGCGAAGCTTTGCCCCGTGCACATTATCAGCGTTGCCCCCAGTGCGATACGCTTTTTATGCTGCCGAAGATGAAATCGCATCAAAGTGCTTTTTGCCCCCGCTGCGATGCCAAAATCCGTGACGGGCGCGACTGGTCGTTAACCCGACTCGCGGCAATGGCGACGGCCATGCTGCTGCTGATGCCGTTTGCCTGGAGCGAGCCGCTGCTGAAACTGTACCTTCTCGGCGTGCGTATCGATGCAAACGTGGTGCAGGGTATCTGGCAGATGACCCGTCAGGGCGACCCGCTCACCGCAGCGATGGTGCTGTTTTGCACCATAGGCGCCCCGCTGGTGCTGGTGGCCGCCATTGCGTATCTGTGGTTCGGCAACATTCTCGGCATGAATCTGCGGCCCGTGTTGCTCATGCTGGACAAGCTGAAAGAGTGGGTGATGCTGGACATTTACCTCGTCGGCATTGGCGTTGCTTCCATCAAGGTGCAGGATTACGCGTTTCTGCAGCCCGGCATTGGGCTTTTCGCCTTTATCTCGCTGGTACTGCTGAGCATTCTGACCCTGATTCACCTGAACGTTGAGCAGCTGTGGGAACGCTTTTATCCCCAGCGCCCCGCAACACGGGCTGATGAAAATCTTCGCGTCTGTCTGGGCTGCCATTACACCGGCCTGCCGGATGCGCGCGGTCGTTGTCCGCGCTGCCACATCCCGTTGAGGCTGCGGCGCAACAACAGCCTGCAAAAATGCTGGGCGGCGCTGATTGCCTCGATCGTGTTTTTGATCCCGGCAAATATGCTGCCTATCTCCGTGATTTATGTGAACGGTGCCCGTCAGGAAGATACTATCCTTTCCGGTATTATCTCTCTTGGCCACAGCAACGTCGGGGTGGCGGCGATTGTCTTTATCGCCAGTATTCTGGTGCCGTTTACCAAGGTGATGGTGATGTTTACGCTACTCATCAGCATTCACTTCAAATGTGAACAAGGATTACGTACGCGCATCTTGCTCCTGCGTTTCGTTACCTGGATTGGCCGCTGGTCGATGTTGGATCTGTTTGTGATTTCGTTGATGATGTCGCTCATCAATCGCGATCAGCTCCTTGCTTTTACTATGGGACCCGCAGCTTTTTATTTCGGCTCTGCGGTGATATTGACTATTCTTGCAGTGGAATGGCTGGACAGCCGCTTACTTTGGGACGCACATGAGTCAGGAAACGCCCGCTTCGCAGACTGAAGCGAGAATTAAAACAAAACGCCGTATTTCGCCCTTCTGGCTGCTGCCCGTCATCGCGTTGATGATTGCAGGCTGGCTCATCTGGACGAGTTATGAAGATCGCGGCAATACCATCACCATTGATTTCCAGTCCGCCGACGGCATCGTGGCCGGGCGCACCCCGGTGCGCTTCCAGGGGGTGGAAGTCGGAACCGTTCAGGAAATCAAGCTCGGTAAGGGGCTGAATAAAATTCAGGTCAGCGCCAGCATCAAGTCCGATATGAAGGATGCCCTGCGCAGCGAAACCCAGTTCTGGCTTGTCACGCCGAAAGCGTCGCTGGCCGGCGTATCCGGCCTGGATGCGCTCGTTGGCGGGAACTACATCGGCATGATGCCGGGCAAAGGGGAACCGCAGGATCACTTCGTCGCGCTGGACACGCAGCCGAAATACCGTCTCAACAACGGCGATTTGATGATCCACCTGCAATCCCCGGATTTGGGTTCGCTGAACAGCGGCTCGCTGGTCTATTTCCGCAAAATCCCCGTGGGCCGGGTTTACGATTACGCGATTAACCCCAACAAACAGGGCGTCACCATTGATGTGCTGATTGAGCGGCGCTTTACCAATCTGGTTAAAAAAGGCAGCCGCTTCTGGAACGTCTCTGGCGTGGATGCAGATCTGAGCCTGAGCGGCGCAAAGGTCAAACTCGAGAGTCTGGCGGCGCTGGTCAATGGCGCGATCGCCTTTGACTCGCCGGAAAACTCCAGCCCCGCCGCCGCCGATGACACCTTTGGCCTGTATGCGGACCTCGCCCACAGCCAACGCGGGGTGATCGTCAAGCTCGCCCTGCCGGATGCTAAAGGGCTGAAAGCCGGTTCCACCCCGCTGATGTATCAGGGGCTGGAGGTGGGCCAGCTCACCAAAATGACGCTCAATCCGGGTGGCTCTGTCACCGGCGAGATGACCGTCGACCCAAGCGTGGTCGATCTCCTGCGGGAGAAAACCCGTATCGAAATGCGCAGCCCCAAACTGTCCCTGAACGATGCCAGCCTCAGCAACCTGCTGACGGGCAATACCTTTGAGCTGATCCCGGGTGAAGGCCAGCCGAGCAATAACTTTGTTGTCGCTCCTGCAGATAAAGCCCTTCTGCAAAAGCCGGGCGTGGTGACGGTGACGCTGACCGCTCCGGAAAGCTACGGGATCGAAGCGGGCCAGCCGTTGATTTTACACGGCGTGCAGGTCGGTCAGGTCCTGGAGCGCAAGCTCACCGAAAAAGGCGTCTCGTTCTCTGCCGCCATCGATCCGAAGTACAGCGACCTGGTGCACGGTGACAGCAAGTTTGTCGTTAACAGCCGCGTGGACGTGAAGGTCGGCCTCGACGGCGTTGAGTTCCTTGGCGCCAGCGCCAGCGAATGGGTTAACGGCGGGGTCCGGATCCTGCCGGGTAACAAAGGGCCGCTGCGCGACAGTTATCCTCTGTATGCCAACCTGGATAAAGCCATTGAAAACAGCCTGAGCGATCTGCCGACCACCACGCTGACCTTAACGGCAGAAACCCTGCCAGACGTGCAGGCCGGCTCAGTGGTGCTTTACCGTAAGTTTGAAGTGGGCGAGGTCATTACCGTACGTCCCCGCGCCGAAGCCTTTGATATTGAACTGCACATCAAGCCCGAGTACCGCAAACTGCTGACGCCAAACAGCGTGTTCTGGGCCGAAGGCGGGGCTAAGGTGCAGCTTAACGGCAGCGGGCTGACCGTGCAGGCCTCCCCTCTTTCGCGTGCGCTACGCGGGGCAATCAGTTTCGACAATCTGACGGGTGCCGGGGGCAATTTACGCAAAGGTGACAAACGTATTCTCTTCCCGTCCGAAACGGCTGCGCGCGCCGTGGGGGGCCAGATTACGCTTCACGCTTTTGATGCGGGCAAGCTTGCCGAAGGCATGCCGATCCGCTATCTCGGCATCGATATCGGGCAGATCCAGAAGCTGACGCTGATTACTGCGCGAAATGAAGTACAGGCAACCGCCGTACTCTATCCGGAATACGTGCAGACCTTCGCCCGAACCGGCACCCGTTTCTCCGTGGTGACACCGCAAATCTCGGCGGCGGGCGTTGAACATCTTGACACCATTTTGCAGCCGTACATCAACGTCGAACCGGGGCGTGGAAATGCGCGTCGCGATTTTGAGTTGCAGGAAGCCACCATCACGGACTCCCGCTACCTTGACGGGCTGAGTATCGTGGTTGAGGTGCCGGAGGCCGGATCGCTGAACATCGGTACCCCGGTCCTGTTCCGCGGCATGGAGGTAGGCACCGTGACCGGCCTGACGCTCGGCTCGCTTGCCGATCGCGTGATGGTGACGCTGCGCATCAGCGAACGTTATCAGCATCTGGTGCGCAACAACTCGGTGTTCTGGCTGGCCTCAGGCTATTCGCTGGACTTCGGGCTGACGGGCGGCGTGGTGAAAACCGGCACCTTCAACCAGTTCATTCGTGGCGGTATTGCCTTTGCAACTCCGCCAGGCACGCCACTGGCACCGAAAGCGCAGCCGGGTAAACACTTCCTGCTGCTGGAGAGTGAACCGAAAGAGTGGCGCGAGTGGGGAACCGCTCTGCCGCGTTAATCCTGCAGGCTCCGGTGTCAACGCGCCGGAGCCTTTATGTTACACTGCGCGCCTGAATGTTTCCCTGTGGTGTGCCCGTGGCTCAAAACTCCGTATTTCTTCCTGAACAATTCCTGGCGCAGATGCGCGAGGCGCTTCCTGCTCATCTCTCCTTTGACGATTTTATCGCTGCCTGCCAGCGTCCGCTGCGCCGCAGCATTCGCGTCAATACCCTGAAAATCAGCGTCGAGGCCTTTCTTGAACTGGTTTCGCCCTACCGCTGGCAGTTGACGCCGGTTCCGTGGTGCGAAGAGGGGTTCTGGATCGAGCGCGATGACGAAGAGACCCTGCCGCTGGGCAGCACTGCCGAGCATCTGAGCGGTCTGTTTTATATTCAGGAAGCCAGCTCCATGCTGCCGGTCGCCGCGCTCTTTGCCGACGGTAATTCGCCTGCTCGCGTGATGGACGTCGCCGCTGCGCCGGGTTCCAAAACCACCCAGATAGCGGCGCGGATGGGCAATCAGGGGGCCATTCTTGCCAATGAATTCTCCGCCAGCCGCGTTAAAGTTCTGCATGCCAATATCAGCCGCTGCGGGATCCATAACGTCGCGCTGACGCACTTCGACGGCCGCGTATTTGGCGCTGCCCTGCCTGAAACCTTTGATGCGATCCTGCTGGATGCCCCCTGCTCCGGCGAAGGCGTCGTGCGTAAAGATCCCGATGCCTTAAAAAACTGGTCAGTGGAGAGCAATCTGGACATTGCCGCCACGCAGCGGGAGCTGATCGACAGCGCCTTCCACGCTCTGCGCCCCGGCGGAACGCTGGTGTACTCCACCTGTACGCTTAACCGCGACGAAAATGAAGACGTCTGCCTGTGGCTGAAAGCTCAGTATCCCGATGCTGTGGAGTTTCTCCCGCTCGACGATCTGTTTAACGCGGCAAAAGAGTCCGCAACGTCGGAAGGCTTCCTCCACGTCTTCCCACAGATTTACGACTGTGAAGGCTTCTTCGTCGCACGGTTACGCAAAACTCACGCCGTTCCTCCGTTGCCCGCGCCGTCGTTCAAGGTGGGGAAATTTCCGTTCGCCCCGCTTAAGGGCCGTGAAACCGCACAGCTTAAGGAGGCGGCAAGCCAGGTTGGCCTGGTCTGGGACGAGAGCCTGCACCTCTGGTCGCGCGACAAAGAGATTTGGCTTTTCCCGGCCAACATTGAGCCGCTGATTGGCAAAGTGCGTTTCTCCCGCCTCGGTATTCGCCTGGCGGAAGTTCACAACAAAGGCTATCGCTGGCAGCACGAAGCGGTGATTGCTCTTGCCGGAGACGAGAATACCTTTGCCCTGACGCATCAGGAAGCTGAAGAGTGGTACCGCGGGCGTGACGTTTACCCGGAAAACACTCCGGCGCGCGATGAGGTCATCGTGACTTATCAGGGCTATCCGCTGGGGCTGGCAAAAAAAGTCGGCTCGCGGCTGAAGAACAGCTACCCGCGTGAGCTGGTGCGCGACGGGCGTTTGTTTACCGGTAACGATCGCACCGACTAAAAAAAGCGCATTTTTTTACTGGCGATTTTGCTCTCCTTGGCTACGCTAAAAACTGGGTGACTGTACTGGTCATACCAGATTTTTAACCCAAACCCGGAGAGCACTATGACGAAAACCAGCGTGCGTATTGGCGCTTTCGAAATCGACGACGCAGAGTTGCGCGGCGAAGCACAAGGCGATCGAACGTTAAGTATCCCCTGCAAATCCGACCCGGATCTGTGTATGCAACTCGACGCCTGGGACGCCGACACCAGCGTGCCGGCCATTCTTGATGGCGAACATTCCGTCCTTTACCGCGAGCACTACGACAGTAAAACCGATGCCTGGGTCCTGCGTCTTGCCTGACCTAAAGAGAACCCGCCCGAAGGCGGGTTATTTATTACTGCAACTGCACCAGCGTTAAGTAACCGTCGAAGACCGCTCCCGTGTCGATGTAATGCAGATTGTGAAAATCATAGCGTCGATCAACAGGCGTATGCCCGAACCAAAAATGGTCCGCGCCGCTAATGCCCTGCCCTTTGCCTGCCATAAACCCCATCAGCCGGTCCCGATCCCACACTATGCGTTGCGCGCTGACGGGTTGGTTCCAGACATATTCTTTTGCCGGATAATCTGCATGAGCGACAACGTTCAGGCCATTCGCGCAGGGTATCTCAATAATATACGGCAGCGTTCGACACGCTTCTAATAACGTGATGGCCAGATTTTGCGAAGCTTTATCGAGCCGCGAAAACCACATTCCCCCGTTCAGCGTCCAGAGTGAAAAATCATTATTTTCCAGACTGTCGAGGGCCATTTGCTCATGATTACCCCGCACCGCGCAGAACCATTTTTCATTCAGCAGCTGGAGGCATTTTAGGCTGTCCGGACCGCGATCGATAATATCGCCCACGGAGATGAGTAAATCTTCATAAGGATTAAAATGGCGGCGCTTGAGTTCGTCCATAAGTGTCTGATAGCAGCCATGAATGTCACCCGCTACCCAGACGTGACGCCACTCCTCACCGTTTCTTCGCTGATACATAATGCCCCCTCAAAGAAAGTATAGCCGCCTCAGAAAATAGCATCAGATAAGCCTGAGATTGACAAATCCCAACAAACCGTAAACCAAACGGAAATAAAGATCCGCGCGCTATTAATCCCTTTATATCCCCCCTCTAGAATAGGAAGCGAATAAAACGAGAGGTCATCACGTGTCAAACATCCACCTGCAAAACGATGTGCTTTATCCACATCGTACTCATATCATCTCCGAACTGGTGAAAGGAAAACTCGTCCCCGGCCCCATCTGGCAAAAACGCGAATACCGGCTCAAGTTCTTTTTGCGCTCGCTCCTTTTCTGGTCATCCACCCATCGCATGCTGGAAGCATTATCCAGCCGGGATGATTTTGACAGACTTCTCGCTTCCCAGATTACGTTACCCAGCAAGACGCATCGCCAGTATCTGATGCGCGGCCTTAACGCCAGCGATCGCGCCGACGCGGTGATAAGCCACTATCACTGGATCGATGGGCTGAGCGATCCCACGCTTGCCCATGCGCTGAGTAGCCCGAAAGAGCAGACCATCGCGCAGTTTCAGGCGAAAAACGCTGCCGTTTATACCCTTAACGCTTCGTCTGCCCTGAGCGCCGAGCGTGAGGGTGAAAGCACGCTGTGGTTGCGCGACAACGACAACACGCTGCTCGCCAGCCTGACCTTCAGCGTGGCCCGCAGTAAGGGCCAACCGGTGATAGTCATTGGCGGCCTGCAGGGGCCTCGTCGCCACGTTTCCCGCGACGTGATCAAACAAGCCACCCGCGCCTGTCACGGCCTGTTCCCGAAACGCGTGCTGATGGAAGCCCTGCTGACGCTGGCTAAGCAGACACGCATTACCGCCATTTTTGCCGTCAGCGATGAGGGGCATGTGTTCCGGGCGTTGCGTTACCGGCTGAGTAAAGGGCGACATTTCCACGCCAGCTACGACGAATTCTGGGAAAGCCTGGATGCTAAAAAGGTGTCACCTTTCTGCTGGCAGCTACCGCTGGCGATCAAGCGCAAATCGCTGGACGACATTGCAAGTAAAAAACGGGCCGAATACCGCCGCCGCTTCGAGCTGCTGGATCAGATCGACGCCGCGGTAAACGCGCGCTTTTAGGTTGCCGCCCGCTTTCACCAGCCACACACAAAAATTTAACAAAACAGCTAAAAAGGGCTGGACTTCCGCCTGCCGTGTTGTGGTATGGTTGAAGCAGGCACGGTTGACGTGTCCTTTCTGTGAAAGGCGGTTATGGAATTTTATCGTTTACTTTCTTACAGATAAAAAGAGACCGAATACGATTCCTGTATTCGGTCCAGGGAAATGGCTCTTGGGAGAGAGCCGTGCGCTAAAAGTTGGCATTAATGCAGGCTCAATCGCCTTGCACTTTAAGAATAGATGACGACGCCAGGTTTTCCAGTCCACAGCAAAAGTGGCCTGAAAAAAAGCGTCAGAGCATCATTAAATACAAGAAAACCGCAGTGCTGCATCAGCGTCTGCGGTTTTTTTTTATTGGAAACCCGAGGGCTAGCAGAGCGTTTCAGCGCGTGCGATAAACGGCGCAAGGCTCATCTTTTGCCCAGGATTTGCCGGGTCATCAATTTGAATCACGCTGATGGGCTGGCCGTTGCTCTTCCCGCTGGCAACCTGCTGCTTAGCAGTATCGTTCAACGGGTACTGTACCAGCGTGCTGGGGTTAATCGCATACAGAGCGTGGCCTGGACGGCAGGTCAGCATCACCTCTTCGCGGTTAAATGCCCACTTATCCTTACCCACCTCAAAACGGCTGACGGTAATAACCTGCGGCGCCGCCAGCGCACTCCCGGTGCAGGCCAGCAGTAAAAGAGAAAGCACTGTTTTTTTCATAAGTCTTAACCTTGTCAGTAAGGTTCCCAGGTGGCAAACAGGCTGACCGTAGCCAGCACCAGCGCACCCAGAACAACCTCTGCCTGTGTCATCCTGATAAAAATCTGTTGTTCTCGCCCGGCATCCGAACGAAAGCGTGGCACCAGAAAATACCGATTCGCCAGCGCAATTACCACCATCATCGCCACCAGCGCACATTTGAACAACAAAAGCTGTCCGTACGCCGAACGCCATGGCAGATCCCATCCCAGAATAAAGAGCGCGTTGACTATCCCCGTCAGCAGGACACCCGCCACCGCATAATGTCCCACCCGGGAAAAGCGCATCATGGTGTAGATCGCAGCAACCCGCCAGCGCCCTTTCGCCAGTTGCATACAAAACAGCAGCGGGAGCAGCCCCCCAACCCAGGTGGCAGCGCATAACAGATGTACGGCATGGTTAAGCCGGTGCAATACGCCTGCAAGACCCTCGTTCATGGTTGCATGCCCGACGCCTGCCAGCAGCACGTATTGGCCCATGGCGAGCAGTAACAGCCTTGAGCCTTTCTGCGGCACAAGCCAGGCAACACCCACGGTGACAACGGCAAGGATCATCTGCCACAGCCAGACGCCGCCAAACTGCGTGGTGAGTACGCTGTGCCAGATATCCGGGTTGAGCACATCGCGCCAGCCGTTGGCCATCAGCCCCCCCTGAACCGCAAACATTAAAAGCGCAGCCGCCAGGCTGATGACGGCGGCACGCTGCTGCTGAGACTGAAAGCGTCTCGACATCAGACGATGCAGGGAGGAAGGGGCAAACCAGACGCTGTAAAGCGCGTTGCCAAAAATCAGCATCAGCGCGCCAAAATGGATAAAGCGCAGCGCAACGTAGAGCGACGCCAGCATACTATTTCACGCTAAAGTGATAGCTGCCTTTCGTTTTGTGGCCATCTACCGACACCACATGCCAGTCGACCTGATAGGTACCCGCCGTCAGCGGTTGCTCAAGCGGAACAATAAGCTGCGCCTTGTTTTTCTCATCGCGCTTCACCGCGCCCGTTTTAACCGCTTTCTGCTGGTCATCGGTTACGACCACGCCGCTGAACTGCGGTTCGATACCCTCAGAAAAACTCAGCGTCAGGAGCTGCGGTGGCGCAACCTGGGCGTTCGCTGCCGGGGTCTGTTGCTGAAGATGAGCATGAGCCAGCGCGGACGGTGCCACAACGGACGCGACCAGGAAAGCCAGCGCCTGTACTGCACGTGAAGAGGAAACGTTCATCTTATCATTCCTTTTTGTTATGCCTGTATGGCAAAGGATAACGCTGTATAATATCCGAGTCGAGGAACATCCTGCGCTGACTTGTCATCATCGTATAATCGCGGTAACGTTGCCGCCGCATAATAAAGGAGAAGGAAATGAAGACTAATCTGGCTGCCCTTCCTCAGGAGGAGATGGACAAAGTAAACGTCGATCTCGCCGCCGCTGGCGTCGCGTTCAAAGAGCGCTATAACATGCCCATCGTGGCAGAGGTGGTTGAGCGTGAACAGCCCGCACACCTGCGCGACTGGTTCCGTGAACGCTTAATTGCGCACCGTCTCGCCTCCGTAAACCTTTCCCGTCTGCCGTACGAGCCTAAAGTTAAATAACATTAAAGACTCGTTACACTTCCTTACGCGCATTGTGGCAGGATAAGAAAAACCTTATAGAAATAGGTGTATTCTTAGATCACAGCGACTCAGTGTATAAGGAAATCACGATGTCACGATGGAATATTGCTGCGGCACAGTATGCCCGACAGCACGGCAGTGTTGACGATCATGTTGAACATCACCTCCGCTTCGTCGATCGGGCGGTGCGTTTGCAATGCGATCTGCTGGTGTTCCCGGAGCTCTCGCTCACTGGCCCCGGCACGGCGACGCTTCCCCCGCCGCCGGACGATACCCAGCTTGCCCCTCTCCTTCTTGCCGCCCAGACCTACGGCATCACCATTGTTGCCGGGCTTCCGCTCGAAAAGCATGGGCAGCGCCACAAGGGGCTTGCCCTTTTCGCGCCCTACCGCGAGTCGATCCTGCGCTACCCTCAGGGCAGCGGTGCGAGCCTGACGCCGGGCGAAAAGCGGTTAACCATTATCGAAACCCCGGCAGACGCCCTCGATCTCGATCCTCAGGCGACGCTCTTTACCAGCAGTCAGGACGTGGGGGATAACCGCTGGCGTCAGTCCATCGGCACGTTACAGCGTTTTGCCCATAAATATGCCATTGCGGTCTTAATGGCTAACGCGCGCAGCGGCAGCGCACTGTGGGATGAGAGAGGGCAGCTCATCGTTCGCGCCGATAAAGGGGAACTGCTGTTAACCGGCTCACTGGACAGACGGGGTTGGCAAGGGGATATCATTCCATTAGGCTAAGCGTTTTTGGTCAGGAGCATTCAATGCTGCGCGTCATCGATACCGAAACTTGCGATCTTCAGGGCGGGATTGTGGAAGTGGCCTCTGTCGACGTTGTCGACGGACAGATAGTCAACCCAATGAGTCATCTGGTTCGCCCCGATCGCCCGATCAGCCCGCAGGCGATGGCTATCCATCGCATCACGGAATCGATGGTGGCGGATAAACCCTGGATTGAGGAGGTTATCCCTCACTATCACGGTAGCCCCTGGTATGTGGCGCACAACGCCAGCTTCGACCGTCGCGTGCTGCCGGAGATGCCCGGGGAGTGGATCTGCACCATGAAGCTCGCGCGCCGCCTGTGGCCGGGGATCAAATACAGCAATATGGCGCTGTATAAATCCCGCAAGCTCAGCGTCCAAACGCCGGAGGGGCTGCATCACCACCGCGCGCTGTATGACTGCTATATCACCGCCGCGCTGCTGATAGATATTATGAATACGTCAGGCTGGACGCCGGAAGATATGGCGACCATAACCGGTCGCCCCGCGCTGTTAACTACCTTCACCTTCGGCAAATATCGCGGCAAAGCGGTAGCCGAAGTCGCGGACAACGATCCGGGCTATCTGCGCTGGCTGTATAACAACCTCGACAGAATGAGCCCGGAGCTGCGCTTAACGCTGAAGCACTACCTCGGCGAAGCCTAACGTTCTGCACGGCCTGGCAACGTATCCTGCGCCAGGCCAATCAGAAACGCATACTCCAGCGCCACCCCTTCATAGGATTTGAAGCGCCCCGATTTCCCGCCGTGCCCGGAATCCATGTCGGTGCAGAGCAACAGCAGATTATCGTCGGTTTTCAGCTCGCGCAGTTTCGCCACCCATTTCGCCGGCTCCCAGTACTGCACCTGCGAATCATGCAGGCCCGTCGTCACCAGCATATGCGGATAGGCTTTCGCCTCAACGTTGTCGTACGGGCTGTACTCTTTCATGTAGCGATAATAAGTTTCATCCTGCGGATTTCCCCACTCTTCGAACTCCCCGGTGGTCAGCGGGATAGATTCATCCAGCATGGTGGTCACCACGTCCACGAAAGGCACCTGGGCGATAACGCCCTTAAAGCGATCGGGGCGCAGGTTGATCACCGCCCCCATCAGCATGCCACCAGCGCTGCCGCCCATGCCAAAGCAGAGATCGGGATGCCCATAGCCCTGCTCCACCAGCGCATCGCACACGTCCAGATAGTCGTAAAAGGTGTTTTTCTTTTTCAGGAACTTACCGTCTTCGTACCACTGTTGACCCAGTTCGCCGCCGCCGCGAATATGGGCGATGGCATAGACAAAACCCCGGTCGAGCAGGCTCAGCCTGCTGCTGCTAAAGTCCGCGTCCATGCTGGATCCGTAGGAACCATAGCCGTAAACCAGGAGCGGGTTTTTACCCTTACTGAAATGCGCCTTGTGATACACCAGCGACACGGGCACTTCCGCACCGTCCCGCGCGGTCACCCACAGGTGCTCGCTGCGGTAGTTGTCAGAGTCGAAGCCTTTCACCTCGGCCTGCTTGATCACCTGACGCTGCCCGGTGTCCATGTCCAGCTCAAACAGCGTATCAGGGGTGGTCATTGACGAATACCCATAGCGCAGCCGCGACGATTCAGGTTCAGGGTTAAAACCAATCCAGGTCACATAGGCCGGATCGTCAAAGGCGATACCCACCACTTCCCGCGTTTTACGGTTGATCTGCCGGATGCTGGTCAGCCCGCGCTGGCGTTCCTCCACCACCAGCCAGTCGGTAAACAGGGTAAAGCCCTCGAGCATGACCTGCTCACGCGCGGGAATAAGCACTTCCCATTTGCGCTCGTCGCGCACCTTGGTTTTATACAGCCCGAAGTTCTTACCTTCACGGTTGGAGCGCAGGTAAAAACTGTGCTGGAAATGATCGAGGCTGTATTCGTGATCTTTGCGGCGAGGCAGGAAGCAAAGCGGCTGCGCGTCGGGAAGCTCCGCATCAAGCAAGAGTACTTCCGAGGTGGTCGCACTGGCCAGGTAGATGATCACATAGTGGCGGGACGATGTTTTATGCAGGCTGACATAATACGTCTCATCTTTTTCTTCATACACCAGTTCGTCGTCGGCAGACGGGGTACCCACGGTATGCCGCCAGACCTGGTAAGGCAGCAGCGTGGAGGCATGTTTTTTTACGTAGTACACCGTTTCGGAATCGTTCGCCCAGACAAAGTCCGGCGAGACGTTGTCCAGCATTTCCGGATACCAGTTTCCGGTTTCCAGATTGCGAAAGCGCAGGCCATACTGACGGCGCGAGAGATAATCTTCCGCCAGCGCCATAATGGCGTTATCCGGCGAGATGGACATACCGCCTAATGTATAAAACTCGCTGTGGGCCGCACGCTTGTTGGCATCCAGCAAGATGTCCCACTCATCCCACTCGGCGCTGAGCACGGACTGACGCTGGTAGATAGCATACTCGTTGCCAGGCTCATAGACATGGCGATAACGATAGCCATTTTTAGTCCAGGGCGCGGAAATATCGCGCTGCGGGACACGCTGCACCATTTCGTTCAGCAAACGATCCTGCAGCGCCTGCTGGCTGGCCATGACCTTACGGCCATAGTCATTTTCCTCGTGTAGATAATCGAGGACATCCGGCTGCGAGCGCGTATCGTCCCGCAGCCAGTAATAGTGGTCGATACGCGTATCTCCATGCGTGGTGATCGCGTAAGCAGTGCGTCGGGCTTTCGGTGGCATGTTCGTTTTACTTTTGAGTTTTACACCCTATAAGGTTGGCAAAACACACGCATGATGCAAGCGAAACATGGCCAGTTTAGGAAAGCTTTAGCCCGCCAGGGCCTGTTTTTGCTGCTGAATATCCTTCTCGATGCCTTCCCGCACGTCCTGAGGGATCTTCAGGGCATCGCCCAGCGCATTAAGGTAGCTCCGCTCCATAAAGTGATCGATATCGATAGCCGCGCAGCTCAGGAAATAGAGTTCAAGCGCCTCCTCTTCATTTTTAACGCTCTGGGCCAGTCGCTGCGGGTCAAGCGGCTGTTCGATGGCCTTCGCCACCAGCGCCCTGCCCTGTGCTTCGACGCCCGCCTCGCTCAACTGTTGTTCAATTGCCGTGCGCTCCTGGTCGTCGATATGTCCGTCGCTCTTCGCGGCGAACACCAGCGCCAGAATCAGCCGTTCCGTACGAATATCCAGCGGCGAGGTATGCTCACCATAGTGCGGCTCATCGTTGTGCGCGGTACGCACCTTATCTTTGTATTTGTTCCACAGCACGGAGCCGGCGATAGCCCCTCCGCCCGCAAGCAGCGCGCCAGTGCCGTATTTGGTCAGCAGCTTGCGCGAGGATTTGTTCGCGACCAGTAGCCCTGCCAGCCCGCCCAGCGCACCGGGAACCAGAAGTTTACTGAGCCCCTGCTCGCCCGTCCCCGAAGAGGATGTTTTTTGACCCAGCATGGATTGCAATTGATTCAACCAACCTGACATGATTTCTCTCGCTTAACGGTGAACATGCTTCACAGCCTAAGCGAGTGGACGTCAGGAAATGTCTGTTGGCACTAAAGAAGCGCAAATTTCTTGCCTGTCACCTTTGCCCCTGACAAGACAGACGCAAACGTTTTCGTTTATACTGCGCGCAACTTTTTCAGGGGGATAGTTATGACACGTTTAGGAACCGCGCTGCGTCCGGCAGCGACGCGCGTAATGCTGCTGGGATCGGGTGAACTGGGTAAAGAAGTCGCCATCGAGTGCCAGCGTTTAGGCGTTGAGGTGATTGCTGTTGATCGTTATCCGGACGCGCCGGCCATGCATGTCGCGCATCGTTCTTATGTGATTAACATGCTGGACGGCGAGGCCCTGCGCGCGCTGATTGCCAAAGAAGAACCGCATTATGTGGTGCCTGAAATCGAAGCCATCGCCACCGATACGCTGGTCGCGCTTGAGCAGGAAGGCCAGCGCGTCGTACCCAGCGCAAACGCCGCGAAACTGACCATGAACCGCGAGGGCATTCGTCGCCTGGCGGCCGAAGAGTTGCAACTCCCCACCTCCAGCTACCGTTTTGCTGGCGACAAAGCCGGTTTTCTGCAGGCCGTTGAGGAGATTGGCTACCCGTGCATCATTAAGCCGGTGATGAGCTCCTCAGGGAAAGGTCAGAGCTTTATCCGTGACAGCTTACAGCTGGATAGCGCCTGGGATTATGCGCAACAGGGTGGCCGCGCAGGGGCCGGACGCGTGATTGTCGAGGGCGTGGTGAAGTTTGATTTCGAGATCACCCTCCTGACCATCAGTGCCGCAGACGGCGTACACTTCTGCGATCCGATCGGTCATCGCCAGGAAGATGGCGATTACCGTGAATCCTGGCAGCCGCAGCGAATGAGCGATCTGGCGCTGGAACGCGCGCAGGAGATCGCCCGCAAGACGGTGCTGGCGCTCGGCGGATACGGGCTGTTTGGCGTGGAACTGTTCGTCTGCGGTGACGAGGTGATTTTCAGTGAAGTCTCCCCGCGTCCGCACGATACCGGGATGGTAACCCTGATTTCACAGGATCTTTCCGAATTCGCCCTGCACGTGCGGGCTTTCCTCGGCCTGCCGGTTGGCGGCATCCGTCAGTACGGCCCGGCCGCGTCGGCGGTGATCCTGCCGCAGTTAACCAGCCAGAACGTCACGTTTGATAACGTCGAGAACGCGGTGGGTGCCGGTTTGCAGGTGCGCCTGTTTGGTAAGCCAGACATCGACGGAACGCGTCGGTTAGGCGTGGCGTTAGCCACCGGTCAGGACGTGGAGGATGCGGTCGCGAGAGCGAAAACAGCCGCAGCGAATGTGAAGGTGACGGGATAAAAAAACGGGCCATCTGGCCCGTTTTTCTTACGGCGGATAGCTTACTGCTTCGCGCCTTCAACCGCTTCGCGAGCAAGCTTCGTGATGCGATCCCAGTCTCCTGCTTCCAGCGCATCCGCCGGAACCAGCCAGGAACCGCCGATGCACAGCACGCTTTTCAGCGCCAGGTAGTCACGGTAGTTCGCCGGTGAGATACCGCCGGTCGGGCAGAAGCGAACCTGTGAGAATGGGCCTGCAATTGCCTGCAGCGCTTTGGTGCCGCCGTTGGCTTCCGCCGGGAAGAATTTAAACTCTTTCAGACCGTAGTCCATGCCCATCATCAGTTCAGAAACGGTGCTGATGCCCGGGATCAGTGGAATGGTGCCTTCGGTTGCCGCTTTCAGCAGTGGCTCAGTCAGGCCCGGGCTGATGGCAAACTGTGCGCCCGCTTCGGTAACGTCCGCCAGCTGCTGCGCGTTCAGCACGGTACCCGCGCCAATGATGGCATCCGGCACCTCTTTGGCGATAGCGCGGATCGCGTCCATCGCACATGCGGTACGCAGCGTCACTTCCAGAACACGAACACCGCCTGCAACCAGCGCTTTCGCCATCGGAACGGCGTGCTCCAGTTTGTTCACCACGATAACCGGCACTACCGGGCCTGTTGTCAGGATTGCTTCTGCACTTGTTTTCCAGTTTTTCATCAGAGTCTTCTCTCGCCAGATCGTTAAAATCAAGTCGTCTTAAAACGTAATACAGGTTGCGCCCTGCTCCGCGCCGGAAAGTTTCTCACGCAGCGCGCCAAACATTTCACGCCCGGTGCCCACGCGCGACGCGCTCAGGTCAGGAATATGCGGCTTACGTGCCGCCAGCTCGGCCTCATCCACCAGCAGGGTTAACTCACCCGTCTGGCCGTTAACGCGAATGATGTCGCCATCACGGACCTTCGCCAGCAAGCCGCCGTCGTAGGCTTCCGGGGTCACGTGGATCGCTGAAGGTACTTTACCTGATGCCCCGGAGAGGCGTCCATCGGTCACTAACGCAATTTTGAAACGGCGGTCCAATAATACACCAAGCGGCGGCATAAGTTTATGCAATTCTGGCATGCCGTTCGCTTTTGGCCCCTGATGACGGACCACCACGACGCAATCCTTATCCAGAAGACCGGCATCGAAAGCAGGCAATACGTCATGCTGGCTTTCAAACACCACGGCTGGCGCTTCGATAATCTGGTTCTCTTCCGGTACGGCGGAGGTCTTCATCACCGCGCGGCCCAGGTTGCCGCTCAGCACTTTGGTGCCGCCGTGTGGCGAGAACGGCTGTTCAAACGTCGCGATGACGTTCGCGTCGAGAGAAGCCGCCGCCCCTTCGCGCCAGTCCAGCTCGCCGTTGTTCAGCCATGGCTCCAGGGTGTAACGCTGCAAACCAAAGCCTGCTACCGTGTTCACGTCTTCATGCAGCAGCCCGCCCTTCAGCAACTCTCGCATCAGCACAGGTACACCACCGGCAGCCTGGAAGTGGTTGATATCAGCCGGGCCATTCGGGTAGAGGCGCGCCATCAGCGGCACGACGGAGGAGATGTCAGAGAAATCATCCCAGTTGATCAGAATGCCCGCCGCGCGCGCCATCGCCACCAGGTGCATGGTGTGGTTGGTCGAGCCGCCGGTTGCCAGCAGCGCAACGATGCCGTTAACGATAACCTTCTCGTCAACCATTTTGCCCAGCGGCATCCATTCGTTGCCGTTTCCGGTCAGGCGCGTTACCTGGCGTGCCGCGGCTTCGGTCAGCGCCTGACGCAGCGGTGCATCCGGCTGAATGAAGGACGACCCCGGAAGCTGCATGCCCATAAACTCCACCACCATCTGGTTGGTGTTGGCCGTTCCGTAGAAGGTGCAGGTTCCAGGGGCGTGGTAGGAGGCGGCCTCGGCTTCAAGCAGCGCCTGACGATCGGCTTTGCCCTCGGCATAGAGCTGGCGAATACGCACTTTTTCTTTGTTCGGCAGGCCACTCGCCATTGGGCCTGACGGCACGAAGATCGCAGGCAGATGACCGAAGGACAGCGCCGCCATCGCCAGGCCCGGGACGATTTTGTCACACACGCCGAGGTAGAGCGCGCCATCAAACATGTTATGGGATAAGCCGACGGCCGCCGACATGGCGATCACTTCGCGGCTCAACAGGGACAGCTCCATCCCATCCTGGCCCTGCGTGACGCCATCGCACATTGCCGGTACACCACCAGCCACCTGCCCCACCGCGTTGACGCTGTGCAGCGCTTTACGAATGATATTTGGGTAGACCTCATACGGCTGGTGCGCAGACAGCATGTCGTTATAGGAGGTAATGATGGCGATATTGTTACGCAGCATGCTTTTCAGCGAGTCTTTATCGTCAGGCTGACACGCCGCAAAACCGTGGGCCAGATTGCCGCAGGCGAGCTGAGAGCGATGTACGGTGTTACTTTTGGCCTGTTGAATGCGGGCGAGGTAGGCCGAACGGGTCTCTTTCGAGCGCTCGGTAATGCGTTGTGTTACGCGTAACAATGTCGGATTCATAAAAGCTCCTCTAATTTATCTGGCCGGGCTCGGGAGTTTGCACTATCTCTTGCGGCTGTTAACAGCGCTGAAACGCTTGGTGTCCGGAGCTCAGGGGCAAAATCACTTCCGGCAGTGTAATAAAAAAAGCTCCGCGGGTGAATCCACGCGGAGCTTAAAAGATTAAAAATTGTGCCACTAACTGTGTTAGATCATGTTACCGGTAAAATAACACCTCAGGGTTAGAGGAAATCTTACTCAAACTCGTTCCAGGAACGACCATCGCGGGTGATCATCGCAACGGAGGCAACCGGGCCCCAGGTGCCCGCCTGATACGGTTTTGGCGCATCCTGATCGGCAGCCCAGGCTTCGGTGATGGAGTCGACCCATTTCCACGCCTCTTCAACCTCATCACGACGCACGAACAGCGCCTGGATACCACGCATGGTTTCCAGCAGCAGGCGCTCGTAAGCATCCGCGAGGTGTGTTTCGTTGAAGGTTTCGGAGTAGCTCAGGTCCAGCTTGGTGGTCTGCAGGTTATGCTTGTGATCCAGCCCCGGGACTTTATTGAGGATCTGGATATCCACGCCCTCGTCTGGCTGCAGACGAATGGTCAGCTTGTTCTGCGGCAGCTCCTGCCAGGACTCTTTGAACAGGTTCAGTTCCGGGTTCTTGAAATACACCACCACTTCAGAGCATTTCGTCGGCAGACGTTTACCGGTACGCAGGTAGAACGGCACCCCAGCCCAGCGCCAGTCATCAATATCAACGCGGATCGCCACAAAGGTTTCGGTGTTACTGGCTTTGTTCGCACCCTCTTCTTCCAGGTAGCCAGGCACTTTTTTGCCCTGCGCAAAGCCTGCGGTGTACTGACCGCGAACGGTTTTCTCACGCACGTTGGAGCGGTCAATGCGACGCAGTGATTTGAGCACTTTTACTTTGGCATCGCGGATGCTGTCAGCCGTCAGGTCAGACGGCGGCGACATGGCGATCATGCAGAGGATCTGCAGCAGGTGGTTCTGGATCATGTCGCGCATCTGGCCGGCCTGGTCAAAGTAACCCCAGCGACCTTCGATACCCACCTCTTCAGCCACGGTGATCTCCACGTGGTCGATGGTGCGGTTATCCCAGTTGTTCACAAACAGTGAGTTGGCGAAACGCAGCGCCAGCAGGTTCAGAACGGTCTCTTTACCCAGATAGTGGTCGATACGGTAAACCTGGCACTCTTCGAAATACTCTCCCACCTGATCGTTGATCTCACGAGAGGTAGCCAGTGACGTGCCCAGCGGTTTTTCCATTACCACGCGCGCAGGCTTGGCATTGAGGTTTGCCTCGCCCAGACCGCGGCAGATAGCGCCGAAGGTGCTTGGCGGCATCGCGAAATAGTTGATGGTGACGCGGTTTTCCTGGTCCAGCATCTCACCTAAACGGGTAAACGCGCTCACGTCATTCACGTCCAGGTTGCAGAAATCAAGGCGTCCGCTCAGCGTATCCCACAAACGTTCGTCGACTTTCTCTTTCATGAACGTTTCGAGCGCTTCACGCACGACTTTGGTATAAGCGTCCTTGTCCCAGTCGGCGCGCCCCACGCCCAGGATACGGGTATCCGGGTGAAGTTGGCCCGCTTTCTCCAGTTGATACAGGGAAGGCAGCAATTTACGGCGTGCAAGATCGCCTTTCGCGCCGAAAATGACCAGGTCACATGCCTGGGCTGTTTGCGTTACCGCCATGTCATTCTCCTCAGTTGGAATACCCGGTGCTTCTGCCAGGTATCGTTGTAATTTTATTACAATGCACTGTACTGCTTTTACGTCATTCCCGAAACCATTAGCGCTTAACGTCGCGTGCGATACCGCGATTTTTCGCCAGTCTGCGGCAGGTGACGCAGTAATGGTGCGAAAACCGTTGATTCTTTGTACTCATTGACCGCTGTAAAACCCGACAGCGATCAAGTAATGAAAAAAAACAACATCATTTCTTATCGACTGTTACCCTTTAGGGAAGTCACAGGGGTAATATCGACGAAATCGATTCGTGATTTCATCGATTAATGAAATCGTTTCTGCCCTCACGAGCGTCTTGTTAATAATGAACATGCTGGAAAAAATCCAGTTCCAACTGGAACACCTTAGCAAATCCGAGCGAAAAGTGGCTGAAGTCATTCTCGCTTCGCCCGCTCAGGCGATTCATTCAAGCATCGCCGCTCTGGCACAGGAATCGGGCGTCAGCGAACCGACGGTTAACCGATTCTGCCGTAGCCTGGAAACGCGCGGCTTCCCTGATTTTAAACTGCATCTCGCCCAAAGTCTGGCAAACGGCACCCCGTATGTTAATCGCAATGTGGATGAAGACGACAGCGTTGATGCGTATACAGCAAAAATTTTCGAGTCGGCAATGGCCACGCTGGACCACGTCCGTCAGTCGTTAGAGATGGCTTCGGTGAATCGCGCGGTGGATTTACTGACGCAGGCCAAGCGCATCGCCTTTTTCGGGCTGGGCTCTTCCGCAGCCGTGGCGCACGACGCGATGAACAAGTTTTTCCGCTTCAACGTGCCGGTTATCTATTCCGATGACATTGTGCTGCAACGCATGAGCTGTATGAATTGTAGCGAAGATGATGTCGTGGTTCTCATCTCACACACCGGACGCACAAAAAGCCAGGTCGAACTGGCGCAGCTGGCACGTGAAAACGATGCCATGGTGATTGCGCTGACGACGGCGGGCACGCCGCTGGCGCGTGAGGCCACGCTTGCCATTACCCTTGATGTGCCAGAAGACACCGACATGTACATGCCGATGGTCTCTCGCCTGGCTCAGCTGACGGTAATTGACGTGCTGGCGACCGGTTTTACCCTCCGCCGGGGGGCAAAATTCAGGGATAACTTGAAGCGGGTCAAGGAAGCGCTGAAGGAATCGCGTTTTGATAAAGAATTGCTTATAAAGAGTAACACCCCTTAAAAGTCAAAAATGACGTTGTACGATTCACGGCAACCGGTCAGTTCTCTGATGCTTTGCAGCAGACTGAAGGCCGATTTATTGTTCACGCAACACCAAAGTTGTTTCAGTCAACGGAGTATTACATGTCCAGAAGGCTTCGCAGAACCAAGATCGTAACCACCTTAGGCCCGGCCACCGATCGCGACAATAACCTCGAAAAAATTATTGCCGCAGGCGCCAACGTGGTGCGTATGAACTTCTCTCACGGTACACCAGAAGACCATAAACTACGTGCTGACAAAGTCCGCGAAATCGCGGCTAAACTGGGCCGTCACGTTGCCATCCTCGGTGACCTGCAGGGTCCAAAAATTCGCGTATCCACCTTCAAAGAAGGGAAAGTCTTCCTCAATATTGGCGATAAGTTCCTGCTTGATGCCAACCTGAGCAAAGGCGAAGGCGACAAAGAGAAAGTCGGTATCGATTACAAAGGCCTGCCTGCAGACGTGGTGCCTGGCGACATCCTGCTGCTTGACGACGGTCGCGTGCAGCTTAAAGTGCTGGAAGTTCAGGGCATGAAGGTGTTTACCGAAGTCACCGTTGGCGGCCCACTCTCCAACAACAAAGGCATCAACAAGCTCGGCGGCGGCCTTTCTGCGGAAGCGCTGACCGAAAAAGACAAAGCCGATATCGTGACAGCCGCGCAGATTGGCGTTGACTATCTGGCCGTCTCCTTCCCGCGCTGCGGCGAAGACCTGAACTACGCGCGTCGTCTGGCACGCGATGCGGGCTGCGACGCTAAAATTGTGGCTAAAGTCGAACGCGCTGAAGCGGTGTGCGACCAGGATGCGATGGACGATGTCATTCTGGCCTCTGACGTGGTGATGGTTGCCCGTGGCGACCTGGGCGTGGAAATTGGCGATCCTGAACTCGTCGGTATCCAGAAAGCGCTGATCCGCCGTGCGCGCCAGCTGAACCGTGCGGTGATCACCGCGACCCAGATGATGGAGTCGATGATCACTAACCCAATGCCGACCCGTGCGGAAGTGATGGACGTAGCGAACGCCGTGCTCGACGGTACCGATGCGGTTATGCTGTCAGCGGAAACCGCTGCAGGTCAGTATCCTGCTGAAACCGTGGCCGCTATGGCGCGCGTCTGCCTGGGTGCTGAAAAAATCCCAAGCATCAACGTCTCCAAACACCGTCTGGATATTCAGTTCGACAACGTGGAAGAAGCGATTGCGATGTCCGCGATGTATGCCGCCAACCACCTGAAAGGGGTGACCGCGATCATCACCATGACGGAGTCTGGCCGTACCGCACTGATGACCTCCCGTATCAGCTCCGGCTTGCCTATCTTTGCGATGTCTCGCCACGAGCGCACGCTGAACCTCACGGCGCTCTATCGTGGCGTTACGCCGGTGCACTTCGACAGCGCCAACGACGGCGTTGCGGCGGCTAACGATGCGG
The DNA here is from genome assembly GCF_019047785.1 of Enterobacter cancerogenus. NCBI lineage: Bacteria > Pseudomonadati > Pseudomonadota > Gammaproteobacteria > Enterobacterales > Enterobacteriaceae > Enterobacter > Enterobacter cancerogenus. Next base: position 4,690,093 of record NZ_CP077290.1, on the reverse strand, counting down.
TGAACCTGCTGCGCGATAAAGGCTATCTGGTGTCCGGCGATATCGTGATCGTTACCCAGGGTGATGTGATGAGCACCATCGGCTCCACCAACACCACCCGCGTTATGACGGTCGAGTAATCGCGACGGCAAGGACGAAACCCTCTCCCTGCGGGGAGAGAGTCAATGCGAAGTGCGATTTACTTCTTAGGGAAAAGCTCTTTGCGTTTATAAGGCTCGATTTCCCCAGGCTTACGCGTTTTGAGCAGCTTGAGTATCCACGTGTACTGTTCTTTATGCGGCCCCACCAGCAGCTCCACCTCTTCGTTCATGCGGCGCGCAATGGTCGTGTCGTCGGCGGTCAGTAAGTCATCCATCGGCGGACGCACTTCAATGCTCAGACGATGCGTTTTGCCGTCATAAACGGGGAACAGCGGGATCACACGCGCGCGGCACACTTTCATCAGGCGACCAATCGCCGGTAATGTCGCTTTATAGGTGGCGAAGAAATCCACGAACTCGCTATGCTCGGGTCCATGATCCTGATCCGGCAGATAATAACCCCAGTAGCCCTGACGCACGGACTGGATAAACGGCTTGATACCGTCGTTACGCGCATGCAGGCGACCCCCAAAGCGGCGACGCACGGTGTTCCAGACAAAATCAAAAATCTTATTGCCCTGGTTGTGGAACATGGCCGCCATCTTCTGCCCCTGAGAAGCCATCAGCATCGCGGGAATGTCCACTCCCCAGCCGTGAGGCACCAGGAAAATCACCTTCTCGTCGTTGCGACGCATTTCCTCGATGATGTCCATCCCTTTCCAGTCGACGCGCGGCAGGACCTTCTCCGGCCCTTTCAGCGCCAGCTCGGCCATCATCGCCATCGCCTGCGGCGCGGTGGTATACATGGCATCAATGATTGCCTCGCGCTCGGCCTCGCTCTTTTCCGGGAAACAGTACAGAAGATTAATCTGCGCACGGCGACGCGCGCTTTTGCCCATGCGACCAGCCAGGCGACCGACCGTACCCAGGAACGGGTCCCGCACGGATGCCGGGAGCAACGCTATCCCCGCAAACGCATAAACGCCAAGCCAGGCTCCCCAGTTTCGCGGATGGCGGAAAGATTTTTCATACTCAGGAATGTATTCAATATTGTTTTTTTTAGTTTCCATGCTGATTCCAGGGTCGGGTGACGCAAAAAATTATTCAGATAGTGTAGCGAGGCTGCGGCCCGCGCACAAAAGAAAAAGCCGGCGCACAGGGAGCCGGCTTTGCAGTAAAACAGAGGGCTTAGTCGAAGCGCAGCTGTGGCATCACCTCTTTGACCTGCGCCAGGTAGTCGGTACGATCTTTACCCGTCAGGCCTTCCGTGCGCGGCAGTTTCGCCGTCAGCGGGTTCACCGCCTGCTGGTTGATCCACACTTCATAGTGCAGGTGTGGCCCGGTTGAACGCCCGGTATTGCCTGAAAGCGCAATGCGATCTCCGCGCTTCACTTTCTGACCCGGTTTGACCAGCAGCTTACGCAGGTGCATATAGCGTGTGGTATAGGTACGACCATGACGAACCGCCACGTAATAGCCGGCCGCGCCGCTGCGTTTGGCCATAACGACCTCACCGTCGCCCACCGCCAGTACTGGCGTGCCCTGCGGCATCGCGAAGTCCACGCCACGGTGCGGCGCAATGCGGCCCGTAACCGGGTTCAGACGACGCGGGTTAAAGTTGGAGGAGACGCGGAACTGTTTCGCGGTCGGGAAACGCAGGAAACCTTTCGCAAGGCCTGTCCCGTTACGGTCGTAGAACTTACCGTCTTCGGCGCGAATAGCATAATAATCTTTGCCCGCAGAACCCAGACGCACGCCAAGCAGCTGGCTCTGTTCGCGTTTGCCGTCAAGCATCTCGCGAGACATCAGCACGGAGAACTCATCGCCTTTTTTCAGTTTGCGGAAGTCCATCTGCCACTGCATGGCTTTGATAACCGAGCTGATTTCAGCGCTGGTCAGGCCCGCATCCCGTGCCGCAGAGACGAAGCTCCCCCCAACGGTGCCTTTCATCACGCTGTTGACCCAGTCGCCCTGCTGCATTTCGCTGGTCATCTTGAAACCGTTTGCAGTGCGATCGTAGGTGCGGGTTTCCCGGCGCGACATTTCCCACGTCAGGCGCTGTAAATCACCGTCTGCGGTTAGCGTCCAGGAGAGCTGTTGACCAATCTTGAGGTTGCGTAACTCTTTATCCGAGGCCGCGAGCCGGCTGATATCACCCATATCGATGCCGTACTGGTTGAGCACGCTACTCAGCGTATCGCCCGTCGACACGACATATTCGTGAATGCCAGCTTCATTGGCGATTTTATCATCCAGCTCATCCTGAGGGATCGCTTCATCTTCCTGCGCAGCCTGATCGATAGGCTCGCTGGCTTCAGGCAGAAGAGAACGAATTTCACTCTTTTCAAGCTCGATGGTTTTGATGATAGGGGCAGAACTCGGGTGGTAAACATAGGGCCGCCAGACGGCGACCGCTAAGGTGAGAACCGTAAGCGACCCCAGCATAACGCGATGGGGTCGAGGCAAATTGTTAAATGCCAGGGCGACAGAGCGGGCTATCTGTTGCACGTATTCACTTCCTCGTTAATCTCCTTTCAGGCAGCTCGCATACTGGTTCGCCAGTTGGCTGAGGAACTGCGAATAGCTCGCTTTGCTCAACTGGATGTTCGTTCCTAGCGGGTCAAGGGTACCCATGCGCACGGATGTTCCCCTGGCCACGGCTTCTACGACCGCTGGCCTGAACTGTGGCTCAGCAAAAACGCATGTCGCTTTTTGCTCAACCAACTGTGTTCTGATTTCATGTAAACGCTGCGCACCAGGCTGAATTTCCGGGTTAACGGTGAAATGCCCCAGCGGGGTCAGACCGTAATGTTTTTCGTAATAGCCGTAGGCGTCATGAAAAACGAAATACCCTTTTCCTTTCAGCGGCGCGAGCTCGTTACCCACCTGTTTATCGGTTGCGGCTAATTGTGCCTCAAAATCCTTCAGGTTGGCGTCAAGTTTGGCTCGACTTTGCGGCATAAGTTCCACTAATTTGTCGTGGATTGCAACCGCGGACAGGCGCGCTATCTCAGGGGAAAGCCACAGGTGCATGTTGTATTCACCATGATGGTGATCGCCGTCACCTTTTTCGCCGTGAGCATGATCGTGACCGTGTTCGTCGCCATCGTCGTCAGACCCTTTCATGAGTAACGGTTTCACGCCAGCAAGTTCAGCAATGGTGACCTGTTTCTGCGCAGGCACCTGTTTAGCCGTCTTCTGCATGAAGGCTTCCATCTCAGGACCAATCCACACAACTAAGTCCGCGTTTTGTAAGCGTTTTACATCAGAAGGACGCAAAGAATAGTCATGCTCAGAGGCACCGTCAGGCAGTAAAACCTGCGTCTCCGTGACACCATCAGCAATGGCGGAGGCGATGAATCCAAGCGGTTTAAGCGAAGCGACAACAGCGGCGTTAACATCTTGTGCTGTTGTACCCCAAAGGGCAGCGGATAATGCTGCGAAAAGAAGCGTATTTTTCTGTAACATAATGCGACTAATCATCGTAATGAATGCGGGAAATGTGATATTATAACATTTCACGACTTCTGCAAGCGTAAATTGACATGACGACTTTGGTTTCTCTCGAAAAAATTTCGGTCTCCTTTGGTCAGCGCCGCGTCCTCTCTGACGTGTCGCTTGACCTGAAGCCCGGTAAAATTTTAACGCTACTCGGCCCCAACGGCGCGGGTAAATCGACGCTTGTGCGCGTGGTGCTCGGCCTGATAGCACCTGATGAAGGGGTTATCAAGCGCGACGGACAGCTGCGTATTGGCTATGTGCCGCAGAAATTACACCTGGACGCGACCCTGCCGCTGACGGTCAGCCGCTTTTTGCGCCTTCGGCCCGGTACGCGTAAAGACGATATTCTGCCTGCGCTCAAACATGTCCAGGCCGGTCATCTGATTGACGCCCCCCTGCAAAAACTCTCGGGTGGCGAAACCCAGCGTGTCTTGCTGGCGCGGGCATTGTTAAGCAGCCCGCAGCTGCTGGTGCTTGATGAACCGACGCAGGGTGTTGACGTCAATGGCCAGGTTGCCCTCTACGATCTGATCGACCAGCTGCGCCGCGAGCTAAACTGCGCGGTACTCATGGTATCGCACGATCTGCATCTGGTCATGGCGAAGACCGACGAAGTGCTGTGTCTGAACCATCACATCTGCTGTTCCGGCACGCCAGAGGTCGTTTCAATGCACCCGGAGTTTATCTCAATGTTTGGACACCGGGGTGCCGAACAGCTGGGCATTTATCGCCATAATCACAACCACCGCCATGATTTACAGGGACGAATTGTCCTGCGTCGGGGAAATGGACACTCATGATTGAATTGTTACTGCCCGGCTGGCTGGCCGGGGTTATGCTTGCCTGCGCCGCCGGGCCTTTAGGCTCATTCGTTGTCTGGCGCAGAATGTCTTACTTCGGCGATACCCTGGCACACGCCTCGTTGCTGGGCGTGGCCTTTGGCTTGCTGCTGAATATCAATCCGTTTTACGCCGTGATAGTGGTCACGCTGCTGCTGGCCGCCGGGCTGGTCTGGTTGGAAAAACGCCCTCACCTCGCTATTGATACGCTGCTCGGCATTATGGCGCACAGCGCCCTGTCGCTGGGTCTGGTCGTCGTGAGCCTGATGTCAAACATCCGCGTGGATTTAATGGCCTACCTGTTCGGCGATCTCCTCGCGGTGACGCCGGAAGACCTGATCTCGATCGCCATTGGCGTGGTGGTTGTGCTGGGGATCCTCTTCTGGCAGTGGCGCAACCTTCTGGCGATGACCATCAGCCCGGATCTGGCCTTCGTCGATGGAGTGAAGCTTCAGCGCGTGAAGCTGCTGCTGATGCTGGTCACGGCGTTAACCATCGGCGTGGCAATGAAGTTTGTTGGTGCGTTGATCATTACGTCCCTGCTGATTATCCCCGCCGCCACCGCGCGTCGTTTTGCCCGTACGCCGGAGCAGATGGCAGGCATTGCGGTGATTATCGGGATGATTGCGGTCACGGGCGGGTTAACCTTCTCCGCGTTCTACGACACGCCAGCAGGCCCTTCTGTGGTATTAAGTGCGGCGGTGCTGTTTGTCTTCAGTATGATGAAGAAAACCGCACAGTAGTCAGTATTTCCCCGGTGACGCTTCGCTTACCGGGGCGTCAAAATCAACAGAATACCCGTAAGCCGGATAAGGCGAAGCCGCCATCCGGCATGATTTATGGCATTGCCGGCGGCGTAATCCCGAAATGATCCCACGCCCGCACCGTCGCCATTCGCCCGCGCGGGGTGCGCTGTAAGAACCCCTGCTGGATCAGATACGGCTCGAGCACGTCCTCAATCGTTTCACGCTCTTCCCCGATTGCCGCGGCAAGGTTATCCAGCCCCACCGGCCCACCGAAGAATTTATCCAGGATCGCCAGCAGCAGCTTGCGGTCCATGTAGTCAAAGCCTTCTGCATCGACATTCAGCATATCCAGCGCCTGGGCTGCAATATCGGCTGAGATCGAGCCATCGTGCTTCACTTCAGCGAAATCACGCACGCGACGCAGCAGACGGTTAGCGATTCGCGGCGTGCCACGGGAGCGTTTCGCCACTTCATAGGCCCCTTCTTCGCTCATCTCCAGCCCCATAAAGCGCGCGCTGCGCCCCACGATGTGCTGGAGATCCGGCACCTGGTAAAACTCCAGACGCTGAACAATGCCGAAGCGGTCACGCAGGGGCGACGTCAGGGAGCCGGCGCGGGTGGTTGCGCCAATCAGGGTGAACGGCGGCAGGTCAATCTTGATTGAGCGCGCCGCCGGGCCTTCGCCGATCATGATATCCAGCTGATAATCTTCCATCGCCGGATAGAGCACCTCTTCCACCACCGGTGACAGACGGTGGATCTCATCGATAAACAGGACGTCGTGCGGTTCGAGGTTGGTGAGCATCGCCGCGAGATCGCCCGCTTTCTCCAGCACCGGGCCGGAGGTGGTGCGCAGGTTGACGCCCATTTCGTTGGCGACGATGTTCGCCAGCGTGGTTTTCCCTAACCCCGGCGGGCCAAAAATCAGCAGGTGATCGAGCGCGTCGCCGCGCAGTTTGGCCGCCTGGATGAAGATTTCCATCTGAGAGCGAACCTGCGGCTGGCCGATATATTCATCCAGCAATTTGGGGCGGATCGCGCGGTCCACCACATCTTCTGGCATGCTGCTGACGGCCGATACCAGACGGTCTGCTTCAATCATCCTTTACCTCACAATGCAGCGCGCAGCGCTTCACGAATCAGAGTTTCACTGCCGGCATCCGGTTTGGCCACTTTACTTACCATACGGCTGGCTTCCTGAGGTTTATAGCCCAGCGCCACCAGCGCGGCAACTGCTTCCTGTTCCGCATCATCCGATGACGGCGCGCCCGGCGAGGTGAGTACCAGGTCAGCGGCAGGGGTAAACAGGTCGCCATGCAGGCCTTTGAAGCGGTCTTTCATTTCGACAATCAGGCGTTCTGCGGTTTTTTTACCGATACCCGGCAGCTTAATCAGCGCGGCGGGATCTTCACGCTCAACGGCATTCACAAACTGCGGCGCAGACATCCCGGACAGGATCGCCAGCGCCAGTTTTGGGCCCACGCCGTTGGTTTTAATTAACTCACGGAACAGCATCCGCTCTTGTTTGTTGTTGAAGCCATAGAGCAGCTGAGCATCTTCACGCACCACGAACTGCGTAAAAACTATCGCCTCTTTACCTGCGTCAGGCAGCTCATAGAAGCAGGTCATCGGCATATGGACTTCATAGCCCACGCCACCCACTTCCAGCAGCACTAACGGGGGTTGTTTTTCAAGGATGATGCCTCTGAGTCTGCCTATCACATGACGCTCCTGCGTTCTGGAAAATGTTTGCTGGACATATACCCTAAATAATTCGAGTTGTAGGAAGGCGGCAAGGGAGTGAATCCCCAGGAGCTTACATGAGTAAGTGACTGGGGTGAACGAGTGCAGCCAACGCACATACAACTTGAAGTATGACGGGTATAATAAAAAAAGGCTGGATAAACATCCAGCCTGATTTCTCTTTATCGTAACCTGCCTCTCGCCAGATTAAGCCGCGACTCGCTCATCTGCATCGCATTCTGGCTGACGTGGCAATGGGTTATTGCAATCGCCAGCGCATCGGCGGCATCGGCCTGCGGGTTAGCGGGAAGCTTCAGCAAGGTACGTACCATGTGCTGCACCTGGCTTTTCTCCGCGCTACCTATGCCGACCACCGTCTGCTTGACCTGTCTTGCCGCATACTCGAACACGGGCAAATCCTGGTTCACGGCGGCAACAATTGCCACACCGCGAGCCTGGCCCAGCTTGAGTGCTGAATCGGCGTTTTTCGCCATAAAGACCTGCTCGATGGCGAAATAGTCAGGCTGGAACTGGGTGATAATCTCCGATACGCCTGCATAAATCAGCTTCAGGCGTGACGGCAAATCGTCGACCTTTGTGCGAATGCAGCCGCTGCCCAGATAGGTTAACTGGCGTCCAACCTGACGGATGACGCCATAACCGGTGATGCGCGAGCCGGGGTCAATCCCAAGGATTATCGACATCGCGCGTCTCCACTTACGACAAGGTTAAGCCACGCCATTACAGCGTTGCCGCCACCTCATCAGAGATTTCACCGTTGTGGTACACTTCCTGCACGTCGTCGCAATCTTCAAGCATGTCGATCAGACGCAGCAGTTTTGGTGCCGTTTCAGCATCCATGTCTGCTTTGGTAGACGGGATCATAGAGACTTCAGCGTTGTCCGCTTTCAGGCCCGCCGCTTCCAGCGCATCACGCACGGCCCCCATCTCTTCCCACGCGGTATACACGTCGATAGCGCCGTCGTCGTAGGTCACCACGTCTTCCGCACCCGCTTCCAGCGCAGCTTCCATGATCACATCTTCATCGCCTTTCTCAAACGAGATCACGCCTTTTTTGCTGAACAGGTAAGCCACGGAGCCGTCGGTACCCAGGTTGCCACCGGTTTTGGTGAACGCATGGCGCACTTCGGCAACGGTACGGTTACGGTTGTCGGACAGGCATTCCACCATGACCGCAGTACCGCCAGGGCCGTAACCTTCATAAATGATGGTTTCCATGTTCGCGTCTTCATCACCGCCCACGCCGCGTGCGATAGCACGGTTCAGGGTGTCACGCGTCATGTTGTTGGACAGCGCTTTATCAACCGCTGCGCGCAGGCGTGGGTTAGACGCCGGATCGCCGCCGCCCAGACGTGCTGCCGTTACCAGCTCACGAATGATTTTGGTAAAGATTTTACCGCGCTTGGCATCCTGTGCCGCTTTGCGGTGTTTGGTGTTGGCCCACTTACTATGACCTGCCATAAAAAGTTCTCCAAAAATCGCGCCTTCTCAGGCAGCGTTAATTACAAATTCTTCAATCGCCTGCCGGTTGCTCCACGACTTGGTCAGCGCGGCGGCATCCGTCGCGTTCACCCAGCGGTAGGTCAGGTGTTCCGTGAACACGATCTCCCGTTCGTGGGGGAGCGCGAGACAGAACCACGATTCCGTATTGCGCTCAATCCCCGGCGCATAGCGATGACGTAAATGGCTAAAAATTTCAAACTCCACCGTGCGCTGACAGTCCTTCAGGGTCAGTTGCTCACTGGCAACGTCAATCGTGACCTCTTCCTTTACTTCACGCGCGGCGGCCTGCGACGCGGTCTCCCCCTCTTCCAGGCTGCCGGTAACCGACTGCCAGAAATCAGGGTCGTCACGCCGCTGCAACATCAGCACCCGCTTCGTATCTTCTGCATAAATGACCACCAGAACAGAAACGGGACGCTTATATGCCATATCAGTTTTTCTCGTCCTTCTTCACCACTTCAATGCCTAACTCAGCCAGTGAAGCTGGGTTAGCAAAGCTTGGTGCTTCGGTCATCAGACACGCAGCAGCCGTGGTTTTCGGGAAGGCGATAACATCGCGAATGTTGTCGGTGCCGGTCAGCAGCATGGTCAGACGGTCAAGACCGAATGCCAGACCCGCGTGCGGCGGCGTACCGTATTTCAGGGCGTCCAGCAGGAAGCCGAACTTCTCGCGCTGCTCCTGCTCGTTAATGCCAAGAATACCGAACACGGTCTGCTGCATCTCGCCGCTGTGAATACGCACGGAACCCCCGCCCACTTCGTAGCCGTTGATGACCATGTCATAGGCGTTCGCTACCGCCTCTTCCGGGGCCGCTTTCAGCTCTGCCGCCGTCATGTCTTTTGGCGAGGTGAACGGGTGGTGCATTGCGGTCAGGCCGCCTTCGCCGTCGTCTTCAAACATCGGGAAGTCGATAACCCACAGCGGTGCCCATTTGGTTTCGTCGGTCAGACTCAGGTCTTTGCCGAGCTTCAGACGCAGCGCGCCCATCGCATCCGCAACGACTTTTTTGTTGTCTGCGCCGAAGAAGATCATATCGCCGTCCTGCGCGCCAGTGCGCTCAAGGATCGCTTCTACAATGTCCGCGTTCAGGAACTTCGCCACCGGGCTGGTGATACCGTCCAGGCCTTTCGCGCGTTCGGTCACTTTAATATAGGCCAGGCCTTTCGCGCCGTAGATTTTGATGAAATTGCCGTAGTCGTCAATCTGCTTACGGCTCAAGCTGGCACCGCCCGGTACGCGCAGGGCAGCCACACGGCCTTTGGCATCGTTAGCCGGGCCAGCAAAGACCGCGAACTCAACGGATTTCACCAGGTCCGCCACGTCCACCAGCTCCATCGGGTTACGCAGGTCTGGTTTGTCGGAGCCGTAGCGACGCTCGGCTTCGGCGAAGGTCATGACAGGGAAGTCGCCCAGCTCAACGCCTTTGACGTCGTTCCACAGGCCGCGCACCAGCGCTTCCATCACTTCACGCACCTGCTCGGCGGTCATGAAGGAGGTTTCCACATCGATCTGGGTAAATTCTGGCTGACGGTCAGCACGCAGGTCTTCGTCGCGGAAGCATTTTACAATCTGATAGTAGCGATCGAAGCCGGACATCATCAGCAGCTGTTTGAACAGCTGAGGAGACTGCGGCAGCGCGTAGAACTTGCCTTTATGAACGCGGGACGGGACCAGGTAATCGCGCGCGCCTTCCGGCGTGGCTTTGGTCAGCATCGGTGTTTCGATATCCAGGAAACCGTGGTCATCCATAAAGCGGCGCACCAGGCTGGTGATTTTCGCACGGGTCTTCAGGCGCTGAGCCATTTCCGGGCGACGCAGATCCAGGTAGCGGTATTTCAGGCGTGCTTCTTCGGTGTTGACATGGTTGGAGTCCAGCGGCAACGCTTCGGCACGGTTGATGATGACCAGATCGGAGGCCAGCACTTCAACTGCGCCCGTCGCCATCTCTGCATTGACGTTTTTCTCGTCACGCGCACGCACGGTGCCGGTTACCTGGATGCAGAACTCATTACGCAGCTCAGACGCCAGCTTCAACGCCTCTGCGCGATCGGGATCGAAGAACACCTGAACAATACCTTCGCGGTCGCGCATATCAATAAAGATAAGGCTACCGAGATCGCGACGGCGATTGACCCAACCACACAGGGTTACCTGCTGCCCGACGTGGGACTGACGCAGCTGCCCGCAATATTCTGTACGCATGAGATATCCCTTAATTAGCCGCAGGCTAAATGTTGCCTGATGTACAGGCTACTATGTCGCAGCTTTCTGTATGTCACAACTGGATGAAAAAAGGCGGCTATTATACTGGAAATTCCGCCCGACGATAAGAGCGAAGCACGGTCTGACGGTGGTTTGCTGCGCTCTAATTGCGCATTCTCACAAAAATTAACAAAATTATCCGCCCGATAACAGGGAATAACGTCGTAAGGTGTAACCAAAGCGATTCATTTAACTGGAGTTACTATGTTCACACTTGATGCCACCAAAACTGCACTTGTCGTCATTGATTTGCAGGAAGGGATCCTCCCTTTTGCCGGTGGTCCGCATACTGCTGACGAGGTGGTGAGCCGTGCCGCTCGCCTGGCGGAAAAATGCCGCGCCAGCGGTGCGCCCGTGGTCATGGTGCGCGTAGGCTGGTCAGCCGACTTCGCCGAAGCGCTGAAGCAACCTGTCGACGCGCAGGCCCCGGCCCACGCGCTGCCGGAAAACTGGTGGGCCTATCCAGAGTCTCTCGGTAAACGCGACAGCGACCTTGAAGTCACCAAACGCCAGTGGGGCGCGTTCTACGGTACCGATCTTGAGCTGCAGCTGCGCCGCCGCGGGATCGACACCATCATCCTGTGCGGGATCTCCACCAATATCGGCGTGGAATCCACCGCGCGCAACGCCTGGGAGCTGGGTTTTAACCTGGTCATCGCTGAGGATGCCTGTAGCGCCGCCTCTTCCGAGCAACATCAGGGCAGCATGACCCACATCTTCCCGCGCATTGGCCGCGTGCGCAGCACGGACGAGATTTTAAACGCGCTATGATGTACGTGGGCTTGCCTCAGTGGTCGCACCCGAAGTGGGTGCGCCTTGGCATCACCAGCCTTGAAGAGTATGCCCGACACTTCAACTGCGTGGAGGGAAATACCACGCTTTATGCCCTGCCTCGCGCCGAGATTGTCGCGCGCTGGCGCGAGCAGACCACCGACGCGTTTCGCTTCTGCTTTAAATTCCCGGCAACCATCTCGCACACCGCCGCCCTGCGCAACTGCGGTGATTTAACCGAAGAGTTTTTCACCCGGATGTCGCCTCTGGCTAACCGCATCGGGCAGTACTGGCTCCAGCTTCCCGCGGTCTTTGGCCCGCGCGATCTGCCTGCGCTGTGGCAGTTTCTTGATGCCCTGCCCCGGGAATTCACCTACGGTGTAGAGGTCAGGCATCCCGAGTTCTTTGCCAAAGGCGAGGCGGAGAAAGCGCTGAACCGCGGGCTGCACGACCGGGGCATTAACCGCGTCATTCTCGATTCCAGACCGGTACACAGCGCGATCCCCCAGAGTGAAGCCATTATTGACGCCCAACGTAAAAAGCCCAAAGTCCCGGTGCATGCGGTGCTGACCGCCGCTAACCCGATGGTCCGGTTTATCGGCAGCGATAACATGCAGCAAAATCGTGAATTGTTTAGCGTCTGGCTGCAAACGTTGCCGAAATGGGAGCAAGCCACCACGCCGTATCTGTTTTTACACACCCCCGATATCGCCCAGGCCCCTGAACTGGTCGATGCTCTCTGGCAGGCCTTGCAGGCTGCGGTTCCGTCTGTCGGCAGCGCCCCCGCCATTCCACAACAATCTTCTCTTTTCTGAAATCACCCCCTATCATAGAGACGTACCATCTGCCAAAAACAGGGAGTTAGTATGGTCAGCGCGCTGTATGCGGTGTTAGGTGCATTACTGCTGATTAAGTTTTCATTTGATGTTGTGCGCCTGAGAATGCAATACCGCGTCTCCTACGGTGACGGTGGGTTCTCTGAACTGCAAAGCGCCATCCGCATTCACGGCAATGCGGTCGAGTACATCCCCGTGGCATTAATTATGCTGCTGTTTATGGAGATGAACGGTGCGGAGACCTGGATGGTTCACGTCTGTGGTTTACTGCTAATTGCGGGCCGGTTGATGCACTACTACGGCTTCCACCAGCGCCTGTTCCGCTGGCGTCGTTCCGGCATGAGCGCGACATGGGCCTCGCTTTTGCTGATGGTGCTGGCTAACCTTTGGTATATGCCGTGGGAGTTGGTTTTCTCCTTGCGTTAGCGCACAATACGCCCCTTTATTTTTCCCGGATTTTTACGTTATGTCAGATCGCGACACGCTTTTTTCCGCGCCTATCGCCAGCCTGGGCGACTGGACCTTTGATGAACGGGTAGCCGAAGTCTTCCCGGATATGATCCAGCGCTCTGTTCCCGGATATTCCAATATCATCTCGATGATCGGCATGCTGGCTGAACGCTTCGTTCAACCCGGCACGCAGGTCTATGACCTGGGCTGTTCGCTCGGCGCGGCAACGCTGTCGGTACGTCGTAACGTTCGCCATGACGGATGCAAAATCATTGCCGTCGACAACTCGCCTGCCATGGTGGAACGCTGCCGCCGACACATCGACGCATATAAAGCCCCGACGCCGGTAGAGGTTGTGGAAGGTGATATTCGCGATATCGACATCTCGAATGCGTCGATGGTGGTACTGAATTTTACCCTGCAGTTCCTGGTGCCTGAAGACCGCCAGCTGTTGCTGGATAAAATTTATCAGGGTCTGAATCCGGGCGGCGCGCTGGTGCTCTCTGAGAAGTTTAGCTTTGAAGACAAGGACGTAGGCGAGCTGCTGTTCAATATGCACCACGATTTTAAACGTGCGAACGGCTACAGCGAGCTGGAGATCAGCCAGAAGCGCAGCATGCTCGAAAACGTCATGCTCACGGATTCCGTTGAAACACACAAAGCCCGGCTGCGTCAGTCAGGGTTTGAGCACAGCGAACTGTGGTTCCAGTGCTTTAACTTTGGCTCGCTGGTCGCTCTGAAAGCTGAGGATGTCGCATGATCGAGTTCGGCAATTTCTATCAGCTGATTGCGAAAAGTCATCTCTCCCACTGGCTGGAAACCCTGCCTGCGCAGATCGCTACCTGGCAGCGGGACCAGCAGCACGGCCTGCTGAAGCAGTGGTCTAACGCGGTGGAGTTTCTGCCGGAGCTGACGCCGCACCGTCTGGACCTGCTGCACAGCGTCACCGCAGAAAGCGACGCACCGCTGTCCGAGGGGCAACGAAACCGTATTGAAACGCTGATGCGTAACCTGATGCCGTGGCGCAAAGGGCCGTTCTCGCTGTATGGCGTGAACATTAATACCGAATGGCGTTCTGACTGGAAATGGGATCGCGTTCTGCCCCACCTGTCGGACCTCACCGGGCGCACGATCCTGGACGTCGGCTGTGGCAGCGGCTATCACATGTGGCGCATGATTGGCGCAGGCGCGCACCTGGCGGTGGGTATCGACCCGATGCAGCTGTTCCTGTGCCAGTTCGAAGCGGTGCGTAAACTGCTGGGCAACGACCAGCGCGCCCACCTGCTGCCGCTGGGCATTGAGCAACTCCCTGCCCTGAAAGCGTTCGACACGGTGTTCTCCATGGGCGTGCTGTATCACCGTCGCTCCCCACTGGAGCACCTGTGGCAGCTGAAAGATCAGCTGGTCAGCGGCGGCGAACTGGTGCTGGAAACGCTGGTGGTGGAAGGCGACGAGCACACCGTGCTGGTTCCGGGCGATCGTTATGCGCAGATGCGAAACGTCTACTTTATTCCGTCCGCGCTGGCGCTGAAAAACTGGCTCGAGAAGTGCGGGTTTGTGGATGTGCGTATTGCGGATGTCTGCGTGACCTCCATCGAAGAGCAGCGCCGCACCGACTGGATGATCACCGAATCGCTGGAGCAGTTCCTCGACCCGGACGACCACAGCAAGACCGTCGAAGGCTATCCGGCACCGATGCGCGCGGTGTTGATAGCGACGAAGCCGTAGCCTTGATGCCGGGTGGCGGCTACGCCTTACCCGGCCTACTCGCCTCATCGGGCACTATTTTTCCAAAATATTTCACGTTGCAGCAAGGCGGCAACGCAGCGAATCCCCGGGAGCTTACATCGGTAAGTGACTGGGGTGAGCGAGGCGGCCAACGCCGCTGCGGCTTGAAATATGACGGAGAAAAAAAGGCCCCTGTTGAAATTGCAGGGGCCTGGTACAAGCAAGCATCATATTGGGCGACATGATGCGCGGTAAAAATCGGTACGTTGCTACACGTGATGACGTTCAATCAGCGATTTCATTACCGCAACCGACTCTCCATCTACACCGTAGCGCGAGTACTCATCCGCTTCAGCATCCGTCGACATAGACAACCCTGTATTGCGATAACGCATAGGTGACGGTATCCATTTCCCCGCTGAGCTGTGAAGCTCTTCTACCCCTGCGTTTAAAAACAGTTCCAGCTTGCTGGCGCGTACTCCTGCGCCCGCCATAATGATTGGAACACCGGAATGTGCTTTTAGTTCCGTAATTAATTGCAGTCCTTTTTCAGCTGATGCTTGCTGGCCGGACGTCAGAACGCGGGCTACGCCAAGTTCCGCCAGCGTATCAAAGGCTTGAAGAGGTGCTTTACACATATCAAACGCGCGATGAAAGGTGACGGCCATACCCTTTGCGGCCGCCATCACCTGGCGCATGCGGGGAAGATCGACATTGCCGTCTTCATCAAGCAGGCCGGTCACCAGCCCAGGGAAGCCCAGGTCGCGCACGAGGGCGATATCATCAAGCATGGCACTGAATTCACCCGCTGTGTAACAAAAATCACCGCCGCGCGGGCGGACGATCGGGTGTACCGGGATCGTGACGTCCCGGCGGGCAGATTTCAGCACGCCGTACGACGGCGTCAGCCCGCCCTCTTTCGGTGCCGCACAAAGTTCAATGCGATCGGCCCCGTGCTTTTGCGCCGTAACGGCACACTCCACGCTGTAACAACAAATCTCCAGCAGCGCCATCTTTTCCTCCCTAAAATCGATTCAACACGCTATCGTGACACGCTGCCCGCACGGGGTCTTCGCGTAGCGTCACAACTCTGAAGCTTCGCTGGCGACAATCTGCTCTATCGTCCACGGATGAAATTTCACCGTCACCTGTCCGTCGGTGACCGCCAGCGTCGGGTTAGGCAAACGCTCGCGTTCGCCTTTCGGGGAACTCGTTTTGACAAAGATCCCCGGCTTGCTTAAGCCTTCGTCAGATAACAGCGCCAGCGCACGGGCATTCAGGCCGTCAGGCTCGCCCGGCAGAACAATTTCGATATGCTCCCAGCCTTCGTGCGGATAGCGTTTTTCACCCGGCCAGGGCAGTTCCACCACCGTGAAGCGCCAGTGCGCCACACAGACCGGTTCATGCAGTTTGAACAGACAAATTGGCCGCCCGTTAATGATGTTTTCAGAAAGCAACTCGCCGCACTGTTCAAATCCACGACGCCAGCGCTCGGCCGTCGCGTTTTGATGGCAGCGTAAAGAGATGTGATCGGCCTCAAGCGGTGCAATATCCAGACCGAGGCGGGTGGCAAGTTCTGTGAACGCCTGGGTGAAGCGCGGTAAATCTGCGGAAATATCATGCAGTTCGTCAATCGAGTGCCAGTTCGCCATACGTCAGTCTCTTATCGGGTCGCAAAGCCGCTAATTTACTCTGTTGCCTGCCGTCAACCAACCGCAGATTCGGGGTTTTTATTACTGCATGATTATGCACACCTTCTTAGCCTGGATTCTGAGCAATCTTCAGCCCCCGCAGGGCTGACGCACGCGGGCATTTGCAGTATACTCGCGCCCTAAATTCTTTAACTGGTGTGGGTGGATGTTAACCCGCAGCAAAAACGTAAGGTATCCAGGTGAATATTCAGGCTCTTCTCTCAGAAAAAGTCAGTCAGGCACTGATTGCCGCAGGTGCGCCTGCGGATTGCGAACCGCAGGTTCGTCAGTCAGCAAAAGTACAGTTTGGCGACTATCAGGCTAACGGCGTGATGGCAGTGGCTAAAAAACTGGGCATGCCACCGCGACAGCTCGCTGAGCAGGTACTGACGCATCTGGATCTCACCGGCATTGCCAGCAAAACCGAAATTGCCGGCCCGGGCTTTATCAATATCTTCCTGGAGCCTGCGTTCCTGGCAAGCCACGTTGACGCGGCCCTGAAATCTGACCGTCTGGGTGTTTCCCAACCAGAGCCGCAGACCATCGTGATCGACTACTCCGCCCCGAACGTGGCGAAAGAGATGCACGTGGGCCACCTGCGCTCCACCATCATCGGTGATGCCGCCGTGCGCACCAACGAGTTCCTCGGCCACAAGGTGATCCGTGCGAACCACGTGGGCGACTGGGGTACACAGTTCGGCATGCTGATTGCTTACCTGGAAAAACAGCAGCAGGAAAATGCGGGTGAAATGGCGCTGGCAGACCTGGAAGGGTTCTACCGTGAAGCCAAAAAGCACTACGATGAAGACGAAGCCTTCGCCGAGCGCGCGCGCAGCTACGTAGTAAAACTGCAGGGCGGCGATCAATACTTCCTCGAGATGTGGCGCAAGCTGGTGGATATCACCATGTCCCAGAACCAGCTCACCTACAACCGCCTGAACGTCACGCTGACCCGTGACGACGTGATGGGTGAAAGCCTGTACAACCCAATGCTGCCGGGTATTGTGGCGGATCTGAAAGCCAAAAACCTGGCGGTTGAGAGCGAAGGCGCAACGGTGGTGTTCCTTGATGAGTACAAAAACAAGGAAGGCGAACCGATGGGCGTGATCATCCAGAAAAAGGATGGCGGCTACCTCTACACCACTACCGATATCGCCTGCGCAAAATACCGCTACGAAACCCTGCACGCCGACCGCGTGCTGTACTACATCGATTCCCGTCAGCACCAGCACCTGATGCAGGCGTGGACTATCGTGCGTAAAGCGGGCTACGTGCCTGATTCCGTTCCGCTGGAACACCACATGTTCGGCATGATGCTGGGCAAAGACGGCAAGCCGTTCAAAACCCGCGCCGGTGGCACGGTTAAACTTTCTGACCTGCTGGACGAAGCGCTGGAACGCGCCCGCCGTCTGGTGGCCGAGAAGAACCCGGACATGCCTGCCGATGAGCTGGAAAAACTGGCGAACGCCGTCGGTATCGGTGCGGTGAAATACGCGGATCTCTCCAAGAACCGCACCACCGACTACATCTTCGACTGGGATAACATGCTGGCGTTTGAAGGTAACACGGCACCGTACATGCAGTACGCTTACACCCGTGTGCTCTCGGTGTTCCGCAAAGCCAATATCGACGAAAGCGCGCTGGCTAACGCCACGGTCACCATCACGGAAGATCGTGAAGCGCAGCTGGCCGC
This sequence comes from Enterobacter cancerogenus, assembly GCF_019047785.1. NCBI lineage: Bacteria > Pseudomonadati > Pseudomonadota > Gammaproteobacteria > Enterobacterales > Enterobacteriaceae > Enterobacter > Enterobacter cancerogenus. The sequence goes on along the minus strand of NZ_CP077290.1, from coordinate 4,672,228 downwards.
GCGTCTGCTGCAGTTCGAAGAGACGCTGGCGGTTGTCGCGCGTGACGGCACCCCGCACGTAATGTGTTCCTATCTGTACGATCTCGCAGGCCTGTTCTCTGGCTTCTACGAGCACTGCCCTATCCTGTCGGCAGAGAGCGACTCGGTACGCAACAGCCGCCTGAAGCTGGCGCAGCTTACGGCGAAGACCCTGAAGCTGGGTCTGGATACCCTGGGTATCGAAACCGTAGAACGTATGTAAAAGCAGAACGTATGTAAAAAAAGAAACCCGGCCATGGCCGGGTTTTTTATTATCAGAAGTACTTTCGCAAATATTCCGTTAAACACAAAATCGCCATCGCCTGCCCGTACGGCATCGACGTCAGCGGGATCTGCCGGTAGAACTCAAGATCGCTGCCCATCCCCGTCCCGAACGACGTTTGCAGCAGCTCCCCTTCCGGCGAGATATTGTTCACGATACCGCGAATCGCTTTATCGGCGACCTCCGCATACTCCGCGCCGACATAGCGCTTACGCACCGCTTTGAGGATCCCGTAGGCAAACCCTGCCGTGGCCGACGCCTCCAGATACGAGTCCGGATCGTCGAGCAGCGTATGCCATAGTCCGCTGTCGTCCTGACATTGCGCCAGCGCCGCAATTTGTGCATTCAGCACCTGCACCAGATACCGACGCACAGCGTTGTTTTCAGGCAGATCGACCAGCTCAAGGAAGTCCGGGATGACGATAGTCAGCCAGCTGTTGCCGCGCGCCCAGCGGGCACGGGCAAAGTTGTGGTTGCCGTCGAAGTTCCAGCCGTGGAACCACAGGCCGGTTTCCCTGTCCATCAGGTTCTGGACGTGCAGCAGGAACTGATACACCGCCTCTTCCACATACTCCGGCTTGTTGAGCAGCTTGCCGATTTTCGCCAGCGGTAGCACCGTCATCATCAGCGTGTCGTCCCACATCTGCTGGTGGTTCTCTTCCGCCAGCGTGATGTGTTGCATACCGCCATGCTCGGTACGCGGCATCTCATTCATCGCCCACTCCGCCCAGCTCTCCAGCCACGGCAGCCAGGCCGGATTGCGCGTCTCTTCATAGCGGTAGGCCAGGGTCAGGAATGGCGACATGGTATTGACGTTTTTGGTGGTCGCGCCTTCGGCAAAACGCGCGGCAAACCAGCCGTCAATAATGTCGCGCATCGTCTCGTCGCCGGTCTGGCAGTAGTACTGCCAGATTCCGTACAGCCCCACGCCGTGCGTCCACTCCCAGCCTGCCCAGCCTTTGGTATCGATCACGCGCCCGTCGTCCAGCCGCAGCAAAAACTCGCCGGTTTTGTCGTGGATGTTCACCAGGTTATGGGTCACCTTGTGAATCAACGATTTCAGTTCATCCCGCGCGATAAAACGCACAGGCTGACACAGTAATGGGCTATGTTTGACAGGCCAAACTTTCATCATCTTAACCTCTGTTGTATGTCGAATTCAGTACCGCGCGATCCTTCAGCGAAGGGGCCGCCGGCTTATTGCGATTCAGATAACCGATGTTGTTATTGCCCCACAGCGATTCGTACGGCATACCGGCCAGCATCTCGACGGTTGCGCGGGCCTGCGGCGTGGCCGTCTCCGGCATGGCGCGCCCCGTCTCGCGCATTTTGGCGGTCTCTTCGCGCAGCGTGCTGTGCGTCTGCAAATTCAGTCTGAAGCGCAGGGAAACCAGGAAACCGCAGAACAGCACCAGAATGGTTCCCACGCTCAGGATCATCAGAATGGTGTGGCTCACTTCGGCAGGCTGCACCTTCTGCCCGCTCACAAAGCCGGACATTTGCATCACGATACCCACCAGCATCACCGCACCGGCCTGGGAGGCTTTACGGGTCAGGGTCATGATCCCGGCAAAAATCCCCTCACGGCGCTGGCCGGTGATCACTTCATCCACGTCAGCAATGTAGGTGTAAGTGTTCCACGGAACGTAGTTGATGCCCCCGCGCCCCAGACCGGCCACGGCCGAGACCAGCAACAGCAGCGAGTAGATATCGCTCAGCCCGGCGTAATAAAGCATCGCGTAGGAGAGCGAGGCCAGCCCAAAGAGCACCACCACCATCCGGTAAGACGGCGCAGGACCAAAACGGATGCACAGCGGGATCATCGCTATCACGGCGATAAACTGGAAAATCGCCATGGTGCCCAGCAGGTTAGAGGCCATTGACGCCTCCTGCATCAGCACGAACACCACGTAATAGGTGAAGACGGCGTTGAACACGTCCTGGGCGATGTAGCCGCCCAGATACATCCCCAGATGCTGGCGGAAAATTTTGATGCGCAGGGTCGAACTTAACTCGACGAAAAGGCGGTTGAGGCTCTGCCCGAGCGTCAGCTTTTTCTTCTCTTCTTCGGCGCGCAGTGCCGCTTCTGACCACTCCTCACGCGGGCGCTCCCAGGTGAAGAACCAGACGAAAATCAGCATCAGCGCGCACAGCACGGAGAAGACCAGGCTTGCATAGAAGAAGGAGACGGCGTTGTCTTTACCGAAGTGGGTCAGCAGAATACCCGGCAGGAAGGAGGCCAGAATGGCGGACATCTGCGCCATAGAGATACGCGCGCCGGAGAACTTGGTTTTCTGTTTGAAGTCATCGGTCATTTCCGGCACCAGCGTTTCGTACGGCACCAGAATCATGGTGTAGACAATATCAAACACCAGGTAGGTCAGCAGGTAGTACCAGAAGCTCATATCCCCGATCCACATCAGGGAGTAGCTGAACACGCACGGAATACCCAGCAGGATAAAGAACTTACGGCGGCCAAAGCGTTTGCCAAGCCAGGTGGTGCCAAAGTTATCGGTCATAAAGCCCATCAGCGGGCTGACAACGGCGTCCAGCACCCTTGCCGCAGCAAAGATAAAGGTCGCCTCGATAGGGGAAAGTCCGCAGAAGGTCGTATAAAAATATAAAAGCCAGGCAGCCGTCAGCGCAGTCGTCCCTGCCCCGAGGAAATCACCTGACCCATAAGCAAGATAATTTGCGAGTCCGATTTTACGTGTTTTCATTGCCGTCAGCCCTAATCAGTTTTAGGAGACTCCCTGTAAGCAAACCTCGTCCGGGAGTTTTTACACGGCTACAGTAAAAGTATCGACCTGTTGAAACCTTTCTGTTTCTGCCATCGCTTCGTCGCGGATGGCAAAAATGCAAAGAGTGTCGTCACGCGTGTCACTGATTTATAAAACAGCGTTTCTATTGCATCAAAAGGCGAGGTCATTTTTGCGAGCCAGCCATCAGAATCGCGCCATGGCTGGCTAAAAGACAGGCAGTTAGCGGTAGTTAACGATGACGGACGTACGCTGAACCTTCAGCGCCGGGATCAAACGCCCACCGCCCGGCACTTCCCAGATAAAGCGTAATGGTTCCACCGCCGGTACGCCGTTGAACGCCTGGGTCGTGCCATTTTCACCGTCGATTTCGGTACAGCGCGTCTGGGAGCACAGACGCACCCGCAGCCCGGCAGGCGTTGGGCCGATCAGCGTGTAATCCCACACCACCAGGGTCATCAGGCCGGAGGCCGGTTCAGGGGGTGCCAGCGGACGTGAGGACATCGCCTCCCCGCGATGGTTCAGCGTCACGCCAACGCTGCTGGCCTGCCACGACCCTTCGCCAGCGGCCTGCGCCACCAGCGGGAAAAGCATGATCCATAGCCACTTACCCATCAGTTCCCTCCTATGGTCGCCGTCATGCGAATATGGCGATTATCCGACAGCTCAAGGTTTGACAGCACGACCAGCTGATTCAGGCTACGACGCAGGAAGCGAGACAGCAGCGGACGCAGCGCGTGGTTAACCAGCAGAACCGGCGGCGCACCCAGCATCTCCTGGCGCGCCAGCGCCTCCTGCGTCTGGGCCAGCAGACGGTCGGCGAGACCCGGCTCCAGCCCGCCACCGCCCTGCAGGGCCTGCAGCAGCAGACGTTCAAGCGGCGTATCGAGGCCGATAACCTGCACTTCACCGGTACCCGGGAACCACTGCTGGGTAATCGCGCGGCCCAGCGCCACACGCACCACTGCCGTCAGCTCGTGCGGGTCGCTCTGAAGCGGCGCATGCTCGGCCAGGGTTTCCAGAATGGTACGCATGTCGCGGATCGGCACCTTTTCGTCGAGCAGGTTTTGCAGCACCTTGTGCAGGGTTGTCAGCGTCAGCACGCCAGGCACCAGGTCTTCGGTCAGCTTCGGCATCTCCTGGGTAACGCGATCCAGCAGCTGCTGCGCCTCCTGACGGCCAAACAGTTCGGCGGAGAACTGGCCGATAAGATGGTTAAGGTGGGTCGCCACCACGGTACTGGCTTCCACCACCGTGTAGCCCTGGATCTGCGCCTGCTCTTTCAGCGCGCTCTCGATCCAGATTGCCGCCAGCCCGAAGGCCGGGTCGATAGTCTGCTCTCCGGGCAGCGTGCCCGCCGCCGTGCCGGGGTTGATCGCCAGCCAGCGGCCAGGGTAGGCATCCCCGCTGCCAATCTCCACCCCTTTCATCAGGATGCGATAGCGCGCAGGCGGAAGATCCATGTTGTCACGAATATGAACAACCGGCGGCAGGAAGCCCATGTCCTGAGCGAATTTCTTACGAATACTGCGAATGCGGCCCAGCAGCTCGCCGTCCTGCTGGAAATCGACCATAGGGATCAGGCGATAACCCACCTCCATGCCCAGCGAATCTTCCAGCTGCACGTCGTTCCAGGTTGCCTCCACCGCCTGCGTGTTTTCCGGCATTTTGACCGGCGCAGGTTCGGCGGCAGGCGTCATTTCACGCCCGCGCATCCACCAGGCCAGGCCCAGCAGCGCGGCGGTAAACAGCAGGAACACCAGGTTCGGCATTCCCGGCACCAGGCCCAGGAGGCCCAGTACCGCAGCAGCCAGCAGCATTACGCGCGGGTTGCTGAACAACTGCCCCACCATCTGCTCGCCCACGTCCTGATCGGTGCTGACGCGAGTGACGATAACGCCCGCTGCCGTTGAGATCACCAGCGCCGGGATCTGCGCAACCAGGCCGTCACCGATGGTCAGCAGCGTGTAGCTTTCTGCCGCGTGGCCCATGTCCATGCCGTGCTGCAAAACGCCCACCAGCAGGCCGCCCACGACGTTAATCACCATGATCAGGATGCCGGCGATGGCATCTCCGCGCACGAACTTACTCGCACCGTCCATCGAGCCGTAGAAGTCCGCCTCCTGCGTCACCTCCGAGCGGCGCTTTTTGGCCTCATCTTCGGCGATCAGTCCGGCGTTCAGGTCGGCATCGATCGCCATCTGTTTGCCCGGCATCCCGTCCAGGACGAAACGCGCGCCCACTTCTGCGATACGCCCGGCACCTTTGGTGATGACCATAAAGTTGATGATCACCAGAATGACGAACACCACAATACCGATGGCGAAATTGCCGCCCACGAGGAAGTGGCCGAACGCCTCAACAACCTTACCCGCCGCCGCCGCGCCGGTATGCCCTTCCATCAGGATAATACGGGTGGATGCCACGTTCAGCGCCAGGCGCAGCAGCGTGGTAAACAGCAGAATGGTCGGGAACGCCGCGAACTCCAGGGTGCGCTGGGTGAACATCGCCACCAGCAGCACCATGATGGACAACGCAATGTTGAATGTGAACAGCAGATCGAGGATGAATGCCGGCAGCGGCAGCACCATCATCGACAGAATTAGCAGGATCAGAATCGGTCCGGCAAGGATCTGCCATTGGGTCGATTTCAGGTTGCCGGGCAGGCGCAACATTGCCACCAGATTAGCCATCAGTGTCCTTCTCGTTCAAAAAATCCAGCGCTTCAGGCACCGGTAGGTTCTCAGGTTTCACAGGCCGCTGACCACCGGCTAAACGCCAGCGCTTCAGCTGCCATACCCAGGCCAGCACTTCCGCGACAGCGGCGTAGAGTTGGCCGGGGATCTGTTGTCCAATCTCCGCATGACGGTACAACGCACGCGCCAGCGGAGGCGCTTCAAGAATGGGAACACGGTTTTCCGTGCCGATTTCACGTATACGCAGCGCAATCAGGCCCGCCCCTTTTGCCACCACCTTCGGCGCGCTCATTTTATTTTCGTCGTAGCGCAGCGCCACCGAGTAGTGGGTCGGGTTGGTCACAATGACATCGGCTTTCGGGACATCTTCCATCATGCGGCGACGGGCAGCCGCGCGCTGCATCTGGCGGATACGCCCCTTAACGTGCGGGTCGCCTTCCATCTGTTTGTATTCGTCGCGGATATCCTGGCGCGACATGCGCAGTTTTTTGAAGTGGCTGTACATCTGGAAGATGACGTCAAACCCCACCATCGGAATGATGCTGAGCACCACCAGCAGGGCGCACAATCCCACCAGGTTCATCGCATTATTCATGGCGTTGAAGGGGGATTCACTGATAAGGCGCATCATTTCAGGCCAGTGGTGCCAGAGGAAAAACCCGGCGGTACTGCCCATCAGGGCCGATTTCAGGATCGCCTTTACCAGCTCCGCGCCCGTCTGGGCAGAAAACATTTTGGCGATCCCGGGCAGCGGGTTGAGCTTGGAAAATTTGGGTTGCAGCGATTTGCCGCTAAAGACCAGCCCGCCAAGCATCACCGGCGAGACCAGCGCCACCAGCACAACCCCGGAAATCAGCGGAAGCAGCGCAATCATGGCATTTTTCACCAGCAGAATAATTTGGCTCAGGATCAGGTTGGGATCGTTAACCATGCTGTGGTCAAAACGTAACCCGGCAGAGAGCATCCCCGCCAGCCTGCGGGCGAACGACTCCCCTCCCCACCAGATAATGCACACGCCCACCACCAGTATCAGCAGGGATGTCAGTTCTCGGGATCGGGGGACCTGCCCTTCCTCACGCGCTTTTTCAAGTCGGTGGGGTGTGGGGGCTTCCGTTTTGTCGTCGTTATCTTCTGCCACAGTGCCTGCTCGCAGCCCATTAAGTCACGGGTATCATGCCAGCGCAGAAAGAATCCAATGGCGGGAAAAGCCCGTTTATTCGGGCTCTTTTCGGTGATTCCGGGTGGGAATCGTCTCAGGCTGCTCGCACAACCTGAGACGAAAGGCCGTCAGAAGCCGAGGCTGTCCAGCAGGTCGTCGACCTGATCCTGGCTCGCCACCACGCCCGCTTTAGATGCGTCGAGCTGTGGGCCGTTAAGCAGGCTTTCATTGTCGCGCTTTGGACGCGCAGCCGGTTCTGGCATGTTCTCCAGCAGCACCATCAGCAGCTGACGCTCAATCTCCTGAATCACATCCATCATGCGTTTGATCACCTGACCGGTAAGGTCCTGGAAATCCTGCGCCATCATGATGTCCAGAAGTTGGGCGTTGGTGAAGCTGGTGTGGCCCGGCACATCCCCCAGATACTGGCGGGTATCGGTCACCAGTTCGCGGGCATCCGCCAGTTCGATAGGGTTCTCGAACCATTCATCCCAGCGTTTGGTCAGCGCCTTCGCGCCCTTTTCCATCGCATCCTGATGCGGCTGTGACGCTTCAACGCTGTTCAGCGCACGTTCTGCCGCCTGAGCAGTCATCTGCACCACATAGTCCAGACGATCGCGCGCGTCCGGAATCGCTTCCGCCGCTTCGGCAATGGCCTGATCCAGCCCCAGTTCACGCAGGCTGTCGCGCAGCATGCGCGTAAGGCTGCCGATGCGGGCAATGATGTCGCTGGGCGAATGTTCTTCAACGGGTTTCATAGCAGGTTGCATCATAACCATCACCTCACATGCCGAGTTTCTCGAAGATCTTGCCGAGCTTCTCTTCCAGGGTTGCAGCGGTGAACGGTTTCACCACATAGCCGCTTGCGCCTGCCTGTGCCGCAGCAATGATGTTCTCTTTCTTGGCTTCTGCGGTCACCATCAATACGGGCAGAGTGGCCATAGCGGCGTCCGCGCGGATCGTTTTCAGCAGTTCCAGACCATCCATGTTAGGCATGTTCCAGTCGGAGATAACAAAACCAAACCCGCCAGCCTGCAGTTTGTTCAGCGCATCCACGCCGTCTTCTGCTTCTTCAACGTTGTTGAAGCCCAGCTCTTTCAGCAGGTTGCGCACGATGCGACGCATGGTGGAAAAGTCATCCACAACCAAAAATCTGAGCTCTTTGTCCGCCATAAAACTACACTCCTCATTAAATACGTATTGCCTGTCCGGCACTGATTTTCGCCAGCATCTGCTGGCTTACCTGGCTAAGATCGACCACTTCGCTCACGCCACCCATATTGATGGCCTCGCGCGGCATGCCGAACACCACACAACTTGCTTCATTCTGCGCGATGGTCCAGGCACCTGCCTGGTGCATCGCAAGCATTCCGGCGGCACCGTCGTTGCCCATCCCCGTCAGGATCACCCCAACGGCGTTGCGCCCCGCATGTTTCGCCACCGAATGAAACAGCACATCCACCGACGGACGGTGCCGGTTAACCGGCGGCCCGTCATGAATTTTGATTTGATAGTTCGCGCCACTGCGCGCCAGCTCCATATGCTTATCCCCCGGGGCAATGTACGCATGGCCCGGCAGCACGCGCTCGCCGTCTTCCGCCTCTTTCACGCTGATTTGACACAGTTTGTTCAGGCGTTCTGCGAACGAGCGGGTAAAGCCTGGCGGCATGTGCTGGGTAATCAGAATACCCGGGCTTGAGAGCGGCAATGGCTGGAGTACATGGCGAATTGCCTCTGTTCCCCCGGTTGACGCGCCAATCACCAGCAGTTTTTCCGAGCTGAGTAGCGGGCCTGCTTTCAGGGTCACTGGGGCCGCCATCGGTTTATGGGCGGCCAGCTTCGCGCGCGATGCGGTGCGAATTTTTTCCGCAATCAGCTCGCTGTACGCCAGCATCCCTTCGCGGATGCCCAGTTGCGGCTTGGTGACAAAGTCCACCGCTCCCAGCTCCAGCGCACGCAGGGTGATCTCTGAGCCTTTTCCCGTCAGGGACGAGACCATTACCACCGGCATCGGGCGCAGCCGCATCAGTTTTTCCAGAAAATCGATGCCGTCCATGCGCGGCATTTCGACATCCAGCGTCAGCACGTCGGGGTTATATTTTTTGATTAAGTCCCGCGCGACCAGCGGATCGGGCGCTGTCGCCACCATTTCCATATCGCTGTGGCTATTGATGATTTCCGTCATGATCTGGCGCATCAGCGCCGAATCATCAACGGACAATACCCTGATTTTACTCATGCTTTTTCCTTACTCAGCGCATAAACCGTCTGCCCACGGAGGCTAAACTCGCGCGCGAGGTTGCTAAAGTTTTCCGAGTGCCCGGCAAACAGTAAACCGTCAGGCTTGAGCAACGGAACAAAGCGACGCAGAATCTCCTGTTGCGTCGTTTTATCAAAATAAATCATCACGTTACGGCAAAAGATGGCGTCAAACGGCCCCGGCACGTTGTACTGCTTGTCCAGCAGGTTGACCGGCGCAAACTCAACGCAGTTCGCCAGCTCCTGACGAACGCGCACCAGCCCTTCGTGCGGGCCGGTACCGCGCATGAAATAGCGCTGTAACTGCTGCGGTGACAGGGTTTTCAGTTCGTCCTGGCGATAGACGCCGTTGCGCGCTTTTTCCAGCACCTCGGTGTCGATGTCGCTGGCGTACACTTTCCAGCGCCCCGGCGCCATGCCGAGCGTATCGGCCAGGGTGATCGCCAGCGAATACGGCTCCTCGCCGGTAGACGCCGCCGCACTCCAGACGCGGTACTCCCCGGTACGACGGCGCGCGTGCTCCGCCAGCACCGGGAAGTGATGCGCTTCGCGGAAAAACGCGGTCAGGTTGGTGGTTAATGAGTTAATAAAGGCCTGCCATTCAGCGCTGTTCTGGTTCGCTTCGAGCATGCTCAGATAGCGACCAAAATCAACCAGCCCGAGCGTGCGCAAGCGCCGCACCAGTCGGTTGTAAACCATGTCTCGCTTATGATCCGCAAGCACAATTCCCGCACGCTGGTAGATCAACTGACATATCCGACGAAAATGCGCGTCGGACAGCGCGAGGCGCTGTGTCATCTGCTGCAATAATGACGTTTGCCCTGAGGGCATGGGTGATGTCATAGCGCCTTCTATATTACTTTCAGGATACAACCGGTACGGCCTGCGACCGTCCGACATCTGTTTCTGCTTCTGTTTCAACGTGCTCTTTAACCGTAAATACCGCCACCAGCCCGGTCAGATGATCAGCCTGATTGGCCAGCTGATCGGTGGCGGCGGCCGCTTCTTCTACCAGCGAGGCGTTCTGCTGCGTCACCTGATCCATCTGACTCACCGCCTGGGCAACTTGCTCAATGCCACGACGTTGTTCATCGGACGCGGAGGCAATTTCGCCCATGATGTCGTTCACCCGGGTGACGGAGGTGACGATCTCGTTCATGGTCTGCGCCGCCGTATCCACCAGCGCGGAGCCTTGCTGAACGCGTGAGACCGACTCTTCAATCAGCCCCTTGATCTCTTTCGCCGCGTTCGCACTGCGGCTCGCCAGGTTGCGTACTTCGCCGGCGACCACGGCAAACCCACGCCCCTGCTCGCCTGCCCGCGCAGCCTCCACGGCGGCGTTGAGCGCCAGGATATTGGTCTGGAAGGCGATGCCATCGATAACGCTAATGATGTCGCCAATTTTTTGTGAGCTGGCGGCAATCTCCTGCATGGTACTGGCAACGTGAGATGCCTGATCGCCCCCTTTCTTCGCCGTGGTTGCCGCCTGTTTTGACAGCTCCGACGCCTGACGCGCGTTGTCGGCGTTCTGGCTTACCGTCGCGGTCAGCTGCTCCATGCTGGCCGCCGTCTGCGCCAGCGAGGCCGCCTGCTGCTCGGTACGGGAAGAGAGATCGTTGTTGCCCGCCGCTATCTCTGAGATCCCGGTGTGCATGGCGTAACTGCCCTGCCGCACCTCGCTAACCGTTTCCCGCAGCGCCCCTTGCATGGCCTTGAGGCTGGCAAAAATCGCTGAAATCTCGTTCTTCCCGTACACCGCCACCGGGCGCGCCAGGTTGCCCTTCGCAATGCTGTCAAAGTGGCTGCTGATGATCGCCAGCGGTTGCACAATCATCCGGCGCGACCAGAGCAGCGCGCCGTCGGTCAGGAGTGCCGCCAGGATCACCACCGCGGCAAAAATGGCCCCCGACATGTGGTAGCTTTTACGGCTGTCGGTTCCGGCACGTTCAACAAACTGGTTAATGTCCTGCTGCCAGGCGTTAAAACTGCCGTCAAACGCCGCCTGCGACTCCTGCACCGGCGCGGTCAGGAAGTCAGAAAGCTGGTTGTTCTCAAGCCAGGTCGCCTGGTGCTCCAGATCCGTATGCCACGCGGTGAAGTTCTTCTGCATCGCGGCCTTCAGCGCCTTGCCTTTCTCACTGACCGTCTCCTGCGAGGTGAAGGCGCTAAACTGCGCGTTGGCCTGTTTAAGGCTGTCGCGCGCCGTCACCATCAGCGCTTTGATATCATCCGGCGGATAGCTCAGCGCCGTTAAGGTTCCCGCCTTGTTCAGCGCCGTACTTGCCTGCAAAAGCACGGCACGCGTTTGTGCCAGTGCGGAGCGCTGCTGATTACTCGTCTCGACTTCCTGCAAATTCTGATAACCATCGCGAAACGCCCAAAAAGACAACCCGTTACTGCCAACCTGCAAAACACCACTCAGGATCAGAATCAAAAACAGAGTGGTCGAGATACGAATACGATTTAACATCCACGCTCCCATCAAGCGGCCAGCAGCCGCGGTTCAATTGTCAGTCAAAATGTTTCCCAGTTTTCATCTTGTCCGGCTACCGCTGCGCGAGGGCGAGACGCCACCGTCACAGGGGCTGACTCGCTGAGCAATGCACGCGAGCTGGCCGGGTGTTGTGTTTTGGAAGTAAGACGAAACGCCGAGACGGCCATCTTGAGACGGCTCGCCTGGTCCTCCAGCGCAGCGGCCGCCGCGGCGGACTCCTGCACCAGCGCGGCGTTTTGCTGTGTCACACGATCCATTTCCGATACCGCCAGGGCGACCTGGTCAATACCCCGACTCTGCTCATCCGATGCAGAGGCGATTTCACCCATGATGTCCGTCACGCGGGTGACGGCATTCACGATGTCATTCATGGTCTCACCCGCGCTTTCCACCAGCACCGAGCCGGTATCCACGCGGGAGACTGAATCTTCAATTAACGCTTTGATCTCTTTCGCGGCGTTGGCGCTGCGGCTCGCCAGGTTGCGCACTTCGCCTGCCACCACCGCAAAACCGCGGCCCTGCTCGCCCGCACGCGCCGCTTCTACCGCCGCGTTAAGCGCCAGGATGTTGGTCTGGAAGGCGATGCCGTCGATAACGCTGGTGATATCGGCGATTTTCTTCGAGCTGTCGGCGATGTCGTGCATCGTTTTCACGACGCCATCCACCACGCGTCCGCCGCGCTGCGCCGTTTCGGAGGCGCTTTCGGCAAGCTTAGAGGCCTGACGGGCGTTATCCGCATTCTGCTTCACGGTGGCGGTGAGTTGTTCCATGCTGGCCGCCGTCTCCTCGAGGGCGGACGCCTGCTGTTCGGTGCGGGAAGAGAGGTCATTGTTGCCCGTCGCGATTTCGCTGGTACCGGTGTAAATCGCCTCGGAACCTTCGCGCACGTTGGCGACGGTATCGATTAACGAGCGCTGCATATGGTCGACGCTGCTGGCCAGCTCGCCGATCTCATTGCGCCCGGAAACGGTCAGCGTTTTGGTCAGGTCGCCGCCGGCGATGTCGCGAATATGGCTAATCACGCGGCTCAGCGGGTTAAGCAGGATGTGTCGGATGCCGTACCACACCGCCACCAGCACGATCGCCAGCGCCAGAGCCAGCACCGCCATCTGCGCTTTGGCAAAGCGGTAGTCGTTCTGACTTTCGGTAAACGCCGTGTGATACAGCTCGCTGCTGGCTTTGGCATACTCGCCGAGCGCCGCACCAAGGGCGTTTTGCATACCCTGGGTAGGCTGCGCAAAATAGGCGTCCATGTTGCCGTTCTCCAGGAACTGCACCAGTTCGGTTAGCCCGGCAAAGTAGGCCGCGTATTTTTCATCAATATTCTGGCTCACCTGCTCCATCGCAGGCTGCGGCGCAATCTGTTTAAAGGCTTCGTAGTGTTTCGCGGCGTCGGCAAGGGTGGTACGCGCGTTTTTCAGCAGATCCGTTTTCGCGCTGCTCTGCTGGTTGGCGGGGTCCATCATCATACGTGCAGACGAGCGGCTCAGGTTGATGCGCGTTTGCAGCATCAAATCCCAGGTCGAGGTGAGCTCACTTTGCTGCATGCGCAGGTCATTCGAGGCGGCAAAACTCGCCTGATTCTGTTTTAACGACGAAAAAAATAGCCCACCAGAAACGAGCTGAAGAAGTGCGAAAATGACCAGCACCATCATCAGCAGTGTGACAACGCGGATACGGTTCAACATACAACACCTTCTCTTAGATTTATTAACGGTGTTATCGGCACAGGGCGCAGGAACTTTACATTTGCGAAAGGGAAAAGCGGGACTCAGAAGGCGACGTCAACGATCAGGGTGTCGCTGTAGGTTCCGGCAGGGGGTGTTGCCTGGTTGGTGAGCACTTTTGCAGTGTAGTTATAGGTACGCAGAAGCCCATCGGAGCTGACCTGCGAGGAAGCCGCGCTGGCCCAGCGCTCGGTTCCGCTGCCGCCCCAGCGATTGGTGGTGGCCTCTTTGTAGATGTCATAACTCATATAGTTGCTGCCGCTGACCATCCTGCGCACGTTGTTCAGGGCGTTTGCACCATTGTTAATACCGATGGTGTACGTGCTGCCTTTGGTGCAGGTGACCACGATGGCCTGCGAGACAGTCGGGAAATTTTGCACCAGCGGCGCGCTGTTGAAACTGACGTCCGGCGTGGACATCGTGCTGCAATCATTGGTGACGTTCATGTTGAGCAAAATACTGGTCGTCGCCGTACCGGTTTGCGGCGTCAGGCAGAGTCCAACAGCGCCAACCGAGCAGACGTTGTAGTTGATGCTGAAGGTAAGCAGAACCTGATACGGCCCTGCCGAAACGTTTTGCCCGGGCACCGTGCGGAAATAGAGCGGAATATTGTACTGCTTCGCCCCCAACAGGCTGAGCAGCGAGTTGCCGCTCCAGGTGTAGGCTTTGCCGATCTGCACTTCACTGCTGGTTGCGCAGCCGGACAGGCCACACAGGCGCGTGGGGATCACATCGGTGATGGTGGCGTTGTCGGTGCGCTTCATGGTAGCCCGACTGCTGCCGGAGACCGAGGCGGTGGTGTAGTTCAGCGTCACTGAATCGTTAGTCAGCAAATTAAGCACCGCATCGCAGGCGACCACCAGCGTACCGGTAGTTTGCACTTCCCCCGTCCCGCTAAGGGCAAACGAGGTGACGCTGCCAAAGGAGGCATTGACCGTGCTGACGGTACAGGCGGCCCAGCTGCCGCCGGAAAACAGCAGCAGGAGCCCCAGCAGCAGGCGCATCACGGTGCCTCCCGGCAGACCAGCGGGCCGTAGGTTTGCAGCTTGTGTTGCGGATTCGCGCCGACGGTCAACGTGGCGGTGCACTGTTTTCCGTCAGGCAGGGTCACGTCGAGCGCGTTCACATCGCTGAGGTTCTCAAGCCAGGCAATGCCGTCGTATCCCACCACGGCGCTACTGCGCGACGCGCGTCTCACCTGGCTTCCCACCGGGATCGCCTGGCCCCGCACATCGTGCAGAATGACGCTCGCCACCCGCTCCTGCTCCATCGGGAAGTCCACCAGATAGCCGCTGTGGCGGCGGATAGCGATGCGACGCTCGGTTTCTTTCAGCCGGGTATCGGCCGGAAGGTTCAGGGTATCGATGCTGTAGCTGGCCGGATAGTAGGCCGACACGCCGCTCACCAGCAGATAACCATTGTTATTGGTTTTGCCTACCGGCTGGTTTTCATAGTTTACCGGCACGTCCGGATGACCATCGGTACTGATCACCACGAACGCATCGTTGATTTTATTGGCCGCAAACAGCTCGCCGTCCATCAGCACCAGCGAGCCCATCGCCTCGCCCCACCAGGTCATCATATCCTTCTCACCGTAACCGCCGCCCTGCAGCTCGATGTTATTGTTGCGCCAGCCCAGCGTCGCCTGCTGATAGCTTCTGGACTGCGACTGGTTGGCCCACGCCATGTTCCAGCCAAATCCACCGTCGGACGGCATGGAATGGTTATAGTTGATGCGCTGCGTGCTGCCCGAATCGGGCGTTTTCTCGAAGGTGACGGCGGCGCTGTCCCGTTCGCCCAGCGGCACCTGCAACGACAGCGCAAAGGTCCAGTCTCCCTGCTGCTGATCGCGGCTGGCAGCCAGATAGATACTGCTGGCGCCCCACAGGTTGCGGCTCCAGGAGAGGTTGAGTAGCTCGGTTTTTTGATTGTCGAAGCTCTCAACGCCTATCCATGCGGCGCCGATATTGCCGTATTGTCCCATGTTGAAGGTCAAAGAATACTGGTCGGTATTGCGGCTGAAGCTGGCGATGGGTTTGTCATTTGTATCGTAGACGGTGGGCTGGTCATACAGCGCCAGGTTGCCAAATTTCTGGTCACGCCGGGAGTGCTGGGTCGCCACGCTGAATGCGCTGGTGCTGTACTGGTACCCCCAGCCAACTTGTCCGCCGCTGCCCCCACGCATTCGGCTGCGGGTATATGACGAGTTCACCACGCCAAAACGCCCCAGCTTAAGCACGGTTCCCGCGCCGGTGAGCGCCAGATCTTCTGCCGCTTCGCCATGGCCTTCCAGGGTTAACCAGTCCGTCAGACCATAGCGATATGAGCCGCTTCCCGCAGCCGGGCCATAGTCAAAATTCTTGATCCCGTAGTTGCGTCGCAGGCTACCCAGCGTGACCGCGCCGTCGCTCAGCCCCTGTTTGAGTAAATCGCTGGTGACGTAAAACGGCAGCGTGGTGCTCACCTGGCGGCCCAGCGCATCGGTGGTGATCAGCACCGCGTCGCCCGCGCCGTTGATATAAGGCAGATTAGTCAGGGTAAACGGCCCCGGCTGCAGCTGCGTGGAGCCGGAGCGGTAGCCGTTGATAAACAGATCGACGGAGGTGGGCACCGCCGCTTCCCCCGAGAACGCCGGTAGCGGCCAGGTCACCAGATCCGGGCGCAGTGAGAAATCCCGGCCATAGCTAATGCCGCCCATGCGCACGCTGGTGCTCCAGCTCAGGGCATCGCTGATCACATCCCCCACGCTCCAGGTGGTGGCTTCATCTTCATTGGTGACGAGCAGCGTGGTGTCGTAGCGGACGTACCCCTCCTGCTGTCCGTTATTACCGCTGAAATCTTCCCGGGCATAGCCCGTAGAAGAGAACGAGCCGTTCTCATCGAAGTAACGAAATTCGTGCCATATCGAGGCCTGGCCGCCGATATGATCCGTGTGGTTGGTGTAAAAGTCGTAGTTCAGTAGCGCCCCGCGACCATAGTGGGGCTTGCTCTGGGCGTTACCTCCGCCAAAAGAGGTCACGCGCGCCGCAACCCAGTCGCGGGGTACCGACAATAAAAGACGCTGTGCGGCGCTGTCGTACTCCACCCGCACCTGCGAGAGCGTGGAAAGATTCACTTCACCCGTGGGGACATGCTCCGGCGGAAGACCGGCGCGCAGCAAATCGGCGCTGGAAATATAAAACGCCCCTTCCCGCTGCGTGACGGGCACCACCAGTCCCGTGTCGTAGTGGTTCAACACGAGAGAGAGCTGGAATACCGCCTCGCTGTTTATCGCCTGTGCTTCAGGAGGAGGCGGTAAACTGTCATCGCCGGGTTCGGCCCAGACGCTGGTACTGACGCAAAGCAGGATCATCATCGTCGGTTTCAGTTGACGGGCGTCGACTGCCATTGCGTATCCCTGGCATTAATTTGCGCACTCATCTGGTTCGGCTGGCGTATTCCCGCCGGGATCGGCCAGCTACGCGTGCTGTTCGGCAGGACATAGCCCAGCAGCCCGTCCGCAACCGTACGTTTCTGGCCGCCCTGCTCCAGTGCGACCTGGCTTAGCCTGACGTGTACATCCCCCCGATTACGGACCTCAAGCTCGGGCTGGCCCCCGTCCTGCCTGACGCGCCAGCTCAGGTTTCGGGTATCCACCAGTGCATGGTGTGCGCCCTCTTTGATAGTCGGGATCCCCTGCCCGTACACGAACAGCGGAATGGAATAGCGCATCTGCAGTTTTAGCCCGATGGTCGGTTCGGCTTTGGCGCCAGGCTGAGGGATTTCGTCCACGATGATCCGGTAGGCTTGCTCGACGCCCAACGGGATAGTGCCCTGTTTAATCAGGCGGATAAGCTGCTTACTGCCCTTGCCGATGGTGACAATCGGCGGGCTGGCGACCACCTCCTGCTGGGCGGTATAGCGTTCGTATCCGCCCTCCTGTTTCCAGCGCACAATGCGCACCTGCATTGTCGTGGCGCTGTTACCCTGATTCTGGATCCACAGTTCCGTTGCGTTGGCGTCGGCGGGAAGCCAGGGGTCGATGGGCCATAACAGAATCGTCGCTGCGGCGTGAGCCTGCCCCGTCGCAACGGCCGACATCCCAAACATACTCACCAGGCAAAGTTGCCTGAAAAATGGCCTCATCGAACGTTCTCCCTTTTCACCATGACAAGGTCACGGTGAGTTGATCTGAATACGTACCTGCCGGGCTAAACCCGGTCAGAAGCGCCACGCCAAAAAGCGGCAGCGCAATGTTATTGCTGTTGGTATAGGTCACCGGAATCGCCTGGTTGACCCCTATTTCACTGTTCGCGGCCAGAGAGCTGCTGCTGTAGAGGCGATAGGCCACCACATCGGTTCCGCCGCTGCGCGTCATCCGTCGCACCGAGGCGTAGTTTTGCCCGCCGTTGATGCTCATGCTCAGCGCCACCCCCGGCGTGCAGGCAATCGACAACGCGCCGTTGGGGACGAAGCTGGTGTTCACCGGCGCACGCTCAACGCCGGTGTGCGTGCCGAAATCGAGCCGGCCTAGCACCCCGCCCGTGCCGGTGGTCACCGAGCAGCCCGGCACAATCGTCGCGCTCACCCTGAACGATTGTGACGTGACTGCCCCGGCAGAAGGCACCGCCAGCACACCCACCAGGAGCGCAAAAAACGGCTGCACGATCCCCTCTGCGCGCGGGCGCAGACACAGCAAGGATGCCCTCATGGCTGCGTTGGACTAGTAAGTCACGCTAACGTTAATGGTGTCGGTATAGGTGCCCGGCACGACGGTCACGCTGTTGCCCCCGCCGGTGATCCGCCCGTACAGGGTATAGCTGTCGATCCCGTTTGCCGTTGAGGCGACGGGCAACGCCGCATTGTTGGCAATAACGTTATTGAAACCGCTGTCGCTGTAGAGGCTGTAGGCCACGCCCTGCGCCGCATTCGCGGAGTTGATCAGGTAGCGCGCAGGCGTGCCTGGCGTCCCCACAACGGTGCCGGGCGCGGTGGAGTTGGTATTACCGGTAATCGCCACCGTATAGCTGGCGGTCGTACACTGAATGGTAAAGGTGTTTCCCCCGCTGGCACCGGTCAGCTGCGTGGTGAGCGTGGAAAACGTTGCGGGATGGGTCCCAAAATCCAGGGTCCCGAAGTTAATGCCGTTTTGCGTTGGCGAGCCGTTAATCAGACAGCCATTCGTGAGTGTCAGCGTCGCACCGATAGTCCCGTTACTGGTGACCGCCAGCGCCTGATGGGCCGGGATAATTGACAGCAGCGTACCTGCACAGATTAAAAGGCGTATTCTTTTCATTGACCACCCTCCAGAAGATGTCGCCATTCGCTTTCCACATTTTATTTAATGCACTCAATATGTTAGCCCCGCTTAACATTCCACCGAGGGGGTTATGGAGAATTTAGTTTATGGCGTTCGCTTCAACCACTTTTGCCATTTACCCCCATACCTTTGCCGTATTGACAGACTATTTCATTTAAATACAAACGATTACCTTCTCTATGCAGAGTTTTTATAGTCATTTCCCGAGGATATATCGCCTACAGCGTGATGTACGTCACAATATATCGTCAGGCGTTGCACAACTAATTTAATAAAAATTAAAAAGGAGTTGTAACTCCCTCCGCTTTAATCCAATTTATGTGCCGAATCTTTTCCTGCGCTTAAATAAAAAATTCATATGCATAAGCGCCGGTGAAACCTTAAGCACACAGAGGGTCTTTTCGTGGCAAGTGCAAATAAACTCACGCTCTTCATCGTGATATTCATGCTGGCGGGTATTCTTTCAGGGGCGGTTATTCATGAATATGCGCCAGCGGAGGCGGTGAAAACCTGGTCGGAGAACATTACGCTGCTGACCGATATTTTCCTGCGGCTGATTAAAATGGTGATTGCGCCGCTGGTGTTCAGCACCTTAACGGTCGGGATCATGAAGCTCGGCGAAACCTCAACCATCGGGCGCGTCGGCGGTAAAGCGATGGTCTGGTTTATCAGCTCCTCCGTGCTGTCTATTCTGGTGGGGTTATTTATCGTCACCCTGGAACGTCCCGGCAGCGGCCTGAATCTCACCATTCCGACAGAAGCGGTGGATACCGGTCTGGCGGTGGGCGGCATGACGCTGAAAGCGTTTCTCTCCCACACCATCCCGACCAGCATCGCCGGGGCGATGGCGGATAACGAGATCCTGCAAATTGTCGTGTTCTCGCTGTTCTTCGGCATTGGTGGCGCGTCGCTGGGGCAAAAATTCAACGCTCCGCTGGTTGCCGCGCTTGATGTGGTCTCCCATATCATGCTGAAGGTAACCGGCTACGTCATGTACGTCGCCCCGCTGGCTATTTTTGCGGCTATCTCGTCGGTGATTGCCACCCAGGGGCTTGGGATCCTGCTGAACTATGCCTCGTTCATCGGCGGCTACTATGTGGCTATCCTCCTCACCTGCCTGGTGCTGCTGGCGGTGGGCTATATGGTGCTGAAAAAAGAGATATTCCGCCTGGTCAGCATGCTGAAAGATCCGGTGCTGGTGGCGTTTACCACCAGCAGTTCTGAAGCGGCATACCCTAAAACGCTGGAACAGCTGGAACGTTTTGGCTGCTCGCGCAATATTGCCTCGTTCGTCCTGCCGATCGGTTACTCCTTTAACCTGGTGGGATCGATGGTGTACTGCTCATTTGCCTCAATGTTTATCGCCCAGGCTTACAATATTCACCTGAGCTTTACGGAAGTGACGGTGCTGATGCTGACCCTGATGCTGGCCTCAAAAGGGATCGCGGGCGTACCGCGTTCTTCGCTGGTGGTGCTGGCCGCAACGATCCCGAGCTTCAATATTCCGGTTGCCGGTATTCTGCTGCTGATGGGTATCGATCACTTCCTCGATATGGGGCGTTCAGCCATTAACGTGCTGGGGAACGGGATTGCTACGGCGATGCTGTCGCAAAACGAAGGTGCGCGGGAAGCGGAGGCTGAGCTGGTGGAACAGGAAGCGTAAGGGTGTAAAAAAGCCGGGTGGCGGCTTCGCCTTACCCGGCCTAAAAATGCTCGAACGTATAAGCCGGGTAAGCGTGAGCGCCACCCGGTATCGTTTTAGGCCACGTGGCTCGCCGCGATATCCAGCAGCGCCATCTCATCGCTGTTCAGCAGCTTCTCAATGTTCACCAGAATCAGCATACGTTCGCCGAGCGCGCCCAGCCCCGTCAGGTATTCGGTGGACAGCGTGACCGCAAACTCCGGTGCCGGACGGATTTGATCGGCGGTGAGTGACAGAACATCGGACACGCCATCAACCACAATCCCCACCACGCGCTGGCCGAGGTTCAGCACAATCACCACGGTATTATCGTTGTATTCTACGTCGCCCTGGCTGAACTTCACGCGCAGGTCAACGATAGGCACAATGACGCCGCGCAGGTTAGTCACGCCCTTGATAAAAGCAGGCGTGTTGGCAATGCGCGTAACCTGATCGTAACCGCGGATCTCCTGCACCTTAAGGATGTCGATACCGTACTCTTCATCACCTAACGTGAAAACCAGGAATTCCTGTCCTGATGGCTCGCCCGCCAGTTTCGTTACATTACTCATACCGGTCATGTTTTTACCTTCTACTTAATCAGGCGGCTGTGTACGCCACACGTTGTTCACGATTTAATCCCTGAAGCGCCGACACATCGACGATCAGCGCCACGCTGCCATCCCCGAGAATGGTGGCAGCAGAAATGCCTGGCACTTTGCGATAGTTGCTTTCGAGGTTCTTCACCACCACCTGGTGCTGACCAATCAGCTGATCGACCAGCAGCGCATAGCGGCGACCGGCGCTTTGCAAAATCACCACGATACCCTGCGTGGCCTCGGTTTTTGCACCGTCCACTTCAAATACTTTCCACAGCTCGACCAGCGGCAGGTACTCCCCGCGCACTTCGAGCACGCGCTCGCCGCCCGCCAGCGGATGCAGATCTTCTTCGCGCGGCTGCAGCGATTCCATCACCGCGTTCAGCGGTAGAATAAAGACCTCGTCGGCCACCTTAACGGACATGCCGTCGAGGATCGCCAGCGTCAGCGGCAGCAGGATGCGGATGGTGGTGCCGGCCCCCTGCTTAGACTTGATCTCGACGTGGCCGCCCATCTCCTGGATGTTACGTTTCACCACGTCCATGCCCACGCCACGCCCGGAGACATCCGTCACCTGCTCGGCGGTGGAGAAGCCCGGCGCGAAGATCAGCATGCCAACCTCTTCATCGGTCATGTTTTCGTTCACCGCCATGCCCTGCGATACCGCTTTCGCCAGGATACGCTCACGGTTCAGACCGGCACCGTCGTCGGTCACTTCAATGCAGATGTTACCGCCCTGGTGTTCCGCAGAAAGAATCAGGTTGCCCACCGGAGATTTCCCCGCTGCGATGCGGTTTTCCGGCAATTCAATACCGTGGTCAAGGCTGTTACGCACCAGGTGCGTCAGCGGATCGATAATGCGTTCGATCAGGCTCTTATCCAGTTCGGTTGAGCTGCCCATCAGCGTCAGCTCAATCTGCTTATTGAGCTTACCGGCCAGATCGCGCACCAGGCGCGGGAAGCGGCTGAAGACATACTCCATCGGCATCATACGAATGGACATCACCGATTCCTGCAGATCGCGGGCGTTACGTTGTAACTGACCCATGCTGGTAATGAGATCGCCGTGGGTGACCGGGTCCAGCTCGTTAGAGCGCTGGGCCAGCATAGACTGGGTGATCACCAGTTCGCCCACAAGGTTAATCAGCTGGTCGACCTTCTCAACGGCCACGCGGATGCTGGTGGATTCACTGGAGCGCGCCGCCGGTTTTTCACCGCGGCCAGGCGCAGCCGGCTCTTTCGGCACGGCTTTCAGCGCAGGCGCTGCAGGCACTACTGCAGGCGCAGCGACCTCAGCAACACCCTCTTCCACTGGCGCCGGGGCGTCAGCAACGGACGTTTCGGTTTCAAAGGCAATCTGGTCGGCTTCGATAACAAAGCACAGGACCGCCACGATGTCGTCCTGGCCGATCCCGTCGTCCAGCGTCGCCGCCAGGCTGTCTTTGCCTTTCACCACGTTGCTTAAGGTCGCCAGGTTACCCAGCTCTTCTTCCAGCAGATTGACTTCATTCTCTTTCAGACGAGAGAGAACCACGCGCAGTTTTGCGGGCTGCCCGGCGGCAGGCGTGGCATCGGCTGGCGAAACCGCATCGACAACGCTCAGTTTCGCAGCAGGGACGGCAGGCGCGGCGGCCTCGCCTTTTGCTTCCAGCGCAAGCTGGCGAAGCGCATTGCAGATGTATTCAAAGCTTGCTGCATCAGGCTCTGTCGAACTTTTATAGGCGTCGAGCTGTTCCTGCATAATATCTTTGGTTTCCAAAAACAGGTTGATAATATCGGTATTGAGCTGCATCTCACCGCGTCGTGCTTCATCGAGCAGGTTTTCCATTAAATGGGTCGTTTCCTGCAGGATGGTAAAACCAAAGGTTCCGGCGCCGCCTTTAATGGAGTGCGCTGCCCGGAAGATGGCATTCAGCTGCTCTGAATCCGGTGCTTCAGGCACCAGATCCAGCAGGTGTTGCTCCATATCAGCCAACAACTCGTCGGCTTCATCAAAGAATGTCTGGTAAAAATCGCTAATATCCATGCTCACGCTATCACCTCGGATTGGCTGGTGGCGATGTTGGAACGGCAGCCGAAGGGACGGCCCCAGGCTGTTTTAAATCGTCCAGTGACTCATTCTGACTTTCGGCGTTTTCATGCAGGATGGCCTGCTCCGCCTGCTGGTTCAGCACTAAAAGACTGATACGACGGTTGATGGCGTCATCCGGCCCGCGGTCGGTGAGGCGCATGGTTGCTGCCATGCCGACCACGCGCAGGACCTTGCCATCATCAAGCCCACCCGCCACCAGCTCGCGACGCGAGGCGTTGGCACGATCGGCAGAAAGCTCCCAGTTGCTGTACCCTTTCTCGCCATTAGCATAGGGGAAATCATCCGTGTGCCCGGAGAGGCTGACCCGGTTAGGGATGCCGTTCAGCACTGGCGCAATCGCCCGCAGAATGTCGCGCATATAGGGTTCCACTTCCGCGCTGCCGGTTTTAAACATCGGGCGGTTCTGGCTGTCGATGATCTGAATGCGCAGCCCTTCCTGCACCAGGTCAATCTTCAGGTGCGGACGTAACGCGCGCAGCTTCGGATCGGCTTCAATCAGTTGATCCAGATCCCCGCGCACTTTTTTCAGGCGCGCCTGCTCCATCCGTTTTTTCAGCTCGTCGATGTTCGGCTCTTTTTTCACCTCACCCTTTTGCTGGGTGTAATCATCGCCGCCGCCCGGGATGGGGCTATCACTGTTAGAAATACGCTGCCCACCGGTCACTGCCGTCGCCAGCGGTGTTCTGAAATATTCCGCAATCTGAATCAGCTCTTTCGGGCTGGAGATGGAGATCAGCCACATCACCAGAAAGAAGGCCATCATGGCGGTCATAAAATCGGCGTAAGCAATTTTCCAGGAGCCGTGCGAGCCGTGCCCGTGCCCCTTATGCTTGCGCTTTTTTACGATGACGATCGGATGGGACTGGTTTTTCATGCGTCCTCAGTGGTCGTCTGTTGGTTTGGATTTTTCACCGCGCGTACATGTTCTTCCAGCTCGATGAACGACGGACGTTCGCTGGAGTACAGGGTTTTACGTCCGAATTCCACGGCGATAGGCGGCGCGTAACCGTTGAGGTTGGAGAGCAAGGTTATCTTCACGCACTGCATCATTTTGGTGGTTTCGGCGCTTTTCTGGCGCAGCACGCTGGCCAGCGGGGAGATAAAACCGTACGCCAGTAAAATACCGAGGAAAGTGCCCACCATAGCGTGGGCAATCAGCGCCCCCAGCTCTGCCGCCGGGCGATCCGCCGAGGCCAGCGCGTGAACCACGCCCATTACCGCCGCGACGATACCGAATGCAGGCAGCGAGTCACCCACCAGCGCCAGGCTGTTCGCCGGCACTTCGGATTCACTTTCGTGGGTCTCGATCTCTTCGTCCATCAGCGCTTCGATTTCGAAGGTGTTCATGTTGCCGCTGATGATCAGGCGCAGGTAATCGACGATGAAATCCAGCATCATGGCATCGGCCAGAATACGTGGGTAGCTGGCGAAGATTTCGCTCTCTTTCGGGTTTTCGATATCACGCTCCAGCGAGAACATCCCCTGCTGACGCGACTTCGCCATCAGGCGATAGAGCAGTGCCAGCAGGTCCATGTACATGCTTTTGGTGTATTTCGAGCGACGGAACAGCAGTGGAATAGCTTTCAGCGTCCCCTTGATCGATTTACCGTTGTTGCCAACGATAAAAGCCCCTACCCCTGCGCCGCCGATGATAATAAGTTCAGCCGGTTGATAGAGTGCTCCAAGGTGCCCGCCGGTCATCATGTAACCGCCGAAAACTGTACCGAGAACTACCAGGTAACCTAATAAGATAAGCACGACATCATCCTTCCGCTAGTGACTATGGCAGGATGTTCATTTCGACAGTGTGCCCAAAATGCGGGTAAAAAAAAGCAGCGGTAATGACTTACCGCTGCTGGAATCTTGCCCACAAGGTCGGGTTAAACAGCCTGTTCGATCTGTTCATCCAGCAGTTGTGGAATAATATCGGCAGCATCCCGGGAAAGTTTACGTCTTTTTACTGCCCTGGAAGGCGGCTGACATAAACTGCAGGCAAAGCTGCCTACGGGCTGATGTGCATGGGTGATAAAATTGCCGTCGCAGCAGTTGCAGCGCGACAGTTGCAGCATTCCGCTTTCAACAAAACGCACCAGCGTCCATGCGCGGGTTAACGCCAGCAGAGGACCTTCTTCCTGCTGTGGGCATTGCTCAAGGTAAAGCTTATAGGCTTTGATCACGGCGTCGACGCCGGTGCACAGCCCCGTCTTCAGAAGATACTGCCATGCGTTGCAGAACATAGACGCATGAATGTTCTGCTCCCAGGTCATAAACCAGTCGGTCGAAAACGGCAGCATGCCTTTCGGCGGTGGGCTACCACGTAACTCTTTATACAGTTTAATAAGACGGCCACGGCTCAGCTGCGTTTCGCTTTCCAGCATCTGTAAACGCGCACCCAGCGTAATGAGTTCCATTGCCAGCTGTATGTCACGGGCTTCCTGAACAATGCTTTTCTCGCTCATTTTTTATGCCCTTTTCTTACGGGCAGCGTCATCAGGCTGGCTGATTTCGGTGAGCAAGCGGGTGGAAAGGAGAATACCGGTGTGGATCTGCTGGAGATCGTCTACGCGGGAATCCTGGGTCAGACGCGTAATGGTCTGCGGACTGTCAAAGCGGAACTGGCAAACAAGCTGATTGGTCTCTGCCAGTTTTACCATTTGCGGGAGCGTTAATCCGCCCAACATGGTGGCTATCTCTTCGTTAATACCCAGACGAAACATTGCGGATGCTTTGTCCTGACTAATCAAACGCTGTGCCAGCAATAAATACGACAAGTTGATGTCATAGATATGTTTTAGCAACTCGGATGTATGCATTTTCCCCATCCCGAATAACCAACTATTATTTTTATGCGGACAGACCGCACCCCGTGATGTCGCCGGGAAATCACCCGGTATAAAAGAAAAGGCCAAATGCATAGTTGAATTAAGATTTGTATGCTTATGCAGTAAAACGCGCAGTGACCCCGACACGTCTTTACGCATCGCTTACGCCTTTTATCATTTCTTACAAATAACTAAGATTTTTCCTAATTCGACGCAAACTCTACTCGTCAGTTTTGCCACATACAATCCAGCCTCCCCCGAATTTTAAAAAAAATGTGATCCACATCACATAAATTGAGTGAATATACTCCATAAACCCATCAGCGAGGCTTGTAAGTTGGTTAATAATTGAGCAAATCACACTGTTTTATATTCTTTATGATCGAATACTCATGCAGAAGTGTGAACAAATGGGTATGTGGAAGGGCTTTTTAGTGCTGTTAAAGTTGCATTAATGTTAAAAACGTCTACCCCCTCACACGTGTTACTCTTTATTACTGTTAATCAGTAAGTTACACATCTACGCTCTACAGGTAATATCATCAGGCAATTATCACCCATGCGTTAATAACGCTTCAGAATGATTCAGCCGCACAAGCATTTAATTTTGTGATTTGTATTAAGTTGTTAATTTTTTTCATTTAGACATACTTTTCAGTTATTCTTCTTATAAGAATAATTAATGAATAATTATGATAAGCGTCACACTAATGACATGGTCCCCTCTTGCAGACTCGGGCGTTTCGCGGTAATGCTGAACGCATACCGTTTCTCAGACGCCAAAGGAGTGTGTGATGAGTTACTCCCATCTTCTTGTTTCCGTTGCTGTTTCCCCGGAAAGCCACCAGCTTGTTGCCCGTGCGGTCTCTATCGCCCGGCCCAACAACGCCCGCATCAGCCTGATTACCCTTGCCGCCGAGCCGGAAATGTATAACCAGATGGCCGCCCCGATGCTCGAAGATATTCGCGACGTGCTGCAGGAAGAAACAAAAGCCTTTCTGCGGGAGCTGGTAGAGAAAGCGAATTATCCGGTTCATGAAACCGTCATTGCCACAGGCGAATTAAACGAACACATACTGAGCATGTGTCGTCATCAAAATATTGATTTGGTGATTTGCGGGAATCATAACCAGAGCTTTTTTTCCCGGGCAGCCTGCTCGGCGAAATCGATTGTTGGCTCAAGTCTGGTAGATGTTTTGCTGGTGCCTCTCGGGGGCAGTTAATGCCCCCGAGAATAATCACGCCAGTTTAGGGAAGGTCGCGATCTTTTTTTGCAGATGTCCCTCGCTGTCCTGCGGGGTAATGGCGCGTAAATCCTCAATGAACCGCGCCTGCCAGTGATTGATATCATTCTTGCGAATGGTTTCCATCATCTCAGCGTGGCGTGAAATACGTTCCGTCAGCGGCATGGTCAGAGCGCGATCCAGCGCGTTGGCGACGTCATCCCGGTCGTAAGGGTTGACGATAAGCGCAGAGGTGAGCTCATTGGCCGCACCGGCAAATTGCGACAGCACCAGCACGCCAGGGTCGGCAGGATCTTGTGCTGCGACATACTCTTTTGCCACCAGATTCATCCCGTCACGCAGCGGCGTGACCAGGCCGACATCCGCATAGCGGAAGACCTTCATCAGGATCTTACGATCGAAGTGCTGATTGAGATAGAACAGCGGCGTCCAGCCCAGTTGCCCGTAGCGGCCGTTAATCCGTCCGGCTTCGGTTTCTAACTGGTGACGAATATCCTGATAGGCCTGCACTTCCCCGCGCGAGGTTGGCGCAATCTGCGTATAGCGGATCTTACCGTGGTGCTGCGGGAATTTTTCCAGCAGGGTCTCGTAGGCCAGGAAACGCTCCGGCAGCCCTTTGGAGTAATCCAGACGCTCTACCGAAAAGATGTTTTTCACGTGCTTGAGTTCGTTCTTCAGCTGCGCCAGTTTTGGCGGCAGCGGCCCGGATGCCTGTTCGGCAATCTCGTCAGGCTCAATTCCGATAGGATACACCTCGGTGTGGAAGGCTTTGCCCCACGCGGTGTGGGATTTGCCCTCGTGGGTCACCAGACGCGTTTTACCCGAGATGCTGTCGAGGAAGGCCAGCCTGTCGTTTTCGGTCTGGAAGCCGAGCAGATCGTAATCCGCCAGTGCCTCAAGGATCTCGTCGTGCTGAGGCAGCGCGGTGAAGATTTCCGGCGTCGGGAACGGGATATGCAGGAAGAAGCCAATCCGGTTATTGACGCCCCGTTTACGCAACTCTCTGGCAAAGGGCAGAAGATGATAATCGTGGATCCATAAAATATCGTCTTCCTCGATTAAAGGCAGCAGTTTATCCGCCAGCAGGGCGTTCACCCGCATGTAGCCTTCAAAGCCCTCGCGCTGAAACTTAACGAGGTCCAGACGATAGTGAAAAGCGGGCCACAGCACGGCGTTGGAAAACTCCGAGTAGTACTCGTCATAGTCTTTTTCGTTCAGGGCGAACGAGGCCCATGTGATGTTGCCGCGCGTGACTTTCTTCAGCGGTTTCTCTTCATTACTGATATCCCCACTCCAGCCGAACCAGAGGCCACCGGCGGCTTTCAGGGCACCTAACACCCCTACCGCCAGGCCACCTGCGCTGGCTTTTTTATCATCCGGCGGTGCGATGCGATTAGAGACGACGACTAAGCGACCCATAATGATTTCTCCCGTTGTTTTGCGCTATTTGTTGTTGTTGCTGGTTAGCGACGTCAGATATCCACTGCCAGACGCTGGCGACACTTTCCAGCCGCCATTTGGCACGTGTTTCTCCAGGGCCGACTTTGACAGATATCCCTCCGGCCTGGTTTACCACACTGAACCCGGCCTCATCGGTCAGGTCATCCCCAAAAAATACCGGCGTCCTGCCTTTAAACGGTGGCTCAGCCATAAATGCAGCAATGGCGGCGCCTTTATTTATCCCTTCAGGTTTGATTTCTACCACGCATTTACCCGGCTGGAGCGCAAGCTGAGGGTGTGCATCAGCCAGGCTACGGGCAATGGAAAATATCGCCGCTTCATGGTGAGGTGCCTGGCGATAGTGCAGCGCAAAGGCCATGCCTTTGGCTTCCAGTTCGGTGCCCGGAAGCTGTGCCAGCGACGCGATAAGCTCCGCATGCAGCGTGTTAATCAACGCCTCAGGAAGCGAGACAATATGCAATTGATCATGGATGTCGCGGCGCTCCGCTCCGTGTACTCCAGCCAGCGGAAAGTGGTAAGGCCCGGCGAGCATATCCAGCTCAGCCATAGAGCGCCCTGAAATCAATGCCAGTGCTCCAGCGTTCATCTGCGAGAGCTGATGCAAATCCTCTAACACCGTATCCGGGACCACGACATCGTCAGGATGCGGCTGGATCCCGGCGAGCGTGCCGTCGAGATCAAAAAACCAGGCATATTTACCGGGTAGTACAGGCGGTGCAGTTAACAAGTCAGCCACCCTTTTCCTCCTTACAGTTGACGAGGGGCAAACGCCTTTCCCCCTTTCATAGCCATGTAAGTATAGACAGTGTGACGTCGCTCGCCATTTAGCAACCGCCCCGCCAGCAAAACTGGCGGGGCGGCAGGAGGCTCAACTATGGTTAATAGTTGAGCAGGCTTACGCCAGGAAAAAACTCAGACCGTGCGCTTCGCTTTTTGCTTGTAACGGTCGAATATCACGGCTGCCAGCAGGATCAGGCCACGCACCACATACTGCGAGAACGGTGAAATATTCAACAGGTTCATGGCGTTCTCCACCGTCCCCAAAATCAATATCCCCGCCACCACATATGAGATTTTTCCGATGCCTCCTTTCAGCGAAACCCCGCCCAACACGCAGGCTGAGATGACAATCAGCTCATAACCGATGGAGGTCATTGGCTGGCCGCTGGTCATGCGCGAGGCCAGAATAATCCCCGCAGCCGCCGAGACCAGCCCCGAGAGCACAAAGATGATGATTTTGGTGCGCACCACAGGTACGCCCGCCAGACGCGCCGCCTCTTCATTACCGCCAATCGCCAGGGTATTGCGGCCAAAGGTGGTGCGGTTCAGCAGGAAACCAAACAGGATCAGGCAAGCAACGGTCAGCCAGATGGGCGCAGGCAGGCCCAGCCAGTTGGCATAGCCCAGGGTGAAGAAACGCTCGTCTTCAATCCCGACAGCTTTACCGTCAGAGATAATGTAGGCCAGGCCGCGAACGATCTGCATGGTGGCAAGGGTGGTGATCAGCGCGTTGATCTTCAGCCGGGCGATAACAAACCCGTTCACCAGACCGCTCAACACGCCCAGCATCAGCCCTGCCAGCACGCCGATCCACAGGCTTTCGGTCAGGTTGATCACCACCGCGGCGGTCACCCCCGCACAGGCAATGACCGAGGCCACAGACAGGTCAAAATCGCCGGAGGCCAGACAAAATAGCATTCCGCAGGCCACCATACCGGACATTGAGATAGCCAGCCCGAGTCCCTTCATATTGATGAAGGTAGCGAAGTTTGGAACGAATATGGCGCAGGCGAGGAACAGCACGGCAAAGACCACCAGCATGCCGTACTGATCCCAGATGCGCCCAAAACTGAATGCCGTCTTCGGCGCTCCGGATGTAGTAACAGAGGACATCATTGACTCCTTACTCAGGCGACAGCCTGGCTAACTTTAGGCATGGCGAGACTCAACGCCAGTTGTTCATTCGCCTGTTCATGCAGCAATTCACCGGCAATTTCCCCTTCACGCATCACAACGATGCGATCGGCAACGCCGAGGACCTCTGGCAGATCGCTTGAGGCGAATAGCACCGCCACGCCCCGTTTTGCCAGCTCATAAATGACGTTATAGATTTCGTGCTTCGCCCCCACGTCGATGCCGCGCGTCGGCTCGTCGAGCATAATCACCTTCATGTCTTCCGACAGCCAGCGGCCCAGGATCGCCTTCTGCTGGTTTCCGCCTGAAAGGTTCATGATCAGCTGTTCGGCACCCGGCGTTTTGATATTCAGCGAACGGATGTGGTGTTCGGCGTTGCTCGACTCCCAGCCGTCGTTGATCAGGCATCCGGCGCGGATAAACTTGCGGCGAGCAGAGATATTGATGTTGTCGCGAACCGAGTGCACCGGAATAATCCCTTCTGCCTTGCGATCTTCCGGGCAGAGCATGATGCCGGCGGTGATGGCGTGGGCAGGCTTCTGAATATCGACTTTTTTCCCGTCGACCAGAATCTGCCCCTGGGTAATGCGCGTACCGCCAAACAGCCCTTTCAGCAGCTCGCTGCGCCCTGCCCCCACCAGGCCAAACAGCCCGACAATTTCACCGCTGCGCACCGAAAGCGAAATGGGCGTGCGCACGCCGGGCGCTTTCACCGTATCCAGACGCAGGCGTTCCGGCCCGTACTCGCGCGGTTTCCAGTGGTAGATATCCCCGAGATCGCGCCCGACCATCGCCTGTACCAGCTGGTCATGGTTGACCTGCTGCATATCGGTGAAGGTGCGCACGTAGCGGCCATCTTTGAATACCGTGATGGCATCGCTTAAGGCGAAAATCTCCTCCATGCGGTGAGATACATACAAAATGATGCGGCCTTCTTTACGCAGCTCGCGGATCACCCGGAAAAGATTGTCGATTTCCCGCGCGGATAACGAACTGGTTGGCTCGTCAAAGGCGATGATTTTGGCGTTACGCGCCAGCGCTTTGGCGATTTCCACCATTTGCCACTGGCCGATGGAGAGATACTTCAGGGGCGTTTGCGGATCGACGTCCAGCCCGAGGTGTTTTAACTGCAGGCCCGCTTCATAGTTCAGCAGCGAGCGATTGACCACGCCGCTTTTATGCGGCAGCTGGCCTAAATAGATGTTTTCCGCCACGGTCATCTCAGGAATAAGGTGCAGCTCCTGATAGATGATGGCAACGCCCGCGTTGAGCGCCGCCGTGGTGTCGGCAAAGGCGACCTCTTCGCCGCGAATAGCCAGCGTGCCGGTGGTGGGCGTGTAGTTACCGCTGAGAATTTTGAGCAGCGTGGATTTTCCCGCGCCGTTCTCCCCCATCAGGGCGTGAACCTGGCCGGGATAGCAGTCGAAGCTGATATCGGTCAGCGCGTTTACACCGGGGAAGGTTTTACCGATGCCGCGAAAAGAGAGATACGGTAAGGACTGTTGCATAACGACTCCGTGATACCTGTTGTGTGTACGTCAGGCCCCTTACGGCAAGTAAGGGGCACAATCACAGCCTGTTATTTACCGCCCAGTCCTTTTTTCGCCAGCTCCTCTTTGAAGTTATCGCGGGTGATCAGCACCACGTCGGTCACTTCGGTGAATTTCGGCGGCTCAGCCCCTTTGGTCACCCAGTTGTAGAGCATCTCGCTGGATTTGTAGCCGTGAACGTCCGGGCTTGGCAGCAGAGAACCGTAGAAGCCCGTCGCCTGCGCTTTCGACAGCTCGCTGACGGCATCGACACCGTTAATACCAATGCCAATCACGTCAGGTGCTTTGAAGCCCTGGCCTTCGGTTGCACGCACGCCGCCCAACACGGTGTTGTCGTTCATGCCGACCACCAGCCAGTGTTTAACCTCCGGATGCTGCACCAGCATTGAGTTCGCCGCATCGAATGCGCCTGGGATATCGTTAGATTTGGTGGGCACTTTGTAGATCTGTTTTTCCGGGAAGCCGGCGGCTTTCAGGGCATCCATAGAGCCGGTAGTACGACGACGCGCGGTATCCAGCTCGTCGGCGGTAATGGCCATTACGCCGGTCTCTTTAACGTCCCAGCCGCGTTTTTGCATCTCTTTATATAATTCCTGGCCCTGGCGCTCGCCGATTTTAGTCGCGGCCATCATCACCAGCGGGACGGTATCCATCGGTTTGCCTTTGGCATTGACGAACTGGTCATCAACCGCAATCACCTTCATGTCGTACCCGCGCGCCTTGGCGACAATCGCGGACCCAAGCTTAGGATCGGGCGTACAGATAACGAACCCTTTCGCGCCGCTGGCCGCCAGGCTGTCGATAGCGTTCAGCGTTTTTTCACCGTCCGGCACGGCGATTTTGATCACCTCAAAGCCTAAATCTTTCCCGGCTTTATCGGCGAATTTCCACTCGGTCTGGAACCAGGGTTCTTCAGGTTGTTTAACCAGAAAACCGAGTTTTACATTTTCTGCCATAGCGGATTGTGACATAACGGCAGCCAGGCCGATGGCCGCCAGCGCTTTAGTAAATTTGTGCATGGTAAACTCCAGCTTTAATATTCTTTTCTGTAGGGATTAACAGCGTGCTTTTTATTTAATCGGACATAAAACAAGACATTAGCGCTTACCTCGTCATAAGCGGTCGTGCTGCAGATAGTTTTAGCGGGAAATTAATCATCCATAAGAGAGCAATATCACACCGCAGAATTACAGTAATTGCGTACATAAATTCAGCGAAAAAAGACATAAAAACGGCAGGAATTGTCTGACAAATCGGAAGGGGCTAAGCAGAATAATCCATAAGACCAGCTCAGAAGTCCCTGTAGGCCGGATGCCCTTAGCATCCGGCACGGACATTACCAGGTGTAGTAGATGTGTTCAGCGTGATCGCGAACGGGCGCCTCGTCGCCCAGCAGGCGAGCAGACAGCGTTAGCGCAAAGTCGAACGCATGGCCCAGACCTTTGCCGCTCAGCAGATTTTTATCTTCCACCACCGGCGCATCAACGTATTCACCGTCTTCAACCGATTGCCATAAATCGCCGGAGCAGACGTAGCGGCGGCCCTTCAGCAGCCCGTTGCCGCCCAGCACGCGCGCGGCTGCCGAACAGAGAGGGCAAATCCACTTTCCACACTCATCGTGCAGGGAAATGAAACGGATAACCTCGCGATCGGCCGCAAGGTTCACGCTGCCCTGCGGCCCGCCGGGGATCACCACGGCGTCATACAGGGTGTCGCGGCGCTCAGAAAGCGTGCTGTCGGCCACCATGGGAATGTTGTGGTAACTCACGACCGCGCGGGACTCTGCACACGCCAGGGTGTCGACGTCGATTGCCAAACGGCGCAGAATATCAATGGTGATGATGGCTTCCGCTTCTTCAAAACCGGGTGCCAGCAGAACTGCAACTCTTGCCATGTCAAACCTCTGTAGTTTTCACAATTAAAACATTGTTTCACTTTCCCACATCTGGCAAGAACAAACTTTCGCGACGATCACAGTTCAGGTGAACGCGACAAAACTGATCTGACTCAATAAGAACAAGCTCAATATATTCTCAAGAATTAACCTGGATAAGGTTTCAAAAAAAGCGCCCTTTAACCTGAGATAAATTATTAATTAGCACAATCTCCACCATATTTTTTAAAATCTTTATATATCAACCACTTATTAAATTAAAATTTTCCCGTCACGTTTAAAAATTTGAACTATATTAAACTTTGTAATGTTAGGTTAACACCACGTGATTAAGAGTTTTCTTAATCCAGCGACAGGGCTATGCTTTTTATATCGAACACAGGAAGTGAACATTCGGTCAGTACGCGCCACAGCAGAAAACCTGTTTCTGAAAATAAGATCTCTTTGGTCTGTATCACAACCTGCCGGGTCAGGTTAAGCAGCGGACGTTATGTCCCAGCATCAATAAGGATATGAGTATGGCTACCCAAACGATGATTCAAAAACTGAATGCCCAGATGAACCTTGAGTTTTATGCCTCTAATCTGCATCTTCATCTGAGCGAGTGGTGTTCTGAAAAAAGCCTCAACGGTACGGCTACCTTTTTCCGTAGCCAGGCGCAGAATAACGTCACCCATATGATGCGCGTCTTCGACTTTATGAAGGATGTCGGGGCAAATCCCATCGTCACCGCGCGCGCAATGACGGAAGAACACTACGCCTCCCTCGAAGAACTCTTCCAGAAAACGCTGCAGGAATATGAGCAGCGTTGCGACACCTTAAGCAAACTGGCGGAAGAAGCGAAGGCGCAGCAGGACAGCACCACGCTGAATTTCCTGCGCGACATGAACAAAGAGCAGCAGCAGGACGGCATGCTGCTGAAGGCGCTGGCGGATGAGATTCGCAACGCCAAACGTGAAGGTCTGTGCCTCGAACAAACCGATCGTCACCTGCTCGACATTGTTACCTGCCAACAGCACTGAGTCGTCATTGCCTGCCCCCGCAATAGGGGCAGGCTCCCCTCTCACAGCAACTCCCTGCTTTCTTTAAGATTTAACAAATCCGATCCCGCTCCCAATGAATAACCCTGCTTCGTGTAATGATTTAGCCAGAGACTTTATCATTGACGAGGGAGCATCATGATCACCATTGAGTTTGTTGTCATTATCCTCTGCCTGCTGGTCGGCACCCGCTTCGGCGGGATGGGGCTTGGGCTGATAAGCGGGATTGGCCTGTTTATTCTCAGTTTCGTGTTTGGGCTTCAGCCCGGCAAACCGCCGGTCGACGTGATGCTGACCATCCTGGCGGTTATCGGCTGCGCCGCCACGCTGCAAACTGCGGGCGGCCTGAACGTGATGATGCAGTTCGCCGAGCGGCTTTTGCGCAAACACCCGCAGCACATTACCCTCCTCGCGCCCTTTACCACCTGGACGCTGACGTTTCTCTGCGGCACCGGGCATGTGGTGTACACCATGTTTCCGATTGTGGCCGATATCGCGCTGAAAAAAGGGATACGGCCAGAGCGCCCGATGGCCGTGGCATCGGTTGCCTCTCAAATGGCGATCACCGCCTCCCCCGTTTCGGTAGCCGTCGTTTCACTGGTGTCGATCCTCGGCGCCCAGCACGGGATTGGGCACGCGTGGGGGATCCTCGAAATCCTGGCGGTGTCCGTTCCCGCATCGCTGTTCGGGGTAGCCGTCGCGGCCCTGTGGAGCCTGCGTCGCGGTAAAGATTTGGCGGATGACGCCGAGTTTCAGAAAAAGTTAAGCGATCCGAAACAACGCGAGTTTATCTACGGCGGAACGGAAACGTTGATGAATCAGCGTTTTCCAAAACAGGCCTACTGGTCGACATGGATCTTCTTTGCCGGGATCGCGGTGGTTGTCCTGCTGGGTGCGCTGCCAGAACTGCGGCCGGCCTTCGAGGTAAAAGGCAAATTAACCGCCCTGTCGATGAACCTCGTCATCCAGATGATGATGCTGATTGCCGGGGCGGTGATGCTGATAGCCTGCAAGGTCAACGCCTCTGACATTTCTAACGGTGCGGTCTTTAAAGCGGGGATGGTCGCCATTTTCTCGGTGTTTGGCGTTGCGTGGATGAGCGACACCTTCTTTCAGGCGCATCTTGATGAGCTGAAAATGGCGCTGGAGGGGGTGGTCAAAAGCCATCCGTGGACCTACGCCATCGTCCTGTTTCTGGTGTCGAAGCTGGTGAACAGCCAGGCGGCGGCACTCACCGCCGTCGCCCCGATGGGGCTAATGCTGGGCATCGATCCGAAAATGCTGATCGCCTTCTTCCCGGCCTCCTATGGTTACTTCGTGCTGCCAACCTACCCGAGCGATCTGGCCTGCATCGGGTTCGACAGGTCAGGAACGACCCGCATCGGCAAATTCATCATCAACCACAGTTTTATTCTGCCTGGACTTATCGGCGTGAGCTGCGCGTGTGCGGCCAGCTATCTGCTGGTACAAACGTTCTTCTGAATCCTTCTCCGGGCGACGTTCAGCGTCGCCCTTCGCCGTTTGAGCAGAAAACGGTTTCTAAATTCAAAACATCGGTTTATTTTAGTGAGACTCACCCTGCGGCGTGAAACGCAACTCGATCAGCGCGATGGCTTTTTGGATCGCGCGAAGAGTGACCGGATCGGCCGCAGCAGGATGGCTGGTGAAATCGATGTTTTTCAGTTGGGTGGACATCTTCTCGCGCACTTCTACCGGCGCGATAACGTCAATCACATCAAGGATTTGTTTGATAACCAACTGGCATGCGACGACGTCAGATACCAGTTCCTGATCGGCGCTCAGGTTTTGTGACATGGGGTTTCTCCTTTTTTAAAGGCCGCCATAGTAGCAAAACGTACGCCCTTTCATCTCCCTCTCGTCGCCAGCAGACATAAAAAAACCTGCCGAAGCAGGTTTTTATCAGAACATCGCACCCGGTGGGACGTCTTTGAAGGTGTTGCAGTAGTTTGCCCACATGCTTTTCAGGATTTTGCGCAGTTTCATTTGATGCTCCAGTAACGTGTTATGCAGGTGTTATTTTCTCTGCGCTTATAATATGACCACCATCACAAAAATCAATGATTTTGTGATGCATATCACAGTCAAAAACGGGCGCAATGCTGCTGTATTGTTAAAAAAGCATTGGTAAATCCGTGAGTTATGGTTCTATAAATTCCAGTAAATTTTTATCATTTTTTTTGATACGGCAGGACAGGATGAGTGAAAACATCACCGGGAAAGCGAACCGAGGCTTATCGCCTGCGGCGCTTTTAGTTGCCGGCGCGTTCTTTATGGAGTTTCTTGACGGCACGGTCATTGCCACCGCCCTGCCGGACATGGCAAAAAGCTTCGGCGTGCAGGCCGTGGATCTGAATATCGGAATCAGCGCATACCTTATTACCCTGGCGGTGTTGATCCCCGCCAGCGGCTGGATTGCGGACCGTTTCGGTGCGCGCAAAGTCTTTGCCCTCGCGCTGGCGATCTTCACCCTGGCCTCGGTTTTTTGCGGTCTGTCGACAACCGTTGATGCGTTTGTGGCGATGCGGGTGCTTCAGGGGATGGGCGGCGCGCTGATGGTTCCCGTCGGACGCCTGGCCGTACTGCGCACCACGCCGAAACACCAGCTGATCGCCGCCATCGCCACCCTCACCTGGCCGGCACTGGTTGCCCCGATTATTGGCCCGCCGCTGGGCGGGTTTATCACCCACTTTGCTGACTGGCGCTGGATTTTCTTCATCAACGTCCCGTTAGGCATTGCGGCTATTCTTCTGGCGCTGCGAATTATTCCCGATCTGCGGGATGAGAGCCGTCGTCCGTTCGATACACCGGGGTTTATAGCCACCACTGTTGCCATGGTGAGCCTGGTTTACGCCATGGAACTGATGGGCGGGGAGCACGTCAGGATGGGACTGACGGTATGTTTGTTCATCGTGGGCGGGGTGGCACTGAGCGTTGCGCTGCGCCATTTCCGCCGCGCCGCGTGGCCAATGATAAGACTCGAGGCGATGCAGGTTGCCACTTTTCGCGTCACGATGTACGGCGGCTCGCTGTTTCGCGCCTCGATCAGCGCCGTTCCCTTTCTGCTGCCGCTGATGTTTCAGGTGGGGTTCGGGATGGACGCCTTTCATGCAGGCCTGCTGGTGCTGGCGGTGTTCGTCGGCAATCTCACCATTAAACCGGCGACCACGCCGCTTATTCGCGGCCTCGGGTTTAAGCGGTTACTGCTGATCAACGGCGCGCTGAACGTGCTGGCGCTGCTGGCCTGCGCGTTTATTACCCCCACAACCCCCGTCTGGCTCATCATGCTGATCCTCTATCTCGGCGGCGTCTTCCGCTCCATTCAGTTTACTGCGGTAAGCACCCTCGCTTTTGCCGATGTGCCTTCCGCACAGATGAGCTATGCCAATACGCTGTTTTCAACCGCCACGCAGCTTGCGGTGGGATTAGGTATCACCCTGGGGGCCATTGGCATTCGTCTCGGAGAGAAGATCGGCGATGCTTTCGGACTCGCAGCCGTTCCCGGCATCAGCTTTCGGCTTGCGTTTGTCGTTATCGCGGTGATTTGTCTGGCAGGCATGTTTGACACGCTGCGCCTGGCAAAAGATGCAGGCAGCGCGGTTTCGGCGAAGCCGTCGTCATGAAAACCGGGCGAGCGTTGCGCCGCCCGGTAAAGCACCGTTAGCCCACAATGCCACGGACGAAAGCTTCAATCTCTTTGTCCTGGCAGTTTTCAAAGAAGCACTGCTGGAAGCGCTGGCCGGATACGGCGGTTTTCACCAGCTCAGGGTCAATCGCGCGCAGCGTATCAAGGTAGTTCTCTTTCACCACGGCCGCTTTCACCTGGTTGAGGATCCCGGCGTTGCGTACCTGAGGCTCTTTACGTTCTGGCGGATACCCTTCGCCGTTGCGACCGGTGAAGGCTTTCTCAAAGATGAAACGCACGTTCAGCTCGGCACCCCAGCCAAACCCTTTGGCGAACGGCAGTGCAAGGGCGTTGCCGTTGTTGATCTGGGCAAAGAGGAAGGCATCAGCCGGATCAATGCAGTAGCCGCAAACCACGCCGGGATGAATGTTGAGCGACATCAGCGCACCCTGACCGGTACCGCAGCCCGTCACGACGAAATCGACGGCTTTGGAATTGAGCAAAATACTCGCCATAATGCCCAGGTGAATATAGGTAAGATGGTGATCGTTCTCATCGCTCATCCCCACGTTATAGACAGGGAAGCCTTTTTCGTCCGCGACGGCCTTTAGCTCATTGAGGATGATGGGATTCTTGGCTGCCTGGCTGTTTTCCATCATCAGTGCAATTTTCATCTTTTCTCTCCTGAATACGTGGCGGGTCTTCCCGCAGTGGATAGCGTTTCATCTTCACCTTACTATCAAACAAACACGCTTTCAAATTAAGTGAAAACTTGTTTTAAAAAACAAAGATGCGCTCACAATTTCAGACTGCCCGGCTGCCCTGCGCAGCGTTAACAGAAAGTTAAAAAATCCCTACTCCATCCCCACGCCGTTAGCTAGACTTCAGCAAAAGACAATAAAAACCACATGGGGATCACCTGTGCACCTGCGCTGCCGGACGCCACGCATCGTCTTATTATTGCTCATCGCCTTTTCCTGGGGGACTCCCACTGCCCTGCTGGCCGCAGAGCCGGTGCCTGTCTGGATCTATGACGCCAATAATTTTGAATCCTGGCGGACACCGCAGGGCGAGCTGCGCGGTTTTTATCCCTCCCTGATCCAGGCCATTAACCGCAGGCTGGAACTTAATCTGGTGCTAAAGCCGCTTTCCGGGAGCGAGATTGGACAGCGTTTCGCCAGCAATCAGTACGGCGTCTACGCCGGGGTGTTACGCACCGAAAAACGCGCCCGGACAAAAATCCTCTCCGCGCGGCTGTTTGATAATGAAGTGGTTGCGGCCAGCGCGTCGATGACGGTCACCCATGCCGATCAGCTGAACCACACCCGCGTGCTGTTTCGCCGGGACGATGCCACCCTCGAAGGGGTGAAGCAACGCTACCCGGACCTGCGGTTCCGCTCCCTGCGCCTGGTCGAGACCAGCGAGGAGGCGTTCCGACTGCTCGGCGAACATCAGGCCGATTTCTATATCAACGATGCGTCAGAGATGGAAAACACCCAGCGGCACTACCTGATCTCGCACCCTTTTCCCGAACTGCGTATTCCGGTGGTGCTGGGGTTCAGCCCGGAACTGCTTCCCTTGCGTGAGCAGATTAACGCGTTCATCGGGGAAGCGTATCGCAGCGGTGAACTGCAAAGAACGCTTGAGGAGAGCAAACGAAACTATCTGCTCAGCCGCATTGTGGTCTCCGACAGCGAACGGGCGTGGATTGACCATCACCGCTTAGCGATTACGCTGCCCAGGAATGAGAATTACGCGCCGCTTATCTGGAAGGACCGACGGGGCTACCACGGGACGGCGATCGACTTAATCAATGACATGCGTGACCTGCTGGATCTTAAGGTCGACGTTACCTTTATCGATAACTATGCCAGCAACCTGCCCCGCGAGGCGTGGCCGGTACGTCTGGTGGATATTGCGGAGCGTGACGATGCTGAACATGCCCGGGGGCGCATTGGCCCGGACATTGTCTGGCACAACGTCTACTACAATGCCATCGGCAGGCCGTTTTTATGGGATGAGGAGAGCATTCGCAGCCAGCGCGTCGGGGTGCTGGAGGGATCTTTCGCCGCCACCTATCTGCCGCAGCGGTTTGGCAGCGATGCGATCGTGGTGACGCGCCGCAGCATTGACGAGCTGATCGATGCGATTGAGGATAACAAAATCGATTTTATCCTCGGCGATCTTAGCTCGCTTGAAACGACACTTCGCGGGAATGAGCTGTTTCGTGGGGTATTAAAGGTGGCGGGCGTGACCCGCTCAGAATACATTATCGGCCCGTGGGTCGACCCCGATCATCCGCTGTTTCACCTTCTGACCCAAATCCATCGTCTGTCGGAGTTCCGAACGCAGATTGAACGGCGTTCGGACGATAGCCCCTTCCCGAGCCTGACGAAAAACACGCTTAAAATCATCAGCGTGATTTTGCTGATCGCCGCACTTTTCAGCCTCGGCATGCTGATAATGATGCGCCGCCATATCCGCAAAAGCCGTATCGTTAACCGGAACATGGTGCAGGCTCTGGAGAGGGTCAACCGCGCCCACGACGACGAAACCGGCAGCCATATTCAGCGGGTGGCAAAATACTGCGGGCTAATGGCCCGGGAATTGGGGCTTTCAGGCCAGACGGTGCGCGACATTGAGCACTTTGCTTCTTTACACGACGTGGGAAAGATCGCGGTGCCAGACCGCATCCTGCGCAAGCAAGGCCCGCTAACCGCCGAGGAGTTTGCCGAAATGAAGCTCCATACGCTGAAAGGCTGGCGTATTATTCAGGGGCTTGAACTGGGCGCGGTGGCGGAGAATCTTATCCACTTTCACCACGAAAAATGGGACGGCAGCGGTTACCCGGAGGGGCTGCGCGGGGACCAAATCCCACTTGAAGCGCGGATCCTCGCTCTGGCCGACGTGTATGACGCCCTGCGGCAAAAGCGGGTCTATAAGCCGAGTTTTTCTCACGAAGAGGCGTGCGAGGTGATTTTCAAAGGGGCCGGACGGCATTTCGACCCGCAGCTTGTCGCGCTGTTCCGTCTGCATCATGAGCGGTTCAGGACGATTTTTGACGAAATGGCCGACTAATACCCTTCGTTGCAAAGAGAAAGCGCTGTTTGGCTGGCTATTCCTGGCATTGCTGTGGTCATCAATCGGTACGATAACCTCTTTACAGTTATGTAGAGCGAACCATGAAAAGACTTTTCGTTGCCGGTACAGTTTTGCTTCTTGCGGGATGCAGCGTAACCCGTCAGGCCCAGGTAAGCAGCCTGGACGCGCCAAACGGCGTCGTTCGTCTGGACTACGGTCAGGCACCGTTGCAGAACGCCCATTATGACGAGTATGTCACTCACGGCACGGCGACCAAAGCCTGTCAAAGCATGGGATATTCCGCCGCCTCCGCCTATGGCCAGCCCATTAAAACCTGTACGCTGATCGGCGGCTCCCTGTGTTTGAATGAAACAGTGACC
Organism: Enterobacter cancerogenus; assembly: GCF_019047785.1. NCBI lineage: Bacteria > Pseudomonadati > Pseudomonadota > Gammaproteobacteria > Enterobacterales > Enterobacteriaceae > Enterobacter > Enterobacter cancerogenus. The sequence continues at coordinate 4,630,133 of NZ_CP077290.1, read as the reverse complement.
ATTCAGTACAAATGCATGGGCTATGCGATTAACCCTGGCGTCACTAATCCGTGGTATTAATTCCTGCTGCCAGTGACCGCTGGCAGACTCTTTTATCAGGAACAAAAACAATTCTCATTAATATAAATTAATCGAGTGCCAATGCGTGTTATTCCCATTCGTATTTTTAATAAAAATCTATTTATTTTACTTTTTGCAAATATTTAAATAACAAATTATAGTGACGCTCATCCTGAACCCGAAATAATAACGTGGAGCGGCACCGTGCTTAAACCTGAAATGATCGACAAGCTCAATACCCAAATGAACCTTGAGCTTTATTCCTCCCTGCTTTATCAACAGATGAGCGCCTGGTGCAGCTATCACAGTTTCGAAGGTGCGGCCGCGTTCCTGCGTCGCCACGCGCAGGAAGAGATGACGCACATGCAGCGCCTGTTTGACTATCTGACCGATACGGGCAGCCTGCCGCGTATTGATACGGTGGCCTCGCCGGTCGCGGAATATGGCTCGCTGGATGAACTGTTCCGCGCCACGTACGAGCACGAGCAGCTGATCACGCAGAAAATTAACGAACTGGCGCACGCCGCCATGACCAGTCAGGATTATCCAACCTTTAATTTCCTGCAGTGGTACGTTGCTGAGCAGCATGAAGAAGAGAAGCTGTTTAAATCGGTGCTGGATAAATTATCCCTGGCCGGTAAATCGGGTGAAGGTCTCTACTTTATTGATAAAGAACTTTCCACGCTTGATACCCAGAATTAATTCCACAAACGGTGCTGATCCTTCAGCACCGTTTTTTTAATGGCGGCAGATTTTACTTTCGTGCGTTGAGAAACCCTCAGCAACGGGAATAAATTTACCCCTGGCCGCGAGAAATGCGACTAACTCCGACGCCGTCATATCCGATGCCGAACAGGTATGAAAACGCGCGGCTTCACCAAAGCGCGCATGAATGGCCTCAATCAGACTCTGCTCAGAATACTGCTCACCTGACTCAATCATCATTGTGAGTACGTCGTGCCCGTGAATTGACATCTTAACCTCCTCAAAAGAAACCGCGAGACTACCCTTACCACGTCACGCGTGCCTTGCGCTGGCTCAGGTTTCGCTTCACGCATCAGCCTGTAATTAATGCTTTACACACCTTGTAACGTGGATTTGACGAGCCGGCGCTTTTCCCTTACTCTGCGCCGCAGATTGGGTCGCGATATCGAATGGCTGTAGAGGAAAGTGTGAAGAACAGAACCCTGGGAAGTATTTTTATCGTCGCCGGAACCACAATTGGCGCAGGAATGTTGGCGATGCCGCTGGCGGCGGCCGGTGTGGGATTCAGCGTGACGCTACTGCTGTTGGCCGGGCTTTGGGCGCTGATGTGCTTTACCGCCCTGCTGCTGCTGGAGGTTTATCAGCATGTGCCTGCCGACACGGGTCTGGGTTCGCTTGCTGCCCGCTACCTTGGGCGATATGGTCAGTGGATCGCAGGCGTTAGCATGATGTTCCTGATGTATGCCCTGACCGCCGCCTACATCAGCGGGGCCGGAGAGCTTATTGCCTCCAGCATTAATGACGCGTTCGGTTTCAACATTTCACCCGCAACCGGCGTGATCTTCTTTACCCTTATCGGCGGGGGCGTGGTGTGCGTGGGGACATCGCTGGTCGATCTGTTCAATCGCTTTCTGTTCAGCGCCAAAATTCTCTTTCTGATTGCCATGCTCGTGCTGCTGGCACCGCATATCCACAAGGTTAACCTGCTGACGTTACCTCTTGAAAAAGGGCTGGCCTTGTCCGCCATCCCGGTCATTTTCACCTCGTTCGGCTTCCACGGCAGCGTGCCCAGCATTGTTAGCTATATGCAGGGCGATATCCGTAAGCTGCGCCGCGTGTTTATTATCGGCAGCGCCATACCGCTGATCGCCTATATTTTCTGGCAGCTGGTTACGCTGGGGAGCATCGATTCCTCCACCTTTATGGGCATGATGGCCGAACACGCCGGGCTGAACGGGTTGCTGGTGGCTCTGCGTAACGTCGTGACCTCTTCACACGTCGAGCTGGCGGTGCATCTTTTCGCCGACCTGGCGCTGGCGACCTCATTCCTCGGCGTCGCCCTCGGCCTGTTCGATTATCTGGCGGATCTGTTCCAGCGCCGAAATAGCGTTGCCGGACGTTTACAGACGGGGGCGATCACCTTCCTGCCACCGCTGGCCTTCGCGCTGTTCTACCCACGCGGGTTTGTTATGGCGCTGGGGTATGCAGGCGTCGCGTTATCCGTACTGGCCCTGCTGCTGCCGTCGCTGCTCGCCTGGAAAAGCCGGGAGCAGCATCCTCAACAGGGCTACCGCGTGGCGGGCGGTAAACCGCTGCTGTGTCTGGTGTTTGCCTGTGGCGTAGCGATTATTCTGGTGCAGTTCCTGATCGTTGCAGGGCTACTCCCGGAAGTTGGATAACGAAAGGGGCTCAATGTGAGCCCCTTTTTTGATTAATGCAGACAGCAGCTTTTAAACTTCTTCCCGCTTCCGCAAGGACAAGGATCGTTACGTCCGACTTTGGTGCCGTTGACGATCGGCTTTTTCGCCTCCGGCTCTTGCGGGTTCGCCATCCAGTAGTTGTACAAGCGCAGCGCCGCAGGCTGAATGCGCTCGATGCTGGCGAAATACGCCTCTTCGGTCAGTTCATCCAGCTTCTCGCTGTTCTCTTCCGTTCCGTGCAGGGCGATAACGTCCAGATCGGCTTTTAGCTCTTCAGGTAACGCCGACCAGTCGGTTAAGGCCACACCGCGCATATAGCCATAACACCACTCTTCAACCACGGTGAAGCTCTGCCCGTCCACGTCGTTAAAGCCAAACATTGGCTCAAACTGATCCGGGTACTCGCTCAGGCGCTCGGCAATGTCGTTCATATGCTTAAAGCAGAGATCGATGAACCGGTTCATTTCGCGATCGTTTTTCCAGCGCGGAATGTACTTCTCGCCGCCCCATACCGCCACCAGCCAGGTGTCGGGTTCAGGTACAACGGGGCCGGAAAGCACGGCGGTAAGCATACCGTCCAGTTCAGACACGTCAATGACAGACGCATCGTCATGGCCGTAAGACATTAAGGTCTCTTCAAGCCATGTCATTTCGCTTTCATTTAATGGGCCTTCAGTCATCGCTGACACTCCTGATCAAAAAAGGAAAAGATCCTGACACATATCGCCGCCCGTGCCTATCTGAAGTTTAGGTCTTTATTGCTGCAAAAACGTGCAAATCGTGACGCTTGCACAACTTATGGGCTTTAGTGTTAACGAGATGTGATCTCCGCTGTAATTTCACCTCATCCCGCAAGGCGGGATAAAACGGCACTCTATACTCAACATGTCACAACCCGGTCAAGGGACTAACCATTCTGGCAACGTTTTTGCTTAATGTTCTGCGTGCTAACTGGCACAACGAAACCTCGCCGTATTACGCGCTGTGTTGCCTGGATTTCGTGCGTTTTGTTCTTGCTTTTGTTTTTGGATTAACGACGTCATCAGGCGTTCGGGTTAATACCTGATGCAAAAACCTCTATGCTAAGGAACATCATAATGTCGCTGAAATTTATCAGAAGTCCCCTTTCTCTCGTGCTGGCCGGCTGTCTGGTGACGGCATTTTCCGCACAGGCCGATGTCGTGATTGGGGTTGCTGGCCCGTTCACCGGGCCAAACGCAACCTATGGCGATCAATACTGGCACGGTGCGACGCAGGCCGCGGAAGATATTAACGCCGCCGGTGGCATCAACGGTGAGAAAATTAAACTGGTTCAGGGCGATGATGCATGCGAGCCAAAACAGGCAGTCGCCGTCGCCAACCGCCTGGTTGACCAGGATAAAGTCAACGCCGTTGTCGGGCACTTCTGCTCCTCGTCAACCATGCCCGCCTCAGAGGTATACAGTGACGCGGGCATTCTCTCTATCACCCCCGGCTCGACCAACCCGCTGATTACTGAACGCGGCATGAGCGATATGTTCCGCATGTGCGGGCGCGATGACCAGCAGGGCCAGGTCGCCAGCGATTTCATTATCGACAAGCTGAAAGCGAAACGCGTGGTCATCATCCACGATAAAGATACCTACGGCCAGGGGCTGGCGGATGCGACCAAAGCGGCGCTGGCAAAACGCGGCGTTAAGGACGTGATGTATGAAGGGCTGTCGCGCGGCGAAAAAGACTTTAACGCCCTGGTGACCAAGATCGGTGCGCAAAAACCGGACGTGGTCTTCTTCGGCGGGTGCCATCCTGAAGCCGGTCCGCTGGTGCGCCAGATGCGTGAGCAAGGCGTACAGGCCAGTTTCTTCTCCGGGGACTGCATCGTCAATGAAGAGATGGTCACGGCGGCCGGAGGAGCGAAGTACACCAACGGCATCTACATGACCTTTGGTAAAGACCCCCGCCTCATCCCGGACGGCAAAGCCGTTATCGACAAATTCCGCGCCGGTAAGTTTGAACCCGAAGGCTATACCCTCTACGCCTATGCCTCCATTCAGGCCATTGCCGCCGCATTCAACGCCACAAAAGGGACCGATTCCGCCAAAGCCAGCGAATGGCTGAAAGCCAACGCCGTGGAGACGGTGATGGGCAAAAAAGCCTGGGATAGCAAAGGCGACCTGAAGGTCTCTGACTACGTGGTTTATCAGTGGGATGATAAAGGAAAATATAAGGAAGTTCAGTAACGGGACGGAGTCACGCTCAACGCCAGCGGGCCTGCCTGCTGGCGCCAACGACACATCAGGCTGCGCCAGCTGCGCTGGCCTATTACACGAGCGCGCAATGATGAGCACATTCTTCCTGCAGCAGTTAATTAACGGATTAACCCTCGGTTCCGTCTACGGACTCATCGCCATCGGCTATACCATGGTTTATGGCATCATCGGCATGATTAATTTCGCGCACGGCGAAGTCTACATGATCTCGGCTTACCTGTGCGCCATCGGCCTCGCGCTGCTGTCGTTCTTCGGTTTGCAGTCGTTCCCTTTGCTGATCCTCGGCACGCTGGTCTTCACCATCGTCGTCACCGGCGTGTACGGCTGGACCATCGAGCGGATAGCCTACAGGCCGCTGCGCAACTCCACGCGCCTCGCGCCGCTGATCTCCGCCATCGGGATGTCCCTTATTCTGCAAAACTACGTCCAGCTCAGTCAGGGGCCACGCCAGCAGGGCGTGCCGACGATGCTGGATGGCGTGCTGCGGTTTCATCTGGGCGACGGCTTTGTTCAGATCACCTACACCAAGGTGTTCATTCTGATCGCGTCGTTCGCGGGCATGCTGCTGCTCACCTGGATAATCAGCAGCACGCGCCTGGGGCGGATGTGCCGGGCGGTACAGCAGGATCGCAAAATGGCCTCCATCCTGGGGATTAACACCGACCGCATTATCTCGCTGGTGTTTGTGATTGGCGCGGCGATGGCCGGGCTGGCCGGGGTGTTGATCACCATGAACTACGGCACCTTTGATTTCTACGTCGGCTTTGTGATTGGCATTAAGGCCTTTACGGCGGCGGTGCTCGGCGGCATTGGCTCGTTACCCGGAGCGATGCTGGGCGGGCTGATCCTGGGGGTCGCCGAAGCGCAATTCTCCGGGATGGTGAACTCGGATTATAAAGATGTTTTCTCGTTTGGATTACTGGTGGTGATCCTGATTTTCCGTCCTCAGGGGCTGCTGGGCCGCCCTGTCGTAGCCAAAGTGTAAGAGAGAAAGCGATGACGACACTCACGGTTGCCTCTGACGGTTTTTCCCTTAAACGCTGCGTCCTTGATGCCATCTTCTCTGGCCTGGTGGCGCTTATCATTTTCGGCCCCATCGCGGGCGTCGTGCTGGACGGCTACAGCTTCAACTTCGAATGGCAGCGGCTGGTGTGGATTGTCGCTATCGTGATGCTCGGGCGGTTTGTACTGAGCGTTTTTTTAGGGACATCCCCCGGCAGACGTTTTCAGGCACGCTTTGAGGCCGACAGCGCGGGGGTGTACGTTCGTCCCCCGGAATACAAAAGCCGGATGCGCTGGATCATTCCCCTGATTATCGCCCTGGCGATCTGCTTTCCCTTTGTCGCGACCAAATACGTGCTGACGGTGGCGATCCTCGGGCTCATCTACGTGCTGCTCGGCCTTGGGCTGAACATCGTGGTCGGGCTGGCCGGGCTGTTAGATCTCGGGTATGTCGCCTTTTATGCCATCGGTGCGTATGGTCTGGCCCTCGGTTATCAGTATCTGGGGCTGGGGTTCTGGACGATGCTACCTTTGGCCGCCCTGATGGCCGCCGCCGCGGGCGCGCTGCTGGGATTCCCGGTGCTGCGCATGCACGGCGACTACCTGGCAATCGTGACGCTCGGGTTCGGAGAGATTATTCGCCTGGTTCTTAATAACTGGCTGACGTTCACCGGCGGTCCGAACGGCGTTTCTGCCCCTCCTCCCACCTTTTTCGGCCTTGAGTTTGGACGGCGGGCGAAAGAAGGCGGCGTGCCGTTTCACGAATTTTTTGGCCTGACCTACAACCCCAACATGAAATTCATCTTTATTTACGCGGTGCTTTTCCTTGTTGTGCTGCTGGTGCTGTATATCAAGCATCGCCTGACGCGAATGCCGATTGGCCGGGCATGGGAAGCGCTGCGCGAGGATGAGATCGCCTGCCGGTCAATGGGGCTGAATCATGTGCTGGTCAAGCTGTCGGCCTTTACGCTGGGGGCATCGACTGCCGGTATCGCCGGGGTGTTTTTCGCCACCTACCAGGGCTTCGTGAACCCCACCTCTTTCACCTTCTTTGAATCCGCGCTGATCCTCGCCATAGTGGTGCTGGGCGGAATGGGTTCCACGGTGGGCGTGGTGCTGGCGGCCTTTGTTCTCACCGTCACCCCAGAGCTGCTGCGCAGCTTTGCCGAGTACCGCGTGCTGCTGTTTGGCATGCTGATGGTGGTCATGATGATCTGGCGGCCTCGCGGTTTAATCCGCATTAACCGCAGTGGGTATGCGGTACGCAAAGGAGTCGCACCATGAAGGAGACGATACTGAGCGTGGAACACCTGATGATGCATTTTGGCGGGATTAAGGCGCTCAACGATGTCAGCCTTTCTATTCAGCGCGGGTCCATCACCGCCCTGATTGGGCCAAACGGGGCGGGAAAAACGACGGTCTTTAACTGCCTGACCGGATTTTATAAGGCATCAGGGGGCAACATTCTGTTCAGCACGCGGCATAAGACCACCAACGTCATTCAGGTGCTCGGCCAGAAATTTCAGCCCGGCGACTGGGTAAACCCGGCGCAGTTCGGACAGCGGCTGTTTTATAAGATGTTCGGCGGTACGCATCTGGTCAACCGTGCCGGGCTGGCGCGCACGTTTCAGAACATCCGTCTTTTTCGCGAAATGTCGGTGGTTGAGAACCTCCTTGTTGCCCAGCATATGCGCGTTAACCGCCATCTTCTGGCCGGGATACTGAACACGCCCGCCTACAGACGGGCTGAAAGCGACGCGCTGGACCGGGCCTTTTACTGGCTGGAAGTGGTGGATCTGGTGGATTGTGCCAACCGCCTTGCGGGCGAGATGTCTTACGGCCAGCAGCGCCGCCTCGAAATCGCGCGGGCGATGTGTACCGGCCCGGAAATGATCTGTCTGGACGAACCGGCCGCCGGATTAAACCCGGTTGAAACGCACAAGCTGAGCGATATCATTCGCTTCCTGCGCGATCATCATGACATCACCGTATTGCTGATCGAACATGACATGGGCATGGTGATGGAGATATCCGATGAGATTATTGTGCTCGATCACGGCGACGTGATTGCCCAGGGGAAACCGGAGTACATTCAGCATGATGAAAAGGTCATTGCCGCCTACCTCGGCACCGACGAAAGTGAGGTCAGCCTGTGAGTGAGCCGATGCTGGAATTTCGCAATGTCGATGTCTATTACGGCGTGATCCAGGCGCTAAAGCAGGTCTCTCTTGAGGTTAATAAGGGCGAGACCGTGGCGCTGATCGGGGCCAACGGCGCGGGGAAATCCACCCTTCTGATGTCCATCTTCGGGCAACCGCGTATTCGTCACGGGCAGATCCTTTTTTGCAATGAGGACATTAGCCACAAGTCCACGCACTACGTTGCCTCCGGCGGCATTGCGCAGGCACCTGAGGGACGGCGCATCTTCCCGGATATGACCGTTGAAGAGAACCTGCTCATGGGCACGATCCCTGTCGGCAATCAGTATGCCGCCCAGGATATGCAAAGCATGTTTGAGCTGTTCCCGCGTCTTAAGGAGCGGCGCAACCAGCGGGCGATGACCCTGTCCGGTGGTGAACAGCAGATGCTAGCCATCGCCCGCGCCCTGATGAGCCGCCCCAGACTGTTGCTGCTGGATGAACCAAGCCTGGGGCTGGCCCCCATCGTCGTGAAGCAGATTTTCCAGACGCTTCGGGAGCTGGCCCGTAACGGGATGACCATTTTTCTGGTCGAGCAGAACGCCCACCATGCGTTAACCCTTTCGGACCGGGGGTATGTCATGGTGAACGGGCAAATTCGTTTAAGCGGCAGCGGCGCAGAGTTATTGGGGAACCAGGAGGTCAGGAAGGCGTATCTGGGCGGGGCATAACGCGGTTTGGGTAGCGAAAAGCCCCGCACTTGCGGGGCTGATTTAAACTGCTGGCTCCGCTTACAGGCGGCCTTTGAGCCATGCCAGCTGCTGGTTGATCACATTGTCGAAGTGCTTGCCATCATACAAATCGTAATGCTTAGCGCCATCTTCAACGTATAAGGTTTTATCATCAGCTTTCACAGAGTCATATAACGCCACGCCCTGCTGCGGTTCATTTACCGTATCGTTGCCGGCTACAACCACCAGCGTTGGGCAGTTAACCTTTTCGGCATTCTGGTACGGTTTATAATTGAGCGTTTCATACACCGTGAGGAACGGGATTTTGATATCCATCGATGGATAGCGCTCTTTATTGGCCTCAAAGAAGGCTTTCGACTCTTCATCACCCAGCACTTTGGTAATGGCAACGAACATTTCCTTACCCAGACGCTCGCGTTTTTCCACCATCTTGTCGAGCGTTGCGACAAATCCTTGCTTCTCCTGCTCGTCCATCTTGCCAGTGACGATGGCCTCGCCATCCGCAAAGCCCATCTGACTGATGATGCCTTTGATCCGGGGGCGTTCAACCGCAGCGGCGAAGACATGGCAGGCGCCCAGCGAAGTGCCCCACAGCGCTATGCGGTGCCCGTCGATCTCTGACTGCGCCTCAGCCCAGTCGATAACAGAGCAAATGTCTTCGATTTGCAGCGCAGGAACCAGCCTTCCGCGTTCCCCTCCGCTTTCACCAAAGCCCCGATAATCGAAGGTGATGGTGGCAAAGCCCGCCTGAGTAAACGCCTCAGCATAGCGTGGCAGTAAAATTTCCTGAATACCGCAAAATCCATGGCAAAGGATCACAACCGGAGCCTTAACAGAATCAGCGGGGCGGCGTAATGTTACAGCGATATCATCTTTTAATTTATGTTTAGTCAATAACATACATACACTTCCCTTACTATCGGAGCAGAAAGCGTATCAGTTTGCCCAAGAGCGTTTTTTGACATTCATCCAGTTTATGATTAATCAAATGTTTATAAATCAACAATATGTATTATGAGATGTTTCAGCGTAAGGGATTTTTATTGGTGAAGGGAATAAGGTTTGGAGGAGGACGTAAAGCGGTACAGTTAATTAAAGCGGTGAAAAAAAGATATAAAAAAACCGCCTTAGGGGCGGTTTCACGACACTGCTTATTGCTTTGATTATTCTTTGCTTTCCCATGGTAGCCGGAGTGGGACTTGAACCCACACAGCGCGAACGCCGAGGGATTTTAAATCACGCGTGTTATTTATAGATATCAAAGACATAAGTTAATTTTTCGCCAATAATTCATAATTTTTAGATCTGGTTAATCAACAACTTAGGCTTATCAAAAAGTCACAATGGCGAAAGTTTTTGCAGCATAAACGGTTCCGAATTGATCATTAAATTGCCGGGCAATCATCCTCAAGAGCTCGGTTTATAAAGAAAGTTACTCTACCCAAGACTTCCACCTCCTCCAGTGCTACTCCCTCTATGGATTCGCCATCATCCGTGATGAGAGCCTTACCTATTAGTTTTGCAAATTGCGTCCGACCGTCGCTCAGAATCAGCAGAACGTCTCCAAGTTTTGTCTCCGCTGCAGGCTCAATGACAGCAAAGCCAACTTCAGTTTCAAGCACTCTGCTCTCGGCCCCTATGTTGCAAATCACTTCAGGTGACAACTGGCGCTCTACATAATCTGTGGCTGGTGATGCAAATCCCATCAGTTAATCCTCCCCATGTTGCGTAAGATCCAATAACGGTTATCGCTTCCGTCAGTCGTCTTGTCTGCGAAATCTGCTTGATAGCGTTCTATCCAGGCATTCGCATCTTCGCGCGTATAGTGCCAGTTGAAGCCCCTCAGTTTCTGAATGAAGGTGTCAGTCCTCAGGTAACGGTAACCCTTAGGGTTCAACTCTATAGCCGCAACAAACGCGGCATGGATGTCTGCTGTGCGAGGCATTTTTCACTCCATAAGCATTTATTGACTGTATGCATATACAGTAGTATTTTTGTTTTTATGTTTCAAGCTCGGCCTACACATTCATAAGGAGTAAGGGATGTTCGTTGAACTGGTTTATGACAAGCGTAATGTCAATGGGTTGGTGGGTGCCAGGGAGATAATCCTGGCCGAACTGACGAAGCGGGTGCATCAGATTTTCCCTGATGCCGAAGTGAGAGTGAAGCCGATGCAGGCGAACGGCTTGAATAGCGATGCCAGCAAAAGCGATCGGGAAAAACTGAATCGTATGCTGGAGGAAATGTTTGAAGAGGCCGATATGTGGCTGGTTTCTGATTCTCCAACAGTCCGTCAGGTTGGACTTTAATTATCTCTCAGGTACTATTCCCGGCGATTGCTCGGGCATGAACACTGAGCAACCAGCCGCCGCCCGTTCTTGCATACGACAGGCGGCGGTTTTCTTTATGAAGCTGACTCCTGCGCCTCTCCTTTCATAGCTTCCTTCTGGTGTTGGTTCCAGATGCTGTTATCTGGCATATCCAAACGAACATCGATCCAACTGTTCGCTGGCACGTCCATCAATTCACCTTTGGTTTTGACGATCTCACCTTCATCGCTCAGGATGTATTTGCGTTTATACAGGCGGATAGTCAGACCGCCGCTTTCGGTTTGCTCTGCTTCAACCACACCCAACTCGCCCATTCCCCCCGGGTCCATTGGTGGCAATAACTGCCAGCCATCAGAGGCCAGTCCCGCTGAACCAGTTAGGACATAAACACCAACATCCAGTCTTGAAATCTTGATCCCTTCAGCTTCCTCATTGGCAGTTCCACCTCCACACCAGCTGAAACCGTCAGAATCAATGTCCTCACGCTGGCAGTCCTCACGGGATTTAACAATACGGGCGACAGGGGACGCCGCCTTCAAAGTACCATCACTTGATTTTGTCGTATTACCAGTAGTGTAAGCTTCGTGATAGGCCCATGCGCTCCCGCTGTAATAAGAGAACCAGGTACGACGTAGAGAGTATGCCTGATGTATTCGGGTTGGCCTGTTGCCCCGATTGAGAATGATGGAAGTGAGTCCCGTATTCGATGTCAGGCCCAACTGAGTCAGACCATCATTTTGATGTGAGGTAAATCCGGTAGGCGTGAATCCGTCCATATTATCGAGGGTGGGACCGTCCGCCTGGATAGCGCCAAGGTTGAACGCGCCTACCTGCATGACGTTTCCGGTAGCAGTTCCGACGTCCTTGGTGGCGCCACTTCCCAAACCGAGGTTTTGTCTGCCACCCTCTGCGGTTGTTGATCCTGTACCGCCCTGGGTAACTGGCACCGCGCCGCTTACCTTGTCGGCCTTGCCGTTCAGTGCCGTGGTGAAGCTATTCCATGCAGGTCCGGTAAAGCTGCTTCCGTCTGGCAGGGTCACCGTAACGTTTCCTGTACCGCTGAAAATGCTCTGCCAGTTTTGTTTGTCGTAATTGAGGCCACGCAGGGCTTCTGCGCTCTGGGCCACAAGCGCCGCAGTGACCAGGTTCATTGCCACGCGCGGTACGGCATACCATGCCGCCCCTGCCTGAGTGGGTCCGGTATAGCTGCTGACAAGCGTCAGTGAGGTATTACTGTTCACTGTTTTGATCGCCAGCGTGTAGGGAATACCGCCCACGGTCGCGACAATAAAATCTCCGGCAGCCAGTTCGGTGGTAAAGGCAGTGCCACTGCCGGTGACTGCTGCTGAGTTATTGGTCAGTGTCAGTGTTCCTGCGGACATAGATGCTCCTTCGAGGCAATAAAAAACCCCGCCGGAGCGAGGTTGGTGTTAAGACTGAAAAGGTTCAGACGTACATATCGGGGATAACGGGTAACGAGATCGGCGTAACCCCGGCGTTCGCGAGCTGCCTGTCAGCCCAGCCGACATACAGCCCCCTCCCCGCCCTCAGTGTGCCATTTTGCATAACCAGCCCGTAATGGTAGTGATAAATGCGACCACCGCCGAAGCTGGGCACCCTGAGACCAAAGCGGCCAACGGGCATATATCCGCCCCCGGGAACGGTCTGCGCCGTCGTGGAAGGAACAAAATTAACGCCGAGATAAACGAACGGGCGCCGCGCAGTTGAGAACGTGCACTGGCCTGCGGCGTTATAGATATTAAATCCGGGATTCGCGGCCACCGGCGAAACGCCTCCCGCGAAGATGACCACATCAACGGTGCCGCTCATGGGCTGGTCTTCCGTGTTTGATCCATCATTCAGAAACAGCAGCCGATTTCCGTCATAGTCCAGCGTGTAAGGGCTGTTCCACTTACAGCAAACCAGGTATTTGCTGCGATCAAATTCTGCAATGGTCGGCGTGACCCAGCCGGACGTACCGACAGTTACCCTGGCTTTATAGATGCAGTACCCGACCCTGGACGCCGTTGTGATCGCCGTAAAGTCAGTGCTGTTCTGAACGAGTAGACCAACATTTGAGTTCTGGCTTACGGGCAGGATCTGCCACAGCGTACCGGAGAACGCCACGCGCTGCGGATTGGGAAATCCGGGGTTTGAATTGCCGCTCCAGTTCTGCGTGACGTTCGCGCCGGAGATAGTGACGCTGTCCAGCTTGAATATCCCCTCGTCGCTGATTACCGTCTGGGTCGGTATGAAAATGACATTCGACCCGGCCACGTAACCCTCAACTGTCGCAGTATTCACATTACCGATACCGCCGGATATCGCCCCGCCATATGTCGGGCAACGTAACCCGGCGGTAATTTCCATCGGTTTACCGCCATCATTGAGATCGATTAAAAGTCCTGAAGGCATAAATCACCATGAACCAACGACGATACGGCCACCGCCGGGAATGTTGACGGTAATACCGTTATTGTTGATAACGACCGTGTTATTGGTCCCGTTGAACGCAAAGTTACCGCTGTCTGCGTAGAATTTGCCGTGGAATTCACAGTCGCCGCTCTTGTCGATGTTCCAGCCCCGAACTCCGGATGCGAAGTTTGTCGAGCGGATATAACTGCCGATTTTCGCATTGGTGATACTGCCGTCCTGGATCATCGCGTCACGGATAAAGACCTGTCCGTTATAGACAAAGAAGGCGGCCTCATAGTTGCCGGGATCGCTTCCTGAGTAGATGCCGAACTGGTCAGCAGCGAATACAACCGTGGATTTGTAAGAACCACCAGAAGGCTCAATGGACATACCAAAGCCGGTGTTGTACTTCACGCCGTTACGGATAATGCCAAGGTTCAGGGTATATGAAGCCTTGCCTGTACCGTTGCTCGTCACCTCGGCGTTCATTTTCTGATTAACCGCCGTCGTCAGGTCTCCAACCTCTGCCTGAACATACGTATCGAGGGAAGCGATAGCTTTCGTGTTATCACTGATGGCCGTTTGCTGTTCGAGGATTTGCGAGTTAACGCTTTCGAACTGAGACTTAACACTGGTGGTGAGCTGGGCTAACGCCTTGTCTACCGTGGCGATCGTTGTCCTGATCGTCATGATTTCGGCATTTACTTCGCCCAGTTGCTGGAACTGGCGTTCCACCGTGCCGTTATTCGCCAGCGCGTTTTGCAGAATGCCTTCAAGGTTGGTATCAACGCCCTTCTCCACGTTTTTCATGGCGTCAGAATTCCTGACAGACTCGTCAATGACGTCAATCAGCCCCGACGTATCGGTCTGGCACAGCGCGGCCACTTCAACGAACGCAGATGTACCAAACGCGTTGATCGTGCGGACATACCAGTAATAGGTGTGCCCGTTCTTCAGGTTATGGCTGCTCCAGGTGGTGCCGATCCCGGCACGCGTTGCCCTGCCTTCAACCGTTGACGTGCTGGTATTCGGTAGCCTGGTTTCGCCGGACGTCCAGAAATCAAACTGCGTTGATACGTTCGTCACTGCTGCCAGACGCGGGTATAGCGTGATGGCAAAATAGCTTTGCTCAATATCGACCCGTGACGGCGCTGGCGGGGCCTGAATGCTGAATTCAAGATATGCCTCCGGCGACTCTGCCCCCATCTGGTTTACCGCAGTGACGTGAGCCGTGTAGGTTGACTGAACAAGTCCAGTCAGGCGGGTAAAGGAACCCGGAACCTGAACAGAGAGCACCGTCTGACCCGCCTTGCGGATCACCACCTTGTTGTAAACAAACTGCCCGATGTTCTGCCAGGACAGCACGCCCTGCACCACCTGTCCGATTTCCTCCACGGTGTATTTCAGGTTCTGCGGCTGCGCCACGCCTCCCGACGGCAGTTGCGTGAACGGTGGTCGCTCAATTGGCTTGCCAATCGCATCTCCCCAGACATCAGCAGTCTCCTGCTTCAGGGTGATCTGCACACCGTTCTGCACGCCAAATTTCCAGTCGGTCACGCGCATTTCGACATTAATGATACCGAGCGACGGGAAATTGACCTTCACGTACATGCCTGGACGATAGCGATAGCCGCTCAGGTTAAGTGTGAGATTCATCGTGCGGGAAATGCGGGTGCGCTTCAGCTTGATGTCTGCCAGGCGCTGGGCCTGAAACTCACTGGTGACAAAACGAAGCTTCAGGTCCTGTGAAATCTCAACGCCATCTTCAGCAACCCATTCGCTGACAGACACCGCCGGGAAATCAGCCTCAGCATAGGTCTGCTTAGGATCGATAAAGGTACCGTTAATGGTGTTGACGCGCTCAGACTGCGATACTTCCGGCATGATTTCGATATCACCGGCCAGCTGACTTTCGGTGATCACTTCGGTTGCAGGGCCATAATACGCACCAACCAGAATGCCGTGCTTACCCGCAATGTACGTTGGCTCGCCAGCTCCGGCAGCCAGCATCGCTTCAAGAATGCTGGCCTTGTTTTCGTTCAGGTCGAACTCACCGTTTAAGGTGTACCGTTTTTCCGTGGTTCCGTCGCCGTTCGTTACCATCTCGTCGCAAATGTTGGCGGCTTCCTGAAACTGGTCCCAGTTGATATCCGCATCCTGCACCTTCAGGTAATTGCGGTAATAGTCCAGCACGCAGAGTGCAAGGTTGTTGCTGTATTCCGTGCGGCCGGTGCGCGGGTCATAGACCTTGCGCCCCGTTTTCTCGACCTTGATGTTAGGAATGCCTGAGGGGAATTTTTCAGCGTTAAACTTCAGCGACACACGTAGCCAGGAAATGCCCTTGCCGATCATGTCCTCTTTCCAGGACGGGCAATTCTGAAGCATAAACGGATCGGCGGTCTGGCGGTCGTTATGTACTTCGTAGGTGGCGTTATCAGGGTACGAACCAATATCGTCATCACCGAGATAGATGGTTCCCACACCGGAGAGAGGGTGTCCCGCCAGGGTGATCGCAAGATGAAGCCATTCGCCATCAGTCTGATCGCCTTTTTCCTCTTCGGAGAAGAAAAGCGTACCTGCTGATACCGTCCTGCCATATACCACCGTTTTCGGGCTGGCAGCCGCGCGCAGCACCTGCTTTCTTTCGGAGGTATCACGGTATGCCCCGAGCGACGGTTTTTTTGTCAGCAACTGAGTAGATACCTGGGCCGCGATGGTGATGGCAAGCGCAATGGTTGTATATCCACCAATTGCTGCAGCACCTGCTGCCACTGTGGCGACGATTGGAATAGCAGCAGGCATCAGCGAACCCTCCAGGTGCTCAGTGGCTTAGTCTTCAGACAAACCAGCCCGTCCTCTCCCGGCACCCACACGGCACCGCCATAAATTACCCCTGCGCACCGGGTGGCAGCATTTTCAACTACCGCGATATCGCCGCGCTGGGCCATCTTCACCGGTACTTCGTCGAGGTATTTCGCCAGCACTTTCTCCAGCGAGCCGCCGCCGCGCAGCAGCGCTTTTTTCGCCCCTATTTCGCTGTCATACGTCCCGCGCCAGCCGTCAGCAAAATTCTCTCCGGTCATCGCTTCAGCGCAGTCAGCTGCGAACAGGCAGCAGTCATGTTCGCCCCATAAAAAAGGCCGCTCTTCAGCGGCCCTTATCACGGCGATTAATCTGTTATGCCAGTCTGGATGCTTCATGCTTCCTCACGAATAGGTAAATCCTGGCGCATCTTTTTTACTGCCCCAGTAAATTGAACGTTCTGCCATCTGCGCGACGTAGCGGAAAATGCGGTCGCCTGGCTGTGCGGCCTGATGCGATTCGTCCGTATAGCGGTCCGGGAACGGTCGCTGCCAGTCTTCAAAAATGTTACTGACGGTGTATTGCAGGGCGTTGGTTTCCCCCGACGTCGCGCCGGTACCGGATACCCGCCCCTTAAAAATCAGGTCAGCAACTTGAACAACACCGTTGTCGTCCATAGCCACCAGATACAGTTCCGCCGGTTTCCCGACACAGCGCTCGTTAAGTGTTTTGGCAAACAGGGACATATCAAGACCGGAAAGCGTCATCCTGAGTTGCGTCGGGCTCGTCGTGTTGGTTTCGCTCACATCATCGATGGACCCCAGCGTCCCCATGCCGTAATAGACATATCCGCCCAGTACCAGCGTGCCGGTGCCGGAATGGACGTAAGCGGTCCCGGACTCAAACTGGACATTGGCCGCCAGAACCGCGGTAACCCTGTCACGGGAAAGCCAGGTGATCATCGAATCTGAAAAAGGTGAATAAAGCATTAAAACGCCTCCTCAAATTCCAGTGTGTAGCTGGTAAAAACGCCAGGAACGCGGTTACCCGCGCCCTGCTGGTTATCTTTCAGCTTAAAAATGCCGTAGGGGTTAGCCACCTCAATTTTGCCGTTAACCGGCGGCGAGGTACGTAGCATCGGCGCAATCGGAATGATTGCGGTACCAGTTGAAGTGCTGGTCACATCAGCAGTGACCATCTTCAGCTCGTCGTTCACGGTAAGGTAATCCCCGGTGCGCAGAACGAGTTTGCCGGGCGTCCAGCCTTTGCTGCTGAGCTGGGTCCCCGTCTGGTTGGCATCCTGCACCACCGGATTTCCGGCTGGCGTTCTCCCCTCGCGCCCCCAGTCGCGGATTTTTACCCTGCCGTATTCACCGTCGAGATCGGCCACCAGCGCATCGATACGCCGGGATTTATCGTCCGTAAGGTTGTTGAACGTCAGAGAGCAGATCCAGCGAGTGCCGGGGAAACGAACGGTCTGAGACGCACCGTTAAAGGGAGAGCGAAATGTTTTGGTGTTACTTTCCGGTCGCCACGTCAGCGACGACGGGCATACATCAGCAGGCCATTCAAGCGCAGCCATACTTATTCACTCCTTATTAAACGCCAAGCAGTCGCCTGCCCTGCCCGTTGGTCTGGAAATCACTCAGCATGTCCTGCCGGGCTTTTTTAGCACCATCGGCAGCTCCCTGACGCGCGGCCTCCTGCATGGCACGATTAAGTGCTGCGTCACCGTTACCAGAAACATTGATATGCTGGGTGATATGGATTTCACCACCTCCACCACCAGCAGCTGTAGTACCGATCATCCTGACGCCAAGAGTACCATTCGGTGTCCTGGTTAGTGGCATCACAGCCTCGGGGCCAGCTTCACCCATCAATCCATCGCCTTTGGCAAATTTGAACATCGTCGGGCTGGAAATGATCGAATTACTGAAATGGCTAAGATTTGGGGAATCAAAGATGCCGCCTTTGGCAAACTTCAGTCCGCTGGCCGCGCCGGAATATGCGCCTAATGGTGTACTTCCTGCAGAGGTTGCATCCCCCCCACCAAAAAGACCGCCAAGAGAGCCGAACAGTCCCCCACCTCCTGCAGACTTCAACGAATTGACCAACATTGCGTTGAGGATAATTTTTTGCATAGAAGCCAGTACCGATTTCGACCAATCCTCCCAGTCAACTTTATTGCCTGATAAAGCATCGGAAATATTTCCGATAAGACCTGTCATTGAGTTGTTCACAAGGTCTGCTGTCTGCGAGGAATAATCAGAAGCGGTATCAAACCAGTTTTTAAATCCCTTCTCGGCGCCTGCAGTCCAGTCAGCCTCAGAAGCAGCGATTGCTTTATATTTTTTGTCCAGCGCATCGAGAGCCGCCGCACGCTGTGCGATTGCTTCGGTACCGCCGTCAGTTTTGGCAAAAACACGGTCAATCTGCTGCGTTTCATCGAACCGGCTGCGCTGGCGATCGCTCATTCCTCTGGTTTCAGTTGTCAGAGTAGCCTCGTCCCTGAACTTCCTGGCCGCTTCAGTTAAATCCTTCAGGGCATCAGCCTGTTCGCGCTGCTTGCGCACGTTCTCATCAGCCTTTTGGGTCCACTTCGCCAGTTCTGTAGACGATGCCTGAATTGCCCTGCGCTGCTCATCCGTCCATTTAGTGCCAGCCTGGTGGGAAGCAGCATAAAGATCGGAGGCTTTTTCTCCCTCCGTTGCCCGCACGCGCTGCACATCAATAGCCACGCTCAGATCGGCCATCTTACGGGAATACTGCTCAGCGGTGCTGGCCGCTTCGCGCTCGGCTTTACTCTGCGCATTCGAAGCAGCCGTGGAGGTCTTTTTGGCCTCTGCTGCTGCCGCATCCTTTTTGGCTGCCTGATCCTTGTTGTAGATGTACTGGGTGTAAAGAGCCCCCGTCAGCTTCAGATCTTCTGCTTCATAGACGTGCTGCTGATGGAGTTTTTCTAAGCCGCTGAGGCTGGCCAGCTCGTTATCGCGACGTGATCGCTCAAGCGCGGTTTGCTGCTGAGGTGTTGCGTTCGCCAGAGAGACAACTGGCCCGGAATACTGTGGTGGCTTGGCGCCAGCAGTCGCTGACATCGAGCGGTTTAACAGATCATACGCACCTTTCAGGATTGAAACGGCACCAGCCTGCTCAATAGCCTTTTGTGTTGCCTTATCGCTGGCATCGTTAACCAGCTTCTGCGTTTGCTCAACCTTAGACGCTGCCTGTTCCCGCTTGTACTCCAGTTGGTTCAGCTTGTCGGTAAGTTCAACGTTTTTGGCCGTGATATCGGCCTGATCCATGAAGGTATTGATTTGAGTCAGCGTCGGATGGCGGTTGTAGTCCTGCTGGATTTGGTCAACCGCCTTAAGGCTGTCTTTCACCTTCGCGATCTGAGAGTCGAGGTCGGCCAGGTCCTGTTTTTGCGCCTGTAAAGATGTACGGGCATCAGCCGCGGTCGAACGCAGGCCAAGCACCGACATCTGCTGCAGCTTACCGTTTATTTCATCCAGATTATTGGCAAAGCCAACCGCCTCCTTGTGCACCTGCTGGGTATGCTGATACAAACCATACATCGCCGCGCCGGCACCAATAATTACTCCCGGCCAACCACCAAGAAGACCCAGCACATTCCCCCCCAACCTGGACATCACTGAGGCTGTATTGGTGAGATTATTAAGGGCTGAAGTTCTTCCGGCTAATGCTTTATCGAGGGAGGCCTGGGTAGCTGCTAGTTTTCGTTCAGCTACAATCTGCTCTTCAATACTGGTCGCTGCCGCTCGTGCTTTCTGCGCACGGTAAACTGCCTCTCGGCCAATCGCCACGCTAACCTGAGCACCACGAACTTGTGCCTGAGCCAACTCTATCTCTGCTGCAGTATTGGACAACACCGCCCGGGTGGATTGCGCTATGCTGCCAACCATATTCCCAAAATAACGGGCCAAGCCAACGCCAACCAGAATACCGGCTGTATTTGCCACATCATCGATGTTATTCGCCAGACCATCCAGCACGCCGGACAGCGTGGAAGAAGCGCCGATGGCGTCGTTCGCGCCACCAACCCATGCAAGAAAGGCGTTTTGCACTTTCTGGGCTGAACCGCTGATGGAAGCAGGAAGGGTGTCAAACTCTTTACGGAGTATCTCGACGTTAGTCAGTAATGGGACGATCTTATCTGTGGTCAGCTCGCCATTGTTGGCCATGTTTCGCAGACCACCAACAGTGGTGCCCAGCCCATCAGCCAGCAGTTTCGCTAGGCGGCCGCCGTTCTCCATGATGGAGTTAAATTCTTCACCTCGCAAAACGCCTGAGCCAAGCGCCTGGCTAAGCTGGGTGATAACGGAGCTCGCTTCTTCGGTGCTGGCGCCAGACAGCTTCAGTGAGGTTGCAACGGTTTCCGTAACTTTTGCGACGTCAGCAGAAGCGTAACCAGCATCACGCAGGGACTGTGCAATTCGGCTGTAAAGGTTGCTGTTCGCTTCAAGGGATGTTCCGGTGCGCTGGCTGATCTCCATGAGTACGCGCTGTGATTCCACGTAATCATCGCTGGAAGAAGAAGCTAGGCGAAGGCGTCCATTCAGCTGGTTCCATGTATCGGCAAACGCGATCAGCTGATGCGTGGCAAATGCACCAGCCCACGCACCGGCAAGCCCGGCAGCAGAAGATCGCACGGTTGCAAGTTGAGAGTTCAGGTCAGCCAAAGAACGCTGGGTTTCACGCGTGGCCGCTGCAGCTTTTTTACCGCCCTGTTCCATAGTGCGGTAGTAATCGGTTCCCATGCGGGACGCCCTGGCGATCTCAGACTGGAAAGAAGTTGAGTTCGCCGAAATTTTGATGATTAATTCACGCAGGGTCGCCATACGAAGCCTATAAAAAAAAAGCCCCGAAGGGCTTTATTTATTTTACTGGCATATGCTATTGAAATTAGCCTCACCTTTATCATCTTTCTCGTCAATTATTTTGACTGGACTATTATCAACAACTTTACCGTCTTTAACAGTCAGGTGAACGTAATAATTTCTATTTCCAACATAGCCGCCATATGAGTTTTTTGCATTAACAGTCCCACAGACATATCCAACACCATCGCCAAACTGGCGATAGAATGAATTAAATTTAGCGCTCTCTGGATCTTTTAGCGATTGCTTTACTAAAGACTCGCCAAATTTAATCATTTCTTCATCGCTGGGTTTGCATGCGGTTATAAATAAAGACAAACAAATAACAAAAAGATACTTAAACATTTTCTAAATTCCCTATGAGCTTAAAAAATCACTCATAGGGTAGCGCATGAAAATGAAAAATGGCAGATTAAGTTACAATCCAGACATCCATTCCTCCAGCTTGCTGATCTCCCTGTCTTCTTCCTGCTCACCCCATTTCAGCATCACGTCAGGGATAGTGAATTTCCCGCCCTGAGAGTTCAGCATTGCAACGGAGATCTGTGCCGCCTGAGCATCAGCGCGCCAGTCGCCAATCGGACTAATGCGGTCGAACTCGATCCACATTTTGAGCTCGCTGGCGGTCATGGTCTGGCGCAGTTCGTGGAGAGTGCGCCCCAACCGGAGAGCCAGCGACATCAGGAAGAAGGTCAGCGGCTGCTTTACGGCTTTCCCGCTTCTTCTTGGCTCATTCCGAGGTTGAGGGCCTGAGCCAGCAGGCGGGAGTGCACAGGACCATAAATTTTAGATACCTGCTCCTGATCCTCATCGCTGAATACTCGCTCGCCGTTTTCATCCAGCAGAACGTCAATAAACAGAACCACATCAGCCTCTTTGTTACGCAGAAACTTTTCCGCCTCCGTCAGAGTCGGTGCCTCTTCGCCCTCGGCGAGCTGGGGATTAACGATCTCCCGGAATTTCACCCAGGCATCGCCAGAGGGTTCACGCAGCGTTACCTTTGCGCCATCCCATTCAGGGACCGTGATACCTTCTTTGGTGCGATAGGCTTTCGATGCTGTAAGCGCCACGTTGCGTAATGAATTCTGTGATGTTTTTTGCGGCATTTCATTTTTCTCTTGTTACATGATCGGAGGGATAAAAAAAGCGGCCGAAGCCGCTCAGGAACCAGACGCGTAGATGCGTTTAGGTTTGCCGCGTACACGCAGAGAATAGGTAGCGCCAACAACGGAAGAGGTTGCAGCAGACCATGAGCTCTGGCGTACCTCCACCAGCACGTAGAAACCGTTGCCAGACGGGAATACCACGCGCAGCGCGCGCAGTTCGTCATTTTCGTAAGCGGTCTGTAGTGCCTCCTGTGCTGCTTCATCGCCAACCCAGTTACGGGTAATGCTCATTTCAGCAGGCGCGGCGAGGCCGTTGGTTTGCTCCTGTTCAGTTGAGCACAGCGTGGTTACGTCGATATCCCCTTTCTGTCCGCCGGTGAAGGTGATCTCCTTTGTTGCACAGGCTGCTTCCAGCCAGGTAACACCAGCCCCCGGGAAACCTGAGGCGTTAAAATCCTCGGCGGTTACGGGTGCGTCGGAGACGGCAAAGGTCATCCCCTTTGTGACTTCATACTTACTGGTCATGGTTTCTCCAGTTAAAAAAAAGACCGCCGGAGCGGTCTGTTATGGTGGGTAAGGTTAAACGGTTACCTGAAATTCGAGCGTTGCCCGGTGATAGCGCAGATCAGGCTCATAGCCCGGCGTTTTCACAATGCTTTCCGGCTTCAGCACCTGCAGAGCATCAAGCGCCATATTCCTGATCGTGCGCGCTTCAGTGATGGTGCTGGAATAGACATCAACCTGCACAGAAACGGCAGATTCAGCCTGACCGCAAAGAACGTCTGCGGCCACGTCGGTAATAATCGAGAATATTACCCAGGGCGGAGAGACTGAAGGCTTCCCGTCACTGTCGAGCGGCGCAACGTAGGGATAAACCTGCCCTCCGGCCAGCGGTTCCAGCAGAGGATAGAGATCGTCTTCCGTCATTTGCTTAATGCCTCGTCAATGGCCTGGTTCATGCGCCTGATCGCAACCTCTGTCGCCTGCTCCTGGCGAACATCGAACGCGGGACGAATGAAAGGGTGCGGTGGCATGTTAACGGTTCCCATTTCTACGAATCGCCAGTAAAACGCATTACGCGGATCGCTGGCTTTCATGGTGTTGTCGCTATTACCGGTTCGCATGTTGCGGCCACGGATGTGAATACCAGAAGAAATTTCCCCGCGGCGGCGGCTTTTTTGGGTCACCACCACCACGTTTTTTTTCAGTTTCCCGGTACGCACCGGCGCGCGGGCGATCACTTCTTCCTTAAGCACTTCGGCGCCAGCGCGCGTGGCGTCACGCAGAACCTTGTTGTTTTCAGCGCGGCTAAGCGCCTCCAGATCCTTTGCGATGTCATTTAACCCGGAAAAATCGAGGCTCGTCTCAATCATTTTTCAACTCCCGTTTTGCAAAGAATTTCCAGGCGAGTGCCGGTCGCATTTGCTACAGGAGGACCGATGATATTTAGCACCTGACCTTTATACGGGCCGCTGAGGACTTCCAGACGAGAAGAGGCATTCAGCTCTGACCTGAAGCGCATCCAGACCCGAATGGTTGCCTGCGCCGTTTCCGCGCCGCCTGACATCTGCTCTCTGCCGCTGATCCCCTTTACCTCAGCCGGGACCGGGTTGCCACCTGTCCACGATTCAACCGGCTGACCAGATGGATCGCGCGAAGTCGTGAAGGTGAGAATTTTTACCCGGTGCCTGAATCGTCCAGGTTCCATCAGGAGCCCTCCTCAGGTTCAGATTTACCGCGCCAGTTGCGATGGATTAACATCATCCGTTCTGCGGCGGCGTTCTCATAAAGCTGTACTTCACTCTGCGCGGTCCTGTGCTCGAACATGTCCGCAAACACCAGCAGTACGGCGCCCTTCACTGCTGCAGGAATGTCAGTTGCCGCTTTCCATGCCGGTTCATCACACCACCGGTAGCAGTAGTCAAAGGCTGCCTGTGCGTACAGCGTGATCAGCTCGTCCCTGTCATCCTCCTCAAACTCAATCTGCTGTTTGAAAAGGGGGAGGCTAATTACATCCAAAACATCTATCGCCATACGTTAAAAGGGCGGGTTACCCCGCCCTCCTCCATCATGAGCCAGAAGAGAAAGTGCCCTTGATGATTGCCGTCGGGCGATAGTGCGCCAGCGCAAGGCGTTCTTCACACAGGATGGTCAGCATGTTTTTCACGAAGTTATCGCGGTCTTCACGGCTGACTTCCACGGTGGCATCCATGCGATCCCACACCTGTGAGGCCATATCGAAACCGCCCACCGTAAAGGTACCGGCGGCCTGTGCCTTAGTCGGGACTACTGGCAGACCCCACATGATGTTGCTGGTAAACGCCTGAGGACCGCCGAAGATATAGCGGCCTTCATTGTCTTTCAGCAGCGCAATGTTGTGCCAGTCGCGCGGGTTCAGGACGATACCGGAAGCGCTAAACTCAGATTCGGTCACCTGATAAATAGCGTGAGCGATAATGTCAGCACGGGTGTCGCCGGTGGCATTCAGCGAGGTGTCGTAGGCGGTTGCCACTTTGTTCAGACCTTCCAGGTTATCCCCGGTGCCGTCTCCGTTCAGAAGCTGGCCTTCTTCCTTCAGTGCCAGGCCGTACATGAGGCGATTGTTAACGTAGGACTGCAGCATCGGCGCATCGTCCATCACCTGACGTGATGCCTGCACCCAGTGCGCGATGGTCTTCACGTTCGCGGTCTGTTTGCTGAAGGTGATATCCGATTCTGGCTTAAGCGCTTTCTCCGCCACCACGTCGGCGTTATTGGTAAACACCTCTTCACGCACGTATTCGAGAGCGTTGCTGGAAATTCGGCCCTGAGCCAGCAGGTCACGGATAGTCAGACGGCGCAGACCAGGCATGATGATGCCAGGCATCTGCATCGGCTGGATCAGTGAGCCAGCAGAATCAGCGTCACTGCCGAGAGACTTGTTAAACGTCTTCGCGTCGAAGGTGCCCTGTTTGCCGTCCCATGACTTGATGAGCTCTTCAGCAGCACGTTCAGAGAAGGATTTCTTCTCACCCGGATTTTCAGCACCGGAAGCCAGTTTCTGTTCCAGATCGAAAAGACGCGTACCGGATTTGGTCAGTTCTTCCTGCACTTTGGCCAGGTCGGACTGCAGCTGTTTGGAAACCTGGCCCGTGCTTTCGATTTCAGCTTTCTGCGCATCGAACAGCTGGGTCATTTTCTGCTGGGATTCTTCGATTGCTTTTTGAATGAGAGCGAGTTCAGACATAATTAATTACCTAAATTGGAAGGGAAAGATTTAATGCTCTGAAGCAGAGCGTTGATTTGTGCTTCGTTTCCGTCGCCCTCGGACTCGCTCCGAATCGCTGACTTAAACCGGGCTATTAACCCAACTGCCTGTGATTTGGTGAGCCCGACTGAATCCCTCAGCCAGTTCTCCACATCACGAATCGTTTCAATGCCATCGACACTTTTCATGGCTGCGATGCCAGCCTGTTCATTGGCGGGGAAAGTGCAGACGCTGATTTCGCGCAGAGCCTGGATATTCTTAAAAATGCGGCCTGTTGGAATGATGGTGTAATCGTCTTTCGCAACGGAAAAGCCAACCGACATACCTTCAACCGTACCGTGCTGCATTGCCGCTTTCAGGTCGGCGGCGCCGCTGTGCCCTGGCGTAAGTTGACCGCGCACATAAAGGCCTTTTTCGTCTTCGGCCAGGCTGTCCCATTTACCAACCGGCAGCTCCCACGTCTTGTGGTTAAAAAACATCGCCACTTTGCGGGTCTGGTTCGCCAGTGCGTTTTTAAACGCCCCGGGCAGAATGATGTCGCCATCGGAATCGGTGTTGTTAAAAACAGAGGCGTAGCCTTCAAAAATCCCCTGTTTACCGTCACCGGTGAATTTGATTTCTGTCTCGTCGAAGGACAGCGTTTTTACGATCTCAGGCATTACGGCCCCCATAAAAATTAAGCCCCGTTATCACGGGGCTCTTTGTTGGTTCCTAAATCGGTGATCGGCACGTATTGCGACTGGCGCATTGCCACATCGCCACCCGGCAATGGCGGGAGGTTGTCCGTTCGTCGCATCTCGTTGATAGTGCGTAGCCCTGCCTCTCCCATTGCCTTCATAAATGCAGCGCGGGATGCCGAATCGCCCCTCAGCAGGCCGTCGAGGTTGTGCTCAGCATGAATTCGGCCAACATCCTTAGCAGGAATAAGCCACCGCTGAATGCTGTTTTCCCAACGGGAGATATAGGGCTGCAGGGTGTACTGCAGGAAGCCGAGATTCTGCTGCTCGATGCCCGATCCCCAGCTCGTTGATTTCTCGACGTCGCCTACAAGGTGAGGCGGTACGCCAAAGAATCGCGCCAGTTCACTTACCTGAAATTTTCGGGACGCCATCATTTCGGCATCCTGCGGCGTTACGCCAATTGCCGATGTGGAAAAGCCCGCTTCCAGAATCCAGAGGCGTTTTTTAACCGGACCGCCGGCGATCTCTTTGAAGTTCTCTTCGACCTGCGAGCGCTGCTGTTCAGTCAGCACCTTTTCGCCGGTGGAGAGGATTTGCGGAGACTTGGCGCCGTTGGCAAAGAAATCTCGCTGCTGGTCCTCCATCGCAACTGCCACACCTGCCGATTTACAGGCAAAAGCAATTGGTGACAGGCCGACCAGCCCGGTGAATCCGAAGCCTTTAAGGTGAAAAATCTCTCTCTGCGAAAAGTCGGCGTATTCGCTGTCGCGTTGATAGCGATAAACCACTTTTTTTCCGACGAGTTTCACATCCATATTGGCAGACTGAAGCGGGAGAAGGCTGATCACGTCACCCGCGCTGTTGCGGTCCACCAGTGCATACGCGTTACCGTAGAAACAGAGCTGCATCGTCATGGCCTCCCTGAATTCCTGGGCTGTCATGTACTGATTCGGTGAGTAGCGCAGCAATCGCGCCAGCGGATTGCTCAAACCCACTTTTTTGCGGTTGTCATTCTGGTCGGTTTCGAAGACATCAAGCGGTAAGCATGCCGTGAGCGTTGAAATCAGGCTCACGCAGCGCCAAACCGTCGAAATTTGCAGTATCCGTTCATCGTTAATGGATGAATCGCCCAGGTGTCCGTGGGCCGAGACAGGCCCCGTCTGTGAGCCCTGATTTGGGGTGACTAAACGCCCGCCGACAAACCAGGACTGCAGCCTTGCCCACCAGCCGTTATTGGTTCGCAGGTCAATCGTGTATTTAGGTTCTTCCATCACATGCTCAGCGGTCGGAAAATGAAGTCATCGAAGTCACCACCCTGTTCGGTAACTTCCCCATTAGCAGCACCAACGGACATTGTCATTGCGACCATGCCATCAATACGGCCTGTTGCTTTGGACTTATCGAGCTTGCGGTTGCCAGCGGCATCTTTCACCACCACCGCATTCACAGCACACATCGTTAATACGGGGTGCATGCCATGCCTCACGCGCCCGTTAAGCATCAGAGACTCCAGCGTGTCTACAGCTGGCCCCATATCCTTAAAGCCCTGGCCGAACTCGACCAGCGGGAGGTTCAGCCCAATGGCATCGGCATCCTTCCTGAACTGGTCAATGCGCCAGCGGTCAAAAGCCATCGAGGTAAGGTCGAAATCACCGATAATTTCAGCGATATCCGCAACGACGAATGAGTAATCCACCGAAGCGCCTGGCGTGGTGCGCAGCAGCCCCTCCCTCACCCAAACGTCATAGGGTGCGCGGTCCGTTTTGGTTCGCTCTTCAAGAGTCTTTTGCGGTGTCCAGAAGAAGGGGAAAACATCCCAGACACCATCATCTGCTTCACCAGCTATAACCAGCGCCGTTAAGTCGTTCCTGGCTGACAGATCCAGCCCCGCGTACCACTTCCTCGGGGTGTTAATCGGCATCTCTCCGCAAAGCTCCCACACGCTGCGGGAAATAAACGGCGATACGGTAGAAACGCGCTGATTGAGGTTGAGGTTTCGGAAGGTGTTTTCGAAGCTTGGCATTCGGCCAGCTTTCTCAGCCTGGCGCGCCATGTCTTTTTCTGACCTGAATGTGCCCAGCGCCGGGTTCGCGGCCAGCCAGGACTCGCGTTTACTGATATCAGCGTCTTTTGGCGCTTCATAAACGTGGCACACGATGTGCGGGTCTTTCGATTTGACTGCATCATCAATCCAGATGCTCAGCAGGTCGGCGTCATTTGCTGCCTGCGTACTGATAACAACCAGCAGCGGGTTCTCATGCGCCCCCTGCGCGGTAGTTATTGCATCGATAAAATCATCCTGTGGTCCCCTTACCTGCCCGGTTTCATCAAGAATGGCCAGAATGGGGGAAAGGCCGTGCGTCGTCTTACCTTCTGCGGATAAAGCCTTGTATTCGACGTTACACGGCAAACCAATCAGCTTTTTGCCGCTTGGCGTAATGTGAACAATCTCCTGCAGCTTAGGGTTCAGGTTGACCATCTTCACCGCGAGGTTAAAAACGATGGCCGCCTGTTCCCGGCTGAGTGCACCGCTGACAATCTGCGTGTTCTGAACCGCTTCAGGACCCACCAGGTGAGCCAGCAGGATTCCAGCGATTAAGCCTGTTTTACCGTTTTTTCGGGCGATGCTGAGGATCGCCATATCCGTTCCGGCTGGATTGTCGTAAACCGCCAGGATGAAATCTTTCTGAAAGGGGTCCAACCGCATAGGCTGGCCGATAAGCTTGCCTTCCGGCACGATGCAAAAGCGCTCAATGAACGCTATTACACGCTCACCTCGCGTCATAGTCTTTTATCCGTGCTTGGGAAAGGCGATCAGGTTGTCGTCCTGGTCCTGATGCTCGGTTTTGGTATTTCGTGCATCACGATCATTCTGATTGCGTTTCTTCTGGTCGCGGCTTTCGCCGTTGGTTGCGTGGGAATGGATCTGGAGGT
Source organism: Enterobacter cancerogenus (assembly GCF_019047785.1). Lineage (NCBI taxonomy): Bacteria > Pseudomonadati > Pseudomonadota > Gammaproteobacteria > Enterobacterales > Enterobacteriaceae > Enterobacter > Enterobacter cancerogenus. Next base: position 4,601,115 of record NZ_CP077290.1, on the reverse strand, counting down.
CACGGCGCTGAGCCAGAATAGTTCGCTGCAGCTCAACAATTTGCTTGCGGAGGTCTTTGATAAGCCCTTCTTCGCGGCCCTCTCCGCGTGTTCGCTCTTCTTTGCGTAAATCCTTACGTAAAACCGTGATATAGAGCTGGTTATTTGCCAGTTCTACAGCGGCCAGAAGGTCGGCCGGCGTCCAGCTGTCCAGAGCTTTCGATCTGATATTGTCATGCCAGAATGGTTCGGCTTTTTTTTCCAAACCTGCATGGGACGGAGGATCGATGGTGTCCACTGCTGCATTTTTCATGGCCTGAACCGCTGCCGCCGAACTGTCGGAACGGGTTCGTTTATCTGCCATATGTCAACACCTTAAAACTAAAAAAATCGGGTTAGCGTTAAAATCAAACTTTGGCGGCGGTCATTTGGGGCAAAGGTTTTGAAGATTTGCTCCCCCCCCTGCCCTTGATGGTATTCATTCTCATTTGATATCGTTGCATTTGAAATGATTTCACATGACAGGTAATCGACTTACCGCCGCCGCGCTATGCCGAATGTTTGTCTACCTGTTCGAGTTTCTGAGCGCCTTTCCCATGCTCGGGCCACACATGCCCTGAAAAGGTTAGCGTCGGCACGTTTTCTCCTACCGTGTGGGAGAACTGGATAGAGGTAACGGTCTTCATCGCTACGCCATCAATTGCCAGCTGAACAAACTTACCGTCACGATACTCGATGATGAGGTCTTTCATTGCGTGCTCCAGTGAGAAGCAGGATCTAGCGGGTAGCCATTGGCATCACAGCCTATTACCGCGCCGCTCTTCTCCATTCTCTGTTTGGTTGAGTCATGATGTGCTTTGCACAGTGGCTGCCAGTTCTCTTTACTCCAGAACAGGAGCTGTGCTTTCGATATGGCCAGCGTGTTACCTGACTTAAGCGCCTCTTTGAGTTTGTGGGGCTCGATATGGTCAACCACCGTTGCTGGGGTTATGCGTCCCTGCTGCTCGCACATCACACATAGTGGGTGCTGCTGCAGGAAACGCAGACGGGCTTTATCCCATCGGCTGCCATATACGCGGGGCTCTTTGTTCATGCCAGTCTCCATGCGCGGCGGCGTTCCGTCCTCGGCTCGTTGTCAGGGTGACGCTCAACCGTCGGCATGTCGGCATGATCCACCAGCGAGTAACACGGATAAATCACCCGGCCACCGAATGCCTCACCGACGGCGTAATCAGCTGCCAGCGTTTTATTCCAGGTGCTGAGCATGCGCCCCAGCCTGCCCTGAGGAGGGCTGTAACATACGCCGTGAATCAGTTTGCTTAATACGATGTGGTCACCACAGACGCGATCCGCATCCACCAGCATTCCGGCAATCTCTTTCTGATACTGCGGCGGTCGGCCAGTACCAAGATAAAAGCTCAGCATGTCGTCAGGGAAGCGCACCAGCCAGTCAGTTACCTTATCGGTGAAGCCCTGCACAGGAAGCGCGTCGTCTTCCAACACTACTACCCGGCAAGGTTGCTCAGCAGCCCATTCGATTGCACGACGATGATTCCAGTTCGCGCCGTGGTTACCGCCATCAATCAGCAAATGTGCGCCTATAGCAGAGGTCAGCGCCTCAGCCTGCTGCCGTCTGGCGTGATGACCGACCACCGCAAACTTAATCTCTTCAGCCACCAGCGAATCTCCAATAAGAAAAGCCGCACGATGGCGGCTACTGTCTGAATATCAGGGTGTTGATTATGTCTAGATTTAGGTATGTTAGGTGCTACCCAAACGCTACTTGGGTGCCCCTTAAAATAAAAAAGGATTAAGTATGTCTGACAATATCATGCAAGAAATCATGGAAAATTTGATTTATAAGGTCGATGCATTGAATTCAATTGTTGTTCAAATGCAAAACGTATTGACTCCTGAACAGCTTAATAAATTCCAAACCAATACAATTGAAACATGGAAATTGGTTGAAGAAAAAACACCTCATGAAGCAATTGAAACGGTACTTAAAACCAAGAAATTTGCATTTAAGTATTCTGGGATAAAAGAATAAACGTTGCAATTGCATCTTCGATGATGTTTTTTACAATTGGAGCAATTACATTCGAAGTTGCTCCATTCTTGAGATTATTCATAAATCACCCTTCCATTATTTATGTTGCCACCAAGCTGACTCTTTGCCTAAACCATCCGTTTTGAATACCGTATGAACCAGAGGGCCGGTGACCAGCCTGTCAGCGAACGACTGCGCGACAATACCGAACGCCAGCATGTCACCCACCGCGGCGCCAGCCTGTTCTTTCTTCCAGAAACGATAACTCTCGATCCGGTAGTAAAGACGGATGATGCCGTGAGCGAACGCCATTACATCAGCGCGGGTGCCACCCAGCAGACCAGCGTTAAGCATCACATCGCCGCGGTGCGCTTCAATGAATTCCTGATAGATACGCTCAGGATGATTCTGTTTCGCCCAGGAGTCGGCGTAGGTCTTCGGTTCAGAACCGACATACACCTTCCCGGGTTCCATTTCTTCCCACGGCGCGCGAAGCATTTCGACATCGGTACCATCAGTACACCAGACGAACCGGTATTCAGGGTGATCGCGCAGGTGCTGCCAGATATGCAGCCAGCGCCGGAAGTAGACATTCATCTTCACGTCAGGTACGAGATACAGCTCAACATCTGCCGGTGCCGTCAGTAATTCATCCACCAGCGCAATACGTCCACAATTCCGAAGCGAGGCCGCCCACCTGGTCAGCATGTCAGGTGAGGCCGTCATTTTCGTGCCGCGCTGAGGGTCAGGCTGGCTGGTCAGTAACGTAGTGATAACCACGTCGCGCTGACGTCGATATTCAACGTAATCGGTAAAGCCGGTATCACGCCGTTCGTTGTGGATTTTAACGTTACGTTCCACCAGCGCCTGTCGGTCTGGTTTCGGCACTGACCGCTCCACAGCCTCATGCTCATCGAGGGAATGAATCAGCTTTTCTGAACCGACGACATCAGCGTAAGCCCACGTAGTCAGTCCTGCGTTATGGATGCGCAGGGCAAGGTCGCTGTGTTCGTACATGCCGCGACCATAAACCGGATCGAATCCGCCCACTTTCTCGATGGCGCTGCGGTGGTAGTACAGCATCACACCGCGCTGCCCGGTGTAAGCCATATGCTGTTCGTCACGGTAAAGCACCGAAAGGTCATTCAGCTTGTTGCGGCCAGCCAGATCGAGAAACTGGTAAGCCAGATGTGGCTCGGGTGATTCGATGTAAGGAAGATGCCAGTTATCAGCGATAGGCCAGGCGTCATCATCCCATAAAAATAGATGCTCACACCCGGCATCCATCAGGGCTGACAGGCTGGCGTTCTTCGAAGCAACAATGCCGAGTGATGTTTCATGGCGAAGCAGCTGCACGCCGTCAGGCACCACTGCGGCAGGTTTAGAGCCGTCGTCGATAACCACCACCAGCGCACCGACAGGAAGATGTTTGGTGTGCTGCTCAATGGCGCGCTTTAGATCGTCCGCCCGGTTGTGGGTGGTAATCGCAATGCCAATCCGTGACGCTGAAACACAGGCAGGCAAATACGGGACACCATCAATAGTGACCTGCATAATTTTTCCCCGATTTACTTTCTATATTGATAACTTGTTAAGGTATTAGTTTTAAAACAAATGTAATCTGAGAAGGCAGGCGTACTTTTGCACGTTGATGGTTAACTGGAGAATAAAATGCAACAACAAAGCGCTATTGCAAGAAGACTTAGTGCAGCATTCACTGAGTTTGGCACTAAAGACTACGAAACCACCTTACTTCATCTCTTTCCTGCTTTAGATTCTACGGCGAAAAAAAGAAGACCAAAATCAGGGGTTGGAGACAGAATCCGTAAGTTTCTTGAAGATGATGAAGATCTTCTATCCTTTATCGCCCTTGGGTTATGTGTAACTAACATTGAAGCTGGTGGTAAAACCATACCTCAAGCAATTTATGAGTATGGTCGCTGCTCAATAGAACATGAGGGTGAACTTGACAAAAGGCTGACAATAACCGAAGAACAACAAATGCTATTAGGAGGCCAGTGGGTACTTCCAGTAGGATATATTTTTGGCATGATGATGTTAGTTTTAGTCGCGCCTGAGAACAAAGATGAAAAGTTTACCTCCGATTTTGGCATTATCGTGAGGGGTGTACAATTCAACGCTAATGAAAGTTGGGGTCAAATTTTGACGTGCAGAGAAAAAATTGGTCTCAATGCCATGAAACAAAGAATCTCTTCAAGTCGTCACAGTTAAAATATATTTATCATTTATCCCCAAATGTTGATTGCTGATTAATAAACCACTTTGGGGATAACTATTATCAAGCCCACCAGCAGGTGAGCTTTGTAATGGCTAGCCGTCAGAAAAAGAAACGCCGAGGTCGATAATGACTTTTTTCTGTTTCTCAATACGACGTTCCAGCTCTGCTACAGCATGAGGTCGGATTGCCTCTTCAAAGGCAGCATCCTGATATGCTGACTGGATAGTCACACCGAGACCACCTCCGCCAGCGATGAGATCGCGCTGTTTTTGCAGTTCTCGAATGTTTTCCCAGATGCTATAGGCATGACTTAAATCCTGAACTTTCATCTGTGGCTCTCTTTTGGGTGGGTATGGAAATATCCCCGCTATTGAATGTGAACACAGTAGCATCCGTCACTCCTGCTTCTGGCAGTTCGCCTGCCACGCTTTGTCATGCGCCAGGATGTCTTTCTTCGTCTGGCGGGCCATAACGTCTATGTCGTGATCAGTCAGGTAGATTGGCTTTACCCAGTCACAGGCAGTATCAACCACCACCGGGACGCTTCCACGTTTCGCGCAGCTCGCGATCAACATCGTCATCAGGCATATGGTTAACAGTCTGCTGTACATTGCTGGCCTCTTTCGTTGCTTCTACCCGACGTTCGGCTAATGCTTCAGTGGCAGCGGCCTTATCTTCGGCGCGCTGCTGGTCAGCTTTCTCTTCCGCTTTGCTGGTGCCGCGTGAATGACCAATGCCAAAAGCACCAGCGATAGCAGCCATTACCAGCGCAGCAATACCGACGATCGTTTCTAATCCCATCTCTAGCTCACACCAGTACCGTTTTGGCCTGACCGAAGCGAGCGCGACGATCTTCAAGTCCGTTCGTTCCGCCGTTGATAATCTTCGTCACCTGCAACAGGTCGCCGGAATACTTAAGGCAGCCCTTAGTTGTGAAGAACCACGCCGCGCTTCTTGCGGCATAAAGGTCTTTCGCTAAAAGTTCAGGCTCCTGTACAAGATCAACCTTGAGCCCATTGCCGCAATCACGGTAATTTTTGAGACCAGTAATCTGGATAAGGCCACGCCCACGGTATAACCATCCGTCACCCGGCGCATTGTTGCCGTTACGTTTGCTGTAGACCAGATTGGCAATGGCGCGCTGGCGTTCGATCGGTAATGTCCGTTCCTCAGGACGGCGGCCAAGCTCATTTGCCTGTTCTGCTGTGAGGCGTCCAGCGCGGATGAAATTAACCAGGCCAGCAATCCGATAGTTGAAACTCTCCACCAGCAAAGTAAAACCAGCTGATTCATGCCCTGTCTGAGCAATAAACATTGCCTGGTCTACCGGCCTGGTGATGCCGAACTCTTTCATTGCTTCGCTTACTGGCTGAAACCAGCGCGCGGCTAACTCGACGCTTAACCCAGCCGCCTTTTGAAATTGTGATTGGTTCATTAGTGCCTCAGTGCATCAACCAGGCGTGCTACGTTTCCCCGAGCCCAGAGAACGGCAGCACAGATCAGGACGTTGACCAGCACCACAAACCAGTGTGATTCATGGTACAAGCCGAACAGGTAACGGAAAGGGACGCTGGCGTATACCAGCACCGTAAAATAAGCCATCAGCGAAATCAGAGGGCGATGTCTCGCCCCGCCGCGCTGGTAGAACATCAGTGCAATAACGATAACAGCAGAGATAATTGCGTTTGCCATCGCACTCGGATCACTTGTTACCATTGCTGGCCCCTCCACCACGTAATCGTGAGAGAATTCCAAACAGGCTACCCAAATCCTGACTGTTGACGAACGTCAGCAGCTTAATCGCAATAGCGGCTACTATTACCGCGCCCAGCGCATCAAGTGGCCTGTCGCTATACCCCGTCCATTTAGAGAAGTAAGATCCAAGCAGTGGAGCGCCAATAACGCCGAAGATGAATGAGGTGATGAAATAGCCCACCAGCTTAAGGCGACTGATATTAACCGCCGTAGCGACGTAGAATACCGCACCGGCGAATGCGCCAAACACCACACCGTAATCGATGCCGGTTGCCAGGCCGAACATGCTGGCCCCCATGAGACCACCAGCCGCTACCGTAGTGCCAGAAACAGGATCGGACATTTAGCCCCCTCTTATTGCCGTGAGTCCTCTCATAACTGAGGGGAAATAAAAAAGGCCCGCCGAGGCGAGCCTTAAATTTTTTAGTTTAGAATTCAGTTCATACTACTGACCGTTTCATTCACGGGGAGGAGAGAGTTTAGCTTTAACTTTCAGAAACCATTTTGGAGGTTTAGATTTTGGTCGCCATAAAGCTCGTGCCTCTCTGCGTGCCCGCTCTTCTGTCATGCCAGGAATTTCCATCCATCTTTTATAGCTTCGGTGTTCAAAGAATCTATTTAATAAATATGAAAGCAGAGGAAGAATAAATTTGATTATGGTCGCGACAAAGACAAGGGTTGTCATTGCTGCAAAATGCTCTACCAACTTACCAGGAAGCGATGTTATGAATTCAAGCATTTTTCATCCAAAAAAACCCGCGGGTGGGGCGGGTTTATGTTTTGTTCTGTTGCTCAGTACGCTTTACTGTCCCGAGCCTAACACAATTTAAGCACTTTCTTGCTCACTCTGCAACTTATATCTGTCGCTATTTGTGCCGAACGCGTCACAAAGTGGTGCATACAGGATCGATTCGGCCAAACTTACCCATGTGTCAATTCGGCGGCGGCAGGTGATAAGGGTCCAGTCAGGATGTTTTGCATTAAGCTCGTTGGCCATCTGCAGCTTGCTCTTACGGAGTCGATGGCGGTCGACGATGACGCCATAAAGTGATCGGTAGTCGTCATTCATCAGTACGGAAGCAATAACACCATCCACCTTCAGACCTTCTTCATCCGAGCAGAACGCCAGGCCGCTTTTGTTTTTGCTGTCGAGGATTTCGCGCAGGTATGCTTCCAGCTCAGGTTTAGTGATGCCGGATTTCTTCATGCGGCGCAGCGCATCGTTGATTGCTGTCTTGGTGATTTTCCCGGATGCCAGTAGCTGGTTAAACATGTTGCCTCCTGATCCGCCACCGATATAAGACCAGCGGCCCCACATACGGAGCTTACCTTGTACCCAGATGCTTTCGAGAGTTCGAAGGCGAACCATCTCGCCGGATTTGCCAACTTCGGAAGGATTGATCATGTTGCGTCTCCACTTACGCCAGTGCGCCGATTGCCAGCGCACGATCTAAAAACCGAAACAACAGCGTTAACTGGTCGCCGTGCTTCGCTTCAAATGCCACAGGATCAGCGTGCAACTCATCGTGATGCGCTCTGCACAGCGGTATCACAAACAGGTCGTGCGCTTTGGTACCCATTCCACCCTGCCCGTGGCCTATCAGGTGGTGTGGGTCGTCTGCCGGGTTATTGCAGCAACTGCACTGCTGCGACTTAACCCAGCGGGTGTACGTCTCGTTCTCCCAGCGGCGGCGCTTTGGCCTCAGCATGAAAGATTCCGTTGATTCAGGGTCTACCTTAACGGAGACAACCTTCTTCACCTTCTCCTGGAGGATTTCAGTCGCCGGTAATGACGGAACAATGTCGCTTTCCCGCATCACTGAACTGTGCTTTTCTGGCTTAATCCTTAGGGCCTGGCTCGCCACTGATTCAGGAATCAAGTCAGCTAGATCGTTACGTACCATCCACCAGCAGAGCTCCGGCAGCGTCAGGGTGTGGTCTGCGCTAAAGCCCAGCATAATATTCACCCTTTCGAGTAGCCATTTTACCAGGTTCTGCATGGCAATTCCTGCCAGTCTTTCAGTGGTTTGTTCACGTAACTGGTTATCACAGCCCCAGCAAAGGCGAATGCTTCCGGGGGCATGACGCATCACCGTAAAGTCCTTTGAGTGCCATTCATTGTGGGGCCACTGACATTCGAATTTACGTTCCAGCCAGGCATCAAGACTGCTAAGCCCACCAGCACGCTGAATAATCCGCTCGTTCAGGAAAAGCTCCTGCATACTGACATCATCTGTCAGTGGCTGGTGCGCTTCAGGAATCAGGCCAGATGGCAGGTGCTGGATTGCTTCGGAAGGCGTTTCAATCACTACACGGCCACGACGAAACAGCCACAGCAATTCGTTACCTGGGCGGAACAGTACCACCCCGGACATTGGCGCAACTTCAGGTGTCAGTATGGCTCTCACGCAATTTGCCCCTTAGCGATATGTTCAGCCCAAAGGCCGCCGATCCAGCGAACACCCTTTGCTGTAAAGCGCGACTGATTGAATGCGTAGTTGGTCTGGTTGGTTGTGCCGGTCTTAACTTCAAAGCGCCCTGCTTCGATATGTTTGCTCTTCGGCGTAAGCACGCGGTTCAGGCGGTACATGATGCTGTTCTCAATGAGGAACATAGCGAACTCTGGTTCTTTGGCATTAAGAAGCTTGGCAACCTGCCGGAACGTCATTGAACCAGTGGCCTTGACATAGCGATCAACAAATTCTGCCTTTGGCGCTGCTATAGCCAGTTCTTCACTCAGGCGTTGCTTCTGTTCGGCAAGGTCAGCGGCCAGGCGGAGTGCTTCAGGAAGCGTTTGAGGTACCACCATCCCGGCCCCGCTCTCCAGTTCCTGCCAGCGGTCAACCAGACGGGCAGTAAACTCAGGGCAAAGCTGCGCGACGATTACGTAACTGTCTCGCTTGTTAACTTCGTAGTAATGGTAAACCTGCTGGTTCTGAGGGTGGGTGTACTGCATTGCAGCATACCCCCCAATTACGCCAGAGTTCATCAGTCGTTCGATGGTCACACACACATTGCTGTGGCGTGAGTCGACAAGTTTTGCAATCTCACGGCTGGACATCGTTATCTGCTGCCCCATCGCGGCGGCGGAGTTAGTCGGGCACATTACGGTGATATTCATCTGATTCATGCTCTTCTCCACTTATCAGGCGGCTGCACCCGCCAGAGGTTCATGTTTCTTGATCGATATCTCTACTCGTCCACCAGGTACTTTCGGACCCCACTCCACCAGCATTCTCTGCACCTGGCTGTCATCCTCCCAGATGCCAGCGTGCGTAAGCGCGTCAAACAGAGCCTTGTTGTAGTTGTCGATGTCGCGGCGGCGTTCGTCAGGTGGGTACAACATTATCTCGACGGCAGCCGGTACTGTTGAAGGCTTTGGAAGGAAGCGAAGCTGCTCGACGATCGCCACACAGGCAGCGCTTTGATATGCCCTGCCTTTGGCGCTGATAAGATGGCGGCCTTTTAACGGCCCCTTGTTCGGGGCTCGCCAGTAGGTGTTTACGCTCGGCGGGAACGGGAGCACCAGTTTCATAAAGTCACTCCCTGTTTTTTCAGCCATTCCACCGCGTTATCTCTGGCCATGTCTCCACCGGATAACAGGCCTTTAATGATCGCTACCGGATCAGCATCCCATTCTGTTTTGACGATAGTAATGCCCCTGGCAGCGCCAGGAGCAACGGAGATATACCCTTTTTTCTTGAGCGCCTTTACGTGCTCAGCAGCAGCGTTCGGTGATGCGCAGCCAATTAACCCGGCAAGCTCCAGCATCGTCGGCGGGAATCCAGTTCTTTCCTTGTAGAGCACTATGGCATCCAGCACTTCACTCTGACGCGACGTTAATTCAGTCATGCAACCTCCCCTTTAGCCCAGTCGATAGCGCAGACAACACCCGGTAACAAATGAACGGCTGGGCGCTCAGCCTGATTTCCCCAATGGTCCCAGCCAGGCGCAGCGCAGCGGCTGAAGAGTTCGATGCGAGGAACGTCACCGTAAAGTTTTTCCAGGCGGAAACGCGCCTCGGCTGGCTTCTGGCTGTGTTCGCCGAGTGGGCTGTAGATAACCTGCTTGATGCTGGCACACTGGCGTTCGAGCCCATTTCCCCTGGTGGCAATCAGCAGGTCTTCAGTATTGGCTCGGGTGTAGTTGCCGCCGTTCATGCGGGTCTGTGCGTTCAGCAGGTCGAGGAAATCGTAAAAGCCCTCTACTCCACCAGCCTGAAGCGCTTTGTTGATGTGCTGCTCCGCCAGCGGGTTGAACTTCACCCAGGTAAAGCCCTTCATCGTGCGGACCTTAAAGCCCCATGCTTCAGCCAGCTCAATGGCTTCGCGGGTATGCGTGCCGGTGAACCACATGGCCAGAACAGCATCCTCTGCAGCTAGGTCCCAAACAGGGAGGCGCTTCATGTCGATCAGCTTCATCGTGCCGTAGTGATTAGTAGCCGCGCCGTTGCTGACGGTGTTCCCGTATTCCCAGGCAGGGTCAGCGTAAATAAGTGAATATTTCATCATATTCTTCCCCTCAGATTTCTAAGGCCAACTGTGGAGTAAAGCGGTCTCGTACTGCGTCATACTTGAGAGCGCTTGCGCTGTTAAATGCCTCAATACGCTCAACGAGGACGGCGGCGCGGGTTTCTTTGCTGGCTGGCGCATAGGCTGATTTATCCCATGCCTTATCAATACCGATATTGCGTGCCACGTTTGTGCTGTCAGCTGATGAGAGCGGTATGTGAGTAAAAATGTCTTTATTCAGCATGCGAAGGCCATGGAGCTTGGTAATCGGATAGCCATTTGAATCGACAACGTGACGGATAAGGTCTCGCAATTTTGCCCGGCATGCGCGGGGACGCTTTGCATCGTATTCACCCATAGAACCAATGCAGACACGCGGAAACTCATGGCAGAGACGTATGAATCTCTCGTCAGGTTCGCTCATATGCCAGACAGGCGCACCGACGAATTTACCGTGCGGCCATTCAGCGATAAGCGCATCGTTCTCTTCGCTGGTGCCTCCGATAACATCAGGGATAACTGCAAATGAGAAACGAGGGTGATTCATCCACTCCTTGACGAATTCGTAATAGTCGAACCAGTTAACAGGCTGGCCCTTATCCCAGAAGCTGAACGCTCCGTTATCAAGTGCGAAAGATTGAGTTACCTCACTGGCAAGCTTAAGTTGCCCAGGGTTAGCGAAGCTGATGAACGCATGGCGACCTTTCCAGGCTTTCAGTGCGCACGTATCAGGCGTGATTGGTCCTCCGTGGAAGTGGATCATCAAACGTTCCTCGCTCGGCCAGCCAGACACCAATCATCGCCGGTGGTTTTAACCCTCGGCGCCATACTTAGGCAGCGCTTACGCTCCTTGAGAATTTTGGCTCGCTTAGTTTCGTTCTTTGATCGATTGAATGCTTCCATCAGAACGGTTGCGGCACGCAGGAACAGGCCTTTGTCGGAAAGTTCTTTAGCCTTATCCATCAATGCAACGACAGCAGGGTTTGGTATGGTTTCCTGCTTTGGCTCAGGAGCTATTTCAGCTTTTTCTACCGGGTAGCGCGGGACAATCGGCCCGATTGGACCAACCGGCGCTTTTGCGTAGTAACGGAAGTTGTGGCGTTCGCCTTTGCGCTCAGCGCGGTTAAGCATGACCAGGCGGCATACCGCACGCTGCACGCTGTGTAATTCGTACTCCGGCAGTGCTGCGGCGATCTCTTTGTTCGTCAGTCCAGGGTTATTGGCCACGAACAGCTGGATTGTTTTCAGAAAGCTCATTGAGTACCTCCGGAAACACGAAAACCTGAGTTGGCTGGAACGCTGTAATCAACGTTCTGAAAGTTGGCTTTAAAGTTAGGGTCAGAGCCACCGCTGAGTTGCCAGCGTCCTTTGACACACGCAGGCCTGCCGCGCTTTTGCCATTTCTGAGCCTTGTCAAAATACTCAACGCAATTTTCTGGTCCAAAGAGAGTGCTCGGGCGAAGGTAATCATCCATTTTTGGATCATCAGCCCATTTTGCTGTGAGGTAGTCCACCACAAGCATCAGGTCTTCAGCGCTGTAGTCCTCGGAAAGTCTTCCCCTGATATATCCTAAAACGGTTTTGTTGCGCCCCCCCTTCCCGTATGACGAACCAGTAACCTCGTTGAAGTGGGATAAGACACGAATTGCCGGATCGCTGTCGTCTGGTTGCGACGCAACCGGACAAGAAGGGGTTTTAATATCTGTAGTAATCTCTGTTGTATTCTCTGTAAGAACATCAGTGCAATTTGACCTGATGAGAGCGGTTCGTTTTGAACCGATGGAGCGTTCCACTTTGACCTCTTCCATCAGTTCATTTTGACCTGATGGAAGAGTGCATTTTGAACTCTTCGATTTGGTCACTTTGACCTCATCTAAAAGCTCGCTTTCATAGTTGATCGTGTAGTAGTTCGTCATGTCGCGCTGAGACTTGTTCAGTTGCTCAACTTTGAGCACGCCAAGGTTCTTCAGGCGGGTGAATGTGCGCTTCAGCGTAGACTCAGACCAGAATGGGAACTGCTCCAGCCACTGCTCGTTGGTGTTGTAAATCCAGCGCACGCCGTCACGCTCCAGTCCGGAGGTGGTTTCTTTAAGCCAGTAGTTAACCTGCTGCAACGCAATGGCCTCGTTCAGGCCAATGCTGTACGCAAGGTCAGGGTTTATCACTATCGGCCGGGATGGCATCAACAGGCTCATGGTCGTCCTTTAACTCTGTAAATTTACGCTGGAATTGCTCAAGAGGGCTGAAGCACTCATGATCGTACCCTTCGCGAAGGTATATAACGCGTCGAGTCTCGGGCTCCCACCTGATGACGTGGACGGTGATGCCTCTGTGGTCTCTGAATCGCCGGTCAACTTCAGCCATTCCTCACGCCCCTTCTCGTTCATCAGTGCAAATGCCTCTACCATCGCGTTCTCAGGCTGGTAGTTGTTCTGATCCGCCTGGTTGTTTAATCTCTCCACATAGCCGAACGGGGAATCTTTTCCCACCAGTGGAAGGCATCTGAATTGCTTCGCTGGTCTCAATCGGTTTAAACTGTTCATGCGTTAGTTTCTCCACTGAATACGACACGCCACGACGCCCGGAGCTGCACACTCGCGGGCGTCACTTTTTTTGGCTTTTCTTACGGCTAAATAGCGCGACAATCGCGCGGATCTCTTCTTCACGCGCTGCCAGATGACGGCGGTGATATTCATTGATTTCTTCAGCTTCATGACTTTCGATTACTCCATCTTCGAGAGCTCTCTGGATCACGGTATCAACACGTCCACGCGCTGCTGACGTTCTCATGGCACGATCAAACAGGTCGACACGATCAAGGTCTTCAAGTTGAGGAACGTCCACCAGCAGCGCACCACGACGACGGGCAAAGTAATCTGCCAGGAGGGACGTATTCGAGATGTCTTCCATGGCCTCCAGCTCGTTCACTTCAAAGAAGCGGCAGCCGTTCTTCTCGTACAGGTTGTTGTTGAACTGCGTTACTGACATGCCAAGAGCACCGGCCATAGCCTCGCGGCCTCCTGGGTACGTTTTGCACATCGCTTTAACTACTTCTTTCAGGCTTGGCTCTACCATGTTGTTTTTCCTTTGGTAGTTAATTTACAACTTAGAGTTGTGTATTGTTCTCAACTGTTGGCAACCCGTCATTTTGATTAGGGTAGATATCAGGTCGAAGCTGATGGGGTGTTACCGTCCAACCTCCCCACTGACACAACTGGATAACCCTTTCTGATGGCACTCTATTTTTGGCTATCCAATTAGCAACTGATTGAACTGATTGGAATTCGAATCTTCTTGATACTTCTGAAATTGATCCCACCGCCTTCACAGCTTTGGCGGTCACATTCTTAAAATGAGGTGTCATGTTGTCTCCTATAGTTAAGCACCAACCAATACTACTTATAGTAGCATTTATTCGCAACTTAAAATAGAAATGACAACTATGTCTTGTGCGCTTAATCTTCTACTTATGGTGGAAGATGCTAAATACAAAGACTTTGCCGACAGGCTAAATAAGTCTCTCCAAGAGAAATCTATTGGAGTAAAAGAATTGTCAGAGTTCAGTGGTGTCTCATACGAGATGGCGCGGCGCTATACTCTTGGCACAGCAAAGCCTAGAGACGAAAAGATGATTCGGATTGCTGAAAGGCTTGCGGTCTCCCCGGCTTACCTTGATTACGGAGTTCCAGTTAACGGTGGGGACCTGCCTCCACCGGGGACCGTAAGAATTGAGCAATTGGATGTTCATGCGTCAGCTGGTTCAGGTTTTATTAACCAACCTTTCCCAACGATAGTTAGTTCAATCGAGATCCCCGAAGAACGGATTTACGAATTATTCGGGCGAAGAACTCTCGATGGCATTGTCATGATCAACGTTGACGGCGATAGCATGATGCCCACGCTATGCCCAAAAGATTTATTGTTCATTGATAGCCGCATTGAACGGTTTAGCGGAGATGGCGTTTATGTTTTCAACTTTGAAGACAGCACTTTTGTTAAACGGCTTCAGAAGGTTAAGGGGAGACGTTTGGCAGTACTCTCTGATAACGAGCACTACCCTCCCTTCTTCATAGAAGAACATGAAATGAACGAAGTCTATATTTTTGGAAAGCTAATCAGATGTTTACCATTAAAAATGGTTGAATTTGGTTAAAGCGAACATGTTCACAACCGGCGAAAGCCGGTTTTTTTTCGCCTAAAATTCATGAGGATACCCCTACAAGCTACATAATATTCACTTTTTCTACTTTTTGTAGTTGATTTCATCTACTTAAAGTAGCTATATTTATTCCAACGACAGCGAACATTGTGAGTAAGCAACATGAGCGAGCAATCAAAGGGTGTAGTTAGCTTAAAGGCTGGATTCATTTATCAGAAGTTAGGGGCAACCGAAAAAGAGCCAGTTATCGACGCAAGTGGAATGTCTGATGAGCAGATCTTTGGATGGATGGAGAAAAAGGTTGAGGCAGTAAGGCGGCTTCAGAGTCTGGTTCTCACTAAAGCCGAAATTGAAAAACAATTATCTACCCTGAATGCACAAATTGAAGAGGCTACTGCGCAGAGTCGAATAGAAGTTTTTCGGCCAGATCAGGATCCCACTCATCATCGATAAAATCAGTAAAGGTAATTGGGTATCTCCCTGCAATCATTGTAGAAAAGTAGCTTTTAGCTTGACCCTCAAGAGATTCGAGTGATAGTTCATCATGAAGTGCGATAAAAACATCTGAAAGGCTCATCGCCCGAATCTCTGACAGTGGCCAGTTATATTTCTGAAGAAGTTTGTGGTGGAGAGCTTTAGCGCCGGGGAGTTTGTTAATCGTGGTCTCATGCTTATTGCGATGTGCAGCAAGCAATAAGTCGAGGACGCATAGTTGAACGGCGCGATTGGTTACTTTGGATAATTCGTTAGAGTCAACAAAACCGATGGTTTTGATTTCTCTGATTTTTGCAATGTGCTGCTCCGTTGCGGAGTATAGGTGACCAAATCCGTTAATCATGAGCATTACCCTTCTTGGTTGTGTGAGAACTCCAAGAATACCACCGAGCCTAATGTGGTGAAAAGACAGGCAGCAGTTGCAGTACGGCATATGGCACATGTGCCGCAGCGGTCCGGGGATTCCTTGCAAGACATATCCAGATCCAGCGGATAGCCGGAATGTGCAAGCCAGGCGAGTACGACAGCCAGAAACGCTTCACCAGCGTGGCGATCAGGTGTGACACCTCGGAACAGACGAGGATGCAACGATGAGAGCACTATCTGTGAATAAGCACACCAGATCGAAATGCGATACGTGATGCCCAATCGATAGCTGTTAGAAACATCATTTAGTGCTCTTAACGTTGTGGTGAAAGCAGGCACCGATGTGTCGGGACACAAGTGGAGTAACAAGAAACGATGTCGGCGAGTTCCCGGCCACCACAACCAAATCACGTAGCCAGCGTGGTAACCCGTAGTAGCTGTACCAGATGCTGTGTGTAGTCTTGGCGGTCGGCAGTTGTGAATGTCCTTAATGTCGACCGCCCCTTTTACACAACTGAAAGCGCGTTCAGCCGGTTCCTTGAGAGGCCTCGGTCGTTAAATCAATCTCAGGAGAGCGCGCTCCCAATTGTGGAGAAGCTAACTGGCGGTGGCAGCCGCCCGTTTCACTAAGTGCCCAGGTAGGGTGCTTACTAAAACGAAACCCCTTTATTTTTTGTCGCCACCCGGCGAGGGATTCGTGCAACCAAAAATCAGCGCTGTGCAGAGCGCTTATAACACGGAGAAACTATCCATGACGAACACACAGAACGTCACCGAGTTACAACCACGCATGACCAGAGAGCAGCTTATCGACGCAGCTCGTAAGGCCGCCCCTCTCCTCCCTGCCGCTTACTGCTGGATGGTTAACGAACTGGCTACACGCCTTGATGTTACCAGCGTCGCGCTCTGTGAAGCGATGGCGCAGCGTAAGGAACTTGCTGAGCAGAACGCCACCCTGCGTGAGGATGTTACCTACTGGGCCAAAGAGTGCGATCGCATCGAAGAGCGCCACACCAAAACGCCTACCAACATGCACCTACTGGAAGCTCAGCGAGAACTCCGTGAGCTGCCTCGTGTCGTCATTTCCCTGAATAATGAGGTCACTCTCTAATGGCTAACTCATTCAAGCAAATGACCAAGGCCGGTGTAATTAAGCGCACCGATACCGGGATGTTTATCGCTCTTTCCGATATCCACGTTCGTGAAGGTTTCAACAAGCGTGAAGACGATGAACGCACCCGCCAGGCTGATAATGACCTGTTCAACTATCTGATGAACGGCGGATCAGTTCCACCGATTGAAGTTATCGCGCGTGATGAAGGTGGTGTTTGGGTTGTTGAAGGTCACCGCCGTCGCCGCTGCTATGCGCGCTGTGCTGAAGCTGGCAAGCCAGTAGACCGCATACACATCATGCCGTTCAACGGTAACGATGTGCAGCGCCTGGCGCGCATCATGACCAGTAATAACCAGCTGCCGCTCTCCGATATGGAACAGGCTGCAGTTATTCAGGAGCTGCATAACGCCTTCAACCAGACCACCAGCGAGATCGCAAAACTGGTCAATAAGTCAGTGGCCACGGTAGAGAAGTTGCTGCTTCTGAGCACGGCGAACCATGACGTTCAACAGGAAGTTAAATCCGGTGCGGTGTCAGTCGATGTCGCAGTCGATCGCGTCATGGAGTATGGCGAACAGGCCGGAAAAGTTCTCCAGCACGATAAGGCTGTAGCGGCAGCCCAAGGGAAAACGAAAGTTACCCGCAGTTCTATCGCTCCTGAACTCAGCGTAAAGAACGCGCGCCGGTTCGTTGAGCTTATGGCTCAGGCCACGATCAGTGATGAAGGTGTTTTCACGCTTGAAGGAACTGCCCTTGCTGAAGCGCTGGCCATTATGGACGAGCACAAAGCAATAGCGGAAGCGCGTGAAACATACCGCCTGTCACAGCCAGTGCCTGAAACAGAGGTGGTAGGAAAAACGCTTTTCGTGAAACTGGAAGGAATTGAGATCGGTACCGCTCAAATCTATCGCGGCAAGAACGTCATCCTGAATGGGATCGTCACCAGCCGGTCAAAGGCTGTTGCCCACTTCGTTAAGCAACACAAACTGCAGCAGGAAAATAATCATGACAGCCAATAAATTTATGACCGGCGAACAGCTGGATGAACTCATGACTGTTGCAGTGAATATGCAACGCGATAGTGAAAAATCGGGTGATCGCCCTACCGCTATGTTCGCTTATGCAGTTCAGGTTGCCGTTCTGGAGTTGCGCAAGGTTCGCAATCATGCTGCAAAAATACCTGAAACCAGCATGAGCATAGCCCGTTACTGGATTAGTCCTAACGGAATTGCCTGTGAAGATAATGAAGGCAAGTTTGTTAGATACGAAGACTATGCCGTACTTGAAGCCAGATGCACGGCGCTGGCTGCGGAGAATGCGGGGCTGAAGGACTGGAGTCCTAATCCGCATAGCGCCTCGATGTTTGAAGCTATCGAGAAAGCTGAGCAACTCATGGATGACGGTATGCCTGAGCTGGCAATGGTCGAGGCGTTCGAGATTCTCAAGCTTAAACGAACCCAGGCCACCGATGCCTACCTGGCTGAAGTGCGGGCGCAGGCTGTTGATATGTGCTCAGCCGAGATACAGAAACAAACCTGGGATGAGCGAGAAGGTGATGGGATTGTCGCGGCAATTGACGCTATGGAAATCTATGCACTTCAGCTTCGCAAAGGAGTGCAGTCATGAGCAAACCAACCGACGAAGAAATTATTCAGGCACTGACAGCGCATGGTCGATGCATGACCTACGTTGTGACCAACGTTCTCCGCCGAAAATACTGGCCTCTTGATACCGCATGCATACTGCGCCGCCTGAAGAAGCTAGAGGTGGAGGGAAAAGTTCGCCGCGTTAAAAGTAGCTACGCAGTCCAAATCTGCTGGGAGGCCGCCCAATGAGAAACATTGACAAACAAGATTTGACTGCTGAATCAGTGCGCGAGTCAGGAAACATCCTGCTCATCGTAGCCGCTCGTATGGCTCGTCGTGAACTCTTCACACCACTGCATTACGTCAGAGAGCTTCCTCAGAAAGTGGTCAGTATGCGCGTATTCCGTGAAGCGCTGGAGAGGTCTGAGGAAACTCTACAGCGTGAAGTATGCAAAATCGTGGACGGTCACGATCTTATGCAAAAGAAGCTGAAAGAGGCTGAAGAAAAGCTGGAAGCCGCAGAGAAGCGCGTGGCCGAGCTGGAGGCCATCGCTAAATCTGTAAAATTTGACCCAATTCCAATGGAAGATTTAGGCAACAAGAGCGACGGCAAAAAACACCCATACATGTTTGGTGCTGGATATAACAGCGCAGTGGTTCACTGTGAAAGCGTGTTGCTTCAGGCGTTCGCCGCCGCAGCCGGTAAAGGAGAGTGAGCATGAAGCTTGATGTCACTCCTGCGCAGCTCGAAGCAATTAAGCGCCTAACCGATGACTGCGCATCGATGGTCGGCTGCGGTGAGGAAGAGTCAGACAAGGCGTGGTCGAAAAATATTGACCTGATTGACCGCATGCTCAAAAAGAATGGCCACGAACGGGAATTCAAAGGTGAGGACTAATCCATGACATTAACCAAAGAATGGCTTCGGAAGACAATCGCGGAGCTTGAAGAAGAGCGCGATGCTGTGCCAGGCGCAGTAAACGAAGACGCGGCCAAGGCGCTCGCTGCGATGAAGCTGGCGCTGGCATCGCTCGAAGCTGAGCCTGCCATTCACCGCTGGCGTCGGGTGACCGTTGAGCCATACGGCCCTTATCCTTGGCATTACGGTAATTTTATCGGCTTCTCAAAACCCGTTGAGGGAATTGAGGACGAGTATTATTACTCCGCCACGCCAGCGCCGGTATCTGTGAAAGACCACCAGATTCGTGAGCTGGTAAATGAGCTGCGCGACATCGCTGTTGAGTACCACGGCACGCAGCAGCTGCGCGAACGCATTGCCAGAACCGTCCGCGCCGCCATGCTTCAGGGTGCAGATGGCAACTCTCCGGTGATGCCGGATGGTTGGGTAGCTTGCAGTGAGCGGATGCCAGATAAAGGCCAGAATGTGCTTATATCTGTGAACTTTGATAGCCCGCTGATTGAACCTTTAATCTGTTCAGCTCGCTATACAGGTAGTACGTTTCGAAGAGGTGACGTAACAGTTAAGCCAGGAGAGGGAGTTGAAGAGGTAACCCACTGGATGCCACTGCCAGCAGCACCGCAGCAGGAGGTGAAGAATGGCTAACCTGCAACTGGCTGTTAACGGTGAATACTTCGACCAGATGAAGTCTGGTGAGAAAACCGAAGAGTACCGACTGGTAAATCCGTACTGGTGCCGCAGGCTATCGCATGGCCATAACCAGCAATTACCGCGGCGCTTTGACCGCCTGATTATTACCCGCGGCTATCCAAAACGCGGGGACGCGAGCAAGCGCATCGACATCCCGTATGACGGTTACGAGGTGAAGGTGATAACACATCCGCACTTCGGCCCCGACCCGGTGAAGGTCTTTGCCATCAGGGTGAACATCCATGCCTAACCCATTCGACTTCGTGATGTTCGTGCTGCTGGCAATCTGCGCACTTCAGCAAATGGGGTGGCTGCCATGGTGAGTAAACTCAAACAGCGGCGCCTGCGCCGCCTTAAAGCCGACGTAGTCTGGTGGAAAGGTGAAGCATCGGACCTGTACGACAGAGTCATGGAGCAGGCAGACGAAATAGCCGAACTCCGCAGGCTGGTTATCCGTGTGCCGATGCCGGTACTCATACCTAAAGAGATGGCCCACCAGCTTTATTACACCGAAACGAACAGATGTCGTACCTGCAATGATGGCCTCCGTGGTGGTTGTTCATCATGCATTTTCTATAAGAGATAACCGGGTGCAGCCGGTTGAGTGGAGAACTATACGATGAGCGGACAAAGCCAACGTTTTCTTACCCCTGATGACCTCTATCAGCTTACTGGTTATCGTCGCCCTTCCCTTCAGTGCCGAGCGCTGAAAGAAAGTGGTGTATTTTTCGTGCCACGTAAAGACGGCAGGCCAGGCACCACATGGGATCATGTAACCAACCCTGCAGGCCTCAAGCTGGTAGTAAACAATCCAGAGGAAGAAGAACCAAACTTTAAGGACATGTAATGCCCAGAATCCGCAAAAACCCAGATGATAACTGGATGCCGCCCCGCGTTCGCCGGGGCAAGTCAGCCTATGAGTTCAGAACGCCTGACGGAAGAACAGTAAGATTGTGCAACCACGATCTCACTAAGTCTCAGGTATGGGCAGCCTATGAAAACTTCATCAACGATATCAAGGTTGGTTCCAACTTCCACGCACTTTGCGAAGAGTTTTTTAACTCTGGTGACTTTCATGAACTGGCAACAGAAACCAGAAAGGATTACCGGAAATATGGTTCGAAGGTAAATGTTGTTTTCGGAAAGATGAAACCAGAAAATATCAAGCCGGAGCACATCAGAAAGTATATGGATAAGAGAGGAGTTAAGAGCAGGGTTCAGGCGAACCGAGAGAAAGCGTTTATGTCGAGAGTGTTCAGGTGGGCATATGAGCGTGGCAAAGTGAAGATGAATCCATGCCAGGGTGTGAAGCAGTTTAAGGAGCAGGCGCGCACACGTTACGTCACGGACAAAGAATATGATGCACTATTCAGCGTTTCTTCGGTACCGGTGAAGATTGCTATGGAATTGGCCTATTTATGCTGTGCACGTCAGGGTGACATCCTGGATCTTAAAAAGAGTCAAATTCTTGATGAAGGTATTCTAATTCAGCAAAGCAAGACGGCAGTTAGTCAAATTAAAGCGTGGACAGTACGCCTGGCAAATGCGATCACCCTGGCTGATTCCCTTCCGTTAGCTAGCGGCATGGTAAGCCTGTACGTGATCCACCAGCAGTCAGGTTCTCGTTACACACGAGATGCATTTAACTCTCAGTGGATGAAGGCGAAAAAGTTAGCTGCAGAAAAATTTTCTGAGCTCGAATTTAACTTCACGTTCCATGATCTGAAAGCTAAAGGGATATCTGATCTGGAAGGAACGCTGCATGAGAAACAGGAAATTTCAGGCCACAAAAATGCTTCGCAGACTGCAAGATATAACCGCAAAATATCTGTAGTGCCGGTGGTTGGAGGGCAGTAATGCCCTCTTTATCTGGTGAAGTCGAATGGCGAAACAATGGCGAATGGCGAAAAATAGACAATAAAAAACCACCTTTCGGTGGTTTATACGACACTGCTTATCATTGATTTTATTCTACTTTTCCCATGGTAGCCGGAGTGGGACTTGAACCCACACAGCGCGAACGCCGAGGGATTTTAAATCCCTTGTGTCTACCGATTCCACCATCCGGCCAGGGAAGAAAGTGGAGGCGCGTTCCGGAGTCGAACCGGACTAGACGGATTTGCAATCCGCTACATAACCGCTTTGCTAACGCGCCGTAAATCTTCTGTCTTTCGACCTGCACCCGCGATTGCCGATGCATTTTATCTGGAGCGGGAAACGAGACTCGAACTCGCGACCCCGACCTTGGCAAGGTCGTGCTCTACCAACTGAGCTATTCCCGCATGTCATCAAGTTGATATCTAACCCCTTGATTTCATTATCGTCCGGCAAACCGTGCCGCCGTTCGATGCGTTGCATTCTACTGATATGACGTGGTGAGTCAACGTTATTTTTGCATCTCAGGATCGTTTGCTGAAAATTGCGCCGAAACGATCACTGTTCAAGCAAATCACCGCGTGCAGCGTTCAGATATTGCAGCATCGACCACAGCGTCAGCACAGCTGCAACCCACAGCAGACCGATTCCTGCCCACTCAACCCAGGCGTTTGGACGCCACAGCATCCATACCAGCGCAGCCATTTGTGCGGTGGTTTTGACTTTACCGATCCAGGAGACCGCCACGCTGCTGCGTTTACCCAACTCCGCCATCCACTCGCGCAGCGCGGAGATGATGATCTCCCGGCCAATCATTGTTGCCGCCGGCAGCGTTACCCACCAGGTGTGATAATGCTCAGCCACCAGCACCATCGCGATTGCAACCATTACTTTATCGGCGACCGGATCGAGGAAGGCGCCAAACCGCGTGCTCTGGTTCCAGCGACGCGCCAGATAACCGTCAAACCAGTCCGTGACCGCCGCCACGAGGAAGATGAGCGCACAGGCAAAAGGTGCCCATACCACCGGCAGGTAAAATGCCAGCACAAAGAATGGGATAAGTACGACGCGAAAAAGGGTGAGCAACGTAGGGATATTAAATCGCATAATGACGGTAACTGTCTGTTGTCAGTAAAATTTAGCTCTATGTTGCTACAGAGCCCTCAATGTTTCAACGAGTAGTAGATCTTTTCTGCCAGCCCTTGCGAAATACCCGGCACTTTTGCAATTTCTTCCATGCTGGCATTGAGTAATCCTTGCAATCCGCCCATATACTTCAGCAGCATCTGGCGACGCTTTGGCCCAACGCCCTCAATGGTTTCAAGGGTACTGGTGTTTTTAACCTTCGCTCTTTTCTTACGGTGCCCGCTGATCGCGTGATCGTGTGATTCATCGCGGATATGCTGGATCACGTGCAGCGCAGGGGAATCCGGCGGCAGGCTGAAACCTTCACCTTCTGGCTCAAAGAACAGCGTCTCCAGCCCGGCTTTGCGGTCCGCCCCTTTCGCCACGCCCAACAGCAGCGGATGGTTTTTGTCCCACTCCACATCGAGCGATTCAAATACCGCCTTCGCCTGGCCGAGCTGCCCTTTCCCGCCGTCGATCAGAATAACGTCCGGGATTTTGCTCTCTTCGATGGCTTTGCCGTAGCGCCGACGCAGTACCTGGTTCATCGCCGCATAGTCATCGCCCGGGGTGATCCCGGTGATATTATAGCGGCGATACTCTGCCCGCAGCGGACCATTAGCATCGAATACTACGCAGGAGGCGACCGTCTGTTCACCCATCGTATGACTGATGTCGAAGCACTCCATACGTTTGATTTCCGGCAGCTTCAACTGCGTCGCCAGCGCGGTTAAACGCTGATGAACCGTCGACTGCTGAGAAAGTTTGGTCGTCAGGGCGGTGGCCGCATTGGTTCGGGCGAGCTTCAGATAACGCGCACGGTCGCCGCGCGGCCTGGTCTGAACGTTAACCCGACGTCCGGCGAGACTGGAAAGCGACTCTGAGAGCAGCGTTTTATCGTCCAGGTTAAAGTCGAGCAGGATCTCCGAGGGCAGCGTTCGCATCTGACTTCCCTGCAGGTAGAACTGACCAACAAACGTTTCGACCACTTCCCCCATCTCTGTACCGCCCGGTACCTTCGGGAAATAGCTTCGGCTGCCCAGCACTTTACCCTGACGAATAAAGAGCACATGCACGCAGGCCAGACCGGCATCATAAGCAACGCCAATCACGTCGAGATCGTCACCGGTGTTGGAGACAAACTGTTTCTCGGTGACGCGGCGAACGGCCTGAATTTGATCGCGGATGCGCCCCGCCTCTTCAAACTCCAGCGCGCCGCTGGCTTTTTCCATGCGCGCAATAAGCTGCGTCAGAACCTGATCGTCCTTCCCGGCTAAAAACAGACGTACGTATTCAACCTGCTGGGCATACTCTTCTTCACTGACCAGCCCCTCAACGCACGGCCCCAGGCAGCGACCAATCTGGTACTGCAGGCACGGGCGCGAACGGTTACGGTAGACGCTGTTCTCACACTGGCGGATAGGGAAGATTTTTTGCAGCAGTGCCAGCGTTTCGCGCACCGCATAGCCGTTAGGGAATGGCCCAAAATATTCACCCTTCGCATGTTTGGCACCACGGTGCATCGCCAGACGTGGGTGAGTGTCTCCGCTCAGGAAGATAAACGGATAGGACTTATCATCGCGCAGCAGGACGTTATAGCGCGGCTGATAAAGCTTAATGTAGTTGTGTTCAAGCAGCAGCGCTTCGGTCTCCGTATGGGTCACGGTGACATCAATATTGTGTATTAATGCGACCAGCGCTTCGGTCTTACGGGAGGCAAGATTGCTTCGAAAGTAGCTGGAAAGGCGTTTTTTGAGGTCTTTTGCCTTACCCACATAGATAACCGTGCCGCCAGCGTCATACATACGATAGACGCCAGGCTGGCTCGTAACGGTTTTTAGAAATGATTTTGAATCGAACGCTTCATTCACTGACTTACTAACGACTCCGCATTGCACAGACCATGACGAATGGCCAGGTGAGTCAATTCGACATCACCATGAATGTTCAGTTTACTGAACATTCTATAGCGGTAGCTGTTGACCGTTTTCGGGCTGAGATTCAGTTGCTCGGAAATCTCATTCACCTTCTGACCTTTAGTGATCATTAGCATAATCTGCAATTCGCGCTCAGACAAACAGGCAAAGGGCGATGCCGTTTTTTCCGGTTCAATCTGACTCAACGCCATTTGTTGTGCAATGTCCGACGCGATGTAACGCTGCCCGGCATAAACAGAACGGATAGCATTGACAACTTCCTGAGGTGCGGCGCCTTTACTCAGGTATCCGGCAGCTCCCGCCTGCATCACTTTGGCAGGAAGCGGATTTTCCGTATGCACGGTCAGCATGATGACTTTGGTATCAACAAAGGTGCGGGCAATTTTGCGCGTGGCCTCAAGCCCACCGATACCGGGCATGTTCATATCCATCAGCACAACGTCTGCCGAGTTAGCGCGGCACCATTTTACCGCGTCTTCGCCACAGCAGGCCTCACCGGCCACTTTGATGCCTTTTATATCTTCAAGAATGCGTCGTATCCCTGCGCGCACCAGTTCGTGGTCATCAACAAGAAGGACGTTGATCAAAGGAAATGTCTCCAGAATAGGGATAACGCTACTGACTGCTTATTGCCTTTATATTAACGGTTTTCCTCGCAAGATTAAATCGTTAAAAAAGCGGCTATTCGATTACGCTCTCGTTTTTGGAAATTAGCTTGTACAGCACGTGGAAAGCGAACCCGCATGGAATGGGCTTTTACGACTATTTTTGAGCATCTGTATTCAAAAGGTTACAAAAAATTCGTTAATAACTTTCGCCCAAAAACAGTTCTTAACTTTTTGTAACAACAATTAACGACAGTCGAACCGGCGCTAAACAATTAATTGTCTTACGCGGATGGCCAGATTACTGCGACGTTCTGTTTACGCAAATAAACAAAATGCGGAAAAGTACAAAAAACAACCACTGCTTTTTTTGTCTCAGCTTGTGATATACTCCGGCGCCATAACTTTCATCGTCGCGCTCGCGCGCTGTTTTATATTGAGGAAAATAAATGAGCACACCTGAATTTGCCACTGCGGAGAATAACCAGGAACTGGCACAGGAAGTAAACTGTCTGAAATCGCTGCTGACGCTTATGCTACAGGCCATGGGTCAGGCGGACGCGGGACGTGTGATCATTAAAATGGAAAAACAGATCGCGCAGATGGAAGATCAGGCAGAGTCAGAGGTGTTTGCCAATACGGTTAAGCAGATCAAACAGGCTTACCGTCAGTAATAAAAAACGGCTGGATGCAAAGCATTCAGCCGTTGTCTTGTCTGCCACGCAGAACGTTTTTTCAGTCAAATCAGTCCTGTCGCCGCCGCGTAGCAAGCAATCTGCGTTTTGTTCGGCGCGTTGAATTTCTTCTGCATATTCTTTTGATGGAAATTAACCGTGTTCTCCGAAATCGAGAGAATGATGGCTATTTCCGCCGAGGTTTTACCTTCCGCTGTCCACTTCAGGATTTCACGCTCGCGCTTACTGAATTTCATTTCGGGCGGCATGACCGTCTCATGTTCGAACCTCAGCAACGACGTCAGCGCCATTTGCACCAGCATTTGCAGCCGCAGCTCGATCTCTTCATGGTGGATCGCATTTTCGCGCAGGCTGGTTCGGGAGACCGAAAGGAACCCGAGCGCATGATTCGGCAGCATCAGACATTGCGTTATGCCTTTGCGAATGCCGTGGTCCTGCGCCCCGCCCCATAATTCCTGGGCATCCGCGAATAATTCATCGGTCCAGGGTAAATGGCCCTGGATAAAGTTCTCCGGTTTAAGCACCGGATCGACCGCGAAATAATTCTCAGACTTATATTGCGCCATCCACCGATCGGGATAACTGGAATGTACAGAAATCTTCGGGCGCGTAAACGGCACCGGATGTCGAACGCAGAGTGAGAAGTAATCAAATTCGAGCGCCTGTGTTTGCTGCTGAAGTTCTTGATAAACCTCGTCAGCACAGGTCAACTCCTGAAAGCGAAGGAAGCATTTCCGTCGCCACGTGAAAAAGTCTGAATCCCTCATACTTACTTAATGAAGCCCCTGATAAAGATAATCATTCTTATGGTGAATATAAACTACCACATAAATCTTATTTATAACTGCAAAATATCGGCAAATTCGCAATTACCTTCAGCTTTAATACGGTTTAACCGAACTGAATGGTATAAAAAAGTTTGCCGGGAGAGGTCAGTGGAGAATAATTTGCTCCAGCGGAAAATTCTGGAGCAAATTAGTGCAATATGCTACTGCATGAGGAACTTTTCCAGGAACTGCCGGGTTCGCGGCTGCTGAGGGTCAGCAAATAAGCGCTTAGCTGGCCCCTGCTCAACGATGCGGCCCTGATCCATAAAGATGGCCCGGTCGGCTACGTCGCGCGCAAAACTCATTTCATGCGTAACGATCACCATTGTGCGCTTCTCTTGCGCAAGCTGACGGATAGTATTCAACACTTCACCCACCAGCTCCGGGTCAAGCGCGGAAGTAGGTTCGTCAAATAATATTACCTCAGGGCGCATCGCCAGCGCACGGGCAATGGCCACGCGCTGCTGTTGCCCGCCGGACAAACGTCGCGGGTAGCTGGTCTCTTTTCCTGCCAGCCCCACTTTTGCCAGCAGCTCACGCGCGCGGGCTATGGCTTCTTCCTTCGGCTCGCCCTTCACAATGACCGGGCCTTCAATGATGTTCTCCAGCACCGTGCGGTGCGGGAAAAGATTGAAGCTTTGAAACACAAAACCCACATGCTGTCGCAAACGGCGGATCAACCCTTTCTGCTGCGCAAAAGATTTCCCGGTATCGATGGTGATATCACCCACGCGGATCGTCCCCCCTTCCGGCTGTTCGAGTAAATTAATACTGCGCAACAGCGTGGTTTTCCCTGAACCGCTGGGGCCGACGATCGCCACCACTTCACCCTCCTCCACTTCCAGGTCGATGCCATGAAGCACCGTCTGACCGTGGAATTTTTTCACCAGGTTTTTAACGTCGATAGCACTCATTTCGGATCTCGCTCCTGGCGGTTAAGCTGGTTTTCAAAGTAGTTCTGCAGCGCGGAGAGCACGGTCGCCATCACCCAGTAAATCAGCGATGCCGCAAGATACATGGTGAAGACCTCCAGCGTGCGCGACGTGATGAGCTGCGCCTGACGAAACAGTTCCGGCACCTGGATCGTCGCGGCAAGCGAAGTATCTTTCACCAGGCTGATAAAACTGTTGCTGAGCGGAGGCAAGGCCACCCGCGCCGCCTGCGGCAGGATCGCCCTTCGCAGCGTCTGCCAGGGCGTCATCCCGATACTGGCAGCGGCTTCCCACTGTCCTTTATCGATGGACGAGATGGCCGCCCGCAGGGTTTCGGAGGTGTATGCCGCGGTGTTAAGCGACAGGCCAATCATCGCTGCGGGGATCGGATCAAGCTCGATGCCGAACTGGGGCAAACCGTAGTAAATCATAAACAGCTGCGCGATAAGCGGCGTACCGCGAAACACGGAGATGTAGAACCGTGCCAGCCAGCGAATCGGCAGGACATGAGACATGCGCATCAATGCCAGCACAAACCCGAGCACCAGGCCGAAGAACATCCCGCCGATGCTGAGCTGGAGGGTAAACACCGCCCCCTTCAGCAGAAAGGGCAGTGAATCAATAACCAGTTGAATACTTTCTTGCATTATTATTTTTCGACCTGATTTTTAAACATGCGGATGATAGGCAAACAGCGCGGGCGCTCCGCCCGTGTGTACGAATAAAATCGGGCCTTCATCCTTAAAGCGCTTGCGGGTAATGCCGTCAATCAGGCCTGCCATTGCCTTGCCCGTGTAGACCGGGTCAAGCAGGATACCTTCCAGACGCGCCAGCAGTTTGACCGCTTCCATACCCTCTTCGTTTGGCGTGCCATAGCCTGGCGCAAAATAGTCATCCCACAGCAGGATCTCGGCTTTTGCCTTCAGCTCTAGCTGCTCAGCCACCGCCTGCTGTAATGTGACGACCTTCGGTTTTTGCTCGGCCACGCTGCGGGACACCGTCACGCCAATCAGTTCAACGTCCGGCATTAGCTGTTCAAGCCCGACCGCCAGCCCGGCATGCGTGCCCGCGCTGCCGGAGGCAACCACCACCGAGGATAAGCTCACTGCGCCTTCACACTGCTGCGCGATTTCCAGCGCGCTCTCCACATAACCCAGCGCCCCCAGTGCATTCGAACCGCCGACCGGGATCACATAGGGCCGAAACCCCTGAGCTTCCAGCCGCGTGGCCAGTTCCTCGAGCTGCGCATTCGGATCGTTCAACGCATCGACCATTTCCACCTGCACGTTGAACAGATCCAGCAGCAGCCGGTTGCCGTTGGTCAGGTAGTTTTCCGCCTGCGTTCCGATAGGATTTTCCAGCAGTGCCACGCAGTGCAGCCCCAGCTTCGCCGCCACTGCGGCCGTCTGGCGAACGTGGTTCGACTGAATGGCCCCGGCGGTGATCAGCGTATCCGCCCCTTCGCGCAGGGCATCGGCGGCGAGGAATTCCAGCTTGCGCAGCTTGTTGCCGCCCATCGCCATTGGCGTCACGTCATCCCGTTTGATGAAAATATCGCGTCCTAAATAGTCAGAAAAACGCGGCAGGTACTCCAGCGGCGTGGGTGCCCCAATAAATTCCAGGCGGGGGAAGCGCGTTACATTCTGCAGTGACATGGGTTCTCCGTTAACGCATACAAGATTTGATATTTTTATTATGCACGTAGTCACGTCATAAATAAAAAAGGCGCTTTTAAAAGCGCCTTTTTTTGTCACACAAAGCTTATTTGGTCACGTCGGCGCCGAACCACTTCTCAGACAGCGCCTTCAGGCTGCCGTCTTTTTGCATCTCTGCAATCGCGCCATCGATGGCTTTCAGCAAATCGTCGTTACCTTTACGCACCGCCACACCAGACTCCTGACGAGAGAACGCATCACCCGCAACGGCCAGGGTATTGTTGGTTTTCTTCACCAGATCCAGCGCGGCCAGACGGTCTACCAGAATGGCATCGATACGGCCTACGCGGAGGTCCTGATATTTCGTCGGGTCGTCATCATAGGTACGGATATCCACACCCTGAACGTTCTGACGCAGCCACTCTTCGTAGTTGGTCCCCAGACCGACGCCGACTTTTTTCCCTTTCAGGTCAGCCGCGGACTTGATGGTCCCTTCGTTACCTTTCTTCACCAGCGCCTGGATACCCGACACGGTGTACGGCGTGGAGAAATCATATTTCTTCTTACGCTCATCAGAAATGGTCACCTGATTGATCACCACATCGATGCGTTTAGAATCCAGCGAGGCCAGCATCCCGTCCCATTTGGTTGGCTTGAGAGAGGCTTTGACGCCCAGGTGCTTCGCCAGCTCTTCGGCAAACTCGACTTCAAAACCGGTCAGTTTACCGTCGTCACCCTGGAAGCTGAACGGAGGATAGGTTCCTTCCAGCCCAACCAGCAGCGTGCCGCGCTCTTTGACTTTATTCAGCAGATTTTCCGCCGCGAACGTTTTCACGCTCATCCCTGCGACCAGCGCAACGGCCATCACACCCATCAGCGCCTGACGACCCAGAAGTGCTAATTTCATATATACCCCGATACAGTGGAATTTTTGAGTAGTGTAGAGAAATCGCCTGCAAGGTCAAAGGCGACTGCGCTACATCTTATTCATTTTTAATATATATCAGAAGTTGTCTCGGCGTGGACTTTCTGCTGTAACGCCACCGGCATTTGTACCTTATATTGCGCGTACTTGCGCAGCGCAATGCGGTAGTTGTTGGTGCTGGTGGCAGGTAACCATGGCTCCAGATTCTCATCCAGATAACCGGTCTTCAGCAGATCAGGGGAAAGGTTCTGCAGAGTGAGATGCTGACCAAGACGGCGCAGGCGCACCACATATTCACGCACGGTGCCGTGGCTCATCTCGGTCTGCTCAAACAGGAACTGTTTGAAGCCGATGATATCAAAGAAGTCGCTTTGCTCTTTGCAATGGAGATCGCCACAGAAACGGCAAAGCGCTACCCACTCTTTTTGCTCTTCGCGCCAGGCGGCTTCATCCAGTAAGGTATCGAGGCGAGAGATCGCAATTTTATTCACGATTTCACCGCGACGTACCAGCGTGATACGGTCGAGTAGCTTGTTACAGTGGGCGCAATGCGTCTGGCTGTGTTTAAAGTCTTTCAGGTAGCGGCTTAGAGGCCGTCTTTTAGCGTGCTGCACCGTCATGATAACTCCTGGTTGTCAATACGTTGTGCGGCATTTTCAGGTGAATGAATCACCTACAACTTACCCAGTTTTGTCCGTAAGCGTTTTATGGCCTGGCTGTGCAGCTGGCTAACCCGCGACTCCCCTACTTCCAGCACCGCGCCAATCTCCTTGAGATTAAGCTCTTCCTGGTAATAAAGGGTCAACACCAGCTGTTCACGTTCTGGTAACGCTTCAATCGCTTCCATCACGCGCTGGCGTAAGTTACCTTCCATTAAATGGTGTAACGGGTTTTCTTGCTGATGCTCATCCGTCACCAGCTCGATACTGTCGCCATGCTCTTCGCGCCACTCATCGTAAGAGAAGAGTTGGCTATTATTGGTATCGAGCAACATCTGACGATAGTCTTCAACAGCAATCCCCAGACGCTCCGCCACTTCCGTTTCCGTCGCGTTGCGCCCCAGTTCCTGTTCCAGCTGTCCCATTGCATGAGCCACTTCGCGCGCGTTGCGGCGAACGCTGCGCGGCACCCAATCGCGGCTGCGCAACTCGTCCAGCATCGCACCACGAATACGCTGAACTGCGTAAGTCGTAAATGCCGTTCCTTGCAGAGCGTCGTATCGGTCAACTGCATTTAATAACCCGATACCGCCCGCCTGTAGCAGATCGTCCAGTTCCACGCTCGCCGGCAACCGCACCTGGAGGCGCAATGCTTCGTGACGCACCAGCGGGACATAACGCTGCCACAGCGAGTGTTTATCCATTACACCTTCAGCGGTATAGAGTGAATTCACGATAAACAGCCCTGCGTTAGTTGAGTTATCGGCATGATTATCCGATTCTGGAGGGGTTTTAATCGGGTGAATAAGGGAACAAAAAGTGGGTTATTTGGCTAACGCCAGGGTAAGCGCCAGACAATTCGGGGCTAACCATCTAAAAAAGCGGGGGTTAAATTGCCATTAACATAAAACATGGCAGCATATGAGCAGGACTAAAACTCAAGCCGTTCCGTCTGACCCGAACGAAATAGTGTGTCCTTCGCGTGCAGATTTTCGCTGCACGCCAGGAACGCTCAAAACACATTGCAGCGCATTTAACAGGCCTGGTAAATGCGCTAACACCCCGTCTTAGCTATCAACTCGACGGAAAATATAGAAATCAGCAAACGACGTATTGTTTTGATCGTTAGCATCAAACTGATATTTATTAGGTATGTACTTATGTAACTCCCAGGATTCGCCTCTGTTTTTCAAGACCCAATCCGTGAATTTTCGATGATACACGTGCTGGGCATATTTCGAGATAGAAACGTTATATTCCTCATTGTTCGAGGCATAAACGATGACAAATCTCGATGCCGCAGAGAAAAGCGTCTGCATATACTTTTCAAAAATTTCATCTTCAATAAGATGATAAATCACGTCCAGGGAGAGGGTTAATTCTGCCTGCTGCCCTGTCCAGTCACCTACCGGATAAAAATCTTTTGTCGGGTCGTTGCTAAACCGATTCCGGCAGAGCTGTATCGCATGGTCAGAAACATCAAAACCCGTATAGCGAGGATAGTCAGCGAGAGACAACTGGTTACCATCACCGCAGCCGAACTCCATCACAGAACTCACCTGCTCCTCTTTCACGAACGCGTTAATAACCTCGGCCTTAAAGTCAGCCAGGCGACCATAAGAGCCCGCTCCGGAGTTGCCTTTTAAGCGGTAACGATCGTCCCAGTACTGGCCCGACTGACGGAAGGCCAGGGATTCTTTCTGAGAGTCGCGGTTATCATCGGACTTCGTCGCAGAACGATCGATAACCGCTTTCGCCTCCGGCGCAAAGCCATAATGGGCAATCATGTTCTTAATATACTTGTCGTTCTCACCCTGCAGCAGGTTAGTTTGCCACAGACCATCTTCTGAGGTTCCTTTCCATTCCTCGGATTCCATATGTTCAGGAACAACGTTAAATTTCACTCCGTTCATACGACACATCCAGAACAGCCAGACATCGTCAGCGCCAGGCGCTAATTTCTCAAAAATCTCTTTTTTGAGCACATCAGCATGGAAGCATTTTGGTGGATAAAGCGCACCGAATCCCGTGGTCGGGAAAATGAGGTTAGAAAGATCCGTGGTGACGGAGTAATTCCATTTCCACTCTTTATAAGGAATGGGGGTGTTATCGCTGCCAAGACGGATTTTATGTGCCCGGTGCGCAACCACCGTTTTATAATCCCCATCCCAACCGGCAATAAGTTTTTCCAGCCATTGCGGCTGATAGGCTAAATCATCATCGGCCGTCACGATGAAGGCATTCGGTTCCTCAATTAACGTCGGGACAATTTTCTTGTAAGAGCGAATATCGTCGCAATATTTTATCTCAATACCCTTCGACGCAAAGGCAAGGACGTTTTCTGGAACGAGATGGCGCTCCGACTCGGCAAGCCACAAAATAATACGATCCGCTTTAACGGTCTGTTTCAATAAACGTTGAAGGGTGTATTGCAGCGTAGCAAAACGCTTATGCCAGGAGGTTAAGCTGACAACAAGCTTTTGCGGTAAACCGTGTTTCCGCTGTTTTGCAGTAGTGAGCTGGTGGGGAAATAAAATCTCATTAATATAAGCCTCTGCACGCCCGGACGAGTGCGCCTGCAACAGCGTGGCCGCAACGTCATGCAGGCCATAAACCACATGCATAATAAAGGCTAATTTTTCATGCTGCGCACTACTGAGATTGCACAGCCTGTGCTCGCCCGGAATAAATATCGCTTTAGCCGACACCATCTGCGTTGAGGCCAGAGGCTCAGCGTTAGCAAAGACTTTTGGCGCACCGTACTCAACGTCCGTAAAGCTGTGGAAGTTAAAGCCGGAGTGCGCGAGTACGCTGCCAATCGCGTCCAGGGACATCTGGCCCTGATGAGTATTCGCAAAGGTAATTTTGACTTCGACGGTCAGACACTCTTGCAGAATGCGCGACCCATACTGGAAGACGGGTGCCAGATCGAATTTGTTGTCCAGCACCAACAGATCGACCTTTTCCAGCCCATGAATATTATCAAGCTGCGATGACTGAGATTTCAGCTCGACGAGAACTTCTGCGCCAGCGGCGTTCATCGTGTTCAGAGGTTTTAGCGTACTGCTCAGCCGATTATCCAAACACATATACACCGGCGTGAGTTCGCCGTTGCCTAAGGTGTGCAGTTTGATGTGCTGCATCGATTTTTTGCGCGGCGGCAGGTGTTTGTCTTCGACGACCCCGAGGGTATCCATAATGATAAAGAAGAATGAATCCAGCTCGGTCAGGCTGATAAATTTCTTACCCGTTGTGAAGCTGCCGCCAAAGTCCATGGTGATGACCTTACCCGCCAGTGCGAAGGAGAAGTCTTCACTTTCGATTCGCCTCGCGGCAACGTCAACCTCTGCCGGCATCTTCAGTTCGACCGGCTGGTTATCATCCAGGAAATAAGGCGCCTCGTCGCAGCGCAGGGTCAGCGCTTCGGGTTTTTTACCTTCACAGTAACGCTGCCAGACGGCGCGCATTGCCTGCGAGAAATGTTTCGCAAAGCGCTGGCCGTCGCATACCGGCGAGGCCAGTAAAATCTCGCGCATGTTGCCGCGGATAATCTCCAGGCTGTTGAGGTCCTGAGTCAGGCCGACGGTAATATCAATAAAGTTCTGCCAGTCGCTGGCCACCAGTTCCTGCAGGCCCGCGTTAACCAGGTGAGAGGCGGAGTGACGCCCCGCAAAGGTTGGGCCCGGCAAGGTCACGACAGGCACGCCCATCGCCAGGGCTTCACAGGTGGTCAGCCCACCGGAGTACGGCCAGGGATCGAGGGCAATATCAACCTCGTTATAGCAGGCCAGTAGCTCCTGATGCGGTGCCATCCCTTCGATACGCACGCGTTCGCGCGCGATACCGTGGCCTTCCAGGGTCGTCAATACACGCTCTTTTAAGTTCTCGTTATCAAAGTTGAAGCTTTTCAGGAACAGCCTGGAATCCGGCACGCTGTGCAATAGCACCGCCCACTGGTTTAATAAAAAATCATTGATTTTAGAGGCGTTATTAAAACAGCCGAAGGTGAAGTAGCCTTTGGTTTTAACCGGCATTTCGCTCACCGCCGGGAGGTAGAACGGCGGATCGTAGCAAATATAGTCATCCGGCATACGGATCAACTTTTCGGTATACAGCGAGTCCGCCCATTCAGGCGTTTCGATGGCGTCGCTGAGCAGGTAGTCCATGCCGGCCAGCCCGGTGCTGCTGATTAACCCCCCTACCCACTTGATTTGAATCGGCGCGGGCTGCAGCTGGAAGGTTTGCATACGGCTGTTGGCGTTATAGCCGCAGAGGTCGAACAGAATATCAATCTCGTCTTCGCGGACAATCTTATCAAGCTCAGCAGCGCCAATATGCTCCACGACCCGCCAGCTGGCACACATGCGCTTTAAGCGGTGAGTCAGGTGATCTTCCTGGTAGTTGGTGCTGTAGGCGTAGAATTCAATCTGTGAGGCGGGAATGTGCTCCAGCCCCATCACAATCATCTGCCCGACCGGATGCAAGCGCAAGCCATCCGAGACAAGACCAATACGCAGGCACTTGTCTGGTGCTTTATTTTTGGCAACCGCACGCTTAACCGAGCGCGGGGGGAAATTTTCCTGCCAGCTTTTACACAGTTTAAGAATGTCTTCGGCGCTGCGCTCCGGATTATAGTGCGCACCAACGATACGGTTAAAATAGGGCGTAGGGTTATCTTTTGAGACTTCACAGCTGTGCTGGTACGCCTCATCCATCTCGTTGAACTGGCTCAGGTCTTGTTGGACCATCCCCAGGTTATTCCAGTAGAGCCAGTTACCTGGCATTTCAGCGGTTAACTGCTTATAAAGCGCCTGCGCCTCTTCATATTTTTTCGATTTCTGTAAGACCGTAGCAAGAAGAAGTCGCAGCGGATTGGCCGCGTTTTTTTCAACCTGATGAATCGCCGTGGACAGATATTCTTCTGCTTCTGCTAAACGGTCGCTGCGATATAAAAGGTCCGATTTCGCGTAGATGGCTTCAACGTTATTTGAATCAATTTTAAGCGCTTTATCAACGCATTCGCCAGCCTGGAAAAACTGTCCCAACCTCTGATGTGCGCGTGCAGCAATAACCCAGAGCAGGTAGTTAGTAGCGTTTTCAACGAGTAATTCGTTAGCTACATTGAGTGATTTTTCTGGCTGAGTAGACAGCCATTCAACAGCAAGACGCATTTTTTCTTTGATCGAATGATCAATGGGTTGCTCACTGTTCTGAAAAGACTTGGCGGGTGATTTTTTCATAAAAGCACATTAATCCAGGTTTAACCGTCTGGCTGAGATTGGGCATTCAGTATAAAAAGCACAAAAAAAAATAACGGGTGAAATACCCGTTATTTTTTAGCTTAATTAGACAGATTGTAACTGAGCGATTAACGCAGCAGGGACAGAACGGTCTGAGGAACCTGGTTAGCCTGAGACAGTACAGAAGTACCCGCCTGCTGCAGGATCTGTGCGCGGCTCATGTTGGATACTTCGGTCGCGTAGTCAGCATCTTCAATGCGGCTCTTCGCAGCGGTGATGTTGGTCACGGTGCTGTTCAGGTTGTTAACGGTAGATTCGAAACGGTTCTGGCTCGCACCCAGGCTTGAACGCAGGGAGTCAACGTCAGAGATCGCTTTGTCGATTTCAGCCAGCAGGCCAGAAGCAACGGTTGCAGTTGCAGCGGTAGCAGCAGTCGCGCCGCTTGCAGCAGTACCTGCA
Source organism: Enterobacter cancerogenus (assembly GCF_019047785.1). Taxonomy (NCBI): domain Bacteria; kingdom Pseudomonadati; phylum Pseudomonadota; class Gammaproteobacteria; order Enterobacterales; family Enterobacteriaceae; genus Enterobacter; species Enterobacter cancerogenus. The sequence continues at coordinate 4,564,318 of NZ_CP077290.1, read as the reverse complement.
GAGTAAGATGCCAGGATACCAACGGAACCTTTACCGGTGGTACCTTCGGTGATACCAGACATTTTGGCGTTGCCAGCGAACAGGGTAGAAGAGTCAATTTTCTTCAGGGAGATGCCGATAGTTTCGGAATCGTTCGCGCCAACCTGGATGTTCAGCGTCTGAGCGGTAGACAGTACCTTCACGCCGTTGAAGCTAGTCTGGCCAGCAACACGGTTGATCTCTTTCATACGGTCAACAACTTCGTTGTTGATGGAAACCAGGTCATCCGCAGAGTTAGTACCGTTCTGAGCCTGTACGGTCAGTTCACGGATACGCTGTAAGTTGGTGTTGATTTCGTTCAGTGCGCCTTCAGTAGTCTGTGCAACAGAGATACCGTCGTTTGCGTTACGTGCTGCCTGAGTCAGACCTTTAACTTGTGCAGTCATACGGTTGGCAATCGCCTGGCCAGCAGCGTCATCTTTCGCGCTGTTGATACGCAGACCAGAGGACAGACGCTCGATCGCAGTTCCCAGGGAAGACTGAGATTTGTTCAGGTTGTTCTGAGTAGTCAGGGACAACAGGTTAGTATTGATAACTGCCATAATTTTAATTCCTTCAAAAATGGGTTTAGGTTTCGGTGCCTAACACTCACGGCGTCTCTCACCGTCATCAAGGTTATCGACGCGTCCCAAAAAGACTTTAGAATCAATTTAGAAAAAAAATCATTTTATTGATTTATAAGCAATTATTTATCAAACCTGCTTTACAGTGACGCCTCCCAAAAGCAAATCCCCTCTCCTGTCAGTGCTTATTTACGGCTTCTCTTTCATGGCCGTAAGTAGCCCTTTTATTTACCGCAAGGTGTAATCCAGCTATTAGCCCACGCCTCTGGTGGCTATTCCAGGGATTATTTTTTTGTCTCTGGCGTAAACTTTTCCACCAATGCGCCGATAAAGAGTCCTGATCTACCAACGCATTTAAGGAAAACAGTTATGGCTACTATCACTAACCTCGGGATAGGTTCTGCAGGACTCGGGGATTTGTATAATCAGTTAGATACAGCAGAAAGAACGAAGCTGAAAACCATTACAACCCAGCAGACGACCTATAACGCGCAATTAAGTGCGTACGGTAAGCTGCAGAGCGCCATGACAAATCTGCAAACTGCGACGGCTGCGCTGGCTAAACCTGCGACCTGGAACTCCACGTCTGTCAGCAGTACGAATACCGCGTTTACCGCGACAACCTCGACCGAAGCGTCTACCGGCACGTTTACGGTCAACGTGAACCAAATGGCCAAAGCGCAGGTCCTGACCAGCGGCTCTATTTCCAGTAATACTGAAAAATTGGGTGAAGTAACGGGGGCTAAACGTACCATTACGATTACCCAGCCTGGTACGAAAAAGCCGCTGGAAGTTGAGCTCTCTGACGCAGACACGTCCCTGAGCGGTATCGCCAGCGCGATTAACAAAGCGAACGGCAACGTCACCGCCAGCGTCATCAAAGCTAAAGATGGCGACTACCGTCTGATGCTGACGTCGAAATCAACGGGTACCGACGGCCAGATGAGCATTAATGTCACCGGCGACGATACCTTACAGGCTGCGATCGGTTATGACTCTGCAAGCGCTACGGGTGCACTGACCGTACAGACGAAAGCGCAAAACGCCGTCCTGGTGGTGAATGACATTACCATCGAGCGTCAGAGCAACACGATTTCGGATGCGCTGCCGGGTGTGACCTTTACGGTCAAAGCGGAGAGTAAAGCAGACGAAACGCTGGATATTACCCGTGCAACCGATGCAAACCAGAAAGCAATCTCTGACTGGGTAACGGCGTATAACTCGCTGCAGTCCACCATCAACAGCGTTACCAAATATGTGGCTGTAGAAGCGGGTGAAGATCAGTCTGCCAGCAACGGGGCGTTAGTGGGTGACGGTAATGTCCGTGGGATCCAGGCGCAGCTGCGTAGCATGTTGACGGATGTTCAGAGCGGCTCCGTACAGATTATGGCGCAGTTAGGTATTACTCAGGACCCGGCGAAAGGTAGCGATGGCACCATGGGTAACCTGAAAATTGACAGTGATAAACTGAAAAAAGCACTTACAGACAACCCTGGCGGCGTGCAGCAATACTTTATCGGCGACGGAAAAACCACCGGGCTCGCCACCCAAATGAGCAGCACGCTGGATTCTATGCTGAGTACCAGCGCCGGTAAAACCGGGGTCATCCAGAATGCCAAAGACGGTATCAATAAAACACTTAAGAGTCTGAGTGAGCGCTACGATGATATGGAAGCGTCTATCGATGCAACGATGGCGCGATACAAAACCCAGTTTACCCAGCTGGACGTACTGATGACGAAAATGACCAATACGGCGAACTATCTGACTCAGCAGTTCACGAAATCATCATAAATACAGGAGTAAGTATGTATAACACCTCTGGTGTCCAGTCCTATCAAAATATAGGAGTGGAAAGCGCGGTGATGAATGCCAGCCCTCACCAGTTGATTGTCATGCTCTTCGATGGGGCGCACAGCGCCCTTGTCCGAGCGCGCTTGTTTCTTGATGCAGGACAGCTTGCAGAGAAAGGCCTGGCGCTTTCAAAAGCAATCAATATCATCGACAACGGATTGAAAGCAGCGCTGAACATGGAGGCGGGGGGAGAACTGTCAGATAATCTGGCGTCTTTATATGAATATATGGTTCGGCGGTTATTAATTGCGAATTTGCATAACGACGTTGAGGCAATTGTTGAGGTTGAAAACCTGTTAAACAATATTGCGGATGCGTGGAAGCAAATTGGCCCCAATGCGTCCTCTATCTCAGGATAATTTTGATGAATATTCCCAGCGCAGCGCTTAGTCACTGGCACGCTTTACATGCTCAAAGCATAGCGATGCTAAATCTTGCTCATACCGGTAAGTGGGATGAGCTCATTGAGCAAGAGATGCATTACGTTCAACTGGTGGAAAGTATTTCCAGTAATCCCATTACGTCGTGCCCTCCTGCTCAAGTAGAGCAAGCGCGTTTCCTGTTGAAAAAGATCCTCGAAAATGAGAATGAACTTAAATCACTGCTTCAGTCCCGAATGGATGAACTGCGCAATCTCATCGGCCAGACAGGCAAACAGCAATCCATAACATCAACCTATGGAAAGCTATCAGGGAATATTCTTTATCCGGAAAGTTTGACCCGCGACACACAATTATGATTTCTTCATCCATACTCCAGAAGTCAGCCAAACGGCTTCTGGAGCACGGACGATGAAAAACCCCACCCTGTTACAATGTTTTCACTGGTACTACCCTACTGGCGGCGAGTTATGGCCCGAGGTCACGGCGTTAGCCCCAAATCTGAATGAAATTGGCATCAATATGGTCTGGCTGCCTCCGGCGTATAAAGGCGCATCCGGCGGCTATTCCGTGGGCTACGACTCGTATGATCTGTTCGACCTTGGCGAGTTTGACCAGAAAGGCAGCGTGGCCACGAAATATGGTGACAAGGCCCAGCTGCTTGAGGCCATCAGCGCCCTGAAAAGCAACGACATTGCGGTGCTGCTGGACGTGGTGGTTAACCACAAAATGGGGGCAGACGAGAAAGAGCCTGTTCGCGTGCAGCGCGTAAATCAGGAGGATCGTACGCAGATTGACGATGAAATCATCGAGTGTGAGGCCTGGACCCGCTACAGCTTCCCCGTTCGCGCGGGGCAGTATTCGCAGTTCGTCTGGGACTATAAATGTTTCAGCGGCATCGACCATATCGAAAACCCCAACGAAGACGGCATCTTTAAAATCGTTAACGATTACACCGGCGATGGCTGGAACGATCAGGTCGATAATGAGATGGGTAATTTCGACTACCTGATGGGCGAAAACATCGATTTTCGCAATCGTGCCGTTACCGAAGAGATCAAATACTGGGCACGCTGGGTGATGGAACAGACGCAGTGCGATGGCTTCCGTCTGGATGCGGTTAAGCACATCCCCGCCTGGTTCTATAAAGAGTGGATTGAACACGTTCAGGAAGTGTCGGAAAAACCGCTGTTCGTGGTGGCAGAATACTGGTCACACGACGTCGACGCGCTGAAGAACTATATCGATCAGGTCGAAGGCAAAACCATGCTGTTCGACGCCCCGCTGCAGATGAATTTCCACGAAGCGTCGCGCATGGGCCGCGACTACGACATGAGCCAGATCTTTACCGGCACCCTGGTTGAAACGGACCCGTTCCACGCCGTCACGCTGGTGGCTAACCACGACACCCAGCCGCTGCAGGCGCTGGAAGCGCCGGTAGAAGCCTGGTTCAAACCGCTGGCGTATGCGCTTATTCTGCTGCGCGAGAACGGCGTGCCGAGCGTGTTCTATCCCGATTTGTTCGGTGCGACCTACGACGACACCGGCGGTGACGGCGAGACGTATCACATTGAGATGCCGGTCATTGAACAGCTTCACGAGTTGATCCTCGCCCGCCAGCGTTTTGCGCACGGGGTACAAACCCTGTTCTTCGATCACCCCAACTGCATTGCGTTTAGCCGCAGTGGAACCGAAGACGACCCCGGCTGCGTGGTGGTCCTTTCAAATGGCGATGACGGCGAGAAGACGATCTGCCTTGGCGAGAACTACGGCAACAAAACCTGGCGTGATTTTCTTGGCAACCGGGAAGAGACAGTGACTACCGCAGCGGATGGCGAAGGCACCTTTACCTGCAATGGCGGAAGCGTCAGCGTGTGGGTGATTGAGGACGCGTTGTAAATACTTTGCCGGGTGGCGCTAAGACCTTCCGGGCCAGGGTTTTGTGGGCCGGGTAAGGCGCAGCCGCCACCCGGCTAAAAACACTAAGGAAGCTGACTCTCCAGCGGATGTTTGCTGAGGAAATCAGCGCACTCGACCGTTGGACGGTCAACCCGGTGAAGCTCCATGCCGTCATACTCCAGCACGCCATCGTCAAGCTCAAGCGGATACACATCGCGCTTTTGGGTCACATTATAGTAGTCATCCGAATGGAGCATCAGTTTGCCCGGCACCGCCAGAACGCGCTGCCACTGGCGGCAATCCAGCGTATCGCCCTCCTGCGTCACCACCAGCGTGGCAATCGCCTCCGGGCTTACCATGCTGCTTTGCGGCCCTTTTGACTGCCAGTACCCCGTCAGCTGCGCCGGAGCAGGATGCTTAATCACGTCCTGGTAATTCTCGACCTGTACACATCCGGTCAACGCCAGCAGTGCGCCAGCAAATGCTATTTTTTTCATCATCTTTCCCGCGTGCGAAGAAAAAAATATTGTGGCATTAAAGTGTTGAGGCCGCCAGCGTAAGATGCGTTGGTGCTACACCTGCATCGACATGATGTCCTGATAGGCCGAGATCAGCTTGTTACGCACCTGGATCCCCATCTGCAGGGAGACCGATGCTTTTTGCAAATCGGTCATCACATCGTTCAGCGCCACGCCCGGTTCGCCGAGGCTAAATTTCTCGGCCTGGGTACGCGCCGCCGTCTGGGTCTCGCTGATGCGGTCAAGCGCGGCGTGCAGTTGCCCCGCAAAACTGATGCCCGGCTGTTGTTCCGCCACGTTCTGACTGCGTGCCGACACCGCCGTCGCCTGCAGCTGACTGAGTACCCCTTCAATGCCCTGAATAGCCATGACTCTCCCCTGGATGGTTTTTTACGGGGTCAAGACTAACAGCTTGTCAATAAGATAATGGCGGTAAATAACGTGAAAAAACCAGGTTATTTGACGCATAGAAAATCCCGAATCATCAAATAATGGCAGTGCCATCAATATGGAACTTTTGTCGTGTTTGCCGACCCGGGAGTCAGTTTTGTTTCTCTACACGAATAACGTAAACCACCAGGATTTAAGAGGTGCGCAATGAGTGCAGCAGCATCGACAGCGCCACAAAATAAATCACTTGAGTGGATGAACCGCCTTCGCGCGAACCCTAAAATCCCGTTGATCGTGGCAGGCGCTGCCGCAATTGCGATCCTGGTAGCAATGGTCTTATGGGCGAAAAGCCCGGATTACCGCACCCTTTACAGTAACCTTTCCGATCAGGATGGCGGTGCCATCGTCACCCAGCTTACCCAGATGAATATCCCTTATCGCTTTGCCGATAACGGCGGCGCGCTGGAAGTGCCCGCAGATAAGGTGCATGAGCTGCGTCTGCGTCTGGCGCAGCAAGGGCTGCCGAAAGGCGGCGCGGTCGGTTTTGAACTGCTGGACCAGGAAAAATTCGGTATCAGTCAGTTCAGCGAGCAGGTGAACTACCAGCGCGCGCTGGAAGGCGAACTGGCCCGCACCATTGAAACCTTAGGTCCGGTCAAGAGTGCCCGCGTGCACCTGGCGATGCCGAAACCGTCCCTGTTCGTGCGTGAACAAAAGTCCCCTTCTGCTTCCGTGACCGTTAATCTCGAGCCGGGCCGCGCGCTCGACGAAGGACAAATCAGCGCCGTGACCCACCTGGTGTCCAGCGCGGTTGCCGGTCTGCCGCCGGGTAACGTTACTCTGGTCGATCAGAGCGGCCACCTGCTGACCCAGTCCAATAGCGCCGGTCGCGATCTGAACGACGCGCAGCTGAAATACGCCGCGGACGTCGAAGGCCGTCTCCAGCGTCGTATCGAAGCGATCCTTGGCCCGGTTGTCGGCAACAGCAACGTACACGCGCAGGTCACCGCGCAGATCGACTTCGCCAATAAAGAACAGACCGAAGAGCAGTACAGCCCGAACGGTAACCCGTCTCAGGCGGTGATGCGTTCGCGCCAGGTTAATGAGAATGAGCAGGTCGGCGGACCTTACCCTGGCGGCGTGCCGGGCGCACTCTCAAACCAGCCTGCACCGGCTAACGCAGCGCCGATTACTACGCCTGCGGCGAACCAGCAGAACGGCCAGCAAAACAACGCGCAAACCACCTCAACGGCGGCCAGTTCAGGCCCGCGCACCAGCAGCCGTAACGAAACCACAAACTATGAAGTCGACCGTACTATCCGCCACACCAAGCTGAACGTGGGCGATGTGCAGCGCCTGTCGGTTGCCGTGGTGGTGAACTATAAAACGCTGCCGGACGGCAAGCCGCTGCCGCTCACCGCCGAGCAAATGAAGCAGATTGAAGATCTGACCCGTGAAGCCATGGGGTATTCAGAGAAGCGTGGCGACACCCTCAACGTGGTGAACTCGCCGTTCAGCTCGGTGGATGAAACCGGTGGTGAACTGCCGTTCTGGCAACAGCAGGCGTTTATCGACCAGCTAATGTCCGCAGGCCGCTGGCTGCTGGTGCTGATTGTCGCCTGGCTGCTGTGGCGTAAGGGCGTGCGTCCGCAGCTCCAGCGCCGTGCAGAAGCCGAGAAGGCCGCGCAAGAGCAGCAGGTCACGCGTCAGGATACGGAAGAAGCCGTTGAAGTTCGCCTCAGCAAAGACGAGCAGATCCAGCAGCGTCGCGCTAATCAGCGTATGGGTGCCGAGGTGATGAGCCAGCGCATTCGCGAAATGTCAGACAACGATCCGCGCGTCGTCGCGCTGGTCATCCGTCAGTGGATGGGTAACGAACATGAGTAATACGCTTACGGGCACCGATAAAAGTGTCATCCTGCTGATGACCATTGGCGAAGACCGCGCGGCGGAGGTGTTTAAACACCTCTCCCAGCGCGAAGTGCAGATCCTCAGCGCCGCGATGGCGAACGTGCGTCAGATCTCCAACAAGCAGCTGACCGAAGTGCTGGCGGAGTTTGAGCAGGAAGCCGAGCAGTTTGCGGCGCTCAACATCAACGCCAACGATTACCTGCGCTCCGTGCTGGTTAAAGCGCTTGGCGAAGAGCGTGCCGCCAGCCTGCTGGAAGATATTCTTGAAACCCGCGATACCGCCAGCGGCATCGAGACGCTCAACTTTATGGAGCCGCAGAGTGCCGCCGACCTTATTCGCGACGAGCACCCGCAGATTATCGCCACCATCCTGGTGCACCTCAAACGGGGTCAGGCAGCCGATATTCTGGCGCTGTTCGACGAACGTCTGCGCCACGACGTGATGCTGCGTATCGCCACCTTCGGCGGCGTGCAGCCTGCCGCGCTGGCGGAACTGACGGAAGTGCTGAACAACCTGCTCGACGGTCAGAACCTCAAGCGCAGCAAAATGGGCGGCGTCAGAACCGCAGCCGAGATCATCAACCTGATGAAAACCCAGCAGGAAGAGGCGGTCATTACCGCGGTTCGCGAGTTCGATGGCGAGCTGGCGCAAAAGATCATCGACGAGATGTTCCTGTTCGAAAATCTGGTCGAAGTGGACGATCGCAGCATCCAGCGCCTGCTTCAGGAAGTGGACTCCGAATCGCTGCTTATTGCCCTCAAGGGTGCCGAACAGCCGCTGCGCGAGAAGTTCCTGCGCAACATGTCGCAGCGTGCAGCCGATATCCTGCGCGACGATCTGGCCAACCGTGGCCCGGTCCGTCTGTCTCAGGTGGAAAACGAACAGAAAGCCATCCTGCTTATCGTTCGCCGTCTGGCAGAGACCGGCGAGATGGTGATCGGCAGCGGAGACGACACCTATGTCTAATGAGCTGTCGTGGAAGCCCTGGACGCCTGACGATCTGGCCCCGCCTGTGGCAGAGTTCAAACCCGCCATGGCCGCGCCCGACGAGGATGATGCCGGGGCAGATGTCCCGGAACTGAGCGAAGAAGAGCAGCGGGCGCAAATGCTGGCCCAGCTGCAAATGCAGGCGCACGAACAGGGTTTTAACGCGGGCATGAACGAAGGCCGACAGAAAGGCCACGAACAGGGCTACCAGGAAGGGCTGGCGAAAGGCCTGGAAGCAGGTCAGGAGCAGGCGCGCCAGCAGCAGGCGCCGCTTCATGCCCGGATGCAGCAGCTGGTGAGCGAGTTCCAGCACACCCTGGACGCGCTGGACAGCTTGATCGCCTCGCGCCTGATGCAGATGGCGCTGGAAGCCGCCCGCCAGGTCATTGGCCAGACACCGGTAGTCGATAACTCGGCGCTGATTAAACAGATCCAGGGTCTGCTCCAGCAGGAGCCGTTGTTCAGCGGCAAACCGCAGCTGCGCGTACACCCCGATGATTTACAGCGCGTTGAAGAGAGCCTCGGCGCGACCCTCAGCCTGCACGGCTGGCGTCTGCGCGGCGACCCTTCCCTGCATCACGGGGGCTGCAAAGTCTCTGCCGATGAAGGCGATCTGGATGCCAGCGTGGCGACGCGCTGGCAGGAACTGTGCCGTCTGGCGGCACCGGGAGTCGTCTGATGACCGCACGCCTCACCCGCTGGCTGAACACGCTCGATAACTTCGAGACAAAGATTACGCAACTCCCCTCGGTGCGTCGCTATGGCCGCTTAACGCGCGCCACCGGACTGGTGCTTGAGGCAACGGGCCTGCAGCTTCCGCTCGGTGCCACCTGCGTGATTGAGCGTCAGGACGGGCCGGAGATGCGTGAGGTCGAAAGCGAAGTGGTCGGCTTCAACGGCCAGCGCCTGTTCCTGATGCCGCTTGAAGAGGTGGAAGGCATTCTGCCCGGTGCGCGGGTTTACGCCAAAAATATGAGCGGCGACGGATTACAGAGCGGCAAACAGCTGCCGCTTGGCCCGGCGCTGCTGGGCCGCGTGCTGGACGGCGGCGGCAAACCGCTCGACGGCCTGCCCTCACCGGATACCACGGAAACTGGCGCGCTGATCACCCAGCCGTTTAACCCCCTGCAACGTACCGCCATTGAACATGTTCTCGATACGGGCGTTCGCCCCATCAACGCCCTGCTGACCGTCGGTCGCGGTCAGCGTATGGGGCTGTTCGCCGGTTCCGGCGTGGGGAAATCGGTCCTGCTCGGCATGATGGCGCGCTATACCCAGGCCGACGTGATCGTGGTGGGCCTGATTGGCGAACGTGGTCGCGAGGTCAAAGACTTCATCGAGAACATCCTCGGCGCAGAGGGCCGCGCGCGCTCGGTGGTGATTGCCGCCCCGGCGGATGTCTCCCCGCTGCTGCGTATGCAGGGTGCCGCATATGCCACCCGCATTGCAGAAGATTTTCGCGACCGCGGGCAGCACGTCCTGCTGATCATGGACTCCTTAACCCGTTATGCCATGGCGCAGCGTGAAATCGCGCTGGCCATCGGTGAACCCCCGGCGACCAAGGGCTATCCGCCCTCGGTGTTTGCCAAACTGCCCGCGCTGGTTGAACGCGCGGGGAACGGAATTACGGGCGGTGGCTCGATTACCGCGTTTTATACGGTGCTGACCGAAGGCGATGACCAGCAGGATCCGATTGCCGACTCCGCGCGCGCGATCCTCGACGGCCACATTGTGTTATCGCGCCGTCTCGCCGAAGCCGGGCACTATCCGGCTATTGATATTGAAGCATCCATCAGCCGTGCAATGACGGCCCTGATAACCGAGAAGCACTACGCCCGCGTGCGTAACTTCAAACAACTGCTCTCCAGCTTCCAGCGTAACCGCGATCTGGTCAGCGTCGGGGCGTATGCCAAAGGCAGCGACCCGATGCTCGATAAAGCGATTACCCTCTGGCCGCAGCTGGAGGCGTTTCTGCAACAAGGTATTTTTGAACGCGCCGACTGGGAAGACTCGCTTCAGGCTCTGGAGCTGATTTTCCCGCAGGTGTAACACAGGTGGAGGGCGAAGGTCATGGCGCAAAACAGCGCGTTATCAACGCTAAAAGATCTGGCTGAAAAAGAAGTTGATGATGCCGCACTGCAGCTTGGCGCAATGCGGCGCGGATGTCAGCAGGCTGAAGAACAGTTGAAGATGTTAATCGACTATCAGCACGAGTATCGCACCAACCTTAATACCGACATGACGCAGGGCATCGGCAGCCAGCGCTGGATCAACTACCAGCAGTTTATTCAGACCCTGGAAAAAGCGATTGAACAGCATCGTCAGCAGCTTTTTCAGTGGACGGAAAAAGTCGACATCGCGCTCAACTTCTGGCGCGAGAAAAAACAACGACTGCAGGCCTGGCAGACCTTACAGGACCGGCAGATCGCCGCATCGACCCTGGCGGAGAACCGTCTGGATCAGAAAAAAATGGATGAGTTTGCCCAGCGCGCATCAATGAGGAAACCGGAATGATCACACTGCAACAACTGCTGATGACCGACAGCGACCTGTCAGGCGGCACGCAGACGGGGAAAGGCACCGAGGGTGCACAGGATTTTCTCTCCCTGCTGGCGGGCGCGCTGACGGAAACCGGCGGTCAGGGCAAAGATGCGCCGCTAACCCTGGCAGACCTGAAAGCCGCCGGCAGCACGCTGTCGAAAGCCGCGGCGAAAGGGGATAACACCCCGCTACAGGCAAAACTTGCCGACCTTCTTGCCCGCCAGGAGACTCTGGTCGAGGAGGACGCGCCGCACGCTACCGCGCTGCAAACCCTGGTGGCCGGTCTTGCGCCTGCGGCCCACGGTGACGCGCTGAAGTCGTTAACCACGGCGGCAGCGAAAGAAGAGACGAAAACCTCGCTCACTGACGAGGAGCTGGCCGGGCTTAGCGCGTTAATGGCCATGCTGCCGCACCAGCAGACAGCGGTCGCCGCGCAACCGAAGAGCGCCGAAGGCCTGAGCGCCCGCGCGTCCCTTCCCTCCGCCGCCCTGACGCCGTCCACTGCCGGGCGGCACGCGTTGGCCGCTGACCTGCCGGGTCGCGATGAGGGCAAAACCGCCTCGCCATACCAGCCCCTCGCGCAAGGCGCTGACGCCTCTGTGCCCGTCGCGCCGGTCGCGAACGGCGTAGCGGAGAAACAGGATATCGCGGCAGCCTCGACGTCTACCGCCACCGCGCCAACCGCCACGCTTGCGCCAATGGTGAGCACCCTTGCGCCTTCACAGCCTGCGGCAACCGTTGCGACGGCCCCGGTGTTGAGCCAGCCGCTCGGTACACCGGAATGGCAGCAAACGCTGAGCCAGCACATCACGCTGTTCACGAAGCAGGGACAACAGTCAGCTGAGCTGCGTCTGCATCCGGAAGATCTCGGTCAGGTACAGATTTCCCTTAAGCTCGATGATAACCAGGCGCAGCTGCAGCTGGTGTCGCCGCACAGCCACGTTCGCGCGGCGCTGGAAGCCGCACTGCCAATGCTGCGCACCCAGCTCGCTGAAAACGGCATTCAGCTTTCCCAGAGCAGCGTCAGCAGCGAGAGTTTTGCCGGGCAGCAACAGTCTTCCTCTGAGCAGCAACAGCATGCCTCCCGCTCCGGCCAGCAGGGGGGCTTCAATGAAGAGGGTGACGACCTGCTTATTGCTCCCGCGTCCCTGCAATCCGCCGCGCGCGGTAACGGCGCGGTAGACATCTTCGCCTAAACGCCAGAGGTAACGTGATTATCCCCGTCTTTTCCACGCTTTGACCTAAGCCGGACACGGGATAATCACCGTATTAAGCTGTACCGAAACAGGAAGCTCGTATCAGATGACTGACTCCGCTATCACCAAAAAAAGTAAGCGTTCCATCTGGATCCCGCTGCTGGTGTTGATCACGCTCGCCGCCTGCGCCACCGCAGGCTACAGTTACTGGCGTATGCAGCAGGAACCGACCGGCGCTGCCGCCAAAGCAGAAGCACCGCCGCCACCGGCCCCGGTCTTCTTCCCGCTGGATACGTTTACCGTGAACCTGGGCGATGCGGACCGCGTGCTGTACATCGGCATTACGCTGCGCCTGAAAGACGAAGCCACGCGCGCCCGTCTCAACGATTATCTGCCTGAAGTGCGCAGCCGCCTGCTGCTGCTGTTCTCGCGTCAGGACGCCTCGGCGCTGGCCTCCGATGACGGCAAGCAAAAGCTGGTCGATGCCATCAAGCAGACGCTGGCGACACCGCTGGTCCATGGTCAACCCAAGCAGGAAGTCACCGACGTTCTGTATACAGCTTTCATTTTGCGGTAACGACATGGGCGATAGCATTCTTTCTCAGGCAGAAATCGACGCGCTGCTTAACGGCGATAGCGATAAAAACGATGAGCCAAAGCCGGGTCTGGCCGGTGACGATAACATTCGTCCCTACGACCCGAATACCCAGCGTCGCGTGGTGCGCGAGCGTCTTCAGGCGCTGGAGATCATCAACGAACGTTTTGCGCGTCAGTTCCGTATGGGGCTGTTTAACCTGCTGCGTCGTAGCCCGGACATCACCGTCGGCGCGATCCGCATTCAGCCCTATCATGAGTTTGCCCGCAACCTGCCGGTGCCGACCAACCTTAACCTGATCCACCTCAAGCCGCTGCGCGGTACCGGTCTGGTGGTGTTTTCGCCAAGCCTGGTGTTTATCGCGGTTGATAACCTGTTTGGCGGCGATGGCCGCTTCCCGACGAAGGTGGAAGGTCGTGAATTTACCCACACCGAGCAGCGCGTAATCAACCGCATGCTGAAGCTGGCGCTGGAATCCTACAGCGACGCGTGGAAAGCGATTAACCCGCTGGAAGTGGAGTACGTGCGTTCGGAGATGCAGGTGAAGTTCACCAACATCACCACCTCGCCGAACGATATCGTGGTGAATACCCCGTTCCATGTGGAAATTGGCAACCTGACCGGCGAGTTCAATATCTGCCTGCCGTTCAGCATGATCGAGCCGCTTCGCGAGCTGCTGGTCAACCCGCCGCTGGAAAACTCACGCCATGAAGATCAGAACTGGCGCGAAAATCTGGTGCGTCAGGTTCAGCATTCGCAGCTGGAGCTGGTGGCTAACTTCGCCGACGTGTCGATGCGCTTATCCCAGATCCTGAAATTACAACCCGGCGATGTTCTGCCGATAGACAAACCCGACCGCATTATTGCCCATGTGGATGGCGTACCCGTGCTGACAAGCCAGTACGGCACGATAAACGGCCAGTATGCGCTACGCGTTGAGCACTTGATCAACCCGATTTTGAATTCGCTGAATGAGGAACAGCCCAAATGAGTGACATGAACAATCCGTCCGATGAAAACAGCGGAGCACTGGACGATCTGTGGGCTGATGCGTTGAACGAGCAAAAAACCACCCCGGGCAAAAGCGCGGCGGATGCCGTGTTCCAGCAGTTAGGCGGCGGTGATGTCAGCGGTACGCTGCAGGATATCGACCTGATCATGGATATCCCGGTCAAACTGACCGTGGAGCTGGGACGCACCCGGATGACCATTAAAGAGCTGCTGCGCCTGACGCAGGGTTCGGTTGTTGCCCTTGACGGCCTGGCCGGCGAGCCGCTGGATATTCTGATTAACGGTTATCTGATTGCCCAGGGGGAAGTGGTGGTCGTGGCGGATAAATACGGCGTGCGTATTACCGACATCATTACCCCGTCCGAACGTATGCGTCGTCTGAGCCGCTAACGATGAAAACCCAGGCAACAGTATCCCAACCCTCAGCGGTACCGGGTTCGCCGCTGCTTCAGGTGAGCGGCGCCCTGTTCGGTATTATTGCCTTTATTCTTATTGCCGCATGGCTGGCAAAGCGCTTTGGCGTGGCGGGTAAAACCGCCGCCGGGCGCGGTCTGAAGGTCAGTGCCAGCACCACGCTTGGGCCACGCGAGCGCGTGGTCATTGTTGACGTTGAAGATGCGCGCCTGGTTCTTGGCGTGACCGCCACGACGATCAACGTGCTCCATAAACTGCCTCCTGCGTCCGTCGCAGATGACGTGACGACAGACGCCCCGGCGGATTTTCAGTCCATCATGAAGAGTTTGCTTAAGCGTTCCGGGAGATCCTGATGCGCCGTTTGTTATCCCTTACGCTTGCTGGCCTTGGCCTGTTTGCCCCTGCCGTTTACGCCCAGCTGCCGGGCCTGATCTCCACCCCGATGGTGGGTGGCGGACAAAGCTGGTCCCTGCCGGTGCAGACGCTGGTGTTTATCACCTCGCTGACGTTTATTCCTGCAATCCTGCTGATGATGACCAGCTTCACCCGAATCATCATCGTCTTTGGTCTGCTGCGAAACGCCCTCGGCACGCCGTCCGCACCGCCTAACCAGGTGCTGCTCGGGCTGGCGCTGTTCCTGACTTTTTTCATTATGTCGCCGGTGATCGATAAAATTTATACCGACGCCTATCAGCCGTTCAGCGAAGATAAGATCTCGATGGAGGTCGCGCTGGAAAAAGGCGCTCAGCCATTGCGCGAATTTATGCTGCGCCAGACGCGTGAAGCGGATCTGGCGCTGTTCGCCCGCCTGGCCAACACCGGCGAATTGCAGGGGCCGGAAGCCGTTCCAATGCGCATTCTGCTGCCGGCCTACGTGACCAGCGAGCTGAAAACGGCATTCCAGATTGGCTTTACGATCTTCATTCCGTTCCTGATCATCGACCTGGTGATCGCCAGCGTGCTGATGGCGCTGGGTATGATGATGGTTCCCCCCGCTACCATTGCCCTGCCCTTCAAAATCATGCTTTTTGTCCTGGTCGACGGCTGGCAGCTGCTGGTCAGTTCACTCGCGCAAAGTTTCTACAGTTGAGGATCGCGCAATGACGCCAGAATCGGTCATGATGATGGGCACGGAGGCAATGCGCGTGGCGATTGCCGTAGCCGCGCCGCTGCTGCTGGTAGCGCTGGTCACCGGTCTGGTCATCAGTATCCTGCAGGCCGCGACGCAGATTAACGAAATGACGCTGTCCTTCATCCCAAAAATCATCGCGGTATTTGTGGCGATCATCGTGGCCGGGCCGTGGATGCTGAATCTGCTGCTGGATTACATGCGCACCCTGTTTACCAACCTTCCCTACATCATCGGCTGATAACAGGATGCTGCACTTTACCAGCGACCAGTGGATGCAGTGGCTTGGCCTCTATTTTTGGCCGATGCTGCGCGTTCTGGCGCTGATTTCCACCGCCCCTATCCTCAGCGAACGCACCATTCCCAAGCGCGTAAAGGTCGGGCTGGGCATTATTATCACCATTATCATTGCCCCTTCGCTGCCGCCGGTTGATATCCCGATTTTTTCCGCAAAAGCGGTCTGGGTGGCGCTGCAGCAGATCATGATTGGCGTGGCCGTCGGGTTTACCATGCAGTTGGCGTTTGCCGCCGTGCGTACCGCCGGTGAGCTGATTGGCCTGCAAATGGGGCTCTCTTTCGCGACCTTCATCGACCCCGGCTCCCATCTGAATATGCCGGTGCTGGCGCGCATTATCGATATGCTGGCGATGCTGCTGTTCCTCACCTTCAACGGCCATCTATGGTTGATCTCCATGCTGGTCGACACCTTTCACACGCTGCCGATAGGCGATAATCCCGTCAACAGCAACGCGTTTCTGGCGCTCACGCGGGCAGCGGGCCTGATCTTCCTTAACGGGCTGATGCTGGCGCTGCCGATCATCACCCTGCTGCTGACCGTCAACCTTTCGCTGGGGTTACTCAACAGAATGGCCCCGCAGCTCTCCGTATTTGTGATTGGTTTTCCGGTGACCCTGACCGTTGGTATTTTATTAATGTCATTGCTAATGCCACTTATCGCTCCGTTCTGCGAACATTTATTCAGCGAACTATTCAACCTGTTAGCGGATATTGTCAGCGAATTGCCACGAAAGTAATAACCCGCCTAACCGCAATGTCTTTCTGAGGATATTCCTAAAATAAAACTCGAAAAACATCTACCAGGATATATCTGACGCGGCTTAATTGTTTCTAACCACCTCACAATACTTAATATTTACTTTACTTTAAGAAGATTCCTGGCAAATTATACGTAACTTTACGGGATAGTGAGTCCGCCTGAAAGTCTTTGTGATGCTCACAGGTTTTATTACGTTTTTTCCATCCCGTATGGCTGTTTATGAGCTCTCAGGCAGATGGTGAATTATCGTTACGCATTGAGTGAGGGTATGCCATGTCAACGATCATTATGGATTTATGCAGTTACACCCGGCTAGGGTTAACCGGGTATCTGGCGAGCAGAGGGGTAAGAAAGAGAGACATCAACGATGCACACACCGTTGACGACCTTGCAGCCGCTTGTGACCAACACAGGCCCGGCGTGGTGTTTATTAATGAGGACTGTTTCATACACGATCCAGCCAACAGTCAGAAAATTAAGCTAATCATTAATCAGCATCCTAAGACTCTGTTTATTGTTTTTATGGCGATCGCGAATATTCACTTCGACGAATATTTGTTGGTTCGAAAAAATTTATTGATCAGTTCTAAGTCAATTAAACCCGAGTCGCTGGATGACATTTTGGGTGACTATTTGAATAAAGAAGTAAAAGATGTAGGCGCGGTTAACTTACCCACGCTTTCATTAAGCAGAACTGAATCGAGCATGTTAAGAATGTGGATGGCTGGGCAAGGGACAATTCAAATCTCAGACCAGATGAATATCAAAGCCAAAACCGTTTCGTCACATAAGGGAAATATTAAAAGGAAGATTAAAACGCATAATAAGCAAGTGATCTATCACGTCGTACGCCTGACGGATAATGTGACAAACGGAATTTTCGTCAATATGCGCTAACCCCTTTCAACATCTACTGTACCCTACCTTCGATCTCTGGCCTGGCCAGAGATTTTTGCGTTAAAGCAGCAAAGTCGGGCGCGTTGCCCGACGCCGCGTTATTCTGCCGTTTCCACAAAGATGCCATCCGGATGACCCAGCTCATTAAAGAACCAGATGCCGAGCGGGTAGTCTTCCAGTGACACCAGGTACATGGTGCCTTCGTTGAACTCCTCTATCGCCAGCACCACACCCGGGCGGCGCGGCCCACCGTCCGTTTTGACGGTTACCCGATCGTTGACCTTCATACATTCCTCCTGTGGTTTTGAGCCAGTGTAGAACAAAACGCATAAGCTGACATCGCTGGCGGATGCGAATGCCGTTTTTGTGTGCGGTCTATACTTAACCGTGGACACGTTTATATGAGGTACCCCGTAATGAAGACCAACAAAGAGTATAGCGACACCATCAAACGCGAAGTCGAAGTGGATGTCGATGCCCTGCTGGCCGCCATCAATGAGATCAGTGAGTCCGAAGTACGTCGTGCAGAGGATGATTCCGAAAGGGTGATGGTAAACGGGAGGGATTACCATACCTACCGCGAGCTGGCCGAAGCGTTCGAGCTGGATATTCATGACTTTAGCGTGTCGGAGGCGAACCGCTAGGGCGAAAAAAATCCCGGTCATGGGGATGACCGGGATCAAACTTGCTTTTGCAAGAAGCACTTGAAAATTCGTTACACCAGGAAATCTGATGTGGGAGAAACACTATCCTTAACGTATTAGCATGACAAGGATATATTCTCATACGGAATATGCCATCACAGGGCTGTACATTTACGTTATGAGTGTACAACTAGCATGTTCCGTGGCTTGCCCGGGATCGGTTCCAAAAAAACGCACGCATTTTCAGAATTTTTTTAGGAAAATTCTTAGAGCGCCATCCACTTTTAATCAGGAGTAGTTATGATTTCACTGCAGGAGACGCTGGTCATCATCACCGATCTGGATGGAACACTCCTCGATATTCACACCTATGACTGGCAGCCTGCAAAGCCATGGCTGGAGACGCTGCGCGACCGTCAAATCCCCGTGGTTCTGTGCAGCAGCAAGACCGCCGCAGAGATGGCGGACATCCAGCAAGAGTTGGGTCTGGATGGCCTGCCGTTCATTGCCGAAAACGGCGCGGTTATTCAGCCTGACGTTCGCTGGGAAGACACCTCGCGAAGCCTCAGCGGAATGGCGCACCAGGACATAGCGCAGTGTCTTGCCCGGATACGTGCCAGCAGGCAATACAAATTCACGACGTTTGACGATGTGGATGTTCAGACCATTGGCGAATGGACGGGGCTTACCCGGCTTCGCGCCACCCTCGCCTGCAAGCATGAGGCGTCCGTGACCTTAATCTGGCGCGACAGCGACGCACAGATGGCGCAATTTGAAGAAGAACTGGCCCAGCACGGCCTTAAGCTGGTGCAGGGGGCACGCTTCTGGCACGTCCTGGACGTTCGCTGCGGTAAAGACGTGGCGGCCCGCTGGCTGGTTGAGCAGTACCGCCAGCATGAGAATATCGAACCCACGACGTTAGGCCTCGGGGATGGCCCCAATGACGCCCCGCTGCTGGAAAACGTTGATTATGCGGTGGTCATTAAAGGCATTAACCGCCAGGGCATTACGCTTGTGAACGACTCGCCGGAGCGGGTTTATCATACGCAACACGCGGGCCCGGAAGGCTGGCGCGAGGGGCTGGATCACTTCTTGTCGTGATCCTGCCACACCACCTGATTGCGTCCCCGCTGTTTCGCCTGGTAAAGGCGCAGGTCGGCGATTGACTGCAGCTGATCAAAATTGTAGTTCCCCTTCTCGTGGGCGCAGCTCACGCCAAACGAGGCGCTGATGCGCAGCGTCGTACTCTTTTTCAACAGGATCTCTTTGCTGTCGATGCGCGAGCGAATGCGCTCGGCAATGGCGGCCGCTTGCGGAAGGGCAAGACCTGGCAGTACCACGCAGAACTCTTCCCCGCCCACGCGCCCGGCGACGTCGCAGGGCCGCAATCCGCCCGCAATCA
This sequence comes from Enterobacter cancerogenus, assembly GCF_019047785.1. NCBI lineage: Bacteria > Pseudomonadati > Pseudomonadota > Gammaproteobacteria > Enterobacterales > Enterobacteriaceae > Enterobacter > Enterobacter cancerogenus. The sequence continues at coordinate 4,544,890 of NZ_CP077290.1, read as the reverse complement.
GCCCTGCGGCGTGAGAGAGCACTTTATCCCCGGCCTGATGCCCGAAGCGGTCATTAATGTCCTTGAAGTGGTCAAGATCGATCTGGATAACCGAAAATGGCCGGGACTGCGCCTGACACTCTCTGGCGAGCCTGTTGGCACGCTCAAACAGCGCTCCGCGGTTGTGGAGCCGGGTCAGCGGGTCATGCCAGGCCTGCCACTGCAATGAGTGCTGAAGGGTATACATGTTGCTGACCATCCGCCGGATAAGCAGCCAGGAGATCAGCAGCATGGCGCTGAACAGCGCCCACAGGAGCGCCAGCACGATACTGATGCTGCCGAATTCGCCACGCACGCCTTCATCAAGCGTGTGGACCCGCAGCATTACGCCGTCGAAATGTCCCAGCCTGACCCAGCTCACATAGCGGCTGCCCATGCGCAGCCCCCCTTCCGTATCGCCCTCAATCGCCTTCGCAATCTGCGCAAGCTCGGCGGCGTCGAACTGATTAACGGTGGCTGACGAAAGCTCAGAGGAGGCAATCAGCGTAAGGCGGGTGTCGTACAGCTGATACTCCCCTTCCGTGCGGTCATCTACCGCCTCCATCAGCAAACGCCGCAGGGTTGCCTGGGTAAATTCCAGGGCAATGACGCCATACCAGTAGCGATCGTGGTAGACCGGCACGCTGGCGGTGATCGTAGAGTGTGGCTCGACGGCTGACGGGGTAGAAGCGTAAAACCAGCGCACTGCGCCCGCGCGGTTTTCGCGTTCGGACTGCCCGGTGAACCACGGCTGGGTCACGAACGCGTAGTAACGAGAAATGGCGTCTGTGGTTTTCGCCGGTGCGTCGGTGGCGAGCCAGAATCCGGCGCGGGAAACGTACATCGCCCGCGATTCCCGGTGGGATGAAGAGGAGGCCAGGCGCAGTAAATACCCCACCTCAAGCGCGGCCGAGATTTCATGGTCAAGCAACGCGTTATCCCGGTTCAGCAGCGTGGTTTTTTCAACAAAAACGTCGGAGACGCCGTTCACGGGCAAGGTTCGGGATTTATCGACGGCCAGTTGCCAGAAGGGTTTTGTCCGCAGTGCGTTAAAGCGCGAAACGGCATCCTGCAGAACGCCAAACGCCAGCGGGGTGCTCAGCGCCTCGTTCATGCTTTTGCGAAAAAAAAGCAGCTTATCCACGCTAAACTGCAGCTGCCGGTCCAGCGCATTCGCCACGATTTCCAGATGGTTTCGCTGGCTTGAGACATACGCCTCCTCCAGCACCACCACCTCACGCCACGTCAGCAGCGTAGAAAAGATCAGTACCACCAGAAAACAGACATTTACAATCAGGCCTGGATTGCTACGCGTGCGTAACCCGTGCAGAAAAGACCGTCTTACAACAAAGGTATCGCGTTGCACACACACTCCCTGATTGCCACTCTTTATCTACTACATTAAGCCCAGTAAAAACGCCCGGCCAGGCCGGGCGTTACGTGATCAAGCCTTATCGCGCTGCTGGCGTCGGTCACCGGGGAGAAGCTCGTCTTCACGAAACGCCTCCCGCTTAATGCCGTAACCATCATGCCATCGACACTCCACCATTCCGCTGGAATACCCGGTGACAATCATGCGCGGGCCGCCATTTTTAGGCTTAACTTCATCACTGACCAAAAAGACCATACCCGCCTCCTTATCAGGGTGAAACTGTTTCAATTTAGACGAGGACCGGCCTTTTTGCATCCTGGCGGGCGTAACAATTAATGCGAGGTGCCGCGCACTTTGCCCACCATCTTAACCACAAGAACCACAACGACGCCAATGATAAACCCGATAACCAGGTTAAGCAGCGTAGGCAGTATGGTCGCCACGAGTGACCCCTGCGCTGACGCAAAATGCTCGATCGCATGGTGCAGCGGCGCAATACCGTGGACCACGATCCCGCCGCCGACGAGGAACATCGCCAGGGTACCCACAATGGACAGGCTTTTCATCAGCCAGGGCGCAAGCACCAGCAGGCCTTTACCAATGCCTCTCGCGACCGCGCTCGACTTCTCTTCAAGCCAGTAGCCAATGTCATCCAGCTTCACGATAAGCCCCACCAGGCCATACACGCCCACCGTCACCAGGATAGCGATGCCGGACAGGATAAGCACCTGATTGAGCAGCGGCGCGTCGGAGACAATCCCGAGGGTGATCGCCACAATTTCCGCCGACAGAATGAAGTCGGTACGGATAGCGCCTTTTACCTTATCGCGCTCGAAGGTTTTCGGATCCTGCGCGGCCAGAGCCTCCAGACGCTGCTGGCGCACCTCCGGCGTGTCGTTCTCTTTACGCGATGCAAAAGAGTGCAGTATTTTTTCTGCCCCTTCGAAACAGAGAAAAGCGCCGCCAATCATCAGCAGCGGCGTGATCGCCCAGGGGATAAATGCGCTGATCAACAGCGCCAGCGGCACAAGAATAACCTTGTTGAGAAAAGATCCCTTCGCCACGCCCCATACGACGGGCAGCTCCCGGTTCGCCCTGACCCCGCTGACCTGCTGGGCATTTAGCGATAAATCATCTCCCAGCACGCCGGCCGTCTTTTTCGCTGCCAGTTTTCCCATGACCGAAATGTCATCCAGCAAGGTGGCGATATCGTCCAGCAATGTTAATAAGCTACTTCCTGCCAAAATTTCTATCCTTCTTTTTTTGGTAATTAAGTAAATAGTATGGAGCAAAAGCGAAAACCCTGAAACAGGCACTTCAAGTCAACAATTATTTCACATCTACAACACAATTAAAGCGCTCGCCTGCGGGATAGTTTTGGCGTTTACTATGAGCGAACTTTTTATTTCGTCGTGAGGGATTATGCGTTTCCGGCACTTATTACCGCTCATTGGGGCGCTTTTTTCGCTGTATATCATCTGGGGTTCCACCTATTTTGTGATTCGAATTGGCGTCGAAAGCTGGCCGCCGCTGCTGATGGCCGGCGTTCGTTTCCTGTCGGCTGGCGTTCTGCTGTTGGCCTTTCTGCTGCTGCGCGGCCACAAGCTTCCACCGCTGCGCCCAATGCTCAACGCCGCCCTGATTGGCTTACTGCTTCTGGCGGTGGGCAATGGGTTCGTCACCATTGCGGAACACCGTAACGTACCCTCCGGCATTGCGGCGGTAGTTGTGGCGACCGTGCCGCTGTTTACGCTCTGCTTTAGCCGCCTGTTTGGCATTCGTACCCGCAAGCTGGAGTGGCTGGGCATTGCTATTGGGCTTGCCGGGATCGTGATGCTGAACAGCGGCGGCAACCTGAGCGGCAACCCATGGGGCGCGGTGATTATTCTGATCGGCTCGATGAGCTGGGCGTTTGGGTCCGTGTACGGCTCGCGCATTGCGCTGCCGACCGGGATGATGGCAGGGGCCATTGAGATGCTGGCGGCAGGCATTGTGCTGCTTATCGCCTCGCTGTTAACCGGCGAGAAGCTGACGGCGATGCCGCCGCTTTCGGGCTTCCTTGCCGTGGGTTATCTGGCGCTTTTCGGCTCCATTATTGCGATCAACGCCTATATGTTCCTGATCCGCAACGTCTCCCCCGCCGTCGCCACCAGCTATGCCTATGTGAACCCGGTGGTTGCGGTGCTGCTGGGAACCGGTTTTGGCGGCGAAACGCTGTCCACCATCGAGTGGCTGGCGCTGGGTGTCATCGTGTTTGCCGTGGTGCTGGTGACGCTGGGTAAATACCTGCTGCCCGCTAAGCCGGTGGTCGTGGCGTGTGAGGGGGAGAAACCGTAAGCGGGCGGATCCCCTGGGTATCGATCTGCGCGGCCTGACCGCCGCCGCAGATCCACTCTTCCAGCCGTTCGCTCAGCTCCGCATCCTTCAGCTTCAACCTGCCGCGCAGCGCACACTCCCAGACCACCAATACCCGCCAGCCCTGCGCGATAAGCGCGGCGGTATCGCGCCGATCGCGCAACACGTTCTTGCCGATTTTATCCAGCCAGAAGTCAGTCCGCGTGGCCGGGACTTTAAACAGATAACAGTCGTGGTGATGCCAGAAACAGCCGTGGGTAAAAATGATGCACGTGTAATCAGCGATAACGAAATCAGGACGCCCGGGAAGCGCCGCGTCCTGCACGCGAAAATCGAAGCCAGCCTCGGTCAGCAGGCCGGCCAGCCGTTTTTCAATGGCGGTATCACGCGTGCCGATGGCCCGCATGTTTTTACTGCGGGTGGCCTTATTGTGAACATCCGTCATTGACGGCCTCGCTCTGACGTCGCGCAACGGCCTGCTGAATACGAGGAAGCAGCAGCTTCGCGACCGCAGCAAACGCCGGGACGACCACTGAATTGCCGAACTGACGATAGGCCTGGGTGTCCGACACAGGAATGCGGAAACTGTAGCCCTGTGGCGTTTCAAACCCCATCAGACGGGCACATTCACGCGGGGTCAGGCGACGCGGGCGGTGCTGCTGGTTGATCGGATCGTCGAAATCTTTTTCTCCCAGCGCTTTATCCCAGCCTCTGTCGATAAGGATCTCGGCACCGTCTTTGTAATAGCGCGCCGATAACGTCCGGGTAACGCTGTGCGGATCGTTCGGATTCACCATGCCAAAACCAAAGCCGTTACCCTTGGCCTGATGTTTTTTGGCATAGCGGTACAAATATTTCCACAGCACCGGGGTCAGAATAAATTTTGCGTCCACGGCGGGTTCCAGCAGGTCCGCAATGGTGGGACGACGAGCCGGATAGAGGGCGGGAAGATTGCGCAGCGTGAAATCCCCCATCAGGTTGAGATCGCGGCGGAAGCCCACCAGCACAATACGCTCGCGGTGCTGCGGCAGGAAATGTTTGCCGTCGATAATTTTCGGGTCGTCGGCCCCCATGTCCTTCGAATCCGCCACGTCATAGCCCAGTTCGTCCAGGGTTTGCATGATGATGCGGAAGGTTTTCCCGCCGTCGTGGCTTTTCAAATTCTTGACGTTTTCCAGCACAAAAATAGCCGGGCGGCGGGCGTCAATAATGCGTACCACGTCGAAAAACAGCGTTCCCTGAGTATCACAGGCGAAACCGTGGGCGCGCCCCAGTGCGTTCTTTTTCGAGACCCCTGCCAAAGAAAAAGGCTGACACGGAAAGCCCGCCAGCAGCACATCGTGCGCCGGGATAGCCTGGCGAATATGGTGGGCGGCCTCTTCATCGGTCACGCCGCTTTTATGGCTCAGGGTCACGTCGCGGATATCCGCATTGAAATGATGTTCGTCTGGATCGCAATACCAGTTGGCTTTGTAGGTGCGCACCGCATGTTTATTCCACTCGCTGGTAAACACGCACTGGCCGCCAATCGCTTCAAAACCGTGGCGAATGCCGCCGATGCCCGCAAAGAGATCGATAAAGCGGAACGCATAGTTCGGGTGCGCGGCAGAGGGACGCGGGAGCAAATTTTGCAGGTAGCGGAACTCATCGTCGCTCAGGCGCTGGCCTGCCCGGTCGCTGATGAGCAGTCTTTTAACGATTGCCGGGCTCCAGTGGCTCCCGCCGTGGTTCTCCAGCTGGTTTGCCAGGGTTTTTGCATCATAGATATCCAGCAGCTGGCGCAGTAACGCCTGCACCGCTGCCGTTGATTTCTCAACCCGCTCGGGCGCGGGCTCAGTGACGAATTGATTTTCCTGCATTATTTTAACCGGACAATAAAGACGGGGAACAGATTACCACAGTTCAGGATCACAAACTGCGACGGAAGCGGTTCTGCACCTGGCTATCACGCCCCAGGCAATCACCCTGCAGTTCAGCGCTGAGTTTCGCCATAAAATCTATCAGGAAATCGGCGTTATGCCGCGCGAATTCGCGCCCGGCTGCGGTTTGCATTGTGTCAGGTAAACGGAGCAGCTTGGTCTGGAAGTGATCGAGCGCCCAGGCTTTGTCATCTAAGGTTCGGGCTTCGGCGAAAGGGTCCTCTGGATTAAAGAGTGCCGCGCCCAGCGCGCCGGAGACCGCAAAGACGCGCGCCAGGCCAATGGCTCCTAATGCTTCCAGCCGGTCAGCATCCTGAACGATTTTTGCCTCCAGGCTTTGCGGCGCAATCCCGGCGCTGAAGCTGTGCGCTTCGATAGCATGTTCCACGGCGGCGTAATGCTGCGCCGGGAAGTCCGGGAAATCGCGCTGCAGAATCTCCCGCGTTTTACGTGCCGCCAGCTGCGACGACTGGCCGCGTTCAGGATGATTTTTCGGCAGGCTGACAATGTCATGAAAATAGCATGCGGTGAGGACCACCAGCGGATTGACCGGCTGGCCCGCCATCAGTTTTTGTGCCGTCATCCAGACGCGGCGAAAGTGCGACATATCATGGGCGGCGTCATCCGACGTGTGGTTTTTGGTCAGCCACGCTTCGAAGCGGCGCTGCCAGGGTGCAAGTTCCATGGTCTTATCCTTTTTTAAACGCTAACCATAGCAATTTTCCCTGCAACCATCACCCTTCCCTTACGAGGTACACCTTACCCCTTATCCATTTATTACCTGAAGGCGTATGGAATATATAAGCATCAAAAATTAAACATCCCGAATAATACAAAATAGAAATACTTAATAATAATTAGGCCTTATACAGCAAGGAAATGCATTCATATGAAAAATAAAGAGATAAATAGAAATATTTTGTAATATTTATACCAGATTAATTACATTTATTTTTGAACCAAAAAAACAATCCTTAGAATAGTATCGACCCTGTAATTGCGGAGAGTGATTACATATATTCATATAAATTATCTTTAAAGGGAATATATAATGAAAAGAAAAGTTCTGGCAATTCTGGTACCCGCCTTATTAATGGCAGGCGCAGCAAACGCGGCTGAAATGTACAACAAGAACGGCAACAAAGTTGACCTGTACGGCAAAGTCGACGCGCGTCATACCTTCTCTGATAACCCAGGCGATGATGGTGACGAAACCTACATCCAGGTGGGTTTCAAAGGCGAAACGCAGATCACTAACGACCTGACCGGTTACGGCCAGTGGGAATATAAGATCTTCGCCAACGACACTGAAGGCGCTAATAAATCTTATAACCGTCTGGCGTATGCCGGTCTGAAATATGGCGAATACGGTTCATTCGACTATGGCCGTAATTATGGCGTGGTGTATGACGTTGAAGCCTGGACCGATATGCTGCCGGTATTCGGTGGTGATTCCTACACCTGGACCGATAACTTCATGGTTGGCCGTGCCAACGGCCTTGCAACCTACCGTAACAATGATTTCTTCGGATTGGTTGATGGCCTGAACTTTGCGCTGCAGTATCAGGGTGCGAACGAAGGCGCTAACGCCGAAGAAGACCAGGAAGGCACGAAAAATGGCCACAATGACGTTCGCTTCCAGAACGGCGACGGCTACGGCATGTCTACCTCTTATGACTTCGCGGGCGATCTCGAAGGCCTGAGCCTGGGTGCGGCCTACTCTTCTTCCGACCGTACCAACCAGCAGGAAGCATACGGTAAACGTTACAGCGCTCGCATTGCGGGCGGCGAACGTGCTGAAGCCTGGACCGTTGGCGCGAAATACGACGCAAACAATGTCTACCTGGCGATGATGTACGCGGAAACGCGCAACATGACCCCATACGGCGACACCGGTATTGCGGATCAGACCCAGAACTTTGAAGCCGTCGCACAGTATCAGTTCGACTTCGGCCTGCGTCCATCCCTGGCATGGGTTTACTCCAAGGGTAAAGACATGACTTATCCGGGTACAGCAGGTAATCCACAGGGTCAGTATGGCGATGTGGATCTGGTGAACTACGTTGACCTGGGCATGACCTACAGCTTCAATAAGAACTTCTCCACCTACGCTGATTACAAAATCAACCTGCTGGACGAAGATGACGCGTTCTATACTCGCAACGGCATTGCTACCGACGACATCGTTGGCGTTGGCATGACCTATCAATTCTAATCCTGATAAATGATAAAGCCCGCGTATGCGGGCTTTTTTTGTTATGGCGCTTCCTGCAACGCCACCCGTATAAACCCGTTATTTTGCGCCAGCAGTTCGTGCGCCTGCCAGGCATCCAGCCCTGTCAGCACCATTAAGACCGCCGTTTTGCAATTCTGGTTACCGCCCTCCAGTGCGGCTTTCGCCACCGCCCTGGTGCAGCCCGCCGCCGCCATCACAATGGCGATTTGCCGCTCCGCCCATCGGGTATTTTTCGCCTCGATATCAACGCGCAGATTGCTGTAGACCCGCCCGGTACGAACGGCTAACCCGGTCGTCACCTGATTGAGGATCATCTTTTGGGCAATTCCGGCTTTGGTATTGCCATACCCGGCCACCACGTCCGGACCCAGTTCAGGGGCGATCACCATGCTTGCCAGCTGCGCAGCTTCGCTTTGGGCGTCGCCCGTAATAACCGCGACAACAGCCCCCAGCGACCAGGCGTGGCGCATTGCCCCCCAGACCCAGGGCGTTTTGCCGCTGACGGTGAGGGCCAGCATCATGTCATGCTCGCCGAAGTTGATCGCCTGAAGATCGGCCACGCCCTGCTCATAGCTGTTGGCCTCCTCTCCCGCCGTGATGGCAAGGACAGGGTGTTTACCCGGCGCATACTCCGCCGCCGCCTGTTCCGCTATCCGCCCGGAAGGGCCAGCGCCCACGATCACCAGGCGACCGCCATGGCTTAGCGTGGCGGCGGCGTTATCGACCACGCGGGCAATGAGAGGTAAAAAGGGAGTAATGGCTTGTGAAATGTGGGCATCATCCTGGTGAATGACGTTCAGCATGTCCAGCGTGGACAACCGGTCGATATTCATCGTGCTGGCGTGCCGTCTTTCCTTGACCGAACCGGTAAGCATAATGCTCATAAACAGCCTCCTTATTATGAGTTCCCACACACTATAAAGTGTTTTATATGGATGACCTGCGAGGAGGGTCACGAAAGCGGCGCAACGGCCAGATTTACACGGCTTTAAGAAATGCCCGTCATCGGTGATAATTACCCCCTTTCTCGATCATCGCGGAGCGGTAATGAGCGATTTGCAGCAACTTTCTCCGACGCGCAGGCGTCCGATGAAACTCTACACTCTGGTCACGCTCATGGTATGCGCCATCATCGGCTCCGTTCTGCTGCTGGTATTTGCGCTCTACTCCATGCAAATCACCCGCGCCACGCGAGACGATGTCAAAGACACCGCCCTCGGCATTGCGCGCACCTTTGCCGACAGCCCGGACGTCCGGCGCGGTTTAATGGCATCGCCTCAGGATAATATTATTCAGCCTATCGCGCAGGCCGTCACCCGGCGCAACGATCTGCTGTTCACCGTTGTGACCGATATGCGCGGTATCCGCTACTCTCACCCAAACGAAGCGCTGCTGGGGCTGCATTTTATTGGTGACGATCTGACGCCCGCGCTGGAGGGGAAAGAGAACGTCTCCGTCAACCGGGGCGCGCTCGCCGAAGCGCTGCGCGTGTTTACCCCCATCTACGATAACCAGCACGATCAGATTGGCGTGGTGATCGTGGGGATCTCCCTGAAAAAGGTGGAAGATCAGATCACGCGCGGAAGGCTGAACGCGGTCTGGACGATCCTGTTCAGCATATTAATGAGTTCGCTGGCGATCTGGGGCCTGGTCCGGGTGCTGAAACGGATCCTGTTTGGGCTGGAGCCGTATGAAATTTCGGCCCTGTTTGAACAGCGGCAGGCGATGCTTCAGTCGCTGCGCGAAGGGGTTATCGCGGTGGATACCCATGGTCGCGTGACGATGGTGAACCACGCCGCGCGAGAAATTTTGCTGTTGCCGTCGGGCCAACAGTCGGAGAACGCCAGCGAACCGCTGCTGGCAAGCCTGCGCGAGGTGGCGAAAACCGGCGTGGCGCGTCAGGATCGGGAGATCGGCTGCAACGGCAGGCTTCTGCTGTGTAACATGGTGCCGGTGAAAAGCCAGAACCGGGTTATCGGTGCGATCAGCACGTTCCGTGATAAAACAGAGGTCAGCCAGCTCATGCAGCGTATCGACGGCATGGTGAACTACGTGGACGCCCTGCGCGCCCATACCCATGAGTTTATGAACAAGCTGCACGTGATCCTGGGCCTGCTGCACATGAAACGCTATGACAAGCTGGAGGAGTATATCCTCCAGACCGCGAATAATTACCAGACCGATATCGGCGCGATCCAGCGCAAAATCAAATCACCGGTCATTGCGGGCTTCCTGTTTGGCAAAATCAATCGCGCCAAGGAGGCCGGGGTTACCCTGACGCTGGCCGAAGACTGTCACCTGCCCGATACGGCTAACGAAGAACAGGCCGCGGTGCTGGTCACCGTGCTCGGCAACCTGATTGAAAACGCGCTGGATGCCATGCACGATCAGCCTGAGGGCGAGATTGGCCTTTTATTGCACTATCAGAGCAGCTGGCTAAGCTGTGAAGTCAGCGACGACGGTCCCGGTATCGATCCCCTCCATCTGGAGGACGTTTTTACCAAAGGGTACTCAACGAAAGGTGAAAACCGCGGCGTTGGGCTATTCCTTGCACGCCAGCAGATCCAGAATCTGGGCGGTGACATTACCGTCGAGTCTGAGCCGGGCGTATTTACTCAATTTTTTGTTCACATCCCCTGGGATAGCGAGAGGAATATCGCGTGATAAATGTATTAATTGTCGATGATGACGCCATGGTAGCCGACCTCAACCGTCTGTATGTCAATCGTGTTGACGGGTTTAGCTGCTGCGGCGTCGCCTCCACGCTCAACCAGGCCGAGGCCATCATCAACAATCCCGACCAGCCTGTCGATCTGGTGCTGCTCGACGTCTATATGCAGCAGGATAACGGCCTGGATCTGCTGCCCGTGATCCGCGCGTCCGGCCGCCCGATTGACGTGATTATGATCTCTTCCGCGTCCGATGCCGCCACCATTCAGACCTCCATGCATTACGGCGTGGTCGATTACCTGATCAAACCGTTCCAGTTCCCGCGCTTTGAAGAGGCGTTGAACGGCTGGAAGGCGAAGCACAACCTGATGGGTTCACATCAGTACTATGAGCAGGCGGATGTGGACAGGCTGCTGCATGGCGGCGCGCCTGAGCTGGCGGACAGTAAAAAATTGCCGAAGGGGCTGACGCCGCAAACGCTGCGCACCATTTGCCAGTGGATTGACGAACATCCCGAGATGGAGTTCTCCACCGACGATCTGGCCAACGCGGTCAATATTTCCCGCGTGTCCTGCCGCAAGTATCTGATTTGGCTGGCGCAGATCAACATCCTGTTCACCAGTATTCATTACGGTGCGACCGGGCGTCCGGTTTATCGCTACCGTCTGCAACCCGAACAGATCGGGCTGCTTAAACAGTATTGTCAGTAACGCGGTAGGCGTTATCCAGTAAGGTGAAGCGGAAGTGGTGCATCGATGAGATCACCACGTCTTTGCTTTTGGTCACAAAGATGGCCTCAATGTCCGGGCGCGCACGCAGCGCCTCGCAGCCTTTTTCTGCGCCCATCCCGTATAACAGCGTGGTCCAGAGATCGCCATCCAGGGAATCTTTCGACACCACGGTGACGCTGTCCAGCGCGTTGTCCAGCGGGTAGCCGGTACGCGGGTCAAGAATGTGGTGATAGCGTTTGCCGTTTTGTTCAAAATAGCGTTCGTAAGTTCCTGAAGTCACCACTGACCGGTTCTCCACCACAATGGCACCAATCAGTGCATCGGTACTGAACGGTTTTTTCAGCCCCACGCTCCAGCCCCCCTCCGGCGAGCCGAGCGTCTGGATATTGCCGCCGAGGTTAATCAACCCCCGTTCCGCGCCCTCTTTTTGCAGATAATCACGTACGCGATCGGCAATGTAGCCCTTGGCAATGGCTCCCAGGTCGATCTCCATTCCGGCTTTGGTCAGAAATACGCTGGAGTCAGTTTCATCGAGCACCACCTCTTGCGGGCGGGTGATGGCCAGCAGCGCGGCAATATCATCGGCAGGCGGTACGCTGTCGCCCTTAAAGCCGATCTTCCAGCGCTTGACCAGGGGACCAATCGCGAGGTTGAACGCGCTGTTTTTCAGCAGGCTTGCCGCCCGCGCACAGCGGATCAGCTCAAACACCGGGCGGCTAACGGTAACCGGATGTTGGCCGGCAGCATGATTGATCGCCATCACCTCTGACTGAGCGCGGTTGACGGTAAACAGATCTTCATAGTGGCGGATCAGGCGAAAAACGCGGGAGGCGAGCGCTTCGTCATGGGAGAAGAGTTTCAGGAGGATGGGTGACCCCATCAGAACGGCGGAATAGCTGTAGACGCGATGGCCGTCGGGCATAGCATGTCTCCTCGATGTCGCCCCGGCAAGCACTGCGCTGCCGGGGAAAATGCCGGATGGCGCTGCGCTTATCCGGCCTGCAACACAGATAACTTAGGCATTTTTCGCGCGCATCGCCGCCTGATGTCCGGCAAGGGTACCAAAAATAATGATATCTGCCACGGCGTTACCGCCGATACGGTTACCCCCGTGGATCCCGCCGACCACTTCACCCGCGGCAAACGCGCCCGGCAGCACGTTGTGGTGAGTATCCAGTACGCAGGTTTCGGTGTTAATGGTCACGCCGCCCATGGTGTGGTGCACCCCCGGTGCAATCTGAATGGCGTAGAACGGCCCTTCGTTGATTGGCGCACGCAGCGCGGTGGTCCGGCCAAAATCATCGTCATGCTGTTTTTCAACAAAGCCGTTGTAACGCGCCAGCGTCGTCAGGAAGGCCTCGCTGTTCATTCCCAGCTTCTCGGCCAGCGCCTCAGGTGAGCTGGCGCTGGTGACAAAGCCTTTGGCAATATACTCATCCGCCGCTTTGTTTTTGGTACGAACATGCTCGTCAAAGACGATGTAAGCGTATTTCTCCGGCAGGGCAATAATCTGCGCGGAGACTTTATCGCGGGTCTCCATTTCATTGAAGAAGCGGTTACCCTGCTGGCTTACCAGAATCGCCCCACCACCGCGAATGGATTCAGAAATCAGGTACGAGGTGTTCTGCTCAACGGTTGGGTGGATCTGAATTTCACCCATATCCACGGTGCCCGCGCCAATACGTTCCAGCAGGGCGATGCCGCCGCCGGTGGCCCCTTTATGGTTTGTGGTCACAAACCCGTCGAGGTCAGGACGGTATTTGACCACCATCTGGCTGTTTGCGCTAAAGCCGCCGGTCGCCACAATGACGCTTTTCGCATCGACGGTGAAGGTTTCGTTCTCTTCGGTGGTCAGCCGTACGCCGGTCACTTCACCGTTTTCAAACAGGATGTCGCTGACGGAGGTGTCGAGCATCACGTCGATATTGCGTTTGTTGATATTGCGCACCAGGCCGCTGATCAGATAGCCCCCCACCGCGGAGCCGTCTTTTGGACGGTGGGTGCGGTCGATGCTCATCCCGCCGGTGGTAGTGATGTCGTTCAGCATGATACCGCGTGTTGCCAGCCATTCGATGGCCTCAGGCGCGTTCTCAACGAAGCGATGCAGCAGTTCCGGGTTGTTCTTGTTGCCGCCGCCTTTCAGGGTCTCCTTGTAGAACAGCGCTTTGCTGTCCTGGATCCCTTTTACACGCTGGAAGCGGGTTTCTGCCGCGTTCATCCCGGCGGAGGCTTTGATGGTATTACCGCCAATGGTCGGCATTTTCTCGACGATCAGCACGCTCGCGCCTTCATCGTGGGCCTGAATGGCCGCTGCCAGCCCCGCACCGCCGCTGCCGATCACGACAACATCAAAAGATTTGATTTCGTTCGGGTCCGCCCCCTCCTCTGCCGCCAGCGCTTTACTGGATTTCAGCATCGCTTTGGAAACGGCTTTTTTCACCGCTTCGCTCTGGCTTGTCGCGCCGGTAATGGCATCGACGTGCGGGGTGTTAGCATCAAGGATGCGGGTGCGGATCTCTTCGAAGCTGGTGACAAACTCAACGTTATCCTCCGGGCCGGAAGCCAGTTCGATATCGGCAATGCGGTCGGTCTCCAGGCTAACGTTGATTACCAGCTCGTTGGTGTCATCCTGGACTTTCTCAACAAACGTGCCCGGTTTGAATTTGGATTCGCCCATGCTCATGTCGCGGATCATGGCTTCGACCAGCGAGAAACGCCACAGCGGTTCCGGGATGTTCAACGCTTCACGCTGTGTGCTGTCCATAAACAGCTCAAGGTTTTCGCCCGCGGCAATGCGGTCGGTCCAGTCCGGGTAGGCGATGGTCGCACGGCCTACGGCAATCAGATCGTAGCCGTGGTCCAGCGCTTCATTGACGTCAGACGCGTTCACCACGCCACCCACGCCCATCACCGGCACCTGAGCCAGGGTGTCAGAGCGCATCGCGAGATATTTTTCGATAAGCGGCGTTGGATCCTTGGTATCCACGATGGACGGACGCAGGGTTGCGCCGACGGAGAAGTGCAGGTAATCCACGCCGCGCGCCGCCAGTTTTTCCAGCAGGTACAGGGTGTCGTCGAAGCGGATCCCGGGCACTTCCATCTCTTCGGGTGAGAAACGGTAGCCAATGATGAAAGCATCGTCCGCGTACTGGCGCACCATTTTATGGGTGATGTCCAGCACCGCCAGCGGGAATCTGGCGCGCTTATCGCGGCTGCCGCCCCACTCGTCGTCACGCTGGTTAGAGTTAGGGGAATAGAACTGCTGAATCAGGTAGGTGTTGGCACCGTGGATCTCGACGCCGTCAAAGCCGGCCTGAATCGCGCGACGCACCGCGTCGCCAAACTTAACGATCATCCCTTCCACTTCTTCGGTGGTCAGGGCAACCGGCGTTGCGGCCCCCTCACGCGGCGCGGCAACAGCGCTCGGCCCAACCGGCGTGCGGCCACCAATCAGCTTCGGGTCGACCATGCGGCCGCCGTGGTAGATCTGCAGTAACGCTCTGGAGCCTTTGGATTTGATGGCCTCCGCAATTTTTGCCAGCCCGGCAATTTTTTCGTCGTTATCGATACCAATCGCGCCGGGGAAAGCGAGGCCCAGATCGTCGACAAAACAGCACTCAACGATGATTGTGCCGATGCTTCCTGACCGCGCCCGGTAGTACTCCACCAGCTCGCTGGTCACGGAACCATCGTAATAGCCGGTGCAGGTGGTCATTGGCGCCATTAACAAACGGTTTTTCAGTTCGGTACCATTCGGCAGAGTGAAAGGACTCAACATGCGTTCGTTAGTGTTCATAATAAAAACTCCAAACTTTAGAAATTAAGAATTCGTTATCGGGCGCGGTTTTATTTCGTTTTTTTATGCCGATGTCATAATACTAATATAAAGATTTTTTTAGTTTCTAAAGCTATTACGTTAGTTATAAAACTATTTAATCCCTGAAATAACATTCGTAATACATTGGTGTTAGTAACAATGTTTCAGTAATTCACAATTATTTAAAACATGTTAATCGACAAATGGCCTTACCATTACCCCACAACCAATAAAAATACATTAAAATTAATAACATAAACCCACACCACACATAAGATTGTTATCAATATGATAAATTTAGTCTCAAAAACCCATAATACCCACATAAGCCGGAGTGGTTATTTTAAAAAGTTTAAAAATACTCCCTCAATTCTATTTATTTGATCGCGATCAATAGAATTGGACTCTAAAGGCGCAATATATAAATATCATCATTTTTTAATTTAGCGCATTCAGAAATGCGTTAAATCGCTATTACTGAATAGACAAACCGCACCTTAAATAACTAAAAAAAGCGAACCCTTAAAAGAACGCGGAAGTGTGTATTCACCCTGAGCCGAATTTTTTACAACTTAAGACGTGACACTATGAATACAAAAACTGCTGTAACGCCTCCTGCGGCGAGTAAAGCATCTGACGGAAAGGCAAAACGTCTGCTGATGATGGCGCTGCCGATCGTGGTCGCCATACTTCTGCTGTTTGTTCCCGTCCCTGACGGGTTGCCTCCTTATGCCTGGCACTACTTCGCCATCTTCGTCGGCGTGATTGTCGGGTTAATCTTCGAGCCCCTGCCGGGCGCGGTTATTGGCCTGACTGGCGTAGTGGCGATTGCGCTCTGCAGCCAGTGGGTACTGTTCAGTCCGGAACAGCTGGCGGACACGAAATTCAAACTGGCGGGTGCCTCCTTTAAGTGGGCGGTGAGCGGGTTTGGTAACTCTACCGTGTGGCTGATTTTTGGCGCCTTTATGTTCGCCGCGGGCTACGACAAAACCCGCTTTGGCCGCCGTCTGGCGCTGATTCTGGTGAAGTATCTTGGCCGCCGCAGCCTGACGCTCGGTTACGCCATTACCTTCGCAGACCTGCTGCTGGCCCCGTTCACGCCGTCCAATACCGCGCGCAGCGGCGGGACCATCTACCCGATTATCGCCAACCTGCCACCGCTGTACGGTTCAAAACCAAATGACCCGAGCGCGCGCAAGATCGGCTCGTACCTGATGTGGGTTGCCATTACTGCGGCCTGTATCACCAGTTCCATGTTCCTTTCCGCGCTGGCACCCAACCTGCTGGCGCTGGCCCTGGTGAAAAGTACGGTGGGTATTGATATCTCCTGGGGAACCTGGTTCCTCGCCTTCCTGCCGCTGGGTATCTTGCTGATCCTGACCATGCCGCTGCTGGCCTACTGGTTCTACCCGCCAGAAGTGAAAGTGAACAACGAAGTGCCGCTGTGGGCGACCCGTGAACTGGAAAAACTGGGCAAACTGTCGCGCAACGAAATCCTGCTGCTGGTGTTCGTCTGCTGTGCGCTGATGATGTGGATCTTCGCGGCGGCGTGGATTGAACCGGCCATGGCGGCTCTGTTAATCGTCGGCCTGATGCTGTGGACAGGCGTGCTGGAGTGGAACGACATCACCGGCAACAAAGCGGCATGGAATACCTTCGTCTGGTTCGCTACCCTGGTGGCGCTGGCAGATGGCCTCTCCTCTACCGGCTTTATCAGCTGGCTGGGCAAAGAAGGCGGCATGCTGATGAGCGGTATTTCACCGGGCGTGGCAACCATTGTTCTGCTGCTGGCGTTCTACCTGCTGCACTATCTGTTTGCCAGCACCACCGCGCACACCACGGCGCTGCTGCCTGCAATGCTGACTATCGCCTCCACCATCCCGGGCATGAATATGGAAGTGTTTGTCCTGCTGATGGTCACTTCCCTGGGCGTGATGGGGATCATTACCCCTTACGGTACGGGTCCAAGCCCGATTTACTACGGTAGCGGCTACCTGCCAACTAAAGACTACTGGCGTCTGGGCACCATCTTCGGTGCCATCTTCCTGGCGGCCCTGCTGCTGATTGGCTATCCGTGGATGTCCATGATGTTCTAAGAACAATGCCCGGTGGCGCAAGGTTACCGGGCCTACCCGTTCTCATCATGCTTTGATGTTGTAGGCCTGATAAGCGAAGCGCCATCAGTCAAAAACAGATTTTGGAGTTGAGTATGTCGAATAAGCCCTTTGTGTACCAAAACCCCTTCCCGCTGTCTCACGACGACACCGAATACTATCTGCTGACCAAAGAGTATGTCTCCGTGGCCGACTTTGAGGGTCAGGAGATCCTGAAAGTTGAGCCGCAGGCGCTTACGCTGCTGGCGCAACACGCCTTCCACGATGCCGCGTTCATGCTGCGTCCGTCGCACCAGCGGCAGGTCGCGGCCATTCTTAACGACCCTGAGGCCAGCGAAAACGACAAATACGTCGCCCTGCAGTTCCTGCGCAACTCTGAAATCGCGGCCAAAGGCGTGCTGCCAACCTGTCAGGACACCGGCACCGCCATCATCATGGGGAAAAAAGGCCAGCGCGTGTGGACCGAAGGCGGCGATGAAGCCGCGCTGAGCCAGGGCGTCTACAACACCTACATCGAGGACAACCTGCGCTATTCCCAGAACGCGGCGCTGGATATGTATCAGGAGGTCAACACCGGCACCAACCTGCCAGCGCAGATCGATCTGTATAGCGTCGATGGCGACGAGTATAAATTCCTGTGCATGGCGAAAGGCGGCGGTTCAGCCAACAAAACCTATCTTTATCAGGAAACCAAGGCGCTGATTACCCCGGCGAAGCTGAAAAACTACCTGGTTGAGAAAATGCGGACCCTGGGCACGGCGGCCTGCCCGCCTTACCATATTGCGTTCGTGATTGGCGGCACGTCGGCGGAAAGCACGCTGAAAACCGTCAAACTGGCCTCAACCCGCTACTACGACGGTCTGCCTGTCGAAGGGAACGCGCACGGTCAGGCGTTCCGCGACGTGCAGCTTGAACAGGAACTGCTTCAGGAAGCCCAAAACCTCGGCCTTGGCGCGCAGTTCGGCGGGAAATACTTCGCCCACGATATCCGCGTGATCCGCCTGCCGCGCCACGGCGCATCCTGCCCGATCGGCATGGGCGTTTCCTGTTCGGCAGATCGCAACATCAAGGCGAAAATCAACCGCGACGGGATTTGGATCGAGAAGCTGGAACATAATCCGGGCCAGTATATTCCTGAATCGCTGCGCCAGCAGGGTGAAGGCGACGTGGTCAGCATCGATCTGAACAAGCCGATGGCTGAGATCCTCGCGCAGCTCTCGGCTCACCCGGTTTCAACCCGCCTGTCGCTGAGCGGCACCATTATCGTGGCGCGCGACATCGCCCACGCGAAGCTGAAAGAGCTGCTCGACAAGGGTGAAGAACTGCCGCAGTACGTGAAAGATCACCCGATCTATTACGCGGGCCCGGCCAAAACGCCGGAAGGCTACGCGTCAGGCTCGCTTGGACCAACGACCGCAGGCCGTATGGACTCGTATGTGGATTTACTGCAATCCCACGGCGCGAGCATGATCATGCTGGCAAAAGGCAACCGCAGCCAGCAGGTGACGGATGCCTGCCACCAGCACGGCGGGTTCTACCTGGGCAGCATCGGCGGCCCGGCGGCGGTGCTGGCGCAAAACAGCATCAAAAGCCTTGAGTGCGTGGCGTATCCTGAACTGGGTATGGAGGCTATCTGGAAAATTGAGGTCGAGAACTTCCCGGCGTTTATCCTTGTGGATGACAAAGGCAACGACTTCTTCCAGCAGATCCAGAACCAACAGTGCAAAGGTTGTTCACAGCGCTGAGCATAATGCCGGGTAGCGCCGCGCTTACCCGGCCTGGCGCATGCTTTTTTGCCACAGCGTCGGCAGCAGCGACAGCGTACGATCGATAGTCCCGCGCTTGTCGCTGCCCGGTTTCCAGATGGTGACCATCGTCTGGCTGATTCCCTGGCTGCCCACTTCGGTGTGCAGCCTTTTGACGTTTTTCCACTGCGTCGCCTGCAGGTGCGTCGGCAAAAATCCCCAGCCGCATCCCTGCTCCAGCAGGCCGCGAAGCATCTCCAGTTCATTGGTAAAAATCGTATGCCCGGAGATTTGCAGGCGACGTGCCACCGGTTCGTCAGAGGCGTCGTGCATCACGACCTGCGGCACAAGAGAGAGGTCAAGCAGCGAAAGCGGCGGCGTGGCCGACGCAAAACGCGCCTTCGAGGCATAGAAATCCATATCGATTGCGCCCAGAGCGCGCCACTCCATGTCACTGCCCACGCTGCGGTTGCGCGCCTGACAGATCCCCAGATCGGCCTGACCGCTGGCCAGCATCGCCTCGGCCTCATCCCGCGAGGCACTCTTCAGGCTCAACCGGACGTTTTGCCCGGCCATCACGCCTATCAGTGCCTGCAAAAACGCCCTGGGCGTAAAGGGATCGTAGACAAGGGAAATTTCCTGCGTGGCGCTTTCAGGCACCTCTTTCGCAAAGGCCTCAAAGGCTTTTACCTGGCGCATCAGCAGGTGCGCCTGCCGTCGGAGCTGCTCCCCTTCCGGGGTTAACCGCAGAGTGCGCCCTTCCCGCTCGAAGAGCGCGTAGCCCAGACCATCTTCGAGAAAATCAATCAGATCGCGCAGGGTCGTCCGGTCTTTACCCAGTTTACCCGCCGCCTTCATCAGGCTCCCGTGCTCCGCCACGGCGGTGAACGCCTCCAGTTGAGCAAAGGAATAGAGTAACGTCGCCACGTTGCATCCTTATCAAAAATACGGGGGATTTTCCCCCATTACGCGCTTTTTATTATAGGCCGCAGGTTCTTAAACTGAAGGCATTCTTAACCCATACGAGAAAACCATGAAAAATAAATCGTTAAATTTCACACTGCTCGCGGGCCTTGTCTTCACCAGCCTGCTCTCTCCTGTCGCCATGGCGGCCTGTGAAGGCACCGACCTGGAGACCTGTCCGGCTCCGTTTGATGCAAAACTGCCCGACACGCACAGCATGCTCACCTGGAGCCAAAGCGATCGCGTTGTCGGCTTTCGCAATGACTACCGCAACTACGCGGGCGACGTGTTCCGTCATGGTAATGCCACCCCGTTGCTGGCCGCAGAAAAACCGCTGAAAGACGCCAGCTACCAGGTTAATGGCAAAACCTACAATCTTCAGGATTACCTTAAGCGCCAGAACGTCAGCGGTATGCTGGTGCTGAAAGACGGCAAAGTCGCGTGGAAGTATCTGGGTGAAGGCAATACCGACTCCACGCTCTGGACGTCTCGTTCTGTAGGGAAATCGGTCGTTTCGGCGCTGGTAGGCGTGGCGATTAAAGAAGGCAAGATCCACTCGCTCGACGATCTTGTTACGCAGTACGAACCGGATTTAAAAGGCACCGCCTGGGACGGCGTGACGTTAAAACAGCTGATCACCCATACCTCCGGCGTGGCGTGGAACGAGGATTACACCAACCCGAAATCGGATTTCGCCCAGCTCACCGAGTGCGAAGCCAAACCTGGCACCTATGACTGCGTGCGCAAACTGGTCTCCGGTTTACATCGTGAACACCCTGCCGGGGAAAACTGGTCTTACTCATCCGGCGGCGCATGGCTGCTGGGGGATGTCCTTGAGCGCGCCACCGGCATGACGCTGGCGGCGTACCTCGAGAAAAGCATCTGGCAGCCATACGGCATGGCGAGCGACGGCGTGTGGCACGCCTACAGTAAGGGCCAGCACGACGTCGGCGCGCATGGCTTTAACGCCACGCTGGAAGACTGGGGTCGCTTCGGGGAGTTTATCCTGCACAACGGCACCCTGCCAGACGGCAAACAGATCCTGCCAGACAACTGGGTTCAGCACTCGTCCGACTGGACGCACGCGAAAGGCTCGGTATCTGACGCCCATCCAGACGGCCTTTACGGCTACCAATGGTGGAACAATGAGGTTCCCGCCAATGCCCAACACGTCAGCCCTGCGGTTCAGGATTCACTGAAAGGCTCTCTGTGGGCGCTGGGGATCTTCGGTCAGATGATCATGGTGAACCCAACGGAGAATCTGGTGATCGTTCAATGGTCAACCTGGCCGCAGGCGGAACCGTCGTTCAGCGCGCAGCCGCTTGAGGCATCCCTGATGTTCAGTGCGATTGCCAACGCATTGCGATAAGTTATGGTAAAAAGCCAGGCATCGCCTGGCTTTTGTCTTCTTTGCTACCCATGTCGCCTCTGCGCGATGTCACAAAACAGCATTATCAGGGGCGCGCCCAAATTGGTGAATAAAAAATCAATTAATTGTTAAGTTGTTGTTACAGCAATCCCTCCCGATCGGCTCTTCACCATTGATGCGTTAAATGCATCAGTCCTTGTATTAATTGCGCTTATAAATTTGGGGTAGTTGATCCAGTTTTCAGAAACAGACGAGCAAAACGTCAACAATAAACTGGAGATAACCATGTTTTCCTCAACCTCACCTGCAACCCTTCGCACGAAAGCAGGCGCGATATTTCGCGTTACGTCCGGCAACTTTCTCGAGCAATTCGACTTCTTTCTCTTCGGCTTTTATGCGACCTACATCGCGCATACCTTTTTCCCGGCGAGCAGTGAATTTGCTTCCCTGATGATGACGTTCGCCGTCTTCGGCGCAGGTTTTTTAATGCGTCCCATCGGGGCAATCGTACTGGGTGCCTATATCGACAAGGTTGGACGCAGAAAAGGATTGATCGTGACTCTGTCGATTATGGCGGCGGGAACCTTCCTGATTGTGCTTATTCCGTCTTATCACAGCATAGGTCTGTGGGCACCGTTACTGGTGCTGTCAGGCCGACTATTGCAGGGGTTTTCTGCCGGAGCGGAGCTGGGTGGCGTGTCGGTCTATCTGGCTGAAATTGCCACACCCGGCCGCAAAGGTTTCTACACCAGCTGGCAGTCCGGCAGCCAGCAGGTCGCGATTATGGTTGCGGCAGCCATGGGGTTTGCCCTGAACGCGCTAATGGCAGAGAGCGCCATTCGTGAATGGGGCTGGCGTATTCCGTTCCTGGTCGGCTGTTTAATCGTCCCCTTTATCTTTTTCCTGCGCCGCAAGCTGGAGGAGACAGAGGAGTTCAGCGCGCGCCGCCATCATCTGGAGATGCATCAGGTCTTTAGAACCCTGCTCGGTAACTGGCAGGTGGTCATTGCCGGCATGCTGATGGTGGCGATGACCACTACGGCCTTTTATCTGATCACCGTTTACGCGCCGACTTTCGGGAAAAAAGTACTGATGCTCAGCGCCTCGGACAGCCTGCTGGTCACGCTTCTGGTCGCAATTTCTAACTTTATCTGGCTGCCGGTGGGCGGTGCGCTGTCGGACCGCTTTGGGCGTAAACCGGTGCTTATCGCCATGACGCTGCTGGCACTGGCGACAAGCTACCCGGCGCTGACGCTGCTGGCGCAAGCACCGAGCTTCTCAATGATGCTAAGCGTCCTGCTGTGGCTCTCTTTCCTCTATGGCCTTTACAATGGTGCGATGATCCCGGCACTCACGGAGATCATGCCTTCTGAAGTTCGGGTGGCGGGGTTCTCTCTGGCCTACAGTCTGGCAACGGCGGTATTTGGGGGATTCACCCCGGTGATGTCTACCGCGCTGATTGAATATACCGGGGATAAAGCCTCTCCCGGATACTGGATGGGTTTCGCCGCAGTGTGTGCCCTGCTGGCCACACTCTACCTGTATCGTCGTCGTGCAGTGACGCTGCAAAATACCGTGAAATCAGAGGGGGCGGCATGAGACTGATCCCTCGGCTGACCACCAGCGCGTTGATAATGACCGCCCTGAGCTTCTGCGCCTCCGCAAAAGAGGTGACGGTCATGATCTCAGGCGGTTTTAAAGCCGCCCTTGAAAAGCTGGCACCGGAATATGAACGCCAGACCGGCGATAACATTGTGCTCGTTCCCGGCCCGTCTATGGGGACGACTCCGCAGGCAATTCCTAACCGACTTGCGCGCGGGGAAAAAGCCGACGTGGTAATCATGGTGGGCGATGCGCTGGCAACGCTCGAAAAGGACAACCTGACTCAGCCTGGCTCACGCACGGAACTTGCTGACTCCCCTGTCGGTATGGTGGTAAAAAAAGGCGATGACGTCCCGGATATCGGTAATGAGGCGAAACTTCGCCACACGCTGCTTCAGGCCGGATCTATCGCCTACTCCGACAGCGCCAGCGGCAGATACGTCAGCCAGAAGCTGTTCAAAACGCTGGGGATTGAAAAAGAGGTGATGGGTAAAGCAACGAAGGTTGAGCGCATCCCCGTCGCCGAAGAAGTGGCGAAAGGGAAATACGCGGTGGGTTTCCAGCAGGTCAGCGAACTGTTGCCGATTCCGGGGGTGACGTTTATCGGCAAACTCCCGGACAACCTGCAATACATCACCCGCTTTGCTGGCGCCGTGACCCGCCACGCCGACCATCCTGGCGAAGGGAAAGCGCTGCTGAGTTACCTTTCATCGACACAGTCCAGTGCCGTGATCCGCGACACGGGATTAAGCCCCGTCACGTCCCGCGGTACTGCTCAGTAATGTGTTTTTCCAGTTCAGCCGCAATGTAAGACTGGATGCGCCCCCGGCGTCGGATAAGCCCCACAGTGCGTTTCACTTCCGGCGCCAGGAGCGGGACAGATGTCAACAGTGAGTGCTCTGACGTTGGCATCGACATGGCGGGAACGGCAGCAATGCCGATCCCCGCCTCTACCATACCGAGCATCGTGGTCACATGGCGCGTTTCGCAGACGCTGGGACGCGCAGGAACCCTGTCCCCCAACAACCGGTCGAGCAGGTTACGGTTACCTGACGTTTTGTCGAGGATGATATAGTCCTGCTCATAAAACGCCTGCCATGTCAGGTGATTTTTTTTTGCCAGAGGGTGATCGCGCCTGCATGCGGCGACATAGCTATCTTCCACAAGCGGGAAAAACTCTATTTCAGAGGGCAAACTCCCGGCGAAACAGATCCCGAAATCCGCCTGGCTACGGGCAACAGCGTCAAGGACATTCCCTGCGCTGCTGTCGATGAGCTTAATCCGGACACGCGGGTAGCGGGACTGAAAACGACGTATAACATCCGGCATAAAGTAACAGGCTGCAGACGGTACCGTAGCGACGGTAACCAGCCCGGTGCGCTCTTCGCTCACTTTATCGATATCCGCCAGCATGGACTCAACGTTATCAAGCAACTGCGCTGAACGTTCAGCAAAGTTCTGCCCGTACAACGTCAGAGCCACGTGGCGGGTGGTCCGGTCAAACAGCTTTGTTCCCAGCGCCGCCTCCAGTTTTTCAATCCTGCGGCTCAGTGCTGACGGGGACAAACAGATAGATTCAGCAGCAACCCGAAAGTTGCCATATTCCACTAACGCTCTGAAAGCATAAAGATCGTTAAGGTCAAAATTTACGGGCATAGTATCGACATTTCTCCGTTTTGATGACGGTCATCATGACGGGTAGACGCACATTTTAACAGTCCCTTAACGTTTCAACCTGAGGCTCAGGGCAGCGTGTTATCTCAGGCCCGGTCTTCAGCGGGGTTTTATCAATGGGAGTTTTGTCACTGAAAGGAAACGGGATAAGTGGTTGAATAATGGCAGAGAGGCTGGCCTTTTCTGCCATTCCGACATCTCAACGTTTTGTAGTTGCTTTCATGCCGGGTTCTTTGGCATGTTAGCCTGACCTTTCAATTTTGTTCATGTGACGAGTTTGCGAGCAAAGCGATGATTAAGTGGCCCTGGAAATCGAATGACGCTGGTCGAAATATGGCACAGCCATGGGAAGAGGCGCTGGCGATCCCGGTTCTGGCTAACCTCGAGCCGGATGAACAGCGAGTGCTGATTCAACTGGCGGACCGTTTTCTGCAGCAAAAACGTCTGGTTCCGTTACAGGGTTTCGAACTCGATCCCCTCAAAAACACGCGTATTGCCCTGCTGTTCTGCCTGCCCGTTTTGGCGCTCGGCATTGAATGGCTGGACGGCTTTCACGAAGTGCTTATCTACCCTGCCCCGTTCGTGGTGGATGACGAATGGGAAGATGACATCGGTCTGGTGCACAGCCAGCGCGTTGTGCAGTCCGGGCAGAGCTGGCAACAGGGGCCTATTGTGCTCAACTGGCTGGATATTCAGGATTCGTTTGATGCCTCCGGCTTCAACCTGATTATCCATGAAGTGGCGCACAAGCTTGATACCCGCAACGGCGATCGCGCCAGCGGCGTGCCGCTCATCCCGCTGCGCGAAGTGGCCGGATGGGAGCACGATCTGCATGCGGCCATGGACAACATTCAGGATGAAATCGATCTTGTCGGTGAAAGCGCCGCGAGCATCGACGCCTATGCTGCCACCGATCCAGCCGAATGTTTTGCGGTTCTGTCGGAATATTTCTTTAGCGCGCCGGAGCTGTTCGCTCCCCGCTTCCCGGCGTTGTGGCAGCGTTTTTGCCAGTTCTACCAGCAGGACCCGCTTCAGCGTTTACGTAAGAATGGCGACAGCGGCGAGTATGCCACCGCGCACGTTCACTAAAACAGCAGTTTGCAGCTTAATTAATCAATTGAATCAGCACCTTAAATTTAGTGTTGACACATTTTAGCGAGGCCATTAACATGCGCCTCGTTCACACGATTCCTCTGTAGTTCAGTCGGTAGAACGGCGGACTGTTAATCCGTATGTCACTGGTTCGAGTCCAGTCAGAGGAGCCAAATTTAAAAAGCCTGCTTTTAAAGCAGGCTTTTTGCTTTTCTGCATTCGCGGTTCAAATCTGATAATCAATCGCCACGTCTTCTGGCTCCATCACATGGCGCTTAATCTCATCCACCGACAGCCCGGCATTACACAGCTCGATAAACCGCCATACGTAATTGCGCTGCAGCTGCCCACGCTTGAGGCCCAGCCATACGGTATTGGCATCGAACAGGTGGCGGGTATCAAGCCGCACAAGATTGCCCTCCTCGTGCTCACCGCCCGACTGTTCCGCCACCAGACCAATGCCCAGCCCAAGCTCAACGTAGGTTTTAATCACGTCGGAATCCTGCGCGCTGAGGACCACATCCGGCGTCAGTCCCTTGCGGCTAAAGGCTTCATCGATACGTGAACGCCCGGTAATGCCCTGGCGGTAGGTGATCAGCGGCCACTTAACGATATCGTCAAGCGTAAGCGGTGACACCTGGTTGAGGGGGTGATCGTCCGGCAGCAGCAGGCTGTGGTGCCAGCGGAACCACGGGAAAGCCACCAGCAGCGGGTCGGTACTGAGGCGTTCACTGGCGATACCGATATCCGCCCCGCCGTTTTGCAACAGCACGTCGATCTCCTGCGGCGTTCCCTGGATCAGCTCCAGCCGCACATCCGGGAAGAGTTCACGAAAGGCTTTAATGACCGGCGGCAGGCTTTAACGCGCCTGGGTGTGGGTCGTCGCGATGGTGAGCACGCCGGAAGCATCGTTGGTAAAGAGGTCCGCAAGACGGCGAACGTTGCTGGCTTCGTTGAGGATCCGCTCCGCAATGGCCAGCAGCGCTTTTCCCGGCTCGGTCATCCCGAGCAGACGCTTGCCGCGACGTATGAAAATCTCAATACCCAGCTCTTCTTCCAGCTCGCGAATATGGCGACTGACGCCCGACTGGGAGGTATACAGCATGTTGGCGACCTCGGTCAGGTTGTAGTCCCGCCTGGCCGCCTCACGGATAATTTTAAGTTGCTGGAAATTCACGTTTCGCTCCGGCCTGTCTGACATAACGCTATTGTTAGAGTCAGCGGGGCTACAGAACAAATAATAAAAACCAGCAACTTATGCTTTTATGGAATATCAGCTGACCAGCTGCAGCTCGCGGTTCTCCAGCGATGGTTTGCTTACCAGCGACATCAGGATCTCTTTCACCGCCTGCGCCTGCGGCGTGAGCGAGCCGCGTGCAGACATATTGAGCGACAGCGGTAAGCTCATGGACGGCGTGGTAATCCGCGCCATCCAGCCGTTTGCCGCGCTGCACAGTGAGCGTGCCGCAGACTCCGGCAGCACGGTGACCCCCATCCCGCTGGCAATCGCGGCGGTCAGCGTGGAGATAGAGTCGATCTCGCCGATGATTTTGGCCGTCAGGCGACGCAGGGAAAACGCTTCGTCCACCCGCACGCGCACGGCGCTGTAATCACGCGGCAGGAACAGGTTCATCTCGGCGACGGCCGTCAGGTCAACGCTTTGACCCGGACAGTCGCGCGTACCGACCAGATAAAGATCTTCTTTCAGCAGCGGCTGGCTGGTGATCCCGGCGATGGGCGAGCGGTCGTACAGCACCGCCATGTCCAACTGCCCGTTGAGCAGTTTGTCATTCAGCACGGAGCCGCTGTTCTCATGCAGGTAAACCAGCACGTCGGGCAGCTCGGCACGCACCGCCTGCAGCAGCGGCATGGTAATGGAAGATGCGGCGGTCCCCGGTGCAAGGCCGATAGAGACCGTGCCGCTCAGCGTCTGGCCGACGTTATTGACCGCCAGCTGCGCCTGTTCACACTGGCGCAAAATGGTGCGGGCATGGGTATAAAGAATTTTCCCGGCTTCGGTTGGCGTCACGCCGCGCTTGGTGCGGATCAGCAGCTGTTGATCCAGCTCCCCTTCAAGCGTGGCAACCTGCTGGCTCAGCGCGGGCTGCGCAATATGCAACACTTCCGCTGCCTGAGTCAGGCTGCCGATATCGACGATTTTTACGAAGTATTTGAGTCGTCTGAAATTCATATTGCCCCCTGTAACAAATAACTGTGCCTTTAACGGCTTCGAGTGTTGAACAGGTATTGCAATATGAATGCCACTTTTTGAGCCGGGAGTAGATCCATGCCTAATGCCCTGAAAATAAGGAAATCTAATCATCGCTGGCGACTTTATGAGTGAAACAGCGGTTTATGATCTGCCCCATAAGGGGTATATCTGCACAATGACGGTGCAAAGCGTTGCCAAAAGCACCACTTTGCTGAATTTGTCAGCAAACGAACAAAATCGTCTGATACACCCTTTGACAACCACAGCCGACGTCGATAATATGCGCCCCGTTCACACGATTCCTCTGTAGTTCAGTCGGTAGAACGGCGGACTGTTAATCCGTATGTCACTGGTTCGAGTCCAGTCAGAGGAGCCAAATTTAAAAAGCCTGCTTTTAAAGCAGGCTTTTTGCTTTTCTGCGCTCGGTTACATTGTCGGGTGGCGGCGTCGCCTTACCCGACCGACCAATTTCATTGGACCGCAGCCGTCACCCGGCGACAATGCCTCCGTTGCCGACCTTAACCGGCATCCCTGACCGACGTTCCAGTTCAGCGCCCGCCCCCTCGTTTATCAGCTGCGTCCGCTGCGTGGCGGAAATGGGCAGTGGCACTTTCTTTGTCGATTCAAACTCGGCACGGTTACGCGACAGCGGCTCGTGGACTTCCACCCAGCGGCTGCCGTCCGGCTCCGTGGTCATTTTAACCGGGCGATCGATAAGTTCGACGCGCGTGCCGACCGGGACGTTATCGAAAAGATATTTGATATCCGCGTTTCGCAGACGAATACAGCCCTGGCTTACGCGCAGCCCGATACCAAAATTCGAGTTAGTGCCGTGAATGGCGTACAGCCTGCCAATATAGATGGCGTAGAGGCCCATAGGGTTATCCGGCCCGGCAGGCACAAACGCCGGCAGGGTTTTCCCCTCTTTTGCGTATTCGCGGCGCGTGTTTGGCGTAGGCGTCCAGGTTGGCCCATCCTGCTTGCGCTCCACAGCAGTAACCCAGTTACGCGGGGTTTCACGTCCGGCCTGACCGATCCCGATCGGCAGTACCTCCACGGTATTGCTACCCGGCGGGTAATAGTAGAGGCGCATTTCCGCCACGTTCACCACAATGCCCTCCCGCACGGTGGAGGGCAGGATCAGCTGTTGCGGCACCACGAGTTGCGTTCCTGCTTTAGGCAAAAAGGGATCAACACCCGGGTTGGCTTCAAGCATGTTGCTCAACCCTTGCCCATACTGCGCGGCAAAGGCTTCCAGCGGCAGGGTGTTCCCTTCCGGCACGGTGATGGTTATTGGCGCGCCAACCAGGCGGCTGCCCTCAGGCGGAAGCGGATAAGTTACAGCCCATGCACTTTGGGTCACGGCGGCCAGCGCTAACGCCAGCAAGCGGGTTCGGATCATAATGTCCCTATAATTAACGATGTTGAGCACAGAGTAACTATAACCCCTGCCAGCCATTTCGTGAGAAAAGCCTGCTGTTATACAGGCTTTTCTCAATGTCGCCTTACTTTTTGCGCCATCTGCGGGTCAGCGGTTTTTCCACTTCAACGATCAGGAACATCGCGAAACCAATCAGGAAAGTGATGACCCAGTAGCGGAACGGCAGCGCCTCGGTGCCAAACAGCATTTGCATAAACGGCGCATAGATGATCAGCAGCTGGAGGATCAGCAGCACAGCGCTCACAATCCAGATCCCCTTGTTCGCCAGCAGCCCTTTGCTCAGCGAGAAGCCATCCGTTACGCGGCAGTTCAGCATGTAGAACCACTGCGCGGTCACCAGCATTTGCAGCAGCACGGTGCGGATAAACTCCGGCGAGTAGCCGCGCGGCTGCAGCCAGGCTTCCAGCACGAAGGCGCTGATGGCAATCATCAGCCCGACAAACACCACGCGCCAGATGGCGAAACCGTCCATAACGTGCAGGTTAGACTTGCGCGGTGGCCGGTTCATGATGTCCCGCTCACCCGCTTCAAACGCCAGGCCAAACGACAGAGTGGCCGACGTCGCCATGTTCATCCACAGGATCAGCACCGGCGTTAACGGGATCAGGTTGCCCGCCAGCAGCGCAATGATGATCAGTAACGCCTGGGCAATGTTGCTCGGGATGATGAACAAAATGGTCTTTTTCAGGTTGTCATAAACTCGCCGCCCCTCGTGCACCGCTCTGGCGATGGTGGCAAAGTTATCATCCGTTAACACCATGTCGGCCGCCTCCTTGGTCACCTCGGTGCCTTTGATCCCCATGGCGATACCGACATCAGCGCGCTTCAGCGCCGGAGCATCGTTCACGCCGTCTCCGGTCATCCCCACCACTTCCTGTCGGCTTTGCAGCGCCTGCACCAGGCGGAACTTATCTTCCGGGCTGGTTCGCGCGAAGATATCGTATTTTTGCGCGGCTTCGCTCAACTGCGGATCGTTCATCGCCTCTAGCTCGCGTCCTGTAATAGCGCTGGCGGCATTGCCGATCCCCAGCATCTGGCCAATGCTCATCGCCGTTTGCGGGTGATCGCCGGTGATCATCTTCACCCGAATTCCGGCCTGCAGGCAGTCGGCAATGGCGGTAATCGCTTCCGGCCGCGGGGGATCCATCATGCCGGCAATCCCGAGCAGGATAACCCCGTCCTGTAAATCTGCATGATCCAGCTCGCGCTGGCCGTCGGCGGCGGGCTTCCAGGCGGCAGCCACCATGCGCAGCCCCTCACGGGCGTATTCTTCAATCTTCCCTTCCCAGTAGGGTTGATCGAACGGCTGCAGCCCGGTCTCCGTCTGCTGATACTGGCAGAGGCGGAACAGCACGTCTGGCGCACCGGTGATGAGGATCACCTCTT
Source organism: Enterobacter cancerogenus (assembly GCF_019047785.1). Lineage (NCBI taxonomy): Bacteria > Pseudomonadati > Pseudomonadota > Gammaproteobacteria > Enterobacterales > Enterobacteriaceae > Enterobacter > Enterobacter cancerogenus. Next base: position 4,514,174 of record NZ_CP077290.1, on the reverse strand, counting down.
CATCGCCCAGGCGGTACAGCGTGGACATGTATTTGTATTGCGAATCGAACGGGATTTTACTGCGCATTTCCGTATCCAGCGCCGGGAGCGGTATTTTCGCCGCCAGCACCTTCAGCGCGCCTTCGGTCGGCCCGCCGGTGATTTTCCATAGGCCCTGCTCGTCCTTCATCAGCTGGCTGTCGTTACACAGATCGATGGTGCGCAGATAGCGCTCCAGCAGCGAGCCAGGGGTGACGGTGACGGGCGTTGGGTCGTCAATCGGATGAATATTGCCTACCGGCTCGTAGCTGTCTCCCTCCACGCGGTAGGTTGTCCCGGCGGTGATCACCGCTTTGACCGTCATTTCGTTCATGGTCAGGGTGCCGGTTTTATCCGAGCAGATCACCGTCATTGCGCCCAGCGTTTCGACGGTAGGCAGCTTACGAATAATCGCCTTCCGGCGGGCCATCGCCTGTACGCCAAGCGAAAGGATAATAGAGATAATGGCCGGCAGCCCTTCGGGCACCGCCGCCACCGCAAGGCTTATCAACGACAGCACCAGCTCAGAAACCGGCATATCGCGGAACAGGAGGCTAAAGACAAACAGCACCACCATCATCACCAGGATGGTGATAAAGATGGTTTTACCGAGCTTGTCCATCTGCACCATCAGCGGCGTGCGGTGTTTTTCGATGTCCGACATCATCTGGTTGATGTGACCGAGCTCGGTCTCGCCCCCGGTCGCGACCACCAGCCCTTTTCCGCCGCCGGCGCTCACGGTGGTGCCGGAGTAAAGCAAGTTATAGCGGTCGCCGAGCGGCAGCTCGCCGCTCAACGCGTCGGTGTTCTTTTCAACAACGGTGGATTCCCCGGTGAGAATCGCCTCTTCGACGCGCAGATTATGGGCCTCAATCACGCGCAGATCGGCAGGAATGCGATCCCCGGCGCGGATCACCACGATATCACCGGGCACCAGCGCCGTGGTGGGGATGGTTTCATGGTTGCCCTGCCGTATTACCACGGCTTCACTGGAGAGCATATTGCGAATGCTTTGCAGCGATTTTTCGGCATTACTTTCCTGGATATGACCAATCAGGGCGTTAATGATGGCGACCCCGAGGATCACGAACATATCGACCCAGTGGCCCATGATCAGCTTAAGCAGCGCGGCCACCAGCAGAACATAAATCAGGACGTCGTTGAAATGGGCCAGAAAGCGCAGCCAGGCAGGCTTACCCGGTTTTTGCGGTAAGGCGTTCTCACCGTATTGCTGTAGTCGGGCGGCTGCCTCGGTACTGCTCAGTCCATCCACCGTGGAATGGTTTGCAGCCAGCGCCTCTTCAACGCTTTGCTGGTAAAACGGACGGCCAGGTTTCTCTGTTTTCATTGTTCCTTCCTCAGGTTCTTTCAGAAATCACCTTGGTACTCATGCAATTAACAAATAAATAAAAGAAACAGACGCACGGGAAACTCGGGACAGGGTTATACATAGCAAGCTTCCGTGTTTGTTTTATTACCCCAAACGCCAGCATATGAATCAGGAGGGAATGTATAAAACGTAGCACAGGAATATCAGAATTAACCTTTGATTGTTAATTTTATGAATTATCATGATGTTGCTTTGCGCATTCACCCCCTCAGCCCTGCGGGGCTCAACACGCGCCCGGCCCACCGAAGTCGGTTATTTAACATTTGTTTTATCTGCGTCTATGCTCAGTGAGTGCATCCATTGCGTTGGTTTCATTGACGCTATCGCCTTTTCCCGGCCCATGGAGAAGAGAATGTTCGGTTATAGCCTGATTCGTCTTGGTTTTTATATTGCGCTCGCCATTATTGCCAGCACCGCGATCGGTTTATTCACCTATATTGTGGTGTCGACTTTCGCAGAATAGCGTTGCCCCGGTTATGGCGAGGGAATAAATAAAACAATTATTTATTAGGGGAATACCGTGAACCGCTACCTCTTTTTATTGCCGTGGGTGATTTTCGCGCTCGCGGCCTGCGACCGCAAGGCGGAGGAAAATACGCCGCTGCCCCGCATGGTGAAAGTTAACGAGGTGAAAGCAGCAGGCACTGCCCGCCAGCGCGTTTTCCCGGCACGGATTGAATCCGGTGACGCAACCGACCTCGCCTTCAAACGCCCGGGACAAATAGAAGCCCTGGACATTCGCCAGGGCGCGACCATCAAGCAGGGCCAGCAGCTTGCCAGGCTTAATGCCCGCGATGCCCGGCAGCGCCTGAACGACAGGCAGGCGGCAGCTACACTGGCGCAACGCCAGTTTGACCGCTTTCAGACGCTGGCAGGCCGTCAGGCGATTTCAAAAGCCGAGATGGACGTTCAGCGCGCAAACCGCGATTCGGCAAATGCCGCGCTCCAGATTGCCCGGGAAGAGCTGAACCAGATGACGCTTGTCGCCCCGTTCAGCGGCACGGTAGCGAGCGTCCACGTGCGTAACCATCAGGTCGTTTCAGCGGGCCAGCCCATTGCAACGTTAACCCGCAGCGATCTGCTGGATGTCGTCTTTAGCATCCCGGAAAACCTGTTTAAGGCGCTGGATATGCGCAACGCCCGGTATCAGCCCATCGTTAAAATTAACGCCTTCCCTGACCGGGAATTTACCGCCGTTTATAAAGAACATTCGGGAAGCAGCGACAGCAATACGCTCACATGGCAGGTGATACTCACCATGCCGCGCCCGGCCGACTTTCCTGCCGTCGGCGGCGTGAGCGGAACGGTAACCGTCAACCTGGCGAATTTGCCCGCCGGGGCGGGTGACAGCATGCTGGTGGTGCCGGTTGAAGCAGTCTTTAACCCGGACAACAGCCCGCGCAACGAGCCGCACGTCTGGGTGGTGGCGGGTAAAGGCGATGACCTGCATCTGGAGGACCGAAAGGTCAGCGTCGGGCAGGTCGGTACCGAAGGCGTTGCAATCGTCAGCGGTCTCACTGCGGGTGAGCGTGTGGTCACGGCAGGCGTAAATGAACTTCACGCCGGGCAGCCGGTACGCATCTGGACGCGTGAACGGGGGCTGTAATGGATATCTCACGCCAGTTTATCAATAACCCTATTCGCGTCTGGCTGACGATACTCCTGCTGGGCGTGGGGGGGATTTTCGCCCTGCTGAACATTGGTCGGCTGGAAGACCCCGCATTCACCATTAAAACCGCGGTGGTGATTACCCATTATCCCGGCGCTTCGGCCCAGCAAGTCGAAGAAGAGGTGACGCTGCCGCTGGAAAATGCGCTTCAGCAACTCCCCTATCTCGATAACGTCAGCTCAATCTCATCGAACGGACTGTCCCAAATTACCGTCAATATTGCGTCGCGCTACCACTCGAGCGAGCTTCCGCAAATCTGGGATGAGCTGCGCCGCCGCGTGGGTGACGCCGCGCGGCAGTTTCCGCCGGGCGTGGTGACTCCGTTCGTCAACGATGATTTCGGCGATGTCTTCGGCTTCTTCTTTGCCATTTCCGGAGATGCGTTCAGCAACCCGGAACTGGTGCAGTATGCCGAGCAGCTTCGCCGCGAGCTGGTGCTGGTGCCCGGTGTCGGCAAGGTCGCCATCGGCGGGGTGATTAGCCCGCAGATCAACATTGATATCTCGTTGACCAAAATGGCGGCGCGCGGCATTACGCTGAACCAGCTTTCTGCCCTGCTCAGCCGGCTTAACGTGGTTTCCAGCGCCGGTGAAATCACCGCAGGCACCGAGTCCATCCGCCTGCATCCTACTGGTGAGTTTGAGAATATCGACGAGCTGGCCGACCTGATCGTCACCCCTTCCGGCACGGGAGCCGCGACGCGTCTGCGCGACATCGCCACGCTGTCGCGCGGGCTGAATGAATCCCCGGCCAGCATTTACCATGCTAATGGCCGAAAAGCCGTCACCATGGGCGTCTCCTTTATCCCGGGTGTAAACGTCATTGACGTCGGTCACGCGCTGGAAGCGAAGCTGGAGCGGATGTCGGCAGAAAAACCCGCGGGTATCCATCTCGATCTCTTTTACGATCAGGCGGCGGAAGTCGGCCATTCGGTTAACGGGTTTATTGTGAACTTCCTGATGGCGCTGGCGATTGTCATCGGGGTGTTGCTGATTTTTATGGGCGTGCGCAGCGGGATTATCATCGCCTTCTCCCTGGCGCTCAACGTGCTGGGCTCCCTGCTTATCATGTATCTGTGGGGCATAGAGCTGCAGCGTATCTCGCTCGGGGCGCTGATTATCGCCCTCAGCATGCTGGTGGATAACGCCATCGTGATTGTTGAAGGGGTCCTGATCGCCCGGCAGCAGGGCTCCCCGCTGTTAACGGCGATTAACTACATTATCCGCCGCTCGGCCCTCCCCCTGCTGGGAGCGACGGTGATCGCCATTTTGGCCTTTGCACCGATTGGCCTGTCGCAGGACTCTACCGGTGAATACTGCAAATCGCTGTTCCAGGTGCTGCTCATTTCGCTGATGCTGAGCTGGTTTTCCGCACTCACCATCACGCCGGTACTGATCACGTGGTGGTTGTTCAAACACGACAGCGCGCCGGAAAAAACGCAGGCGGCCGATCCCTACGACAAAGCGTTTTACCGGCTTTACCAGCGTCTGCTCAACGCCCTGTTACGGCGCAAAGCGCCCACGCTTATCGTGATGGCGGCGCTGCTGGCGGCGGCTATCTGGGGGTTTGGCTCGGTGCGCCAGAACTTCTTTCCGTCGTCCAATACCCCGATTTTCTTTGTCGACCTCTGGTTACCCTACGGTACCGATATTAACTGGACCGAAAAAATGACCAGCGATATCGAAAAAACCCTTAACGACCAGCCGGGCGTGGAAACCACCGTCTCCACCATTGGTCAGGGGAGTATGCGTTTCATCCTGACCTACAGCGGGCAGCGCCAGTACAGCAACTACGCGCAAATCATGGTCAGGATGGACGATCGGCGCAGAATCACGCCGCTGACGCGTCACGTTGAGGAGTACATCGCGCGAAATTATCCCCAGGTCAATGCCAGCACGAAACGCGTGGCGTTTGGTCCCTCCGGCGACAGTGCAATTGAGGTGCGTATCAAAGGGCCAGACCCGGACAGGCTCCGTCTGATTGCCAGCCAGGTTGACGATATCCTCAGCCGCGACCCAGCCACCGACAGCGTCAGAAACGACTGGCAGAACCGCAGCAAAGTGATCCGTCCCCAGTATGTGCCTGCCCTTGGCCGTGAACTGGGCGTGGATAAACAGGATGTCGATAACGCGCTGGAGATGAACTTCTCCGGCAGCCGCGCGGGACTGTACCGGGAAGGCAGCGACCTGCTGCCGGTGATCGTCCGGCCGCCGGAGAGTGAACGTCAGGACGCGAATCATCTTAATAATGTGCTGGTGTGGAGCCAGACCCGGCAGCAGTACATCCCCCTGAGCAACGTGGTAAGCGGATTTGCGCTGGAGTGGGAAGATCCGCTGATCCTGCGCCGCGACCGCATGCGCGTGCTCACCGTGCAGACCGACCCGGCCCCGCAGAGCCAACAAACGTCCGGCGACATCCTTGCCCGCGTGCAGCCGAAAATCGACGCCCTCCCCCTTCCCGCAGGCTACAGCATTGAGTGGGGTGGAGACGCGGAGAACGCCAGCGAAGCACAGCAAGGGGTGTTTACCACCCTGCCGCTGGGATACCTGGTGATGTTTGTGATAACCGTGCTGATGTTCAGCTCGGTGAAAAATGCCGTGGCTATCTGGCTGACCGTGCCGCTGGCCCTGATTGGCGTCACCCCCGGTTTTTTAATCACCGGGATCCCGTTTGGCTTTATGGCGCTGATTGGCCTGCTGAGCCTGAGCGGGATGTTGATCCGCAACGGCATTGTGCTGGTCGAAGAGATTGAGCAGCAAAAGGGGCTGAAAAATCAGCATGAGGCCATTATGTATGCGGCTACCTCGCGTCTGCGCCCGATTCTGTTGACCGCCTTCACCACAGTGCTCGGGCTGGCTCCGCTGCTGCTGGATGTTTTCTTCCAGAGCATGGCTGTTGTCATTATGTTTGGACTGGGATTTGCTACAATCCTGACGCTGCTGGTTCTCCCGGTAATTTATGCGTGTTTCCATCGTAAGGACAAAGCTGAACAATAATGAATGCCACAGGACTGAATATCATTAAAACGCTGGGGTGTATGACGGCGGTGACGTTCTTCACTATCTACAATACCTGGGATCGCTACGACTATGACTATCACTGGATCCTCGGGTTTTTGACCTTTATTTCGACCATTGCCACGCCGCTTTTCTTTGTGGTTGCGGGCTATCTTGACGGGCAATCCCGGCACGGCACCCGCTGGCAGCTGGATAAAATCAAAAGTCTGGTCACGGTGTTTCTGTTCTGGGTAACCCTTTATTACCTGTGGGAACCCTATCAGCGCGGCTATTTAATTCAGCCGTGGTTCGTCTTTGCGTTCATTGTCATCTATACCTTCCACCCGGTGATAGAGTGGTTAAGCCAGCGTCGGACGCTTTTTTGCACCCTTATCGCAGGCCTGCTGCTCTTTTCCTACGGGTACGATTTACTGTCAGTGCTGTACCCACAAATCCATGTCTTCTCGCTCTCTCCCCAGTATCGCCTGTGGACGTGGCTGCTCTTTTATCTGACGGGGCAACTGTTTTGCGATCCGCAGATCGCCGCGTGGATCGCCCGAAGAAACGTGGTCAGAGCAGCGCTTGTGGCGATCCCGTTTATTTACCTGTTCACCTGGTTTTATGAGCGGCATTTCTTTTTTGCGCTGTTCAAAGCGGACAGAAACGCCTTTATTCTGACCGGCTCGCAGATCTATATCCTGATTGTCGCGCTGGTGATTGCGGCTAACGGCGTGCGTTTTCGTCGCAACGTCGAATTTAAAGAGGCTATTCTTGCCGCGATCAGCAAAACGATGACCGGGGTGTATATTCTGCACTATTCCGTTTTTCATCTGCTCACGGCGCTGATACCGGTGACGTCGCTCAGCACAAAACTGATGCTGATAGTGCTGACCTTTATCACCTCCGTGCTCTTTTCCCTGCTGGTTCTGGCGAACCCGGTGGCGAAAAAGGTCATTACGCTTTAGAAGCCCAGGCGCAGCCAGGCGAACAGCACATTACCGTTGTTGTAGGTGCCGGGAATGTAGGTGAACTGGACGGTGGCGCGCTTATAGCCCGCCGAGAACAGCGGGAAGATAAACGGCAGCGGCACGTAGTTGGCAAAATCGTCTCGCGCGGTGATCCCTGCTGCCGCCCCCAGACCCAGGCGAAAATCTTTGGCGTTATCGAGATACCAGCCCTTCTCCCAGCCATAGCCCATCGCGGGTTGCCACTCGTTATGGGAATCTTTAAACATCATGGCGAAGAGCGCGCTCCAGTTTCCCTCCTCGTTATAGCGGGAAATACCCAGCCCACCGCCCCACGGCATTTCGTTATACTTGTCGGTTTTTTCCTTGTCGTACATAAAGCGGGCGTGCCAGCTCAGAAACGGCAGATAGAGATCGTAGCGTTCTGGCTGTTCCCACGTTTGGGAAATATCGTCCGTCACGGCATCCCACCAGCGGCTGATGCGTTGTTCACCGTAGACGGTGGGATCAGCTCGAAGGGGAAATGCGATGATAAACAGGGCCATCCAGAGTGCCGGAAAAAGGCGTTGCATAGTAAATTCCTCAGCATCATTCACGCAGGGTTAGTAATACTGTAATCCATCCATTCCTAACCGCAGCCAAACGCGCGGATTTATGTTGCACCCGGTGAGATGAAATTTGCTTATTCAGAGCCTTCAGGAAAGATAAAAACGTTTTCTCCGCTTTCATGTCGCGGTAGTCTCATACGTTCCGTCACAGGACGGACGCAATGTGAGTGACCTTTTCTTATACCAATAATTAAAAATCAGTACAGACAGGACAACTATGGACTCCACCCTCATCTCCGATCGTCCCGACGAGGAGACCCCTTCGCTTAACCGCGCCCGCCGCGCCGCTCTGGGCAGCTTTGCCGGGGCCGTCGTCGACTGGTATGACTTTCTGCTTTATGGCATCACCGCCGCGCTGGTGTTTAACCGCGAGTTCTTCCCCCAGATAAGCCCGGCGATGGGCACGCTCGCCGCCTTTGCAACCTTTGGTGTCGGCTTCCTGTTTCGCCCCCTCGGCGGCGTGATCTTCGGCCACTTTGGCGACCGTCTGGGGCGCAAACGCATGCTGATGCTGACCGTGTGGATGATGGGCATTGCCACGGCGCTGATTGGTATTTTGCCGTCGTTTGCCACCATCGGCTGGTGGGCGCCCGTCCTGCTGGTGACGCTTCGCGCGGTGCAGGGCTTTGCCGTCGGCGGCGAATGGGGCGGCGCGGCGCTGCTCTCCGTTGAAAGCGCGCCGAAAAACCGCAAAGCCTTCTACAGCAGCGGCGTACAGGTGGGGTATGGCGTCGGCCTGCTGCTCTCCACCGGGCTGGTGTCGCTGATTAGCCAACTCACCACCGACGAACAGTTCCTGAGCTGGGGCTGGCGTATTCCGTTTATCTTCAGCATTGTGCTGGTGATTGCCGCCCTGTGGGTTCGAAACGGCATGGAGGAATCCGCCGAGTTTGAACAGCAGCGGCGCGAAAAGCCGGAGGCAAAAAAACGGCTGCCGGTGATGGAGGCGCTAATCCAGCATCCGGGGGCGTTTTTGAAGATCATCGCCCTGCGGCTGTGCGAACTTCTGACGATGTATATCGTGACCGCCTTCGCCCTGAACTATTCGACGCAAAACCTCGGCCTGCCGCGCGAGCTGTTTCTGAATATCGGCCTGCTGGTCGGCGGCATAAGCTGTCTGACTATCCCCTGCTTTGCCTGGCTGGCAGACAGGTTTGGGCGCCGACGGGTCTACATCACCGGTGCGCTGGTTGGCACCCTTAGCGCCTGGCCGTTCTTTATGGCCCTGGAGGCGCAATCCGTCTTCTGGATTGTCTTCTTCGCCATCATGCTGGCAAACATTGCTCACGACATGGTGGTGTGCGTCCAGCAACCGATGTTTACCGAACTGTTCGGCGCGAGCTATCGCTACAGCGGCGCTGGCGTGGGGTATCAGGTGGCGAGCGTGGTGGGCGGCGGATTCACGCCGTTTATAGCCGCCACGCTGGTGACCTTCTCCGGCGGCAACTGGCACAGCGTGGCGATCTATCTGCTGGCAGGCTGCTTGCTCTCGGCCCTCACCGCGCTGCTGATGAAAGAGCCGAAGCCGCATTAGTCGGCAGCGTTTGTCCTAAACTGCATGGCTGTCTTTTGTTTCACAATCGTGTGACATACTATCGGTGAATGCCGCACACCTGTGGAACAAGGAGACAGACATGCATAATAAGGGCTCCAGCCTGACCCCGGCTCAGGCGCTGGACACACTCGACGCGCTGTACGAGCAATCCGTTAACGCGCTGCGCAGCGCCATCAGCGACTATATTGAAAGCGGCAAACTGCCCGACGAAAAGGCCAGAAGTGAGGGCCTTTTTGTTTATCCATCGATCTCCGTGACCTGGGACGGTAGCGCCAGCTCCACCCCGAAAACTCGCGCTTACGCCCGCTTTACCCACGCCGGTTGTTACAGCACGACCGTCACCCGACCGGGGCTGTTTCGCCCCTACCTGGAAGAACAGCTTACGCTGCTGTATCAGGATTACGGCGCGCACATTTCGGTGGAACCGTCGCGACATGAGATCCCCTATCCTTACGTGATCGACGGCTCCGAGCTGACGCTTGACCGATCCATGAGCGCGGGGCTGACGCGCCACTTCCCGACGACTGAGCTATCTCAGATTGGCGACGAGACGGCTGACGGGATCTATCACCCCGCCGAGTTTTCCCCGCTGTCGCATTTCGATGCCCGCCGCGTCGATTTCTCGCTGGCGCGCCTGCGTCACTACACCGGCACGTCCGCAGAGCATTTCCAGCCTTTCGTGCTGTTCACCAACTACACCCGCTACGTTGACGAGTTTGTCCGCTGGGGCTGTAGCCAGATCCTCGACCCCGACAGCCCGTACATCGCCCTCTCCTGCGCGGGCGGTATCTGGATCACCGCCGAAACCGAAGCGCCGGAGCAGGCCATTTCAGACCTGGCGTGGAAAAAGCACCAGATGCCCGCCTGGCACCTGATCACGGCTGACGGCCAGGGCATTACGCTGATTAACATTGGCGTGGGGCCTTCCAACGCGAAAACGATCTGCGATCACCTGGCAGTGCTTCGCCCGGACGTCTGGCTGATGATCGGCCACTGCGGCGGCCTGCGTGAAAGCCAGCTGATTGGGGACTACGTGCTCGCCCATGCGTATCTGCGTGACGACCACGTGCTTGACGCAGTGCTGCCGCCGGATATCCCGATCCCGAGCATTGCCGAGGTTCAGCGCGCGCTATACGACGCGACCAAAGAGGTGAGCGGCATGCCAGGCGAAGAGGTGAAGCAGCGCCTGCGCACCGGGACGGTGGTCACCACCGACGATCGCAACTGGGAGCTGCGCTACTCCGCCTCTGCGCTGCGTTTTAACCTGAGCCGTGCGGTCGCCATCGATATGGAGAGCGCCACCATTGCCGCGCAGGGATACCGCTTCCGCGTGCCTTACGGCACGCTGCTGTGCGTCTCGGATAAACCCCTGCACGGTGAAATCAAGCTCCCGGGCCAGGCCAACCGTTTCTACGAAGGGGCGATTTCGGAGCATTTGCAAATCGGCATCCGTGCCATCGATTTGCTGCGTGCTGAAGGTGATAAGCTGCACTCCCGTAAGCTGCGCACTTTCAACGAACCGCCGTTCCGCTAAGAACGTTAAGGAAAAACCATGCACACACCCTCTCCGCTCTCTGCCCTGCGACAGTGGCTACAGCAAAACCATCTCGACGGGATGATCGTCCCGCGCGCCGATGCCTGGCAAAGCGAATACTGCGCGCCCTACGATGAAAAGCTGGCCTGGCTGACGGGCTTCGACGGCTCCGCCGGGCTGGCGCTGGTGTTGAAAGACAGAGCGCTGCTGTTCGTTGATGGCCGTTATCAGGTGCAGGCGCGGGTTCAGGTCAATATGGACGAGGTGGAGATCCACCACCTGCACAACGAACCGCTGGCCGGGTGGCTGGCGGAAAACGTGGCTGCGGGCACGCGCATCGGATTTGAGGCGATGCTGATGACCCACGCAGACGTTACACAACTGTCGGCCACCGTGTGTGAGCTGGTGCCGCTGAGCGGCTCGCCATTCGATACGCTCTGGACCGACCGCCCTGCCGCCCCCGCAGGGCCAATCCGCGAGATGCCGCTGGCGGTCAGCGGCGAAAGCAGCGCCGACAAGCGCCAGCGCGTCGCGGCTGTTCTTGCCGACAACGAGGCCGATTATCTGGCGGTAACCTTGCCGGATAACATCGCCTGGCTGCTGAACGTCCGCGGGTCCGACATTCCGACCAGCCCGGTTCCGCTGTCATTTGCCCTGCTGAGCCGTGACGGCTCGGTTGAGTGGTTTGTCGATGACATTAAGCTCAGCGGATTACCGGCCCCGGTGCGTGACGCGTTTAGCGTTTCACCGCAGGATACCTTTATCGATCGCTGCCAGCAGCTCGCCCAGGGCAAGCGGGTGATCGTCGACCCTGACACCGCTCCGGTCGCCCTGCGTTACGCCATCGAGCCGCAGGGAGAGATCGTCTGGCTGACCGATCCTGTCACCCTGATGAAAGCCCATAAAAACCCGGTTGAGCTGGCGGGATATCGGGAGTGTCATCATCAGGACGGTGCGGCGTGGGTGAACTTCCTGGCCTGGCTGAGCCGCGAAGTGCCTGAGCGCGCCGCGTCCGGCCAACCGCTGACTGAACGGGAGGTTCAGGCAAAGCAACTCGCTTTTCGCAAGCAGCAGCCGGGGTTTGTTGAGCCGAGCTTTGCGACGATCTCAGCCTCCGCCAGCAACGCGGCGATGTGCCATTACCACGCGAGCGAAGCCAGCAACAAGCCGATTGGCCATAACCATTTTTATCTGAATGATTCCGGCGGTCAGTACCACAACGGCACTACAGACGCCACGCGCACCCTGGCATGGGGCAAAGTGGAGCCGCAGCAGCGCCTGCACTATACCGCCGTATTCAGAGGCTTTTTATCGCTGATGACGCTGCAATTCCCGTCCGGCAGCCACGGGCACCAGCTGGATGCATTTGCGCGCCGTCCGCTGTGGGAAATGGGGCTGGATTACGATCACGGGACCGGGCACGGCGTGGGGCACCAGTTGTTGATCCATGAAAACCCGCACCGTATCGCGAAAAAGGTCAACCCGTGGCCGCTGGTGGCGGGCAACATTATGACCATTGAGCCAGGGTACTATCTGGCTGAAAGCCATGGGATACGCATTGAGAATCAGGTGGAAATCACAGAAAGCCGTCCGGGTTTCTGTCAATTTGCCTCGCTGACGCTGATCCCGATTGACCTGAACCAGGTTGAACTGCAGTTGTTAACCGAGCAGGAGAAAGAGTGGCTGGATGAGTATCACCAGCAGGTTCGGGAGGCGCTCTCCCCGCTCGTGGAGAGTGATGCACGACCGTGGCTGTTTGAAGCAACAGCACCGATTCGGGTGAACCGCTAGCGCGGTTTGTTGCCCGGTGGCGCGACGCTTACCCGACGATATCACCGAGCGCAGAAAAGCAAAAAGCCTGCTTTAAAAGCAGGCTTTTTAAATTTGGCTCCTCTGACTGGACTCGAACCAGTGACATACGGATTAACAGTCCGCCGTTCTACCGACTGAACTACAGAGGAATCGTGTGAACGGGGCGCATATTATCGATGCTCCCCGATGATGTCAAAGGCAGAATGCAGATTTCCGATCGTTTGCCGATTTATTCTCCACTTCGTGCATTTGTCAGACGTTCTTCAGGTTCTGAGAGAGCACGCTCTGCTTTTTTGCGCGGGTATTTCCACAACCAGCGCCCGCTTACCATCCGCCAGTAGAACAGCGCGCCGCGCACAGCCCAGTCGAGGAACATCCCCAGCCAGACGCCGACCACGCCCATGCCGAGTACAATCCCGAGCGTGTAACCCGCCACCACGCGACACCCCCACATCCCGAGCATCGAGACCCACATCGCAAAGCGGGCATCGCGTGCGCCTTTCAGCCCGGCGGGCAGCACCCAGGATGCCGCCCAGATCGGCATAAACGCGGCGTTGAGCCAAATCAGGATCTTCACGACCTCTTTGACATCATTTTCATGGGTGTAAAACGAGGCCATTAATCCGGCGAAAGGCGCGGTTCCCCAGGCTATCGCCGTCAGGCCGATGGTAGAGAGCCAAAAAACGTGTCGCAGCTGCCGTTCCGCCTGCGCAATCTGCCCTTTTCCGAGCCGTTTCCCGGTAATGATGGTCGACGCGGAGCCCAGGGCGTTACCCGGCAGGTTAATGAGCGAGGCGATGGAGAACGCGATAAAGTTACCGGCAATCACATCGGTGCCCATGCCCGCAACAAACATCTGGGTCAGCAACTTGCCGCCGTTGAACAGCACCGACTCGATGCTGGCCGGGATCCCAATCCCCATCACTTCCCAGATAATGGCGAAATTGAGCGGACGAAAATAGCTTTTGAGTGTCAGGCGCAGCGACGGCGTAATGCCGGTCATCAGCACACCGACAATCGCCGCCGCGCCGATATAGCGTGAAATCGTCAGCCCCAGTCCGGCACCGACGAAGCCCAGCCCGTCCCAGGAGAAAATCCCGTAGATAAGTACGCTACTGATGATGATATTCAGGATGTTCATCCCGCCATTGATCAGCAGCGGAATTTTGGTGTTGCCCGCCCCGCGCAGCGCACCGCTGCCGATTAAGGCGATAGCGGCAGCCGGGTAGCTTAAGACCGTCATTTCCAGGTAGGTGAGCGCGAGCTCCTTAACCTCGTTTGTCGCCTCGCCTGCGACGATATCGATAATTTCCTTGCCGTAATAGTGGATCACCGCCGCCAGAATTATCGAAAACAGGGTCATGATCATCAGCGACTGCCGGGCCGCCTCGCGGGCGCGCTTCGGATCGAGCTTGCCGAGGCTGAAGGCCACGACAACCGTGGTACCCAGGTCGATAGCGGCAAAAAAGGACATCACCACCATATTGAAGCTGTCTGCCAGGCCGACCCCTGCCATCGCCTCTTTGCCTAACCAGCTCACCAGGAAGGTGCTCAGCACGCCCATCAGCAGAACGCAGGTGTTCTCCAGGAAAATGGGAACGGCAAGGGGGGTGATTTCTCGCCAGAACAGAACACGATAACTTTTACGTTTTGCATACCATGGCGTACGCATGATCGCCTGGCGTAGGGGGGCGGTGACGTTCAAAATGGACCTTAGCGAGAAAGTTGAAACTCCATTTCAAATGATGAGGCAGAAAAGGCTATCCTGCAAAGTATTTTCCATAAAAAATTTGTTTGAATTTACAACTAACTGACGACAGAATCAGCAATCAACCGCGGTTTGCAAAGAACAGGTTTGACAAAAGTTTTTTCGCCGTTAATATGTGCCTCCACAACGATTCCTCTGTAGTTCAGTCGGTAGAACGGCGGACTGTTAATCCGTATGTCACTGGTTCGAGTCCAGTCAGAGGAGCCACATTCTGAAAAGCCTGCTTTTAAAGCAGGCTTTTTGCTTTTCTGCGTTCGGTAACATTGTCGGGTAAGCATCGCGCCACCGGGCATCACCCCATGCACAGGGGAAATAAAAAAGGCCCTCTGTCACCAGAGAGCCTTTTTAACACCTGTCAGGGATTACTCGCTTTTAACTTCAGGGTTTTTCATTTCACCCATCGCTTTCAGCTTTTTAGAAATCTCACGACGTTCTTTTGAGATCTCAGCGTTTTTGATGATGTAGTCATCAACGCGGTCTTCGTAATCGCTTTTCATGCTGGCGATGATGCCCTGAATGGCTTCCACGCTCATGCCTGGCTTGATGTAGTCGCTCAGGTTGTCCAGCAGCAGTACGCGTTTTTGGTTGTCACGGATCTTCTTCTCAACGTCCTGGATTTCACGCTGCAGTTTGTTTTTGCGGCGGAACAGGCGGACGAATTCCAGAACATCCTGGAACGAAGGCTTGGTAGTTTCCATTTTTACACCCCTGATAATGTGAGAGTCGGATTCGTTAATGCCACCGTTGTAACAGACAGCGACGGCGAATGACAATGAGTATATCGTTTAAGACTATCATAACCCCAATTGATGCTGAATCGAAGCAGCAGGCATCACATATGGCGATGGCTGCTTTTTATTTGCGCAGTGCCCGGCAGATAAGATGCGAGAGCAACTCCAGCTGCCGCGCCAGTTCCATGCTGAGCCAGACATAGCCATGAATCGGCGTTTCTGCCACGTTGTCCCCCTGCCGCTCGTTCATCAGCACCTTCAGCTCGGCCACGATCTCATTCAGGCGCTCGCTGTTCGCCAGAATCGGCTGCGGATTCCCTTCGTAAAGCGCATGAGCGATGGTGAGCAGCGTTTGCTGGGTCATCTGCTGCGTCTCTCTCAGTGTGTGTGCGTTGAGCATCAGCAGATGGCTGGGACGCGACGCCCAGTGGGCATTGATTTGCAGTTCGAGCATGCACACCAGGTTGCGGCTCACCGTCTGGATAGCTTCGAAAATGGCTTTCTGAATATGGGTTTCTTTGCTGGCAGGCGTAATCAGGCCGCGCATCTTAACCACGTCATTCAGGATTTTTTGCAGATGTTTTTCCAGACGCGGACGCTCGACCAGGTTGGGGGAAAACCCCGCCTGATACACGCGGTTGAACGCGGTAACGTAGTTGGCCATCTGGATACGCCAGTGGAGAAAGGCGCGCTGCGGCCAGATACCGGTAAACAGCATAGCCAGAAGTGACCCGAGGATGACATCTCCGCTTCGCCACAGTGCGGTCGTCATGTCACCTGCGGGCGCACCGACAACCACCGAAAGGGTTATACCGATTAGCAGTGCCTGATACGGTTTTTTCCCCAACGCCAGCCAGCCGCAAAGAAACATCGCCGCGGCACACCACAGCAGCATAACGGGGAAGGAGATCAGCTCCAGTTTGAGCGCGATAAGTCCCAGCGCAGAACCAAGAACCGTGCCGCCAATACGTTCAAACGCGCGTGGTACCACGTTCCCCCAGAAGGAGATAGGCCCCATGATAACCACCAGCGTAATCAGCGGCCATGTCCCTTCCGGAACATTCAACAAACGCACCAGCACAAAGGTCAGAATAAACGCCAGCGCGATACGAAGGCCATGCACCACGCGGTAATGTTTGTACAAGCGAATTTCAAAAGGCGTTAAAGATTTGTCGGGACGCACACCCGCTCTCCAGCTAAACGGCAAACCGCGATTGTACTGTGTTTTCAGCCGGGCGAAACGCCCCCGGCTGAAAAAACCCTGCGTTTACTGGGTCAACCCGCCTTGTGCTCTACCGGGACATACATTTCGATGTCCCAGTAGCCATCCGCGTTGCCATCGTTCAGATAACGTTCAAAACAGGGTTTGGGTGCAATTTGATAGTGATTATCCTGCAAAAGAGAATTGAAGAACTGGTACCAGGGCGTCGCGAAATCATGCTCCTCAACGCGGGCGCTTGCCACCGCGTAGTCCCCGGCGGCGATTTCGGTCAGCATCACCCCTTCACTGTTGTCAGGAATGACGAACGCCTCCGGCACCGTAATGGCCGTGTCGCAGCGCAGTTTTTCCGCCGGGACTTCGTCCGGATTGTCATAGTAGACGGCTACCCATTCGAGCGGCTGGATTTGACGCCCCTCCACCCACATGCCTAACTGCTCAAAGCCCTGCTTAACGGTTTTCTCCCACGGTCCCACCAGGTGAAAGCCCGCGATTTTACGTTTCTGCTGCTGCGTGATGCTGTAGTCCATGCCGCCTCCGGTTTCACTGTATATTCATACACTGTAAAGCAAATGGCCTGTTTTCGACAAACGCGGAGTGTTTATTATGCGAGCAGACTCGCAACCCTGCCAGTCTGCCCGAGGGACGTGTGGTGTGGGGTTAAAGCGTGTGGTGCAGGTAATCCCCTAAACGGGAGAAGAATCCGCCTTTATTCACCGGTTCCAGCGTCACTAATGGCCAGTGGGCCACCACTTTGTCACGATCGTACAGCTGGATCTCCCCTACCCGCTGATGGGCCGCGAGCGGAGCCTCCAGCTCTTTTTTGTCCAGGACGTATTTGGCCTTGATGCTAGGCACTTCCGTCTTCGGCAAGGCCAGCCAGAAATCCTGATCCGTTCCCAGCTCAACCTGCTCTTTATCTCCGTACCAGATGCGCTCGGTCCCGACTTTTTTTCCGTTATGCAGGATCTGCACCGTATCGAAATTTTGCTGGCCCCAGTGCAGCAATTTACGCGCCTGATCTTCACGCCCTTTTGGGCTGTCGGCCCCCATAACGACCGCAATAAGACGGCGCTGACCGTCCACCGCCGAGGCGATCAGGTTAAAGCCTGCTCCGGACGTATGCCCTGTTTTCAGGCCGTCGACGTTCATGGTTTTATCCCACAGCAGGCCGTTACGATTCTGCTGGGTAATGCCATTCCAGGTCAGGCTCTTTTCGCTGTACATATGGTAGAACTCAGGCTCGCCGTGAATGATGGCCCGGGAAAGCACGGCAAGGTCGTACGCTGAGCTGTGCTGGCCGGGGGCATCCAGCCCATGCACCGTTTCGAAGTGGGTATCGCGCAGGTTTAGCTTTTGCACGTAGTCGTTCATCATGTTCACGAACTGCGGCTGACCGCCCGCGACGTGATCCGCCAGCGCGACGCAGGCGTCGTTACCGGAATCCACGATCAGCCCGCGGCTTAAGTCACGCACCGTGACGCGATCACCGGGTTTCAGGAACATCAGCGAGGAGCCGTCAAACACCGGGTTACCCTTCGCCCACGCGTCACGGCCCACGGTAACGATGTCATCAGGCGTAATACGATGGCTATCAATGGCGCGATCGACGACATACCCCGTCATCAGCTTGGTCAGGCTCGCCGGGTTGCGCTGCTGGTGTTCATTGCCTGCCGTTAAAATCTGACCCGTGGTGTAATCCATCAATACCCAGGACCCGGCCTGAATGGCGGGAGGCTGCGGCGAAAAATCCAGCGGATCGGCAGCCAGCGCAGATGAAATGCTCGAAGCGAGTAAAGAAACAGCAATAAACAGACGGCGTTTCAACGGTATATCCTCAGGTCATTAAAAATCGTTGACCTTTTTACGGGAGTTCTGATGTCGTTACTTGCCTTAATTGCAAAAAAATGTGACAGAGAGCATATTTTTCCTCAGGCCCGCTCGCAAATTTCATCCCTGACGGCGCTTTTTATTCGGCCTCTCCCCTGCGATCGTTTACCATAGAGACGTCAATTTTTAACAGGATGGTATCACTGGTGTCTGACTCTGACGCGCGCCCTACTTTTTTATTCCACGATTACGAAACCTTCGGCACGCACCCGGCGCTTGACCGCCCGGCGCAGTTCGCCGCCATCCGCACCGATGAGAATTTCAACATCATCGGCGAGCCGGAGGTTTTTTATTGCAAGCCCGCCGATGACTACCTGCCACAGCCTGGCGCGGTGATGGTGACCGGCATTACGCCACAGGAAGCGCGGGACAAAGGGGTTAACGAGGCCGAATTTGCTCGCCGTATCCACGCCCTTTTCACCGTTCCGAATACCTGCGTGGTGGGCTATAACAACATCCGTTTCGATGACGAAGTGACGCGCAATATCTTCTATCGCAACTTCTACGATGCCTACGCCTGGAGCTGGCAGAATCGCAACTCGCGCTGGGATTTACTGGATATCATGCGTGCCTGCCATGCGCTACGCCCCGAGGGGATCACCTGGCCAGAAAATGAAGAAGGGTTAACCAGCTTCAGGCTGGAACACCTGACGCGCGCAAACGGCATTGAACACAGCAATGCCCACGACGCCATGGCCGATGTCTATGCCACGATTGCCATGGCGAAGCTGGTAAAAACGGCGCAGCCGCGTCTGTTTGACTATCTGCTGAGCCATCGCAGCAAGCAGAAACTTATCACCCTGATTGATGTGCCGCAGATGAAACCGCTGGTCCACATTTCCGGCATGTTTGGCGCATGGCGGGGGAATACCAGCTGGGTCGCTCCGCTGGCATGGCATCCCGATAACCGAAATGCGGTCATTATGGTCGATCTGGCGGGCGATATTTCTCCGCTGCTGGAACTCGACAGCGATGCATTGCGCGAACGGCTGTATACTCCGAAAGACGCGTTGGGTGACGTGCCCGCCGTTCCGGTGAAACTGGTGCATATTAATAAATGCCCGGTGCTGGCACAGGCCAATACGCTGCGCCCGGAAGACGCCGACAGGCTGGGCATTAATCGCCAGCACTGCCTGGATAATTTGAAAGTGCTGCGCGATAACCCGCAGGTGCGCGAGAAAGTCGTCGCCATCTTTGCCGAGGCAGAGCCGTTCGTGCCGTCTGAAAACGTGGATGCGCAGCTCTATAACGGCTTCTTCAGCGATGCTGACCGTGCAGCAATGAACATTGTTTTGCAAACCGAGCCGCGTAATCTGCCGGCGCTGGATATTACCTTCGCTGACAAGCGCATCGAGAAACTGATGTTTAACTATCGGGCGCGTAATTACCCTGGCACGCTGGATGAGGCAGAGCAGGAACGCTGGTTGCAGCATCGTCGTAATATCTTCACGCCGGAATTCCTGCAACGCTACGCAGAAGAGCTGGAGATGCTGTACAGCCACTATAACGGGGATGCTGAAAAACAGGCGCAGTTGAAAGCGCTGTATCAGTATGTCCAGGAAATTGTCTGAGGAAATGCAGGCATAAAAAAACCGGAGGCAATGGTCTCCGGTTTTTTTTTATGGGTTACGTATCAGGCAACGTCTTCGTACTGAGGTACGGGATTTCGGAAGCTTTTGGTTACGCAGGCCAGGTAGATTAAACCAATAGCCGCCCAAATCAGACCCAGAACCATTGAGCTCTCTTCCAGGTTTACCCACAGCGCACCCACGGTCAGCGCGCCGCACATTGGCAGGAACAGGTACTGGAAGTGGTCTTTCAGCGTCTTGTTACGCTTCTCGCGGATCCAGAACTGCGAAATCACGGAGAGGTTTACGAAGGTAAACGCCACCAGTGCCCCGAAGTTGATCAGCGCCGTCGCCATCACGAGGTCAAAGTTAATCGCTAACAGCGCGATAGCCCCAACCAGAATGATGTTCATTGCTGGCGTGCGCCATGTCGGGTGGACATAGCCAAAGAAGCTTTTCGGGAACACGCCGTCACGACCCATTACGTACATCAGACGCGCAACGCCCGCATGTGCAGCCATGCCCGACGCCAGAACGGTGATGGTAGAGAAGATCAGCGCCCCGACCTGGAACACTTTACCCGCCACGTAGAGCATGATTTCCGGCTGAGACGCATCCGGATCCTTAAAGCGCGAGATATCCGGGAAGTACAGCTGCAGGAAATAGGTGGCGAAGATAAAGATCAGTCCACCGATCAGCGCGGTCAGGAAGATAGCGCGCGGAATAACACGCTCTGCGTCTTTCGTCTCTTCCGACAGGTTGCTGATGCCGTCAAATCCGGTAAAGGAGAAGCACAGGATCGTCGCCCCGGTAATCATCGGAATGACATGCGCATCACCAGACCAGAAAGGTTTGCTGCTCGCCAGGGTTCCCGCACCTTCACCGTGGAAGACGCCATAGATCACCATACCGAGAATAACGGCAATCAGCACTACCTGAAGCACCACGATAACAGAGTTAAAGTTGGCAACAGACTTGATGCTACGCAGGTTGAAAGCGGTCATAAAGGCCACCAGCGCAATCACGAATACCCACGAAGGTATCGATGGCACCAGGGCTTCAAAATAAATTTTTGCCAGTAAGATGTTGATCATCGGTGCGAACAGATAGTCGAGCAGCGAAGACCAACCCACCATAAAGCCAACGGTCGGGCTAATGGATTTCTGGGCATAGGTGTAGGCGGAACCGGCAGACGGATAGCGACGCACCAGCTTACCGTAGCTCAGCGCGGTAAACAGGATCGCGATCAGCGCGAAGGCGTAAGCCGTCGGAACGTGACCGTCTGTGAGGCCTGAAACGATACCAAATGTATCGAACAGCGTCATTGGTTGCATATAGGCAAGGCCCATCATAACAACCGGAAATAGCGTAAGCGTCTTACGTAATTCCACGCGAGAGGTGTTTGGAGTTGCATTATGCGACATTGGATGTCTCCTTAACGGTGATACCCGCCGCGTAAGCGAATGATTGCCCCATTTTCTGTATTCCTCAGCGACAACAACTGTCGGATTTTAGTAAATATCTATCCGGTACGAAGCCCGGCCTCTTGGTTTTTAGTTTCGTTTCGTACATGCAAAAAAAAATAACCGACGCCTTTTATATCGTCGATTATTCATTTGTTTGCAGCGGCGGCATTTTGCCCTATTCAAGAGGCAAAAGGCAATAGATTGAGAAACCCATCAATAAAATAATTTAACTAATTGCTTGAATTACCTTACTCAAGCTGAGTGTAAACGGCAGCAATAGCACTATTTGCTAAAATTTCATCCCGCCACCAGGCGCTCGCCAGCCCGGCGGTTTGTTCATTCCAGCCAACCCACACCGACTCATTACTGTTTTGGGCGATAACCTGTTTCTCGACCAGCGCCCCGCTTTCGATAAACCGCTGCGCGAGATAGCGCGGGAGGTATCCGCAACCCAGGCCGCTAATTTGCAGCTCGAGCTTGGTTTTAAAATCAAACACGGTGATTGCCTCCTGCTCGTCCAGCAGCTGCGACGATATAGCGCACTCCGCACGGGAGCTGTCCCCAACCACGATAGCGCGGAATCCTTTAATCACCCGCCGGTTGATGGGGTCAGGTTCGTTCGCCAGCGGGTGATGCGGTGCGACGACAAACACCTGGTCGAGCACGCCCAGACGGGCAAAACCGTAATCGCTGAGCTGGGGAGGTTCATGCAGCGCCCCGACGATGATATCCGCCCTTCCCTGGGTTAACGCATCCCAGGAGCCGCCCAGCACGCCGTTGATAAATACCAGCCGCGTCACGCTATGGCGCTGATAGAACGCTTCGATAAGCGGGGTCAGAAGAGAAAACGGAAAGGTATCATCAACGCCAATGACCAGCTCATTTTCCCAGCCCTGGTGCAGTTTAATCGCCTGCTTTTCAAGCTCGCGAACGGTATGGAGCACGTCGCGCCCCTTCTCCAGCAGCATTTGCCCCGTACGGGTAAAACGCGCGCGGTGACCGGAGCGGTCGAGAATCTGGATATTGAGATCGCTCTCCAGCTTGTGAACGGTGTAGCTCAGCGCAGAAGGCGTTTTAAAGAGCTTCGCTGACGCCGCAGCGAAGCTCCCCTCTTTTTCCAGCGCGTCCAGAATAATGAGAACATCCAGCAGCGGTTTCATGTTCGCCCCCTTGCGGTGTGCGAGTAACCCCGCTGATGGCATTACTCCATGGGCATAACCATCGGGTCGGGGTACTGATACTCAAACCCCAGCTCATGGCATATACGGTTGCCATCAATGATTTTGCCTTTCCCTTCTCCCCCTTCACTGCTGAAGACCGGGGGCGCCAGGCCAAGCTGGCGAGCCATGAGCGGATAAAATGTCTGACGCGCCGGGTGAGAAGGCGCACATATATTATAGATGTGACCGCCTTTTGGAGCCTGTAACAACAGTTCGATTGCGCCAATAACGTCATCAAGATGCACAAGATTGACGCCCTGCTGCCCGTCCGGGGCTGATTTTCCGGCAAAGAAACGGCCCGGGTGACGTCCCGGCCCCACCAGCCCGGCAAGGCGCAAAATATCGACCTGGGTGCCCGGCAGGTTATGCAGCCAGTCTTCCAGCTCCTTCAGCACCTGACCACTGGCAGTGACAGGATGACGTTCTGTGGTCTCCTTCGCCGTCCCGTCGATGTTCCCGTAAACGGAGGTCGAGCTGGTAAACAGAATGCGCGGAATATGATGCGCGAGCGCGCTATCGACAATCTCCTGTACCGCCTGGCGGTAAAAGGTCTCTCCAGGCCCACTGCGGCGCGCCGGTAAGGTGATCACCAGCGCGTCGACGTTCATCAGGGCGTCCAGGTCATCGGTATCACAGATCAACTCCGGTTCAAGGCGCAGCTCGACGCCCTCTATCCCGCACATTCTGGCAGCTTCCACCCCGTCCAGCGTGGTTTTACTGCCAGTCACCTGCCAGCCTTTCGCGGCTAATGACATCGCCAGCGGCATTCCCAACCACCCTAAACCGACAATTGCGACCTTTTTCATGTCCATTCTCCAGGCTTACTCACGTTTCTATTAAGGCTACGCCAGCACCGCTGATCACACAATTCATAGCATCAATATGAAATGAATTAATGATTAAAAAAAGCCCTTGCAAAGCAGCGTATAAGTGGTTTAGGTTAAAAGACATCACATGAATAAGCATTCATAGAGAAATTACATGACACGCGTTCAATTTAAACACCACCATCATCACCATCATCCTGACTAGTCTTTCAGGCGATGTGTGCTGGAAGACGTTTGGATCTTCCAGTGGTGCATGAACGCAACAAAAAGCCCCCGGAAGATCCTCTTCCGGGGGCTTTTTTTTGGACCAAATTCGGACAGGTTAACGAGGAATAAAGAATGTTAGATAACTCACGTTTACGCATAGCTATTCAAAAATCAGGCCGTTTGAGCGACGATTCACGCGAACTGCTGGCTCGCTGCGGAATTAAAATCAATTTACACACCCAGCGTCTGATTGCTCTGGCTGAAAATATGCCTATCGATATTCTGCGCGTACGTGATGACGATATTCCCGGGCTGGTAATGGATGGCGTGGTTGACCTCGGTATCATTGGTGAAAACGTGCTGGAGGAAGAACTGCTGACCCGCCGCGCGCAGGGCGAAGATCCACGCTATTTCACGCTCCGCCGCCTCGATTTCGGTGGTTGCCGCCTGTCGCTGGCTACACCGGCGGACGAAGCCTGGGACGGCCCGGCCGCGCTCAATGGCAAACGTATCGCCACCTCTTACCCGCACCTGCTCAAGCGTTACCTCGACCAGAAAGGCGTGCAGTTTAAATCCTGCCTGCTGAATGGCTCCGTTGAAGTCGCCCCGCGTGCGGGCCTGGCAGACGCCATCTGTGACCTCGTCTCTACCGGCGCAACCCTTGAAGCAAACGGCCTGCGTGAAGTGGAAGTGATTTACCGCTCCAAAGCCTGCTTGATCCAGCGTGACGGCGAGATGGACGATGCCAAGCAGCAGCTCATCGACCGCCTGTTAACCCGTATTCAGGGAGTGATTCAGGCCCGAGAATCAAAATACATCATGATGCATGCACCAACCGAACGCCTGGATGAAGTCATTGCTCTGCTGCCGGGCGCTGAACGCCCAACCATTCTGCCGCTGGCGGGGGATCAGCAACGCGTCGCCATGCACATGGTCAGCAGCGAAACCCTGTTCTGGGAAACCATGGAAAAACTCAAGGCGCTGGGGGCAAGCTCCATTCTGGTGCTGCCCATTGAGAAGATGATGGAGTAACGGCCATGAGCTTTAATACCATTATCGACTGGAATAGCTGCACTGAAGAGCAGCAAAGTGAATTACTGATGCGCCCGGCTATTTCTGCCTCTGAGGGTATCACCCGCACCGTCGCGGAGATCCTCAACAACGTCAAAGCCCGTGGTGACGACGCGCTGCGCGAATACAGCGCAAAGTTCGACAAAACCGAGGTTGGCGCGTTAAAGGTGACCGAACAGGAAATCGCCGAGGCGGAAAAGCGCCTCGGCGACGAGATTAAACAGGCGATGGCGGTGGCGGTAAAAAACATCGACACCTTCCACACCGCGCAAAAAATGCAGACGGTGGACGTAGAAACGCTGCCAGGCGTTCGTTGCCAGCAGGTTACGCGTCCGGTTGCCTCGGTTGGCCTCTATATTCCCGGCGGCTCCGCCCCGCTGTTTTCCACCGTATTAATGCTGGCTACCCCGGCGCGTATCGCCGGTTGTCAGAAAGTGGTGCTCTGCTCCCCGCCTCCGATTGCCGATGAAATTCTGTATGCCGCTAAGCTCTGCGGCGTGCAGGAAGTGTTTAAAGTGGGCGGTGCGCAGGCCATCTCAGCTCTGGCGTTTGGTACGCAATCCGTACCCCGGGTCGATAAAATTTTCGGGCCAGGAAATGCGTACGTCACCGAAGCCAAGCGTCAGGTGAGCCAGCGTTTCGACGGCGCGGCCATTGATATGCCTGCGGGTCCATCAGAAGTGCTGGTGATTGCCGACAGCGGAGCCACGCCGGATTTTGTTGCCTCTGACTTGTTGTCTCAGGCGGAACACGGCCCGGATTCGCAGGTGATTTTGCTGACGCCGGATGCCGATATGGCAAAACGCGTGGGTGAAGCCGTTGAGCGCCAGCTTGCCGATCTGCCCCGCGCCGAAACGGCCCGCCAGGCGTTATCCGCCAGCCGCCTGATTGTGGCCCGCGATGTTGAACAGTGTATTGCCATTTCTAACCAGTACGGCCCTGAGCACCTGATCGTTCAGACCCGCAACGCGCGCGAGCTGGTCGACAGCATTACCAGCGCCGGCTCGGTCTTCCTCGGCGACTGGTCCCCGGAATCCGCGGGTGATTATGCATCAGGAACCAACCACGTGCTGCCGACGTACGGCTATACCGCAACCTGCTCCAGCCTCGGCCTGGCAGATTTTCAGAAACGTATGACCGTGCAGGAGCTTTCCCGCGAGGGCTTTGCCTCGCTGGCCTCGACCATTGAGACGCTGGCTGCCGCCGAGCGCCTGACCGCCCACAAAAACGCCGTTACGCTACGCGTGGCCGCCCTGAAGGAGCAAGCATGAACATTGAAGATTTAGCCCGTGAAAATGTCCGTCGACTGACGCCCTATCAGTCCGCGCGCCGTCTGGGCGGCAAAGGTGACGTCTGGCTAAACGCCAACGAATTTCCGACGGCGGTCGCCTTCGAGCTGTCTCAGCAGACGCTGAACCGCTACCCGGAGTGTCAGCCCAAAGCGGTGATTGAGAACTACGCTCAGTACGCAGGCGTCAAGCCCGAGCAGGTGCTGGTCAGCCGCGGGGCCGATGAAGGGATTGAACTGCTGATCCGCGCCTTCTGCGAGCCGGGCAACGATGCGGTGATGTTTTGTCAGCCTACCTACGGCATGTACAGCGTAAGCGCGGAAACCTTTGGCGTGGCGTGGCGCAACGTGCAGGCGCTGGACGACTGGCAGTTGGATCTGCAGGGCATCGCCGATAATCTTGACGGCGTGAAGGTGGTCTTTGTTTGTAGCCCCAATAACCCAACCGGGCAAATTATCAACCCTCAGGATATCCGCACCCTGCTTGAGTTGACCCGCGGCAAAGCGCTGGTGGTGGCCGATGAAGCTTACATTGAGTTTTGCCCACAGGCGACGCTGGCCGGCTGGCTTGCAGAGTATCCACACCTGGTGGTGCTGCGTACGCTGTCGAAAGCCTTCGCCCTGGCGGGCCTGCGCTGTGGCTTTACGCTAGCCAACAAAGAGGTGATCGACCTGCTGCTGAAAGTCATCGCCCCCTATCCGCTTTCTACGCTGGTGGCTGATATCGCCGCTCAGGCGCTGACCCCGCAGGGCATCAACGCTATGCGCGAGCGCGTGGCGCAGATCCTTGAAGAACGTCAGTACCTGATGACGGCCCTGAAGGCTATTCCATGCGTAGAGCAGGTGTTCGACTCCGAAACCAATTACATCCTGGCCCGCTTTACCGCCTCAAGTGCCGTGTTTAAATCTTTATGGGATCAGGGCATTATCTTACGTGACCAAAACAAACAACCCTCTTTAAGCGGCTGCCTGCGTATTACCGTGGGGACCCGTGAAGAGAGCCAGCGCGTTATAGACGCCCTGAAAGCGGAGACAGTATGAGCCAGAAGTATCTCTTTATCGATCGAGACGGGACCCTTATCTCGGAACCCCCTGCCGATTTTCAGGTCGATCGTTTCGACAAGCTGGCTTTTGAACCCGACGTCATCCCGGTTCTGCTCCGGCTGCAAAAAGCGGGCTTTAAGCTGGTGATGATCACGAACCAGGACGGTCTGGGTACCGCCAGCTTCCCGCAGGCAGACTTTGATGGCCCGCATAACCTGATGATGCAGATCCTGACCTCGCAGGGCGTGGCGTTTGATGAAGTACTCATCTGTCCGCACCTGCCTGCCGACGAATGCGACTGCCGTAAGCCTAAAGTGAAGCTGGTTGAACGTTATCTTGCCGAAGAGGCGCTGGATAAGGCCAACAGCTATGTGATCGGCGACCGCATCACCGACATTACACTGGCCGAAAACATGGGTATTACGGGGCTGCGCTACGACCGCGCCAGCCTCAACTGGGCAACGATTGGCGAGCAGTTAACCCAACGTGACCGCTACTCGCACGTGGAACGCAACACCAAAGAAACCCAGATTGACGTAAAGGTCTGGCTCGATCGCGAAGGCGGCAGCAAGATCCACACCGGCGTGGGTTTCTTCGATCATATGCTGGATCAGATTGCGACCCATGGCGGCTTTCGCATGGAAATCACCGTCAAAGGTGACCTGTACATCGACGATCACCACACCGTGGAAGATACCGGCCTGGCGCTGGGCGAAGCGCTGAAGCTGGCGCTGGGTGACAAGCGCGGCATTAATCGCTTTGGTTTTGTCCTGCCGATGGACGAATGTCTGGCGCGTTGTGCGATGGATATCTCCGGTCGTCCGCATCTGGAATATAAAGCAGACTTTACCTATCAGCGCGTCGGCGATCTGAGCACTGAGATGGTTGAGCACTTCTTCCGCTCGCTTACCTACACCATGGGTCTGACGCTGCACCTTAAAACCAAAGGCAAGAACGACCATCATCGCGTGGAAAGCCTGTTCAAAGCCTTTGGCCGCACGCTGCGCCAGGCCATTCGTGTTGACGGCGATGCACTGCCCTCGTCGAAAGGAGTGTTGTAATGAACGTGGTGATTCTGGATACCGGATGCGCCAACCTGAACTCGGTGAAATCGGCAATTATGCGCCACGACTACGAGCCGCAGGTCAGCCGCGATCCTGAAGTGGTGTTACGCGCAGACAAACTTTTCCTGCCGGGCGTGGGGACCGCGCAGGCGGCGATGGACCAAATCCACGAACGTGAACTCGCGGACCTGATCAAAGCCTGTACTCAGCCGGTACTGGGGATTTGCCTGGGTATGCAGCTTCTCGGGCGTCGCAGCGATGAGTCGAACGGTGTCGACCTGCTGGGCATTATTGAAGAGGATGTGCCTAAGATGACCGACCACGGTCTGCCCTTGCCGCACATGGGCTGGAACCGCGTCTATCCAAAAGCGGGCGATCGGCTGTTTCGCGGTATCGACGACGGCGCGTACTTTTACTTCGTGCACAGCTATGCCATGCCGGTAAATACGTACACCATCGCCCAGTGTAGCTACGGCGAGGCCTTCACCGCCGCGGTGCAAAAAGATAACTTCTTTGGCGTGCAGTTTCATCCGGAGCGCTCCGGCGCTGCAGGCGCGCAGCTGCTGAAAAACTTCCTGGAGATGTGATGATTATTCCCGCTTTAGATTTGATTGACGGCACGGTTGTGCGTCTCCACCAGGGCGATTACGGCCAGCAGCGCGACTACGGTAACGACCCGCTGCCGCGCCTGCAGGATTATGCGACCCAGGGGGCTGAAGTTTTACACCTCGTCGATCTGACCGGCGCAAAAGATCCGGACAAGCGTCAGATACCCTTGCTCAAGAAACTGGTCGCCGGTGTGGCTATCCCGGTGCAGGTTGGCGGCGGCGTGCGTACGGAAGAGGACGTTGCGGCCTTGCTGGACGCAGGCGTGGCGCGCGTGGTGGTGGGTTCAACCGCAGTGAAAGATCCTGAAACCGTCAAAGGCTGGTTCCGCCGCTTTGGCGCGGATGCGCTGGTGCTGGCGCTGGACGTGCGTATCGATGCAGAAGGCAATAAACAGGTTGCCGTCAGCGGCTGGCAGGAAAACTCCGGCGTAACGCTGGAGGCGCTGGTCGAGACATATCTCCCTGTTGGCCTGAAGCACGTGTTGTGTACGGATATTTCCCGCGACGGGACGCTGACAGGCTCCAACGTCGAGTTATATGAAGAGGTCTGCGCCCGTTATCCGCAGGTCGCGTTCCAGTCTTCTGGCGGTATCGGTGATATCGGTGACGTTGCCGCCCTGCGCGGCACCGGCGTGCAGGGCGTGATTGTAGGACGCGCTTTACTGGAAGGTAAGTTTACGGTGACGGAGGCAATTCAATGCTGGCAAAACGGATAATCCCCTGCCTGGACGTACGTAACGGCCAGGTGGTAAAAGGCGTGCAGTTCCGCAATCACGAGATCATCGGCGACATCGTGCCGCTGGCAAAACGCTACGCCGAAGAAGGCGCAGACGAACTGGTCTTTTACGATATCACCGCCTCCAGCGATGGACGCGTTGTCGACAAAAGCTGGGTGGCGCGCGTGGCGGAAGTGATTGATATTCCCTTCTGCGTGGCAGGCGGGATTAAATCCGCAGACGATGCGGCCAAAATTCTCTCTTTCGGCGCTGACAAGATTTCAATCAACTCCCCCGCTCTGGCTGACCCGGACCTCATTACCCGCCTGGCTGACCGCTTTGGCGTACAGTGTATTGTGGTAGGGATCGACACCTGGTACGACGATGCAACGGGCAAATATCACGTCAACCAGTACACAGGTGACGAAAGCCGGACCCGCATCACCCAATGGGAAACGCTGGACTGGGTGGAAGAAGTGCAGAGACGTGGCGCGGGCGAGATCGTGCTCAACATGATGAACCAGGACGGCGTGCGTAACGGCTACGATCTGGAGCAGCTCAAAAAGGTGCGTGCGGTATGCAACGTCCCGCTGATTGCCTCCGGCGGCGCGGGAACTCAGGAGCACTTCCTGGACGCCTTCCGCGTGGCGAACGTCGACGGCGCGCTGGCTGCCTCCGTGTTCCACAAACAGATTATCAATATTGGTGAGTTAAAAGCGTACCTGGCAGCTCAGGGCGTGGAGATCAGGTTATGTTAACAGAACAACAACAGAAACAGCTGGACTGGGAAAAAACGGATGGCTTACTGCCCGTAGTTGTGCAGCATGCCGTATCAGGCGAAGTGTTGATGCTGGGCTATATGAACAAGGACGCGCTGGCGAAAACCATCGACAGCGGCAAAGTGACCTTTTTCTCACGGACAAAACAGCGCCTGTGGACCAAAGGGGAAACCTCCGGTCATTTCCTCAATGTTGTCAGCATCACGCCGGACTGCGATAACGACACGCTGCTGGTGCTGGTAAACCCGATTGGCCCGACCTGCCATAAAGGCACCAGCAGCTGCTTCGGCGAAACGAGCCACCAGTGGCTGTTCTTATACCAGCTGGAACAATTGCTCGCCGAGCGTAAAACGGCCGATCCTGAAAGTTCCTACACGGCGAAGCTTTACGCCAGCGGAACCAAGCGTATTGCGCAAAAAGTTGGTGAAGAAGGCGTTGAGACCGCGCTGGCCGCGACGGTGCATGACCGGGATGAGCTGACCAACGAGGCGTCTGATTTGATGTATCACCTGCTGGTCCTACTACAGGATCAAGAGCTGGATTTAACGGCGGTGATAGAGAATCTCCGCAAGAGACATAAATAAAAAGACCGGGGAGACCCGGTCTTTTTTTTGCCTGTGAATCAGGCTTTTGGTTTGTAGTTTCGCAGCGCGTTGCGGCCCAGTACGACTGCTGAACCGATAATCCCGCCAAGCAGTACGGCGAGGATCAGGGTGATGGCTTTTTTCGGGCTATCGCGACGGACGGGCAGGTTAGGCTTCATAACGTAGCGATAAACGTGAATGCTGTCTGGATTCACATTGAGGTTCTGAATATCCAGCAAGTTCTGTTTAGTCTGGTAGTAAGCACCAGAGAAGACCAGCGGACGCGAGGCTTCGTTATCAATCATAGATTTCAGCGCTTCGCTGCCCAGCAGGAACATCGTTTCCTGAGTGACATCCTGAGTTTGCTGAATTTGCGGGGTGGTAATTTTCGCCGCTTCAGCGTTTTTAAGCGCCTCAGAGATCTGTTTGATGCGCAGATCTTTCTGCTCCTGAGAAACCTTCTCCTGGTTTTCCAGAGAGTCTTTCAGGGTGGTGATCTGCTGCTTGATGTTGTCTTTAAGGTCGACGGTCAGCTCTTTTGCGGTCTGCTCGTCAACCTGCTGAATATACTGGGCAAGCTGCTTTTGTGCGGCTTCCGCAGATTCAGCCTCATAGCTTACCGTCAAAGGCAGCGTTTGTCCTTTTACCGTAGGCTCGATGGTCAATTTTTCAGGTTGGTCCTGATTTTCAAGCGCCTGAGATAACGCGGAGAAGGAGGAGTTGAAACGACCGATCGCGCGAGTCTGAATATCGAGCATTGACGGCGCTGCGCCGCCGTAAAGAATATTCAACGCATTAGTGTACGTGGCGATTTGTGCCGCATCAGGCTGGGCAATGATGGCGGATGAGGTCCATTTCTCTTTTGCGACCGTGATATATACGCCAGCTAAAACGATAAAAACAGCGATGAATGCCCCGATTACCCACTTTCCGCGCCAAAGTTGCAGCACTAAATCAAGTAAATCAATTTGCTCCGGGTCCGTACTGCGCGTGACCAGGCTATTGTTGTTTTGCGTCATACAATCCCTAACAGATAAAAGGGCAAAAAAATTATGTTTACGTAGTTTATCTGTTACTGCGGATTTTTCTATAGGAATTCGATGAGTTATATCGTAAAGATGCGTTATGTAACTTATGCGTTACGCGCTATCATAGACAAATTCTGATGCCTCAGGCATCAACAAGAACGAAGCGTTAACGAGGAAAGATATGAAATTTTTGGTAACGGGCGTAGCAGGCTTTATCGGTTCACATGTCAGCAAGCGACTACTAGACGCAGGCCATCAGGTCATCGGCATTGATAATCTGAATGACTATTATGATCCGAACCTAAAGCTGGCACGTCTGAATCTGCTCAACGCCGATAATTTCACCTTCCACAAGCTGGATTTAGCCGACCGTGAAGGCATGGCCGCGCTTTTCGCCAACGAGAAATTTGACCGTGTGATCCACCTGGCCGCTCAAGCTGGCGTACGCTACTCGCTGGAAAACCCGCACGCCTATGCAGATGCTAACCTGGTTGGTCATCTCAACGTGCTGGAAGGCTGCCGCCACAATAAGGTTCAACACCTGCTTTACGCCTCTTCCAGCTCCGTTTATGGGCTCAACCGTAAGATGCCTTTCTCTACGGACGATTCAGTGGATCACCCTGTTTCACTGTATGCGGCAACCAAAAAGGCCAATGAGCTGATGTCGCATACCTATTCTCATTTGTACAACCTGCCAACGACCGGCCTGCGCTTCTTTACTGTGTACGGCCCGTGGGGGCGTCCGGACATGGCGCTGTTCAAGTTCACCAAAGCGATGATCGAAGGTAAGCCGATTGATGTTTACAACTACGGCAAGATGAAACGTGACTTCACCTACATCGATGATATCGCTGAAGCGATCATCCGCCTGCAGGATGTGATCCCTCAGGCCGATGCGAACTGGACCGTCGAGACCGGTTCGCCAGCGACCAGCTCCGCACCATATCGCGTCTATAACATCGGCAACAGCTCGCCTGTCGAGCTGATGGATTACATTACCGCGCTGGAAGACGCGTTAGGTAAAGTGGCAGAGAAAAACATGATGCCCATCCAGCCCGGTGACGTGCTGGAAACCAGCGCCGATACAAAGGCGTTATATGACGTGATTGGTTTTAAACCGCAGACCTCGGTTAAAGACGGAGTGAAAAACTTTGTCGACTGGTACCGTAATTTCTATAAGGTTTAATACAAAAAAACCCGGCGCATGAGCCGGGTTTTTTACATGCGGTAGACGGGAGATTAGTCGCTACCAAACAGATCGCGGGTATAAACTTTAACCGCCACGTCTGCTAGCTCTTCCGCCATACGGTTCGAGATAATCACATCCGCTTCTTTCTTGAAAGCGTCCAGATCGCGCACCACGCGGGAGTGGAAGAACTCGTCTTCCTGCATCGCGGGTTCATAGATGATGACCTGCACGCCTTTCGCCTTAATACGCTTCATGATCCCCTGAATGGAAGACGCGCGGAAGTTATCGGAGCCGCTCTTCATAATCAGGCGATACACGCCCACCGTCTTCGGCTGACGCGCAAGGATCGAATCGGAGATGAAGTCTTTACGCGTGCGGTTGGCATCAACGATGGCAGAGATCAGGTTGTTCGGCACCGCCTGATAGTTAGCCAGCAGCTGCTTGGTATCTTTTGGCAGGCAGTAACCGCCGTAGCCAAACGACGGGTTGTTGTAGTGGTTGCCAATGCGCGGGTCGAGGCACACGCCTTCGATGATTTGGCGGGTGTTCAGGCCCAGACTCTCTGCATAGCTGTCCAGCTCGTTGAAGTATGCTACGCGCATAGCCAGATAAGTATTCGCGAACAGCTTGATCGCCTCGGCTTCGGTGGAGTCAGTGAACAGTACCGGAATATCTTTCTTAATTGCGCCTTCCTGCAGCAGTGCGGCGAAGCGCTCCGCACGCTCAGAGCGTTCACCGATCACAATACGGGACGGGTGCAGGTTATCGTATAACGCCCTGCCCTCGCGCAGAAACTCTGGCGAGAAGAAGACATTATCAATACCCAACTCTTCTTTAATCGATTTTGTGAAGCCTACCGGAATGGTCGATTTGATGATCATCACCGCTTTTGGGTTGATTGCGATAACATCTTTGATCACCGCCTCCACGGTTGATGTGTTGAAGTAGTTAGTTTTAGGGTCGTAATCCGTTGGTGTGGCGATGATGACGAAATCTGCGTTGCTATAGGCGTCTTCTTTGTCCGTCGTTGCACGGAAATTCAGCGGTTTGTTGGCAAGGTATTCCTGGATTTCTTTATCGACAATTGGGGATTGCTTTTGATTAAGCATATCCACTTTGGACTGAACGATATCCAACGCCACCACTTCATGGTTTTGTGCGATCAGAATGCCGTTTGATAGGCCTACATAGCCTGTTCCGGAGATAGTTATTTTCATTCGTTCAACTTCTTCAAGTTTAAGTTTCAGGAGGCGTAAGCACACCACCGCAATAAACAACTGTTGAGGTTTTTACCTCTTATGTTGAGCGGCTGTCAAGGCGAATGCCTGGCTGCGAAGTCGAGATAATGCAGTGGTTTATGCGGCGTTGAAGCGCACTTACTGGCCAGGGCAAGATTAGATGGGCCTGAGCGCAATAAAAAAGGCCCGATGAGTTTCACCGGGCCTTGTCATCAGACTGGGTTAAATCAGATTAATCCAGCCATTCGGTGTGGAACACACCTTCTTTATCCGTGCGCTTATAGGTGTGCGCGCCGAAATAATCGCGCTGCGCCTGAATCAGGTTCGCAGGCAGTACGGCTGCACGATAGCTATCGTAATAGGCTACAGCGGCAGAGAAGGTGGGAACCGGAATGCCGTTCTGCACGGCATAAGCAACCACGTCACGCAGCGCCTGCTGGTATTCGTCGGCAATTTTCTTGAAGTACGGCGCCAACAGCAGGTTCGCGATCCCCGCATTTTCAGAATAGGCATCGGTGATTTTCTGCAGGAACTGGGCGCGAATGATGCAGCCAGCGCGGAAGATCTTCGCGATTTCGCCGTAGTTCAGATCCCAATTGTTTTCGTCAGAAGCGGCGCGCAGCTGCGAGAAGCCCTGTGCATAAGAGACGATTTTACCGAGATACAACGCACGACGGACTTTCTCAACGAACTCGGCTTTATCACCAGCGGGTTTCGCCTGCGGGCCAGACAGCACTTTAGATGCTGCAATGCGCTGCTCTTTCAAAGAAGAGATATAACGCGCGAAGACGGACTCGGTGATCAGGGACAGCGGCTCGCCCAGATCCAGCGAGCTCTGGCTGGTCCACTTACCGGTACCTTTGTTAGCAGCTTCATCCAGAATCACATCAACCAGGTATTTACCTTCTTCATCTTTCTTAGTGAAGATATCTTTGGTGATGTCGATCAGGTAGCTGTTCAGTTCGCCTTTATTCCACTCGGTAAAGGTTTCAGCCAGCTCTTCATTAGAGAGATTCAGGCCGCCTTTCAGCAGAGAGTACGCTTCAGCGATCAGCTGCATGTCACCGTATTCGATGCCGTTGTGAACCATCTTCACATAGTGACCCGCACCATCCGCACCGATATAGGTCACGCATGGCTCACCATCTTCAGCAACAGCAGCAATTTTAGTCAGGATTGGTGCGACTAGCTCATACGCTTCTTTCTGACCGCCAGGCATGATAGATGGGCCTTTCAGGGCACCCTCTTCACCGCCTGATACACCGGTACCGATGAAGTTGAAGCCTTCAGATGACAATTCACGGTTACGACGAATGGTGTCCTGGAAGAAGGTGTTGCCGCCATCAATGATGATGTCGCCTTTATCCAGATACGGTTTCAGAGAGTCGATTGCAGCATCGGTACCCGCGCCCGCTTTCACCATTAACAGGATACGACGAGGCGTTTCCAGGGACTCAACGAACTCTTTAACCGTATAGAAAGGAACCAGTTTTTTACCAGGGTTCTCAGCGATGACTTCTTCGGTCTTTTCACGGGAGCGGTTGAAAACGGAGACGGTATAACCACGGCTTTCGATGTTGAGCGCCAGGTTGCGCCCCATCACTGCCATACCGACAACGCCGATCTGTTGCTTGGACATTACATACTCCTGTCTTGGGGATAACCACTGCAATGCAGTTTGAAAGTATTTATGATGTTAACTCAAGCGCACGAGTTAGGTATAGCCTTTGATGCGCTAACACGTTACAGATAAGAAAACAGGCTAACCATTAGTCAAAATATGCGGAATTGATAAAGGTCTTCCCTTCCCTGTCCTTAGCTGACAGTAACGGAGTTAAGCCATCCACAAGAGGCCACTTGATACCGACAGATTTATCATTCCACAACAATGAATGCTCGGACTGCGGGTTGTAATAGTCAGTACATTTATAAACAAATTCAGCGCTTTCAGATAAGACATAAAATCCATGAGCAAATCCTTCAGGGATCCAAAGTTGACGCTTGTTATCTGCTGAAAGCATAACTCCCGTCCAATGTCCAAACGTTGCTGATGACCTTCTCATATCTACTGCAACGTCAAAGACTTCGCCTGATACTACGCGAACGAGTTTCCCTTGAGGATTCTGAGTCTGATAGTGTAAACCTCTAAGGATATTTTTCGAGGATTTAGAGTGGTTATCCTGCACGAAGTTGCGTTGGCCTACCAGTTCACAAAATTTCTTTTGCTGCCAGGTTTCCATAAAGAAACCACGGTCATCACCAAAAATGACAGGCTCAATAATTTTGACATCAGGAATTTCTGTATCGATGACTTTCATTATTCACTCTTTATTTGCCTAAAACTTCTACCACAACACGTTCAACACCTTCTTTCCATTGAGGTATATTGACGCCAAACACCCTTTGAAACTTCTGATTGGAAAGGCGAGAATTCAATGGCCGTACAGCTGGGGTCTTATATTCGCTAGTTAGGATCCCTTGAACATTTTTTAAAGCGAGGGGGACGCCTTGAGCTTTAGCGACATCAAAAACGAAATTAGCGTAATCGAACCAGGTTGTTTCACCGCTCGCTACAAGGTGGTATGTTCCTGCTACCGCCTTATTACGTTGCTCTTCGCGAAGTGCAATTGCAGTACAATCAGCCAATAATTCAGCACTTGTAGGAGCACCATGCTGGTCATTGATAATCGACAATGTCTCTTTTTCACCGGCCAGCTTAAGCATTGTTTTAGCAAAATTATTACCACGGGTGGCATAAACCCAGCTTGTACGGAAGATCAAGTGTCGAGGGTTTAGACGTGCTATAGCTAATTCACCAGCCAGTTTGGTTTCGCCATAGACGTTCAATGGGGCGGGGATTTCATCTTCTAACCGAAAGTGTGTACCTTCACCATCAAATACATAATCTGTAGAATAGTGGACAAGAAGAGCGCCTAATTTTGCAGATTCCTCTGCTAATACAGCAGCTCCTTTGTGGTTTAATATCTCAGATAGCTCGCGTTCCTCCTCCGCTCGATCAACAGCAGTATGTGCAGCTGCGTTAACAATAATGTCAGGTTTCACAGACTGAACTGTTTGCGCTATGCCAATCAGATTCGTAAGGTCACCACATAAATGGGTATCAAAATAATCAACAGCGGTGACTTCACCTAAGATTGAAAGAGAGCGTTGTAGCTCCCAGCCTACCTGCCCATTTTTTCCTACAAGTAAGATTTTCATTGGCATTCGTATTTAGTTTCCAATCAACATTTTCAGATATTGACCATAGGATGTTTTTTGCAGCAGAACAACCTGGCTTTCTATTTCTTCAGCAGTCAACCATTTATTACGAAATGCAATTTCTTCCAGGCAAGCGACTTTCATACCCTGCCGTTTTTCAATGGTATGTATAAACTGTGATGCCTCAATCAAGCTATCGTGTGTTCCAGTATCGAGCCAGGCGAAACCACGGCCAAGCAGTTCTACCTCAAGTTCACCACGATCCAGATACATCTGGTTCAATGTGGTGATCTCAAGTTCACCGCGGGCTGAAGGCTTAATTTCTTTTGCCATATCGACAACATTACTGTCGTAGAAATATAGCCCGGTAACTGCCCAATTAGATTTAGGCTTCAGTGGTTTTTCTTCAATAGACAATGCTTTGAAATTCTCGTCAAATTCGACAACACCAAAACGCTCAGGATCCTGTACCTGATAGCCAAAGACTGTTGCTCCCGAGGTTCTGGCAGCCGCATAATTTAATTTCGCACCGAAACTTTGGCCGAAGAATATGTTATCGCCCAAAACCAGCGCACACGAATCATTATCAATAAATTTTTCACCTATTGTAAAAGCCTGAGCGAGTCCATCAGGTGAAGGTTGAACAGCATAAGTGAAACTCACACCAAATTGAGAACCGTCTTTCAGCAACCGCTGAAAAGCAGGCATATCTTCAGGGGTCGTAATGATAAGAATATCTTGAATACCAGCCAGCATAAGAACTGATACCGGATAGAAGATCATTGGCTTGTCGTATATAGGTAGCAGTTGCTTAGACACGCCCTGAGTGATCGGGTAAAGTCGTGTGCCTGATCCTCCAGCTAAAACAATTCCTTTCATAATGTTATACCTCGATTATTCATTTAACCCAAGACGTTCACCTGCGTAAGAACCATCCAGAACACGCTGCCACCAATTTGCGTTCTGCAAGTACCAGTTAATGGTTTTTTTAATCCCACTTTCGAAGGTTTCAAGCGGTTCCCATCCGAGTTCATTTTTCATTTTACTCGCATCAATGGCATAGCGAAGATCGTGTCCGGGGCGGTCTGCAACAAATGTGATTAGATCTGCGAAGCTTGAAATGCCGTTTGGCTTTGACTCGATCATACTGTCTAAAATTGAGCAAATACACTTTACGACATCGATATTTGTACGCTCGTTGTGACCGCCGATACAATAGGTTTCGCCAATCATACCTTCCCTCGCAACTTTATATAAAGCGCGGGCATGGTCTTCGACATATAACCAATCACGAATTTGTTGTCCATTTCCATATACCGGGAGAGATTTGCCTGCCAGTGCATTAAGAATAATCAACGGAATCAATTTTTCCGGGAAATGATACGGTCCATAGTTATTTGAGCAATTGGTGATGACGGCCGGCAATCCATAGGTACGATTCCATGCACGAACTAAATGATCGCTCCCTGCCTTAGAGGCGGAGTAAGGACTGCTTGGTGCATAAGGTGTTTCTTCTGTAAACAATCCATGAGCATCATGAAGGTCACCAAAAACTTCATCAGTAGAGATATGATGAAAGCGGAATACTTTCTTTCTTGATTCATCAAGCGATGCATAATATTGTCTTGAAGCCTCGAGTAAAGTGAAGGTTCCAATTATGTTAGTATGAATAAATGTTGCTGGCCCGTCTATAGAGCGGTCGACATGACTTTCAGCAGCCAGATGCATCACGATGTCTGGTTGAAAGGTATTGAAAACATCATTGATAGCTTTCGCATCAGTGATATCGGTAAGAGAAAAAGAATATCTTGAACTTTCCTTTACCTCAACCAGAGACTCCAGATTACCGGCATAGGTTAAACAATCAACAACACAGACCGAGTCTTGTGTATTATTTATTATGTATCGGACAACGGCTGAACCGATAAAGCCTGCTCCGCCAGTAACAAGAATTTTCATAGTTTTCACTTTATGTTAGTTTATCTTAAAATTATAGCACTCATTGGATTTATCAAAAACCACAATAAACCATGGGGAATTAAGCTTTCTCAAAGAGAGTATCTATATGCATTGCAAGTATATTTTCTGTTAACGTAAAGTCACACTTCTCTTTAAATAAAGCCAGAGCATTTGCGGACATTTCAGCAACCAATGTTGGGTTACTGTCTAACAATTCAAGCGCTCGAGTCCATTCGCCAATAGAATTATCCTTTATGAATATGCCAACATTTTCTTTTTCTATATCGATATACCAATAAGGATTAAATGTTGCAATAACAGGAAGACCCAATGCTATCGCTTCAATCAACGATGATAAACCTACGCAATAATTTATTTTGTCAGATTTAATAGGGATAATCATACATTTTGATGCACTTACCTTTTTTAGTAAATCCTTATATTCCCATCGACCTTTATTTACAAAGACATGACCATTAGCGTTCAAGTAAGTATCCGGTAACGATAAATCACTTGTATAAATATCAACCGCAACGTTGCTGTTTTTTAGCGATTCCATTACGGATGGCAAATCTCTGTTTTCACGCCCTGTAGAGATTATGTTGTTAAAATGATGCATTGCAAGGAAGGGAGCATAAAAATCTGATTCACCTCCCCATGGAATGAAG
This sequence comes from Enterobacter cancerogenus, assembly GCF_019047785.1. Classification (NCBI taxonomy): domain Bacteria; kingdom Pseudomonadati; phylum Pseudomonadota; class Gammaproteobacteria; order Enterobacterales; family Enterobacteriaceae; genus Enterobacter; species Enterobacter cancerogenus. The sequence goes on along the minus strand of NZ_CP077290.1, from coordinate 4,474,276 downwards.
TGGCACCTATCTGTAGCAATTTTTTTTGACGTACTAATTTCATCCCGCGTTCTTTTCGAAAGAAAAAAGATAGCATCAATTTGTCTTACATATGTCTGTAAAAACGGTAACAGAAGACCATGCATTATTTTTTTCACCTTAGACGCAGGAGGCGAAAAAATATCCAAGTGCATCCAACCTGCAAATTTTGTATTAAGGAAAAAAATTTTAGACAGCATGAAAAAAAGCATCGTTTTCCTTTTCACGAATGGCATGAAAAATAAATCCGGCTTGAATTTCAAAAAAGTGATTAAGTCCTTGACTAAATTACCTTGACCAACACTGATTTCGAAGCCCATCTTCTCTAACTTTGAAACTCCATAGGCAAATTGTGCAGGTATTTCATTATTTTTAAAGCGCTTATAGGCCGCACCATTATCATTAACAAAAACAAATGCTCTCATTCAATCTCCAAATTACAAATGATATTTATACAAATTATTTAGTAAGCCCCTTTTCTAAATAGAACAACACTTACTGTTTTGAATAAAATTACAATATCATTCCATAAAGACCAATTTTTAACATACCAGGAATCAAAATAAACGCGCGTTGTGTAATCAACGTCATTGCGTCCGCTTACTTGCCACAGGCCGGTCATTCCCGGTTTTACCATCAAGTAATAATCAACATCGTCCGCATATCTCTCTAATTCTTCATGAATAACTGGACGTGGGCCAACGAGACTCATTTCTCCCTTAAGTACGTTGAATAGCTGAGGTAACTCATCAAGACTAGTCTTGCGGATAAAGCGACCGATAGGAGTAATGCGAGGATCGTTCTTCAGCTTAAAATCTTTGTTCCATTCTGCTCTGGCTGCAGGATCAGAAGCAAGCAATTTCTCTAGAATCTCTTTGGAATTTATATCCATAGAACGAAACTTATAGCACTTAAACGTCTCCCCCCGACGGCCAATCCTTGTATGGGCATAAATTGCAGGGCCGCCATCACGCGATACTTTATACCACAGGTAAACCAATAGTGGTGACGAGACGACAATAATACCTAGTGTACATAGGATATCGAATGTGCGCTTAATAAAGCGTGAGGTCGCCTTAGACAAATTATTATGTACTTGTAAGAGCAACACTTCATGACTAAAGATGAAGGACATACTGGTGCCGTATAATGGGAACCCTCGCAAAGAAGGAATTATAATAACGTTACGGCACTTATTGTTTGCTAAAAAGCGTAACCAATTCTCGAATTTATCTTTTTCATCAAAGTCACAAGCCACAACAAACTGCGTTGAAAATGGATTAAAATGCGTGAGCAACTCCTTTTTATCTTTGATTATGGGGCATTCTTCCATCATATCTTCATTTGCTTCAAAGTCGCAAAATGCATCTATTTTGAAACCGGAGACTTCATGGCTTTGCAGTGCAAAAAAAGCTTCGCGTGCATTGCGGCCAGAACCTAAAATTACTGTGCGCTTTTTCCAGTAACCCAATTTATTAAGAAGCGTTTTTGTTAACTCTCGTGACAACGGAACCATAATAATGGCATAAAGCCAACAAAATGCCCAAATATAACGAGAAAAATGCCATTTTGAAAATGCGACCAACGCAAGGTCGAAAATTGAAAAAATTATAATTGTGCGTAACGTTTCTTTCAACTCAGACCAGAAAGGCTTTTTTTGAGTATAATGGCGCAAGCGAACCCCGAACCAAAATACACATAAAGCGGTAAGAATGAGATGTGACAGAACCCGTACATCAATCTGGCGTATTGGCATGAATGTATTTAAATCGCCAATAAAGAACATAACGGTTAAAAAAGACATTCCCAAAGAAACATTAAGCCAGATAAAATCCGAAGCGATTAATGCGCCGCGGCAAAAGAACTCTTTCTTTTGATCTTTAAATACACTGATTTTCATTATCCATTCCCTGACATGAATCGTATAACTCATGCCTTGGTCATCATTTTTGTGGGTGTGTAAAACTATTCTGCACTTTGGCAACCTGGGTATTAATCAGTGATTCACAATATTTCTCCCAGGCGCTATTGACATACTGACTGATTTCTTCACGGAAGCGCTGTTCAGAGAACGTTAACGCATGTTCGCGGCAATCTTCAGATTTAATCTGATCACAATTTTTTTCGAAGATATTTACGGCTTCACATATAGATTCCGCCGTCTGTTCGAAGAAGAATAGCCCTGTAGGTTTTTCTGAACCGAGTGGTCTCACCGTTTCGAGACAGCCGCCTTTACCGTAAGTAATTACGGGGGTACCGCTTGCTTGTGCTTCAACAGGAGAGATGCCGAAATCTTCTTCTGCAGCGAAAACATATGCTTTTGCTCGCTTCATATAATCAACCATCGCAGCATCGTCCTGGTAACCCAACAGCGTCACGTTCTCCGTAGCCAATTGTTTAATCTTCTCCATCTCGGAGCCATCGCCAATAACAATCAGTTTTTTATCTGGCATTTTTGCGAAAGCACTTACGATGAGATCAACACGTTTATAAGGGACCATACGACATGCGGCCAGATAAAAATCATCTTTACTGTCGCTGAATTCAAACTTATCCGTGTTAACCGGAGGATAGATTACCTCTGCTTGTCTGCCATATACTTTATTGATTCGGCGCGCGATAAACTGCGAGTTACCAACAAAATGATTCACTCCAGCGGCAGTACGATAGTCCCACATGCGAATTTTATGAAGCAGATATTTAGCAAGCCACCCTTTTAGCCCTTTGTCTAACCCGGATTCTCGTAGATACTGATGTTGAAAATCCCACGCATAACGGATAGGGGAGTGCACATACGAAATATGTATCTGGTCAGGCCCTGTGATTACCCCTTTTGAGACTGCATGGCTACTTGAAATAACTACATCATAAGCTGACATATCAAGTTGCTCGATAGCTAGCGGCATTAAAGGTAAATAAGACTGGAATTTTTTTGCCGCAAAAGGCAAACGTTGCACAAAAGTAGTGGTGACTTTCTTATTATTAAGGAAGTGACGATCTTTTGGCTTTAAAAAATCGCATACTGCGAAAACATCTGCATCAGGATAGCAACGTAGTATTTGCTCGACTACTTTCTCAGAACCCGCATAGGAGCTGAACCACTCATGAACGATCGCTACTTTCATCACGTTTCTCATCAATTAACTTAAACATTTTGTCAGTTCGAGACTGGTACGTGTATTGCTGTGCCAGTTCCAGACATTTTTCTAATGAAATTCTATTGCCTGACATAATCTCCTCTAGTGCTGTAATAAACTCAACTGGAGTGTGGGCGATACGCACAAAGTCTTTAAAGTCAGCAAGTGACGCCAAATCAACACTTACAACAGGTTTACCCGCTGCCAGATATTCGAAAAACTTCATCGGGAACATCGATGCGGTATATTCATTTAAATTGTTGGGAAGCAATGCAGCGGAAAATCCTTTTAGGTACGCCGGTAATTCCTGGTAAGAACGTGCACCGAGAAGATGAATGTTTGTATAATGACTTAACTGTGTCGCATCAGTGTTAGGATCACCCTCGCCAACATCACCGATCAGAACAATTGACCATTCCGGATGGGCTTTTGCAATTTCTTCCAGAAGTATGAAATTGACCTTATAGCCACTGATTGCGCCGATAAATCCAATTCGTGGTTCAGGGATTTTTTCAAGATCAGATGGAATAGATAAATGCTCGTCCAGCGCAGTAGAGAAGTGATTATAGTCCGCGACATTTGAAAAGTAATAAACCTCATTACTCCATTTAGTTCTTGACTTTAAAAGGGTAAGGGACGTTACGAATGTAATATCAGCCTGGCGAACCAGTTCCTCTTCTGCATTCAGGAGAATATCAACCGGCATACCTGGCTGAGCTTTGATTTCATCGACACAGTGATAAACGACATAGCCAAAATCATGAAGCGCCAAAAAGCGAGTGGTGAGCGGATTATAAGTCCATAGTGTTTCGTCCTTAAATTTTAAACGCCAGCACCACAACTTCAAAGCACTACTCAGAATAAGTTTATTGAGTTTACGGACAAAAGCATAGTTATTGAAGGGAATGGAAATCGGCGACCATACCCAGATATTATCCCGTACTTTTCGCGGGGCTTTAAGTGCTTTTAATATCCGACGTAATATCCGCGAGAGATCTTTCTTGTTTACACTCGGTCTCCGGAGTCCAAGAGACTCAATGTAAAGAACGCGGTGTCCACGGTTTGCTAACTCCAAGGTAACATGCTGTTTATTAGTCCAGAATGGATTATCCCAATCAGCTGTTGATAAGACGACGATGTCTTTAATAGTGTGATTTTTTTTCATGATTTTTATGCTATCTCGTTCCCTTTTTGATGAGAATTCCTTTTAAACCTTTTCGGTATACTGGAAAAAGCATTGCCCATAACATACTAAATATTACAAATATCGAACCGTTTATTATTATCCTTAAAATAACATTATTTGGCTCTAAAATATAAGTTCCTAGTACATTCATAAATCCAACATACAGAATCAGCCCTATGGAAATTCTCATTATTACTGGAAGAAGATCCTTCCAGATTTTTAAATAGTATGCACTCAAGACGAACATCATCAAGCTATATATTGAATTGCCCAGTCCTAACCCAAAAGCGCCCCACGCTTTGTAAGTAACAAGATTTACAATGGCATTACTGAGCAAGGCAATCAACATGACCATCAGAACTTGCTTGTTATTAAGATGTGCACTGAGCGCTTTAATAAAAATATAACCTATTACTTGTGCCCACAGTCCGATGCACATACCTTGTATAATATCAGTGGTTACCGTCACTGAATGCGCGTTAAAAGCACCACGCATAAAGAGAAGAATAACTATATCTTTAGCATAGTAAAAGATAAAAAAAGACATATTTATGACCAGTAATGCCAGCCATTTATAAATGATTTTTATTTTATCCCTGACAACTTCTGGAGTCTGCGAAGACCATTCTGATAATCCTGCAAACGCTATAGGCACTGAAAGAATGAAAACAACTGTATCGGTAATAAAACGCGCATAGTCCAGACCAGAAACAACGTCAATACTAATAAATGATGCTAATGCCCTCTCGAGCGTTATATTTCCCTGCAAAATAAGCGGTAGAATTAAAAGAGGGCGAAGCGTAACCCAAAAACTTTTCATTACTAATTTGACTTCGACCAAGTCAATATGGGCGGGTAAAGTGAGGATAGCACCTTTCCTTGCGCGAATAATAGCCCACAAGCTAAAAATTATATAACTTCCTGTGAATCCCCACGCTAAGAGCAAATAATCATTGTAATAGTATGCTGAAATTACCCCGAGCAACATGCCTACATTTTGAATCGATGCTCGCATTGATATGGGTTTATAATCCCCATGCGCCATCGACAAATAGTTCATCAATGCTGAAAAAAGATAAAAAGGGCAACAGATTGCCATTATTTTCAGTAAGTCAGTTGACATTTCACGAGCGGTTCCGTTAATGCCTGGAGCCATTATACCGACCCAGTAATCTGACAAAAAATACAGAACTAAGAATATTAATATAGATACTAAAGCAAAAAACATAAACATGCATAACTTAAAAGTAGATGCGCGTAATTCGTTTTCGGTTAGATATTTTTTATATAGCGGTATGAAGGCAGAATTGAGACTATCACTTGTCATAAAATTAATTGGTACTAGAGTGCCTGTTTGGGCAATTCTGTATGCCGCATTGATATCACCTGTACCAAAAAATTTTGCCATCAAAACTTCCCTGATCAACCCCAGAACTTTCGAAAGCATATTTCCGCCAAACAGTTGGCTAATTGCCCTTTTCATTTAGACATTCTTTCAAATAGAGTAATATATTCACTCACTGAGTGACTCAAGGTATTTTGAACTGAGATATAAGATTTTCTTTTTTTACAAACTATTGTATTGATATAACCCAGAAGATCGCTTATCGAATATTCATTTGGATTGATCTTGAGTATCTTTTCTCCTGCTGTAAAAGTAAGATGCCTAGATATAATAAGCGGCAACCCTGCACTCATTGCTTCAAGGACATTTAATGGTAAACCCTCTACTCTTTTGGTAAGGAATAAAAATATATCCGCACATTGCATAAGTTTTGCCAGATCGTTACGGCTCTTTGCTCCAAGGAAAAGGACGTCCTGATTTAAGGAAAGGTCAGCAACCTTTTTACGCAGATGTTGTTCATAGGGGCCATCTCCACAAATAAGGAGTTTGGCAGAAGGTTTAGATTTTTTTATCTGAGAAAATAATTCAATATTATTATCAATGCCTTTCTGTTCATGTAAACGTGATGCCGAAAGAAATACCATTGAGTCAGAATCTATGTTTAACTCCTCTCGCAATGCGGTTCTTTGTGAAGTTGCGTCAGAGAACAAATTTTCATCAATGCCATTCTCGATCTTAACAACTTTTTCCTTCTCACATATCAGCGATGTTGGAAAAGTCGTTAAGTCATGCCTAACAGCATCACCAACAGCGACAATCCAGTCAAAATGTGAGTAATGTTTAGCATCTGAGCAAAAACCATGAATATTTCTTAAGCTCGACAGAATTTTTTTGAATTGCCGAGTTTTCAGCTTGGAAACCATTTCTCCAATGGACGTTCCATGCGCTTGCATAATAAACTTGGCGTTTGGGAATAATTTTTTATACTGTAAGACACTGAATGCACCTGCACTGATGCTTATCACTGCCTTCACATTGCCTTTATCTTGCCAGCACTTTGCTAATTTTGTTGTCTCGTACCACCATCCCTTAGAATATACTGCCTTTGGTACATTTTTAATTTTTATTATTTCGGGATTAGTTATTGAGAAGGGAACTTCTGCATCAAAATCTGTTGTTACAACCTTTACATCATATCCTTTTGACCGCAGTTGAACGGCTAAGTCCCATGCTACTACCTCCATTCCCCCCAGATGATGAAACGGAAGAGAACGCGAAAAAATAATTACTTCTTCAGCCATGAATCACGTCCTGGTAAATTTTTTCTAACTTAATAGTTTGTTCAATAAGATTAAATTTTTTACTGACAAAACTGCGTGCAGCAATCCCCATCTCAGAGCTTTTTAGTTGATTGTTTAGTAAATAGCTAATTCTTTCAGCAAGTTGATTATCATTCCTCTCTTCTACCAAAAATCCTGTACGCTCATCGATTATTGCTTCTGGAATACCTCCATGCTGCGTACCAATTACAGGAACTCCTGTCACTGCCGCTTCAAGAAGTACCATTCCTAAACCTTCTGCATCACCTGTTTTTGCCGTAACGCTAGGTAAAACCAACATACTAGCTTGACGCATCCAGGTCATCACATCGCTGTGAGGTAGTGCACCAACAAATGTCACATTATTTTCAAGCCCAAGCATTGCGACCTGGGTCTTAAGAACTTCCCTTAATGGGCCGTCACCGATAATTACGAGCTTAACGTCACTATTTTTTACCTTTACATGCTTAATAGCATTGATTAATACGTTCGTTCCTTTTTTTTCAACTAACCGCGCGACATGCAGGATTATGCCTTGATTGTCCTCTTGATTCCGTGGCTGGTAGTTTTCAACATCAATACCGATGTAATGTTGAATAATCTTGCTTTCAGGGAAGCCATGTGACAGCGCCTGTTGAGCAATGAAATTTGATACACAAATAAATTTATTGCTATCATTTTTAACTTTTTTCTGATGGATGAGATAATTTATCCATGCTGGCGAACGTGATGATAACAATTCTTTATTACTAACGGTCACATCAAATCCATGCAGGGTTGTCACGATAGGTATATTTTTATTTTGGGCTAGTTTCAGCGCGTAGAGGCCATCAATAGCAAAATGCGCGTGGATGAGATCTAAAGGTTGTTCTCGCAAAATATAATGATAAGGATGAGCGGATGTCGTTATGGCATTAAACATCTCAGCAATTTTTCCTTGAAAATCTCCATTTTCATTCAATACTGCGGTATCCGCACCATCGGGTTTCCTTCCAATAATTCGCCTGCCTATATAGCACTTTTTAAAGCATTGAAGTGCTTCAGCTTGCTGTTGGATGAATATCTCTGAACCTTTAAAGAGCTGGTTTCTGAAAATACCAACCGTTTTCATTGTCGTACCTTATTATTATGGTTAATTGGTAAATTCGCTACCATGTTTAATGCCATACTAAGCCCAAGCATTACAGCCAAAACAACCATCTGATGCTGCTCCCCAATTAAACCAAAGTTTTCTCCAAATCCATGAGCGAACAACCATGAGAGCACCATCATGAACGAAATCCCTATGCTTCTCTGTTCTTCATAGATACCCCGAATCGCTCGCCACGCAACAGTAATACTACACATCATAAAACCGAAGCCCATGAATGAAGCAATAATGCCGGATTTAGACCAGAGATATATAAGGGTGTTATGAGGCGGGAGAAAGTAGTCGGTATGCTTACTATAATCAATTTCCCACCCACCAAATCCTTGCCCCATCAACGGATTATTCAAAAATGCATTAAATGCATAATTCCAGATTTGATAACGGGTTTCAGCGGTATCTGTTGATTCCTTTAAAAAACCAGTGTGTTCACTCATGCTGAAAATAACGCTAATTGCGATTAGAATAACAACAAAAGAAGCACCAACCGATCCTAGTATAATTTTAGTGGAACTTTGCAATTTTAGATAGATAAAGAATACTGGTATGAGTACCGCGAAGAGCACCCCGGCTTTGGAGCCTGTAAAGAATACTGTAGCCCACAATATCACAGCCATTAAAAGGGTTTTTTTTGATTTCTGCGTTTTATATATCCCCCAGGCCATGAAAGAAGAAATACCAGCATAACAGGCCGCTGCATTGGCATTAACAAATAATATACCACCCGCTTTCACCGGATCATAGAAGTTATTTCTTGCACCATCTAATAACCCCTGTAGCGTATTCATTCCCATTGTATATTTACTCATTGGGGAAAGAATAATAGCTAATTCTAGAGACTCATTAAACCTGAAGATCATGACCGTGATAGCCTGAAGACAAATGATAAAAAGCATAACATTAATCGTTCTATAAAGTGCTACCCGGTCTTTCAATGCCAACATATAAACAGCATTGGAAATCACGATAAATTCACACAAATAGGCAATATCTCGTATACCTATTGATTTTTCAACCGACCACGTAAGGCTAAATGAACTAATGACTATAAGCCCGACAAGAATTAGAATCGTCGGTTTCGCTAAAAAACGACTTAAGTTAATGAGAAATTCAGGAAGGAGTAAAGCGGGGATAAGAAACGCCAGAGGTACATCGGCCCCGCCTATTTGTATCAAATATAGCTGTGGAATACTACACACTAGCACTAATAAGAGTCTGGTGCGTAAGTGCAGCGAGAGCATACCAAAATAGAAAATCAGAACTATTACTGCTATGAAAATTTCAAACATTACTTTATTCCCGCGAGATTAAGCAATTCTTTAATTACCCTGTATTAACTCTAATAATTCACCTGTTTTTTTCTCCATCAATTCACGATCAGAATTTGCTTCCACATTTAGTCGTAAAAGAGGCTCTGTATTAGAGGTGCGGATATTAAATCGCCAATCAGGGAAAGACATGCTCAGTCCATCCGTGTAGTCAATATCGATTGCTTCTTTTGCATAGCGATTCTCGATATCGGAAATTAATGTTATAGCATTACAGACCTTACGGTTAATCTCGCCTGAAACAGGATATAGAGCGATACGATCTTCGACCAATGAACGAAGAGATCTCCCAGAGGTCAATACGAGTTCAGCTACCAGTAACCATGGAATCATGCCGCTATCACAATATGCGAAATCACGGAAATAGTGGTGTGCGCTCATTTCTCCGCCGTATACTGCATTCTCTTTGCGCATACGTTCTTTGATAAATGCATGACCCGTTTTTGACATCACCGAGATTCCACCTGCAGTGTCAACGATATCAATAGTATTCCATTTCAGCCGCGGATCATGGATAATTTTTGCCCCAGGCTCTTTTTTGAGGAAAGCTTCTGCTAACAATCCAACAATATAATAGCCTTCGATAAAATTAGCTTGCTCATCAAATAAAAAGCAGCGATCGAAATCTCCATCAAAAGCAATACCCATATCCGCTTGAGTGGAAAGTACTGCATTCGCAGTATCCTTACGGGCTTCCGGTAAGAGTGGATTAGGAATGCCGTGTGGGAAGGAACCATCAGGGTCGTTATGGACTTTAATAAATTCTACCGGAATACCAGCCTTTTTGAAACGCAGCTCAATCTCATCAATCACATGCCCAGCAGCACCATTCCCTGAATTGATTACTAACTTCATAGGTTTGATACGGAAATGATCGAGATTGATATAGCCCATAAGATGGTCAACATATTCTTTGAGAATATTAATTTTATTATAGCTTCCCTTCTTCTGACATGGAGAAAAATCATTTATTTCAACAAGATGTTGAATCTCTTTTAATCCCGTATCTCCGCTGATAGGTTGAGCACCCTGGCGAACAAGTTTCATTCCATTGTAGTCTATTGGGTTATGGCTTGCAGTCACCTCAATTCCGCCATCAACATTCAAATGAAAAGTGGAGAAATAGATCTCCTCTGTCCCAGAAAGTCCAATATCAATAACATCACAGCCGCCGTCCATGAGTCCATCAGCCAAAGCTAGTTTCAGTGATTCGCTTGTCAGTCGGACATCACCGCCTACAACAACCTGCTTCGGTTTAAGACATTGCGCATATGCACGACCAATACGCCATGCGATTTCCTCATTGAGCTCTTCACCCAATTTACCGCGAATATCGTAAGCTTTAAAGCAATTCAATTTATTATTATTTTTCATCATGAAATCCTTTTAACGTCATCATCACCTAAATAAGAACCAAACTGTATTTCCAGAATTTCAAGATTTATTTTCCCTGGATTTGAAAGTTGGTGTTTTTTTCCAACAGGAATGGTAGTTGATTCATTTTCAGTGAGATAAATTTGTTGTTCTTCAATTCTAATTTGCGCCGTTCCCGTGAGAACCACCCAATGTTCAATACGATGATGATGTAGCTGGAAAGAGAGTTCGCCATCAGGAATAATAGTCACTCGATTAACTTTGTAACGCGCGTCACGAACAAGAGTTTCAACGTGCCCCCACGGCATATAACGTATCGTATGTTCGCGGAATTCGTTTCGAGAATTCTTTTTAAGGTGCTCGACTACAATTTTAACATCCTGAACATTATCTTTGTGAGATACTAATAATGCATCCTGAGTATTCACAATTATCAGGTTATCTAAGCCTAATGCTGCCGTTAATTTACTTTCACTGCGGATATAACAATCACGTGTTTGATGGGCAAACACATCCCCAATTAGCGCATTGCCTTGTGCATCATGTGGAGATGTTTCCCACAACGCAGACCAGGAACCAACGTCATTCCAGCCCGCATCCAGTGCCGAAACAATTCCCAGATCCGTATGTTCCATCACAGCGTAGTCGATTGAATCGGATGGGCAAGATGAGAAAATTTCTTTATCAAGCTTAATAAAGTCGAGATCGTTCAGCGGTTGTTGCATGGCTTTTTTGCATGCATCAAGTATTAAAGGGCAAAATTTAGCCACTTCATTGAGATATGATGACGCCCTAAACATGAACATACCGCTGTTCCACAGATATTCATTGCTCTCCAGGTAGGAGATGGCGGTACCTTGATTAGGCTTTTCAACAAATCGTTTGATTTTCCAGGCTGCGGAGTGGCCAACGTGCTGCTCTTCACCGCGCTGAATATAGCCGTAACCTGTTTCAGGCTGCGTAGGGACAATACCGAACGTGACGAGTTTACCCATCTTTGCGAAAGGAATGGCATTAGCTATCGTCGTGTGGAATGTAGTTGTATCAGCAATCAAATGATCGGCTGCAAGTATGAGCAAGACAGGGTCTTCGCCTGTTTTCTGCGCATGTAGCGCAGCCAGCGTGATTGCTGGTGCAGTATTTCGCCCAACAGGTTCAAGAATGATATTTCCGGCTAGTTTATGCATTTGCCGTAACTGCTCAGCCACCAGAAAACGATGATCTTCGTTGCAAATTACAATTGGATTAGCCACTTCCAATCCATCCAGGCGCGCGATGGTATTTTGAAGCATCGATCCATTCTGATGAAAAGAAAGAAATTGCTTAGGCTGCAATTCTCGCGACATCGGCCATAATCGGCTTCCTGTTCCTCCTGCGATAACCACTGGAAGTAACATCCTGCTTCTCCTGCTTTGCTCAATACTGATGTGTGTAAAATAAGCATGCTACCGCCCCTGGCCTACGCTACCAGAAGCGACATTCGATAATGAAATTCTCGCCTTGCACTCGTTTATACGCTGCTTTCGAGAAGAAATAGATTTTTACTGCACTTATGTAAGGAATGTGATGAATATTTGCAAGCTTTATATATGACAAAAGACCACGCTGAAATTTCAGGGTAGTCTCCTGTTTTATTAAAGCATCAAGACTGTCTGTTAGTCATGTGCATTTAGTAGATTTATTATGCGCTCACGTAACTTCTGACCTTCCTTCAGGTTACGCAGGCCATACTCCACAAACGCCTGCATATACCCCATTTTCTTACCGCAGTCATAGCTGTCGCCCGTCATCAGCATGGCATCAACTGACTGCTTCTTCGCCAGCTCAGCAATCGCATCGGTCAGCTGGATACGGTCCCAGGCACCCGGCTCGGTTTTTTCCAGCTCGGACCAGATATCTGCATTCAGCACATAGCGGCCTACTGCCATCAGGTCGGAATCCAGCGTCTGCGGCTGATCCGGCTTCTCAATGAACTCGACGATGCGGCTCACCTGCCCTTCCGTCTCCAGCGCTTCTTTTGTCTGGATAACAGAGTACTCGGACAGATCGCCTTTCATGCGTTTCGCCAGAACCTGGCTGCGACCCGTTTCATTGAAGCGCGCGACCATCGCCGCCAGATTGTAACGCAGCGGATCGGCAGAGGCATTGTCAATGATGATATCGGGCAGCACAACGATAAATGGATTATCACCCACCACCGGGCGTGCGCACAGAATTGAGTGGCCCAGACCCAGCGGCTGTGCCTGACGCACGTTCATGATGGTTACGCCAGGAGGACAGATAGACTGCACTTCGGCCAGCAGCTGGCGTTTGACGCGCTGCTCAAGCAACGCCTCGAGTTCGTAGGAGGTGTCGAAGTGGTTTTCAACGGCATTCTTGGAGGAATGCGTGACCAGGACGATTTCTTTGATCCCTGCAGCCACAATCTCGTCGACGATGTACTGAATCATCGGCTTGTCGACAATCGGCAGCATCTCTTTTGGAATTGCCTTTGTGGCTGGCAGCATATGCATGCCCAGACCCGCTACCGGAATGACTGCTTTCAAATTAATCATTATACCTTCCACCTTAAAATGGTTGACGAATTATAGCTTTTAAACCTGTTTTCGCCAGTATGATTTGCCGTAAATCTCATAGAATGTTACGCCACCGCACCACAAATTACAGTAGTTGTAATCTGAATAGTAAACGCTTATCTACCAGGAATAGTCGTAAAAATGCCAAATGTGCTTATCTGTGAGGCAGCGCAAAATTCAGCCGTTCTGTATTCACCGTTTGTTGGTCGACCCGATCAATATCCACCGAGCTCTGCCCTTTTTCATTCACGGCCTTGATGTTTGCCAGCGAGAGCAAGGTCTCATTTTTGGCCATGAATTTCCCGCGCACATCTTTGCGCAGGTCAAAATTCATCTTCAGCGCCGGGCCTGTGGCCGCCTCCTGCATGACGTTGATATTGCGCAGGAAGAGATGCTGAGGCTTGTTGTGCAGTTCAAGTGTAGCACGCTTGAGGTCGAGGTTTGTGATGGCGACAAAGGAGGTCGCATTGCCCGATGAAATCTGTATTCCGCGCAGTTTATACGCAAGCTGGCGATTATCCAGGCGAATATCGTTAAGCCTGAAGTTCTGCGGGATCGACAAATAATCCCCCTTGATCACCCCGTACCCGATTAACATTCCGGCACTATTGACCATATCGATATTATCAATGATGAAATTATCACAGCCATAAATAGCTACCGTGGCATTATCAATCCCCGCCTTTTTACTGAAATCCGGTGTGATATTGGTGGCTTTTACATTACGGATAATGAAGTGTTTGCCGTTTTCGACGTGGACTAATTGCCGACAGTTGCTGCCCGTAATATTGGCGACAACGAAGTTCTTCACCGTTTGCTTTTCAGGGTAGTCATTGTCATAGGTGCTCCCGGCAAGGCCAATGCCGATACCCCAGTTCGTCTTGCCGTTGGTGCAGTTGATCGTGTCAATCACGTGGTCGGAAATCAGGATATTGCGGTCGTTAATCGCCACGTTCCACTCGATTGCATCACCCTGCAAATGGCTGAATTGACAATTGATGATCCGCGCGCCGTCGACCTGATTATGAAACCCCTGGCGCAGAATGGCGTAATTGGCCTGGCTCACGCTGAGGCCATCAATCAGCAGATTGCGCATCACGCGCGGTTTCTTTCCGCCAATATAAATCTGCGTGACCGGCCCGAAGCCGCTCATCGCCAGGCCCTTAATCACGCAGTCGGACCCGCGAACGTCCAGGGTGATGTTGTGGGTGCGCCCTTTTCCCTCACCGATAACTTTACAGCCTTCCTGGAGGACAAACCGCCCGCGTCCGTTACCTTTCAGCGCGCCGCGAACGAGCAGCGTTTTACCGTCCGGAATAAAAATGCCGGTATTGATGTTCTCGCAGGTGAGTCCGGCGGGCACCACAACGGTGTCGGCTTCGCTAAATGCCTGCTTAAAGGCCGCAATCCAGTCGTTATGATTGTAGCGATCGATACTGACCGTCGACCCGCCAGCTGCCCGCGCCGGTCGGGACGAGAGCAGCGGCGCAGCGGCCAGAAGCGATAAAGATGAAACAAAGCGGCGTCGGGTAATCTTTTTCAGCATACAACCTCGGCGTTACAACGTTTGCAGCAGGCTTGCTAACTGGCGATTGATCGCCTGCTGGTTAAATTCGGCTTCCACTTTTCCGCGCGCATTGCGCAATATCGACACCAGATCCTGCGGGTCAATATCGCAAAAGGCGGCGAGACGATCGGCCAGCGCTAAGGCATTGTTTTCAGGCACCAGCCAGCCGGAATGCTCCGACGTAATCAACTCGGGAATACCGCTGTGCAACGTAGACACGACGGGAATGCCCACCGCCATCGCCTCCATCAGCGCCACCGGGATCCCTTCCATGTCGCCGTCCGCTCCTGTCACCGAAGGCAGCAGGAACACGTCTGCCTCATCGAGCATGGCCTTCACCTCGTGGCTCGGCTTAAAGCCCGGCATCTCCACATAACCTTCCAGCTGATACTGTTCGATTAGGGTGCGTAAACGGCGCTCCCACGGCCCAATCCCCAGGATGCGGTAATGGAAGTCCACGCCGCGCGCTTTAAGCTGACGACAGGCTTCGATAGCCACATGTAGCCCCTTCTTCTCGGTCAGACGGGCCACGGAGATAATCTGCAAGGGTGTACCCGGCGCTTTTACCGGACGCTGGGTGAATCGCGCCATGTCCACACCCATCCGTGATACGGTGATTTTTTCGCTCGGGCAGCCCATGGTTTTGAGCCGTCCGGCCCACAGCTCGCTGATGGGCAGCATCATGTCGCCCCGGCGGAAAAGCTGCTGATATTCAGGCGTGTAGTGATTGAGCACCTCGCGACTCGAGATGTCGATTCCGTGGAAGATGGTGGCGATCTTTCCCTCAATCACGCCAAGCTCACGCAGCTTCGCGGCGGTCACGCCCGCCGGGCCGAAGTGGGCGATAAACACATCGGCACGATACGGCTGCGCCGTTTGCCCGCAAATAGCCGAGAGGATCAAATTGCGGGATTCGGCCCCGTAGCGTGACACGTTCAGCGCCCGCCACGTTGACGCGCGGTGGAGCCCCCGCAGCGTCTGGCCTGCACGGTAGCGCAGCTTATTCATTCGCCCGCTCGGTTCATCCTGCAGCCAGCGGGTTTTCGCCTCCAGCCCATACTGGGTATACGCCGCATGGGTGTTTTGCGTGTCGCCCTTTTGCAGGGCGACAATCTCCACGTCATATCCCATATCGATAAACGCGGTGATCTGGTTCAGCACAAAGGTTTCAGACGACAAAGGAAATTTCAGTAAGAAGAAACCAACCTTCATTTCCCCTCCCCGACGCGATCGAGAACCGATTTCACCATCCCAATCCCTTTCTCGCGCTCGGCTTTCACCGCCGCAGCCAGCCGTTCATTGATAGCAGGCAACTGTCCCAGCGTGTCGCCGACCATGGCCCCGAGGGAGCCGTCCAGCAGATGACGAATATCGACCGCCATTTCGGGCATGCCGAGCTGCTGCATAATGCCGGCAGATTTGTGCTCGTAGTTAATCGCGATAGCGGGCGTACCGAAGTTCATGGAGATAATCGCCGAGTGCAGACGGGTGCCCACGGTCAGGTCACAGGCGGAGAGGATCTTGCCCATCTCCAGGTCGTTCAGTTCATCCATCACCACATGGTAACGCGAAGGGTCATTGACCAGCCCACGCAGGTTCAGGGCCACCATGCGGTCGTCTTTGTTATAGCTGTCGATACCGGTACAGGTTGAGAGCGCCAGCACCTGATACCCGCTGTCGAGCACCCGGTTAACCACCTCGGCGAAGGCTTTCTCATACGCCGCCTGGGTGGTGCCAAGACGTTTATCAAACGGCGCCAGCTCGCGCAGGGTAATGGCAACGGTTTTCTGTTTCGCGGTCACATCCAGCCAGTGCTGCACGGCATAGCTTGCCTGGAAAGTGGCGTCCTGATGGTCCACCAGCCAGGCGGTATCCACGCCGTGTTCGACTTTTGTGGTATCAATTTCGCTGCGCTTCATCATATCGAGGCTCACCGATTCACGCAGGATCAGCGCGTCGCAGTGGCCAAACACGTAGTTCGCCAGCTGGTTGAACTGCGGATCCTGGAAGGGCCCCACGCTGTGGCCGATCATGAACAGCGGCTTTTTCGCCATAAAGGTGCAGAGCGCGTGTTCGAACTGCGGCACACCGTACAAGTCGACAAAGAACGATCCGCCCACCTGGATAATGGCGTCATAGCCCGACAGCAGACGGACAAAATCGGTAAAGCCCTGCGCGATGGCAATATTGCGCAGCTTGCCGGTATCGGTCACGCGGGAGAGCAACACCTGATGCTGATAGCGACGGCGCAGCACTTTCTTCACGCGGCCCATCACGCCCGCGGCGTTATTATGTTGTTTCATCTGGCTGTACAGCGGATCGCCCATCACCGGGCGGTTTAAAAGCCAGGAGGAGCTGACCGGGTAACGGCTCATCACGTCGACTTCCGTCTCAGGCTCAAGGGTGTTAATCGCATCCAGTAAACCGCGCAGAATGGCGCTGTCGCCACGGTTGCCGCAGGTATGGTTGCCAAGAATAAGTAATTTCATAATGGCCTCTTAAAATTAGCCTGCGCGAAGCAGCGTTTTCATTTTTTCGTTACGGCAAAACTGACGTTTCATCTCAACCACCAGCGCATTACGCGACAGCACAATCATCACCCCGAACGCCAGCGCGCCCGCCGCCACCTGCACGGCCAGCAGCGCGGCGAGCGGCAGCTGCCCGTTGAGCACCACGCCCAGCCCGTAGCTCACGACAAGGGTCGGCAATGAGAGGTAAAACGGCAGCCACAGGCTCAGGATGTACTGACGGTAACTGGAGCCGAGCACCGGCTTAATCATCACGAAGTAGCTCAGCACGGTATTGATGATTTGCACCAGCAGGAAGCCGAGCGTCACGCCGAGGGCGCCGGCCATGTGGCCGCCGACAACGATCGCCGGAATAAACAGAAAGGTTTTGAAGACGTTGAATTTGAAGCTGATATCAACGCGGGCTTTCGCCATCAGCAGCGAACCAATCGGGTTCCCCACCGAGCGCAACAGCCCGACCACGCAAAGCAGCTGCAGGATCGGCACAATGCTGACCCACTTCTCGCCAAACACCAGCGGGACGAAGTTGCTGGAGACCACCATCAGACCCAGCAGCACCGGGAAGTTGATAATGCCGACCACGGAGAGCAGCTTGTAGAAGTTGACGCGCAGCTTCTCCGTGTCGTCCTGGATTTTGGCGAACGCCGGGAACAGCACGCGGGTGATAATCGGGTTCAGCTTCATCGGCGGAACAACCGCGACGTTGTACGCCAGGTTGTATCCCCCTGCGACGCTCGCACCGAGAATACGCGCCAGCACCAGCGTGGAGAGATTGGTATTGACGTAGTTAATGATACTGTCGGCGGTCAGCCATGCACCAAAGCGCAGGTTAGAGGAGACCGACGCCAGCGAGAAGTGCAGCCCCGGGCGATAAATTTTGCGGCCAAAGTAGCCAAACAGCAGCGTACGCACGGCAGAATTGACCAGATAGCCCAGAATAGCGGTCATCGCCAGCGGCCAGAAATGGGCGCTGACCACGGTAAAGGTGAAGCCCGCCAGCACGGCGCTGGTTTCGATCATGCCGATTTTGTTGAACTCCAGCTCCTTTTGCATCAGCGCGCGAAACTGCTGCCCGTGGGGGATCAGCACAAACGCAAAGGAGAGCGTGCGCATCAGCGGTGCCAGGTCCGGGTTATGCAGCACGCGGGCGATGGTGTCGCTCAGCAGGAATACCAGCACAAACACGACGATCCCAAGCCCAACGTTCAGCCAGTAGAGCGTGGTCAGCTCCAGATGGCTAATCTCCTTGCGCTGGATAATCGAGTTGGCAATACCAAAGTCAGACAGCGTATCGGCGAGGGCGATAATCACCAGCGACACGGTCAGAAGACCGAACTGGTGATTATCGATAATACGCGCCAGCACCGTCATCTGCACCAGCCCAAGGCCAATGATGACGATGGTCGCCATTGCTGACCACTTGGCGCCACTGATGGTTTTTTCTCGTAAGCTCATCTTAGTACGCCGCTTTGTTCACGAAACCTTTGAAGATAGTCAGAAAGACAATCTTGATATCGAACCAGACGCTCCACTCGCGGATGTACTCCAGATCGAACTCAATGCGTTTTTCCATTTTTTCCAGCGTGTCGGTCTCGCCGCGCCAGCCGTTGATTTGCGCCCAGCCGGTAATGCCTGGCTTCACTTTGTGGCGCAGCATGTAGCCTTCGATCAGGGTACGGTACTGCTCGTTATGGGCGACGGCGTGCGGACGAGGCCCCACAATCGACATGCCGCCGGTAAAGACGTTGATAAACTGCGGCAGTTCGTCCAGCGAGGTCCGGCGCAGGAAGTTGCCAACGCGGGTCACGCGCGGATCGTTTTGCGTCGCCTGCGTTACCACGCTGTCGTTTTCCATCACCTTCATGGAGCGGAATTTCCACACCATAATCGGCTTACCGTCCATGCCGTAGCGGGTCTGGCGGAAGATAACCGGGCCGGGCGAGCTGATCTTTACGGCCAGCGCAATACAGCACAGCACCGGGGAAATCAGCAGCAAAATCAGCGACGAGAGCACGATATCTTCGAGGCGTTTCAGCACGCGGTTAATACCGGACAGCGGCGTGTCGTACAGCGGAACCACCGGAACGCCGTTCACTTCTTCAATACGGGAGTGGAGAATGTTAAAGGTAAAGACGTCCGGAATGAGGATTACCGAACAGGTGGTGTCCGCCAGGTCACGCACCAGCGTTTTGATGCAGGATTCATCTTTCATCTGCATGGCGATGTAGACGTTGTGGATCTTGCCGGCTTTTGCGTCCTCGACCAGCTGTTCGTAGTTTCCCGCCCAGTCAGACGACACACCGCCCGGCTTGGCATCGTGATAGATCCCGACCACGTCGAAGCCTAACCACGGCTCTTTGCGGAAGGAGTTAAGCAGCACCTGACCTACCGGCAAATCACCGGCAACGGCCACATAGCGGGTGTTATAGCCCCGGTTACGCAGCCAGCCTGCGCCAAAGCGGATCAAGGATCGGCACACCACCATGCCTACGCTGGTCAGCAGATACCAGGCCAGATAGGTTACCAGACGGTTATCGAAATCCTGGCTGAAAGCCACCAGCCCGGCGCTGAAGATCAGGCTCAGGGTCCAGTTTTGCAGAAGAAGCATCAGCTCGGTGGTTATTTTCACGCCGCGCCACGAACGATAAAAATCGGTCATTCCGCCGATCATCTGGAACACCACCAGCGCGATCAGGGCCATCAGCAGATGCATATATAAGAACGACTGCCCGCTGATCTGACACACCACCCACAATCCGCCGACCATGATGGTGATATCAGAAAATCGCTGCACCATAGAGATTAACGATGCATTCGTTCTCGCTCGGTCGCGCTTTTTTAGATTCGTCATCGTTGTTCCTTTAGTTCACAACCTTCCCCCTCACCCTAACCCTCTCCCTAAGGGAGAGGGAATTTGAACACCCTCTCCCTTAGGGAGAGGGCTGGGGTGAGGGGCAATGATTACTGATTCAACAGCGCCAGAATGTCCTTCGTTCGCGCTTCCATCAGCGCCGTATCGGCCCGTGATTCCACGTTCAGGCGCACCACCGGTTCGGTGTTGGAGGAGCGCAGGTTGAAACGCCACTGCGGGAACGACATGCTGATCCCGTCGGTGCGGTCGATTTCAAGGGCATGGATCGCGAAGTGATGCTCCACGCGGGCAATGGCCTCGGCAGGCTGCGCCAGCGTGCTGTTGATTTCCCCGCTTGCCGGGAAGGCGGCCATGCGGTCACGCACCAGTTCGCCCAGCGTTTGCCCTTTCAGGCACAGCAGCTCGGTTACCAGCAGCCACGGGATCATCCCGCTGTCGCAGTAGGCAAAATCGCGGAAATAGTGATGTGCGCTCATTTCGCCGCCGTAGATGGCGTCCTCTTCGCGCATGCGCTCCTTAATGAACGCATGACCGGTTTTAGACATCACCGGCTCGCCGCCCGCCGCGCTTACCACGTCGACGGTGTTCCAGGAGAGACGCGGATCGTGAATGATCCTGGCCCCCGGGTTCTTCTCAAGGAAGGCTTCCGCCAGCAGGCCGACAATGTAATAGCCTTCGATAAACTGGCCCTTTTCATCGAACAGGAAGCAGCGGTCAAAATCGCCGTCAAAGGCAATGCCCATATCCGCGCCGTGCTCAATCACCGCGTTGCGGGTGTCGTCCCGGCACTCGGGCAGCAGCGGGTTCGGAATACCGTTCGGGAAGGTACCGTCCGGGGTGTTATGCACCTTGATGAAGGTCACCGGCACGTTCAGCGCCTTAAAGCGCGCTTCCAGCGCATCAATAACCGGGCCCGCCGCGCCGTTACCGGAGTTGATCACCAGCTTCAGCGGCTTGAGGTTCGCCACGTTGATGTAGCCCAGCAGGTGGTCGATGTACTCTTTTTGCAGGGTGATCTGCTGATAGCTGCCGCGTTTCGCTTCATCCACCGGCGGGAAGTCGTTCGCTTCCGCCAGGCGCTGCACGTCGCGCAGGCCGGTATCACCGCTGATCGGACGCGCACCCTTGCGCACCAGCTTCATCCCGTTGTAGTCCATCGGGTTATGGCTGGCGGTCACTTCGATACCGCCGTCCACGCCCAGGTGGAAAGTGGCGAAATAGATCTCTTCGGTGCCGGAAAGGCCGATATCCAGCACGTCTACGCCCGCGTCCTGCAGCCCTTTCGCCAGCGCCAGCTTGAGGGATTCGCTGGTCAGGCGCACGTCGCCGCCCAGCACGATTGTTTGGGGCTTTAAATATTCGCCATATGCACGGCCAATGCGCCACGCAATGTCTTCATTCAGCTCTTCGCCCAGCTTGCCGCGAATATCGTAGGCTTTAAAACAGGTTAATTTTTCCATGATGACCCCTTTTTCAGGCAACAGTTGGCCCTGACCACGTAATGGCCAAATTTATTTTTTTCATTCGTAGGCCCGGTTAGCGTAGTGCCACCGGGCGAGGTGCTAAGGCGCTATACCCGTCCGTAACGGTCCTGGAAGCGCACGATGTCGTCCTCTTCCAGATAGGAACCGGAGCGCACTTCAATTAAGTCGAGCGGAATTTTCCCCGGGTTTTCCAGGCAGTGGGTCGCCCCCAGGGGGATGTAAATAGACTCGTTCTCACCCAGCAGCTTGATTTCACCGTCGATGGTGACTTTGGCGGTCCCCGCCACCACCACCCAGTGCTCGGCGCGGTGGTGGTGCATCTGTACCGACAGCCCTTCGCCCGGCTTTACGGTAATACGCTTCACCTGATAGCGATCGCCCGCGTCGATGGAGTCATATTTACCCCACGGACGGTACACTTCACGGTGGATATGATGCTCATGACGACCGTCGGCCTTAATCTGCTCGACGACTTTCTTCACGTCCTGCACCGCGTTACGGTCAGCGATCAGCACCGCGTCTTTGGTCTGAACGACCACCAGATCCTTTACCCCCACCGTGGTGACCAGGCCGGACTCGGCGTAAACGTAGCTGTTTTCGGTTTTGTGACTGATCACGTCACCGTGATGAACGTTTCCCTCCGGCGTATGGGCGCTGATCTCCCACAGAGAGGACCAGGAGCCGACGTCGCTCCAGCCGGCATCCATTGGCACGACTACGGCATCCGCCGTGCGTTCCATCACCGCGTAGTCGATGGATTCTTCCGGACAGGCGAGGAAAGAGGCTTCATCGACACGGATGAAATCAAGATCCGGGTCAACCACGGCCATGGCTTTTTCGCAGGCGCGTAAGATATCCGGGCGATACTTTTCCAGCTCTTCCAGATAACGCCCGGCGCGGAACAGGAACATGCCGCTGTTCCAGTAATATTCCCCGCTGGCCACGTAGGCCTGCGCGGTTTCAAGATTGGGTTTTTCAACGAACTGCGCCACATCGAACGCCACGCTGTCACCTTCGCCAGCCGTGACCGTGCCGCGGCGGATATAGCCATAACCGGTTTCCGGCAGATCCGGAACGATGCCAAAGGTCACCAGCTTGCCACTCTCGGCGTAAGGAATGGCGGCCCGTACCGCGTCGCGGAACGTCTCTTCCTGCTGAATGACGTGATCAGCGGCCAGGACCAGCATCAGCGGGTCACATTCCGGGCTGCTGCGTTTCGCCGCCAGCGCCGCCAGGGCGATAGCGGGTGCGGTATTACGTCCGGCAGGCTCCAGAATGATATTTTCTGTGAGTTTGTTCAGCTGGCGCAGCTGCTCGGCAACGATAAAGCGGTGCTGCTCGTTGCAGATCACCACCGGGCTTTCACACTCCACGCCTTGCAGACGGTTGACCGTCGTTTGCAGCATGGTGAGCTCCCCTTTCAGGCAGAGGAACTGTTTTGGATAGAGCACGCGGGACAGCGGCCACAACCGGCTACCAGAGCCACCAGCCATCACGACCGGAAACAGTTTGCTTTGACTCATGATTTATCCCCGTATATCTGCAATAAATTGGCTCAGCACGTTCTCTTTTTCGAGCGTGCGTTCGGCATATTCACGTGCCACCGTGTTGACTTTTGGCATGGCAAGCGCGTGCTCAATGCCAGCGACCAGTGCGGACACCGACTCCGGCTCGACGCAAACGGCGATCCCTGGATAGTTCTCGCACAGCTGGCCTAACTCGGTCTCCGGCTCGGCGGTGATGACCGCGTTGCCGCCGACCGCCAGAATGTTGGTGAGCTTCGACGGCAATACCGCATCTGCCGCGCCGCGCTTTTGCACCACCAGATGGCAGTCGCCCATCTTCAGCAACGCAGGCAAGGCCTCGTAAGACTGAAGCGGGAAAAATTTCACATTGGTCAGGCCGCGTTCGCTCGCCATCTTTTCCAGACGCGCTTTACCGCCACCCTGCCCAACAATCACAAACATCCATGAATGTTTGCTTAACTGATGCGCCGCCTCGATAACGCTTTCCAGCCCCTGCTTTTCACCGATGTTGCCTGAATAAAGAATGATTTTTTGGTCATCAGGCAAACCGAGCTGAGTGCGTAACGCCCGGGCATCACTTTCCGTTACGTCACGAAAGCGCGCCACTTCGGACCAGTTCGGGAAAAAGATCACTTTCTCCTGCGCGACGCCCTTTTCCTGCGCTTTGTTCATCATTGAGCGCGAGATGGTCGACACGTAATCCACGTTGTGCAGGCCGCTGCGCTCAAAGGCGCTGGCGAGTCTGGCAACACGGCCACCCTTGCCTTTACCGGCCATGCCCAGACCGAGCATCGCATCGACTTCATAATCCTGAATGTGCAGCAGGGTGCGTGCGCCGGAGAGTTTCCCCAGCAGGCGCATGCCCGGCGTGCAAAACAGCGTCGGCACCACGCCGATAATGCGATCCGGCTTCCAGCGACGCTGCGCCATCAGCGGGAAGAAACTGCTCAGGGCAAAGCTGCCGAGATGGAGCAAGCGTTTCAGGGTTGACGGCTGCTTCGGCACGTACAGCGGGCAGCGCCAGACGGTGGCGGCCCCCTGTTCGCGGCGATAGCGCCAGCCCGAGTAACGCTCGCCTACCTTCCACTCCGGGTAGTACGGTGGTGCAGTAATGACCCGCACCTCGTGGCCCTGGCTCGCCATCCACTCCACCATTTCACCGGTATATTTCCCGATGCCGGTCAGCTCCGGCGAGTAGTTGATTCCGTAAACAAGGATTCTCATAAGCCCGGCACTCCGGCCTGACGATCTGCCAGAAAATAGGCACGACTGTTGTCGTGCACATTGTCACTGGCAAGCAGCGCCTCTGGCGTTTGCCAGCGGTAGTCGTCATGTTGAGAATCAGGCAGACGCAGGTCTGCCTCACTCACTTTCAGGCGGAACCCCAGCACGATGTAGTGCGTGGTGAAGTCGCTACCTGAAAAGTTATCGTCATAGAAGTGCTGCCAGACCCCGTAAAACTGGCCTGATGCCATCGGCAGTTGCAGGCCCAGTTCCGCCAGAGTGAGACGTTCAAACGCATCGGTAAGCCGCTCATCCTTCTGCACGCGCCCGCCGGGCACGAACCAGAAGCCCTGTGCAGGACGATTGGTTCGTTTCCCCAGCAAGAACTCGCCGCGTTCGTTCTCCACAATCAAATCCATTGAGATGAGCGGTGTGGAACGAACGATCGTGGCAAAATCTTCCTGACTCAAAAACATGGTTACCCCCGGAAGCGGTGCTGATTTTCAAGGAACCACTGGTAGGTGCTTGCCAGCCCCTGCTCCAGTGACACCTCGTGATACCAGCCCAGCTGATGCAGGCGGGTCACGTCGAGCAGCTTGCGCGGCGTACCGTCCGGTTTCGTGGCGTCAAACACCACGCGGCCTCTGTAGCCCACCACCTGCGCGATGGTCTGCGCCAGCTCGCGGATCGTGCAGTCCACGCCGGTGCCAACGTTGATGTGCGACAGCATTGGCTCGGTGTTTTCCTGCCAGACCTCGCGATCCAACTCCATAACGTGAATGCTGGCCGCAGCCATGTCGTCCACGTGCAGGAACTCACGCATCGGCGTGCCGCTCCCCCACACCACCACATCCGGTGCATTCTCGGCGGTCGCCTCGTGGAAGCGGCGCAGCAGCGCCGGGATCACGTGCGAGTTGCTCGGGTGGAAGTTATCGTGCGGCCCGTACAGGTTGGTCGGCATCACCGAGCGATAGTCGCGGTTGTACTGACGGTTGTAGGACTCACACAGCTTAATCCCGGCAATTTTGGCAATCGCGTACGGCTCGTTGGTCGCTTCCAGCGTCCCCTGCAGCAGTTCGCTCTCGGCGATCGGCTGCTTCGCCATTTTCGGGTAAATACAGGATGAACCGAGGAACAACAGCTTGTTCACGTTGTGCAGGTGCGCCGCGTGAATGATGTTGCTCTCAATCATCATGTTTTCGTAAATGAAATCCGCCGGGTAGGTGTTGTTGGCGACGATACCGCCCACCTTTGCCGCCGCCAGATACACCTGGTCAATGCGTTCGTTCTCAAAGAACGTCTGCACTGCGCGGCTGTCGAGCAGGTTCAGCTCGTCGCGCGTGCGGACAATCACCTCGACGTCGCCGCGCTGTTCAAGCTGTCGGACAATCGCGGAACCCACCATTCCGCGATGACCGGCGACAAAAATACGTTGTTTGGTCATTCTCAGGACTCCAGCGCGATGGCAACCTCGTAGCCATGGGACTTCAGCAGAGAGTGTTTTTTCGCCGCTTCAAGATCTTTAGCCACCATCTCAGAGACCATCTCCTGCAGCGTGGTTTCTGGTTTCCAGCCCAGGGTTTCGTGCGCTTTGGTTGGGTCGCCGAGCAGGGTTTCCACTTCCGCAGGACGGAAGTAACGCGGGTCAACCTGGACAATCACGTCGCCCGGCTTCACGCCCGGTGCGTCATGGCCGGTCACGGAGACCACAATGCCCTTCTCTTCCACGCCGGTGCCTTCAAAGCGCAGTTTGATGCCCAGCTGTGCCGCGGCCATTTCCACGAACTGACGTACGGAGTACTGCACGCCGGTCGCAATCACGAAGTCTTCTGGCTTGTCCTGCTGCAGCATCATCCACTGCATTTTCACGTAGTCCTTCGCATGGCCCCAGTCACGCAGGGAATCCATGTTGCCGAGGTGCAGGCAAGACTCCAGGCCCTGAGCGATGTTGGCGATCGCGCGGGTGATTTTGCGGGTTACGAAGGTCTCGCCGCGGCGCGGAGATTCGTGGTTGAACAGAATGCCGTTACAGGCGTACATGCCGTAGGATTCACGGTAGTTCACGGTGATCCAGTAGGCGTACAGTTTTGCCACCGCATACGGTGAGCGAGGGTAGAACGGCGTGGTCTCTTTCTGCGGGATCTCCTGCACCAGGCCGTACAGCTCAGAGGTGGACGCCTGATAGAAGCGGGTTTTCTTCTCAAGGCCGAGGAAGCGAATCGCTTCCAGCAGACGCAGGGTCCCCATGGCATCAACGTCAGCGGTGTATTCCGGGGATTCGAAAGAAACGGCGACGTGGCTCATCGCGCCCAGGTTATACACTTCATCCGGCTGCACTTCCTGCAGGATGCGGGTCAGGTTGGAGGTATCGGTCAGGTCGCCGTAGTGCAGGTGGAATTTCGGGTTCGCGGCATGGGGATCCTGATAGATATGGTCCACACGCTCGGTGTTGAAAGACGATGCACGACGTTTAATACCGTGAACTTCATAACCTTTTTCCAGCAGCAATTCTGCCAGGTAAGAACCATCCTGTCCGGTAACGCCGGTGATGAGAGCGACTTTAGACATGTTTATATTCCTCTGTACTTATCAAAGTTTTTCAGTTTCAACGCGTTCGCGTATCACCACTGCGGGATTGCCACGGCAAATTTTATTTGCCGGTAGCGAATTAAAAACGCTGCTGCGGGCACCAATAACCGTGCCGTCGCCAACAGAAACACCGGGTGCAACAAAAACGTCCGTTGCCAGCCAGCATTTTTCGCCAATCACAACAGGCGTGGCGGTAATATCAAAATGCGGGCTCATAAAATCATGGCTGCCGGTGCACAAATAACATTTCTGTGAAATCACCGAGTTGGCACCAATCGTAATATCGCCAAGGGTATATAGCACCGCGTCATCCCCGACCCAGGCATAATCCCCAAGCGTTAATTTCCAGGGGTACGTAATTTTTACCGATGGACGAATGACTACGTTTTTTCCGATTTTTGCACCAAACAGGCGCAATAAAAATGCTCGCCAGCGGTACAGTATTTGCGGAGACCAGGCAAATAACGTTGCCTGAACCGCCCACCACAACTGCACCTTAATACCGTTCCCGCCCCGAAAACCTTTCGGCACGGAGAATCCGTTAAGTTCCTGCATTACATTTCCTTATATTTCAGGCTTTGTTATATAAGGCTTTCGCTTTACCCGTCGTTTTAAGACGGAAGAAATAAGACAATTCTGCCCAGAAGCCCGGCACGCGTAATATTTTACGCTGAACGTTTTTCGCGTCCTGGCATAGTTCCAGATTATTAGAGGTTGACACGCCCCCCATCGAAAATTCAGACACCAGCCCTTTAATTCGACGGAACGGATAACCGGCTTTATACAAACTGGCCGTCAGGGCATAATCTGATGACACTTTATACTGCAAATCATAAGGCTGTTTTTTCAGCCCGCTGACCGGGTAGAAAATGGCCTGATGGCTGGCGGGCAGGCTGTGATAGATATACCAGCCCGGTTTTGCGCTACGCAGTACCCTGTTACCATCACCGAAATCGAGCAGCGCATCGCCGATAAACATCGCGTCCTCTTTCTGACGCGCCAGCTGACGGGCAAACAGCGCCACATCATCGTGGAAGGTATCGCCGGAATTGAGGAAGATGGCATAGCGCCCTTGCGCCATGACGATCCCCTTGTTCATGGCGTCGTAGATGCCTTTATCTTTCTCGCTGATGTAACGTAAGTTGAACTCACCGTTGAGTTTTTCCAGAAACTCCGCCGTGCCGTCATTCGAGCCGCCGTCGACCACGATCCACTCAAAGGTGATACTCGGATCGCGCGCCAGGTTGCGCAGCGAGCGCCAGGTTTTTACCACGCCTTCGTAGTTGCGAAAGGCGACGGTAACCACACTAAGAAACATAAATCACCTCATTTCGTCATACGCGCGTAATATTAAGCGCCTTGCGCAAAATAAACGGACAGACAATCAAGAATGCATATTCCGGGCTAAATATTGACCCCGTAAAAAACAGCGACACTGGCGTAAAAAGATAAAGCTGTACGCGAAAGTTCTGGTTATCACCAAACGCGTTGATCATCATTTTGAAAACTTTAAACAGATACCACAGCGTCAACAGTACGGCGAACCAGGAAAAATAAATAATTAACAGATACAGGCCATTGTCTATTGTTTTTCCGACGTCCGCACCGTTAAAGATTCCGAATGATGCAACATATTCGTAAAGTGAGCCGAATCTTACTACGCCATCAATGTGGGTTAATGAATACCCCACCATCACCAGCGGACCAATGATGCGATAATAGGACGACGAGCCTTCGGTTCCCAAATCACCAAGACGTTCGGAGATGTACGGAAACGCAAATATTACGCCCACCAGAAATACCGTCAGGGAGATTATCGCCAGCGGCAGCTTTTTCTTAATCGCTTCTTTGTTCAGATACTGAAACGCCCACTCCAGCAGGTAAAACAGGATAAATGTCATTACCCCTGAGAACGATCCGGACAGAACGATTCCTGCAAGAATCATAGCATCGGTCTTAGGGGTTTTGATACCGAACTGTTTGATGCTGAGCCAAATTGAGATTAATGCCAGAGCAAAAAACGCGGGTTCAAAATAGAGGGCAGTGGTACGTTTACCACCAAACTTAATAAAGTTCAGTACATAGCTGTTACTGTAAATGAGATATTTCGAAATTATTTCCATCAGGCTACTGCCGCCGGTCAAAATAATTTGCGCCATCTCCATGGCCGCAAGCATAACAACCAGCCCGACGACAATATAAAAGAACCTGAGGATTTTCCTATAATTGTGCGGAGAAATAGTTTTAAAGCGAATACTCCACACCATGCCAATAATAATGACGATATACACAAACAGCATCGTAGAGGTGACGTATTTGCTGGCATCCAGTGACTGACCAAACAGGTAGTTAAAGGCCGTTAAGCCAAACCCCAGCCCCAGCGCAATCATCAGTTTCTTGAGGCTGATTTTCTCAACGTAGAGCAAAAGCAGGACCGGCAAGAAGGTGACGATAGTGATCGGGAAGCTCTCTCCCAGCTGGGCAATCTTAACGTTGACCAGCAGGTAGATCAGCGGCAGCAGCAGATAACTACAGATTCTGATAGAACGAGACATACTCCTCCAGCATCTGTTGTCCACTGTAGGCCTTGCGGCTGCGGTTGCGGAACGATTCCAGGTCAGTGCCAAAAACGGCCTGTGCAATCTCCGCCTTCGGCAACTGCACCAGAGGCAGAACCTCACTCTCTGCAAAGGTCTTTCCGCCCGATTTATCCAGCACTTCGCGCGCGGCGTCGCTGTGGGTGGCAATCACCGGCACGCCGATAGAGAGCGCTTCGCACAGGATCAGCGGGTAGTTGTCCACGCGGGAACTAAACACCAGGGCGTCCATACCGTTGAGCGCACTCATCAGTTTGCGTTTGTCGGTTTCAAATCCGTGGTTAATCACATTCGGCCCCTCAAACGGGGAGAACTTGCCGAAGGTGTGCAGCTCAATCTTGTTCCCCAGCGCCATAATGTCACGCACCAGCTGCTGGTTGGTTTTGCCGTCGTAACGCAGATCGTGCGCCACCACGGCAATTTTCGGCTGACCTGCCGTTACGGCAACCGGCGTTAGTTCGGCCAGGATCTCTTCCGTTGCCACGTCGATCCCGTTGTTGACGATCTTGCACTGCCCTGCCCCGTACAGGCTGTTGAACGCATCCGCGACGTGCTGGCTTGGCGAGATAAAGATGCAGCCGAGCGAAAGCATGGCGCGGAACAGCTGGCGCTTGCCCTCAACTAACTGGTGCGCGCGATCCACTTTAACCGGCGGATAGTTACTCAGGGTCGGGCATTTCTGGCAGTCGGTTTTCCAGCCTTCGCAGCCGTCGGTAAACGCGCAGCGCCCGGTCACGCTCCAGTGATCGTGCAGCGTCCAGACGAATCGCGTGTCCGGCTTGTGGGCCTGCACGTTTTCGCAAAACGCTACCACCTCTTCCAGGTTCAGCCAGTAACTGTGCAGGACGTGAAAATGCAGAACAACCGGCCCGGAGGTACGGGTCACGGTGCGATAGAGATTATTCAGATTGCCAAACAGATCGCGGTTAAACAGGCGGAACAGCGCAATGTTCGCCACCGACGTCAGGCGCGGCGTCTGCTTCAGAACGTGCGGATAGTTATCGTGGCTGACGCTTTTCTTGCCGCCCTTGCCGTAACCGTAGACGAAACGGGACTGTAGCCCTTTTTCCAGCGCGCGCTGGTGCAGATCCAGCGCCACGCCTGCCGCGCCGCCTTCCGCCAGGCGCACGTTAAATTGCAAAATATTCATTTGATCACCTTCACGCGGGCTTTCTCACCGACCACCAGCGCGTTGTCCGGGATGCTGTCCAGCACCACGCTACCGGCACCAATGGTGACGTTATTGCCCACGGTAATATCACCAATCATCACCACGTTAGCGCCCAGCTCGACGTTATTGCCGATGACCGGGCAGGCCAGGCTTTCCGGCCCGCGATTGCCAATAGTGACCGCGTGACGGATGGTGAAATCATCCCCTGCCACCACGAACTTATTGATCACCACCGCATAGCCATGATGAATGGTAAAGCGACGGCCAATGGTGGCCGCAGCCTGAATTTCATAGCCGAAGAAACATTCAGTGATGATGCGGTACAGCACCAGCACCGGTGCCGCCCAAAGATTGTTGAGCACATTTTTTTTGCGCCACACCGAGCAAAAATGCGCGATGCGGTAGGCAAGCACCATGCAGCACGGGCGCAGGCTCCAGCCGTTTGCGCGGCAATCTTCCAGAAACATTATTTCCCCCGAAGTCCATCGGCCAGACGCTTGCCGTTACGTACGGAAAGCAGCGTGAGCAGCGTGCGCCAGTTCATGCGCTTGTTGCGGATCTGGTAGAGGGTAAAAAGCTGATACTTACGGCTGGCACGGTCGAATTTTTCTTTGTGCTTGCGGTAAAAGTGGAAATAGCCCGAGAATTTCTTTGGCGACGAGGTGATTTGCATCTCGCCATGATTGATGTGCAGGATCTGCGTGGCCTCTTCCACCTTCCACGGCTCGCCGTACTCCACCACCATCCGCAGGAAAATGTCGTAGTCCTGCGCGGCCTTCAGTTCGGTATCAAACAGACAGGCTTTAAAGCGTTGTGCCCAGGTAAACACCTGATTACCGATAATGTTGCGCTTGTAAAACAGGCGACGGGAGTACGGTGATTTCGGGTACAGCGGCAGGCTCGCCGGCTGCGAATAAACTTCGCCCTGGCAAACATAGTCGTTGGCATACAGGAACGCGTGCGTCACCAGTTGCGCTTTGTGTGACAGGAAGATCGACAGTCGGTTTGGCGTCCATTCGTCATCATCGTCGATCCCGGTCAGATACTGCCCTTTCGCCTGCATAATCGCCTGATTACGCACCGCACACGCCCCGGAATTGATGGGGTTATGCGTGTACATCACGCGCGGGTCGTTCAGGTCTTCAACAAATTTTTGCAGTTGCTCAAACGAGGAGGAACAGTCATCGACGATGATCAGTTCCCAGTTATCGTAATCCTGACGCAGGACCGATTTAATCGCGCGGATCGCCAGCTGCTGACGATTCCATGTCGGCATATAGATAGAAATCAAAGGGCGTTGTGTGGTCATGGTCTTCCCCGGATAAATTCGATGCCCTCACCCCCGCCCTCTCCCAAAGAAGAGGGGGATAACATTCCCTCTCCCTCAGGGAGAGGGTCAGGGTGAGGGAAACTGGTTATTTACTGTCAGACTTATATTCGTACTCGTAATAGCCGTAATCCTGATACCCGGTCGCGCGGCGGAAGATGGAGTTGAGGATCACCCCTTTCACCTCAATGCCGTTCTGCTCGAAGCGGCTCAGGCTGGTTTCCACTTCCTTGAGCGTGTTCACCGCGTAGCGCGCCACCATCAGCGTGGTCCCCGCATGGCGACCCACCACTGCGGCATCGGTCACGGCGAGGATTGGCGGGGTATCGATCAGTACCAGGTCGTAGTGCTTGCTCGCCCACTCGATAAGCTGGGTAAAGCGCTCGCTCATCAGCAGTTCAGACGGGTTAGGCGGTACCTGGCCGCGTGGGATCAGGTCAAACTTCGGAATCGAGGTCGGTTTCGCACTATCGGCGATCTCCCCTTTGCCGAGCAGGATTTCAGACAGACCGTTGACGTTGTTGGTCCCCAGCAGCTCGTGGGTGTAGCCCTTACGCATATCGCAGTCGATCAGCAGCACGCGTTTATTGGTCTGGCTCACCACCGCCGCGAGGTTGGCACAGACGAACGTTTTACCAATCGACGGGCTGACCCCGGTCATCATCAGGACGTTGTTTTTAGCCTGCATCATGGCGAAGTGAAGGCTGGTACGCAGGCTGCGCACGGCTTCAATCGCGAGGTCGGTCGGGTTACCCACGGCCAGCAGCTGGCTCTGCTTGTAACGCTTCACGCCCTTGACGGTTTTCACGCTGTCGCGCGATTTCTGCCACTCAGAGAGCGGGATGCTGGCGTAAACGCTGATGCCATTTTCTTCCAGCACCTGCGGGCTTTCGATACCGCGGTTGAACAAGGAGCGCAGCAGCACGCCCACGATAGAGAGCATCAGGCCGAGAATAATGCTGCCGAGAATAATCAGCGCCTTCTTCGGCTTCAGCACGCCAGGCTGCGTGATGGCCGGGTCAACGATGCGCACGTCGCCAACGGTACTGGCTTCGGTGATCTTCAGCTCCTGCTGTTTATTCAGCAGTTGCATGTACACCTGCTGGCCAGATTCCACGTCGCGGGTCAGACGCACAATCTCCTGCTGGGTTTTTGGCATTGCGGTGACGCGGTTATTCAGCTTCGCCTTCTCGTCTTCCAGGGTGCGGCGTTTTTCCAGCAGCGTGCGGTAGGCCGGGTGGCGTTTGGTATAAAGCTTGGAGATTTCCGCCTCTTTGAAGGTCAGCTCGTTGAGCTGCGCGTCGATGTTAACCATCGAATCCAGCACCGATTTCGCTTCCAGCGGCAGGTCGACGGAGTCTTTATCCTGACGATAAGCGTTCAGCTTGTTCTCGGCGTCATCCAGGCGCGAACGCACTTCCGGCAGCTGTTTAGCGAGGAAAGCCAGACTTTTTGCTGCTTCCGCCGACTTGCGCTCAACGTTCTGCTCAAGGTAGTTGCGGGTGATGCTGTTGAGGATGTCGCGGATCTGATCTTTATCTTCACCGGTAAAGGTCATGCTCAGAACGCCGGTGTCCTTGCCGTTTTCGGTCACGGTCAGGTTGTTTTGCAGGTTATTAATCATCCCGAGCGTGGAGAATTTGGTGACCGTGAACTCACCGCCTTCCTGCGCGTGAATGGCGCTGACCATCATGCTGACGCCGTCTTTGGAGAGCATCTTCCCGACTTCACCGCGCGCGCTAAAACCGGCGTCACTGGTAAGCTGATACTGGTTTGGCCCGAGAACCTCCAGGGTGAAGGTTTGATCTCCGGCCCCTTTCGGCAGCACGAAGTCGGTGACTTTTACCGTATCATTGCTGCGGCCCATCAGGCGATCCCAGCCTGCGCCAAACACCGGGAAGGTGTTTTTAGTGACCGAAATATCCAGCCCCAAATCGTGCACCGTTTTGCCGAGTACAAGACGCGACTGGATCAGCTGAATTTCCGCATCCGACGCCGGTGGCTTATTTGCCAGCGCGGAGCCGATGTCCTGTACCAGCGAGTTGCCGGTATTCTGTTCAATCTGAACCAGCGCGTCGGCGCTGTAGATTGGCGTCGCAAACAGCGTATAGATAAACGCCCCAACGGCGAACACGGCGGTGATGCCGAGCACCCACCACTTCGCTTCAACCACGGTGCCGACAAGACGACCAATATCAATTTCATCACTACCCGAGATCGGGGCGGCAGATGTTTTTGTTTTTTCTGTCATTGTTATCCCTGCTGAGCTTTCAGTGCCTGCGCCCACTGACGGGCAGACTGGTCAAGTAAGGTGTACACCGCCTCAAATGCCTCACGGCTCTTGCGATACGGATCGGGGATCTCGCGTTCATTGTCCCAGTGACCAAACAGCATCACCTTGCCGCGCATCTCCGGGGCGATGTCGCACAGCGCATGAATATGGCGTTTTTCCATCGCGAGGATCAGGTCATACTCGCGGCACATCCGGCCCGTGACCTGACGGGCGATATGCCCGTCGAGGGAGAGGTTATGATCCAGGGCAACGTGGGTGGCACGTTCGTCGGCCCCTTTACCGACCAGCGCACCCAGCCCTGCGGACTCCACCGTGAGATCAGGCTGATACTGTTTCAGCAGGCGTTCAGCCGTGGGGGAACGGCAAATGTTCCCCACACACACCACTAAAATTTTGTTAAACATCGCGGATTACCAGGTGTGAATGTCGCGCGCCGTATCCGTCATGTAGCGAACGCCACTGATGGTTGGCAGCAACTGGTTGATCAGACGGTTCCAGCGGGCAACCGGCGCGGTGGTGACATAGACCACATCGTATGGCTGGAGGCGGAACTCGGTGGCCATGACCAGCGATGTCGCATCGGACATATCCAGCTGGTAGATATTGGCAATCTTGCCTTTCGCGCTGCCCTCGCCTTTCAGCGGACGGATCACGAAGATGCCGCTGGCGTTGGAGGAGGTCAGATCGATGCCTTCCGCATTGCCCAGCGCTTCGGTCAGGGTCATGCCGCTGAAGTCCATTTTGAGGGTGCTCTGTTTCTTCACTTCACCCATGACGAAGACTTTCAGATCGTCGTTACGCGGCACGTACAGAATATCGCCCGGATAAAGCAGGCGGTTCTGGGTC
This sequence comes from Enterobacter cancerogenus, assembly GCF_019047785.1. Taxonomy (NCBI): domain Bacteria; kingdom Pseudomonadati; phylum Pseudomonadota; class Gammaproteobacteria; order Enterobacterales; family Enterobacteriaceae; genus Enterobacter; species Enterobacter cancerogenus. Next base: position 4,438,822 of record NZ_CP077290.1, on the reverse strand, counting down.
AGGTCGCCGTTTTGCATCAGCGCCTGCAGCGAAATGCGCTGCTCTTTGCCTTCGTGGGTCAGCACGACGTTGCGCCAGTCGGCACCATCGGTTAAGCCGCCCGCAGCATTGATGGCATCCAGAACGGTGAGCGGCACGTTGGTGATGGCCTGCTGGCCGGATTTGTTCACCTGGCCGGAGATGTAGGCTTTCTGCGAGCGGAATGCGGCGATATTAACGTCCACCTGCGGGTCAGCAATGTACTGCGCTAAGCGGCTGGTAATATCACTACGGATCTCGGCAAGCGTTTTGCCGACAACATGCACTTTGCCAATGTACGGATAGAACATGGTGCCATCGGACTGGACCCAGTTCCCGGTATCGCTTGAGCTGCGGTACTGGCCCGCCGGGGTGGTGAGTTCAGGGTGATCCCAGACGGTAACGCTAATCACGTCACCCGGCCCCACGCGATACTCATAATTGGCGATTTCCTGGTCCAGAGACATATTCGGCTGGGCAACATTCGGACGCGGACGTAATTGTTCGACCAGACGCGGGGTCAGGGGATAAACATTGACCATTTTGTCGAGATCGAAATCGGCATCCTGTTGTTTAATCACATCCTTGCCCGATGTGGACATATTGCTGCCGGGAAAGACCGTGCAACCACTCATCAAGGTCACAGACACCAATAATGGCATCAATTTCATTTTGGATTTCATCATTGATTATTTATCACTTTGGCAGAGTAATTATCCTGTGCAAATTAAATAAGCGCGGGTCGTTTTGGCATTCAGCATGCAGTTAATCAATTTGAAATATAACTGGCATCTGTCCTAAAAAAACCGTATTCATCCATTGGCTATTGACAGAATAATTGAGGCTGTTTTACACGCCTTCAGGCACGCTACCGCCCTTGGCTTTCAGTTACCAATCCACTGACTAAACAATATGTTATGGATAGACACCCTCTTGGACATGGCTTCAGGGAAAATATATCGGTCATGAAAAACCTATGACGGATAAACATTTCCATTCCCTGAATACCGAAACAAAAATAGCAGCAAGAAGTTTTAACATTTGATGCTGGGAGAATTGTTGCAGCTAACCTAATAGCAGGCAAGGAGACAACCGTCTGAATAACAGTTTTTAAGATTAATATTAAGAGCAAATTTTTAAGGTTTTAGGAATTTCTTTATATTGACAAAATATCGAATAAAACCACTCAGTGCGATATATCCTAAATAACGTCTCCGATAATCAAAACCCCGCACTACACTTATTTACACCCTCCCGCATGTTGTTCATTTTTTTGGTTATCGATTAAGAGAAATCTCAGCCTGCCATTGCATTTTTGGTCAGCTTTATCCATGATCGCAATGTGACATTAGTCATATAACAGAAGGTATTGCTATTACTATGGAATGGATTGCCGATCCGTCAATCTGGGCCGGGCTGGTTACGCTGGTCGTCATCGAATTAGTGCTCGGTATTGATAATCTGGTCTTTATCGCCATCCTTGCCGAAAAATTACCGCCTTCGCAGCGCGACCGTGCGCGCGTCACGGGGCTGGTGCTGGCGATGGTGATGCGTTTGCTGCTGCTGGCCTCCATCTCCTGGCTGGTCACTCTCACCACGCCGCTGTTTACGGTTTACGGCCTGAGCTTCAGCGCCCGCGATCTGATCATGCTATTCGGCGGGCTGTTCCTGCTGTTCAAAGCCACCGTCGAGCTTAACGAGCGGCTTGAAGGGAAAGACCATGACAACCCGACCCAGCGTCGCGGGGCAAAATTCTGGCCGGTGGTGGCGCAAATCGTGGTGCTGGATGCCGTCTTCTCGCTGGACTCGGTCATTACCGCCGTCGGCATGGTAGACCACCTCGCGGTGATGATGGCCGCCGTAATCATTGCTATTACGCTGATGATCATGGCAAGCAAGGCGCTGACCCGCTTTGTGAACAGCCACCCGACCATCGTTATTCTCTGCCTGAGCTTCCTGCTGATGATCGGCTTTAGCCTGGTGGCCGACGGCTTTGGCTTCCATATTCCGAAGGGGTATCTGTACGCCGCAATTGGGTTCTCGGTGATGATCGAATCCCTTAACCAGCTGGCGATTTTCAACCGTCGCCGCTTTCTCTCCGCTAATCAGACCCTGCGTCAGCGCACCGCCGATACGGTGATGCGCCTGCTCAGCGGACGAAAAGAGGATGCAGAACTGGACGCCGAGTCCGCCGCGCTGCTTGCCGACCACAGCGACGGGCAGATCTTTAACCCGCAGGAACGGCGCATGATTGAGCGCGTGCTGAACCTTAACCAGCGCTCGGTCAGCAGCATCATGACCTCCCGTCATGACATCGAACATGTCGACCTGACGGCCCCGGAAGAGCAGATCCGCGCCCTGCTGGATAAAAACCAGCACACCCGCGTGGTGGTGACCGGGGGCGACGAGGAAGAAGAGCTGCTCGGCGTGGTACACATCATCGACCTGCTGCAACAGCAACTGCACGGCGAGCCGCTCAACCTGCGTGTGCTGGTCCGCCAGCCGCTGGTGTTCCCGGAGGCGCTGCCGTTACTGTCCGCCCTTGAGCAGTTCCGCAACGCGCGCACTCACTTTGCCTTTGTGGTGGATGAGTTTGGGTCCGTTGAAGGTTTAGTGACGCTGAGCGACGTGATGGAAACGATCGCCGGCAATCTGCCTAACGAAGTGGATGAAATCGATGCGCGTCACGATATCCAGAAGAATGCCGACGGCACCTGGACGGCAAACGGCCATATGCCGCTTGAGGACCTGGTGCAGTTTGTTCCGCTGCCGCTGGATGAGAAGCGTGAATACCACACCATTGCAGGATTGTTGATGGAGTATCTCCAGCGCATTCCGACGCCAGGCGAAGAGGTGCAGGTAGGAGATTACTTGATCAAAACGCTTCAGGTTGAAAGCCATCGCGTGCAGAAGGTGCAGCTGATACCGCTACGTAGCGAGGATGAGCTGGATTTTGAGGTATAAAAAAGCCGGATAGCGTTTCGCTTACCCGGCCTGCGATTTACGGATTTTACAGGCCGGGTAAGGCGTAGCCGCCACCCGGCACTAACACTCTCAAAGCTTATCTAACAGCTTTTTCACGTCCTTACCGTTTTGCGAATCCTTGTTGCGATCCGCCCAGTCGTTCAGCCGACGTTTGGCTTCATCCTGAAGGTGCTTACGCAGAATTTGATCAACCTGCAGGCTGTAATTTAGCGCCTGCCATTTTCCGTAGACGTGCAGTGGGACTGGCGTCGCTTTGAGGAAATCAATCAGTTCACCCTCGCCTTCCCAGCCGGAGAGCACGCGGACGTTAAACCGGGTGTCAGCCGTCTCTTTCACCAGATCCATCTTGCCCTCACCGGTGAGCGCCAGCATCGACGAGGTGCCCTGCATCTCATTCAGCGACAGCTGCCCGTTATCCAGGGTCAGATCGCTTGTGAAGTTATCAAGACGTGTCGCGCTGTCGTAGTTTTCATTCGCCTTAACGTTACTGCTGCGCTCAACCGCCTGCTGGACCAGTTGCTGGAAGTTGAGGCCTTCCATGCGGGTGTCTTTCAGCTCAACGTGCGCCTGGCCCTGCCAGTTATGGCGGAACGCGTCGGCGTCAATTTTCGTGCCGGCGAAATCCCCCGCCAGCGACATCTGTCCGGTCAGCGAAATCGGGTAGTTAAAGGCGTTCAGAATGGTGCCGATTTCGACATTATCCAGGCGCGGCTGGAACGCGGCGCTGGCCGTGTCTTTACGCACATCCAGCGTACCCGGCAGCGACACATGTCCTGCCCCCATATTGCCGCCCAGCTCGGAGATGACCAGCAATCCATTGTGATTGAACATCTGGCTACTGACGTCGGTAAACTCAATGCCGCGCCAGCGAAGCCGGTTAGCTTTTAGCAGAATATCGGCGGTAAAACCGCGCAGGCCGTTATAGTCAGGCTGATCGAGATTAGATGAAATCACTGGCCGCGGCTTCATCGCCTGGCTCTGAGCGTTTTGCGCCGCACCGTCATCAGCCGTGCTGGCGGGCTGTGTTGGAAGCAGGTTTTCAAGATTCAGCGTGTCAAACTGCAAATCCAGAACCCACTTCGGCTCCTCAGCCAGGGTCACGCTCGCCTGCCCTTTCATGCTGCTGTCATTGGCCTGCAGGTTAAGGTTATTGAGCTGCAGCTGTTTGTGTTCTTCCTGCCAGATGGCCTGCAAGGTCCCCTGGCCGGCAATGCCTTTGGTCGGCAGGTCGGCGCCGGTGAGTTGCCAGTTCAGCTGGCGGATATCGGCAGTCAACTGGTGCGGATAGTCCGACGCATTTACGTTGGCATCCATCGACAACGTCAGATCGCGCTGGTCGCGGTTGATACGCCCGGAAAACGCCATGGTCGCAATGTGGTTCGCGTCCTGCTCCATCGTCAGGCTGATATTGCGCACGGTAACCTGCTCATCATCTTCATGCTGGAAAACCAGCACGCTGTCGGCAATTTTCAGGTTGGCGATGTCAAACGACCAGCCGGCATCGGACGGCACGTCGGGCAAGGTATTTTCGTGCGGGGCAACCGGCGCGTCAGGCTGACGGACCGCTTCGCTTTGCGGCGTAAGCTGGATCACCGCCCCTTTCAGCATCACCCGATCAACCTGAAGCTGATGGGAGAAAAGCGGGATCAGCGCGACATCAAGTCGCATGTTGTCGGCCGCCACCAACGGCTGTGATGCCCCTGGCGCAGTCAGCGACATGCGCCCGGAGAGAATGCTCAGCTGCGGCCAGACGTGCCAGCGCAGCGGCCCGTCCAGCTTAAGTTCGTAACCACTGCGCGCTTCGACCTGACGCACCATATAGGCACGGAAGTCATTCGGGTTAACCAGCAGTACCAACGCCGAAAGGCCAGCAACCAGAACCACCAGCAAAATCATCAGCGTTGTCAGAACTCTTCTCATGGCATCCTCAATGGTCTAACAATCAGTCTTTATCAATACGACTGGCAACCGCACCCTGCTGGTCGCGATATTTTGCATCCTGACGGCGATTATAAGGACGATCCGCCGGGCCTGTCAGCGGTTCAAAGCTCAGCGCACCGATCATCATGCCCGGACGCAGCGCGAGCGGGAGTTTACCCGCATTGAAGAACTCCAGCACAATACGGCCTGACCAGCCCGGATCGATGCGGTGCGCCGTTACGTGCACCATCAAACCCAGACGCGCCAGCGAGGAGCGGCCATCGAGCCAGCCCACCAGATCGGCAGGCAGCGTGACTGATTCAAACGTCACGGCCAGCGCCAGTTCACCCGGATGCAGATAAAACGCCTCACCCTCGTCGAGGACAATTTCGTCGCTCATCACGCGGTCCAGCGCCGCGCTCACCTCGTCTTTCGGCCCGCTCAGGTCGATAAACGGCGCCGTATGGCCGCTAAAGGTGCGAAACTTATTCCCCAGACGCACATCGACCGTCACGCCGTTAATGCGCTCAACTGGCGGACGCGGGGTGATAGACAGGCGGCCTTCATCCAGCCAGGCTTCTATATCGCGGTCACAAAGACGCATGGCACTTTCTCCTTTCGTGCATCGTACCCTGAGGCGCTATCGGCTCAGGGCAAACCAGGTTATCTCTGAACGGTACACAATTCGCGCGGCTTATTCAAAAAACTGACTGATTTTCGCTTTTAAGATATCAATGGCAATACGGTTTTTACCGCCACGAGGCACGATAATATCGGCGTATTGCTTGGATGGGTCGATAAACTGCAGGAACATTGGACGCACGGTTTTCTGATACTGTGCCATCACGGAGTCCATAGAACGCCCGCGCTCGTTGACGTCACGCTTAATACGGCGCATCAGGCAGATGTCCAGCGGGGTATCGACAAAAATAGAGAAGTTCATCGACTCGCGCAGCCGCGCGTCCGTTAACAGCAGGATCCCTTCAAGGATGATGACCTTCTTCGGCTCAATGCGAACGGTCTCTTTTAAGCGGGTATGTTCTACGTAGCTGTAAACAGGCAATTCAATAGCCTTGCCGCTTTTCAGCGCTTCTAAGTGCTGGAACAGCAGGCTGTGATCCATGGCATTAGGGTGGTCGTAATTAGTCTTTACGCGCTCTTCCATCGACAGATGGGATTGATCTTTGTAATAGCAATCTTCGGGAATGACGCCGATATGCTCATCACCAACCTGTTCACGCAGTTCGCGATACAGCGTACTGGCAATAAGACTTTTACCTGAAGCCGATGCGCCGGCGATGCCTATAATGACGCACTGATGAGACTTATCAGTCATAAATTTAGCGACCTGATTAACCTGGATGTTAAGGAAGGACGACGCCGGAGCGTCAAACGCGGCAATTATAGGGATTTCGCAGGCGTGATACCAGTCGAAACCGCAGGTAATGCGAGAGAGCCTCCAAAGTCGCTTTTTCTCCCTGAGTGAAATTTAAATGACCACTTTTTGGTCGTTTAACGGGAATTTTTTGGCGAGTAACTATTTAATAAGTCTATGATGTCAAAATCTGAGCAGTCAGCATATGAATTGTAAATTGTTTGTACTAGCATAAACCAAATTCTTAATTTCTCGCGTCCGGACATCGCTCCTGGCGACCTGGCGTCTCGGGATAAAGCGGTAATGAATAAACAATACCAGCGGGTTTTGATTACCACCCAACATCCTTTACTGCGACTTGTCTGTCTGGGTCTGGTCACGTTTATTTTTACCCTATTTTCCCTGGAACTCACCCGTTTCGGCACCCTGCTCGCGCCGTTATGGTTCCCTACCTCTATTATGACGGTGGCGTTTTATCGTCATGCCGGGAAGATGTGGCCGGGTATTGCCCTCGCCTGTTCATTCGGGAATGTCCTGGCCTCATGGATGCTCTTTTCGTGGGGATCCGTTAGCTTCATTTATACCTCCGTCAATATTATTGAGGCCTGCATCGGCGCACTGCTGCTGCGTAAGCTGCTGCCATGGTATAACCCGCTACAAAACTTGAATGACTGGGTGCGTCTGGCGATAGGCAGCGCCCTGATCCCGCCGCTGACAGGGGGCGTGTTAATCCATTTTCTGGCGCCCGGACCTGAGCCGCTGCGTAATTTTCTGGTGTGGGTGGTTTCCGAATCAATCGGCGCGCTGGCGCTGGTGCCATTAGGGCTGCTGTTCAAACCGCACTATCTCCTGCGCCACCGCGACCCGCAGCTGCTGCTGGAAACTCTGGTCACCATGGCGGTAACGCTGGTTCTGAGCTGGGCTGCCATGAACTGGCTGCCGTGGCCCTTTACCTGTGTGATTGTCCTGCTGATGTGGAGCGCGGTCCGCCTTCCGCGCGTGGAAGCGTTTCTGGTATTCCTGGTCACCGTCATGATGGTCTCCCTGATGATGGCGCAAAACCCCACCCCGGTAGCAACGCCGAACGCCAGCGCCATGCTCAACGCGCCGTGGCTGCCGTTTCTGATGATGTTACTGCCTGCCAACGTGATGACAATGGTGATGTATGCCTTCCGCGCCGAGCGCAAGCACATTACCGAGAGTGAAGAACGTTTTCGCAATGCAATGGAGTACTCCGCCATCGGCATGGCGCTGGTGGGCATCGACGGCCAGTGGCTGCAGGCCAACAAGGCGCTGTGCAACTTTCTCGGCTACAGCCAGACGGAGCTTCAGTCGATGACGTTCCAGCAGCTCACCTGGCCGGAGGATTTACACTCTGATATCGAACAGCTCGATCAGCTGGTCAACGGGGATATCAACAACTACAGCCTCGAGAAGCGTTACTACACCCGCGACGGGGAAGTGGTCTGGGCGCTACTTGCCGTCTCTGTCGTACGCCACGCCGACGGCACCCCGCTCTACTTTATCGCCCAGATTGAAGACATTAACGATCTCAAGCATACCGAATGGGTCAATAAGCGCCTGATGGAGCGTATTACCCTGGCGAATGAAGCGGGCGGAATTGGGATCTGGGAATGGGATTTGCAGCCGGACGTCATCAGCTGGGATAAGCGGATGTTCGAACTGTATGAGATCCCGCCCCACATCAAGCCCACCTGGCAACTGTGGAATGCGTCGATTGTGCCTGAGGACCGCGCCCATGCGGAACAGGTGATCCGCGACTCCCTGAAGGCGCGCATGCCGTTTAAGCTCGAATTCCGTATTCGTGTCAAAGAGGGGGTGCGCCATATTCGCTCCCTGGCCAACCGGGTACTGAACAAGCAGGGTGAAGTGGAGCGTCTGCTCGGCGTTAACATGGACATGACCGAGGTCAAGCAGCTTAACGAGGCGCTGTTCCAGGAAAAAGAGCGTCTGCACATTACGCTCGACTCCATCGGCGAGGCCGTGCTCTGCACCGACGTCGACATGAACGTGACCTTTATGAACCCGGTGGCCGAGAAGATGAGCGGCTGGCCCCAGTCCGAGGCCATCGGGCAGCCGATTCTGAACGTGCTGCACATCACCTTCGGTGAGAAAGGCCCGCTGATGGAAAACATCCACAGCGGCGATATGTCCCGTTCCGATATCGAGCAGGACGTGGTACTCAACTGCCGCAACGGCGGCAGCTTCGACATCCACTACAGCATCACGCCCCTCAGCACGCTGGACGGGCAGGCCATTGGCTCGGTGCTGGTTATTCAGGATGTGACCGAATCACGCAAAATGCTGCGCCAGCTGAGCTACAGCGCCTCCCATGACGCGCTCACGCATCTGGCTAACCGCGTCAGTTTCGAAACCCATCTTAAGCGCCTGATCCAGACCGTGCAGGAGACGCGCCAGCGCCATGCCCTGATTTTCATCGATCTTGACCGCTTCAAAGCCGTCAACGATACCGCAGGCCATGCCGCGGGCGACGCCCTGCTTCGTGAGCTGTCATCATTGATGCTGACCATGCTTCGCTCCAGCGACGTTCTTGCCCGTCTGGGGGGCGATGAGTTTGGTCTGCTGCTACAGGACTGTAATATCGAAAGCGCACGCTACATTACCGGGCGGCTGATCCACGCCATCAATAACTATCACTTTATGTGGGAAGGCCGCCTGCACCGTATCGGCGCCAGCGCGGGCATTACCCTGATTGATGAGACCAACCATCAGGCGGCAGAGGTGATGTCCCAGGCCGATATCGCCTGCTATGCCTCTAAAAACAGCGGGCGTGGCGTGGTGACGGTTTACGAACCGCAGCAGGAGCGGATCCACAGCGCGCGCAGCATGATGTCGCTCGATGAGCAGTGGCATATGATCAAGGACAATCACCTGCTGATGATTGCCCGCAGCGTTGCCTCCCCGCGCATACCGGAGAGCAGCAACTTCTGGCTCATCTCGCTGCGCCTGTGGACCAGCCAGGGTGAAGTACAGGAGGAGCAGGCGTTCCGCTCTGGTCTCGCCGAGCCTGAGCTGCTTCACGCCCTCGACCGGCGTATCTTCAGCGAGTTCTTCCGCGCGTACGCTGCCCAGGTAGCGGCCAAAGGGATGGGGGTTGCGCTACCGCTTTCGCAAGCCGGGTTATCCAGCGTCACCCTGGTAGACGAGCTGATTGAACTGCTGGAGAAAGGCCCATTCCCGGGCCGCCTGCTGCACCTGATTATCTCCGCAGAGGTGCTGCGCAATACGGATGAGAACCTGCAGCAGGGTCTGCAAAAACTGCGACACGCAGGTTGCCGGGTGGTGTTAAGCCAGGTGGGGCGCGACATGAGCCTCTTTAGCCATCTCAGCGCTAACATGGCCGACTATCTGATGCTCGACCCGGACGTGGTGTCAAACGTTCACGGAAACCTGATGGATGAAATGATGGTGACCATCATTCAGGGCCACGCCCAGCGGCTGGGAATGAAAACCCTGGCAGGCCCCTGCAACCAACCAATCATGATGGATACCCTCTCGGGCATCGGCATCGACTTTATCTATGGCGACACCATCGGCGAACCGCAGCCGCTGGAACTACTGCTCAACACCAGCTATTTCGCCATCAACTGAGGGCGTCCAGCCGTCGGTATACCAGATGTGCAACAGCGCATAGGAGCGCCACGGCTGCCAGCGTTCGGCGTAACGGCGGATTTGCGCGGGCGTCATGCCAGCGAAGCGCTGTTTAATCAGATAATCATCCGGCAAAAACACATCTTTGGCCTGCCATCCCCGCAGGGCTAAATAGTTTGCCGTCCAGCGGCCAATGCCGGGCCGCTGCTGCAACGCTTTCATGCCCGCGTCGATGTCCACCGGCGGAACGAGAGGAAAGTCACCGTCCACCACCGACCGGGCGAGATGAATCAACGATTCCGCCCTTTTTACCGGCATCCCGAGCGCTTTCAATGCCAGCGGATCGGCGGCGGCCAGCGCCTGCGGGGTGGGGAAACAGAGATAATCCGGCGCATCTTCAACCGCCTCACCGTACAGCGCCACCACCCGTCCGGTAAGTTTCGCTGCCATCGCCACGCTCACCAGTTGCCCGAGGATCGCCCGCACGCCCTGCTCGTAAGCATCCATTGCGCCAGGTAAACGCAGCCCGGGCCGCGCAGCACCCAACTCGCCGAGCGTCCGGGCAATCTGCTGCGGATCGCAGTCAAGATCGAACAGCCGTGCGATGCGGTCCAGACAGCCTGCCGCCACCGGCATCAGGCCCGGGCTGAGCGTGACGTTGAGGGTGTGGGAGGCAAGGTCTGGTGTGACGCGAAAAATGCCCCGGTGCCCGTCACAGGCAAAACTGCGCTCGTAGTCGTCCTCGGTCACGGTTTCCACGCCCGTCACGGCACGCGCGCTCAGAAAGCCAAACATCCACTGCCAGTCGTAGGGGGGTTGCCAGTTCAAGGTAAACATCGTTGCTCCTGTCATGTTCTCCTCAGCATAAACCGAAAGGCCTTGTTTCGCCTTGCTTTCATATTCCAGTTGTCGCGGAAGAGACATTTCGTTAAAGTCTCGCCCCTTCTCACCGGCATGGGGATTTCTACGTGTTTATTGGATTCGATTACGGTACGGCCAACTGCTCGGTTGCGGTGATGCACAACGGGCAACCACAGCTCCTGAAAATGGAAAAAGAGAGCACGCTGCTGCCGTCAATGCTCTGCGCGCCAACCCGTGAGGCGGTAAGCGAATGGCTTTTCCGCCATCACCAGGTTCCGGCCACCGCGGCGGAAACGCAGGCTCTGCTGCGCCGCGCCGTGAGCTATAACCGCGAAGAGGACATCGACGTTACGCCTGCCAGCGTACAGTTCGGCCTGTCGTCGCTCGGGCAGTACATTGAGGATCCGGAGGAGGTTTACTTCGTTAAATCACCGAAGTCATTCCTCGGGGCCAGCGGCCTGAAGCCGCAGCAGGTCGCGTTGTTTGAGGATCTGGTCTGCGCCATGATGCTGCACATCCGCAATCAGGCACAAACGCAGGTCACGGAAACCATCGACCAGGCGGTGATTGGCCGTCCGATAAACTTCCAGGGCCTGGGGGGCGATGACGCCAACCAGCAGGCGCAGGGTATTCTGGCGCGCGCGGCGCACCGTGCAGGTTTTCGCGACGTGGTGTTCCAGTACGAGCCGGTAGCGGCGGGACTGGATTTTGAAGCCACGTTGACGGCAGAAAAACGTGTGCTGGTGGTGGATATCGGCGGCGGAACGACGGACTGCTCGCTGCTGCTGATGGGGCCGCAATGGCATCAGCGTCGCGATCGTGAAAACAGCCTGCTGGGGCACAGCGGCTGCCGCGTTGGCGGTAACGATCTGGATATTGCCCTCGCCTTTAAGAGCCTGATGCCGCTGCTGGGCATGGGCGGACAAACCGAAAAAGGGATCGCCCTGCCGGTTCTGCCGTGGTGGAACGCCATTGCGATCAACGATGTGCCTGCGCAGAGTGATTTTTACAGCACCGCAAACGGTCGTTTTCTCAACGATCTGATACGCGATGCGCAGGATGCCGACAAAGTCGCGCTGCTCCACAAGGTCTGGCGTCAGCGCCTGAGCTACCGCGTGGTGCGCACCGCCGAAGAGAGCAAAATTGCGCTCTCAGATCGCCCGGAACATGCGGTCACCCTGCCGTTTATCAGCGACGAACTGGCAACGATTATCTCGCAGGAAGGGCTTGAAACGGCCCTGTCACAGCCGCTGCAGCGTATTCTCGAACAGGTGCAGCTGGCGCTGGATAACGGAAAAGAGCAGCCGGACGTGATCTATTTAACCGGGGGTAGCGCCCGTTCGCCGCTGATTAAGAAAGCGCTGGCGGCACAACTGCCGGGCATACCGATTGCCGGTGGCGATGATTTTGGCTCCGTAACCGCAGGGCTGGCGCGCTGGGCGCAGGTGATGTTTAGCTAACACGGGTGTGGCCTGGTGCCCTCATCCCGGCCCTCTCCCAGTGGGAGAGGGAGAAAAAGGATCGACTCCCTCTCCCGCCATTCAGACAATTCCAGACAGTGTTCCACATTTCCTCCATTTTTCTGCCGGGTAGCCTGACTAAACTAGTATCATTCCCCGAAGTGTTTCAGGATGAGAACGTAAAACGATGAAAGGCAGTAACAAATCCCGCTGGGCTATCGCCGCTGGCATCATTGTGGTGGTCCTTGCCGCCGCCTGGTACTGGCACAGTCAATCCGCGAAGTCCCCTGCATCTTCGGGGGCGAGCAGCGCATCTCCGCGCGCGGCGGGCGGTGGCCGCCACGGTATGCGCGGCGCGGCGCTGGCCCCCGTGCAGGCAGCGACCGCCGTCAACAAAGCCGTTCCGCGTTATCTCACCGGGCTTGGCACCATTACTGCGGCCAATACCGTCACCGTGCGCAGCCGGGTAGAGGGGCAGCTGATGGCGCTTCACTTCCAGGAAGGCCAGCAGGTTAAGGCCGGTGATTTACTGGCAGAGATCGACCCAAGCCAGTTCAAAGTCTCGCTCGCTCAGGCGCAGGGGCAGCTTGCCAAAGACAAAGCCACCTTAGCCAACGCCCAGCGCGATCTCGCCCGCTATCAGCAGTTGGTGAAAACCAACCTGGTGTCGCGTCAGGAACTGGACACTCAGCAGTCGCTGGTCAGCGAAACCCGAGGCACGATCAAAGCAGACGAAGCAGCGGTCGCCAGCGCCCAGCTGCAGCTCGACTGGAGCCGCATTACCGCGCCGATTGACGGACGCGTCGGCCTAAAGCAGGTTGATATCGGTAACCAGATCTCCAGCGGCGATACCACGGGCATCGTGGTCATTACCCAGACTCACCCCATCGATTTAGTCTTTACCCTGCCGGAGAGCGACATCGCCACCGTGGTGCAGGCGCAAAAAGCCGGTAAAGGGCTGGTGGTTGAAGCCTGGGACCGCACCAACAAACAGAAACTCAGCGAAGGATCGCTGCTGAGCCTCGATAACCAGATTGATACCACCACCGGTACCATCAAGCTGAAAGCACGCTTTAGCAATCAGGATGATGCGCTTTTCCCGAATCAGTTCGTTAACGCGCGCATGCTGGTCTCTACCGAAGAAAACGCGGTGGTGATCCCAACGGCAGCGCTGCAGATGGGTAACGAAGGCAACTTCGTCTGGGTGCTGAACGATGACAACCAGGTCAGCAAGCATCTGGTGAAAACCGGGATTCAGGATAGCCAGACGGTGGTGATTAGCGCCGGGCTATCCGCAGGCGATCGGGTGGTAACCGACGGCATCGACCGTCTCACGGAAGGGGCGCGCGTCGAAGTGGTCGAGGCGCATGGCACGACCACCAGCGAACAGCCGGCGAAACGCGAGCACGCTAAACAGGGAGCCAGCGCCTGATGCAGGTCTTGCCACCAAGCGCGACAGGTGGGCCATCACGCCTGTTTATTATGCGCCCCGTCGCCACCACGCTGTTGATGGTGGCCATTTTGCTGGCCGGGATAATTGGCTATCGCTTTCTGCCCGTGTCGGCGCTGCCGGAAGTGGATTACCCTACGATTCAGGTGGTCACGCTCTACCCTGGCGCCAGCCCGGACGTGGTGACGTCGGCCATTACCGCGCCGCTGGAGCGCCAGTTTGGGCAGATGTCTGGCCTGAAGCAGATGTCCTCGCAAAGCTCTGGTGGGGCGTCAGTAGTTACGCTGCAGTTCCAGCTGACGCTCTCGCTGGACGTCGCCGAGCAGGAGGTGCAGGCCGCGATCAACGCCGCCACCAACCTGCTGCCGTCTGACCTGCCTAATCCGCCGGTCTACAGCAAGGTCAACCCGGCCGATCCGCCAATCATGACGCTGGCCGTCACCTCCTCCGCCATGCCGATGACGCAGGTGGAAGATATGGTTGAAACCCGCGTGGCACAGAAGATTTCACAGGTAACGGGCGTCGGTCTGGTGACCCTGGCGGGCGGACAACGTCCTGCCGTGCGCGTGAAGCTTAACGCGCAGGCGATTGCCGCGCTGGGGTTAACCAGCGAAACCATTCGTACCGCCATCACCAGCGCCAACGTCAACTCGGCCAAAGGCTCGCTGGACGGGCCAACCCGCGCGGTCACGCTTTCGGCCAACGATCAGATGCAGTCAGCCGATGAGTATCGCCAGCTGATTGTCGCCTACCAGAACGGCGCGCCAATTCGCCTCGGCGACGTGGCAACCGTAGAACAAGGCGCGGAAAACAGCTGGCTTGGCGCGTGGGCCAACAAGCAGCAGGCGATTGTCATGAACGTTCAGCGCCAGCCGGGTGCGAACATCATCGAGACCGCCGACAGTATTCGTGCCATGCTGCCGCAGCTGATTGAAAGCCTGCCGAAATCGGTCAGCGTGAAGGTGCTTTCCGACCGCACCACCAACATTCGCGCCTCCGTTACCGACACCCAGTTCGAGCTGATGCTGGCGATTGCGCTGGTGGTCATGATTATCTACCTGTTCCTGCGCAACGTGCCGGCCACCATTATTCCCGCCGTCGCCGTACCGCTCTCGCTGGTCGGAACCTTTGCGGTGATGGTGTTCCTTGATTTCTCGATCAACAACCTGACGCTGATGGCCCTGACCATCGCCACCGGTTTCGTGGTGGATGACGCCATTGTGGTGATCGAGAACATTTCGCGCTACATCGAGAAAGGCGAGAAGCCCCTCGCCGCCGCGCTGAAGGGGGCGGGCGAGATCGGCTTTACCATTATCTCCCTCACTTTCTCGCTGATTGCGGTGCTGATCCCGCTGCTGTTTATGGGCGATATCGTCGGGCGACTGTTCCGGGAGTTTGCCGTCACCCTGGCGGTGGCGATCCTGATCTCCGCCGTGGTGTCGCTGACGCTGACCCCGATGATGTGTGCCCGCATGCTGAGCGTGGAGTCCCTGCGCAAGCAAAACCGTTTCTCGCGCGCCTCAGAGCGGATGTTCGAACGCATCATCGCCGCCTACGGCCACGTGCTGGCGAAGGTGCTGAACCACCCGTGGGCGACGCTTGGGGTTGCCCTGGGTACGCTGGCGCTCAGCGTGATGCTGTGGATTTTCATCCCGAAAGGCTTCTTCCCGATTCAGGACAACGGCATTATTCAGGGCACGTTACAGGCCCCGCAGACCGTATCGTTCGCCAACATGGCACAGCGCCAGCAGCAGGTGTCGGAGATCATCATGAAAGATCCGGCGGTGGAAAGCCTCACCGCCTACGTGGGCGTCGACGGCACTAACCCGTCGCTGAACAGCGCGCGCCTGCAGATCAACCTCAAACCGCTTGATGACCGTGACGATCGCGTCAACACGGTGATCCAGCGCCTGCAAAACGCGGTGGCGAAGGTGCCGGGCATCGAACTCTACCTGCAGCCGATTCAGGATTTAACCATTGATACCCAGGTGAGCCGCACTCAGTACCAGTTTACTCTGCAGACCACCAGCCTGGAGGCGCTCAGTACCTGGGTGCCGCAGCTGGTTGATACTCTGCGCGGCCTCCCGCAGCTCTCCGACGTCAGCAGCGACTGGCAGGATAAAGGGCTGGCGGCCTACGTTAACGTCAACCGTGACACCGCCAGCCGTCTGGGTATTTCCATGGCGGACGTGGATAACGCACTGTACAACGCCTTTGGCCAGCGCCTGATCTCCACTATTTACACGCAGGCGAACCAGTACCGCGTAGTGCTGGAGCACAACACCGGGAACACGCCCGGGCTTGCCGCGCTGGACACCGTACGTCTGACCAGTAAGGACGGCGGCATCGTGCCGCTCAGCGCCATTGCCAGCGTGGAAGAGCGCCACACCCCGCTGACCATCAACCATCTGGATCAGTTCCCGTCGACCACCATTTCGTTTAACGTCCCGGACGGATACTCGCTGGGCGAGGCGGTGGAAGCGATCCAGAACGCCGAAAAAAACCTCGGCTTCCCGACGGATATACAGACCCAGTTCCAGGGGAGCACGCTGGCGTTCCAGGCGGCGCTGGGCAGCACCATCTGGCTGATCGTGGCCGCCGTGGTGGCAATGTACATCGTGCTGGGCGTACTGTATGAAAGCTTTATTCACCCGATCACCATCCTCTCCACCCTGCCGACGGCGGGCGTCGGGGCGCTGTTAGCGCTGATGCTGGCGGGCAGCGAGCTGGACGTGATTGCGATTATCGGCATCATTCTGCTCATCGGTATCGTCAAGAAAAACGCCATCATGATGATCGACTTCGCCCTTGCCGCCGAGCGCGAGCAGGGAATGTCGCCGCGCGATGCGATCTTCCAGGCCTGTCTGCTGCGTTTTCGTCCGATCCTGATGACCACCCTCGCCGCCCTGTTAGGCGCGCTGCCGCTGATGCTGAGTACCGGCGTTGGGGCCGAGCTGCGGCGTCCTTTAGGGATCGGTATGGTCGGCGGTCTGCTGGTCAGCCAGGTGCTGACGCTGTTTACCACGCCGGTGATCTACCTGCTGTTTGACCGTCTGGCCCTGTGGACCAAAAGCCGCTTCCCGAAACGTGAAGAGGAGGCGTAAGTGAAGTTTTTCGCGCTCTTCATTTACCGCCCGGTGGCGACGATATTGATTTCGCTCGCCATCACCCTGTGCGGCGTACTCGGCTTCCGGCTGTTGCCGGTAGCCCCGCTGCCGCAGGTGGACTTCCCGGTGATCATGGTCAGCGCCTCGCTGCCCGGCGCGTCGCCGGAAACCATGGCCTCGTCGGTCGCCACGCCGCTGGAGCGGTCACTCGGGCGCATTGCGGGGGTCAACGAAATGACCTCCAGCAGTTCACTGGGCAGCACGCGTATTATCCTTGAGTTCAACTTCGACCGGGATATCAACGGCGCAGCGCGCGACGTGCAGGCAGCGATCAACGCCGCGCAGAGCCTGCTGCCGAGCGGTATGCCGAGCAGGCCGACCTATCGCAAAGCCAACCCGTCCGACGCGCCCATCATGATCTTAACGCTCACCTCGGACACCTATTCCCAGGGCGAGCTGTATGACTTTGCCTCTACCCAACTGGCGCAGACCATCGCCCAGATCGACGGCGTGGGCGACGTCGACGTGGGCGGTAGCTCCCTGCCCGCCGTGCGCGTGGGGCTCAACCCGCAGGCGCTGTTCAACCAGGGAGTGTCGCTGGACGACGTGCGTTCCGCCATCAGCAACGCAAACGTGCGCAAACCGCAGGGGGCGATTGAAGACAGCAGCCACCGCTGGCAGATCCAGACAAACGATGAGCTCAAAACCGCCGCGGAATACCAGCCGCTGATTATTCACTACAACAACGGCGCGGCGGTGCGTCTGAGCGATGTCGCCAGCGTGACCGATTCGGTGCAGGACGTGCGCAACGCCGGGATGACCAATGCCAAACCGGCGATTCTGCTGATGATCCGCAAGCTGCCGGAAGCCAATATTATCCAGACGGTGAACAGCATTCGCGCGCGACTGCCGGAGCTGCAGGAGACCATTCCGGCGGCGATAGACCTGCAGATTGCCCAGGATCGTTCCCCGACGATCCGCGCCTCGCTTGAAGAGGTTGAGCAGACGCTGATCATCTCCGTCGCGCTGGTGATCCTGGTGGTCTTCCTGTTCCTGCGCTCGGGCCGCGCGACGCTGATCCCGGCCGTTGCCGTACCCGTGTCGCTAATCGGCACCTTTGCTGCCATGTACCTGTGTGGCTTCAGTCTCAACAACCTGTCGCTGATGGCGTTGACCATCGCCACCGGCTTCGTGGTGGATGATGCGATAGTGGTGCTGGAAAACATCTCACGCCACCTCGAAGCGGGCATGAAGCCGCTGCAGGCTGCGCTGCAGGGCACGCGCGAGGTCGGCTTTACGGTGCTCTCCATGAGCCTGTCGCTGGTGGCGGTATTCCTGCCGCTGCTGCTGATGGGCGGGCTTCCTGGCCGCCTGCTGCGCGAATTTGCCGTCACGCTTTCCGTCGCGATTGGTATCTCGCTGGTGATCTCACTCACCCTCACGCCGATGATGTGCGGCTGGATGCTCAAGCGCAGCAAACCGCACACCCAGCCGCGCCGTAAGGGTTTTGGCCGCGTACTGATGGCGATGCAGGAAGGCTACGGCAAATCGCTGAAATGGGTGCTGAATCACACCCGCATCGTCGGGCTGGTGCTGGTGGGCACCATCGCGCTGAACGTCTGGATGTATATCTCCATCCCGAAAACCTTTTTCCCGGAACAGGATACCGGGGTGCTGATGGGCGGTATTCAGGCCGACCAGAGCATCTCCTTCCAGGCGATGCGCGGCAAGCTGCAGGACTTTATGAAGATTATTCGTGAAGACAAAGCCGTGGATAACGTCACCGGTTTTACCGGCGGGTCGCGCGTGAACAGCGGGATGATGTTTATCACCCTGAAATCGCGGGATGAGCGTAACGAAACCGCGCAGCAGGTGATCGACCGTCTGCGGGTCAAGCTCGCCAAAGAGCCGGGTGCAAACCTGTTTTTGATGGCCGTTCAGGATATCCGCGTCGGCGGACGTCAGGCCAACGCCAGCTATCAGTATACCCTGCTCTCGGATGACTTAGCCGCGCTGCGCGAGTGGGAGCCGAAGATCCGCAAGGCCCTGGCCGCTCTGCCGCAGCTGGCCGACGTGAACTCCGACAGCCAAAACAACGGCGCGGAGATGAACCTGACCTACGATCGCGAAACCATGTCGCGGCTGGGGATTGACGTGGCGGCGGCCAACAGCCTGCTGAACAACGCCTTTGGTCAGCGTGAAATCTCCACCATCTACCAGCCGATGAACCAGTACAAGGTGGTGATGGAGGTCGATCCGCGCTACACCCAGGACATCAGCGCGCTGGACAAAATGTTTGTGATTAACAGCGACGGCAAGGCGATCCCGCTCTCCTACTTTGCCAGCTGGCAGCCCGCGAACGCGCCGCTGTCGGTGAACCATCAGGGGCTGTCGGCGGCATCGACGGTCTCCTTCAACCTGCCGACCGGCTCGTCGCTGTCTGAAGCGAGCGATGCCATTAACCGCACCATGATCCAGCTTGGCGTGCCCTCTACGGTGCGCGGCAGCTTTGCCGGTACCGCGCAGGTATTCCAGGACACGATGAACTCGCAGGTGATCCTGATCCTCGCGGCGATTGCGACGGTCTATATCGTGCTCGGCGTGTTGTATGAGAGCTACGTCCATCCGCTGACCATCCTCTCGACGTTACCGTCGGCGGGCGTGGGGGCGCTGCTGGCGCTGGAATTGTTCGGCGCGCCGTTCAGCCTCATCGCGCTGATTGGTATCATGCTATTAATAGGCATTGTGAAGAAAAACGCGATCATGATGGTCGACTTCGCGCTGGACGCCCAGCGCAACGGCAACCTGACGCCGGAAGAGGCTATATTCCAGGCCTGCCTGCTGCGTTTTCGCCCGATCATGATGACCACGCTGGCGGCGCTGTTTGGCGCGCTGCCGCTGGTCATTTCCGGTGGCGACGGGTCCGAACTGCGCCAGCCGCTGGGGATCACCATTGTTGGCGGGCTGGTGATGAGCCAGCTGTTGACGCTCTACACCACGCCGGTGGTCTATCTGTTTTTCGATCGTCTGCGGCTGCGTTTTTCACGTAAAAACAGAACAACGGTGACCGAGTAAATGACCGATCTTCCCCGTCAGGTTCGCTGGCAGCTATGGATAGTGGCGTTCGGCTTCTTCATGCAGTCGCTGGACACCACCATCGTGAATACCGCCCTCCCCTCCATGGCGAAAAGCCTGGGGGAAAGCCCGCTGCACATGCATATGGTGATCGTCTCCTATGTGCTGACGGTGGCAGTAATGCTCCCCGCCAGCGGCTGGCTGGCGGATAAAGTCGGGGTGAGAAATATCTTTTTCACCGCCATCGTGCTGTTTACCGTGGGATCGCTGTTTTGCGCCCAGGCGAACACGCTCGATCAGCTAATTATGGCCCGCGTCTTACAGGGCGTGGGCGGCGCGATGATGGTGCCCGTGGGGCGGCTAACGGTAATGAAAATAGTCCCGCGCGAGCAGTATATGGCGGCGATGACCTTCGTGACGCTCCCCGGCCAGGTGGGGCCGCTGCTCGGCCCGGCGCTGGGCGGGATTCTGGTGGAGTACGCCTCGTGGCACTGGATCTTCTTGATCAACCTGCCGGTCGGCATCGTGGGGGCGATCGCCACCCTGATGCTGATGCCGAACTACACCATGCAGACCCGGCGCTTCGACGTCTTTGGCTTTATCCTGCTGGCCGCCGGGATGGCCACGCTGACGCTGGCGCTCGACGGGCAGAAAGGGCTGGGGATCTCCTCTCTGACCCTGGGGATACTGGTCGCCCTCGGCATCACCGCCATTCTGTGGTATCTGTGGCATGCCAGAGGGAACGACAAAGCGCTGTTTAGCCTTCATCTGTTTAAAAACCCCACCTACCGCCTTGGCCTGTTCGGCAGCTTCGCCGGGCGCATCGGCAGCGGCATGCTGCCGTTTATGACGCCGGTCTTTTTACAGATTGGCCTGGGCTTTTCGCCGTTCCACGCGGGCCTGATGATGATCCCGATGGTGCTCGGCAGCATGGGCATGAAGCGCATCGTGGTGCAGGTGGTCAACCGCTTCGGCTACCGCCGGGTGTTGGTCGCCGCCACGCTTGGGCTGGCGCTGGTAAGCCTGCTGTTTATGGCCGTGGCGCTGATGGGCTGGTATTACGCGCTGCCGCTGGTGCTGTTCTGCCAGGGCATCATTAACTCCATGCGCTTCTCGTCGATGAATACCCTGACGCTGAAAGACCTGCCGGACGAGCTGGCAAGCAGCGGTAACAGCCTGCTGTCGATGATTATGCAGCTTTCGATGAGCGTGGGCGTGACCATGGCGGGCATCCTGCTCGGCATGTACGGCCAGCAGCATCTCAGCGTCGACACCCCGGGCGCGCATCAGGTGTTTTTATATACCTATCTCAGCATGGCGGTGATTATCGCCCTGCCCGCTTTTATCTTCGCCAGAGTCCCGAACGATACCCGTAAGAATGTCGTGATC
The DNA here is from genome assembly GCF_019047785.1 of Enterobacter cancerogenus. Lineage (NCBI taxonomy): Bacteria > Pseudomonadati > Pseudomonadota > Gammaproteobacteria > Enterobacterales > Enterobacteriaceae > Enterobacter > Enterobacter cancerogenus. The sequence continues at coordinate 4,417,549 of NZ_CP077290.1, read as the reverse complement.
CGACGCGGCAAAAGGAGTGCACCATGAAATTCTGGCGTCCGGGCATCACCGGCAAGCTGTTTGTAGCGATTTTTGCCACCTGTATCGTTCTGCTGATCACCATGCACTGGGCGGTGCGGGTCAGCTTTGAGCGAGGCTTTATCGACTACATCAAGCACGGCAACGAGCAACGCCTGCAGGGCTTAGGCGATGCGCTTGGCGAGCAGTACGCCCTGCACGGGAACTGGCGTTTTCTGCTCAATAACGACCGCTTCGTGTTTCAGATCCTGCGTTCGCTGGAGCACGATAACGATGACGACCGCCCCGGCCCCGGCATGCCGCCGCACGGCTGGCGCACCCAGTTCTGGGTGATTGACCAGGAGATGCGCGTGCTGGTTGGCCCGCGCGCGCCGGTCCCGCCCGACGGCTCAAAGCGCGCCATCAGGGTTAACAATGAGACCGTCGGCTGGGTCATCGCCTCCCCGGTCGAGCGTCTGACGCGCAACACGGATATCAACTTTGACCGCCAGCAGCGCCAGACCAGCTGGCTGATTGTCGCCCTCTCCACCCTGCTGGCCGCACTTGCCACCTTCCCGCTGGCGCGCGGCCTGCTTGCGCCGGTAAAACGTCTGGTAGAAGGCACCCACAAGCTGGCCGCCGGGGATTTCTCCACCCGCGTGGATACCCGCAGCCAGGATGAGCTGGGCAAGCTGGCCCAGGACTTCAACCAGCTCGCCAGCACGCTGGAGAAAAACCAGCAGATGCGCCGCGATTTTATGGCCGACATTTCCCACGAACTGCGCACCCCGCTGGCGGTGCTGCGCGGCGAGCTGGAGGCGATTCAGGACGGCGTGCGCCAGTTTACGCCTGAATCGGTGGCGTCATTACAGGCCGAGGTCGGGACGCTCACCAAGCTGGTGGACGACCTGCACCAACTCTCAATGTCCGACGAGGGCGCGCTAGCCTACCAAAAAGCGCCAGTGGACGTGATTAACATTCTTGAAGTGGTCAGCGGCGCATTCCGGGAACGCTTTGCCAGCCGCAACCTGAAAATTGACCTCTCGCTACCGGACAGCGCCGTGGTGTTTGGCGACCCCGACCGCCTGATGCAGTTGTTCAATAACCTGCTGGAAAACAGCCTGCGCTATACCGACAGCGGTGGCGGACTACTTATCTCCGGCAAACAAGAGAACGGACGCTTCGCCCTGACCTTTGCCGATTCCGCCCCCGGCGTGCAGGACGCGCAGCTGGAAAAATTATTCGAGCGCTTTTACCGCACCGAAGGCTCGCGCAACCGCGCCAGCGGCGGCTCCGGGCTGGGGCTGGCGATCTGCGTTAACATCGTCGAAGCCCACAACGGCACGATCCGCGCCGCCCATTCGCCATTTGGTGGGGTTAGCATTACAGTAGAGTTACCTCTGGAACGGGATTTATCGAGAGAAGCATGACCGAATTACCGATTGACGAAAACACACCGCGCATTCTTATCGTGGAAGACGAGCCTAAGCTTGGGCAACTGCTTATCGATTATTTACGCGCCGCAGGCTATGCCCCCACGCTGATTAATCATGGCGACCAGGTGCTCCCCTATGTGCGCCAGACTCCGCCGGACCTGATCCTGCTGGACCTGATGTTGCCGGGCACCGACGGCCTGACCCTGTGCCGGGAAATCCGCCGCTTTTCAGACGTGCCCATCGTTATGGTGACCGCCAAAATCGAAGAGATCGACCGCCTGCTGGGGCTCGAAATTGGCGCTGACGATTACATCTGCAAACCCTACAGCCCACGCGAAGTGGTTGCCCGCGTGAAAACTATCCTGCGCCGCTGCAGGCCGCAGCGCGAGCTGCAGGTGCTGGACGCCGAAAGCCCGCTGATTGTCGACGAAAGCCGTTTCCAGGCCAGCTGGCGCAGCAAGCTTCTGGACCTTACCCCTGCCGAGTTTCGCCTGCTGAAAACCCTCTCTCACGAGCCGGGGAAGGTTTTCTCCCGCGAACAGCTGTTGAACCACCTTTACGATGATTACCGCGTGGTGACCGACCGCACCATCGACAGCCATATCAAAAACCTGCGCCGCAAGCTGGAAGCGCTCGACGCTGACCAGTCGTTTATCCGCGCGGTGTACGGTGTCGGGTATCGCTGGGAAGCGGATGCGTGCAGGATAATGTGAGGTTACTCCCCTCACCCTGACCCTCTCCCCTGGGAGAGGGGACTGTACAGAGCCCTCTTTCACCCTCGCCCGTTCGGGTGGGGCAAAGGCTTTACCTCCCCGCCCCGCAGCGCTACAATGCCCGCCCTTAAAGTATGGGAACTCCCCCTACCGCGTCACCTGGTGCTCGCGGATCTGACCTGTCATCAGAATGAGAACAAACATGTTTAAACCGGAACTCCTTTCCCCGGCGGGAACGCTGCAAAATATGCGTTACGCCTTTGCCTATGGTGCCGATGCCGTTTACGCGGGCCAGCCGCGCTACTCGCTGCGCGTGCGCAACAACGAATTCAACCACGAGAACCTGCAGCTCGGCATCAACGAAGCGCATGCCCTGGGCAAAAAATTCTACGTGGTGGTCAATATCGCGCCGCACAACGCCAAGCTGAAAACGTTCATCCGTGACCTGAAGCCGGTGGTGGAAATGGGGCCGGACGCGCTGATCATGTCGGACCCGGGTTTAATCATGCTGGTTCGGGAGAACTTCCCGGAAATGGACATTCACCTCTCCGTTCAGGCTAACGCCGTTAACTGGGCGACGGTGAAATTCTGGAAACAGATGGGGCTGACCCGCGTCATTCTGTCTCGTGAACTGTCCCTCGAAGAGATTGAAGAGATCCGCACTCAGGTGCCGGACATGGAGATTGAGATCTTCGTCCACGGCGCGCTGTGCATGGCCTACTCCGGCCGCTGCCTGCTCTCGGGGTATATCAACAAACGCGATCCTAACCAGGGCACCTGCACCAACGCCTGCCGCTGGGAGTACAACGTTCAGGAAGGCAAAGAGGACGACATCGGTAACATCGTGCACAAGCACGAACCGATCCCGGTGACTAACGTGGAGCCGACGCTCGGCATCGGCGCGCCGACCGACAGCGTGTTTATGATTGAAGAGGCTAAACGTCCGGGCGAGTACATGACTGCCTTTGAAGACGAGCACGGCACCTACATCATGAACTCCAAAGATCTGCGCGCCATCGCGCACGTCGAGCGTTTAACCCAGATGGGCGTGCATTCGCTGAAAATCGAGGGTCGCACCAAATCTTATTACTACTGCGCACGCACCGCACAGGTTTATCGCAAGGCGATCGACGATGCAGCAGCCGGTAAACCATTCGACACCACCCTGCTAGAAACGCTGGAAGGGCTGGCGCATCGCGGGTACACCGAAGGTTTCCTGCGCCGTCACACCCATGACGACTATCAGAACTACGAGCACGGCTACTCCATTTCTGAACGCCAGCAGTTTGTCGGCGATTTCACCGGCGAGCGTAAAGGCCCGCTGGCAGCCGTCGCGGTGAAAAACAAATTCACCAAAGGCGACAGCCTGGAGCTGATGACCCCTCAGGGCAACATGAACTTCACGCTGGAGCATCTGGAAAACGGCAAAGGCGAGGCAATTGAGGTCGCACCGGGCGATGGTCATACCGTATGGCTGCCGGTTCCGGAAGAGGTGGAGCTGGAGTTTGCGCTGCTGATGCGCAACTTTGACGGTGAAAACACCCGCAATCCGCACGCAAAATAGTTGATTAGGGAAATTTTTTCACGCTGGGATAATTCTTAGAAACGGATCACATACCGCTTCGCTCGTTACGGGTATTATCCCCCCGCTGAAAAACATAACCCATAAATGCTAGCTGTACCAGGAACCACCTCCTTAGCCTGCGTAATCTCCCTTACGCGGGCTTATTTTTTTGCGTCAAACCACTGGACATTGTTTGACGCCGGTTTCACGACCGCTCGGTCTGAATCAGAGTGCGTAGTGCTGGCCCGCTGTATACTAGAAATGCGACAACTCTGTCGAGTAACCTTTGGCTGTCATGTAGCTTATCAGTCGGGCTTTAACAGTACCGAGCCATTCCTGCGCTGTCATATTCCAACCCTCAGGGTCAAATTCGTGACGATAACGTTCTGAAAAAATCTTAACCCCATCAGGATCAGACTCTATTTCAGTTAAATTTGCCAGGCACATTCTAAGGCTGAATACTGGCGAAGTGGTCAAATATTCATTCAACAAATTGTCAAAATCACAGTCGGCATCAAAAATATCGCAATCCTGCCCGAAATATATTACGACCAAATTATCAAGCTCACATGGTTTATAGATATCCGCATCCATAGCGCCCCCTTAAGGTATTGGAAATGCCGTCACAATATAGAAAAGTTTTCCATTATATGTCGATGGTCTGATAACTAACCGCACGCCATAGACTTTTTTAACCTTATCAGAACCCTTCTCAATATAATACCCTACTGGCACCCTGAATTTGTGTGAATAGGATAAGGTAGTGCGCGCATTAGAATACTTTAGCGCAGCCTCTATCTGACTTTTTTTCACAGAAAAAACCTCAGAAATGACCAGTTCCGCTTGTCTGATATTAAAAAATGAACTGGATGCAGTGGGTACACGAGCCTCTAAAAATCTCGCTTTCAACTGCTCAGGCGTCCTTCCAACATGGCGAGCAATAGTATGCCCTAATTTTCCACCTTCATGATCCAACAATCGAATGCGCCCTGAATATATGGATCCAATCCTGGCGGCTCCGGCAGCCCCCGCAAATGCAAAAGGAACCGCAATATCAAATGTCACACCGACTTTATAAGCGGTTTCCGCGCTTGCACCGAGCTCACCGGCAGCGATCTCAGCCAGTTGTGCAGTGGCAGTTGATGTTTGTCTGCCCGTAATCACCTGCTTAAATGACGCCGTTAGGGTATCGAGACTATGAGAGCCTACAACAACACATCCTGCTTTAGATAACATTGTGGGTTCAGGAACCACACACAAAACGCCTGCACCGAACATTTCTACAACGCCGCTTACAACGCCCAGACCGCCCCATAAACGGTTACTCATTGTTTCTCCTTCGCTGACAGTTTTACCACGTAATATAGCGGCCATCTGTACCGGAGATATCGTAACGGTAAGCCCATCCTGGGTTTGCATATAAACTCCCTTTTATCATTAAGCAGTTAAACCCGAGGTTATTATCCATCAGATGTAAGGTCAATAATGATTCATCAGCTTACGCCTCGCGCGTATTGCTCGTTGTTTAACGCCTCCTGCCCTTCAAACACGTTTTAGCCCCGGCTGCGTTACGTTTACTGGGTCTGTGCCTGTGAGATATTATCCGGGAATTTCGGAATTTTGGCCGGGCTTGATACCTTAAATTGTGGATGACTGATATCGCCTCCTGCTGCCATAACCCTTCCGCCCAAAGTACACGCATGGGCCAACGTGGTTTAACGCCTCTGCGTAACCTGGGTAGCTTTAGTGTTAGCCTTATTTTTTGCCTTTCGTCCTGTTCTTACCCGCTTTTCCCCTCCCTGAGATACACTCTTGGTAGACCAAGAAAAGGGAGCAACGTGGATGGCAACCTATCCAGACAGTTTATTGATTCTTAATGGTAAAAGTGCAGGCAATGATTTGCTGCGTCAGGCGATCGACGAACTGCGTGAAGACGGCGCATCTATTCACGTCCGGGTGACGTGGGAAAAAGGCGACGCGGCGCGCTATATCGACGAAGGGAGACGCCTCGGCGTTGATACGATTATTTCCGGCGGCGGCGACGGTACCATCAACGAAATCGCCGGGGCGCTGATCGACCTCAACCCGGCGGACCGCCCGGTGATGGGCATTCTGCCCCTTGGCACCGCCAACGATTTTGCCACCAGCGCCGGCATCCCCGAGGATTTTATGAAAGCGCTACAGCTGGCGATCCTCGGTAAAGCCACCGCCGTCGACATTGCACAGGTGAACGATCAGACCTGCTTTATCAATATGGCTACCGGCGGATTCGGCACGCGCATCACCAGCGAAACGCCGGAAAAGCTGAAGGCCGCACTCGGCGGCGTCTCCTATTTGATTCACGGCCTGATGCGTATGGACACCCTTAAGCCGGACAGCTGTGAAATCAGCGGTGAGAATTTCCACTGGCAGGGCGATGCGCTGGTGATCGGCATCGGCAACGGTCGCCAGGCGGGCGGCGGACAGCAACTCTGCCCGGAGGCGTTGATTAACGATGGGCAGCTACAGCTGCGGATCTTCACCGGCGACGGGCTGCTACCCGCGCTGTTTACCACCCTGACCCAGCCAGCAGAAAGCCCGAATATTATCGACGGAAAATCCGCGTGGTTTGAGGTGGTCGCCCCAAACGGCATGACCTTTAACCTTGATGGCGAGCCGTTGAGCGGCGATCGGTTCCGCATCGAAGTTGTGCCGGGCGCGCTGCAGTGCCGGTTGCCGCCGGACTGCCCGCTTCTGCGCTGATGTTTTTGCCGGGTGGCGGCTACGCCTTACCCGGCCTACAATTCTCCCTCTCCATGTGGGAGGGGGAAAAACTGTCCCGTGCGACGCCCTCCCCCATGAAGGACGAGGCTACAAGGCGACTCCGCCCGATTCCCTCTCCCACCGGGAGAGGGTCAGGGTGAGGGGCAAAACGTTACGCGATCGTCACTTTGCTATCCAGATAGACATCCTGCACCGCATTGATCAGCTTCACGCCGTCGGCCATGGTTTTCTTGAAGGCCTTACGACCAAGGATCAGCCCCATGCCGCCCGCGCGTTTGTTGATCACCGCCGTACGCACCGCGTCAGTGAGGTCGGTATCACCGCCCGCCGCACCGCCGGAGTTAATCAGCCCGGCGCGCCCCATGTAGCAGTTCGCCAGCTGGTAGCGCACCAGATCGATCGGGTTTTCGCTGGTCAGCTTGCTGTACACGCGGTCGTCGGTGTAACCATAGTTCACCGCTTTGTAGCCGCCGTTATTCTCGGCCATCTTCTGCTTGACGATATCCGCGCCGATGGTGGCCGCCAGATGGTTCGCCTGGCCGGTGAGGTCGGCGGAAACATGGTAATCCACCCCGTCTTTTTTGAACGCGTTGTTACGCAGATAGGCCCACAGCACTGTCACCATACCCAGCTCATGCGCGCGTTCAAACGCCGCAGAAATCTCTTCAATCTGGCGACGCGACTGTTCGGAGCCGAAGTAGATGGTCGCGCCAACCGCGACTGCGCCCATGTTGAACGCCTGCTCAACGCTCGCGTAGAGCGTCTGGTCGTATTCCGTCGGGTAGCTCAGGGTTTCGTTATGGTTGAGTTTAACGAGGAACGGAATGCGGTGCGCATAGCGGCGCGACACCGAGGCCAGCACGCCATAGGTGGAGGCCACGCAGTTACAGCCGGCTTCAATCGCCAGCTCAACAATGTTTTTTGGGTCAAAGTACAGCGGGTTAGCCGCAAAGGATGCCCCTGCGGAGTGCTCAACGCCCTGATCTACAGGTAAAATAGAGAGGTAACCCGTGCCGGCCAGTCGTCCGGTGTTGTAGAGCGTCTGCATATTTCGCAGTACCGCCGGTGGACGGTTGTTGTCCACCATTACGCGATCTACGTAGTCGTGACCAGGCAGGTAAAGCTGGTCGGCTGGAATGGTCATACAACGATGCTGTAAAAGGCTGTCGGCGTCTTTGCCAAGCAACTGCGCAATATCAGTCATAGTGATGCTCCCGTAAGTCCGACGTGATGTCGGCGTGTGTTATCCAGTCCCACCGTGTTGTGGGCAGACTAAGCCTGGTACCGACTTAACAGATTTTCCACCATCTGCAACTTTTTTAAGCACAATCTGCTGGCTCGTTTCGGTTACAACAATTTTGTTACACCGATCAAACAATCGCCTTAAAGGTATTTAAAAGGTATTATTAGATGGTATGTTAAAGGCGTACCCTCTCTGACATGCAGGATTAAACAATGAAAACGAAAGTCCAACTGTCATTCATGATGTTTGTTGAATGGTTTATCTGGGGCGCATGGTTTGTGCCACTGTGGCTATGGCTCAGCAAAAGCGGTTTTACCGCGGGGGAAATTGGCTGGTCTTACGCCTGTACCGCCATCGCCGCGATCGTCTCGCCGATCCTCGTCGGCTCGCTGACCGACCGTTTCTTTGCCGCCCAGAAAGTGCTGGCAGTGCTGATGTTCGCCGGGGCGGTGCTGATGTACTTCGCTGCACAGCAAACCCAGTTCAGCACCTTCTTCCCACTGCTGCTGGCCTACTCATTAACCTACATGCCGACCATTGCGCTGACCAACAGCATCGCCTTTGCCAACGTGGATGATGTCGAAGCCGATTTCCCGCGCATCCGCGTGATGGGCACCATCGGCTGGATCGCCTCCGGGCTGGCGTGCGGTTTCCTGCCGCAGATGCTGGGCTATAACGATATTTCAGATACCAATATTCCGCTGCTGATGACCGCAGCCAGCTCCGCGCTGCTCGGCGTGTTCGCGCTATTCCTGCCAAACACCCCGCCGAAAAGTACCGGCAAGCTGGATGTCAAAGTGATGCTGGGGCTGGACGCGCTGATCCTGCTGCGCGATAAAAACTTCCTGGTGTTCTTTATCTGTTCGTTCCTGTTCGCCATGCCGCTGGCCTTCTACTACATCTTCGCCAACGGCTATCTCACCGAAGTGGGTATGAAAAACGCCACCGGCTGGATGACGCTCGGCCAGTTCTCCGAAATCTTCTTTATGCTGGCCCTGCCGTTCTTCACCAAACGCTTTGGTATTAAGAAGGTCTTGTTACTGGGCCTGATCACCGCCGCCATCCGTTATGGCTTCTTTGTTTACGGCGGCGCGGAACAGTACTTCACCTATGCCCTGCTGTTCCTCGGCATTCTGCTGCACGGGGTGAGCTACGACTTCTATTACGTGACCGCGTACATCTACGTGGACAAAAAAGCGCCCGCGCACATGCGCACCGCGGCGCAGGGCCTGATTACGCTGTGCTGTCAGGGCTTTGGTAGCCTGCTGGGTTACCGCCTGGGCGGCGTAATGATGGAAAAAATGTTCGCATATAAAGAGCCGGTGAATGGCTTGACCTTCAACTGGGCCGGAATGTGGACGTTTGGCGGGATCATGATTGCCGTGATCGCCGTGCTGTTTATGCTGTTTTTCCGCGAATCGGATAAAGAGATCACCGCAATTGAGGTGGTTGATGGCGATACCGCGCTGACACGAGGGGAAGTTAAATGAAACGAGAACGTATTCTCGGTGCTCTTTACGGGCAGGCGTTAGGGGATGCGATGGGCATGCCGTCGGAGCTGTGGCCACGAAAGCGCGTCAAAGCGCACTTCGGCTGGATTGACCACTTCTTACCCGGCCCGGCAGAAAATAATGCGGCCTGCTATTTCAACCGCGCCGAATTCACCGACGATACGTCAATGGCGCTGTGCCTGGCCGACGCCATTATCGAGTGCGAGGGGGAGATCAACGCCGACGTTATCGGCAAGCATATTCTGCGCTGGGCGCTGGACTTCGACGCGTTTAATAAGAACGTGTTAGGGCCAACCTCCAAAATTGCCCTTAACGCCATCCGCGACGGCAAGCCGGTCAGCGAGCTGGAGAACAACGGCGTCACCAACGGTGCGGCGATGCGCGCTTCCCCGCTGGGCTGCCTGCTTCCCGCCACGCGTCTGGCGCATTTTGTTGAGCAGGTGGCGCTGGCCTCCAGCCCAACGCATAAATCCGATCTGGCCGTTGCCGGCGCGGTCGTGATTGCCTGGGCGATTACGCGCGCCATCGACGGTGAGTCCTGGCAGAACATCGTCGATGCCCTGCCGGGGATCGCCCGCGCGGCGCAGGAGGCGAAATCCACCACTTTTAGCGCTTCGCTTGCGGCCCGCATTGAGCTGGCGCTTAAAACCGTGCGCAACGCAAACGGGACAGAGTCCGCCAGCGAGCAGATTTATCAGCTTATCGGGGCGGGAACCAGCACCATTGAGTCCGTACCTGCGGCTATCGCAATGGTTGAACTGGCCGGAACCGACCCGAACCGCTGCGCGATCCTGTGCGCCAATCTGGGCGGTGACACGGACACCATCGGTGCGATGGCAACGGCAATCTGCGGCGCGCTTCACGGGGTGCAGGCGATTGACCCGGCGCTTAAGGTCGAGCTAGACGCCATTAACCAGCTTGATTTCGGCTACTACTGCGAAAAACTGCTGCACTACCGGGAGCAAAGGGAGGGCGTATGAGTTCATTTGCCCACAGCCTTGCCACGCTTAGGGCCACGCGTCCGGTAACGGTGCTGGGCGCGGCGGTCATTGATGTCATCGCCGATGCCTACGCCCTGCCGTGGCGCGGGTGTGATATCGAGCTAAAGCAGCAGGGGGTAAACATTGGCGGCTGTGCGCTGAACATCGCCATTGCCCTGAAACGCCTTGGGATCGAGACGCAAAATGCCCTGCCCGTCGGGCACGGCGTGTGGGCGGATATCATTCGTAACGCCATGGCGAAGCAGGATCTGCACAGCGCCATCGAGGCCGAATCCGGCGATAACGGCTGGTGCCTGGCGCTGGTCGAGCCCGACGGCGAACGCACGTTCATGTCATTTAGCGGCGTGGAAAACCAGTGGCAGCAGAGCTGGCTGGATGCGCTGAACGTGCCGCCAGGGAGCCTGGTCTCGTTGTCCGGGTATCAGCTGGCGTCGCCGAGCGGTGAACGGCTGACGCGCTGGCTGGAAGGGCTGCGGGACGTCACCGCGTTTATCGACTTCGGCCCGCGCATTGCCGATATCCCCGACGCGCTGATGGCGCGGATCATGGCCTGCAAACCGATTGTGTCGCTTAATCGCCAGGAGGCGGATATTGCCGCTGAACGAACGGGTATGCATGTCGACACCCTCGGCGCGCAGTGGCAGCAGCGTTTCGCCGCGCCATTGATCGTACGGCACGATAAAGACGGTGCGGCCTGGTACGACGGCGACGCCTCGGGCTACGTGCCAGCGTTTTCAGCAACGGTGGTGGACACCATTGGCGCGGGCGACAGCCACGCGGGCGGCACGCTTGCCGGCCTGGCGGCGGGCTGGAGTCTGGCGGATGCGGTACGGCTGGGAAATGCGGTCGCCGCGTGGGTGGTCAGCCACCGCGGCGGTGACTGTGCCCCCACGCGCGAGGCGCTACTCCTCGCACACAAAGACGTATAAATCGCTGCGACAGTAGCTAATACTGTACTCAATCGGCCGGTGCTGTTGGTCAAGCGCAACTTGCTTGATCACCAGCACCGGTATTTTTTCGTCCATCTTAATGTGGGTCTGGAATTCAGCGTCCGGCATCCGCGCGCTGACGCGGGAGCGGGTGCGCTGGGGGTAGATATTCTGGCTGCGGAAATAGTCGTACAGCGAAACACCGATGGCATCGGGATCGGGGATCAGCCCGACCGGCACCCAGGATTCCTCAATCGACACCGCATCGTCATCCACATAGCGGATGCGTTTGAGCAAAAAAACCTGGCTGTCCGGCGGAAGGGAAAGATGGTTAGCCACCTCTTCCGGGCAGGTCACCACCCGCTTGTTGACCCACAGGGTGTTAGGCTTTTGGCCGCGTAGCACCACCTGCTGAGAAAACCCGCGCGCTTCCTTGAGCGAATATTCGAAGATATTGTTGATTTGTGTGCCGTAGCCGCGGGCGCGCGTGACCACGCCCTCCTCCTCCAGCGCCTGCATCGCTTTACGCACGGTGATGCGTGACACCCCGGTCAGCTGGCTCAGGTCACGTTCGCCCGGCAGGATATTCCCGTGTGCCAGCACGCCGCTGCGTACTGCGTTTTTAACCGTTTCGGCAAATTTCAGGTACAGCGGCGTATTATCGGGCGCGGCGATCCGTTCATTGAGTTGGGCGATCAACCGGGTATGCGCTTGTTCCATCTCTGTTTTTCTCAGGCGAGGTGTATTCTGTCAGTATACGGCTTACCACCATGCATGAAAATGGTGAACAGGGCCAATACCGTGACCCACTTCCAGAGAATCGGCTTTTGCCAGCGCGTGTGAGAGCCAGACTTTGGCCTCCTGCACCGTATCGGCCCAGTTCGTATGGCGCGGACGCAGCGCCGCCAGCGCGGCAGAGAGCGTGCAGCCCGTCCCGTGGGTGTTTTTGGTCTGCACGCGCGGAGCGGTAAAACGTTGCGCGCCGTCCCGCGTGAACAGCCAGTCCGGGCTTTGTGCATCATCCAGATGTCCGCCTTTCATCAGCACCGCACCGCAGCCCATCGCCAGCAGCGCGGCCCCCTGCTCTTTCATCTCCCGCTCATTTTGCGCGTGACATGCGTTCAGCAGCGCGGCGGCTTCCGGCAGATTCGGCGTGATCAGCGCCACCTGCGGCAGGAGCTTTTTACGCAGCGTCTCAACGGCCGACGCGGAAAGCAGCGGATCGCCGCTTTTGGCCAGCATCACGGTATCAAGCACCACGTTTTGCACCTGGTAGCGCTTAAGCCGTTCCGCCACCGCTTCAACGATATCGGTCTCGGCCAGCATGCCGATTTTGGTGGTATCAATGCGCACGTCGCTGAAAACGGAATCGAGCTGCGCCGCGACAAAATCCGGCTCAATGCGATAGACCGACTGCACGCCGCGCGTGTTTTGCGCCACCAGCGCGGTAATGACGGAGCAGCCGTACGCCCCAAGCGCCGAGAAGGTTTTCAAATCGGCCTGGATCCCCGCGCCGCCGCTCGGATCTGTGCCTGCGATAGTCAGTGCGTTGATGCGTTTCATGCCTGCACCTCCAGCGTGTACAGCGCGTCGAGGAAGGCGCTGGCAAAACTGCCCGGACCACGGCTTTGCGACGCGGCAAGCGTGCCGGCACGCTTCATAAATCCGCAGGCGGCCGTGACGTTATCCAGCCTGTCGCCGGGAAGCGAACAGCTGGCCGCAACCACTGCCGAGAGCGCGCAGCCGGTGCCCACTACCCGGGTCAGCAGCGGATCGCCCCCGGCCACCGTGCGGGTACGCTGTCCGTCGGTGATGTAATCCACCTCACCCGTCACCACCACTATCGCATTGGTTTGCCGTGCCAGTGCCTGTGCAGCAGGTACCGCGCTGGCGGCGGTATCGGTGGTGTCCACCCCGCGTCCGCCCGCGCTCATCCCGGCCAGCGCGAGGATTTCCGAGGCATTGCCACGAATGGCGGCGGGGCTAAGGGTGAGGATTTGATGGCAAAAACGGCTGCGGAACGCCAGCGCGCCTACGGCAACCGGGTCAAGCGTCCAGGGCTTTCCTGCCGCCACGGCGCGCTCAATGGCGCGGCGCATCGACTGCGCGCGCGGTGAAGTGAGCGTGCCGACGTTAATCAGCAGTGCATCAGCAAGCGCAGCAAACTGTTCAGCCTCTTCCGCTTCAATCACCATGGCGGGCGATGCGCCCAGCGCCAGTAGCACGTTGGCTGTAAAGGTCTGCACGACGTCGTTGGTCATACAGTGCGTGAGCGGGGAACGGGTGCGGAATTGATGTAAAACGTGTAAATCGAGCAGGTCAGGCTGCATGGTTTCGCTCCTGCCTTGCGTGAAGAAGCGATGACCGGGAAGGCATCTGACTTCCCTACGCTGGCATTATCCAGATCAGGTAATACGGGTATTTCTCAGCCTTCATTTAAGAAGGGCACCCCGAGTCAAAGAGACACCAGTATAACGAATTAGCGCCCTTTGTTTAATCTGTTTTTTTGACTTTTAAGAGAGGCATTTTCACTTAATACACAGTGAGTTTCATTCGAAATAATAACCTGAAACTGTGCGATTGCACCACTTCATAATAACCTTGAAAACATTACTCCAGTTAACGCATGTGCAATCAACGACTTATCTTCAGAACGCTATAAAAAACACATAAGTTAATGTTTACATTAATATTTTATACTCACTCTCACTGTTGCAATTCGTGCTTAACGTGATCTTAATCAAAGTTTTAAACGTCACCTTACTGGATAGTTCACCCCAGTTATCTTTTTCACTTTTATGAAACCCCATGCGCGGGTTCGTATATACACGATTATATTAACCTTTAGTTCGTTAGCAATAATAACGAAAACAGTCACCAACATGTCTAAATATATATTTCTCTCTGCCGCCCTCTACATGATGCTTATTACTCTCGGGATCTGGATTGGCGTGATGTACGTTTCTTATTATCTGTGTAGGTTATAAGGCAATAACATGAAGAAGTTGATGATGATAGTCATAAGCACGGCCATGCTTGCGGGATGTGTCTCGCCTGAACAGCGGATCGCGAATTGCACCGCGAAAGGGGTGAGCTACGATACTTGTTATCTCTCTGAGCAACAAAGGCAGCAAAGCATTACCAATGCGTCCCTCTCCGCGGCTTATGCAAACGCGGCCCGGGCGACAGAGACGCATCCTGAACATACGAAACATCCTTAAGGCATGAATATGAAAACGAAATTAGCCCTTATCGCATTGCTGTTCTCCGTCGCCACCGCGCCAGCTTACGCCATCAACGCGCACTATCGCGCTCAGTTAGAACACTCGGGATGTACTGAAATAAGCGCCAGCGATGGCTCGTGCGATATTAACAAAAGCAAAGCGGAAAACGCGGCGCAGCCCGATAAGGCAGCACAAATTCACGACCCGATGCGGGAAGCTTCTTTCTCGGCAAACGGGCTTAATGCCACCATTTCAAACGGTTTTTTTAGCGCGACGGTCAATGGCAAAAAGGCGACCGTTAAGCGGCTGAATGCCCATTTCTATGAAATCCACGGCGCGGGGTACGTTATATCGATTGTGCTTGATGACAACGGTATAACGGATGCGTCCTGGAATAAAACGACCGGTCGCGAGCACGGTGTTTTACAGGTGATGCAACAATAACCGGTTAAAGGAGGCGTAAAGCCTCCTTATCCCTTAAAAAAAGGCACGATTTGTAACACTCTTTGACGTACATTTGCAGTCCTCATCGAACACGTGAAACCCCTTGTTCTGCCTGAATAAAAACCACCGCTTCGTGGGTTAAATTTGCGATAAAACCCGCCCTGTTCGCCATGTAACAAAACGGTAAGCAAATTATCGATTGAGCCACGTGTCAAAAGGCTCTATATTGGCGGCGTTTTTTCAGGCCCCATCTATTTTTTAAAACTATTTATTCAATCGTGGCGCATAACGAAGCCGCGGTTGTAGGAGAGATATGATGACGGATAAAGTCCGTATTGACACCGCAGATGCCCCTAAAAGCAACGAAACCTATCTGGCCCGTCAGGCCGAGTTCGAATCTAACGTCCGCAGTTATCCGCGCAAGCTGCCTTTAGCGATCACTAAAGCAGAAGGCGTGTGGATCACCGATGCAGATAATAAAGAATACCTTGATTGTTTAGCTGGCGCGGGCACCCTTGCGCTTGGTCACAATCATCCTGATGTGCTGAAAAGCATCCAAAATGTCATTACCAGCGGCTTGCCGTTACATACCCTGGATCTGACTACGCCGTTGAAAGACGCGTTTTCAGAATACCTGCTCTCCCTGCTGCCAGGTCAGGGCAAAGAATACTGCCTGCAGTTTACCGGCCCGTCCGGTGCTGACGCCGTTGAAGCGGCGCTGAAGCTGGCGAAAAAAGTCACCGGCCGTAGCGGGATCATCAGCTTCTCGGGTGGTTACCACGGCATGACCCACGGCGCGCTGTCCGTGACCGGCAACCTGTCTCCGAAAGAAGCCGTGGACGGCATGATGCCGGAAGTGCAGTTCATGCCTTATCCGCATCAGTACCGCTGCCCGCTGGGTATCGGCGGTGAAGCGGGCGTGAAAGCGCTGACCTACTACTTCGACAACCTGATTAACGACGTTGAAAGCGGCGTGCGTAAACCTGCGGCGGTGATCCTTGAAGCCGTTCAGGGTGAAGGCGGCGTGAACCCGGCTCCGGCTGAGTGGCTGCAGCGCATCCGTAAAGTGACTCAGGAACACGGCATTCTGCTGATCCTCGACGAAGTGCAGGCAGGTTTTGCCCGTACCGGTAAATTCTTCGCTTTCGAGCACGCGGGCATTGAGCCAGACATCATCGTTATGTCCAAGGCGGTTGGCGGCGGCCTGCCACTGGCTGTGCTGGGTATCAAAAAGCAGTTCGATGCATGGGCACCAGGCCACCACACCGGCACCTTCCGCGGCAACCAGCTGGCGATGGCAACCGGTCTGACGACGCTGAAAATCCTGAAAGACCAGAACATTGCAGACAAAGTGGCTGCACAGGGCGAATGGCTGAAAGGCCAGCTGAAAGAGATGGCGAAACGCTATCCGGTTATCGGCCACGTTCGCGGTCTGGGCATGATGATCGGTATTGAGATCGTCAAGCCAGACGAAGCCGCTGACCACATGGGCTGCTTCCCTGGCGACGGCGAGCTGTCAGCGCTGATCCAGAAGAAGTGCTTCGAAGCGGGCCTGATTCTGGAGCGCGGTGGCCGTAACGGCGTCGTGCTGCGTCTGCTGCCGTCACTGCTGATCAGCGATGAAGAGCTGAAAGTGTTCCTGGATAAATTCGAGCAGGCCCTGCTTGCTGCGGGCGTTCGCCCGGCGTAACCGGAGTTGTTGATTACGATGTCTGATTCAA
The DNA here is from genome assembly GCF_019047785.1 of Enterobacter cancerogenus. Lineage (NCBI taxonomy): Bacteria > Pseudomonadati > Pseudomonadota > Gammaproteobacteria > Enterobacterales > Enterobacteriaceae > Enterobacter > Enterobacter cancerogenus. The sequence goes on along the minus strand of NZ_CP077290.1, from coordinate 4,401,003 downwards.
ACCCAATTTTGTTCTCCTCTGCGCAAAGCATTGATGCTTACAAGCAGGCGATTGAACAAAGCACTCAGGCTGTGATGCAGTGGCTGAAACAGCCTGAGATGTATCAGGGCAAAACGGTCGCGGAGCTGCGCGACCGTATTCAGCTGGATTTCAACCCGAAAGGGCTGGGCAACGACGCGGCGATTGAACGCGCCGTGGAGTTCTTCCTGAAAGACAGTTTGTCCGTTCATCACCCGCAGTGCGTGGCGCACCTGCACTGCCCAAGCCTGGTGGTAAGCCAGGCGGCGGAAGTGCTGATCAACGCCACCAACCAGAGCATGGACTCCTGGGATCAAAGCCCGTCCGCAACCATTATTGAGATCAAACTGATCGAATGGCTGCGTACCCGCGTGGGTTATCAGGCTGGCGACGCGGGTGTCTTCACCAGCGGCGGCACCCAGAGCAACCTGATGGGCCTGATGCTGGCGCGCGATGCGTTCTTCGCACGTCAAGGCCACTCCGTTCAGCAGGACGGTCTGGTCGGCGATCTGCGTAAAATTCGCGTGCTGTGCTCCGAAAACGCGCACTTCTCCGTGCAGAAAAACATGGCGCTGATGGGCCTCGGCTATCAGTCCGTGCTCCAGGTGAAAACGGACGAATTCTCGCGTATGGATCTCAACGATCTGGCGGCGAAAATCGAGCAGTGCAATGCCAACGGCGAGCAGATCCTGGCGATTGTTGCGACGGCAGGTACCACTGATGCCGGTGCTATCGATCCGCTGCGTGCGATTGCTGAACTGGCGGCGAAGCAGAACATCTGGGTGCACGTTGATGCGGCCTGGGGCGGCGCGCTGCTGATGTCCGAGCAGTATCGTCACTACCTGGACGGTATTGAGCTGGTGGATTCCGTTACCCTGGACTTCCACAAGCAGTTCTTCCAGACCATCAGCTGCGGCGCGTTCCTGCTGAAAGAAGCGCGTCACTATGAGCTGATGCGCTATCAGGCGGCCTACCTGAACTCTGAGTTCGATGAAGAAGCAGGCGTGCCAAACCTGGTGTCCAAGTCTCTGCAGACAACCCGTCGTTTCGACGCGCTGAAGCTGTGGATGAGCCTGGAAGCGCTGGGTCAGGAGCAGTATGCGGCGATTATCGATCACGGTGTGACGCTGGCGCAGCAGGTTGCGGACTACGTGAAAGCGCAGTCTGCTCTGGAACTGGTGATGCAGCCACAGCTGGCAAGCGTGCTGTTCCGCTTCCGCCCAGAGACGCAGATGGACGACGCGGGCATCGCCCTGCTGAACCAGAAAATTGGCGACGCGCTGCTGGAGTCAGGCCGCGCGAACGTCGGCGTGACCGAGCATAACGGCATCACCTGCCTGAAGCTGACCCTGCTGAACCCAACCGTGACGCTGGAAGATGTGAAAGTCCTGCTGTCGCTGGTTGAGCGTACCGCTCAGGAAGTTCTGGCGAAGTAATCTCAGCCCCTCTCTCGTCAGGGAGAGGGGTTATTTTTATATTCCCGCCCACCAGAGTCTGACCTTCATTCCCCAGTAGCTTGTCCAGCCCGTTGTGGTACTCACCACTTTGCCTTTCGACACAATCACCAGCGTCGGCGTGACGCTCACCTGCCATTCCTGCGACAGCGCGCCGTTGGCATCGTTGATGACCGGCATGGCGAGCTGTTTCTTCTCTACCCAGCGGTGCAGTTTGGCATTATCACCGGAGCGGAGCGCAATGCTCACGACGTTACCGCCCTCTTCTGCCAGAGCGCTGACGGACGGGGTAGTGAACCTGCAGATGCTGCACCAGGTCGCCCAGACGTAAATCAGCAGCGGCCGGTCCTGGCTGAGCGCGGCAATATCGTACGTTTTGCCGTCGATGCTTTGCATGGGTGTCGCGCTGAAGCTGGCAGGCAACGTCGGTTTGCGGAACTGATCCACGCCCCACATCACGACCATAACCAGCAGGATTAAAACACACCCTTCCCGCACCCAGCGGCGCAGTTTACTCACTTTACGGTTATCCATTGTGCCCTCATCTATTGACGAGGGTTATCTTAGCGAGCATTGCCCCGCCTCGCTGTAAAGAAGTGTCGCATAGAGGTCAGGATGACCGCAGGGTGTCGACCATCAGGGTAAAGCAGGATTCGATAAACGGTGGGAGCGTCTGAGGTGCCCGCATCAGCGCCACCGTGCGGGCCAGCGCGGGCTGTTGCAGGTGCACCACGCAAAGCTGCGGGTCCTGCAGATGGGTGGTATACAGCTGCGGTAAAATCGCCACGGCCAGCCGGGAACGCACCAGACCATACAGGGTTTCGATGTAGTCGACCTGGTAGCGCGTCTGCAGGGACAGACGATGGCTTTCTGCCAGCGCCGCCACCAGCCGCTGAATATTGCCTTTCGAAAAGACGGCGATATCGCGCCCGGCCAGCTGCTTCCATGGTATGTGTGCCGACGCGGCCAGCGGGTCGTCGCGGTGGAACACCGCCACAAAAGGATCGTCCTGAAGCGGAAAGAGGTCCAGCCGGTCGGGCACCGTATTATCGATAGCACCCACGCCAAAATCGATCTGCCCTTTTAGCAACTGGGCGACCAGCTCATCGTTAGTTTGATCGTGAAACTCCACCCTCAGACGGGGAAAAGCCTGGGCGAGGATCTGCGGAAGGCGGGGAAACAGCAGCGAACTCACGGAGGGGATCAGCCCAATGCGCACGGTGCCGTCGCCCCCGGCCTGCACGATGTGCTGCATATCATCGAACGCGAGTTGCGCCACGCTGAGCACCCGCTGGGCGTGCGGCAGAATGGCAGCGCCAAGCTCCGTCAGCGTGACCGCCGAGGCCGTGCGGTTCACCAGTTTGCCGCCCAGCACCGTCTCGATTTGCCGCAGCGCGCTGCTCAGCGCCGGCTGGCTGATTGCCAGTTTATTAGCGGTGTCGGTAAAATGACGCAGCTGCGCCAGCGTCACAAAATACTGTAGCTGTCGAAGCGAAAGCGCGGGCAAGCGCTGCCAGGGTTCCATCATCATTATCTTTGTCTACACGTCACAGAATAACCCGCCGTTATCGGGCGATAAATTTTATCAGCTGGGCAAACGTTTGCCGCGTGCATAGAGTAGCGCCATTGTTTTAAAGCTGGAACCGTTAATTGCATGACTTCCGAAACCCGACGCCGCGCCGTTCAGGCCGCGCGAGGCGAAACGCCCTTTGATCTGCTGCTCACCCACGCGCGCATTATTGATATGGCCACGGGCGAGATCCGCGAGGCGGATATTGGCATCGTTGGCGAACTGATCGCCAGCGTACATCCCCGGGGCAGCCGTACCGACGCGCATGAGATACAGGATCTGAACAACCAGTACGTATCGCCGGGGCTGATGGACACGCACGTCCACCTGGAAAGCTCGCATCTGCTGCCCGCCCGCTACGCCGAAATCGTGCTGGCGCAGGGGACCACGGCGGTATTTTGGGATCCGCATGAACTGGCGAACGTGCTGGGCATTGAGGGCGTCCGTTTTGCCATTGAGGCCAGCCGAAATTTACCCCTGCAGGTGATGGTGGCCGCGCCGTCGAGCGTGCCCTCCACGCCGGGCCTCGAGATGTCCGGAGCCGATTTTGCCGGACAGGAAATGCAAACGCTGCTGAGCTGGCCGGACGTGCGCGGCGTGGCGGAAGTGATGGATATGCATGGTGTGCTCAACGGCAGCCCGCGCATGCTGGAGATCATGCAGGCGGGGCTGGAGAGCGGTAAGCTCATTGAGGGCCATGCGCGCGGGCTTAGCGGTGCCGATCTACAGGCTTATCTGGCCGCGGGTGTCACCTCAGACCATGAGCTGACCTCCGCAGACGACGCGCTGGAGAAATTGCGCGCCGGGCTGACGCTGGAAATTCGTGGCTCCCATCCTTATCTGCTGCCCGATATTGTTAATGCCCTGAAAACGTTGCCGCATCTCTCCTCGCAGATCACGGTCTGTACCGACGATGTGCCGCCGGACATCCTGCTGGAGAAAGGCGGCATTATCGCGCTGCTGAACCTGCTCATCGGGCACGGTTTAGCGGCAACGGACGCACTGCGCTTCGCCACGCTGAACGCGGCTATTCGCCTGCAGCGCAACGACCTGGGGCTGATTGCCGCCGGGCGCCGTGCGGATCTGGTCGTCTTTGATTCGCTGCAAAAGCTCACGGCTCGCCAGGTCTACGTTGCTGGAAAAGAGATCGCCCGCAACGGGAAGATGCTGACTTCTCTGCCCGATACCCCCCTGACGCTCCCGCGCGATACGGTGCAGCTGCCCGCGCCAGGCGTCGATGATTTCCAGATGCGCATCGCAAACGCCCACCACGGCGTTGCCCGGTTGCGCCATATCAGCGGCGCGCGATTCACCCGCTGGGGAGAAACCGAGGTTCAGGTGCGCAACGGGCGGGTGCAGATCCCGAGTGGTTTCAGCCTGATTTGGGTTCAGCATCGCCACGCGCGGCACGCGGCAAAACCGCAGATGGCCCTGCTGGAAGGCTGGGGAGAACTGCGCGGCGCTATTGCCACCAGCTATTCTCACGACTCGCATAACCTGGTGGTCCTGGGGCGCGATCCCGAAGAGATGGCCCTGGCCGCCCGCGCGCTTATCCAAAGCGGCGGCGGAATGGCGCTGGCCCAGCATGGCCAGGTGATTGCCCATGTCGCCATGCCGATTGCGGGGATGCTCTCTGAACTGCCTGCTGATGAGCTGGCCCGCCAGTTCAAGGCGCTGCGCGATCGCAGCAGCCTGATTGCCGACTGGGAGCCGCCCTACCGCGTCTTTAAGGCGATAGAGGGAACCTGTCTCGCCTGTAACGCCGGGCCGCATCTGACCGATCTTGGACTGACGGATGGAGCGACACGCGAAATTGTCGATCCGCTGATTTCTTACCGGGAAACCCCGGACATTACATCATAATTGCGAAGGAGAGCCGGATAATGGCCGACAACACCGTTAATTCGCCAGCACCAGGGAGCTGGCTTGAACGACGTTTTGCACTGCGGGCGCGGGGCAGTACCGTGCGCACCGAGTGTCTGGCGGGGATCACCGGTTTTCTGGCCGCTGCCTATCTGCTGGTGGTGATACCGGGGCTGCTGGCCGTGGGCGGTATGGACAAGGGAGCAGCCACAACGGGCACCATTCTGGTCTTCGTCGCGGGCACGTTGCTGATGGCTTTCTATGCCAATCTGCCGTTTATCGTCGGGCCAGGTATTGGTGGTTCCGTGCTGGTCGGCGTGACCCTGGCGGGAAGCGAAGGCATTGGCTGGCAAATTGGCCTGGGTATCGCCTGCTGGTCGGGGATCCTGTTTTTCCTGCTGACGCGTTTTGGCCTGCGTGAAGTGGTGACCCGCTCCGTTCCCCAGTCAATCAAGCTCGGGCTGACGGCCTCCATCGGACTGTTCGTCGCCGTGCTGGGGTTCCGCAACGCCGGGCTGGTGCTGGCGAACGCCAAAACCAACGCGCTGATGCTGGGGGATTTTCTCTCTCCCGCCGCGCTGGTCGCCCTGGCGGGCCTGTTTCTGGCTATCGCCCTTCAGGCGCGTCGTATACCGGGGGCGATCCTGTGGGCAATCCTGTTTGCCACGCTGATTGGCATCCCGGCTGGCGTAACAAAGTTGCCCGTGCGTTTTCTCGATCTCCCCCACTCGCTGACCCCGGTCTTGGGCCATATCGATATGCTGGGTGCGCTCAACATTGCCTTTCTGCCTTTCCTGTTCGTCTTCTTCGCATCGGAATTTTTCTCCACCATGGGGACCACGCTGGCAGTAGGCGGTGAAGCGGGCCTGCTGGACGAGGAAGGCAACATGCCCCACATCAACCGTCCGTTTATGGTGGATTCGATTGCCGCTGCGATTGGCCCGTGGGTTGGCATTCCTGCGGCGACCGCGCTGATTGAATCTTCAGCGGCTGCCGAAGCCGGGGGCAAAACCGGCATGACGGCACTGGCTGCCGCCGTGATGTTCCTGTTGATGCTGCTCTTTACCCCGGTAGCGCTGATGATCCCGAAAGAAGCCACCGCGCCAGCGTTGATTCTGATTGGCCTGAACATGTTTAGCGGGCTGAGAAAAGTGGATTTGGCGAATTTCACCGACGGCCTGCCGGTGCTGATGATGGTGATGATCACGCTGATTGCCAACAGCTTCGGCACGGGCATTGCGGGAGGATTGCTGTTTTACATCGTGATTAAAGCAATTGCCGGGAAATGGCGTGAAATCCCCGTTGGTCTGTGGATCCTCGCCATTCCCCTGGTGTACTACTTTGCGACGCTGGTGAAGCACTAACCTTTGCGCTGCTTACGCTTCGGGGTGTAGCCGTAGTCATACTGGCTATACCCCTCGCTGTAATACAGCGCAGCGGATTTAATAATATCGTTCAGGATAATACCGCTGACGCCCACGCCAGATTGCTGCAGGCGTTTTAAGCTGTTCTCGATCTCTTTCACGCTGGTTTTGGCATAACGGGACACCAGAAGTGTAATTCCCGCCGTTTGTGCAGCCAGGGAAGCGTCGGTAACGGCCAGCACCGGCGGCGTATCAATCACAACCAGATCGTAGCGCTCGTTGGCCCATGCCATCAGCGTCCTGAAGCGTTCATTCATCAGCAGCTCCGCCGGATGGGTCGGCGCAGGTCCGCTGGTCATCACGTCGATGCCCGCTTTCTCGAGACGCTGAATCGCCTGCACGCCGTCGCATTTTCCTTCAAGCACGCTCGACAGCCCGCAGTCGTTATTCAGGCCAAAGATTTTATGAACGTAGCCCTCACGCATATCCGCATCGATAAAAAGCACCTTTTGTCCCGACTGGGCAGCAATGGCCGACAGTGAGGTACTGACCAGGGTTTTCCCGCAGTCCTGAGTCGGGCCAGAGAACATCACAATGCGGTTTGCAGCATCCATCATTGTAAAGTACAGGCTGGTACGCAGGCCCCTCACCGCTTCGACGTAGCTGTCTGCGGGACGGTCGACAGGCAAAAACGGTACGTTCGAGGTGGTGTGCCGCCAGCGTGATGCAAACAAACTTTTGCTGCGCAGATGCGTTTTCTTCCAGAGCCAAACCGAGCGCGGAAGCGTGGCCAGAACCGGAACGCCCAGCGGCTCCAGCTGTTCCGAACTCATGATGCCGCGTTTTAGCGCCACGCTGGCGATGACGTAGCCCAGTGAAAGAGCCAGCCCCGCCACAAAACCGAGTACGATAATCAGCGCTTTTTTGGGTTTGATCGGCTCAGGCTGGGTTTCAGCCTGATCGATGATACGCACGTTACCAATCGCGCTGGAACGCGAGATATTCAGCTCCTGCTGGCGCGTCAGTAGCTGGAGGTAGATGGTGCGACCGGATTCAACGTCACGGCTCAGACGCAAGATCTCCTGCTGCGTGGTGGGCATGGTTGAGACGCGGTGGTTAAGCCGGCTGCGTTCATTCTCCAGGGTCTGCCGCTTTTCCCGCAGCGCGCGATAGGTCGGGTGATCTTTCTTAAACAGCTGCGAGATCTCCGCCTCGCGGAAGGTCAGTTCGTTAAGCTGATTTTCAACGTTAACCACCTGATCAAGAATCGCCTTCGCTTCCAGCGTCAGGTCGACGGAATCCCGCTGTTTACGATAGGCATTAAGCCGTTCTTCGGCCTCATCCAGCTCGCCGCTGATTTTAGGCAACTGGCGCTCCAAAAACGCCAGACTGCGGGTGTCCTGGGCTTCCTGACGCGCAATATTCTGCTTCAGAAAATTGCTGGTGATGCCGTTGAGCACCTTCGTAATTTTCTGCGGATCTTTGCCGGTCAACGTTAACGCCAGCATGCCGCTCTGCTTGGCCATTTCTTTGACCGTAAAGCTTTTGCTTAACGCGTTGATCGCCTCAAGCTTCGTGAGTGTTTTCAGCGTGAACTCGGTCCCTACCTCTGCGTCAATCGACTGGACGTTGACATAGACCCCCGCTTTCGCAAGCGGCTTGCCAACCGCGCCTTGCGCGTGAAAATTGTCGCCATCCAGAGAATACTGGCCCTGCGCCTGTACGGTGAGCACCAGCGTCTGGGGTTTACCGTCTTGATGTGGGATCTGCAGCCAGCCGAGCTGAATATCGCCCGGCTTGCGTCCCTGAATGCGCTCCCATAAACGCCCGATCACCGGGTAAACGCGCTGATGAACCTGCTGGGTCAGCCCGAGATTTTCCACCGTTTCACCAAGGATCATGCGCGACTTGAGCAGCAATATTTCCGGCGTGGCATCAGGTAACAGACCAGAATCAAGCTGGCCTAAGTTTTTAAGCAGCCCGTTTTCCTGTTTTGATTCAATTTGTACCAGCGCATCCGCCTGGTAGACCGGTGTGGTAAAGAACGCCCACGCGCCCGCCAAAAGGGTGAACAGGAGCGTGATGCAGACGATCTTGACGCGATGATCGATCGCTTCGCCGAGCAGTCGAACGAAATCAACTTCACTGGCTTGAGGTGCGGCTGCACCATAGTTGTCTGTGTTGTAAGACGTCATTAATGCGTTATTCCTTTTTGACCCAAACGGCGAGCCCACTCCCGGCTGGCTTTTCCTAACTGCTCGAAAACATATTCAAATGCTGCATAGCTTTTACGGTACGGGTCAGGAATGCTCTGCGATTCCAGCCATTGCCCAAACAGCAGCGACTTCCCGCGAATTTCAGGCGCAATGGCGGAAATAAAGTGAAGATGTTCCGGCTCCATCACCAGAATCAGATCGGCTTTTTGCATCAGGCCTGGCGTTAGCTTGCGCGCTCTGTGGTCGTCGAGAGAGATCCCATGACGCAATGCCACATACTGCGCGCCTTCGTCCGCCGGCGATCCTTCCATCCCCCACACGCCAGCAGAGGAGATCTGCTTGCCGGGTAACTGCTGGCGCAACAGTCGCTCCCCAATAGGGGAACGGCAAATGTTGCCGGTGCAAACCACTAATATTGAATTAAACATTATTGCGGCCACGATCTGATGTAACGCACCGTTTCGGTCAGGTCGTGAACGCCCCTGATCGTCGGAACAAGCTGGCTTATCACGCGGTTCCAGCGCGACAGCGGCGCGGTCGTGACGTAGACGATGTCATAGGGTTCAAGCTGGAATTCCGTGCCTAACACCATGGCAGACGCATCCTGTGCATTCAGCTGGTAGATGCTGGCAATTTTGTCCTGCAGGCCTTTCTTCGCAACGGAACGAATGACAAAGATCCCCGTGGCATCCGCCATATCCTGATTCAGGCCGCCTGCACTGCTCAGCGCTTCGGCAAGCGTCATGCCGCTGCGATCCATTTTGAGGGTGCTTTGCTTAACAACTTCGCCCATCACGAACACTTTCAGGGCGTCGTTGCGCGGAATAAATAGAATGTCGCCGGGATGAAGCAGTTTATTCTGCGTCAGGTCGCCTTTTTGCATCAGCGCGTAGAGCGAGAGGCGTGAGTCCTCGCCGTTGTGGGTGAGCACCACGTTTCGCCAGTCCGCATCGACAGACAACCCGCCCGCCGCATTGACCGCATCCATCACCGTCAAGGGAATGTTGGTGATGGGCTGCTGGCCGGATTTAGCCACTTCGCCGGTGACATACGCTTTTTGCGACCGGAACGCGGCCACGCTGACATCGACCTGCGGGCTTTCAATGACGCTATCCAGCTTGCGGGTAATCGCTTCGCGCACCTCTGCCACGGTTTTTCCCAGCACGTTGAGCTTGCCGACGTAAGGATAGAAAAGCGTACCGTCTGCATTCACCCAGTTGCCGGTGTCGCTTGCGCTGCGGTACTGCCCCGCCGGGGTGGTGAGCTCAGGGTGGTCCCACACGGTGACGGTCAAAATGTCACCCGCTCCGATGCGGTATTCCCAGTTTTTGATCTGCTCATCCAGTTTAGGATTCGGCTGAGATTTCGATTCCGCAGGGCGCAGTTTTTCGATAATTGAAGGTGTTAGAGGATAGACGTCTATGCGTTTATCTAAATTAGTTTCATCCGAAGATGCGACAATATTTTTTCCGGTCGTGCTGAGATTTTGCCCTGGAGAAAATACGCAACCCGTTAATTGAGATATTGTTAAGAAAATTACAGAGAATGTTGTTGTGCTTTTCATTTGTATAAATTTTTTATTCATGAACGCGACGGACGCGCATACGGCAACATACTGATGTCACCACTTTTTTATTAAAAACTGAATTAAATAAAACAGATAAAGCATGCGTCATCGAATGGTGAGCAGAATTAACATTGCTACCAAAAATCCGCGAGCAATGTTTAAACGGCTCTGCTTTTATTAGCTTAAAACTTCTTTTGATAAAATGCATGCCATATTTATTATAAAATTATATCTGGCATGCATTTTCAGAATTAATTAAAAAAAATATCACAGCAATGAATTAGTCTGAGGTTTTTATATTCACGAAAAATATATCATTAACCTTTTGTCCTACACAAAACCGTCCATTTTTGTTACATTTTTTTTCGAACAACCTCTGCTGGGGTACTTAAAATAGGCTATCTGCCACACTGTCAACGCAACAGCAGGCTGTGAGTATCAGTAACGGTATAACTGGAGAAAAAATGGCTAAGCATAAATGGCTGCTTCTGGGTGTAATGATGTCTCTGGCGGGTGCAGCGTCCGCGGCCCCGCAAACAGCGTCTGCGCCTTCTGGCATCAAGGCCTATGAAGAGCAAGAGTTCATTGCCGATTTCACTAAGTTCAAAATTGGCGATACGGCACCTGCGATGTATCAAACGCCAGAATACACGATCAAGCAGTATCAGCTCCGTAACCTTCCGGCGCCGGATGCTGGCACACACTGGACTTACATGGGCGAGAATTACGTCCTGATTGGCGATGCCGATGGCAAGATCTACAAAGCGTACAACGGCGATATCTTCTATCACCGCTAATCCCGTTTTCGTCCGTCCGTGGCAGGAAAGCGATCGTCCTTTCCTGCGCACGCTGTTTCTTCATGCCCGGCGCGAAGCCTGGCCCTGGCTGAACAGTGAAGACTGGCAGCTGGAGGATTTTGACGCGGTCACCCTCGACGAGCAAATCTGGGTGGCGGTGCAAAACGGCCATCGCGTGGGGTTTGCCTCCGTCTGGCCTAACGATAACTTCCTGCACAACCTGTTCGTCGGCCCGGAGTATCAGGGACTTGGGGTTGGCAGCGTATTGCTGGAGCAGGTGCAAAAGACCTTCACCAGCACTGGCGCACTGAAGTGTCTGGTCAAGAATGAACGGGCGGTTGCGTTTTACCAGCGTCACGGCTGGTACATCGAGGCGACGGGAGATTCGCCGGAAGGCGAGTATTATTTGATGCACTATCGGCCTGGTTAAGTCAGGTGGCGCTTCGCGTACCTGACTTACAAAACCGTATTTCACAGGCCGGGGAAGGCGAAGCCATCACCCGGCACTCAACGCAGAAGAATTACACCGCGCGGAAGGCGATTTCGCCCGGAATGATTTCGCCCTGCCAGTAGAGTTGCGCCGCAACGCGCCCCGCCAGTTGACGATACATCTCGGCAAATTCACTGTCCGGACGGCTGACGACCGTCGGTTTTCCGCTATCCAGATCTTCACGCAGGGTAATGTGCAGCGGCATCTGACCCAGCAATTGAGTGTGATACTGCGCGGCCAGTTTCTCTGCACCACCAGTGCCGAAAATAGGCTCATGATGCCCGCAGTTGCTGCAGATATGCATGCTCATGTTCTCGACAATGCCCAGCACCGGCACGTCAACTTTCTCGAACATCACGATGCCTTTTTTGGCGTCGATCAGGGCAATATCCTGCGGCGTGGTCACAACCACTGCGCCCGTCACGGGAATGTTCTGCGCCAGCGTCAGCTGGATATCACCGGTGCCCGGCGGCATATCCAGCACCAGGTAATCCAGATCCGGCCACATCGTTTCCTGCAGCATTTGCAGCAGCGCTTTGCTGGCCATCGGGCCACGCCAGACCATCGCGTTATCGTCTGTAACCAGATAACCGATAGAGTTGGTTGCCAGACCGTGCGCCATAATCGGTGCCATGTGGGTGCCGTCCGGCGAGGTTGGACGCTGGTTTTCTGCGCCCAGCATAGCCGGGATGGACGGACCGTAAATATCCGCATCCAGAATACCGACTTTCGCCCCTTCGGCAGCCAGCGCCAGCGCCAGGTTGACCGCGGTGGAGGACTTACCTACTCCGCCCTTGCCAGAGCTGACGGCAATGATAATTTTGACGCCATTAATGCCCGGCTGGTTTTTCACGCGCTTAAGCGTGGCGATGCTGTGGCTCAGCTTCCAGTCAATCGCTTTTGCACCGGTGATGCGCAGCAGTTCGGAACTGGTTTGCTCTTTGAGGACATCAAATGCGCTGGTCCAGACGAACGGCATCTGCAGTTCAATATGCAGCGTGTCGTCCAGCCATGCGACGTGGTGAAGCGCTTTCAGCGTGGTGAGATTGTGCTTCAGGGTTGGATGCTGAAAATTAGCCAGCGTCCCGGCGACCATTGCTCGTAAGGCTTCCGGTGATTTGGCCTGGGATTGAGAACTCATCCCGACTCCTTTGTTCTTGTGAATAAGACCTTAGATGACAAGTTTACCTGAAAGGCCGTGGTTTGTGCTTACTTAATAATGCCCCTTTTGGTAATATCAAAAACCCTTTTCACAGTTAAAAGAAGTAATGACTACTATGACTCAAGTCGCGAAAAAAATTCTGGTAACGTGCGCACTGCCGTACGCCAACGGCTCAATCCACCTCGGCCACATGCTGGAGCATATCCAGGCTGATGTCTGGGTCCGTTACCAGCGAATGCGCGGCAACGAGGTCAACTTCATCTGTGCAGACGACGCCCACGGCACGCCGATCATGCTGAAAGCGCAGCAGCTCGGCATCAGCCCGGAGCAGATGATCGGTGAAATGAGTCAGGAGCACCAGACGGATTTCGCCGGTTTTGACATCAGCTATGACAACTACCACTCGACGCACAGCGACGAGAACCGCGAGCTGTCTGAGCTTATCTACACCCGTCTGAAAGAGAACGGTTTTATCAAAAACCGCACCATCTCTCAGCTCTACGATCCGGAAAAAGGCATGTTCCTGCCGGACCGTTTCGTCAAAGGCACCTGCCCGAAATGTAAATCCCCGGATCAGTACGGCGATAACTGCGAAGTGTGCGGCGCGACCTACAGCCCGACCGAGCTTATCGAGCCGAAATCCGTGGTGTCCGGCGCAACGCCTGTCATGCGCGACTCTGAGCACTTCTTCTTCGATCTGCCGTCGTTTAGCGAAATGCTGCAGGCGTGGACCCGCAGCGGTGCGCTGCAGGAGCAGGTCGCCAATAAAATGCAGGAGTGGTTCGAATCCGGTCTGCAGCAGTGGGATATCTCCCGCGATGCACCTTATTTCGGCTTCGAGATCCCGAACGCGCCGGGCAAATATTTCTACGTCTGGCTGGATGCGCCTATCGGCTACATGGGCTCGTTCAAGAACCTGTGCGACAAACGCGGCGACACCACCAGCTTTGACGAATACTGGAAGAAAGATTCCGACGCCGAGCTGTACCACTTCATCGGCAAAGATATCGTTTACTTCCACAGCCTGTTCTGGCCGGCGATGCTGGAAGGCAGCAACTTCCGCAAGCCAACCAACCTGTTCGTGCACGGCTATGTGACGGTGAACGGCGCGAAGATGTCTAAATCCCGCGGCACCTTTATTAAAGCCAGCACCTGGCTGAACCATTTCGACGCGGACAGCCTGCGTTACTACTACACCGCGAAGCTCTCTTCACGCATCGACGATATCGACCTGAACCTCGAAGATTTCGTCCAGCGCGTTAACGCGGACATCGTCAACAAGGTGGTGAACCTGGCCTCCCGTAACGCGGGCTTTATCGCCAAGCGTTTTGACGGCGTGCTGTCTGCCGAACTGGCCGATCCTGAGCTGTACAAAACCTTCACCGACGCCGCCGCTGCGATTGGCGACGCCTGGGAAAGCCGTGAATTCGGTAAAGCGATTCGTGAAATCATGGCGCTGGCTGACGTGGCTAACCGCTACGTTGACGAGCAGGCACCGTGGGTTGTCGCTAAGCAGGAAGGCCGCGATGCGGACCTTCAGGCTATCTGCACCATGGGCCTGAATATGTTCCGCGTGCTGATGACCTGGCTCAAGCCGGTTCTGCCGCAGCTCTCTGCGCGTGCTGAAGCCTTCCTGAACACCGAGCTGACCTGGGATGCCATCCAGCAACCGCTGCTCGGCCACAAGGTCAACACCTTCAAGGCGCTGTATAACCGCATCGAAATGAAGCAGGTTGACGCCCTGGTCGAGGCCTCCAAAGAAGAGGTGAAGGCTGCCGCTGCGCCGGTAACCGGCCCGCTGGCAGACGATCCGATTCAGGAGACCATCACCTTTGATGATTTCGCCAAAGTCGACCTGCGCGTGGCGCTGATTGAAAACGCGGAATTCGTCGAAGGCTCTGACAAGCTGCTGCGCCTGACGCTGGATCTGGGTGGCGAGAAGCGTAACGTCTTCTCCGGCATCCGTTCTGCCTATCCCGATCCGCAGGTGCTTATTGGTCGCCAGACGGTGATGGTTGCGAACCTTGCGCCGCGCAAAATGCGCTTCGGCATCTCTGAAGGGATGGTGATGGCGGCAGGTCCTGGCGGGAAAGATATCTTCCTGTTAAGCCCTGACGAAGGCGCGAAGCCGGGTCAGCAGGTGAAATAACAAAAAAGCCGGAGTTGATCTCCGGTTTTTTTTTGCAACGTGTTTTCTTCCTCTGGGAGAGGGGCGGGGTGAGGGCATCAGGCCGCCAACCGGCTAAAATCACGCTTTCGGGTGATGCACCCGGTGGGTCAGCCCGCGCAGGAAGTTACGCAGAAACTGGTCGCCGCACTCGCGGTAGTTTTTATGATCCGGTGCGCGCATCATAGCGGTCACTTCCGGCACCGATACGCGGTATTTTTGCTCGGTCATGATCGCCACAATATCGTCAGTCTTCAGTGAGAAGGCGATGCGCAGTTTTTTCAGTACGGTGTTGTTATTCACGCGGCGCTCCAGCGCCAGCTCGGGTGCAGACTCATCTTTGCCGCGCTTGTCGTAAATCAGGCCGTTCAGGAAGCCAGACAGAATAATGTCCGGGCAGCGTACAAAACCCTCTTCATCTTCTTTGGTCATCCAGGTATCGAAACCTGCCGACGTGGCTTCCATATCGGACAGCGCAAGAATGCGCACCATGTCGTTATTGTTTGCTTTCAGGGTGTAGCGCAGGCTACGAAGAATGTCATTACTAATCATGAGTGCCTTTAACTTTCGATGTTGCAATGGCGCGCAGTGTACCAGTTTTACAGGCCAATCGCTTCTTTCAAACTTTTCAGGTAGCGACGACTGACGGGAACCGTTTGTCCGGCCCGCAGCACCAGCTCGGCCTGGCCGTTATCCTCAAGACGGATCTCCTTGAGATGCGCCATATTAACCAGATACTGTCTGTGACAGCGGATCAGCGGGGTGCGGCTCTCCAGCGTGCGCAGCGTCAGTTCGGTGAACCCTTCGTTGCCCTCGGCGCTGGTGACGTACACGCCGCTCAGCCGGCTGCTGACAAAGGCGACGTCATCCATTTGCAGTAGATAAATTCGGCTGTGTCCGGTGCAGGGGATGAACTTCAGCGGCTGCTGGTTCTCCGGCAGCAGGGTCACATCCTGCACGCCACGCTCCTGGCGCAGGCGGGTCAGCGTCTTTTCCAGACGCTTCTCCTCGATCGGCTTTAGCAGATAATCAAACGCATGTTCTTCAAAGGCTTTCACGGCATATTCATCAAAGGCCGTCAAAAACACGATATAGGGACGGTGCTGGGGATCGAGCATCCCCACCATCTCCAGGCCGCTGATGCGCGGCATCTGGATGTCGAGAAACAGCACGTCCGGGCGCAACTTGTGCACCGCGCCAATCGCCTCGATGGCATTGGCACACTCTCCTACCACCTTAATATCACTGTGCTCCTGCAACAGAACGCCCAGGTTTTCCCGTGCGAGCGGCTCATCATCCACAATCAGCACTCTCAGCATGCGTTTTCCTCCAGCGGCAGTCGTAAGGTAATGCGGGTAAAGTGGTCTGGCTCGCAGGCGACGGTGATCCCGCAGTCGTCACCAAAATGCGCACGCAGGCGTTTATCCACCAGGCTCATGCCCAAACCGCCTGATGCGGTTGGCGCATAAAGCCCGGCGTTATCTTCAATATCCAGCACCAGATGGTGGTTAAACCGGCTGGCAGAAATCGTGATCTCGCCAATCCCTAACAGCTGCGACGTGCCGTGCTTGATGGCATTCTCGACGATAGGCTGCAGGGTAAAGGCCGGAAGGTGCTGGTACGCCAGCTCATCCGGCACCGAAAGTGACACCTGCAGTCGCGACTGAAAACGCGCCTGCTCAATTTGCAGATAGGCGTTAACGTGCTCGACTTCATCCGCCAGGGTGACAATCTCCGACGGACGCTTGAGGTTCTTGCGGAAAAACGTCGACAGGAATTGCACCAGCTGGGCCGCCTGATCGCTGTCACGGCGAATGACCGCCTTCAGCGTGTTGAGCGCGTTAAACAGGAAATGCGGGTTGACCTGAGCATGCAGAAGCTTGATCTCTGACTGCGTCAGCAGCGCTTTTTGCCGTTCATACTGTCCGGCCAGAATCTGGGCCGACAGCAGCTGGGCGATCCCCTCCCCCAGCGTGCGGTTGATCGAGCTGAACAGGCGGTTCTTCGCTTCATAAAGCTTGATGGTGCCCATTACCCGCTGGTTTTCACCGCGCAGCGGAATGACCAGCGTAGAGCCGAGCTTGCACTGCGGATGCAGGGAGCAGCGGTACGGCACTTCGTTGCCGTCGGCGTAGACCACTTCACCGGTCTCGATGGCGCGCAGGGTGTACGCAGAAGAGATCGGCCTGCCCGGCAGATGATGGTCGTCCCCGGTGCCGGTAAAGGCCAATAGCCGTTCACGGTCGGTAATCGCGACCGCGCCGATATCCAGCTCCTGATAAAGCACCTGCGCCACCTTCATGCTGTTTTCTTCGTTAAAGCCCTGGCGCAGGATCCCTTCGGTCGACGCGGCGACTTTTAACGCCGTTGCGGAGAACGCCGAGGTGTATTTCTCAAACATCGCGCGCTTGTCGAGCAATATACGCATAAACAGCGCGGCCCCGACGGTGTTGGTTACCATCATCGGCGCGGCAATGCTGCTCACCAGATGCAGCGCGTCTTCGTAGGGCCGGGCGATCAGCAAAATAATCGCCATCTGCGCCATCTCCGCCACGAAGGTAATTGCCCCGGCGGTGATCGGGCTAAAGACTTTATCCGGGCGTCCGCGTTTGATCATGTAGCTGTGCACCAGGCCACCGAGCAGCCCTTCAACAATGGTCGAGATCATGCAACTTAGCGCCGTCATGCCGCCCATTGAGTAGCGATGCAATCCGCCGGTTAACCCAACCAGCCCGCCCACGACCGGGCCACCGAGCAGACCGCCCATGACCGCGCCGATGGCGCGCGTGTTGGCAATGGAGTCTTCAATGTGCAGCCCGAAATAGGTGCCCATGATGCAAAAAATAGAGAAGGTGACGTAGCAAAGCAGCTTGTGCGGGAGACGAACGGTCACTTGCATCAGCGGGATGAACAGGCGCGTTTTACTCATCAGCCAGGCGATGACAAGAAACACACACATCTGCTGAAGCAGCAGCAGCACCAGATTGAACTCGTACATACGCAGGGACCGCACATTTCAAAAACGCGTAACATACACTGATGGCGGTAAACTTTCTTTGAAGTATTCCAAAAAAGCCGCATTTCGTGTTCGCTGTCACACCTTTTGCCGAATATCCCCCATAACGGGCATTATTCGTTCAAAAAAACGACAATTCTTCCTGGTTCGCCAAACTGGGTCTACAGTTAAGCTGGGAACGCGCAAGCCGGGGGCAACTATGGCGCTTTACACGATAGGTGAAGTGGCACTCCTTTGTGATATCAATCCCGTCACGCTGCGCGCGTGGCAGCGACGTTATGGATTACTGAAACCGCAGCGAACCGACGGCGGTCATCGTCTGTTCAATGAGGCAGATATCGACCGCATCCGCGAGATCAAAGGCTGGATCGACAATGGCGTACAGGTGGGCAAAGTCAAAGATCTGCTCAGCCAGGACGACCCGGACACCCAGCATCTCTGGCGCGAGCATCAGGAAACGCTGTTGCGGCTTCTGCAGGCAGGCAACCTTCAGCGCCTGCGCGCCTGGATTAAAGAGCAGGGGCGCGATTATCCCGCCCGGACCTTGATCACCCATCTTTTTATCCCGCTGCGTCGACGGCTGCAGTGTCAGCAAACCACCCTGCAGGCGCTGCTCAGCATGCTGGACGGGGTACTCATCAACTACATCGCCGTCTTTCTTGCATCGGCCAGAAACAAAGGCGGAAAAGATGCCCTGGTTGTCGGCTGGAACGTTCACGATACCACCCGGCTATGGCTGGAAGCGTGGATCGCCACCCAGCGGGGCTGGCGTGTGGACGTACTGGCACATTCCCTCCCCCAGCTTCGCCCCGACCTTTTCGACGGACAAACCCTGCTGGTGTGGTGCGGCGAAGTGCCAACCGCCTCGCAGCAGCAGCTGCTCACGGAGTGGCGTGAGCATGGCTACCCCGTTTACCCGCTTGGTCCGAATGAGCCTTAACGACATTTAATGGTTCATTAACAGCTGCGCTTCACCGTATAATTGTTCCGTTAACAACAGGAGCAGATGATGAAGGCAACTAAACTGGCCGTAATAACACTTTTCGTGCTGATGGCCCTCAGCGGTATCGGCGGTGTGATGCTGGCGGGTTACTCATTTATTGTACGCGGCGGTGTCGGCTGAGATAAACGGCCAGGCGCTCAAACAGGCGATCGACCACGATAGCCGCCAGCGCGACGAGCAGTGCACCCTGAATGATATAGGCCGTATTAAACCCGCTTAAGCCGATAATAATCGGCGTTCCGAGCGTATTAGCCCCCACCGTTGAGGCGATGGTCGCGGTGCCAATGTTGATAATCACCGACGTGCGGATCCCCGCCACGATCACCGGTGCCGCAAGCGGCAACTCCACCTTGCCAAGCCGCTGCCAGGCGCTCATCCCCATCCCTTCCACCACGCTCAGCACCGACCCCGGAACCGAGGCAATCCCCGCCAGCGTGCCCTGAAGAATGGGCAAGACGCCGTACAGGATCAGCGCGACAATCGCCGGCACCTGACCAAAGCCCATCACCGGCACCGCAATGGCCAGCACCGCGACCGGCGGAAAAGTTTGTCCAATAGCGGCTATCGTCTCCACCAGAGGACGAAACTCCTTGCCGGATGGGCGCGTTACCGCAATCCCGGCCCCCACGCCAATTACAATCGCCACGACGCTTGAGAGGATCACCAGCCAGGCATGCGCCAGCGCAAGATTGATAAAGCTCTCCTGCTGATAAACCGGACGCGGCAGGCCGGGAAACAGGGTACTAAACAGCCCGGCGCTGTAAGGCATGGCCCAAAGCAAGACCAGAAAAAGCCCCACCAGCCAGGGCAGCGGATCACGCATCCACTTCACGCGCCACCTCCCCCACCAGCAGATCGCGGAAATGCAGCGCGCCGCAGAGTGTCCCCTGCGCATCACAGACCGGCAGCGCCTCGCACTGGCGCGCCACGAAGGCCGAAAGCGCATCGCGCAGGCTCATCTGTTCCTGAAGCGGTTCGCCGCCAGGTGACGCATCGTCCCGCCGCATGTACTCGCCC
Organism: Enterobacter cancerogenus; assembly: GCF_019047785.1. Taxonomy (NCBI): domain Bacteria; kingdom Pseudomonadati; phylum Pseudomonadota; class Gammaproteobacteria; order Enterobacterales; family Enterobacteriaceae; genus Enterobacter; species Enterobacter cancerogenus. The sequence goes on along the minus strand of NZ_CP077290.1, from coordinate 4,381,299 downwards.
ACCGTGCGCAGGGAGAGCAGCCTGACGCCCAGCTCGCTGCGGCCAAAAAACTCGCGGACAAAATCATTGGTCGGATGGCTCAACAGCGCCAGCGGCGTCCCCTGCTGGATCACTTCGCCGTTGTCCATCAACACCAGGTGGTCGGCCAGCCGCAGCGCTTCATCGATATCGTGGGTCACGAGAACGATGGTGCGCCCAAGAATGCGGTGGATGCGCGTCATCTCTGCCTGAAGGGCCGCGCGCGTAACCGGATCGAGCGCGCCGAAAGGTTCATCCATCAGCAGCACCTGCGGGTTGGCGGCCAGTGCGCGCGCCACCCCGACCCGCTGCTGCTGCCCGCCGGAAAGCTGGTGCGGATAACGGTCACGCAGCGCAGGCTCCAGCCCTAACAGGGCCATCAGCTCATCCACGCGCTCGTCGATGCTGCGTCGGCTCCATTTTTCCAGCTGTAGCACCGTGGCGATATTTTGCGCCACCGTCCAGTGCGGGAACAGGCCGATGGACTGAATGGCGTACCCCATGCGACGGCGCAACTCCAGCACCGGCAGGCTGCGAATCTCTTCCCCGGCAAAGCGGATCTGCCCGCTGTCGTGCTCGACCAGGCGGTTGATCATCTTCAGGGTGGTGGATTTACCTGACCCCGAGGTGCCGATCAGCACGGAAAATGCGCCCTCGGCAAAATTCAGGTTCAGATGGCTTGCCGCCGGACGGCCCGCAAAGGTTTTACTGACATCGTTAAATTCAATCATTGGCTCTTCTCCTGAGCAACGCGAGCCACAAGGCAAACAGCGCATCAAGCACGACCGCCAGCGCGATGGTAGGGATCACCCCGAGCAGCACTAAGTCCAGCGCGCTGCTGAGCAGCCCCTGGAACACCAGCGCACCGAAACCGCCTGCACCAATCAGCGCGGCAATCACCGCCATGCCCACGGTTTGCACCGTCACCACCCGCAGGCTGCGCACCAGCAAAGGAAGCGCAAGCGGCAGCTGGATTTTCCAGAAACACTGGCGGGCGCTCATGCCCATCGCCTGCGCGCTCTCCAGCACGTCAGACGAGACCTGTCCCAGCCCGGCCACGACGCCACGGACCAGCGGCAGCAGCGCATACAGCACCAGGGCAATCAGCGCAGGCGTAAGCCCGGTTCCCGCAATGCCCAACGAGCCAAGCGCCGGAAAGGATTGCACCAGCCCCGCCAGCGGTGCGATCAGCAGGCCGAACAGCGCAACGGACGGGATGGTCTGGATAACGTTAAGCACGGTGAATACCCCACCCTGGCGCGAGGGATGGCGATAGCACCACATGCCCAGCGGCACGCCCACCAGCAGGGCCGGCACCAGCGTACCGAACAGGATGGTCAGGTGCTGCGCGAGCGCATCGTCAAACACCTCCTGACGATTGGCGTACTCTTTTAATAACGACAGGTCGTTCAGCTCGCCACTGAACAGCAGCACCAGCGGAATACACCAGAGCTGGGCGTTAAGCAGCCAGCGCCAGGCGGACATCGGCATCAGGCGGCGGATCGCATCGCTGCAGGCCAGCAGGCACAGCGCCAGCCACAGCCACAGACCGCTGCCTATCGACGTTCGCGCAAGGGGGCTTTCAAGCGAGGTCATCTGCGTCGCCGCCAGCCCCGCGCTCCAGAACAGCGCAATAAACAGCGCTTCACAAAGCACGAGTGACAGCCAGAGGGATAAACGCGATGACCACAGGGATAAGGCGATCAGCACAGCCAGCGCGGCGGCAAGCAGCGCTGGCGTAAATGACCAGATAGTCCAGATCGCGCGCCCTTCGCCCGAGACCAGGCGATTGGGCGCAACGTTCACAAAGGGTAACGCGACGGCGGCGAGGGCAACAAACACCAACAGCAGCAGTACGCGGTTATGACATTTTATTGGCACAGCCTTTCCCTGTTACTTCACAAGCCCTTGTTGTTTCAGGAAGTCGGCAGCCACTTTTTTGGCATCCAGTCCTTCAACGGCAATATTGGCATTGAGCTGCTGCAGCGTTTTTTCATCCAGCTTTTCAAAGACCGGCTTAAGCCAGTCGCCAATCTGCGGATAGGCTTTGAGCACCGCCTCACGCACTACCGGTGCCGGGGCATAAATCGGCTGGACGCCTTTTGGATCAGTTAAGGTTTGCAGGCCCAGCGCGGCCACCGGGCCGTCGGTGCCGTAGGCCATCGCCGCATTCACGCCGGAGGTCTGCTGCGCGGCCGCCTTAATGGTCACCGCGGTATCGCCGCCCGCCAGGGAGAGGAGTTGCGACTGGTCGAGTTTAAAATCGTAGGCTTTTTCAAAGGCAGGAAGCGCGTCGGGGCGTTCGATGAACTCCGCAGAGGCGGCAAGCTTGATGTCGCCCTTCTCTTTCAGATAGCGGCTCAGATCCTCAAGCGACGTCAGCTTGCCTTTCTCAGCAACATCTTTGCGCACCGCAATGGTCCAGGTGTTGTTGGCTGGTGCAGGCGTCAGCCAGACCAGTTTGTTCTGTTCCGCATCCAGCTTTTTGACCTTCTCATAACCGGCTTTGGCGTTTTTCCATGCCGCGTCGTTTTCATCTTTAAAGAAGAAAGCGCCGTTACCGGTGTATTCAGGATAGATATCCAGCTCGCCCGAGACGATCGCGCCGCGCACCACCGGCGTGGTACCAAGCTGCACTTTATTGACGGTTTTCACGCCATGGCTCTCAAGCACCTGCAAGATGATATTGCCGAGCAACGCCCCTTCGGTATCGATCTTTGAGCCAACCTTCACCGGCTCGGCGGCCTGCAATGGCAGGCTCAGCGCCGCCAGTAATGCCGCCGCGCCTAAAATCCCCTTTGTCTTCGTCATTCCGCTGTCCTCATTTTTTTATCGCCTTTTTCAGAGGCTTGAGAGAAAAGCGTAGCTTAAAACGGCGGATTTAACCGGCAAAATGCCTTTTTAGCATAAGGTAAGATACATCCCCCGGCCTGCGGGGGATGTCAGAGAAAGGCAGGGTTACTGCAGCTCGAACTCGCCTTTATTCACGCGGGCGGAATCTACGCCGATAAAGACGTTAAACTTGCCCGGTTCAGCATCGTATTTCATCTGCTGGTTCCAGAACTTCAGCGCGTTGACGTCAATCGGGAAACTCACCGTTTTGGTCTCACCAGGCTTGAGATCCACCTTCTCAAAACCACGCAGCTGCTTCACCGGACGGCTCATGGACGCGGTAACGTCCTGAACGTACATCTGGATCACCGTTGCGCCGTCACGCTTGCCGCTGTTGGTCACGTCCACGCTGGCGGTGACGCTGCCGTCACGGGTCATGGTCGGAGCCGACATTTTCACGTCAGACACCGTGAAAGTGGTGTAGCTCAGGCCATAGCCAAACGGATACAGCGGGCCGTTGGCTTCGTCGAAGTAACGGGAGGTGTACTTATTCGGCTTATCGGCGTTATACGGACGGCCAGTATTAAGATGGCTGTAGTACACCGGAATCTGCCCGACGGAGCGCGGGAAGGACATCGGCAGCTTGCCGGACGGGTTGTAATCGCCAAACAGCACGTCGGCGATGGCGTTACCGCCTTCGGTCCCGGCGAACCAGGTTTCGAGAATCGCATCAGCCTGCTGATCTTCTTTCACCAGCGCCAGCGGGCGACCGTTCATCAGCACCAGTACCAGCGGCTTACCGGTCGCTTTCAGGGCGGCGATCAGATCGCGCTGGCTCTGCGGAATCGTGATGTCGGTACGGCTGGAGGCTTCGTGCGCCATCCCCTGCGCTTCACCCACCACGGCCACCACCACGTCGGACTGCTTCGCGGCGTTAACCGCTTCGTCGATCATCTCCTTCGGCGTACGCGGATCGACCTTCACGGCTTCTTCATACTGATTGAGGAAGGTGACGATATCTTTATCGTTGGTGACGTTCGCCCCTTTGGCGTACACCACTTTCGCATTATCCCCGACGGCACTCTTAATGCCGGTCAGCACGGTTACGGACTGATCGGCTACGCCCGCGGCGGACCAGCTGCCCATCACGTCGCGCTTGCTGTCGGCCAGCGGGCCGACCACGGCAATGGTGCCGGATTTCTTCAGCGGCAGCGTGTCGAGGCGGTTTTTCAGCAGCACCAGGCTTTCACGCGCTACTTCGCGCGCTTCTTTGCGGTGCAGACGGCTTTCGGCGTTGGTGTCCGCCGGGTCAGAGTCTTTCGGCCCGAGGTGGCTGTACGGATCGTTAAACAGCCCCATGTCATATTTGACGTTCAGCACGTGGCGGGTGGCGTCGTCCAGCTCGGCCATCGTCACTTTGCCGCTTTTCACCAGCCCCGGCAGGTATTTGCTGTAATACTCGTCGCTCATGCTCATGTTGATGCCGGACTTAAGCGCCACGCGTACCGCATCTTCCGGATCGGCGGCCGTGCCGTGTTTAATCAGCTCTTTAATCGCGCCGTGATCCGAGACGGTGATGCCCTTAAAGCCCCACTGGTCACGCAACACGTCTTTCAGCAGCCAGGCGTCGGAGGTTGCAGGCGTGCCGTTCAGGGAGTTCAGCGCCACCATCACCGCGCCGCTACCCGCATCCAGACCCGCTTTATACGGCGGCATGTAGTCGTTGAACAGGCGCTGCGGGCTCATGTCCACGGTGTTGTACTCTTTCCCGCCTTCCACCGCGCCGTAGGCCGCGAAGTGTTTGACGCTGGTCATTACCGAGTAGCGGTCCGCCGGGCTTTTGCCCTGCATCGCTTCCACCATGGTTTTCCCCATCGTGGCGGTTAAGTAGGTGTCTTCACCGAAGCCTTCCGACGCGCGGCCCCAGCGCGGATCGCGGGAGACGTCGACCATCGGTGCCCAGGTCATGTTCAGGCCGTCGTCCGCCGCTTCATAGGCGGAAATACGCCCGACGGTTTTTACCGCGTCGAGGTTAAAGGAGGAGGCTAAGCCGAGGCTGATTGGGAAGACGGTGCGCTGGCCGTGCAGCACGTCATAGGCGAAAAAGAGAGGGATTTTCAGGCGGCTGAGTTCCATCACCTGATCCTGCATTTTGCGGATATCCTGGCGGGTAACGGTGTTAAAAATGGCCCCGACCTGGCTCTCCTTGATCATGTCGCGGATAGCCTCTTTCGGGTTATCCGGGCCGACGCTGATCAGACGCAGCTGGCCAATTTTCTCATCGACCGTCATCTTCTTGAGCAGCTCGGTGACAAATGCATCACGGGCTTCAGGCGTGAGCGGATGATTACCAAACAAATCGTCTGCCAGCGCAGGTTGCAGCGCCAGGCTAACGGCGACACCTACCGAACATAGCCATTTCATGTCGTTTTACTCTCTCATCAATAACCGCCGGCAGCCCTCGGCCAGCCCGTGCGAAAAGCGCAGTGTGCCATAAACCCTTTGATCCGTGCAGGGTTATTCTCTGATTTTTCTCATGAATAGTAGACCGCTTGACGATTAATCGCGCTATGCTTTACAGCGAGAAATTTGCCCCACCACAAGGAGTGGAAGATGTCTTCTGTTCGATCTCACGATAACAACGCATTTATTAACGAACTGTCGCGCCTGGTTGGCTCCTCTCACCTGCTTACCGACCCGGCCAAAACCGCGCGCTACCGCAAGGGCTTTCGTTCCGGACAGGGCGATGCCCTGGCGGTGGTTTTCCCCGGCACGCTGCTGGAACTGTGGCGTGTACTGAGCGCCTGCGTCACCGCCGACAAAATTATTCTGATGCAGGCCGCCAATACCGGTCTGACGGAAGGCTCAACGCCGAACGGCAACGATTACGATCGCGACATTGTGATTATCAGCACGCTGCGTCTCGACAAACTGCACCTGCTGGATAAAGGCGAACAGGTGCTTGCCTTCCCCGGCACCACCCTGTATTCCCTGGAAAAAGCGCTCAAGCCGTTGGGACGCGAACCGCATTCGGTCATCGGCTCCTCCTGCATTGGTGCCTCCGTGGTGGGCGGGATCTGCAACAACTCCGGCGGCTCGCTGGTGCAGCGCGGCCCGGCTTACACCGAAATGTCCCTTTTCGCCCGTATCGACGAGAACGGCAAACTGACGCTGGTGAACCATCTGGGGATCGATCTGGGCGTGACGCCGGAGCAAATTCTCAGCAAGCTCGACGACGATCGCGTGCGGGATGAAGACGTTCAGCACGACGGACGTCATGCTCACGACCATGACTACGTAACCCGCGTGCGCGACATTGAAGCCCAGACCCCGGCGCGCTATAACGCTGACCCGGACCGTCTGTTTGAATCCTCCGGCTGCGCGGGCAAGCTTGCCGTCTTCGCCGTGCGCCTGGACACTTTCCCGGCTGAAAAAAACCAGCAGGTGTTCTACATCGGCACCAATGAGCCAGGCGTACTGACCGAGATCCGCCGCCACATTCTTGGCAACTTTACCCATCTGCCGGTGGCAGGCGAGTATATGCATCGCGATATCTACGATATCGCCGAGCGTTACGGTAAAGACACCTTCCTGATGATCGACAAGCTCGGTACCGACAAAATGCCGTTCTTCTTTACGATGAAGGGCCGCACCGACGCGATGCTGGAAAAAGTGCCGCTGTTTAAGCCGCACTTTACCGACCGCTTCATGCAAAAACTCGGCAACGTCTTCCCGGCGCATTTACCTGAAAGAATGAAAACATGGCGCGACAGGTACGAACATCATCTGCTGCTGAAGATGGCCGGCGATGGCATTGCCGAAGCGCAGACCTGGCTGACCGAGTTCTTCAAAACCGCCGACGGGGATTTCTTTGCCTGTACGCCGGAAGAAGGCAGCAAAGCCTTCCTGCACCGCTTCGCGGCGGCGGGCGCGGCCATTCGCTATCAGGCGGTTCATTCCGACGAGGTGGAAGATATTCTGGCGCTGGATATTGCCCTGCGGCGTAACGATACCGAATGGTTTGAACACCTGCCGCCGGAGTTCGACAGCAAGCTGGTGCACAAGCTCTACTACGGTCACTTTATGTGCTACGTCTTCCATCAGGATTACATCGTCAAGAAAGGGGTCGATGCACACGCTCTGAAAGAGCAGATGCTGACGCTGCTACGCGCCCGCGGGGCACAATATCCGGCGGAACATAACGTTGGGCATTTATACGAAGCGCCCGAGACGCTTAAACGGTTTTATCGCGAAAATGACCCTACAAACAGTATGAATCCCGGCATTGGTAAGACTACGCGGAATAAATACTGGAAAGAGTCGGCCGACGCGGAGCCGCACAATACGCAAGCCTCTGATTAGTTCCTACAGCCAAATTTAAGAGATTGTTAAGCAGTCCTCAAACGTACTAGAGTAGGTGCCTGACGCCAGAGAAACGTTTCTCTGGCTTTCCATGTTGAGGAGCAGGCACATCATGTCGGCTGTTGATATTTTGTCTGAAACTGAAGTCGACGTGCGCGACGCCCTTCCTGACGATGCGCATGCCATTTCGGCCATCTATGCATGGCATGTCCTTCACGGCCGTGCGTCGTTTGAAGAGGTTCCCCCCACCGTCGATGAAATGCGTCAGCGCATGCAAAACGTTGCCGACAAAGGTCTGCCATGGCTGGTTGTGCTCTATCGTGGGATTGTGGTGGGCTATTGCTATGCGACCTACTACCGCCCCCGCCCCGCCTACCGTTTCACGCTTGAAGAATCGATTTACGTCGACGCCAGCACCACCGGACGCGGTTTTGGATCGGCGCTGATGGATGCGCTGATTGCGCGCTGTGAAAAGGGTCCGTGGCGACAGATGATTGCGGTTGTCGGTGACGGGAATAACAATGCCGGGTCGCTGCGTTTACATAAAAAGCACGGCTTTGAAGTCGTCGGCCAACTGCGAAGCGTGGGCTACAAGAAAGGGGACTGGCGGGATACGTTGATTATGCAGCGCCCGCTTAACGACGGGGACTGGACGCTGCCGGAGTAAGTCGCTGTTGCCCTGGGCGGCGTCGCTTACCGGGCCTGCATGCGACGCCCTTGTAGGCCGGGTAAGGCGAAGCCGCCACCCGGCGCTCACAAACGGCTCAATCGTTCTGTGCGGTCGCCATCTGTTCTGCTTTCTGCTTCTTATACGCCAGCGCTGAAGCCGGCACCGGCTGCACTTTCCCGGTCTCAATCCAGGTACGCAGGCGGCTGGCATCCGCGAAGTGGGTATATTTCCCGAACGCATCCATCACCACCAGCGCCACCGGTTTGCCGTTGAACACGGTGCGCATCACCAGGCAGTGCCCCGCCGCGTTGGTAAAGCCCGTTTTGGTTAACTGGATATTCCAGTTATCGCGATACACCAGATGATTGGTGTTGCGGAACGGCAGCGTGTACGGAGGGTTCGAGAACGTCGCCATATCTTCACGCGTGGTGCTGAGCTGGCCGAGCAGCGGATAGCGTTTGCTGGCGACCAGCAGCTTCGTCAAATCCCGCGCCGTCGAGACGTTATGAATCGACAGGCCCGTAGGCTCCACAAAGCGGGTATTGGTCATCCCCAGCGATTTGGCTTTGGCATTCATGGCACGAATAAACGCGTCATAGCCGCCCGGATAATGATGCGCCAGGCTCGCCGCCGCGCGGTTCTCAGAGGACATCAGCGCCAGCAGCAGCATATTTTTACGGCTGATCTCACTGTTCAGACGCACGCGAGAGTAGATCCCTTTCATCTCCGGCGTGTGGCTGATATCCACCTTCAGCTTTTCATCCAGCGGCAGTCGTGCATCAAGCACCACCATCGCGGTCATTAATTTGGTTATCGAGGCGATCGGGCGCACCAGGTCCGGATGGCTGGCGTAAATCACCTTGTTGGTGTTCAGATCCACGATCATCGCGCTGCCGGACGCAATTTGCGGTTGCGCAGCGGTGGTTACCGCGGGCGTTTTGGCCATCACCGGTGCGGCAACAGACGCTCCCAGCAACAGCGCCAGGCTAAGTAAAGAGACTCGGAATTTTAACATGGTGAGACTTCTGGTAATTATTCACGCACGTAATGACGTACACCGCCTGCATGGATGGGTAAATGCAGGCTGGCTTCGGCATCATAGCGGGCACTGTGCGTTGTCGCCAGCAGTTAATCGTGAACAGATGCTGCATTGCTGGCATTTACGCCAGCAATGCAATACGCCTAGAAGAGACGGTAACCATAGCCCCAAAGAATCACCGTCAGCGCCAGTAACGCCTCCAGTACCAGTACGCCAATGGCAAGCGTTGAGCTGGAGAAGCTCAGGCCCTCTTCTTTATTGATATTCAGGAAGGTGGGAATACCCAGGTACAGCAAATAGCCGGTATAAAAGAGTGCGACCGTACCGACCAGCGCGCACAGCCAGACCAGCGGATAGAGCGCAACAATGCCGCTTAAGAACAGCGGCGTCGCGACGTATCCGGCGAAGATCATGCAGTTCGCCAGCGATGGACGCTGCGGGTAGTTGCGTGCCATCCAGTAGATGACGCGTCCCATGATGGCAACACCGGCCAGCATCAGGCCATAGAACAGCACCGCAAGCCCCAGCCCGGTGAACCAGGAGAGCTGGACCACGGTGCCATCACCAAAGTTCCAGCCGATTTGAGTCGTACCAATAAACGCGCAGATCACCGGCACCGCTGCCATCAGCAGTACATGGTGCGTGTAATGATGCGCAACCGTTTCGTTCTCGCTTCTGATTACGTGCATTTCACGATCGGGATGGGAGAAGAGTCCCCAGACATGGTTCATAGCGCCCCCTTGTTGTCGGCCCGTCAGCGATAGCCTAAGTATAATGCAGGCTGTCGATTATTTTATGTACAGCAGGAAATTTGCCTTGATTGCCGCGTTATTTATTCATGGGGTATATGATTAATGCAGGCACGCTGAGGGAGACTACGCTTACTTAATGGATATTAATGGTCTGATTGAACACTATGGATACGCTGCGCTGGTTGTCGGAAGCGTGGCAGAAGGCGAAACCATCACCCTGTTAGGAGGGGTTGCGGCACATCAGGGATTGCTGAAATTTCCGCTGGTTGTCGCCGCCGTGGCGCTGGGCGGCATGATAGGCGACCAGCTTCTCTACTTCCTCGGGTTACGCTTTGGGCCAACGCTGCTCAGGCGGTTTTCGAAGCACCGCAAGAAAATCAACCGGGCGCAGAGGCTTATTCAGCGTCATCCCTATCTTTTCGTCATTGGCACCCGCTTTATGTACGGATTCCGCATCATCGGGCCGATACTGATCGGGGCCAGCCGGTTACCCCCTAAAATTTTCCTGCCGCTGAATATCCTTGGCGCGATCGCCTGGGCGCTGATCTTTACCACTCTCGGCTACGCGGGTGGCGAAGTGATTGGCCCGTGGCTGCATAACCTCGATCAGCATCTTAAACACTGGGCGTGGCTAATTCTGGTGGTCGTGGCGGTGATTGCGGTGAGGCTGTGGCTGAAGCACCAGGAGAAAAAGCGGGAGGAGTAGTGCGGCCTGATGCCCTTACCCCCGTCCCGTCGGGTATCACGTTCCCTCTCCATTTGGGCTGAGGGATCCCCACAAACTTATGCGAGCAGCGAACTATTCCCTCGCCCCTCTGGGGAGAGGGTTAGGGTGAGGGGAATATACGGCGACGGGGGTATTTCCGTTCACTTTATTTATCTTGCTACTCTGTCGCTACATAACCGGTGAACGTGCCAGGGTGGCTCAATCGCCACCACCCTGGCAACCCGGGCTCCCGGCAGAAAATCGCCGCTTCGCGGTCCCCTCGGCTTATTCCTTCCGGCTTATCGGGGACGGGCGGAGGTAACCTCCCTGTAAATCCGCCCTCTCGGCGCATCCCTGCGCCTCGCCCCGGCCTGCTGGAAACGCCTCAGCGATTTACAGCCGGACCAGGGCATCGCTGAATACCTGGTGACATTCTGAAAGCAACGTTAATGCTTCTGCTTACACATTACTGGGGATCCCTCTCCCTTTTGGAGAGGTTAAGGCCAGGGTGAGGGAAAACCTACTCCGCAGGTTTAAACTGCGGATTCGCCAGCATAAATCCGCCGTCGACAATAAACGATTGCCCCGTGGTATAGCTGGCATCATTGTCGCAAAGCCACGCCACCAGGCTGGCAATCTCTTTGGTGTGCCCCGGTCTCGCCAGCGGGATAGCCGGCATTGAACCCGCCTTCACCTCGCTGTCGTCCATGTCGTTCATCGGCGTGGCGATAGCGCCGGGGGCCACAGCATTCACCAGAATGTTGTGGCCCACCAGCTCCAGCGCCATCGACTTGGTTAGCCCGCCCAGGGCGTGTTTTGCCGCCGTGTAGGCGCTGGCATCGGGTAAAGGCGTATGCTCATGCACCGAGGTGATGTTCACGATCCTTCCGCCCTCCCCCTGCTTCACCATCTGGCGGGCGGCGATCTGCGAACAGAGAAACGCCCCGTCAACGTCCACGGTGAAAATGCCCCGCCAGTCCTCATATTTCATCTCGAGAAACGGCGCCTTGGCCATCGCACCAGCGTTATTGACCAGCACGTCCAGCCGCCCAAAACGCGCGATAAGCGTTTCAATCGCCTTTGCCCCTTCCGGGAGCGTACTCAAATCCAGATGGATGGCTTCGGCCCGCTGTCCTAGCGCCTCCACCTCACGGCAGGTTTCGAGCGCGCCTTCCTCGTCGGAGTGCCAGGTTACGCCGATATCAAAGCCTCTTTCAGCCAGCATCAGCGCCGTGGTTTTACCTATCCCGGAATCTGAAGCGGTGACAATTGCAACTCGGGTCATACTCACCTCCTGAAAATGTGCAGAGAGGTAAGTATAGATAACGCCCGGATTTAGCCGTGGCGATATCCGCCGCCCAGGGCAGACGTCAGCTGCAGCGTGGCGTCGACGTACTCGCCCTGAAGCGTCAGCCCGGCGATACGCTCCTTCAGCGCCGGAATGCTGGCTTCGCTGACGCGCGAGCCTGCCACGATCCCCGCCCTGAAGCGCGCCTGCGCCAGTGACACCACGCGCGCCGCCTCTTTTTCAACCTTCTGCTGATGCTGGTTTTTCGCCGTCAGGGTTTCAACTTCGCTGGCGGTGCGCGCCACCTGATTGACGGCCTCCACCACGGCTTTGTTGTAGTTCGCCACCGAAAGATTATTTTGGGCCTGAGCGATATCCAGGCTGGCGTTCAGCCTGCCGCTGTCAAAAATCGGTAACGTCAGCCCGGCCGTCACGCCCATCTGCTGCGCCGAGGAGCGGAACAGATCGCTCAGGTGCAGGGCATCCTGTTGCAGAAACGCCTTGACGTTCACATCCGGATAAAAAGCGGCTTTGGCGGCGTCGACCTCGCTCATGGAGGCTTCGATATACCAGCGGGCCTCTTGCAGATCGGGCCGGCGGGCCAGGAGTTCGTAGCCCAGCGTGGTCGGCAGTGATGCTTCAACAGCGGGCAGCGCATGAGGCGTGAGTTTCAGCGACGTGGTATGGGTCAAGGCTTCCAGCCGGGCCTCAATCGTTCTCATTTTGCCGTTCACATCGGCTATGTGTTCATCGGTTTTGCTGGCGTTGATATCGGTTTCTATCCCCTCCACAGAGGAAGTGATCCCGTGCTGATATAACTCAATGTCGGCCCCAATGATATTCTCCTGCTCATGCTTGATCCGGGTAAGCACCCCGGCGACCGCAGACTGGGTTTGCCACGCCCAGTAGAGCCGCGCCACGCTGCTGGCAAGAAGCTGGCGGGTCTGTTCCAGTTCGGCTTTTTGAGCATTGACCCTGCCGATGCGGGACTCGACCTGCGCGCGGTTTTTCCCCCACAAATCCAGATCCCAGCCCGCCGTCAGGCCAAAGGTGCCGTTGGTATACCATGGCCCGGTGGTACCCGCTGCCGGGTCAGTTAGGGCAAACGGCCCCATCAGCCCTTCTGCCGACATTTTTTGCCGCTCGGCATCGGCTGAAAAATCGATTTGCGGGCCGTCGGCGGCCATCGTGGCTTTGGCCTGCGCCTCGGCCAGGGTGATTCGCTGCCGGGCAATCTGCATATCCGGTGCGTCCTGCAAGGCTTTGGCAATCAGTTCGTTAAGCTGCGGATCGTTGAAGTCTTTCCACCATTCGCTTTTTGGCCAGTCGATACGGGACAGGTGGGCGTTAACGGCAGAGGCGACCGGTTGCGCAGTTATCCCCGTCACTGTGGGATGCTGCGGGGCGCACGCGGTCAGGAATAAAATCAGAGAGGTATTAAGAGAAAGAATAAGAGAACGCTTCATGACGTTATGCACTCAAAAAATAAAGGCGCAAATTACGCTTGAAACCGTCCCTTTTTTTAGTAACGCGTGGCAATCCGCACTTTGTCATACATTTTCATAATCAGAAAATTATTTCCCTTAGTAATTAATTATATGAATGCATTCATCGCACTTATAAATTGACTGCTACACTTACCGGGAACAAACAAACATGCGCAGGAGAAGCGAATGAAAATACTATTGTGGGTTATTTTAATTATATTTCTGATTGGGCTGCTGGTGGTCACCGGTGTATTCAAGATGATTTTCTGACGCGTCTGCCCGGCGAGTTGCCGGGCAAATACTTTTTCAATCAGCCCTTGAGGGAGCCGCCGTTGGTGGCAATCACCTCTTTATACCAGTAGAAACTTTTCTTGCGGCTGCGCGCCAGCGTACCTTCTCCGCTGTCATCGCGGTCAACGTAAATAAAGCCGTAGCGTTTGGACAGTTCCGCTTTCGATGCGCTGACCAGATCGATGGGTCCCCAGCTGGTATACCCCATCACCTCCACGCCATCGTCAAGGGCTTCGCGCACCTGGACCAGATGATCGTTCAGGTAGCTGATGCGGTAATCATCCTGTACCACGCCGCTGGCGTCCGGTTTATCCTTCGCGCCGAGACCATTCTCCACGATAAACAGCGGCTTTTGATAGCGATCCCACAGCACGTTCAGCAGCGTACGCAGGCCGACAGGGTCAATCTGCCAGCCCCACTCGGAGCTTGCCAGGTGCGGGTTTGGAACCATGCTCAGAATATTGCCGCGCGCCTGCTGGTTCAACGCCTCATCGGTGGTGACACAGCCCGTCATGTAGTAACTGAACGAGATAAAATCAACGGTCGATTTCAGCGCCTCGCGGTCAGCATCGGTTATCGCTATTTCAATACCGTTGTCACGGAAGAAACGCAGCATATACCCCGGATAGGCACCGCGGCACTGCACATCGCCGAAGAACTGCCAGGCACGGTTCTCCTGCAAGGCTTCAAGCACGTCTTCCGGTTTGCAGGTCAGCGGGTACATCAAACCGCCCAGCAGCATGTTGCCAATTCTGGCGTCCGGAATGATGTCGTGACAGGCTTTTACCGCCAGGGCACTCGCCACCAGCTGATGGTGGATCGCCTGATACACGTCGCCTTTACTGCTGGACTCCGGCAGGCCGACGCCGGTCATCGGCGCATGCAGCGACATGTTGATTTCATTGAAGGTCAGCCACAGCTTGACCTTCTCCCCATAGCGCGCAAATACGGTGCGAGCGTAATGTTCAAAAAAGCCGATCGTCTTGCGATTGCCCCAGCCGCCGTACTGCTTAACCAGCCCCCACGGCATTTCGTAGTGCGACAGCGTTACCAGCGGGGTGATGTTGTGCGCGGCCAGCTCGTCAAATAGCCTGTCATAGTATGCCAGCCCCGCCTCATTTGGTTGCTGCTCGTCACCGTTCGGGAAGATCCGCGTCCAGGCAATGGACACGCGCAGGCAGCTAAAGCCCATTTCGGCAAACAGTTTGATGTCTTCCGGGTAGCGATGGTAGAAATCGATGGCGACGTCCTTGATGCCGCTGTCACCCGCCACGCGCTCCACCACCGGGCCAAACACGCCCTGCGGCTGCACGTCAGAGGTAGACAGCCCTTTGCCATCTTCCCGATAAGCCCCCTCTACCTGATTCGCGGCCAGCGCGCCGCCCCATAAAAAATCATCCGGGAAAGTCTTCATCACGTTCTCCTGTTATTGATGGCTTACGCTGAGCAATGGCGCACCGGCGGTTACGGACGTTGCCGCCACGGTCACCACGTCGCGATACTCATCGCTGTTACTGATAATAATCGGGGTCGTCAGGTCATATCCGGCGTCAATAATCGCCTGACGGTCAAATTCCAGCAGCAGGTCGCCCGGCTGCACGCTGTCGCCCACCTTCACATGGGCGGTGAACGGCCTGCCGTCGAGCTTCACGGTGTCGATCCCGACATGGATCAACACCTCAATACCGCTCTTGCTGAGCAGGCCGATAGCATGTTTGGTCTGAAAGAGAGAGGCCACCTCGCCGGCAAACGGCGCAACGACCTGATTAGTGGCGGGAATAATTGCCGCACCGCTGCCCAGCAGGCCGCTGGCAAAGGTCGTATCCGGCACCTGATCAAGCGCCAGCACGGTGCCGGTCATCGGAGAGAGCACCTCGTTTTCACCCGCTGACGGCGCGACCTCTGAGGTTGTGTGCCCCGGCATGCCCGCCGCCAGCGTCAGGCCACAGCTCAGCACCAGGGCGACCACCGTGCCGATAATGCCGCCCCACAGCGTGGCGTTTACGCCGCCCGGAGGGATCATTTGTGCGATGGTAAAAATATTGGCAAAGCCAAAGGAGTAGACGTGTGTATCGCTAAAACCGACAATCGCCCCGCCGATCGCACCCGCCACGCAGCCAAAGATAAAAGGGCGGCGCAGCGGCAGGTTAAGGCCATACACAGCCGGTTCGGTGATCCCAAAAATCCCTGCCGTGACGGAGGAGCCGGCCAGCATTTTCTGGCGCGCATCGCGGGTACGCAGGAAGATCCCCAGCGCCGCGCCCACCTGACCAAAGACGGCGGGAAGCAGCATCGGCAGCATCGAGTCATGGCCCAGCACCGCCAGGTTATTGATCATCAGCGGCACCAGCCCCCAGTGCAGGCCGAAAATCACGCAAACCTGCCACAGCGCGCCCATTGCCGCCCCCGCCAGCCACGGAGCCAGCACATAGATCCACTGATAACCGTTCGCCAGCAGCTGGCTCAGCCAGGTGGCGAGAGGGCCGATCACCAGAAACGTCAGCGGTACGGTGACGGCTAAACAGATCAGCGGCGCAAAAAAGTTTTTCATCGACGGAGGCAAAAGCGACGTGCTCCGCTTTTCCAGCCAGCAGCTTACCCACGCCGCGAGAATAATGGGGATCACCGACGAACTGTAGTTAAACCAGGTGACCGGAAGGCCGAGAAACGTCTGGGCAACCGCGCCCGACTGCTGGCTGGCGTCAAATGCGGCAATCATCATCGGATGGGTCAGCGCCCCGCCGATCACCATGGTGATAAACGGGTTGCCGCCAAACTTTTTCCCGGCGGTGTAGCCCAGCACCAGCGGGAAGAAGAAGAACAGCGCGTCGCTCGCGGCGAACCAGATTTTATAGGTCCCGCTTTCCACACTGAGCCAGCCGCACACCAGCGCCAGCGCCAGCAGTCCTTTCAGGATACCGGAGGCCGCCAGAATGCCGATAAAAGGGGTGAAAATGCCAGAGACGATATCTATCAGGCGCCCCAGTAAATGACCTTTATCACCCTTGTCGTCCACCACGGGGGCATCATCCGTTAGCCCTGCGGCATCGCGCACCGCCTGCCAGACTGTGTGAACGTGATTGCCAATCACCACCTGAAACTGTCCGCCGCTTTCAACCACCATAATGACGCCCGGATTTTTCTTCAGCCCGTCGGCATCCGCTTTTTGATTATCTTTCAGTTTGAAGCGAAGCCGGGTAGCGCAGTGAACAAGACTGACGATGTTCTCTTTTCCGCCAACGTGGCTGAGAATATCCTTTGCTAATGCCTGGTATTCCATCGCAATTTCCTTACATCCGATGCCCGCAGGCACCTGTTGACTGAGTATAAAAATAAAAAAACCCGAGGCGTCCTCCTGTCGAAGGCCGCACTCAGGTTTTGCCTGCATGATGCAGTAACAATCCAGCGTTGAGGCTTAACGCCCCTCTTTTCTCACCCGCTCAATGTGAATAGCGAGGAACATAATTTCTTCGGTTGTCAGCGCTCGCTGATAGCTTTTGTTCAGATGCTGGGCGATTTTCTCGGCGCATTTCCACGCTTTCGCGTAGTTGTCCTTCACCGCCGTATGCAGCGTAACGTCATCATCTTGCACCACGGTGCGGGTCAGCATCCGCTGGGCAAAAAATTTCAGATGGGTGACAAAGCGCTGATAGCTCAACGACTCCTCGTCATACTCCAGTTGCAGCTGATACTTCACCAGTTGCAGGATCTCCTGCATGACCCGGGTGACGTGCATCACTTCCGGCATTTCACTGTTCAGCTGCGCGGTGACCAGGTGCAGGGCGATAAACCCGGCCTCATCCTCCGCCAGCTCAACGTTAAGGCGTTTGGCAATAATGGCCCTTGCCTCCTGCCCCAGTTCGAACTCCTTTGGATACAGCCGCCTGATGTCCCACAGCAGCACGTTTTTGATTGCCAGCCCTTTTTTCTGACGCTCAATCGCAAAGAAGCAGTGGTCCGTCAGGGTGATATACAAACTGTCCTGCAATTTGCCCAGCCGCTGCGCCGCCAGCCCAATGATGCGGTTGCAGGTGGTCATAACTTCCAGCGGGATCTGGTTCAGCAACTCACCCAAACGCCGTACCAGCTCGTCGCTTTGCAGAGCAAAGACTTTTTCAATCAGCGCGGTATCCAGCGCGTCACCCATGCGCTTCTGAAAGGCCAGCCCACGCCCCATCACCACCTGTTCGCGCCCGCGCTCATCCAGAACAACCACCACATTATTATTCAGAATCTTGGCGATTTTCATCGGAACCCCAGAAACAAAAAAACCTGACCTCCGGCAGAAGCCAGAAAATCAGGTTTTGCCTGCCTAAGCAGTAACAATCCAGTTCTGGCACTCTATCAGTTTCATTCGTAGCCTCAATCTGTCACGCGTAAAAACGTGATGCAGATCGTGCTTGTCAGGGCGATATCAGAAGGTCACCACGGTTTTGAGCTCGGTGACCCATGCATCCTGAGTACGTGAAACGCCGCCCGGATGGTGCCAGTACTGAATACCCGGCTGAAGCTCAAGCCAAGCAACGGGACGGAAACGATAGTAAAACTCACCGTTGAGGGAATGGCCGGGGACCGGATGATACGCCGGGTCGTTATAGTCTGCGACGCCGTTCAGGGCATTCATCTCACGCTGGTTACGCGCGTACTGATTGCTCATGTCTATCCAGGTCAAACCAAAGCCTATCCAGTCTTCCGGACGGGCATCAAACAGCCCACGATAGCGCAGCGAGGCGGCATAGACCTGATGCATATAGTTGCTGCGTTGATCGGCCAGGCTCATGCTGACAGAGGTACTTAACCCGCGGTTTAGATCGTCGTGATGCTGCGTGAGCTGCTGGTTCAGACCGGCGTACATAAACCACGTCCGGTTGTGATGATCATATCCGTCCGGGTCGGTCGCACCCGCCCCGCCGGATTTCCCGCGATAAAGATCGGTTTGCGATGCATTGGTAAACACCACGCCCAAATTGTACGCGCCCGGCAGACCGTTAATCAGCGGACGGGCGTCGATCTCGACCGGCAGTAATACTCCTTTGCTGCCCTTCGTTGACCAACTCCAGGCGTGGCTGCGGCTTGCGGCATTGGGATTTTGCTCCATCACGCCGCCTTTCAACGTGACGGTAGGCGTCACTTTATACTCCAGCGTGGTGCCCCATGTATGCACGTTCCAGTTGTTCCAGGTGAGCGAGTTGGCCGATTTTCCGCCGCACTGGGAAAGCATCTGGAAGTCACACGGGATGATCTGATCGAAGGTCTGTACCTTGTTCATCATCCCCACCCGCCAGGTAAGACGCCGATCGTCAAAGCTTCTGGCGAAGGTCAGCCAGCCCAGGCGCGTAATCGACTGTCCGCCCCAGCTTTCCTGGGTCAGATCGTTAAAGTTTACCCGCGGGTCCTGCAGGCGTTTAGTGGTGAGATCGTCATTGTGGTTGCGGTTAACGATATTGCCTTCGATCCGCGCGTCCGGTATGCCGGTCCATCGCGCCAGGTCCTGGTTGAAGGTCAGCGCAAACTGATCGATATAGGCCACATGGGTATCATGGTTGTAGCCACCCCCGCCGTTCGAGGCAATTTCATTCAGATAACCGAGATTATAGGTAAACCCGTTATCGTTAAGGATCTTTCGTATTCCGAGCATGTCACCGAGAATCGGATCCGGTGGAGCCTCGAAGCCTAATACGGTTCCGTTCCATTCCTGCGCCATCGACAACGAGGAAAACGTCAATATGGCGAGCGCGCACAACTTACAGGGAATAATTTTATATTCCATCATAACCACCTGTGAAAGAGTATTAGTGCGTAACCGGTCGCAGGAAATTTTTTAATTTCCTGTCGCGATCTGTTTATTAATTTCTTTGAATAGTGTTAAGCCAGGTTTTTCTCCTGCGTAAATGACAGGCAAAAAAAAACCTAAGCGTTCCACAGCGGCGTATGCTGCGGAACGCTTAGGTTTTGCCTGTTAACCAGTAACAATCCTGCGTTGAAAACAGTGGCACCTTAACACCGTCGCGCCACGTTGAAAACCTTCGATGTTTTCTTATTTAAAAAATTGTGAGCAAATTAACGCTTATTATTTTGACTGAATTACCCGCGCGATATCCGCCGACGTTTGCAGCGTACGGATCTCCTGAAATAATCCCAGTGCCTCGTCGTATTCTTTACGCAAATAGCTAAGCCACTGTTTAATGCGTGCGACGTGATATAAACCGGTGTCACCCTGCTTTTCCAGGCGGCTGTATTTTTGCAGCAGCGCCACGACGTCGGCCCAGGGCATCCGCGGCGCGTTATATTTCACCACCCGGCTAAGGTTCGGCACGTTCAGCGCTCCACGGCCAATCATCACCGCGTCACAGCCCGTCGCTTTCAGGCAGGCCTGGGCGCTCTCGTAATCCCAGATTTCACCGTTAGCGATAACCGGTATGGTGAGCCGCTGGCGGATCTCACCGATGGCCTGCCAGTTGATGCGCTCCGCTTTGTAGCCATCCTCTTTGGTACGGCCATGCACCACCAGCTCGGTTGCCCCGGCCTGCTGTACCGCATCGGCGATTTCAAACTGGCGCGCGCCGCTGTCCCAGCCCAGGCGCACTTTAACCGTTACCGGCAGATGCGACGGCACGGCTTCACGCATGGCTTTTGCGCCGCGATAGATAAGCTCAGGATCTTTTAACAGCGTCGCCCCACCGCCGCTGCCGTTGACCATTTTCGACGGGCAGCCACAGTTGAGATCGACGCCGTAAGAGCCGAGCTCTACGGCACGGGCGGCGTTTTCTGCCAGCCATTCGGGATACTGGCCCAACAGCTGGATGCGCACCAGCGTACCGGAGGAGGTCCGGCTCTGGTTGTGCAGCTCAGGGCAGAGTCGGTGAAAAGATTTTACCGGCAACAGCATATCGACCACGCGTAAAAACTCCGTCACGCAGAGATCGTAATCGTTCACCTCGGTCAGAAGTTCGCGCACGAGAGAATCGAGCACGCCTTCCATTGGGGCCAGTAAAACACGCATGCAGAGTACCTGTGAAAAAAGACGCGCTATGGTATCTGCTCGCAGGGTCAGTGGGAAGCCCGGAGGTTAATCCGGGATCGTTTCTTCAGGACGCAGGGTGAGCACCTCAAATCCGTCTGCGGTAACCGCAATGGTATGCTCCCACTGCGCCGACAATTTTTTATCGCGCGTCACCACCGTCCAGCCATCTTTTTTAGTCTTGATGCGGCTGTCGCCCTGGTTGACCATCGGCTCGATAGTAAACACCATCCCCTCTTTCAGCATCGCACCTTCGCCCGGTTTGCCGTAATGCAGCACCTGCGGCTCCTCGTGCATCTCTTTGCCGATACCGTGGCCGCAGTACTCACGCACCACGCTGTAGCCGTTGCTTTCAACGTGCGACTGAATAGCGTGGCCGATATCCCCGAGCGTCGCGCCGGGCTTCACCGCCTTGATCCCTTTCCACATCGCTTCGTAGGTTTTTTTCACCAGCCGACGCGCCAGCGGTGAAACATCGCCAATCAGATACATTTTGCTGGAATCGGCAATCAGGCCCTCTTTTTCAAGGGTGATATCAACGTTCACAATTGAACCGGACTTCAGATGTTCAGACTCTTTAGGAATGCCGTGGCAGACCACCTCGTTGACGGAGGTGTTAAGCACATAAGGAAAATCATACTGCCCCTTACTGGCCGGGCGAGCCTGAAGCGTATCGACGATAAACGCCTCAACACGGTTGTTTATCGCCATGGTGGTCACGCCGGGCGCGATAAATCCGTCTAACATGGTAAAGACGGAGGCTAACAGTTCCCCGGCGTGGCGCTGTCTGACGAGCTCATCGGCGGTTTTAATGATGATTGACGGCATAGATCGTCTCCTGTGCAGCCTGTTAATCGTTTGATTCATAAATGAAACTAATACTGGCATGCAAACGGGCTGCTGTCCATTTGGTGAAATGCCCAACGTTCCCTTTCGGAATGTCTGGTATTCTCAAATTTCATGATGTGATCCGTGGCACACTTCTGGGTTTAATTGTATGATGAATGCGTTTCTTCAAGGACTTTTACCATGAGCAAATCATTGAATACTGTCTGGCAATATCTGCGCGCATTCGTCCTGATTTACGCCTGTCTCTATGCCGGGATCTTTATCGCCTCGCTGCTGCCCATCACGATCCCCGGCAGCATTATCGGCATGCTGATCCTGTTTGTGCTGCTGGCGCTGCAGGTGCTACCCGCAAAGTGGGTCAACCCCGGTTGCTTCGTACTTATCCGCTATATGGCGCTGCTGTTCGTGCCTATCGGCGTGGGGGTGATGCAGTATTTCGATTTGCTCAAAGCGCAGTTCGGCCCGATTGTGGTCTCCTGCGCGGTCAGTACGCTGGTGGTATTGCTGGTGGTGAGCTGGAGTTCGCATCTGGTACACGGCGAACGTAAAGTGGTCGGGCAAAAAGGAACCAAACAATGATAGCCAATATCTGGTGGTCGCTGCCGTTAACCCTGGTGGTCTTCTTCGCCGCGCGTAAACTGGCCGCACGTTTTAAGATGCCGCTGCTTAACCCGCTGCTGGTGGCGATGGTGGTGATTATTCCTTTCCTGATGCTCACCGGCATTCCTTACGAACGCTACTTTGCCGGGAGCAAAATATTAAACGATTTGCTGCAGCCTGCCGTCGTGGCGCTGGCGTTTCCTTTATATGAACAGCTGCACCAAATCCGCGCCCGCTGGAAATCCATCATTACCATCTGTTTTTTGGGCAGCCTGGTGGCGATGATCACCGGCACATCGGTAGCGCTGCTGATGGGCGCATCGCCCGAGATTGCCGCCTCCATTATGCCTAAATCCGTCACCACGCCGATTGCCATGGCAGTGGGCGGCAGCATCGGTGGGATCCCGGCCATCAGCGCCATGTGCGTGATCTTCGTGGGTATCCTGGGGGCGGTGTTTGGCCACACCCTGCTTAATGTGATGAAAATTCATACTAAAGCCGCGCGGGGTCTGGCGATGGGTACCGCCTCACACGCGCTGGGTACCGCGCGCTGTGCCGAAATGGATTATCAGGAGGGCGCATTCAGCTCCCTGGCGCTGGTCATCTGCGGGATCATGACCTCGCTGATTGCCCCGTTCCTCTTCCCGGTGATCCTGGCCGTGGTGGGCTAAAATTTTGCGATGCGTCGCGCAAATTTCATTTTGATTTCATAAGTTGCATACATTATGAGAAGTGGATCACATATTAAGGCCCATCGGCTCCGTACACTACCGATCCATTAACCTTGATGAGGCAACGCCATGCACCCACGTTTTCAAACAGCTTTCGCCCAGCTTGCAGAGAATTTGCAATCAGCCCTGGCCCCGGTTCTGGCGGATACGCATTTCCCCGCCCTGCTGACGGCGGAGCAGGTCACGACGCTTAAACAAGCCACGGGACTGGACGAAGACGAACTGGCTTTTGCACTGCTGCCACTGGCTGCCGCCTGCGCCCGCGCCGATCTCTCCCACTTCAACGTTGGCGCCATCGCGCGCGGCGTCAGCGGCGTCTGGTACTTCGGCGGGAACATGGAGTTCCTCGGGGCCACCATGCAGCAAACCGTTCACGCTGAACAGAGCGCCATCAGCCACGCCTGGCTGCGCGGTGAAAAGGGCCTGCGCGCGATCACCGTTAACTACACCCCCTGCGGCCACTGCCGCCAGTTTATGAACGAGCTGAACAGCGGACTTGAGCTGCGCATCAATCTGCCGGGCCGTGAGCCGCATACGCTGGGCGATTACCTGCCAGATGCGTTTGGCCCGAAAGATCTGGAGATCAAAACGCTGCTGATGGACGCGCAGAACCACGGTTTCGCCCTCTCCGGTGATGAGCTGAGCGAAGCGGCGATTGCCGCTGCTAACATGAGCCACACCCCTTACAGCACATCGCCAAGCGGCGTGGCGCTTCAGTGTCGTGACGGGCGCATCTTCACCGGCAGCTACGCAGAGAACGCCGCGTTTAACCCGACGCTGCCCCCGTTGCAGGGCGCGCTCAACCTCCTGAGTCTCAACGGCTATGACTACCCGGACATCCAGCGCGCGATCCTCGCAGAAAAAGCCGATGCACCGCTGGTCCAGTGGGATGCTACCGCCGCCACCCTGAAGGCGCTCGGCTGCTCGACAATCGACCGCGTACTGTTGGCGTAATGTTGACGGCGGGCAGAAATGCCCGCCCGTTTGCTGAAAAACCCCTCAGTTGATTCACCGATTCTTGCGCTAACCAGGCGGGTAAAGTAGCCTGAGTTAAATTTCACCTTCGGTACGAGCCATCTTCATGTTAAAGCGCGTTTTTTACAGCCTGTCTGTCCTGGTCGGCATACTGCTGTTGGTCGTGCTTGGCCTTGACCGCTGGATGAGCTGGAAAACCGCCCCCTACATCTTTGACGATTTGCAGGATCTCCCGTATCGCCAGGTCGGCGTGGTGCTCGGCACAGCCAAGTACTATCGCACCGGGGTTATTAACCAGTATTACCGTTACCGTATTCAGGGTGCGCTGAACGCCTATAACAGCGGCAAGGTGAACTACCTGCTGCTGAGCGGGGATAACGCCCAGCAAAGCTATAACGAACCGGTGACGATGCGTAAGGATCTGATTGCCGGCGGCGTTGACCCGGCGGATATCGTGCTCGATTATGCCGGCTTCCGCACGCTGGACTCCATTGTGCGCACCCGCAAAGTCTTCGACACCAACGACTTCATCATCATCACCCAGCGCTTCCACTGCGAGCGTGCGCTGTTTATCGCGTTGCATATGGGTATTCAGGCCCAGTGCTACGCGGTACCGTCGCCAAAAGATATGCTCAGCGTGCGCGTGCGTGAGTTTGGCGCTCGCTTCGGTGCTCTGGCTGACCTCTACATCTTTAAACGCGAACCGCGCTTTTTAGGCCCGCTGGTGCCCATCCCAACGATGCATGAAGTGCCGGAAGATGCGCAGGGTTACCCGGCAGTACGGCCGGAACAGCTGCTGGAGTTGCAGAAGAAACGCTAAACCCCGTCGGGTGGCGGCTTCGCCTTACCCGACCTGCCATCGCGATTTTGTAGGCCCGGTAAAAAAAAGCCCGCTACAAGAGCGGGCTTTTTCACATCACTTCTCTTATTTCTTACGCGCGTATTTCAGGGAGTCCAGCGCTACCGCGAAGATGATAATCGCGCCCTTGATAATGTACTGCCAGTAAGGGTTCACGCCGATATAGGTCAGACCGTAGTTGATCACGGTGAAGATGATCACACCGGTTACCACGCCGATGACGGTACCGACACCGCCGCTGAAGGAGACGCCGCCGACCACGCAGGCCGCAATCGCATCCAGCTCATACATAAAGCCGAGGTTGTTGGTGGCAGAGCCGATACGCCCCGCTTCCAGCATCCCGCCAAACGCGTAGAACACGCCGGACAGGGCATAGATCATCAGCAGGTTCAGCGCCACGTTCACGCCGGAAACTTTCGCCGCTTCCGGGTTCCCGCCGATGGCGAAGATGTTCTTACCGAAGCGCGTTTTGTTCCACAGCACCCAGACGAAGGCCACCGCAATCAGCGCATAAAAGGTGATGTACGACAGGCGGAAGCTGCCCATCGCAATAAACCCTTGCGTGAAGGTCGAGAAGCCGCTGTCGAAGCCCGAAATGGGGGAAGCGCCAACAAAGTCGTAATAAAGGGAGTTGATACCGTAAACGATGATCATCGTACCCAGGGTGGTGATAAACGGCGTCACGTTCAGGTAAGCGATGATGATACCGTTAATCAGGCCGATGATTGCCCCGATGGCGCAGACAATCAGGATCACCACGAAAATCGGCATGGTTGCCATTTCCGGGAAGACCTTGTTGGCGTTTTCCATCGACTGCAGCAGCGTTGCCGCGATAACCGCCGCCAGGCCAACCTGACGCCCTGCCGACAGGTCTGTCCCCTGAGTGACGATAAGACCCGCCACGCCCAGCGCGATGATAATACGCACGGAAGACTGGGTCAGAATGTTACTCAAGTTCAGCAGACTTAAGAACGTAGGGTCCTGGAAAATAATAATGGCCAGCAAGACTAAAAGAACAACGTAAATACCGCCTTCTTTCAGGTAAGTGAGAAAACTTTTTTTATTTAACGCACTCATGAGGAGCCCCTGATCTTAAAGGTGCAAAGACGCAAGACGTAAAATTTCGTTTTGCGTTGTCGTTTTGGTGTCAACAATTCCGGCAACGAGACCATTGCTCATGACCAGAATACGATCTGTGATCCCTAACAATTCCGGCATTTCGGAAGAAATAATAATGATCCCTTTATTCTTTTTCGCCAGCTCAGCGATCAGCTGATAAATCTCAAACTTTGCACCCACATCGATACCGCGGGTGGGTTCGTCCAGCATCAGAATTTCTGGCTGAGTCAATAACCAACGACCAATAATCACCTTCTGCTGGTTACCACCGGAAAGCGAACCGATTTGCGTACGGTGGCCCGGCGTTTTCACGCGCATGGAGTCAATAACCCACTGGGTATCGCTTTTCATGCGGGAATTGTCCAGCAGACCGATTTTACTTTTGTAGTTACGGATATTGGAGATCAGCGAGTTAAAATTAATATCCAGATAAGCATAAATGCCGGTTGAGCGACGCTCTTCCGTCACCAGCGCAAAGCCGTGATTAATGGCTTCGTTGGCGTTGTGGTTATTAATTTTTTTGCCGTGCAGCGTAATAGTGCCGCCGGATTTTTCGCGAATACCAAACAGCGTTTCCACAATATCGGTGCGCTTGGCGCCGACCAGGCCCGCGATCCCCAGAATTTCGCCTTTATGCAGATCGAACGACACGTCACGAATCGACGGCTGGCGCAGCGAGGTGAGGTTGCGCACCTCAAGGATCACTTCGCCCGGCGTGTTCTCTTTGTCCGGGAAGCGCTGGTTCAGGGAGCGGCCCACCATCATGGCGATGATTTTGTCCATGTCCAGCCCTTCCAGCGGCTGGGTGGCAATCCACTGGCCGTCGCGCAGGATGGTAATTTCGTCGCACAGCTGGAAGATCTCTTCCATCTTATGCGAGATATAGACAATACCGCAGCCGCGGTCTTTCAACTTACGAATAATGGTAAAAAGGTGGTTAACCTCTTTTTCCGTTAATGAGGATGTAGGTTCGTCCATAATGACGATTTTGGCGTCATAGGAGAATGCTTTCGCAATTTCGATCATCTGCATCTGGGAAACGGATAATGTTCCCACGCGGGCGCGCGGATCGATATCAATATCCAGCTCGTCGAATATGGCTTTGGTGTCGCGATACATTTTATCCTGATCGACAAATACACCTTTGGTGGGATAGCGACCCAGCCACATATTATCCATAACCGACCGTTGCAGTACCAGGTTCAGTTCCTGGTGAACCATTGAGATACCGTTTTCCAGCGCCTCTTTCGCCGAATGGAAATCGATCTCTTTCCCCTGAAAAAGAATGCTGCCAGAATCTTTTTGATAGATCCCAAAAAGACATTTTAATAACGTTGATTTACCCGCACCGTTCTCCCCCATCAGGGCATGAATAGAGTGAGGACGCACTTTTAAATTAACGTTATCGAGTGCCTTAACGCCGGGAAATGACTTGTTGATACCGCTCATTTCCAACAGGTATTCACCGGACGACTGAGTAGTTGTGCTGACCATAATTATACCTTGTTGGCCTCGCATAGCGCGTTATAAATGGGCGCAACGAATTGCGCCCAGTGGAGACAGGTTAACTCACTTATTTACCGAGAAACTCAGCCAGGTTGGACTGGTCTACGCCCACGTAAGGTACGCGAACGATTTTGTTTTCAATTTTCCAGTTGGTACCCTCAGCGGCACCTTTACCGTCAGCCAGGTTTTTCGCCAGATCGAAGGTGGCTTTCGCCTGGTTGTTGGCATCGTTCAGCACGGTACCGGCCATCGCGCCAGATTTCACCAGCGCCAGCGCTTCTGGCAGAGCATCCACGCCGAACACCGGAATGGAAGATTTGTTGTGTGCTTTCAGCGCTTCTACCGCGCCCATTGCCATCGCATCGTTGTTGGCGATAACCACTTCGATTTTGTTGGCGTTCGGACCAGAGAGCCACGCGTCCATCTTATCTTTCGCCTGAGCGGTGTCCCACATGGCGGTATCTAACGCCAGCTGCTGGGTTTTCAGACCTTTGTCGTTCAGCTCTTTGATAACGTAGGTGGTACGTGCTTCCGCATCCGGGTGGCCCGGTTCGCCTTTCAGCAGAACGAACTGAATCTGACCGTCTTTGTTCAGATCCCAGTTCGGGTTTGCCGCCCAGTGTTTAGCAATCAGGTCGCCCTGGATAATACCGGACTCTTTGGAGTCAGTCCCGACGTAAAACGCTTTGTCATAGCTGTCCAGCGCTTTACGGGAAGGTTCTTTGTTGAAGAAGACGATTGGCACGTTCTGGCCGCGCGCTTTTTCAATTACCGTGCCTGCTGCAGCCGGGTCAACCAGGTTGATTGCCAGCGCTTTCACGCCTTTTGCCAGCAGCACGTCAATCTGATCGTTCTGTTTGGACTGGTCGTTCTGGGAATCATTCATCAGCAGCTGAACATCTGGCGCTGCCTTGGCATCTTTTTCAATTGCTTTACGCACAACAGACATGAAGTTGTCGTCGTATTTATAAATGGTCACGCCAATACGGGTATCCGCAGCGTGTGCAGCTGCACCAAAAAGCATGCTTGCCATTACAGCAGACAGAGTCAACACCTTCTTATTCATGGTATCTCCGGTTTTTTTTATGCAGGGTAGTTCTTGTGAATAACGGTCGGCGGGCAGATGTTAAATAAACGTTACTGGCAGCCGAAGTTCACTTATAAACTTTCTCTCTTCCGTGATCGGTAAGGCTCCAGAAATGCGTTTTTTTAGATGTTTACGGCACGTTTGCTATGGCCAAAGTGAATAATCACCGTTACATAGCGTTTCAGCCCCTAAAACGCTGACATCATAGTCAGCGGCTTGTTAAGATACTGTGAATTTACTCACAGATTGAAAACGGTTACATCACTCTGTGTAATCAGTTAGTGATCGGAGCCACAATTTGCCGAATGGATACCGAATGACGACGCACTAAAGTCGGCATGAAACAGTGGGTTGCACCCGCATCAAGCATGCCTGCTGCGCCCTGTAACGCCAGCTCCGTCGCCAGTTTTGCCATGGAGGCAATGGGGTAGCGAACCGTTGTCAGCTGCGGGTCGGTGTAACGCGCGATGGGGATATCATCAAATCCAATCAGCGATAAATGCTGTGGCACCGCAATACCGTTGTCCTTCAGGGCGGTCAGCGCCCCCGCCGCCATGCTGTCGTTATAGGCAAAGACGGCAGAGAGCTGAAGATTACGCCCCAGCAGCTCGACCATCGCGGCCTCGCCTCCCTGCATATCCGGCGTACCGGTGCCGATCCAGCTGTCCAGCGGGACAATGCCCTGCTCTTTCAGCGCGTTTTGCCACCCTTCCCGGCGCATATCGTCATCTTCAATGTGATGGCTGGAAGCAAGGTAACCAACGCGCTGATGGCCGTTGTTTATCAGCATCCGCGTCGCCATCATTGCGCCGCTGACGTTATCCAGCCCGACGCAGCGATGGGCATAGCCAGGGACAATCCGGTTGATCAGCACCATGCCGGGGATCTGCTCCATAAACCCGGCCAGCTCCTCATCGCTGAGCGCTTTTGAGTGCACGATTAAGGCGTTACAGCGCTGGCGGATCAGCACCTCAATGGCATAGCGCTCTTTTTCCGCCTCGTGATAGCTGTTGCCAATCAGCACGTACTTCTGATGCTGCTGCGCGACAACGTCCACCGCTTTGACCAGTGCGCCAAAAAAGGCATCTGACACATCCATCACCACCACGCCAATGGTGTCGCTGACCTGGGTCGCGAGCGCCTGAGCATTGGCATTGGGTCGGTACCCCAGTTGGGTGACGGCTTTTACAACGGCTTCACGCGTTTCAGGGCTGACCAGCGCACTGTTGTTCAGCACGCGAGAGACGGTCGCTACGGAAACGCCCGCCAGACGGGCAACGTCACGAATGGTGATCATGTTCACCATCCTTCAAAGGATTGCAGCAACTCACAGACACCCCCTGTGTTTAGCAAGGAGGCTATTCTGGCAGCGAGCGGAAGGGGACTACGTGAAGAAGGTCACACAGATGAAAACGCTTACATCCGTTTTGTTAATGATTGTGATCCAGATCGTTATCTGGTTGTATTACTCAATGATACACCCGACGCAAGTGCGGTTAATTGACGCCATACCCACTCCAGCGGTCCCTGGCGGAAATAGCGCAGCCAGATAACGGAAAACGCCAGGTTCACGGCCCAGACTGGAATAACGAATGCCAGGAGCGTCAGCCGGTCGAATTTCATAAACAGGCCAAATCGATAGAACAGCGTGGTGCAAATCAGCGTCTGAAGGAGGTAGTTGCTGAGCGCCATGCGGCCTACGCAGGCCACGGCGCTGACGATCCACAGCCGGCTAAGCTGTGGCCAGAAACCGTAGATCAGCGCCGCATAGCCGATGGTCTGAAACGGCGCGCTCAGCTCACGTGGAGCCTGAAGCAGGAAGGCACACCAGCGGTAGTTCCACGCCAGATGCCACTGCATCACGACCGCCGGAAGATTGATCAGCAGGCCAAGCAGCACCAGCCCTGCCCCTGTCAGACGATAATGACGTGGGCTGAATTCGCCTTTCAGCCACCCGGTGCGCATCAGCGACGCGCCCATCAGCATCATTCCCGCCAGCTGCCAGCCGTACTGTGCGCCCAGCGCAATGAGATTGTCGCCCAACATATCCGCGCGATTGCTTATCGCCTCGGTGCCGCCTTTAAGCTTCCAGAACTGTTCGTACTGAAGGTGAGCCGCGTCCGGGATCCACGCGCGGTTGGTTGAATCGCCCGAAATAAGACCGAGCAGCACCAGCACGCTCAGCCCCATGACGTACAGCATCACGCCGGTGTTAAACAGGCTTTTGACGCTGGGCGCATCGCGAATCAAGCGCCAGCAGATTAGCCCCACCAGCCCGTACGCCAGCAGAATATCGCCGTCCCAGAAGAACAGCCCATGGATAAAGCCGAGTATGACCAGCAGCGTCAGGCGTGCCTGGATCCAGCGCGTGCCGCGCCTGAGCAACAGCTGAAGGCCCGCGCCAAACAGCAGGGCAAACAGCGTCAGGAATTTAACCTGGGCGAAGAGATCGAGCACCGCCCAGGTCCAGGCATCGCTGCGAGCGATCTCGCCATACCAGGCCGGATTAAGATAAGCCGCCTTCGGCAAACCGAAGGCGTTAATATTGAGCAGCAGGATACCGAGAATGGCGACGCCGCGAACAAAATCGAGCGTGACGTTTCGCTCCATGGTTCCTGCCCTGCCTGATTAGTTGTGGTGACGCACGGCGCGCAGAAACTCCTGGCGGGTGTTCTGGCTGGATTTAAACAGGCCACCGAGCGAGGTGGTGGTGGTCGCGCTGGTGGCGTCCCGTACGCCGCGCGCCTTAACGCAGTAATGCACCGCGTCGATAGAGACGGCCACGTTGTTGGTGCCCAGCAGGGTCTGCAGCGCGGTAAGGATCTGCTGCGTCAGACGCTCCTGCACCTGCGGGCGCTGGGAGAAGAACTGCACGATGCGGTTGATCTTGGACAGACCAATCACCGTGTCTTTCGGGATGTACGCCACGGTCGCCTTGCCGTCGATGGTTACGAAGTGGTGCTCGCAGGTGCTGGTCAGGGTGATGTCGCGCACCGTCACCATTTCATCAACCTTCATCTTATTTTCAATGACGGTGATTTTAGGGAAATTGGCGTAATCGAGGCCGGAGAAAATCTCGTCGACATACATCTTGGCAATGCGGTGCGGCGTTTCCATCAGACTGTCGTCGCTCAGGTCGAGATTCAGCAATTGCATGATCTCGGTCATGTGCCCGGAAATCAGACGTTTGCGGGTTTCATTATCCAGCTCCTGAACCGGCGGGCGCAGTGGCGTTTCAAGACCGCGCGCAACCAGGGCTTCATGGACCAGGGCAGCTTCTTTACTGAGTGATGACATTTTTTTCTCCTGCAGGTGTGGCTTCCTTCTGCCCTCGTTGTGGCAAAAGTGTGCGCTCATTGTGCGTGAGGTGACGCACATAATCCAGTATTCACGATGATAATTATTGCAATTGCCGCTGCCTTTCGGCCTGACGGTTCCACACCAGCGCGCCGCCAATGAACAAGGCGACCCCGGCCAGCCCCAGCGCAGGCTCCAGCTGATGGGTCAGCCAGGTGGAAATAGCGGAGGTGACCGGACCAATCAATTGACCGATTGCATAGCCCGTGGTCAGCAGCCCCGCCATATAGCGCGTATGGTTCGGCGCCAGCTCGCGTCCATAGAGTAAGGAGAGCTGAACCGCACACAGGAAGCCGCCGCCCACCAGCAATCCGCCCATCAGCAGTCCGCTAAGTCCGGGTAACAGCCAGGCCGCCAGCACGCCTGCGCCCTGCAGCCACAGGACGATGGCCAGCCTGCGGTTCGAGGTGGAGAGATGACGCAGGGCGATACTGAGCGCAATGCCCAGCACGGCGGCCGCACCAAACAGCGGCCAGACAAACTGCGCGAAGACGCTGCCGGGGAATCGCACGGCCGCCATTTGCGAGAGAAAGGTTGCTGGCAGGATGTAACCGAATCCCGCCAGGCTGTAGCTCCAGACCAGCCGTTTCAAATCCGTGGTCAACGTGAGTGGCTCAGGCGCCGTGCCGGGTCGATGGAGTTGACCCGCACGCGGCAGATACCGCGCCACCAGCGCGATAAGCACCAGCGCCAGCACGCCATAGATTTGCCAGGCCGCCCCTGCCGACAGCCCCTTCGCCTGAATATAGACCGCCAGCAGTCCGCTCAGGGCGATACCCGCCCCCGGCCCGGCGAAGACCGCCGCGCTCAGGCCCGGCTTACCCAACTGGCCCAGACGCTCGTTGGTCCAGGCGGCAATCAGCACCATTGACCAGCCGCTCATGCAGCCGATAACAAAGCGCAGCAGTCCGTGGACGAGCGCATTATCCGCGGCGGCGGAAAGGAGCGTCAGCGCAACCGCGCCGGTCATGCCCAACCAGAGACGCGTTTCCACGAAGCGATGGGCGCGCATGGCATCCCAGGCCCCTACCAGATAACCCAGGTAGTTCATCGCCGCCACCAGCCCGGCGCTGGTCAGCGTGAGTTGCCCGGCGGCAATCATCAGCGGCACCTGAGGCGTAAAGGCAAACCGCCCGATGCCCATGGCAACCACCAGAACCACAAATCCGCTGAGCGCGATACGCAGCGCCATGATCACTCCAGTTGTTAAAGAAAAGTAAATTTATGATGCAGCATCCCGCCGTGAAGCGGAAGTGAAAGTTACTCACAGGTCAATGAAAACTCTGTATTATGAGTTTGATGAATCGTTTTTCGTATAAGGAGCCCTGCATGGAACTGCTCGAAGAGCACCGTTGTTTTGAAGGTCGACAGCAGCGCTGGCGGCACGACTCCACCGTTCTGAACTGTGATATGACGTTCAGCATTTTTCTGCCACCGACGGAAAATCCCCCCGTTCTGTTCTGGCTGTCAGGCCTGACCTGCAACGACGAAAACTTCACCACCAAAGCCGGGGCGCAGCGGGTCGCCGCTGAGCTGGGTATTGCACTGGTCATGCCGGACACCAGCCCGCGCGGTGACGAGGTTGCCGACGATGCTGGCTACGATTTAGGCAAAGGCGCAGGCTTCTACCTCAATGCGACCCAACAACCCTGGGCGAACCATTACCGCATGTACGATTACATCCGCGATGAACTGCCCGCGTTGATTCAGGCAGAGTTTGCGGTGAGCGAGCGTTGTGCAATTAGCGGTCACTCGATGGGCGGCCACGGGGCGCTGATCATGGCGCTGAAAAATCCGGGGAAATACACCAGCGTGTCGGCATTTGCGCCGATTGTGAACCCTTCTCAGGTGCCGTGGGGGCAAAAAGCCTTTACGCACTACCTGGGTGAGGACGCTGAACAGTGGCAGGAATGGGACAGCTGTGCGCTGATGCTGGCGAGCGATTCGGCGGATGCGATCCCCACGCTCGTCGACCAGGGCGATGCGGATCAGTTCCTCGCCGGTCAGCTGCAGCCAGCGCTACTGGCAGAGGCCGCACGTCAGAAAAACTGGCCGCTGACCCTGCGCATTCAGCCGGGGTACGATCACAGCTATTACTTTATGGCATCCTTTATTGAGGATCATCTCCGCTTCCATGCGGCGCATTTAATGGGATAAGTGCGCCCTTTGTTGCCCGGTGGCGCTTCGCTTACCGGGCCTACAAATCCCTCGAATATAGGACGGGTAAGGCGCAGCCGCCACCCGGCATTAAAGCGACATCAGAACTTATAATCCACGCCCACAAAGTAGCGACGACCATCTTCCGTGTAGCTGTAGTCGTCACGGCTGAGGTCTTTATCCAGCAGGTTCTGCACGCCCGCGCGCAGCTTAACGGCTTTCGTTGCCTGCCATGACGCTCCCGTGTTCCACACGACATAGCCACCCGGCGTCGCGGCACCGCTGGTTAAGGCGCGTTTCTCGCCGGTATAGTTGCCCTGAACATAGAATGACCAGTCCTGCGTGGCTTTCCAGTCAACGGTTCCGTTTGCCGTATGGAACGGCAGTTCGGACAGCGGTTTGTTGCCGCCGTTGCTGATATCGCGGCCATCGTTATAGGTGTAGTTCAGCGTGACTTTCCAGTCTTCCGCCACCGGGAATTTCAGTTCGGTTTCCACACCCCGGATGCGCGCCTTGTTAACATTGTAATAGCGGAAAATAGGCTCGCCGTCGGCGTTCAGACCGACATAATTCGGGTAGCTTTGTGCCTGATCGACGTTAGCCGTACGGCTGATACTGATACGATCGTCTACGTCGTTCTGGAAGGTGGTGATGCTCGCCTGCACACCCTCTAACCAGCCCTCTTCCCCGCTATAATAGAGACCCAGTTCGAAACTTTCGCTGGTCTCAGGCTTCAGGTCCGGGTTACCGACGATCTCACACGCCCCGCGGCACGAGCCGGTGATCCAGTCCGGGCTAAGCTGCAGCAGAGACGGCGCTTTAAACGCGGTGGCCCAGCCCCCTTTCACCGTTACCGTATCCGTTGCGTTATAGACCAGATAGGCACGCGGGCTCCAGTGGTCGCCGTAGGTTTCGTGGTCATCCATACGGATACCGGTGGTCAGCGCCAGCGGCTCAAAGATGCGCCACTCGTCTTCCAGGAAGAGTGCGTACTGGCTTGCTGAGGTGTTGCTGCTGGAGCCGCCCGTCAGGTTGACCGGATCTCTCAGCTTGTCGTGACGCCACTCGCCGCCAAAGGTCAGCAACTGGTTAATTTCACCCAACGGCAGCACATATTTACCGTCAACAGCGTTGCTCTCGGAGGTAATCGCATTTGCGTTGCCGGGATTTTTGTTATCCACCTTCTCGCCATACACTTTCAGCTCGCTATTGCCCACGCCCCAGCGGCCATTGTGGCTCAGGGAGTAGTTCTGGCGCTCGAGGCGGTTTTTATCGAGAGAGTCGGAATCGCGATCCTGGCGGTCGAAGCCGTAGCCCGCGGTGAAGTCGTGGTTCTCCGTCGGCGTCCAGGCAAATTCGACGTTGGCATCACGGCTGGTGAACCCTTCAATACGCGGGGTTTCACCGGTGGAGGAGGTAGAAGATGACTGCTGGTCGTCTTTTTCGCGTTTGGACAGGCTGCCGTAGGCTTTCAGCCCCAGCACACCGTCCACCAGTGGACCGCTGGTATAGAACTGACCGTTATAGGTATCACCGCGATCGCGATGTTCCTGAATCGTTGAATCCGCACTGAGGGTACCGGTCCATTTCTGGCCGATCTTTTTGGTGATGATGTTGACCACGCCGCCCAGCGCATCCGACCCGTAGAGCGAGGACATCGGCCCGCGCACCACTTCGATACGCTCAATGGCGTCTACAGGCACCCAGTTCAGGTCGAAATCGTTATGGCGGAACACCGCGTTACGCGAACTCACGCGCTTACCGTCGATCAGGATCAGCGTATAGCTGCTGTCCAGCCCACGAATGCTGACGCCTTTACGGTTATCCCCTTCGTTGGTGAGCTGCACGCCCGGCACATCCTGTAACACATCCTTCAGGTTCTGAACCGGCTTACGCTTCAAATCTTCCTGGGTAATCACGCTGATACTGGCGGGCGCATCCTTCAGGTTTTGCTCAGTAGCCGAGGCCGTGACAACCAGCGTGTCGCCGGATTCCGCCGCTACAACAGGCAGTGCCAGGGACATAGCGGACGCACAAAGGCCTCCCCTGACGATGGGATTCAACCTAAACATTCCATATCTCCATGAGGTGAACACAACTAAATCAATGAATTATTGCTCGCATTGCCCATCATGCCGCCCACGTCTGTGGCGGGTCGGCTGGCGCGTTATAATTTTTGATAACGATAAAGCAAACGATAACTATTATCAATTTAATTGTTAAAAATTATATCCGTTCTGCATACTGTGGAGATAAAAAAGCCCGCTCGAGTGAGCGGGCTGAAAGAGAGGAACTGCGGTTATTTTTTGAATCGTTCCGGGAAATCCATTTCGCTATAGCGAACGAAACGTGTGCCTTTCACCAGCTTGTAACCAAACCAGATCGCCAGGAACAGCGGAATGCCGATGTAGGTCGCCATCACGCCACCCCAGTCGATGGTGTCAGACAGGAACGCCTCATAGTTCTGACCAAGCGTAATGATCAGACACAGAACAAAGGCAAAAATCGGCCCCAGCGGGAAGAACCCTGAGCGGTACGGCAGGTCATTGATGTCGTGCCCCTGCATCACGTAACCACGGCGGAAACGGTAGTGGCTGATGGCAATCCCCAGCCAGGCGATAAAGCCGGTCATACCCGAGGTGTTGAGCAGCCACAGGTAAACGGTCTGGTTACCGAACATCGAAGTCAGGAAGCAGAGACCCGCGATTACCGTGGTTGCGTACAGCGCGTTACGCGGTACGCCGCCGCGAGAGAGTTTGGCGAAAATACGTGGCGCTTTACCGTCGCAGGCCAGGGTGTAGAGCATACGGGTAGAGGCGTACATACCGGAGTTACCCGCAGAGAGTACCGCGGTCAGGATAACGGCGTTCATCACCGCTGCCGCCGAGAGCAGACCAGCATGCTGGAAGACCAGAGTGAACGGGCTAACGCTGATGTCTTTCACGTCATTACGCAGCAGGCTCGGATCGGTATAAGGAATGATCAGGCTGATAATCAAAATGGCGAACACATAGAACAGCAGGATACGCCAGAACACCTGGCGCACCGCGCGCGGAATGTTCTTCTCCGGATTTTCAGATTCACCAGCCGCGATGCCGATAAGCTCGGTTCCCTGGAAGGAGAAGCCGACGATCATCGCCACGCCAATCATTGCCGACAAGCCCCCGGCAAACGGCGCATCGCCTATGGTCCAGTTGCTCCAGCCCGCCGGCTCTGTCCCTTTGAAAATGCCGACGATCATCGCCACACCGACGACGATAAAGATGATGACGGTCGCCACTTTGATCAGAGAGAACCAGTATTCCGCTTCACCGAACCCGCGAACGGAGATGTAGTTCAGCAGGAAAATCACCGCCAGGAACAACGCACTCCAGATCCAGCCGGGCGTGTCCGGGAACCACCAGGTCATCACCAGCTGTGATGCCACCAGGTCAACGGCGATGGTTACCGCCCAGTTGTACCAGTAGTTCCAGCCCAGCGCGAAGCCGAAGCCTTCTTCCACATACTTTTGCCCGTAAGTGGAGAAGGAACCCGAGACCGGCATGTAAGCAGCCAGCTCGCCCAGACTGGTCATCAGGAAGTACACCATCAGGCCAATAAGGATATAAGAGAAGAGTGCCCCGCCCGGGCCTGCTGCCGAAATCGTTGCGCCAGAGGCAACGAAAAGACCTGTACCAATGGAGCCGCCAATGGCGATCATCGTCAGGTGACGCGCCTTGAGTTCGCGACGTAGCGCGGGCGCTTCTGTGGTTTTATTTTCTGAAACCATGTGAAAATGCTGTCCATTTATTAAATGAGGCGCGATTGTAGCAGACGATCCGCGTTCCTTCCGGCAGAAATACCCAGTTATAAGAGAGCTTCATGACGCGGCCAGGATTATAAGTAAAGCATACAAACAGGGGCTGAAAAGCGCGCCTGGCCCCGGTCAGCGAAGCGCCACCGGGGAGGGTTACATCTCGCAGTAGCGTAAAAAACGCTGCAACGAACTGGAAAGGTGTTTCTGACGATGATGGATGCACCACAGCGTGCGCACCAGTTTTGGCAGCGGAACAGGGATTTCAACCAGCGTACCCGCCTCGAGCTGTTCAGCAATCACCCGCCGCGAAAGACAGCTGATGCCCAGCCCGTGACGCACCGCATGTTTAATGGCTTCGGAATTTCCCAGCTCCATCCCCAGCTGAAACTGTGGCAGATGGGAGAGCAGCAGGTAATCCACGATTTCGCGCGTGCCGGACCCCTGCTCACGCAGGATCCACTGGGCCTGCGCCAGGCGCTCGAGCGTTACCTCGCCCTGTAATAACGACGAGGCTGGCGAAGCGAACACCACCAGCTCATCCTCCAGCCAGGGTTCAGCAATAATGTCGACGTTGTGGCACGGCCCTTCGATAAGACCAATGTCCACGCGAAAATCGATTACCGCATTGATCACGTCCTGACTGTTGCCGACGCTCATCTCCAGCGGCAAGGCCGGGAAGTCGCGGCGGTAGCGGGCAATGACCTCGGGCAGAATGTAGTTGCCGATGGTGCTGCTGGCGTAAACGCGGATCGCGCCGTTGTCCTCGCGGAACAGCTGTTCGATTTCCGTCGCCTGCTCCAGCAGCGCCAGCGCGCGCGGATATAAAAGCCGACCGTGTTCGTTCACCACCAGCCGCTTCCCTACCCTGTCGAAAAGCTGAACGCCCAGCTGCCCTTCGAGGTCGGTTAACGCAGCGCTGACGGCAGACTGCGAAAGCGACAGCATTTGCGACGCCTGTGTCGTCGAGCCGCTTTTCAGCACTTCCGCAAACACTTCCAGCTGACGCAAAGTAATGTGCATGGTTGCTTACCACTTATAAAGATTGATTATAAATATATAATCAATTTTATTTTTAAGCCAGAGCGCCGTAACCTTTAGCCAGACAAAGGAGAAGGTTATGTCAGAAATCACCTTACAGCATCATCGTACATTGTGGCACTTCGTGCCGGGTCTTGCGCTCAGTGCCGTCATTACCGGCGTGGCGCTCTGGGGCGGCAGCATTCCGGCGGTGGCGGGCGCAGGCTTCAGCGCCTTAACGCTGGCCATTTTAATTGGCATGGTCGTCGGGAATACCCTTTACCCGCACATCTGGAAATCCTGCGACGGTGGGGTTATTTTCGCCAAGCAGCATCTTCTGCGGCTCGGGATTATTCTCTACGGCTTTCGCCTCACGTTTTCCCAGATTGCGGACGTGGGCGTGAGCGGCATCGTCATTGATGTCCTGACGCTGAGCAGCACCTTCTTGCTGGCGTGCTTTATCGGCCAGAAGATCTTCGGGCTGGATAAGCAAACCAGCTGGCTGATTGGCGCGGGCAGCAGCATCTGCGGCGCAGCGGCGGTGCTGGCAACGGAGCCGGTGGTGAAAGCAGAGGCCAGTAAAGTCACCGTCGCGGTGGCAACGGTCGTGATCTTCGGTACCCTGGCGATTTTCCTCTACCCGGCCATGTACCCGCTGCTGGCCCACTGGTTTAGCCCTGAAACTTACGGTATCTACATCGGCTCGACCATGCATGAAGTGGCGCAGGTTGTCGCGGCGGGTCACGCCATTAACCCGGATGCGGA
This sequence comes from Enterobacter cancerogenus, assembly GCF_019047785.1. Taxonomy (NCBI): domain Bacteria; kingdom Pseudomonadati; phylum Pseudomonadota; class Gammaproteobacteria; order Enterobacterales; family Enterobacteriaceae; genus Enterobacter; species Enterobacter cancerogenus. The sequence goes on along the minus strand of NZ_CP077290.1, from coordinate 4,342,015 downwards.
AAACGCTGCGGTGATCGCCAAAATGCTGCGCGTGATGATGCTGGCTCCGTTCCTGATTTTCCTGGCCGCACGCGTTAAACAGCTGGCGCCCACTGAAGGCAACCAGAAAAGTAAAATCACGATCCCGTGGTTTGCGATCCTGTTCATCGTGGTGGCGATCTTTAACTCGTTCCATCTGCTGCCAAAAGCCGTGGTGGATATGCTGGTGACGCTCGATACCGTGCTGCTGGCAATGGCGATGGCGGCGCTGGGGGTTACCACCCACGTCAGCGCGCTGAAAAAAGCCGGGGCAAAACCGCTGCTGATGGCGCTGGTGCTGTTCATCTGGCTGATTGTCGGCGGTGGCGCGATTAACCTCGCGGTACACAGCCTGATGGCATAAACCACTACATCCTTCCCCTGTTAACCCGTTATCATACGCATTTCGGGTTAACAGGAATTCCCTTATGAAATATGTTGGAGCGCACGTTAGCGCTGCAGGCGGCCTGGCGAACGCCGCCATTCGCGCCGCAGAAATCGAGGCGACCGCTTTCGCCCTGTTCACCAAGAACCAGCGCCAGTGGCGTGCCGCACCGCTGACCACCGAAATGATTGATGAGTTCAAAGCCGCCTGCGAGAAATATCACTTCGGGCCGGGCCAGATCCTTCCCCACGACAGCTACCTCATTAACCTCGGCCATCCGGTTGAAGAGGCGCTGGAGAAATCCCGTGAAGCCTTCCTTGATGAAGTTCAGCGCTGCGAACAGCTCGGGCTGACGCTGCTGAATTTCCATCCGGGTAGCCATCTGAAGCAAATTGATGAAGACGCCTGTCTGGCGCGCATCGCTGAATCCATCAACATTACGCTGGACAAGACGCAGGGCGTGACGGCGGTAATTGAAAACACCGCCGGTCAGGGCAGCAACCTTGGCTTTAAGTTTGAACATCTGGCGGCGATTATCGACGGCGTGGAAGACAAAACCCGCGTGGGCGTGTGCATCGATACCTGCCACGCCTTTGCGGCGGGTTACGATCTGCGTACCACCGAGGCGTGTCAGCACACCTTCGATGAGTTCGAGCGCATCGTCGGCTTTCAGTACCTGCGCGGCATGCACTTAAACGATGCCAAAAGCGCCTTCGGCAGCCGGGTCGACCGTCACCACAGCCTGGGCGAAGGGAACATCGGTCACGATGCGTTCCGCTTTATCATGCAGGACCCGCGCTTCGACGGGATCCCGATGGTGCTGGAAACCATCAATCCCGATATCTGGGTCGAAGAGATTGCCTGGCTGAAAGCGCAGCAAACCGCCGAACAGGCGGCATAAAAAAAGCCGGGTGCTCATGCAACCCGGCTTTTTTTTCATCTTACTGCTTATGCCGCTTTGGCGACGGCTTCAGCTTCCGGGCGTTTCAGCACGGCGTAAGAGAGGCCCGCCACCAGCGTACCGGCGACGATCGCCAGCAGATAGCCCAGCACCGGGGTGATTGCGCCAGGGATCAGCAGCACGAACAGACCGCCGTGCGGTGCCATCAGCTTCGCACCCACCGCCATTGAGATAGCGCCGGTCACCGCGCCACCGACGATGCAGCAAGGCAGCACGCGCATTGGATCACGCGCGGCGAACGGAATCGCCCCTTCGGTGATGAAGCACAGGCCCAGCACCAGTGCGGCTTTACCGCCTTCCTGCTGTGCTTTGTCGAACTTACGACGCGCGATGATTGTCGCCAGTCCAAGCGCCAGCGGTGGCACCATACCTGCCGCCATGATCGCCGCCATTGGCGCGTAGGTCTGGGTACTCAGCAGGCCAACGCCAAAGGCATAGGCCGCTTTGTTCACCGGGCCACCCATATCGGTACACATCATGCCACCGAGGATCGCACCCAGCAGAACGGCGTTCGCCGTACCCATGGTTTGCAGCCAGTGGGTCAGCCCTTCCAGGATGCCCGCAACCGGTTTACCAATCAGGTAAATCATCGCCAGGCCGACCACCAGGCTGGAGATCAGCGGGATGATCAGGATCGGTTTCAGCGCTTCCATGCTCTGCGGCAATTTCAGCTTCGAGCTGATAAGCTTCGCGACGTAACCCGCCAGGAAGCCCGCAATGATACCGCCGATAAAGCCGGAACCGGTGCTCACGGCGAGCATACCGCCGATAAGGCCCGGGGTCAGACCCGGACGGTCAGCAATGGAGAAGGCAATAAAGCCTGCCAGCACCGGCACCATCAGCGCGAAGGCTGAGCCGCCACCAATCTGCATCAGCGCCGCGGCCAGGGTGTCCTGCTCCTTAAACGCTTCAATACCAAACGCGAAGGAAAGCGCAATACACAGACCGCCCGCAACAACCATCGGCAGCATGTAGGAGACGCCGGTCAGCAGGTGGCGATACGCGCCCGCAGACTCTTTTTTCCCTTCTGTAGCGGTTTTCGCCGCGCCGGTTGCCTGATACGGCTTAGCTTCCGCCAGCGCTTTATCAAACTCCTGAGCGGTCTTTTTCAGCGCCAGGCCGGTCGAGGTACGGTACATCGGCTTACCGGCGAACTTCGCCAGATCCACTTCGATATCCGCCGCGACGATCACCAGATCCGCCTCAGCCACCTCTTCCGCCGTAATAGGGTTGCCCGCGCCAACGGAACCGCGGGTTTCAACCTTCACCCACCAGCCGCGTTTTTTCGCTTCGGTTTCAATGGCTTCAGCCGCCATAAAGGTGTGCGCCACGCCCGTCGGGCAGGCCGTCACGGCGACAATTCGTTTCGGGCCGGACGCCGCAACCGGCGTTTTTGCAACAGGTGCGCTGTACACCGTTGCGTGGCCTTTGGCCTCGCTCAGGAACAGCTCAGGATGCGCCACCGCGCGATTGATATCGCCCAGCCACACTTTTTTGCCGTTCAGCGCGCTGTCCGCCGGGATGCTGTCGCCCAGCACAATCGCCAGTTCGGCATCGCCCGGGTTGTCGATAATATCCAGATGTGCTTTGTGAGCCGCCGCGCCCAGCAGCGTCTTCGCCATATAGGCGCGAGCCTGTCCGAGTCCGGAGTCAATAATCAGCAGCGTTTTCATTATTCCTCTCCTGCTGTTAGTTAAAGGGTTTTAAGTCAACGCGCGCCATCATCGCGGCCAACTGGGTACGATCGGTAATGCCGACGTTGCTCTGGCTGACGGCCAGGGCGGCAACGGCGGTGGCAAGACGTAACGTATGCTCGCTGGATTCACGCATCAGCAGGCCGTAAATCAGGCCGCCAACCATCGAATCCCCTGCGCCGACGGTGCTGACTACCTCAACCGACGGTGGTTTGGCGATCCATTCGCCCGAGGCGTTCACCCACAGTGCGCCTTCCGCACCGAGAGAGATCACCACGTGCGCAATACCTTGCTCGCGCAGGGCATGGGCAGCTTCAATCACATCTTTTAATTCTGGCAGCTTGCGGCCTGCCCAGATCTCCAGCTCGCGGCGGTTAGGTTTCACCAGCCATGGCGAGGCCTTGAGGCCGGCTACCAGGGCGTCACGGCTGCTGTCGAAGATAATGCACGGACACTGGCTGCGCAGGCGCGTCATCCAGTCGGTGAAGGCTTCCGGGCTGACGCCTGACGGCAGGCTGCCGCTGACGCAAACCATGTCAAACTGACCGAGCCAGGTCAGCGAATCGTTAACGAAACGCTCCCAGTCCGATGGCGTAACCTCGAAACCGGAGAAGTTCAGATCGGTCACTTCACCGTCTTTTTCCGTCAGCTTAACGTTGATGCGGGTACGGCCCTGAACGACCTGGAAACGGTTCGCAATGCCCAGTTCGCTGAACAACTGCTGAAAACCGTCCTGGTTGTCTTTACCGAGGAAACCGCCCACGGTGACGTCGATACCCAGATCCTTAAGAACCTTCGCGACGTTAATGCCTTTCCCTGCTGCATGCAGGCCCGTTGTGCGGACGAGGTTAACTTCGCCGCGCTCGATTTCCGGGCAGAAGCCCACCAGATCGTAAGCCGGGTTGAGGGTAATCGTAGCAACACGTCTGCTCATTATGCGCCCTCCCCCAGACCTGCCGCGATGGCGTCGCCAATCGCTTTCAGCGCCTGTTCAGCATCCGCACCCTGCGCGGTGAAACGCAGGCGGTGGCCTTTCTTCACGCCCAGCGCGACAACTTTCATCAGGCTGCGGCCATTCGCCGGTTTGCCTGAACCGTCGAGGTTGGTCACGGTGATGTCGCTTTCGAACTGTTTCACCGTATTCACCAGCATGGTGCCCGGGCGGGCATGCAGGCCGTGTTCATTACGTACCACAAACTCAGCGCTCAGCACGTCATCCGTCGGCACGTCGTCGCTGGTCAGCAGCGCCAGCACAGTGGCGGCATCAGCGTTCAGCAGTTTTTCAGCTTTATTGTTCAGGAGCAGATCGCCCAGGCGTTTCAGCACGGAAACTGGCTGTTCATCGGCCATGGCGACGGTGACGAGCATCGCAGCACGTTCACCTTCTACCTCGAAAGCGGTGGCCGCGCGGCTAACGGCAATCGCGCTGCGCAGGTTGCCTTCAGCACTGTCGTTCAGCCAGATGCCCTGACCGAGATTCAGCGGTTTGTCGTTAATGACGCGCGTCACGAAGGCCGTATCAGCGGCACCCGCCTCTTTCAGGCGACCGGCGTTCAGCGCCTGCAGCGTCACCAGATCGCTTGTGGCAACGTCCAGGGTCAGCGTTTCGTTGTCCAGCTTCAGCGCTTCGCTCTGTTTTTCACCCATCAGCAGGGCGCGCAGCTCTTCGGCGGTGGTCACAGTTTTCAGCTGTTCAGCAACGGCGTCATCGCTTAACACGTGCGTCAGCTGACGCAGCAAGCCCAGGTGTTCATCACTGCTCGCGGCGATACCGATGGCGACATAAGCCACCTGGCCGTCGCCCCAGACGACGCCCTGCGGGAACTGATAAACCTGAACGCCGGTTTTCAGCACCTGGTCGCGGGTGTCCGTTGTACCGTGCGGAATGGCAATGCCGTTGCCGAGGAAGGTAGACGTCTGCTGCTCGCGCGCCAGCATGCCATCAACGTAGCCTTCCGCAACGTTGCCTGCCTGTACGAGCGCGGCGGCAATCTGGCGAATGGCCTCTTCTTTATTCCCGGCCTGTTCGCCCGGGTGAATATCCTGAACAGATAACTGGAACATGGTTCTCCTCTCCTGCTGAACTTGAATCGTTTCAGCCTTAATGAGAAAAAATGCGCTAACCTGCTCCGTCAGTTCAAACAAGATAGCGCTGAAACGTTTCAAGAATTCTTGCCTTTTTCTCGAGAATGTTGCAAGAAAAGTTACATTCCGTATAACAGAATTTAGAGATGCCGCACATTTCTGTTGCAGCGAGCCGTTTTTGCTGACGTTCAGCAAACGGCGTCAGCAGCTTCAGCTGAACGACTAAAATGAAATGCTATTTTGATTTTTTGTGGCGAAATTGACGGCACCCACTGTTTATTTTATGACGGGCGGCGTAAACTCCGCGGTTTTGTCATTCTCTGATTATAAAACATGCATAACACCCCCGCTGCCGCCTCACCAAAGCCCTTTGATTTGACGTCAACGGCGTTTCTGATTGTCGCTTTCCTCACCGGTATCGCGGGGGCATTACAAACGCCCACGCTGAGCCTGTTTTTAACGAACGAGGTTCATGCCCGCCCGGCGATGGTTGGCTTCTTCTTTACCGGCAGCGCCATTATCGGGATCCTCGTCAGCCAGTTTCTTGCTGGCCGCTCTGACCGTAAAGGCGATCGCAAAAGCCTGATTGTGTTCTGCTGCCTGCTGGGCGTGTTCGCCTGCGTGCTGTTCGCCTGGAACCGAAACTACTTCATTCTGCTGTTTGTCGGCGTATTCCTGAGCAGCTTTGGCTCCACAGCCAACCCGCAGATGTTTGCCCTTGCCCGCGAGCACGCCGATCGCACCGGGCGCGAAGCGGTTATGTTCAGCTCCATTCTGCGTGCCCAGGTCTCCCTGGCATGGGTGATTGGCCCGCCGCTGGCGTATGCGCTGGCGATGGGTTTTGGTTTTACGGTGATGTACCTGAGCGCCGCCGTGGCGTTTGTGGTGTGCGGCGCAATGGTATGGTTTTTCCTGCCGTCGATGCGCAAAGAACCAAAAGTCACGACCGGCGTGCTGGAAGCGCCGCGCCGCAATCGTCGTGACGCGTTGCTGTTATTCATCATTTGTATGCTGATGTGGGGAACCAACAGTCTCTACATTATTAATATGCCGCTGTTTATTATTGACGAGCTGCACCTGCCGGAGAAACTGGCGGGCATTATGATGGGTACCGCGGCAGGTCTGGAGATCCCGACCATGCTCATCGCCGGTTATTACGCGAAGCGCTTCGGAAAGCGCTTTTTGATGCGCATTGCGGCCGTCGCCGGGCTGCTGTTCTATATTGGCATGCTGACGGTGCATAGCCCGGCGCTGCTGCTGGCGTTACAGCTGCTGAACGCGATTTACATCGGGATCCTGGCGGGCATCGGGATGCTCTACTTCCAGGATCTGATGCCTGGACAGGCAGGCGCGGCCACCACCCTTTATACTAATACCACCCGCGTGGGCTGGATTATTGCCGGCTCCATGGCCGGGATCGTGGCGGAAATCTGGAATTATCACACGGTGTTCTGGATTGCGCTGGTGATGTGCGTCGTGACCATCGGGTGTCTGACGCGCATTAAAGACGTTTAGGGCGCGGTGAGGCTCTCCAGCTCAAGCAGCCAGGTCATGGCCTGTTCGCGCGTGCTGCCGCACATTCCGGCGCTGGGCTGAAGCCCGGCGCACACCTTCGGGCGCAAAGGCGAACTAAAGATCATGCACAGATTGGACTCAGAGAGCTGAACGCAGCGCGTGTTTGCCGGCTTGCCCTGCGGCATGCCGGGTATGGGGCTTGAGATGGACGGTGCGGTACAGCACGCGCCACAGTCCGGACGACAATCCATAAAGGCTCTCTGTGGGTAGAAATGCCCGCGCAGTCGGGCATCGGGCGCACAGTAACACCTTTTGTGTATTGATAGCAAAAGCCACGAATTCCTCTTGCCTGAAAGGCCGCGCGCGAGTAATTTGGCGCGATATTTTTTACCTCCCGTAAACAGGATTACTGCAATGCCAAGAGCGAACGAAATTAAGAAAGGTATGGTACTGAATTACAACGGCAAACTGCTGATTGTGAAAGATATCGATATTCAGGCCCCGAGCGCCCGCGGTGCTGCAACGCTGTATAAGATGCGTTTCGCCGACGTGCGTACCGGCCTGAAGGTTGAAGAGCGCTTCAAAGGCGACGATATCGTGGATACCGTGACCCTGACCCGTCGCTACGTTGATTTCTCCTATATCGACGGCAACGAATACGTGTTCATGGATAAAGAAGACTATACGCCGTATATCTTCACCAAAGATCAGATCGAAGAAGAGCTGCTGTTCATTCCTGAAGGTGGGATGCCGGACATGCAGGTGCTGACCTGGGATGGCGTGCTGCTGGCGCTGGAACTGCCGCAAACCGTCGACCTGGAAATTGTCGATACGGCACCGGGTATCAAAGGCGCGTCCGCGAGCGCCCGTAACAAACCGGCAACGCTGACGACCGGCCTGGTTGTTCAGGTGCCTGAATACCTCTCAGCAGGCGAGAAAATCCGCATCCATATCGAAGAAAAACGCTATATGGGTCGTGCTGACTGATTGCCGCATTTGTCGGGTGGCGGCTTCGCCTGACCCGACCTGCAAAAACTCAAAAACCGGCTCTCAGGCCGGTTTTTTGTAGGCCCGGTAAGCGGTAGCGCCACCGGGCAACAGAGCTTACAGCAGCTCCGGATACTTCGTCATCTTCAGCGCCAGCTCAACGCCGCGCACTTCCGCCATCCCTTTCAGGCGACCAATCGCCGAGTAGCCCGGGTTGGTTTTCTTGCGTAAATCATCCAGCATCTGATGCCCGTGATCCGGACGGAACGGAATTGGACGCACATCGCCCGCCTGCTTACGGCGAACTTCCTGCGCCAGGATCGCATCCACCACCGCCACCATATTCACGTCGCCGCCCAGGTGCGCCGCTTCGTGGAAGGTTTTCGGGTTCTCTTCCCGGCAGGTAGCGCGAAGGTGGGTGAAGTGGATCCGATCGCCAAAGGTCTCGATCATCTGCACCAGGTCGTTATCCGCGCGCACGCCGTAGGAGCCGGTGCACATGGTAAAGCCGTTATAGATGCTGTCGACCGTCTCTTTCAGCCACTGCATATCCTCGATTGTCGAGACAATACGCGGCAGGCCGAGGATGGGACGCGGAGGATCGTCAGGATGGATAGCCAGACGCACTTTCACCTCTTCTGCGACCGGGACAATGGCGCGCAGGAAGTGGGCCATGTTGTCGCGCAGCTGGTTTTTATCGATATTGCCGTACTCGGCCAGACGCGCGCGGAACTGATCCAGGGTGTACCCCTCTTCTGCCCCCGGCAGACCGGCAATGATATTGCGCGTCAGCTTTTCGATATCGGCTTCGCTGGCGGCATCAAACCACTGCTTCGCCTGCTGCTGCTCTTCGGCGGTGTAATCCGCTTCAGCACCAGAACGTTTCAGAATATGCAGCTCAAATGCCGCAAAGGCAATCTGGTCAAAGCGCAGCGCTTTAGAGCCGTCTGCCATCTGGTATTCCAGATCGGTACGCGTCCAGTCCAGAATAGGCATAAAGTTATAGCAAACGGTATCAATCCCGCAGGCGGCGAGGTTACGAATGCTCTGCTGATAGTTGGCAATCCAGGTGTCGCACTCGCCGGAACGGGTTTTGATCTCTTCATGCACCGGAATGCTTTCGACCACGGACCAGGTTAAGCCCTTTTCCGCCAGCAGCGCCTGGCGCTGTTTAATTTCGTCAACCGGCCACACCTGGCCGTTGGGAATGTGGTGCAGTGCCGTCACGACGCCCGTCGCGCCTGCCTGACGCACATCATCAAGCGAAACCGGATCGTTCGGTCCGTACCAACGCCAGGTTTGTTCCATCGTCCCACCCCTTAAAGTTGTTATACCAATATGAATGACTTTGTTGACGACTACCATACATGTTTAATCATGAGGGTCAATATAGCCCACGGCATTGATTGATCAAACTCACATAATCGCGATATTTACGGCTTACCAATTCTCTTTGTTGTCATATAACTTTACACTGGCATTGTTAATTAATGGTTAATCAGGTGTGTATTTCATGAAGACAATTGCCTCCACCGCGCTTCCTTCCCACGTTCAACAGCCGCACTACGACCGTCAGTCACTGCGCTCGCGCATCGTCCATTTTGGCTTTGGTGCGTTTCATCGCGCGCATCAGGCATTGTTAACAGACCGGGTACTGAACGCAAAGGGGGGTGACTGGGGGATTTGCGAGATCAGCCTGTTCAGCGGCGACGTGCTGATGAGCCAGCTGCGCGCCCAGGACCATCTGTTTACCGTGCTGGAGAAAGGGCCTGACGGGAATCAGCCGATTATCGTCGGCGCGGTACATGAATGTCTGAATGCAAAACTCGACTCGCTGGCGGCGATCATTGAAAAATTCTGCGAACCCCAGGTGGCGATTGTTTCCCTTACCATCACTGAAAAGGGCTATTGCCTCGACCCGGCTACCGGCAGGCTGGATACGCAAAACGCCCGCATTGTCCATGACCTTGAAAATCCGTCTGAACCACATTCCGCGCCGGGTATTCTGGTCGAAGCGCTGCATCGCCGCCGCGAGCGGGGGTTGCAGCCGTTTACCGTTCTCTCCTGCGATAACATCCCGGATAACGGACATGTGGTGAAAAACGCCGTGCTCGGGATGGCGCAAAAACGCTCCCCTGAGCTTGCCGCCTGGATTGATGCGCACGTCAGCTTCCCGGGCACCATGGTCGACCGGATTGTTCCGGCTGCCACCGAGGCCTCTCTGGCCGAAATCACCCAGGCCCTTGGCGTGGACGATCCCTGCGCCATCAGCTGTGAGCCATTTATCCAGTGGGTGGTTGAAGATAACTTTGTCGCCGGACGGCCAGAGTGGGAGGTCGCAGGCGTGCAGATGGTGCAGGACGTTCTGCCCTGGGAGCAGATGAAACTGCGGATGCTGAACGGCAGCCACTCGTTTCTGGCCTACCTTGGCTACCTGGCGGGCTATGCGCATATTAATGAATGCATGGAGGATGAGCACTTCCGCGAGGCCGCCCGCCGGTTGATGCTGGACGAGCAGGCCCCTACCCTGCGCATTACGGATGTTGACCTCACCGCCTATGCCGACAGCCTGATCGACCGTTTTGCCAACCCGGCGCTTCAGCACCGGACCTGGCAGATTGCGATGGACGGCAGCCAGAAATTGCCGCAGCGGATGCTCGACGGCATCCGCGTGCATCTTGAACGTCATACCGCGTGGCCTCTGCTGGCGCTGGGCGTGGCGGGCTGGATGCGCTACGTCAGCGGCACGGATGACCAGGGAAACGCAATCGACGTTCGCGATCCGCTTAGCGAGAAAATCCGTGGCATTGTGAGCACCAGCAGCGAAGCCGATCGCGTCACCGCCCTGCTGGGGCTAAACGAGATCTTCGGCCACGACCTGCCGCAAACGCCGGCGTTCGTGGACGCAATCGTTCAGGCCTACCAGCGCCTCGTCCGCGATGGCGCGCGCCGGGCCGTTATCGAAACGTTAAATATTTAGCGATTATTGCGTTTAACGCGAACGGGGTGCCTCTCCGTTCGCGCCTCCCCTTCTCAATGTCCGTTTTTTTCGCCAGGATGATAGATTATCGGTTTAGCATTACGATTATCTCTCGGAGCACACGTGACCAAAACCAACCTCATCACCGGCTTCCTCGGTAGCGGCAAAACCACCTCCATTCTGCATTTGCTGGCAAATAAAGATCCGGCCGAAAAATGGGCCGTGCTGGTTAACGAATTTGGCGAAGTCGGTATCGACGGCGCGCTGCTGGCCAACAGCGGTGCGATGATCAAGGAGATCCCCGGCGGCTGCATGTGCTGTGTGAATGGTCTGCCGATGCAGGTGGGGCTGAACACACTGCTCCGTCAGGGCAAACCCGACCGTCTGCTGATTGAACCCACGGGGCTGGGCCATCCGAAGCAAATTCTCGATTTACTGACCGCACCGGTTTATGAACCCTGGATCGATCTGCGCGCCACGCTTTGCCTGCTCGACCCGCGCCAGCTGCTCGATGAAAAAACGCTGAGCAATGAGAACTTCCGCGACCAGCTCGCCTCGGCAGATATCATTGTGGCGAATAAATCCGACCGCAGCACGCCCGAGAGCCAGGCGGCACTGGCGGCCTGGTGGCAACACGCGGGCGGCGGACGCCAGCGTGTCGAGACCACGCAAGGGAACATTGATGGCGCGCTGCTCGATCTTCCTCGCCTGAATCAGACAGAACTGCCATCCAGCCCCGAGCACGCGCATCATCATGGCGTGAAGCATGGCCTGGCTGCGTTAAGCCTGCCTGAGCATCAGCGCTGGCGGCGTAACCTGAACAGCGGTCAGGGGCATCAGGCCTGCGGATGGATTTTTGACGCCGACACGCAGTTTGACACCATCGGCATCCTTGAGTGGGCCAGGCTGGCCCCGGTTGAGCGTGTAAAAGGGGTGATGCGCACGCAGGACGGCTTGGTGCGGATAAACCGCCAGGGTGAGGACTTCTTTATCGAAACGCAGAACGTCGCGCCGCCGGATAGCCGAATAGAGTTAATTAGTGCGGTTAACACCGACTGGAACGCACTCCAGTCCAGTCTGTTGAAGCTTCGTTTAAGTTCGGGTGGCTAACGTTGCCCCAGTTTTAACACTATGCTGAAGACTATGACGACTCGATACCCCCAGATATTACTGCTGAACGCCGCCGGGCTGGCGCTCTTTTTATCCTGGTATCTTCCGGTGAACCACGGCCTGTGGTTCCCGCTGGATTCCAGCATTTTCCATTTCTTTAATCAGGAACTGGTAAAAAGTAAGGCGTTTTTATGGCTGGTAGCGATTACCAATAACCGTGCCTTTGACGGTTGCTCGCTGCTGGCGATGGGCTGTTTAATGCTCTCCTTCTGGCTGAAAGAGGACAAAACAGGGCGTCGTCGTATCATAATGATGGGTCTGGTGATGCTGCTGACGGCGGTGGTGATCAACCAGCTGGCGCAGCATCTGATGCCGGTTAAACGCGCAAGCCCCTCCCTGTCGTTCCCGAATATTTACCGCGTGAGTGAATTGCTGCATATTTCGACAAAAGACGCGTCGAAAGACAGTTTCCCTGGCGATCACGGCATGATGCTGCTTATTTTCTCCGCCTTCATGCTGCGTTATTTCGGTAAAAAAGCCTTTGCCATTGCTCTGGCCATCGTCGTGATATTTGCCTTCCCGCGCGTCATGATTGGTGCGCACTGGTTTACCGATATTGCCGTTGGCTCCCTGACGGCGGTGCTCATTGGGGCGCCATGGTGCTTAATGACCCCCTTAAGCGACCGTTTAATTGCGCTTTTCGATCGTTATATGCCCGGAAATAGCAACAAAATTAAAACAAATATCTAACCTAAATTATCATCATCCATCAGGGATCGTTTGGGATCCCTGATGCGACTCCCCCCTTTCGCCTGTCTGGCTGTCATATTCTCGTCATCACATTCATGTTAGAAATGAATGAATTGCGCATTTAAGCAGCAATTTTGACGGCATTTTACGCTATTGCAGTTATTCACTTTCTGTATCACTTTTTCTTATAAAAAAAAGGGTATTTTTGCTCGCAATAGCCCTTGCAATCGGGTAATCTCAGACTCGTTTTGCCCCACAAAGATAATTATTACTGTGGTGAATAAATTTGTGCGCTGTGCCACAGATTTGGCCATAAAGAATTGTCTGATTGTGCGCAGGTAATTAGTCTCGTCACGTTTGGCATTTTTATAACGATTTTTTCGTTAAGGACTTCAAGGGATAATAAACAACATGGTCAAATCTCAACCGATTTTGAGATATATCTTGCGGGGGATCCCGGCGATTGCAGTGGCGGTACTGCTTTCAGCATGTAGCACAACGAACACCGCGAAGAATATGCATCCTGAGACGCGTGTTGTGGGAATGGAAGATTCCTCTTCACTGCAAGCCTCTCAGGATGAATTTGAAAATATGGTACGTAATCTGGACGTGAAGTCCCGTATTATGGACCAGTATGCTGACTGGAAAGGCGTGCGTTATCGTCTGGGCGGCAGCACCAAGAAAGGCATTGATTGTTCCGGTTTCGTACAGCGTACCTTCCGCGAGCAATTTGGGTTAGACCTCCCGCGTTCAACCTATGAACAGCAGGTGATGGGCAAGTCGATTTCACGCACCAAACTGCGTACCGGTGATTTAGTCCTGTTCAAAGCAGGCTCGACCGGCCGACATGTGGGCATCTATATCGGTAACGATCAGTTTGTCCATGCCTCCACCAGCAGCGGTGTGACCATCTCCAGCATGAACGAGCCATACTGGAAGAAGCGCTACAACGAAGCGCGCCGAGTTTTGACCCGCAGTTAATATAACTGTTGTATCGTGAGTTATCCCTTGGCTGGCGATACGATAAAGAAAGACACTGCTTCGGCAGTGTTTTTTTTTGCCCGTTACACTGAACACATTCAGCGGCCATTCAGGAAGCACGACGTCTATGTTTACCCGCTACTTTTTCAGCAATCGCAAAATAGCGATCCTCAGTATCCTGACAGGCCTTTTCATCGCCCTGCTTATGGGTTCAATACAGTTTTTCTGGAGCTATCAGAAGCGACAGGCCAAGTTTGATACCTTAATTTCAGACCTGAGCGTGTACATGGAGGGGTATTTCGGCGAGCTGAAAACCGCTATCGATGTGCTCCAGCCGCTCACGCTGAGCAACTGCCATGATGTGAGCGGCGAGCTGACCTCGCGCGCAGCCTTTAGTATCAACGTACGCGCCTTTTTGCTGGTCCGGGACAGCAATGCGTTTTGCTCATCCGCAACCGGGCCTATGCAGGTCCCCATGCAGGAACTCATTCCTGACCTGAATATCACTAAGCAGATCGATATGGCCCTTTTGCCAGGGACGCCCATGCTCCCCAACAAGCCGGCGATCGCCATCTGGCATCGAAATCCGCTGGTGAAAGACGGCGGCGTGTTTACCTCGGTGAACCTCAACCTGGCCCCCTACCTGCTCTACACCTCACGTCAGGACGCATTCACGGGAATTGCCGTCGTCATTGGCGATAAAGCGTTATCCACCATGTCCCCGAACCTGGTCAACGCGCACGACCTGAATCAACATCCGGCCCGCACCGCCACGCTTAAGGCCGTGCCGATCACCATCAAAATGTATGCGCAAGCCTGGACCACGGATGAAATGCTCTTCGCCCTGTTTTTCGGCCTGGTCTGCGGGATTGCGGGAGGCTCCCTTAACTTCTACATCCTGACCATTCGCCAGAACCCGGGTAAAGAGATTTTAACCGCCATCAAGGCAGGTCAGTTCTACGTGGTCTATCAACCGGTGGTGGATGCGAAAGAGCTTAAAATGCGCGGCGTAGAGGTGCTGATGCGCTGGAAGCACCCCACCATGGGCGAAATCCCGCCTGACGCCTTTATCAACTTTGCCGAAGCCCAGAAGCTGATCGTCCCGCTGACGCTGCATCTTTTCGACCTGATTATTCGCGATGCGCCGGTTTTACAAACGCTTTTACCGCCCGGCGCGAAGCTCGGGATCAACATCGCGCCAGGGCACCTGCACGCCGACAGCTTTAAAGACGATATGCGTACCTTTACCAGCCTGCTGCCTCCACATCATTTCCAGACCGTACTGGAGATTACCGAGCGCGATATGATCAACCATCATCAGGCCAATACGCTGTTTGAGTGGCTGCACAACGAAGGATTTGAGATCGCCATCGACGACTTCGGGACCGGGCACAGCGCGCTTATCTACCTTGAGCGTTTCACCATGGACTATATCAAAATCGACCGCGGCTTCGTTAACGCCATTGGGACAGAAACCGTGACCTCCCCCGTGCTTGATGCGGTGCTGACGCTGGCGAGGCGGTTAAATATGTCCACCGTGGCGGAAGGTGTGGAAACCCCCGAGCAGGCGGCCTGGCTGCGGGAGCACGGAGTGAACTTCCTGCAGGGCTACTGGATTAGCCGTCCGATGCCGCTGGAGCAATTCAGCCAGTGGACGCCGGATATGCCGCAACCCCGCGAATAATTTCACAATCGCGTCGGCGTCACTTATTATTCAGCTTATCTCAGCCATTCGATACAAAGAGGGACCGCGGCCGATGGTGATGCGCGTAATACTGATGCTAATGGCATTCCTGTGCCTGCCCGCTCAGGCACAGACAATCAAAGAGAGCAGCGCGTTTGCCGTTATTGGCGAGCCGAAATATGCCGTTAACTTCACCCACTTTGATTACGTCAACCCCGCCGCGCCAAAAGGGGGAAACGTCACCCTTTCCGCCACCGGCACCTTCGATAACTTTAACCGCTACGCGCTGCGCGGCGTGGCGGCTGCGCGCACCGAATCGCTCTACGATACCCTTTTTGTTACCTCCGACGACGAACCGGGCAGCTACTATCCTCTGGTGGCGGACAATGTCCGTTATGCAGATGATTTTGCCTGGGCTGAAGTGTCGATTAACCCCCGCGCGCGTTTTCATGACGGCACGCCGGTAAAAGCCAGCGACATCGCCTTCACGTTCCATAAGTTTATGACCGAGGGCGTGCCGCAGTTTCGCCTGGTGTATAAAGGCACCACCATTAAGGCCATCGCACCGCTTACCGTGCGTATCGAACTGAGCGAGCCGAATAAAGAGAACATGCTGAGCCTGTTCTCCCTGCCGGTGATGCCGGAATCCTTCTGGAAGAACCATAAGCTCAGCAATCCGCTCTCCGTGCCGCCGCTGGCGGGTGGCCCCTACCGCATCACCGCCTGGCGGATGGGTCAGTATCTGGTCTATTCCCGCGTCAAAGACTACTGGGCCGCCGATCTGCCCGTCAACCGCGGGCGCTGGAACTTCGATACCATCCGCTACGATTACTACCTGGACGATAACGTCGCGTTTGAGGCGTTCAAAGCCGGTGCCTTTGATTTACGCCTCGAAAGCAGCGCCAAAAACTGGGCGACCCGCTACATCGGCAAGAACTTCGCTAAAAAGTACATCGTCAAAGACGAACACAAAAATGAGTCTGCCCAGGACACGCGCTGGCTGGCGTTTAATATCCAGCGTCCGGTCTTTGCCGACCGACGGGTCCGCGAGGCGATAACCCTGGCGTTTGATTTTGAATGGATGAACAAAGCGCTCTTTTACGGTGCCTACAGCCGCGCCAACAGTTATTTCCAGAATACGGAATATGCCGCCCGCGATTATCCCAATGCGGACGAGCTGGTCCTGCTGGCCCCGCTGAAAGCTGAACTGCCTCCCGAGATTTTTACCTCCGTCTTTACCCCGCCGGTGTCGGACGGCAATGGCTTCGATCGCGATAACCTCCTGAAGGCCAGCCGGTTGCTGGACGCGGCGGGCTGGCCGCTTAAAAATCAAAAGCGGATCAACGCAAAAACCGGGAAACCGCTGAGCTTTGAGCTGCTGCTCTCCTCGGGTGCTGATAACCAGTGGGTGATGCCGTTTAAACAGAATCTTGAACGCCTGGGCGTGACCCTGAATATTCGTCAGGTGGATAATGCGCAGATCACCAACCGCATGCGCAGCCGTGATTACGATATGATGCAGCGCCTGTGGTCCGCCCAGCCCTGGCCGAGCAGCGACCTGCAGATCGCCTGGGCCTCGAGCTATATTGACTCGAGTTATAACGCGCCAGGGGTGAAAAGCCCGGCCATCGATGCCCTCATCGCCAAAATTATTGCGGCACAGGGCGATAAAGACAAACTGCTGCCCCTGGGCCGGGCGCTTGACCGGGTGTTAACCTGGAACTATTACATGCTGCCGATGTGGTACATGGGTGAAGATCGTACGGCCCGCTGGGATAAATTCTCCCTGCCGTCCGTGCGCCCCATTTATTCACTGGGTTTTGATACCTGGTGGTATGACGTGAATAAGGCCGCGAAGCTCCCTGCCGAGCGGCGCTAAGGAATAACCATGGGTGCTTATCTGATCCGTCGTCTGCTGCTGGTTATTCCAACGCTGTGGGCCATCATCACCATCAACTTTTTTATTGTGCAAATTGCGCCCGGCGGCCCGGTGGATCAAGCGATCGCGGCGGTGGAATTTGGCAACAGCGGCGCGATACCGGGCGGCGGCGGAGAAGGTTTAGGCGCAAGCCATGCCAGAACCGGTGTGGGTAATATCAGCGACAGCCATTACCGGGGCGGGCGCGGGCTGGATCCTGAGGTGATCGCCGAGATCACCCAGCGCTACGGCTTTGATAAGCCGCTGCACGAGCGTTATTTCACCATGCTGTGGAACTATGTGCGTTTTGATTTTGGCGACAGCCTGTTTCGCAGCGCCTCGGTCCTGACCCTGATTAAGCAGAGCCTGCCGGTGTCGGTCACGCTGGGTCTGTGGGGGACGCTGATCATCTACCTGGTGTCGATTCCGCTGGGGATCCGTAAAGCGGTCCACAACGGCAGCCGCTTTGATATCTGGAGCAGCACGTTCATCATTGTGGGCTATGCGATCCCGGCGTTTTTGTTTGCCGTGCTGCTGATTGTCTTTTTCGCGGGCGGCAGTTACTTCGATATCTTTCCGCTTCGCGGGCTGGTGTCAGCCGACTTCAGCACCCTGCCGTGGTATAAAAAAATCACCGACTATTTCTGGCATATCACTTTGCCGGTGCTGGCGACGGTGATTGGCGGCTTTGCGGCGCTGACGATGCTGACCAAAAATGCGTTCCTCGATGAGATCCGCAAACAGTACGTGGTCACCGCGCGCGCCAAGGGCGTCGGTGAAAAGCAGATCATGTGGAAACACGTTTTCCGCAACGCCATGCTGCTGGTGATTGCAGGCTTTCCGGCCACCTTCATCAGCATGTTTTTTACCGGTTCGCTGCTGATAGAGGTGATGTTCTCCCTGAATGGCCTGGGACTGCTGGGCTACGAAGCGACCGTCTCTCGCGATTATCCGGTGATGTTTGGCACACTCTACATCTTCACCCTGATTGGCCTGCTGCTGAATATCATTAGCGATATCAGCTATACGCTGGTCGATCCCCGCATCGACTTTGAGGGCCGCTGATGCCGCACTTAAGCCCCGTTAATCAGGCCCGCTGGGCGCGCTTTCGTCATAACCGCCGCGGCTATTGGTCATTGTGGATCTTCGCCGTGCTGTTCGCGTTAAGCATGTGTTCGGAGCTGATTGCCAACGATAAACCCTTGCTGGTGCACTTTAACGACCGCTGGTACGTGCCCGTGCTGGCTAACTACAGCGAAAGCGATTTTGGCGGGCCCTTTGCCACACCGGCGCAATATCAGGATCCCTGGCTGCGTCAGCATATCGAGCAGCACGGCTGGGCGCTGTGGGCACCGATTCGCTTTGGCGCAAACAGCATCAATTACGCCACCCAGACCCCCTTCCCTTCTCCACCCTCCCGGCAAAACTGGCTGGGCACCGATGCCAACGGCGGTGATGTGCTGGCGCGCATCCTCTATGGCACGCGGATCTCGATCCTCTTTGGGCTGATGCTGACGCTGTTTTCCAGCGTCATGGGCGTCGTGGCGGGCGCCATTCAGGGCTATTACGGGGGCAAGGTCGATCTCTGGGGCCAGCGTATCATTGAGGTCTGGTCCGGCATGCCGACCCTGTTTTTAATCATTCTGCTTTCAAGCGTGGTCCAGCCAAACTTCTGGTGGCTGCTGGGGATCACCGTTCTGTTTGGCTGGATGGCGCTGGTGGGCGTGGTGCGCGCGGAGTTTCTGCGAACCCGCAATTACGACTATATCCGCGCCGCCCAGGTTCTGGGCGTGAGCGACAGCGGGATCATCTTCCGCCATATGTTGCCCAACGCCGTGGTGGCAACCCTCACCTTCCTGCCGTTTATTTTGTGCAGCTCCATTACCACCCTGACCTCACTTGATTTTCTCGGGTTCGGGTTACCGCCCGGCTCCCCGTCGCTCGGCGAACTGCTGCTGCAGGGCAAGAATAATCTTCAGGCGCCGTGGCTGGGCATCACCGCCTTCCTCTCGGTGGCTATATTGCTCTCGCTGCTGATCTTCATTGGCGAAGCCGTGCGCGACGCGTTTGATCCTAACAAGGCGGTATAAGATGACGCAGCCTCTTCTGAGTATTGATCACCTGTCGATTGCGTTTTCCAGGCAGGGCGAAACGCGCAGGGTGGTCACGGATTTGTCTTTGCAGATCCAGCGCGGTGAAACCCTGGCGCTGGTGGGCGAGTCCGGTTCCGGCAAGAGCGTTTCGGCGCTCTCGGTGCTGCGCCTGCTCCCATCCCCGCCGGTCAGTTATCCGCAGGGCGATATTCTGTTTCACGGCAGCTCGCTGCTTCACGCCGATGAGCAGACCCTGCGCGGGATCCGCGGCAATAAAATTGCCATGATTTTTCAGGAACCGATGGTGTCGCTCAACCCGCTGCACACCCTGGAAAAACAGCTGTATGAAGTGCTGTCCCTGCACCGGGGCATGCGTAAAGAGGCGGCGCGAGGAGAGATCCTGGACTGCCTTGAGCGTACCGGCATACGTCACGCGGCCAAACGGCTAAGCGATTATCCCCACCAGCTCTCCGGCGGTGAGCGCCAGCGCGTGATGATCGCCATGGCCCTGCTCACCCGCCCGGAACTGCTGATTGCCGATGAGCCGACAACCGCTCTCGACGTCACGGTGCAGGCGCAGATCCTGCACCTGCTGCGCGAGCTGCGTGACGAGCTGAACATGAGCCTGCTGTTTATCACCCACAACCTGAGCATTGTGAAAAAGCTGGCGGACAGCGTGGCCGTTATGCAAAACGGACGCTGCGTTGAGCAAAACCGCGCCGCCGCCCTGCTCAGTGCTCCACAGCACCCGTATACGCAGCGCCTGCTGGATAGCGAACCGTCAGGCGACCCGGTTCCCCTGAGCGCAGACAGCGTGCCGTTATTGCAGGTGAAGGATCTGGCCGTCTCGTTTCCGGTGCGCAAAGGCATACTGCGGCGCGTCGTTGACCACACAACTGTGCTAAAAAACGTCAGTTTTTCGCTGCGACCGGGGGAATCGCTCGGGCTGGTTGGCGAGTCAGGCTCGGGTAAAAGCACCACCGGTCTGGCGCTGCTGCGCTTAATTGCCTCACGGGGGGATATTATTTTCGACGGTATGCCACTGCACGACTGGAACCGGCGTCAGATGCTTCCCGTGCGTCCGCGTATGCAGGTTGTTTTTCAGGATCCGAACTCGTCGCTCAACCCACGGCTGAGCGTGTTGCAAATCATCGAAGAGGGGCTGCGCGTTCATCGCCCTGAACTGACGACCCGGCAGCGCGAAGACGACGTGATGCGCGTGATGGTGGAGGTAGGCCTGGATCCCGACACGCGGCATCGCTATCCGGCTGAATTTTCCGGCGGACAGCGCCAGCGCATTGCGATAGCCCGCGCGCTTATCTTAAAACCGGAGCTGATCATTCTTGATGAGCCAACGTCTTCACTCGACAGAACGGTGCAGGCGCAGATCCTGGCGCTGCTAAAAGACTTGCAGGAAAAGCACCGCCTTGCCTATATCTTCATCAGTCATGATTTACAGGTGGTGCGGGCGCTGTGCCATCAGGTGATTGTGCTTCGTCAGGGAGAGGTTGTCGAGCAGGGGGAGTGCCAA
Organism: Enterobacter cancerogenus; assembly: GCF_019047785.1. Taxonomy (NCBI): domain Bacteria; kingdom Pseudomonadati; phylum Pseudomonadota; class Gammaproteobacteria; order Enterobacterales; family Enterobacteriaceae; genus Enterobacter; species Enterobacter cancerogenus. Next base: position 4,321,323 of record NZ_CP077290.1, on the reverse strand, counting down.
CGCATTTTCGCCGCGCCAACGCAAAACTATACGCGCCAGCTGCTGCAGGCAGACTAGCGCTTAGAAGGGATAGTGACCAGAGAAAGGCTCGGCAATCGCCACGCCAAAGTTTTTCAGACGACAGGTGGCGGCAAATTCGTCCTGACTGTTGACGAACAGGCAGGGCTCGCCTTCGCACTCCAGCACGGAGCTGACCACTTCGATATCCGTCAACGCCTGGCTAAGACGTTCCATTACCGGCCATGCGTTTTCATCGCTTGGGCTTAGCAGCTTAAGCGCAACCAGACAATTCTCGCACTCTTTACCACTTTGCGGAATCGGTTCAACTTTTGAACCTGCAAAACCCGCCGACCAGCGATAGCTCTGGGGCAAGCGATGGACAATGGAGAGTTGTAATGTATTCACGTTCGTTCCCCGGAAGCAAAATTTACTTCACAATTTATTTACATTTATAGTAACACATCATCGCTAACCTGCACTGTTCAGCGCTTTTTATAGGAGTGGCAGCCTCGCGTCGGGGCTATATGTACCCGTTTCTGCGATCTAACTCAACCTTTTTAAATACAATGATGTGACTTTTTACACAAATAGATTTTACATAAAAGAAACAAACAGAGGGTAAACGAACGGGGGTTTGGTTGACATGTGTCAAAAAAAAGGCCCGAGTTGGGCCTTATTTGTGCGCTAGTTCGCGACTTTTCGCGACCGGCTGGCGTACAGGTAAAAAAGAACCGAGCTTGTAGCGCAGAAAGCGATCGCCCAGAGCATCGGCCAGGCCGTGTTAAAGGTCGCCAGCGAAAGCAGGGCCCCCACAATCGCGCCGATGCCGAAGCGGAAGGTCCCCGCCAGCGACGATGCCGTCCCCGCCATATGGGGAAACTCGTCGAGGATCACCGCCATCGCATTGGAGGAGATCATCGACACACAGCCGACAAACGCCGCAACCCCTATCACCAGCGCCCAGAAACCGACGCCAAAGAAGGCACTCACCACCAGCCATATCGCCATCACAAACTGGATCCACAGCCCGGCGCGGAACATATTCAACGCCCCAACGCGCCGTACGAAGCGGCTGTTAATGATAGTCATCACAAACAGGAACACGATGTTCAGCGCGAAGTAATAGCCAAAGTGCTGCGGGGAGACGTGGTTCAGCTCAATGTAGACAAACGGCCCGGCGCTCAGGAACGAGAACATCCCGGCGAAGCTGAAGCCGCTTGCCAGCATGTAGCTGAGCACGCGCTTGTGGCGGAACAGCGAAGCGAAGTTCCCGAGCGTGGTACGGATGTGGAACTTCTGCCGACGCTCAACGGGCAGCGTTTCATCAATAAAGAAGAAAATCATCGCCGACGCCAGCAGCGCGGCAATGGCCAGGATCCAGAAAATCGCATGCCAGCTGAACCACACCAGCACCGCGCCGCCCACCATCGGCGCAACCAGCGGCGCAATGGTGGTCACCAGCATGACAAACGACATCATGCGGGAGAACTCTTCTTTCGGGTAGATATCACGCATCAGGGCGTTAATCACCACGCTTGCCGCAGCCGCCGCCAGGCCGTGGAAAAAGCGCATGACGATAAGGTGATCGATTGTCTGCGCCAGGGCACAGGCCACCGCTGCACCAGCAAAGATTAACGTCCCGCCAAGGATAACCGGTTTACGCCCGAGGCTGTCTGCCAGCGGTCCGTACAGCAGCTGACCGATGGCAAAACCGAGAATATAGGTACTGAGCGTCATCTGGGCGCTGCCCGCCGGTACGCCAAACTGCTCGGAAATCACCGGCAGCGCGGGCAGATACATATCGATAGACAGCGGCATCAGCATGGCCAGCAGGCCAAGAATGAAGACGATTTTGAAAGACGAGTGTGGCCTGGTGGTCACAGAGTTCTCCTGAAATTAACGCGAAGGTGTGCCTACGCTGGCGATCTCTTCTTCCGTCAGCGGGCGGTATTCGCCTGGCGCAAGTTCCGGATCGAGTTCAATGGCGCCAATGCGCTCGCGATGCAGACCCACCACCCGGTTGCCCACGGCGGCAAACATCCGTTTCACCTGGTGGTAACGCCCTTCGCTGATGGTCAGACGGACTTCCGTTGGGGTGATAACCTCCAGCACTGCCGGTCTGGTGAGATCTTTTTCATTGTGCAACTGAACGCCTTTCGCAAAGTGTTCTGCCGTATCGTCCGCCACCGGCGACTCCAGTGTCACCAGGTAGGTTTTCTCGCAGTGGTGACGCGGAGAAGTAATGCGGTGCGACCACTGGCCGTCATCGGTCATCAGTACCAGACCGGTGGTGTCGATATCCAGACGACCGGCGGCGTGCAGCTTGTGCGCGACCGGCTCATCCAGGAAATAGAGCACCGTCGGGTGATCGGGATCGTCCGTTGAGCAGACGTAGCCTTCCGGCTTGTGAAGCATGAAGTAACGCGGGCCGTTCTGCTGGGTAAGCGTGTTACCGTCATACTCTACCTGATGTTCAGGCTGGAGTTTGAACGCCGAGTCTTTCACAATGTCGCCATCCACGGTAACGCGGCTGGCGCGGATCTCGCGCCCTGCAATAGCGCGGCTTACGCCGAGTTGCTGAGCGATAAACTTATCAAGTCGCATGAAATCTTTTTAGCCTTAATGGTGCTGGAAGTCGGACAACGCGTCCGAAAAAGAAGCAGTCAAGAACGGTTCAGTATAATGGTCTGGTTGCGCCACTCAAGGGAAAAAGTTTCGTGGCATACTATATGCGAAATAACTAAACCGAGACCTCATGACTTTCACACTCCGCCCCTATCAGCAGGAAGCCGTTGACGCCACCCTGGCCTGGTTTCGAAAACACACAACGCCCGCGGCCATTGTGCTCCCCACCGGCGCGGGCAAAAGCCTGGTGATTGCCGAGCTGGCACGTCTGGCGCGCGGGCGCGTGCTGGTGCTGGCGCACGTCAAAGAACTGGTGGCGCAGAACCACGCCAAATATTGTGCGCTCGGGCTGGACGCCGACATCTTCGCCGCCGGGCTGAAACGCAAAGAGAGCCACGGTAAAGTGGTGTTTGGTAGCGTGCAGTCGGTTGCCCGTAACCTGGAGCAGTTTCGCAGCGAGTTTTCACTGCTGATCGTCGACGAGTGCCACCGCATCAGCGATGACGACGACAGCCAGTATCAGCAGATCCTGACGCATCTGAAAACGGTAAACCCGCAGATTCGCCTGCTCGGGCTGACCGCGACCCCCTTTCGCCTGGGCAAAGGCTGGATCTACCGTTTCCACTATCACGGCATGGTGCGCGGGGACGAAAAAGCGCTTTTCAGCGACTGCATCTACGAGCTTCCGCTGCGGTACATGATTAAGCATGGCTATCTGACGCCGCCCGAGCGGCTGGATATGCCCGTGGTGCAGTACGACTTCAGCCGACTCCAGGCGCAGAGCAACGGATTGTTCAGCGAAGCGGACCTCAATCATGAGCTGAAAAAGCAGCAGCGGATCACGCCGCATATCATCAGCCAGATTGAAGAGTTCGCCCGGACACGCAAAGGGGTAATGATTTTCGCCGCCACCGTCGAGCACGCGAAAGAGATCACCGGCCTGCTGCCCGCTGACGATGCCGCGCTTATCACCGGCGATACCCCCGGCCCGGAGCGTGACGCGCTGATTGAGGCTTTCAAGGCGCAGCAGTTCCGCTATCTGGTCAACGTATCCGTGCTGACCACCGGCTTTGATGCCCCGCACGTCGACCTGATCGCCATTCTGCGCCCGACCGAATCGGTCAGCCTGTATCAGCAGATCGTCGGGCGCGGGCTGCGCCTGGCGCCGGGGAAAACCGACTGCCTGATCCTGGACTACGCCGGGAACCCACACGATCTTTACGCGCCGGAAGTGGGCGCGCCGAAAGGCAAAAGTGACAACGTGCCGGTTCAGGTCTTTTGTCCCGCCTGCGGATTCGCTAACACCTTCTGGGGCAAAACCACCGCTGACGGCACGCTGATTGAACATTTTGGCCGGCGCTGCCAGGGCTGGTTTGAAGATGACGACGGCCATCGCGAACAGTGCGATTTCCGCTTCCGCTTTAAAAACTGCCCGCAGTGCAACGCGGAGAACGATATTGCCGCCCGTCGCTGCCGGGAATGCGACACCGTGCTGGTCGACCCGGACGACATGCTCAAAGCCGCGCTGAAGCTGAAAGACGCGCTGGTGCTTCGCTGTTCCGGCATGGCGCTGCAGCCGGGGGCGGACGAAAAAGGCGAATGGTTAAAAATTACCTATTACGATGAGGACGGCGCAGACGTCAGCGAGCGGTTCAGGTTACACACGCCTGCCCAGCGAATGGCGTTTGAGCAGCTGTTTATCCGCCCGCATACCCGCACGCCGGGGGTGCCCCTGCGCTGGATAACGGTTGCCGATATCGTGCATCAGCAGGCGTTACTGCGCCATCCCGATTTCGTGGTTGCCCGTCAAAAAGGCCAGTACTGGCAGGTGCGTGAAAAGATCTTTGACTACGAAGGCCGCTTTCGCCGGGCAAATGAATTACGCGGCTGACGGGACTTTTCGTTGATGTGCGGGGCGTTTGAGTATAAAATGCCGCCCGCTTCACATCCGTGAGGCAGAACACTCACCTGCTGCTGGGTCGCCTGTAGTAGGGTTTTAAATACAGAGAGAAATCTATGTTCACTATCGAAGCAGAAGTACGTAACGTGCAGGGTAAGGGTGCGAGCCGCCGCCTGCGTAACGCTAACAAGTTCCCGGCTATCGTTTACGGTGGCGAAGCTGCTCCAGTTGCAATCGAACTGGATCACGACAAAGTATGGAACATGCAGACTAAAGCTGAATTCTACAGCGAAGTTCTGACCATCGTTGTTGGCGGTAAAGAAGAAAAAGTGAAAGTTCAGGCTGTTCAGCGTCACCCGTTCAAGCCAAAACTGTCTCACATCGACTTCGTTCGCGCGTAATCGCAAACTCGTCGAGAAAAACCCCGCTTCTGCGGGGTTTTTTTATGGCCGTTATTTACCGCCCGAGGTGCGGCGCTGCAGCTGATCGCGCAGGTTCGGCGGTGTGCCTTTGATGGTCAGCGTATCGGTCGCCGGATCCCAGAAGATACGTTCCCCCAGCAGCATGGCATCAAAGTTGATGGTTAAGCCGCCACCGCTGCCGGCAAATTTCGTCAGCTGACGCAGCGTGCTGCGATCCGCCGGGAAGCTCTCTTCAAGCTCATAGCCTTTTTCGGCGGTAAACTCTTGGAAGCTCACTTCGCTGACGCCCGCCAGCTCTTTAGAGAGAGACTCCAGTTCAATCTCCTCACCCGCCTGCAGCTGTTCGTTACAGTAGCTGTAAACCTGCTGACGCACGTTCTGGCGCTCGGATTTATCGAGCTGCGCTTCTGAGGTGAAGTCATCCACCGCCTGCAGCAGACCTTTGTTCTGCGCTTTCGCGTTCAGCCCTTCGCTCGCGCCGAGGAAGTCCATGAAGAAATCGGCCACCTTGCGGCCCACGCGGCCTTTCAGGAAGGTCAGATAACGGGTGGATTCCGGGTTGGTTTCCCATTCGGTCAAATCGATACGCGCGACGATATCCGCATGATTGATATCGAGATAGTGCGTGGAGCTGATGTCCAGCTGCTCGTTGACGCGCATGCTGCTTAAGTTGTTCAGCACCGTGACCAGTAAATACTCCACCGCCAGGTAACGGTAGTGGCAGAACAGCACGATACCGCCGTCGGCAAACGGGTATTTCGCCAGTTCATCACGCAAACGACCGGTTGCCGCGCGGCTGAACGCCAGGAAATCTTCTTCGCCCTGACGCTGCAGGCGCAGGCTATCAGCCAGTTCGCTCTCTTCGCTGAACAGGCCATAGGCTTTATTTTTTGCGCTGTAGACGCGGTGTAACTCCGCCATCATCTCTACAACGGTAGGCGTTGGTTCAAGTAACGAATCGCGCAGCACCACCTCAAGGGTTTGCTCATCACGCTTGATAAGCTGGTGCAAGGCAATCTGGTTGATTTCCAGACTCATGATAAACTCTCCTTTTAGACCGGGCGGTATTCAACCACCACCAACGCATGTGTGCAACAGAAGATAAAAAAGGGGAAAAAAAGCTGTTGCTACGGTAATATGTTGCCCTCTTATCAACAGACTGATTTTGATTTATGCCACAACATTCCCGCTACAGTGATGAACACGTTGAACAATTGCTCAGTGAGCTGGTCAACGTACTGGAAAAACACAAAACGCCGACCGATCTCTCCCTGATGGTACTGGGAAATATGGTCACCAACCTTATCAATACCAGCGTTGCTCCGGCTCAGCGTCAGGCGATCGCCAAATCTTTCGCCCAGGCACTGCAGTCATCTGTTAGCGACGACCAGGCCCACTAAGGGAAACGAACAACAGTTTATGGTGACGAATCGTCAGCGCTACCGTGAAAAAGTCTCCCAGATGGTTAGCTGGGGGCACTGGTTTGCCCTGTTCAACATCCTGTTGGCGATGGTGATTGGCTGTCGTTATCTGTTTGTCGCGGACTGGCCCACCACCTTAACCGGGCGTGTCTACTCCTGGATAAGCGTTGTCGGTCACTTTAGCTTTTTGGTGTTCGCTACCTATCTGCTGATCCTGTTTCCCCTGACGTTTGTCGTCATGTCGCAGCGTCTGATGCGCTTCCTGTCCGCGATCCTCGCGACAGCGGGCATGACGCTGTTGCTTATTGACAGTGAAGTCTTTACCCGTTTCCACCTGCATCTCAACCCCATCGTCTGGGAGCTGGTCATTAACCCTGACCAAAACGAGACCGCACGTGACTGGCAACTGATGTTTATCAGCGTGCCCATTATTCTCCTGATTGAGATGCTCTTCGCCACCTGGAGTTGGCAAAAACTCCGCAGCCTGACGCGACGTCGCCATTATGCGAAGCCGGTCGCGGCGCTGTTTTTCATCTCTTTTATCAGCTCGCACATCATGTATATCTGGGCGGATGCAAACTTCTATCGCCCGATTACCATGCAGCGCGCCAACCTGCCGCTCTCCTACCCGATGACCGCGCGTCGCTTCCTTGAGAAGCACGGCCTGCTGGATGCTCAGGAGTATCAACGTCGTCTGGTTGAGCAAGGTAATCCGGAAGCGGTCAGCGTGCAGTATCCGCTGAGCGATCTGCGCTACCGCGATATGGGTCGCGGCCAGAACGTCCTGCTGATCACCGTGGACGGTCTGAACTATTCCCGTTACGAGAAACAGATGCCGGCGCTGGCCGACTTCGCCGGACAGAACATCACCTTTACGCAGCATATGAGCTCTGGTAACACCACCGACACGGGGATCTTCGGCCTGTTTTACGGCATTTCCCCAGGCTATATGGATGGTGTGCTGGCCGCACGTATTCCGGCGGCGCTGATCACCGGGCTGAATCAGCAGGGATATCAGTTAGGGTTATTTGCCTCAGACGGCTTTAACAGCGCGCTGTATCGCCAGGCGTTGCTGTCTGATTTCTCCCTGCCTGCGCCGCGTAGTCAGTCCGACGAGCAGACCGCCAACCAGTGGGTTAACTGGCTGCAGCGCTATGCTCAGGAAGATAACCGCTGGTTCTCGTGGGTTGCCTTTAACGGCACCACGCTTGATGACAGCAATCAAAAAGGCTTTGCTCGCCGCTACAGCCGTGCTGCGGGTGATGTCGATGCGCAAATTGCGCGCGTGCTGAAGGCACTTCGCGACTCTGGCAAGCTCGACAATACGGTGGTAATTATTACTGCGGGTCACGGCGTGCCGCTGGGCGATGAGACTAAAAATATGGACTGGTCTCGTCCTAACCTGCACGTCCCGCTGGTCATTCACTGGCCGGGCACCCCTGCTCAGCGCGTCACGATGCTGACCGATCATAAAGACGTCATGACCACGCTTATGCAGCGTCTGCTGCACGTCAGTACGCCAGCAAATGAATATTCGCAGGGGCAGGATCTCTTCAGCGCCACGCGCCGACATGACTGGGTCACGGCAGCTGGCGGCAACACCCTGGCGGTGACAACGCCGGCGCTGACGCTGGTGCTGAACAGCAACGGCAGCTACCAGACGTATAATCTTCAGGGTGAGAAGCTCAAGGATCAGAAGCCGCAGCTCAGCCTGCTGCTGCAGGTGCTGACGGACGAGAAACGCTTCATCGCTAACTGATTAATTATAAACCAGTTAGCGTGGTCTCCCCTTGCATTCAAAAAGGATTCGAGTAGTATTCCTTTTATGCGTCGGCACGTAGCGCAGCCTGGTAGCGCACCGTCATGGGGTGTCGGGGGTCGGAGGTTCAAATCCTCTCGTGCCGACCAATCAAATACAAAAAACCCGCCTTATGGCGGGTTTTTTTATGGCTGACGCTCAGGCTTAGTGCTTGTCGCGCTCCCCGAGGAAGAAGATCCCCAGCGGAATGGCGAGCAGAACGGTGAAGACCAGACTGTAGACAAAGATCATCGCCGACTGCAGCACATACATGCTGGTGGTCCAGGCGGAGAGCGGAATATTGTACTGCTCAATCACGCCCACAATGGTTGCCCGGCCAACGCACGCAGCGGCAATCAAAAACACAACCAGTAATGCCAGTAAAAACTTGCGGCCTTCAGCTGTTTTCAGTTTTGCACGAACCATCTTTCTCTTCCCTTTACAGATGAATAACATTTTTAACGCTTAAAATAACACGATCTCCCCCTCGACTCCACACCAGCACGAAAGACCAGTGATAGCGCCATCAGGCAGTGTATTCATCCATACATAATGAAAATGTAAGTAAATCACTCCAATCATTCATTTGAATTATGCTAATCTGGCAGCGAACGTTTTGACATAGACATAAAGGGATAACTGTGAAAAACGCACCTAAATTTGCCATCGCCCTGCTGGCTGCAGCCTGCGTCAGCACCAGCGCATTCGCCACCGACACCAAAAACGATCAGCCTCTGGAAAAAGTAGCTCCTTATCCGCAAGCGGAAAAAGGGATGAAGCGTCAGGTTATTCAGGTTCCGGCCCAGGAAAATGAAGCCAACTTCAAAGTTGAGTTGCTGATTGGTCAGACGCTGGAAGTGGACTGTAACCACCACCGTCTGGGCGGCAAGCTGGAGAGCAAAACCCTGGAAGGCTGGGGCTACGACTACTACGTCTTTGATAAAGTGACTTCTCCGGTCTCCACTATGATGGCCTGCCCGGACGGCAAAAAAGAGAAGAAATTTGTGACCGCGTATCTGGGTGACAACAGTCTGCTGCGCTACAACAGCAAGCTGCCTATCGTGGTATACACGCCTGAAAATGTGGATGTGAAGTATCGCATCTGGAAGGCGGATGAGAACGTTGGGCAAGCGGTAATTCGTTGAAAAAAGTCGGGTGACGGCTTCGCCTTACCCGACTAACAACACAGCACCGAACGTAAGCCGGGTAAGCGTTAGCGCCACCCGGCTTTTTTATATTACAGTGCGATATCCGCGACCGGTTTATTTTCCGGCTGAGGTTTCAGCTCTGCCTTAGGTGCCGCGTCGGCGGCCTGCGGCTTGATGTACTGCAACTGCAGCACGCGGCTGGTGTATTCCAGCTCTTGTTCCGTCGCCTCAACGTTACCGTTCAGCTTCGTGCCGTAAGATGGAATGATGGTTTTCAGCTTCGCCTGCCATTCCGGGCTGGCGACTTTATCTTTAAACACTTTTTCCATCAGGTGCAGCATGATCGGTGCCGCGGTAGACGCGCCCGGTGATGCACCCAGCAGGGCAGCGATCGTCCCGTCTTTATCGCTCACCACTTCGGTACCCAGACGCAGTACCCCGCCCTCTTTAGGATCGCGTTTGATGATCTGCACGCGCTGGCCCGCCTGCCACAGACGCCAGTCCTCTTTCTTCGCCTGCGGATAGTACTCTTTCAGCGCCTCGAAGCGTTCGTCGTCAGAGAGCATCACCTGGCTAATCAGGTATTTCACCAGGTCGAAGTTATCCAGACCGACGTCGATCATAGGCTTCACGTTAGAGGTGGTGGTCGCGCTCAGCAGATCCCACAGCGAACCATTTTTCAGGAACTTGGTCGAGAAGGTTGCGAACGGCCCGAACAGCACCACGCGCTTGCCGTCAAGCATACGGGTATCGATGTGCGGAACGGACATCGGCGGCGCGCCGACAGAGGCCTGGCCGTACACTTTCGCCAGGTGACGGTTTACCACTTCAGGGTTTTCAGATACCAGGAACTGGCCGCCTACCGGGAAGCCCGCATAGCCATCCGCTTCAGGAATACCGGTCTCCTGCAGCAGCTTCAGCGCTGCCCCGCCTGCACCAATAAAGACGAACTTCGCTTTAATGACGTGCTCGGCTTCGTTGTTTTTCAGATCGGCAACGGTCACGCTCCAGCTGTTATCCGCGTTGCGCTTGAAGCCGCGTACTTCGGTGTTAAGCTGCAGCGTGAAATTGTTTTTCTTCTGCAGGGAGCCAACCAGCTGACGGGTGATCTCACCGTAGTTCACGTCGGTACCAATTTCGGTACGGGTCGCCGCGACTTTCTGGTTCGGGTCACGACCTTCCATTACCAGCGGTGCCCACTCTTTGATCTGGGCGTGATCTTCAGAGTATTTCATGCCGCGGAACAGGGTGCTCTGCTGCAGGGCAGCGTAGCGCGCGCGCAGGAAGTTCACGTTCTGGTCGCCCCACACGAAGCTCATGTGCGGAACGGTGTTGATAAAGGAGTGCGGATTTTGCAGCACGCCGCTGTTAACCTGGTGAGACCAGAACTGACGAGAGATCTGGAACGCTTCGTTGATCTCTACCGCCTTCTCGATACTAATGGAACCGTCCTTTTTCTGCGGCGTGTAGTTCAGTTCCATGAGTGCCGAATGCCCGGTACCGGCGTTGTTCCAGCCGTTAGAGCTCTCCTTCGCCACGCCATCAAGGCGCTCGACCATGGTCATCGACCAGTCCGGCTGGAGTTCGTGCAGATAGGTGCCCAGCGTAGCGCTCATAATGCCGCCACCAATTAAAAGGACGTCCGTTTCCTGCTCTTCAGGCGTGTCGGCTTTCGCCGCCAGGGAGACGGTATTCAGCCCCACAGCCAGAGAAAAGAGCATGGCAGTCATTTTTTTCATAATTTATGCCTTCGTTGAATAGTACGTGATGCGTGGAAAATTGCAGGTGAAACAGCTGCGCGGGAACGGTAGCAACTTTTAAATATTGTTTAAAGGTTACGAAATTATTGTAATTGTGAAATTTAATGATGGATTGTTTGTAGGGGATTGCGCGTGCCGCTGGCAATGGCCGCTTTTTATGGCTACTATGCTGCACTTTGTGATCGCGCGCACGGAAGCCTGCCCTAACCTGCGAATTGTTATGTCATTACCCATCTCCCAAGAACATCACGTTGCTAACGTACTTCGATCGCCATCGAGTCTGATGCGCGAAACGCTGGCGGGCGTTATTACCGCGCTGGCGTTGATCCCCGAGGTCATCTCGTTTTCTGTCGTCGCGGGCGTAGACCCGAAAGTGAGCCTGGTCGCCTCCGTGGTTCTCTGTCTGGCCCTGTCCGTGCTCGGTGGTCGCCCGGCCATGGTGACGGCTGCCGCAGGCTCCGTTGCGCTGGTGATTGGTCCGATGGTGCATCAGCACGGCGTGCAGTACATCCTGCCTGCGGTCCTGATGGCCGGGGCTATCCAGATCCTGTTTGGCGTGCTGGGCATGGCGCGGTTAATGCGCTTTATCCCCCAGTCGGTGATGACCGGGTTTGTAAACGCCCTCGGCATTTTGATTTTCTTCGCCCAGGTTCCGCACTTCTGGAGCAAAAGCCCGCTGATCGTCGGCCTGTTTGTCCTGACGCTGCTGATTGTGCTATGGGTTCCGCGCTACATCAAAAGCGTCCCCTCGCCGCTGATCGCCATCGTGGTGTTAACCCTTTTCACCGTCACCAGCGGACAGATCCTGCCCACCGTCGGCGATGAAGGCTCTATGAGTGGCGGCTTGCCGGGGCTGACGCAGCTGCTTGTTCCGCTGAATCTGCACACGCTGTCCATCATCTGGCCGTGCGCACTGAGTATTGCCTTTGTCGGTCTGCTGGAGTCGCTGCTGACGGCGAAGCTGGTGGATGAGCTGACCGTCACCCCGTCAAGCAAGCGCCGGGAAAGCATCGGGCTGGGCGTGGGTAATATCATGGCCGGGCTGTATGGCGGTATTGCAGGCTGTGCGATGATTGGACAAACCATCGTCAACGTTGAGATGGGCAAAGGCCGCAGCCGCATTTCAACCGTTGCGGCGGGCATTGTGCTGCTGGTGCTGGTCACCGCGCTCAGCGAGGTGATGGCGAAAATACCGATGGCTGTTCTGGCCGGGATCATGGCCATCGTGGCCATTAAAACCTTCAGCTGGCATAGTATTCAGCCTGCGACGTTAAAACACGCCCCGATTGCCGAAACGGTCGTGATGCTGGTCACCGTGGCGGCAACGGTCTACACCGGTAATCTGGCGATTGGCGTGCTGGGCGGGATTGTGATGATGGTTATCCTGCCCGCCCGACTTAAGCGCACGCCTCGGGTTACAGAAGAAAAATCGTCGCCAGCCCAAGAAAAATAAAGAAACCGCCGGTATCGGTAATGGCAGTGATCATCACGCTCGACCCCACTGCGGGGTCGCGCTTGAGCTTAGTCATCGTCAGCGGAATAATGACCCCCATCATTGAGGCCACCAGCAGGTTTAACACCATTGCCAGCATCATCACCCCGCCGAGCGCCATATCATCGTACAGCCACCAGGTGATGCCCCCCATGATCCCGCCCCACACCAGGCCGTTGATCAGCGCCACGCCCATCTCCCTGAAAATCAGAAAGGCGAAGTTGCCGGGCTGAATGTTTTCCAGCGCCAGCGCGCGGACGATCATGGTGATGGTCTGATTACCGGTGTTGCCGCCGATCCCTGCCACAATGGGCATCAGCGAGGCCAGCGCCACCAGTTGTGAAATGGTATGTTCAAAGCCGTCAATCACGCGCGAGGCGATGAACGCGGTACAGAGGTTGATGGCCAGCCACGCCCAGCGCGTTTTGACAGCCTTGCCGACGGAGGCGTGAACGTCATCTTCGGCGCTGATCCCCCCGAGGGCACGTAAATCGTTATCGGTCTCTTCGTAAACCACATCGACGATCTCGTCGATGGTGAGACGCCCCATCAGTTTGCCCACTGAATCCACCACAGCCGCACTCACGAGGTTGTCACGCTCGAAGGTACGCGCGGCTTTTTCCGCGTCATCTTCCGGCGAGAAGACCATCGGTTCGTTCTCCATCACCTCACTCACCCGCCGCTGGGTGCTGTTGAGCAGAATAGTTTTCAGCTCCAGCTCGCCGAGCAGGGTCTTATCCCGTGAGGTGACAAACAGCTTATCGGTGTTGTCCGGCATGTCGCCCAGGCGACGCAGATAGCGCTGCACCGTCCCGAGGGTCACATCCGGGCGCACCATGATGACGCCAAACTCCATGATCGCGCCGACGCTGTTTTTTTCGTAGTGCATCACCTGACGCACCCGCGCGCGCTCTTCCGCCGGCAGGGACGCCAGCAGTCGCCCGGTCAGGTTTCGCGGCAGGTGCTGAACCAGGTAAATCTGCTCGTCGATGTCGAGCGTTTGCAGGGCATCCAGAATAGCCTTGTCGCTCATCTCATCGATGAGGTCATCCCAGACGTTTTCGGACGCCTCAAGCAGGACCTGGCCACGCTCGTGATCCTGTACCAGCCGCCACAGGGCATGGCGTTCTTCCGAAGGGAGTGCTTCAAGGGTGTCCGCCAGGTCGGGCGGGGGCAAGTGAGCAACCAGCGCTCCTACCTCAGCAATATCGTCGGATAACGTACCGACATCATATTGCTCAGCCAGGGTCAGTTTACCCAGTAAAGCAGACGTAACCGCTTTATCGGTCGTGAGAAGCCAGATTAGACGCGCACGTTCCTGATCGCGCACCCTGGCGCTGTTTTTGCTTAATACCGACATCAATCATAAATCCATGAAATGAGATGGCATTAAGCATAGCGCGGGGATATGTAAATAAGAATAAACAACGGGGCGGGATGGAGAAAAAAGCGGCATATCGTGCAAAACAGCGTGCACGGCGTTGCTACCTTCGCACGGGCGTAAACATGCCGGGTGAGGCGAAGCCACCGCCCGGCACTATCGCACTCAGGCCGTACGGGCCACCGCATCACGCGAAGCCGCGTCGCGCTCTTCGCCGGTCAGCTCGCTGAGCTTCCCGTCGCGCATCTCCAGCAGACGATCGGCATGGATAAAGTAGTGATCGTCATGGCTGATGGCAAAAATGGTCTTGCCCATCTCCTGCATCAGCGGCAGAAGCACCTGATAAAACTCACGGCGGAAGTGCGGGTCCTGATCGGCTGCCCACTCGTCCAGCAGGATAATGTCGCGCTCTTCAGCCAGCGCCAGCAGCAGCGCCACGCGCTTTTTCTGCCCCTTGGAGAGCTTCAGGTTGAGGATCTTGCCGTCCTGCAATTCCAGCTTGTGCGACATTTGCAGGTGCGCAAGCCATTTGTCCACCAGCGCAGGGTCCGCCTGCTGCCCTTCCGGCCCCAGCAGGTGGTCGAACAGCCAGACGTCGGTGAATACCGCCGAGAAGAGTTTGCGGTAATCCTCCGGCTTTTCTGCGTTCAGCGCTTTGCCATCAAGCAAAATTTCGCCCGACTGCGGCTGGTACAGCCCGGTCAGCAGCATCGCCAGCGTCGATTTTCCGCTGCCGTTGCCGCCAATCAGGAACAGCAGCTCGCCGCGGTGAATCGTCAGGTTTACCGGCCCGACGGAAAACGCGTTGTCCTGATAGCGGAAGGTGACGTCGCGCAGTTCCAGCGTTTGCCAGTGCGGGAAGGCCTGCGGGCGCGGGAACTCGGCTTTGAACGGCGCGAGGTCGAATTTTTTAAGTTTGTTAAACGCCACCTGAGCACTCAGCAGCGTGGGCAGCGCGCCGACAGCGGAAAGCAGCGGCGTGCGCAGGAACAGCAGCGTCAGCGAGTAAGTCGCCGCCACGTTGGTATCGGCCCAGCCCAGGCTATTTGCCATCCAGAACACCAGGCCAATCGCCCCCAGCATCATAATGTTCGACCAGTTCACCGCGCTAAGATGGAAGGTATCGGCCCGGATGATATGGTGCCGGTATTCGCGCGCATCGGGCGTATACAGGTGGTTAAAGATATGCTCGGCACGCTCGCGGTTCAGCGTCAGCTCCTTGCGCCCTTCCAGTACCGTCTGATAATCGTTATAGAGCTTATCTTCGGTTTCGCGCAGCACCGCCATGTGTTTATAGACGCGCGATACCAGCAGGAAGCCGCCCCAGATGGTAATGACGATCCACAGCGCGGTCACGGCCAGCATTTTGGTGGAAAGCCAGGCCAGATAGGCCGCCGAGCCAAAGGTCAGAATGATCCCCTGCACCAGTTCCGGCAGACGCACAAACGCAATGGTGATGGCACGTACGTCGCTGGTCAGCCCTGCCAGCAGAGAGGCGCTGCCAAGCTGCTCAATGCGCTCAACGTGGGTATCCATGATCCGTTTGATAAATTCGCTTCGCAGACGGAAAACGAAATGGTGGCCAAGCGCGGTCAGGGCCAGCTGTGAGCCAAGCGTCACCGCCATCAGTAGCAGCAGTAATCCCAGGAATTCTGGCAAAACGGAGAGTGAAGTGTCGACCATTTCAATCAAACGCACGTTGATGAAAGCAATCAGGCCAATCCCCAACGCGGCGCTGGCAAGGCTTAGGGCCATTACCGCAATAAAAGGCCAGCGATACTGACGCCAGACAAGAAGAAGTAGTTGCATGCAGAGCAATCCGGACAATAAAAAACAGCCAGCAGTGTAAACTGCCTTGCGCCTACATCAAGAATAATTCTTATTTTTATTCGCTGTACGCTGCCTGCCGGAAGGTCAGGTTATAACGGTATTCCCCCGTCATAGGATGAACGCCAGGCTTAAGAGGCTGGATACCGTGGTAATACAGGCGGGATTCCCGGCCCCAGACCACCACGTCGCCATGCTCCAGCATCAGGCGTTTCAGGGGATCGCTGCGTTTTAACCCGCCAAACTGAAACACGGCAGGCAGACCTAAGGAGACGGAAACAATGGGTGCGCGCAGGTCCGGTTCATCCTTATCCTGGTGCAACGACAGCTTCGCTCCAACGGCGTAGCGGTTTATCAGACAGGCGTCGGGCTGAAATTCGGGATACCCCGCTTCGATGGCTGCCTCGTGGCACAGAGCCTCAAAAACCGCAGGCACGGGCGGCCAGGGGTGGCCGGTGACCGGGTCTTTCGGGGCGTATAAATAGCCGCGGGCATTGGTTGCCCAGCCCAGCGGCCCGCAGTTGGTCATCGCGACAGACATGGTGTAGCCGCCGGGCGTCACCATGTGGCGAAACGGCGAGATGGCCGCTACGTCGTTGATCCCGTCGAGCAGCGCCTTCGCGCGCGTAAGCGCAAAGCGTCTCAGGATCACCGCCCCGGGAGCCAGCGGCTCCTGCCAGGGTTCAGCCTCCGCAAAAAGATCGAGCATTAGCCCTCCTGCTTTTTTGCCTCACGTTGTAATAATAGCGTCTTGCGGGCGGTTCCCCAGCGATAGCCCGACAGCGCCCCGTCGTTACGCACCACGCGGTGACAAGGAATAACAATCGCCAGCGTATTCGCCGCGCAGGCTCCCGCCACGGCACGCACGGCATTGGGTTTGCCAATGGCCTTCGCCACCTGCTGATAGCTTAGCGTTTCACCGGCCGGAATGGCGCGTAACGCCTGCCAGACCTGCTGCTGGAAGGCCGTGCCGCGAATATCCAGCGGCAGCGTCAGCGGTATCCTGTGGCTGTCGATACTGGCGATAACCTGATGAATGCGCTGGGCAAACTCGCCCTGCATAGGCTCGCGCGCCGCGTTGGGAAACAGCGTTCGCAGCTCCGCTTCAAGTGCCGCGTCATTATCCCCCAGCAGTATCGCGCAGATCCCGCGTTCGCTTTCCGCCACCAGACAGCGGCCCAGGGAACAGTCAACGAGGGTATAGCGCACCGCGATATCCCCCCTGCGATACTGTTTTGCCGTCATTCCCAGTGCGCCATCGGCTTTGCGGTAATAGCTGCTGCTGTCCGGAAAACCGGCGGTCAGTACGGCATCGGTAATGCTCTCGCCCTGAGCAAGCGCAGTACGCAGGCGCTGCGCCCGCGCGGCCTGCTGCCAGGCCTTCGGCGTCATGTGTGGGGGAGAAATCATTTTGATACTACTCGGACATACCTCAAGCAAGCCGACAACCTTTGACTGGCGCGGCATTGGTCGAAATCTGGGGTTTGATACTCGCTGCGAAAAAATGACTGAAAACTGATTTTTTTGAACGGTATTTGATACTCGAATGATTGTTACTTGAGTGAGTTTGAATAGCGTTTAAATCGTTTTTGCTTTCCGTTTGAGCAGGCGGCTAAGAAAGTTGGCCGAACTCAATAACCTCATAAAAAATTTGCATTACATCTGACAACAAGTAGCTGCCTACACTTTCCTGATCTAACCTGCTCGCTTAGCTTCCTGAGCTAGGCTATCCGTGCTGCTCACTTCACTACCTTCAGATGCCCCTTTTTTAGCCTCATGCAATGCTAATAGGCGTTCCTTTTCCTCTTTAGGCAAAAGAAGCAAGGTGGTATCGATGTCCTCGCCAGTTCCAGCCGAGGACAGAATGCCTCTGGCCCCGTCCTTGTGGATCAGCCTAATCAAGGCTTCGGCATCTTCTTTACTAAGTGATTCATAGATCATTTGCCATGTAAATTTGAGAGGATCACTCACATCTACCGTGCTATTTGTAGCCCAGTCAACTTTATCTAGTCCAGTTGCTAACCACTCCAGACTTACTCTCTCAGCTTTAGCTATCGCCAAGGCGACTTTGAGTGCGGGTTCAGTTCCCTTATGTAGGTAGTTATTAATTGTCGATGGGGGAAGGTTCCAGGCTTGTGCCGCGCTTCTTACACTTCTGTTTCCAATCAGGCTTTCAAGGCGCTGGCGAAAACTTTCTTTTCCCTCACCCTCAATAGCAAATTTGTTTTCTTTTTGCTTACTCATTTTCTTTACCACATAAGTTGTTGAAATGTATTGTCCTTTAGCGTCGCAACGCCTTTGCTATCTATAAATACAAAAGAAAGAGCTAATTTTGCTTTACATGGGCTACATATGGATCAATACTCTTATCCAGACGGATAACCCGCAGGGCTTATCCGCGCGGTTAACTTTGTAGGGTAATCGAATGATGGAAAGAAAAGAAGTATCCAGTGCCGACTGGCACCGTCTGGACATTGTGGCTGCGATCCACAAACAAGGCACTACCATGCGCGAGCTGTCTGTTCGTGCAGGTCTTAAGCCCGACACGCTTAAAAATGCGCTTAATCGCTCTTACCCAAAAGGTGAGCGAATTATTGCGAGCGCTCTAAATATAGAACCGGCCTGTATCTGGCCCAGTCGTTACATGATGCGTAAGGCGTCCTGATATGTTCGTTACGGTGAATGAGTTAATTGGCCTGCCGGGGTTGCCTGGTACGGTTCAGGGAGTGCGGTACACCCTGAATAAGTGTGCTGCTGGTTTGCCGGAAATGATGCGCCGCCGCCAGGGTACGAAGGCCTACGAGTATAACGTTGATTGTCTGCCGGACGCTGCCCGCGAAGCTGTTCAGGCCCGTTTAGCGCGACAGTTGCTGGCGCAGTCTGCTTCCCTTCCGGTCAAAGCGACCGCCAGAGGCGAGCTGGTCGCGGGAGCCGGTGGCGAGAAAGTGCAGCGCGAGCTGGCGCTGTACCGTAAATGCCCGGCCCTGCAGGAGAAGAAGCTGCGCGAGCTGACCGACAGCCAGAAAGCAGTCGGTGATGCGAGGATGGTGCTGGTTCAGGAGGTGTTACGCCTGATGGACAGCAGTGAAAATGGCGGCCTCAACATGAAGCGCAAACAGGCGGTCGAGTTTATTGCCGACGCTTCTGTCGCCGGGACGCTGCCAGATTATGTGCAGCGGGCCGCAGATATCGCCAATGCCCGCAAGGGTGCCACCCGCACCGGCGTTAGCGTGCCCACGCTTCAGCGCTGGCTCTCAGCCTGGATGGCTGCGGATACGGTGGGTGAACGCATGGTGCTGCTGGCACCTGGTAAGGTCAGCAAAAAAGAGGTATTCCAGTATTCATGGATGCCGGACTTCATGCGCTTCTGGCGCGATACCAATAAACCCACCGTTATGATGGCATACGAGAAGTTTGCAAAGTGGTGGGTTGAACAGTACGGAGACAACGAGATCATGTTATCCATGCTACCGAAGGTCGATACAGTACGCTATGCACTGGACAAGCTGCCCGTAGCCGAGCGCGAGCGCGGACGTGCAACCGGCTCCGATTACAAGAAGTATCTGCCGTTCGTGCGCCGCGACTGGTCTGTTATCCCGGTTAATGGCGTATGGGTCGGCGATGGCCACGGCATGAAGATGGAAGTGATTAACCCTGAGACGGGCAAGCCGTTCCGGCCTGAGATTACGCTGGTAATCGACGCCCGCACCCGCGTGGTGGTCGGCTGGAGTCTGGCCATGTCCGAGAGCCAGGTCGCCGTAGGCGATGCCATCCGTAACGCAGTATCACGCTACGGCGTACCGCTGATGTATTACTCCGATAATGGTGGCGGTGAGAAAAACGCCGTATTTGATGCCGATATTACCGGTATTTTCTCCCGCCTCGGTATTGAGCACCCCACCGGTATTCCGGGAAATCCACAGGGGCGCGGTATTATCGAACGTCTTAACCAGGAAATACCGAAGCGTGCCGCGATGGCCTTTGGCTCCTGGGTGGGTAAATCTGGTGACCGGGAAGCGCAACGTAAGTACCGCAAGGCGATGGATTCAGCGGTCAATGCGCTGGAGAAAGGTAAGCCCCTGAATGAAGTACAGGCCTCTGCCATGCGCAAGGTGCCGACGATGGAGCAGCTGGTCGCAGAGATTGAGCGCCAGATTGAGCGGCATAATAATCGCCCCCACAGCAGCCTGCCGGAGCGTAGCAACGGGCAGCACTGGTCTCCGCTGGCCTACCGTAATCACGTTATTAAGCAGGAGCAGGAAGAAATTCAGTTCCTGACCAATTCTGAACTGCATGAAATGTTCAGACCTGAGCAGATTTGTATAGCGCGACGCGGCGAAATTAAGCTGTTTAAAAATATCTATTTCAGCACCGAACTGGCCAGTGTCGAAGGCGAAGAGGTACGTGTCTGTTTTGATATTCATGACCCCCACAGCGTTATCGTGCGGCGTATGGACGGCTCCTGGATATGTGATGCCATCTGGAACGGCAACAAAGTCGATGCCTTCCCGAAAGCCCGTATCGAGCAGCTTAAAGAGAAGCGCGTTAAACGCAGCGTCAAGAACCTGGAAGACAAGGTGCGTCGCAAGCAGGAAGAACTGCGGCCTGCACTGGAACAACGGCCTGAAATTGACGTTACGATGTTTGCCCCGCAACGGAATCACAACGAGCCTGAAAAGGTTTATTTATTCGAATCAGAATTTGAAAGCGATTTAAAGAAAGCCAGTAATCATCAATAAGGTTATTTAAATGAACATCAAAGATAAATTAATCCACTTGCTGGAGGGGACTGGCTACACCCAAAAAAAGGTAGCCACTAAAACGGGGCTGAGTACTGCAGTTATTTCTCAGTATCTGAAAGGCGTCTATAACGGCAATATCAGTAACGTCGAGTCGGCTATCGCTGACTTTATCAGCCGCGAGGAAGAACGCGCCCGCCGCCGTGAAGTTAAAGAGTCCTTTGTTCAGACCCATCTTGCCGGGCTGGCGCTGGGCTTGATTAACAATACCCACATGGACGGCGATATTGGTGTGATCTACGGCCCGGCAGGCATGGGTAAAACAATGGCGCTGAAGCGCTATGTGGAGATGAATAAGGGCGCGATCCTGATTGAGGCTGACCCCGGCTACACCGCCAAAGTGCTGCTACAGGAGCTGTGCGCCCGCCTCGGCGTGAAGAAGAACGGCAATATTCATGAGTTAAGCGAGGAGTGCATACAGGCGCTGACGGGCACCGGCTGGGTTGTCCTGGTGGATGAAGCCGAGTTGCTGCCTTACCGGGCGCTGGAAGTCCTGCGCCGCATCCACGACCGTTCTGGCGTCGCCATCGTTCTGGCGGGCATGCCACGCCTGCTGATTAACCTCAAGGGGTCTCGCGGTGAGTTTGCTCAGCTCTACAGCCGCGTGGGCATGGCGTTAGACCTTGAGGCCCACAAGGGCAAGTCCGAGGTCGAAGACTTCAACACCATCCTCGCCAGTCTGCTGCCGGATGATGGTGATGGCGTTATTGTCGCTCCGGGGGTTGCTGAGGCTTTCCTTAAATATTCAAAGGGTAATTATCGCCGCATGTTCAAGCTGGCGCGGGGTGTGGTTCGTGCCAGCGCTATCGGTAATCAGGGTATCAGCGTCAAGTTAATTGAAACTTACGCGCAACTGTTAATTCACTAATGGAGTAACGGGTCATGGATAAACAAGTTCTTAACTGCCAGCGCTCACGCGCCAGAATGGAGATTCAGACTCACGGCGGACGTGTGACTGGCTGGCACCCTAAATTACCGATTGTCTACGCTATTGCACCACTTAGTGGCCCTCTTTGGCCAGTAGTGGAAGTTGCCGAAAAATTGGGCGGCGTGATGAAAACCACACGCACATCAAATATCGACGGTTGTACTGTTATCTGGAGGTAGTTATGGCAATTATGATGAAAATAATTATTGAGCAGGACGAAAAAGGCGTGGGTACTCGTATAGAGGCCAGCGGCCCTTGCACCGAACTTAAAGCCGCTCAGGCCGCATTTATTCACCAGTCTATTATAGCGGCGCTGGAAACGAAAAAAGGCTTTAAACATTTAGATACCACTATTTGTGAAACAAAAGAAATTAACCAATCAGTTAACGGAGAAAATAAAAATGTCCACTAATAACGTTATTTCAGCGCAATACACAACCACACCGGCTCCGGCTGGCTACTGGGTTGATGCAAAGGGCGTGTTAACGCCGGAACACCTTATCAAACCGATTGATAAGGCCCGTGACCAACTGGTTGGAGAGATTGTTGAGCGGGCTATCGCTCTGAATTCAGCGCTGGCTGAATTTAAACTGGCAGGATTCGGCGACATTGCGGCGTTCGTTGAC
The DNA here is from genome assembly GCF_019047785.1 of Enterobacter cancerogenus. NCBI lineage: Bacteria > Pseudomonadati > Pseudomonadota > Gammaproteobacteria > Enterobacterales > Enterobacteriaceae > Enterobacter > Enterobacter cancerogenus. The sequence goes on along the minus strand of NZ_CP077290.1, from coordinate 4,299,196 downwards.
CTCTCAGCCAATGAGTATGGCGTGAACGTCGGAGGTAAGAAAGGCAATGTCACTCTGCACACCTTTGACGGGCGTTTCAAGATTCAGCGGGCGATGCAGGATCGCATTGCTTTTGATGAACGTCTGCAGGCGGCAAAAGCCCTTATTGACCAGTGTCTGACGGACTGGACTGAGGGGGCCAGCCCCGAAATCCGCGCCATTATTAACCGCGCTTTCCAGACAGAAAAAGAAGGTGAAGTGAATACCGGTGCTGTACTCGCCCTGCGTCGTCTTGATATTACTGACGAACGCTGGATAAAAGCGATGGACGCCATCGGGGAGGCTGTACAGGTTGTGGGAAGCCGGTCTTATATTCGCGTGTATGAGCGTGTGGGCGATTCAGACCAGTACCGCCCGATTGCACTTGATATTGCCGGGGTCTGATGATGAATATGAAAGCAGAGAACGCCGCACGTAATAACTACGGGCTGTATGCCGTAGGTGCGGGCCGCGCAGAGCGTAATGGAGAATGGGGTAAGGCAGCTGAACTGTGGCAGTCTGCCCTGAGTCATGCCCGCACCAGCCATTGTCGCCAGTGGGCTGAGGCCCGTATCGCTTATTGTTCTAATGCAGCTGCACGCGGCTGGGGCGGGATAAATGAAAGCTAAGGCGTTTAATCAGGCGCATGCGGTAGGAAGTCATTTTATATACCAGCCGTGCAGAGCGCTCAGGGGCGGTTATCCGGTCAGAACCAGAGATAAAGCGCGGGATTTTAAATGTGGTTGTATTGTTGAAATAGACCGCGCTCCTTATTTTGTTAAAACAGAAACACTGACGCCTGCGGGCTGAATTTAAACCGAAATTAAGCATCGTTTAATTATGGCGTAAACCGTCAGGGGACTGTTTACGCCTGAAACTCTATCAGAGGTTATTTAATGAATATTTTGCTTGATTCAGAATGCCCTCAGTGTGAGCACACTGCCGTTCTGGAACTAAAGGCTGATGCCGCCACCCATGATGTGCAGCAGCTCGATATCGTCGTTGAATGCCATTTTTGTAAAACAGTATTCAATGAGTTTATTTCTCTTAATGAAATGGTGGTGTGCCCGTGAACAAAGAAAAATATCTCGCAAAAATTAAAAAGCTCCTTCGCCTCGCCAGGGGGACCTCCAGCCCGGAAGAGGCAGCTAACGCGATGGCAAAAGCCCAGGCCTTTATGCGCGAGTATGGCCTGAATGAGAGTAATGTTGAATTTGCCACGATCAACACCGCGGACAGCGCAGGCGCACCGAGTGATGCAGCCAGGTCCCCTGCGTATATGCACCACCTTGCCAATATGATCTGCCGGGCCTTTGGTGTTGAATGCTATTTCTCTGGCTCATGGCGCAGCACCGGCAGCCTTAAAAGGTTTATGCGTTTTTATGGCCCCGGCCAGCGTGCAGAGATTGCGGCATATGCCTTCGATGTGCTCTCCCGCCAGATGAAACTGGCCCGCAAGGAATATCAAACCAGACACTGTAAACGCTGTAAACCTGCGACCCGAATTGCGCGTGGTGACCAGTTCTGTGAGGGTTGGGTCGGTGGCGCATCCGGGACAATTACCTCTTTCGGAATGTCTCCAGAAGAAAAGGGCATGCTGGAGCGCTACACCAAAAAGCTCCATGCAGAAAAAGGGCTTTGCGAAGGTGAAGCCCGATCAGCTAAGTCCTGTCGAGGTTCCGACGATGCCGTTGGAGCTGGATATCTCGCGGGGAAAAATGCCCGCCTTCATCATGGTGTTGGCGGCCATGATGACTTACAGCCGCTGGCTATCGGGAGGCAATAATGCTGCTTAGAGTCTCCGAAGCAATTTATCCTCAGCCCGGCGAACGGCACGAGTATCGTCTTAATGATGGGAGTTCTGTTGTTGAGTGCCCGACCCTGCCAGTTGTTTCGCGCTTGAGGTTCTACGACAACCGTAATCACCGGATTCTGAATAAAACAGTCCAGGCATCAATGAAGGCTGCTGTTATTCAGCACAAAAAAAGATGGGGCGTAAGTCATGGCCAGCGCTAATCCGTATGCTGAACACGTTAAAACCGCCCGCAGCCACCTGCGTCGTCTGGCGACGATCGAGCGCCATTTGCTCGAAATGTCAGAGCACTGGGGTGGGCTGGATACTTGGGTGATGTCGCTGCTGGAAGTGCAGGCGGAGCAAATCAGTAAATTATCGAAAGAGCTGGCGGATTCAGTTAACGATTGGAAACGCGGCACAGAATGGGAGGAGTAAGGTATGACGACTAAAATTGATATGACTGACCGTGATTTTATTGAAAATGACCTGATGGTCAGCGGGTATACTGCGAGTGAAGTTTCGGCACTTACTCGCCACCTTGATGATGAGTCCAGCGCCGTATCCCCTGAATGGATGCGGCATGATTCTGAACTTGAGGTGACGCACTCCCTCTGTCGGGCGTGGCTGGTTCGGCGGTTGCGAGCGCTTGCGGAAAGTTCAGATCAACGTATCGGAATTGCGGCACTGGAGCAGTTAGTTAAAATCTCATTACATCGCGGTATTTACTGATGTCACTCAATACCGATTCTTTCCTTAATAACCTTCGTTAACCACTGCTTGCTGACGTCTTTCACCAGCTCAAACGGGGCGTCAGCAAGCTCTTTTTTAATCCTCTCCAATACAGGCTTCTGATAAAGCGCTTTAGCAAAATCATGACCATCTTGTGTAAGCCTGATTTTCACGTTTCTGTAACCTATACCCCTGCTGCTGTAAACGAATCCAACATAGGCTGGATCGCCGATGCGGAGTTTGCTGTCACTGATAAGTCCATTCTCAACCAGCAGGAGGGTGTGAAAAAGTAGCCTTTGCTCGCGATCTCCCTCTGCTGTGTCATAGCCTAGATCATCCAGCGTGATGAATGCTTCCGGGCTATCTAAAAACAGCGACAACTGTCGTTTAAGTTCATCAAAATCAATTTTCATAATATTCCTTGGGGCATTCTCCAGTGCCGCATTCAGTTTATAGGGTTCGGGCTTCGTCACCATACCTGCCGCCAATTAGATCTCAGCCGTTGATATAAGATTGAACAATAACGGCAGATAATAACCTCAGTGAATCATATTTGAGGTCCTCATGTTTCTGATGCTGATGCTTTATCTCGCTACCGTGCCGATCGCCACGTTTTTTGCGTGGTGTCTGTTCCGTATGAGTGATGACTAGATGGATACGACTTTATGGCTCTTTGGATTGTTGCAACGTTTATTCTGGTCGTGTTGTGGGGCGCAGCGTGGGTGCTCGGCAGCCCCAGAATGCGTAACTGACGGGGGTTCAGGTGGTTGTTTCTGATTGTATGATTTGCCTGGTAATTGCAGTTTGTTCGTCGCTGGCGGCTTTTGTGGTGTGGTCACTGTAGTTGATGTTAAGAATTGCCTTTGAAGTCTTCGCGGCACTGGTATCATGCTGGTATGTTATCTGGTTATTAATTGACAATATTATCCAGTTGTGATCCAATTAATTTGTTAAAACTGTTCACCACAATTTGAAATGGCCCAAAGCCCCGCCCAGTGCGGGGCTTTTTCGTTTAAATTCCCGGAGAATTTTCCATGACCAACTATGCCAAACTCGGCGAGTACACCGCCTATAAAAAACAGGCTCAGGACGCGGCAGATCGTCGTCGCCTCAGGCTTGCCATGCTGGAACGTAAAGCCGGTGATTTGAAAAACCTGTGTGCTGTGGCTATTGATGTGCCGGAATTGACCGCTCTGCAGCAGGATGCCGTCAGGGCTGAAGAGGAGATGCGGGCCGCAGTCGAGATGGCTAATCAGGCCGCACCACTATGCGGTGTGCAGAAGATTGATCTCAAGCTCCTTATGGACATCTGACGGCCACGGGATACCCATGAAAGCAAATCTGATCCGTATCGTTCACACCGGCAAATCCTCCCTCGGCTGGGATGATGAAACCTATCGCGATGTACTGACCCGCCAGACCGGCAAACGTTCGGCGCGTGACTGTACCACTGCCGAACTCGAAAAAGTGGTGCTGTACATGCGCACACAGGGCTTTGCGCCGTCCTCTCGTGGACGCCGCCCCCGTGTGGCAACAGGCCGTAAAGCCATGCTGGGCAAGATTGAGGCCATGCTGGCGGAGGCGAACCGCCCGTGGAGTTATCTGGATGGGATCGTGGAGCGCATGCTGGGCGAGAAAAAGCCGGTTGAGTGGCTGAATGACGATCAGGTGCGTAAGCTGATGCAAATGCTGATTGTTGACGCGAAGCGTCACGGGAGGCTGTAATATGCGCGAGTTCGACCTTGAATCCCTCGAAGAGCTGCTGCCGGATACCGCCCGCCAGATAGCCGATGTGATTGGCTTCCCCGCCACGCAGCGGCTGATTGAGCGCTTTGGTGGTGCCTGTTTCCCGGTTGGTCGTGGGCTGCGCGGCACTGGCGAGCGCCGTCTGGCCATGCTGCGGGAGGTTATCGGCGAAGAGAACACCCGCCAGCTTGTTAAGCGTTTCGGCGGTGACAGCTCGCTGGTGATCCCCCGCTGTGCCGACGCGCTGCGCGAGTGGCGCAACCGCTGTTTTCTCGCCGAGGTTGACAGCATGCTGGCCGATGGCGAATCATTGCGTATGGCGCTCACGGTGCTCGGCCCCAAATACGGCATCGGTAACACCCGTGCATGGGCCATTGTGGCAAGCCGCCGTCAGGCTGTTTCTCCCCCGGCACAGGGGGCACTGTTCTGATGGTATACCGCTTCACCCCCGTATCATGCCCTGAGTTACGCCACCCATCACAATAACCCTCACAAACTTTGTGAGGGTTTTTTTATGTCTTCTTTCCGCTTCAGTCAGCGCAGCGAGTCCCGCCTGCAGGGTGTTCACCCTGACCTGGTGAAAGTGACCCGCCGTGCGCTGGAACTGTCTCCCGTTGATTTTGGTATCACCGAAGGTCTCCGCTCTCAGGAACGCCAGAAACAGATGGTTGCTCAGGGCAGCAGCCAGACCATGAACAGCCGCCACCTTACCGGGCATGCGGTCGACGTTGTGGCGTATGTCGGTAGTGATATTTCGTGGGATATGCCGCTCTATCAGCAGATTGCGCAGGCGTTCAAACAGGCTTCAGTTGAGCTTTCCATCCCCGTTGAGTGGGGTGGCGACTGGAAAACGCTGAAAGATGGCCCGCACTTCCAGCTTCCCTTTGCACAGTATCCGGCTACAGCCGCGTGATGTTCCGGGGGATCGTACTGATGGCGCTCCTTAACCGTCTCGCTGAGTTAATCACTAATCCGCAGGGACGACTGTCCACCACCGATACGGCCACCATGGTGGCGTTGGTTGTCAGCTCGCTGGCGCTGCTTATCTGCGTGGTGATGGACAGGCAACCTGATGCTGCGTTGGGCCTGTATCTCGGTGCCTGGGTAACACATGCAGGCGTGCAGGTTCACCAGAAGCTGAAGGTGCCTGTTGCCCGGCCTGCGGGAGGCAAGGATGAATAGCGCAGCTAAATGGCTGTTAACCCGTCTTTTACCCGGCGTCGTGCTTTGCGCGGCGCTGGCCGGAGCGGGATGGTGGCTGCACAGCACCGGCTATGACTCCGGGCATAAAGACGCTAAGGCGGATGGCGATACGGCGCTGGCCAAAGAGAAACAGGCCCGTGCGGATGAACGCCAGCAGCTGGCTCAGGCCGGACAGCAGGCACTGCTGCAGGCAAGAGATGGCGAGCGCCAGCAGCGTGAGCGGGCTGACCGGCTCGCCCTGCAGCTGGCTGATAAAGAATTTGAGCTGAAGCAGACCAGCAGTCTGCTGCAGCTGAATATCAGTAAGGTGGTCAGCGATGACAATCAGGACAAGCAGGCTTCTGGCTGTGGTTATAACGGGCTTGGGCCTCACAGCCTGCAGCTCTACACCAAAGCCCTCGGATACGCCGGTGGTGGTAACGCCAGCGCCGGTGATAGTTCAGGGCAGTAAACCTCCGCGAGCGATGGTCACGGTGGCCCCGATGCCACCCGCGCCCGGCGCGTATGCCGGTAACACTCCGGGCCTCTCCCCGGACGCCCTGCTGCGGCATGCAACCGACTACGGCGCCTGGTGTCAGGCGAACGCCGCGAAACTTCACGCCCTTGAGGCATTTTTCTGGCCAGTGCCGGATAAGGACAAATAGAAATGGATGCAGCCCATCTTGCCGAGTTCTGGCAGACCGCTCTGCTGGGGTTGTTCTCGTTTGGGTTCACCTTCTGGATCAAGAACCTTCACGCGACGATTGAGCGCCTGCGCGAGGATAACCGCCAGATGTATACCGTGTTTCAGCTTAAATCGGATGCCCTGCGCGATCAGGAAAAAATCATGAGCATGCTTGGGGAAATCAAGCAGTCGATGGAGCGCACCGGAGAGCGTATTGACCGCCTGATTGATGGTCAGGGGGCACGCTAATGGCGCACCCGAAAGCGGTAAGGGATGCCATCAGGCGCGATTACATTGCGCAGGGGATGGCCCCCGAAGTGCTGGGGCCGATGCACGGGGTCAGTGTGGCGTCGGTTATCCGCTGGCGGCGTGAGTCGCGGGAGAACGGCGACGACTGGGACAAACAGCGTGCGGCCCGCCGCCTGTCGTCCGGTGTGCCGGAGGATATCACCCGTGACCTGCTGCTGGAGTTCCTTGAGCACCATAAGCATGCGATGGAACAGCTGCGCAAGGCCCGTGAAGGTGCAGACGGTCAGGCCGCACTGCCAGCCGATGATTACGCCAGCCTGCTGGCAAAGCTGCAGGACGGCTTTAACAAGATGATAGCCGCCAGTAAGCGCATTTTGCCGGAGACCGACCGTCTGATCGTCGCGGCGGGCGTGGTGGAGGATTTAGCCGCCTTTCTCAGCGATAAGCACCCGGCGCTGATGGCGGGCTTTCTGGACGTATTACCTGAGTTTCAGCAGATAGTGGAGAAAAAATATGGCTAACCCAATGATTGAGCTTGATGATCGCCTTTCGGTTCGCGCCGGAGATATCACCCGCCTCATGCTCTCAGGGGCAAATGTTATCGTCACTCTCAATGGTTGTAGTGATTATTTCGTCTGTACGAAGGATGAAGCCGCTGCCCGTAAGGTGAAGTCCGGGATTATTGAAGCACTTAACCGCTGCCAGCCCCGAGAAATAGCATCAACCACCGTGGCCGATATGAAATGCGCCGCCAGAGCCTGCACAGAAAAAGCGCCGCTGGCCTATGGTCAGGCTCAGGTTAACCGGATTGTCGATTTGCTCCGGCAGGAGTTTGGCGACGGCCTGAAGCACTCGGGGTTTATGGATGACCTGTGGGTGGCACTGCAGGTGGTATACGGCCCCGGTGGAGCCGTAGATTTCATTACCGATCGTCTGAATTACCGGCGATAGCCGTTTCCAGTGTTTGATAAATGTGCTGAAAGTCAGTCCGTATGTCGTGCAACTTTTGCTTCTCGACGGCGATTTCCAGCACATCGCTCGACATCTGGTTTGTTTCGGCTCTGCTTAGTTTTGCCGCTGAGTGATTATGCCCGGACTGGTATTCCGTCATATAAATCTCGGTCGCCAGACGGGCAATTTCAATCTTCTGTTCGATGGTGATTTTTTCTGTATCAGACATAAAGCCTCTCTGTTTAAAGGGTCATTGTTGGCAGCAGTATCCTGGCACAGAGGGGCTTTATTTTTAAGAGGTTAGTTATCTGTGGCATCAAAAACTTCGCTTAAAGCCTTTCGCGAGAAGATTGCCCGCATTCAGGGGGAACTGCGCGACCGCATAGAGAGCGCAAGCTGTGGTCTGGACAGCAGCCCGGAGGCGATACAGGCTCGCCGGTTACAGGTCAGCCATCCGGTGACCGGGTTTCGCTTCTTTGTAAACACCTACTTTAAGCATCACCTCCATCACCCGGAAACCAGTGCGCTGCACGAGTATCTGTATGAGCGCCTGCCGCAGATTGTCACCAGCCCTGAGAGTGAGAATGACGTTATTGCCGCCCCGCGTGGTGAAGCCAAAACCACCCTCGGTCAGCAGCTGTTCGACCTGTGGTGCGTCGTTCTTGAGCTGAAGAAATTTATCATAATCGCCTTCGACACGTCCGCTCAGTCGGCAGAGTCTCTTGAGGTGATTAAGGCCGAGCTGCTCTATAACGCCGGTCTGGCGCTGGACTTCCCGGAGGCCTGCGGACAGGGACGGGTGTGGCGTATCGGCTGCATTTTGACTGCGTCGGGCATCAAAATTGAATCGGCTGGTCAGGGACAGAGTCTGCGTGGCCGTAAGCACGGCGCATATCGTCCTGACCTGGTTCACCTCGATGACCTCGAAAACGACGAGAACGTGGTGACACCAAAGCAGCGTGACAAGCTGGAGAAGTGGCTGAACAGCACGGTGCTGCCGCTGGGCGGGGCCGGGGTGAAGCTCGATGTTATCTACGTCGGGTCAATCCTGCACTACGATTCCGTGCTGGCCCGCACCATGAAAAACCCGCTGTGGAACGCGAAGCGTTTCCAGGCAATCCTCGCGTGGCCTGAGAATCTGGCGCTGTGGGATGAGTGGGAAGCGGTGCTGCGTGGTAAGGGTAAAAATGCTGCGAAGGCGTTCTATAACCGTCATGAAAAAGCGCTGCTGAAAGGCTCCCGCGTTTCCTGGGCCGCTCGCCCACTGCTGGCGCTGATGTTGATCCGCGTGCGCGTAGGCACCCGCGCTTTCGATGCGGAATACCAGAATGACCCGGTCAGCGGCGAGCATGCCATCTTCCACGGCTGTATCCATGAGTGGCGGGAGCTGGAGCCTGACCTGATTTACTTCGGTGCCTGCGACCCGTCGCTCGGCAAGCACAACAGCCGGGGTAACGACCCCAGCGCGTTGCTGATTGGCGGATGGCACCGCATCAAAAAAGTGCTGAAGGTCGTCCGTGCCGATATTCGCGTGCGCCGCCCTAAAAAGATTATTACCGATGTTATCCAGCTGCAGCGTGAGTTTGGCTGCGTAGCGTGGGCGTTTGAGTCGGTGCAGTTCCAGGACTTCCTGCGCGAGACGCTGATAGAAGAATCCCTGAAGGCGGGGGTCCCCGTTCCGGCCCGCTCGGTGATCCCTTCTACCGACAAGGCCGGACGTATTGAATCCCTGCAGCCCTTTATGGAGAGCGAGCACATTCTGATCGCCCGTGCGCTCGCCACGTTGCGTGAACAACTGATGCATTTCCCGATGGCTGACCACGATGACGGCCCGGATGCGCTGCATATGCTGTTTGCCATCGCGTCGACCAGCGTGGGTAACTTTGAATTTATTCCCGTCAGCCAGCTGGAGGCGGTGGAGTCGGATTCTCCCTCGCGCCGCAGGCATGACGATGACGACGATTATGGCTCTGACGGGTTCGGGTCTGGAGGATGGTAAATGGACATTAAAACCGCGTTTAAACGTTTTTTTTCCCGCGATAACACACAGGCCATGCAGAGCAGTGGCGATGATTTTCTTTATGGTGATACTGCTACGCACCCCTCTACGGGGCTGGATATTCAGCGGGTGTATGCCCTGTTCAGCGCTGCCGAACAGGGCGACATTCAGGCACAGAGCGACCTGTTTACCGATATGGAAGAGCGCGACGGCCACCTGTTCGCCGAGCTGTCAAAGCGTAAGCGTGCGCTGCTGACGCTGCCGTTTTCCGTCAAACCGCCCCCGGATGCGACCGAGGCGGAGAAGAAAGTCGCGGCGGAGGCCGACTGGTGGCTGCGCCATTTGCCGGGCTTCCGCGAGATGCTGATGGATATGCTGGATGCCATCGGCCACGGCTTTTCGTGCATTGAGATCGAATGGGGCCGCAAAGGGTCACTCTGGCTTCCGTCAGCGTTCCACAAGCGACCGGCGCGGGCCTTCACGATGCCGCAGAACGACCTTGACAGTATCCGCCTGAACCGTGGCGGCGTGGGCGGCGAGGAACTGTGGAATATGGGCTGGATCGTGCATAAGCACAAGTCAAAATCCGGCCCGGTGGCGCAGAGTGGCCTGTTCCGCGTGCTGGTCTGGACGTACCTGTTCAAGAATCTGTCTGCCCGCGACTGGGCGCAGTTCCTGAACCTCTACGGCCTGCCATTCCGTATCGGTAAGTATGATGCCTCCATGACCGACAGGGAGCGGCTGAACCTGCTTCGCGGTATCCGCATGCTGGCCCGCGAAGGCGGCGGCATCATTCCGTCTAATGCTGAAATTTCGCTGGTCTCTCCGTCTGCAGGCCAGAGTGCGCCTTTCCTGGATATGGTGAGCTGGTGCGAGAAGGTACAGTCAAAGGTCATTCTCGGCGGGACGCTGACCAGCCAGGCTGACGGCAAATCGTCGACCAATGCGCTAGGAAATGTGCATAACGAAATCCGTCACGATCTCCTCGTCGGTGATGCATGGATGTCGGCGGAGACGCTGACCCAACAGCTGCTGTGGCCAGTGCTGGCGATAAACGGGCGTTTTAACCCGGAGCGGGCACCGTATCTGGAATTTGATGCCCGCGAGTCCGTTGACCTTGAGCGTCTGATGACGGTAGTGAACACTGCCCAGCAGGCGGGCTTTGACATTACCGCTGACTGGGTCTCGGAGAAAAGCGGTATCCCGCTGCCTCAGGAGGGACAGACCATCCTGAAACCGCTGGCCCGCCAGCAGGCCGGTGACGCCGCACTGTCTCAGGTCATGCAGGCCCGTCTTGCAGCCCTCTCTGTGCCGCAGAGTGGAACTGACAACGTACAGCTACAGCTGGATGCCGCTCCGCAGCTTCTGGCCATTCAGGCCACTGCCGCTGCTGAAGCAATGTTGAAACCGCTAATTACGAAGGTAAAAGCCGCCCGAAGCCCGGATGAGGTTTACGAGCTTCTTGCAGCCAGCTATCCAGCGCTGGACGATATGGCCCTGCGCGAGCTGGTCGGTCAGGCGGTCTTTGTCGCAGACTTCATGGGGCAGCAGAATGCCTGAGATTAATGCAGGTTTTGCCATGACCCTGCCACCGGCGCGGGCGATAGCTTACTTCCAGTCAAAAGGGTTAGCGCCCACCATGAGCTGGAAGGATATGCAGGACGAGGCTCACGCGGTGGAGTTTGCGGTGGCCGGTATCACGAAGCTGGACGTCCTCAGCGATATCCAGAACAGCCTGACGCGCTCGCTCACGGAGGGGATGAGTTTCCGTCAGTTCCAGGATGAACTGGAGCCGCTGTTGCAGCGTAAGGGCTGGCTGGGACGCGGGCTGGTTGCCGATGACGATGGCGTGCTGCAGGGCAAAAAGCTGATGCCGTACCGCCTTGATACGATTTTTCGCACCAATATTCAGTCGGCGTATGCTGCAGGCCGGTATCAGCAGCAGATGCGCAATGTCGCCGACCGCCCTTACTGGGAATATAACGCGGTCATGGATAACCGCACCCGCCCAACGCATGCGGCGCTTAATGGCCGGGTATTCCGCTGGGACGACCCGATATGGCAGACCATCTACCCGCCGAACGGTTACAACTGCCGCTGCTGGGTTCGCGCTCTGACCGAAGCACAGATGAAAAATCACCCACTGGGCGCTGAAAGCAGTGACGACCGGCTGGTGACCGTGCAGCAGCCTTATGGTCTGGATGGCGAGATGCGTCCCGTTAAAGCATATCGTGATCCTAAGACCGGGCAACTGCTGGTGCCGGACGCGGGCTTTCACCTTAATCCGGGGCGTGGGTATCTGGCCGGGCTGGGTCAGTCCCTCCTGGAGAAAAGCGTTGATGCCCCTCCACGCCTTGCCGCGCAGGCAGTGTATGAAACGCTGCGCAATAACCGGCTGGCCACGGCAATGAACCGCGATCTTGATAGCTGGGTGCGCTCGCTGCCTGCGCGACCCGGCAGGGATTTTCGCCGCGCCGGTGCATTATCACCGCTGGTGCTGGCTGCAATCAGTGACAGTGCGACTCTGCCGTCGCCGGTTATCACCTTACCGGCGCAAACGGCTGTCAGCCTGCGGGAAGCCGGTGCGTCGTGGCTTGGACGTCTGGCATCGGCATTTCGTTACCCGGTGGCCGTGCTGCAGCGCGGCGAGGCTCTGCTGATGGTGGTGGAGGATTTAGCCGGTTACAGCGTGGTCACGCTTGCCCGCAGCGCTGATAGCTTTGAACCTGTATCCTCGGTGCCGTGGTCACCTGCAGCCGTCGCACGCGCCCGACTGATTGACGGTACGCTGCCGGAGGGGAATGCATGAAGCTCGATATCGATATTTCTGACGAGTTCCGCGACTGGCTCGACAAGCTGGCCGCACGTTGCCAGCACCGTGAGCCGCTGATGAATAAGGTCGCGGGTATCATGCTCGATGCGGTGGATGAGAACTTTGTTCAGGGCGGGCGTCCGGCGTGGAAGCCGCTTAAATATCGAGACGGCAAGCCGCTGATGAATACCGGACGCCTGCACGGCTCAATTGAGCCGTTCGCCGATAACGATCAGGCGGTGGTGGGCACCAATGTGGTCTATGCCCGAATCCACCAGATGGGAGGGAAAACGCGCCCTCACATCATCCGCCCCCGCAACAAAAAAGCGCTGTACTTTAACGGACGCTTTGCGAGTCAGGTCAACCACCCTGGTTCAGATATTCCGGCCCGTCCTTTCCTCAGCCTGACGGATGATGATAACGACGCCATCCGCCAGGCGGTCATTGACCATCTTGGCGGGGAAGACTGATAAGCCCACAAAAGGCCGTTGTGGCGTTTTTTCGCTTTCGGGGGTAACGTATTACCCCTGCATTGTTTTAACGCCATTCTGCGCGATTTAAACGGGTTTTAAACGGGGTTGCGCCATGCAGCCACGGTGTTACTGTCTTAATCCCCTGATTCCTCCCCCTGTTATTACCGCTTCACCCCTGTAACTGTCGGGCATTTAGCCTGCCACCTATCCTGTCCTCACTTTGACAGTTTCAGGACGCAATACACCGATGTGGAAGCTCGCCACCGCCTCACTTTCAGGCATCAACAAGGACAACACCGCCCGTATTCAGCTGTTTCCGGCTGGCTGGTTTGGTGCGCCGTCAGGTGGTCAGCGCTGGTTCCTGGACGCCTCACTGGCACAGCGTCTGATTGATGCCGCCAACAGCCGGGTGAATGACTACCAGTTTGACTATGAGCACCAGTCCCTGAATGCCCCACAGGCCAGTGGCCCGGTGCCTGCGTCAGGCTGGTTCAAGTCTCTGACCTGGGTGGAGGGTGAAGGCCTGTTTGCTGACGTCAAGTGGACTGAACGTGCCGCCTCGCTGATTCAGGCTGATGAATACCGCTATGTATCGCCGACCTTCCGCTATGACGAGCAGGGAAACGTGCGGGAGCTGGTCAACGCCGCGCTCACCAATATGCCGGTGCTGGACGGGATGCGTCAGGTGGCGGCGTCCTTAATGTTTTTTGATAACGGAGAAAAACCGATGAACGAAAATTTGCGTCTCGCCCTCTGCGCCATCATGGGGCTGAAGCAGGAGGCTGATGAGGCGGCTATTCAGACCGCACTGGAAGACCTGCAGAACAATCAGCTCAAAGAGGCCAACTGCTCCAGCATCGGTGCGCTGATTGATGCTCACAAGGCACAGCTGACCGCAAAAGACCAGGCCATTCAGGAAGGTCAGACGAAGATTGCCGCCCTGTCTGCCGCGCAGACCGGTGCGCCTGACCCCACCAAATTTGTGCCTGTGGCCGTGGTGGACGATCTCCGTAATGAACTGGCCTCTCTGTCCTCTCAGATTCAGGGCGACAAGGTCGAGACCCTGCTGACCGCCGCCCTGAGTGACGGGCGCGTGATGAAAGGTGCGGATGAAGACAACCTGCGCGAGCTGGGCAAGAGCAACTATGCGCTGATGGAAAAGATGATCAGCACCCGTAAGCCCATCAAGGCTCTGTCACAGCTGCAGTCTGATGGTATGACGTTTGAGGGTGGCCGGGACAATAGCGTCGAACTGAACGCCGAGCAGCTGGCTATCTGCAGCCAGTTCGGTAATACCGCTGAAGACCTGACCGGAGAGAAAAAATGACCGCTATCACTGAACCCCGCGACACGGCATGGCGCGACTGCATTCTGGTGCCGGTGCCCGTTGCCAAAGGCGAAGTTATCCCGATGGGAGCCATCGTCTGTGTAAACGCGACCGGCTTTGCCGTCAATGGCAAGGAGGATGCCACCCTGAAATATGCGGGCTGTGCCGACGAGTCCGTGGATAACAGCGCCGGTGACGATGGTGCGCAGCTTATCAACGTTCGCGCCAATAAGGCATTCAAGTGGGCCAGCGATGGCACCATCACTCAGGCCAGTCTGCTCAGCCGCGCTTACATCGTCGATAACCAGACGCTGTCTGCTGAAAACGGCGGTACGCCTGCTGAAGGCGAGACGCCTGCCGGTGAAGCGACCCGCAGCAGCGCCGGGAAAATCATCCTGATCGAAAGTGACGGCGTCTGGATTTACTGATTTATAAGGAAAATATTATGGCTGCAATCAACAAAGCCAATCTCAGCGTGCTGTTTCTGAACCTTAAAAAGTCGTTTCAGAACGGTCTGACGCTGGGTAAACCCCAGTGGCAGCGCGTGGCAACCCGCATCCCTTCCACGGGAGCGGCGAACTACTACGCGTGGCTTGAGATGTTCCCCAAGATGCGCGAGTGGATTGGTGAGAAGCAACTGACCAAGCTGCTGAAACAGGACTTTACCGTACCGAACAAGGATTTTGAGGCCACGGTTGTCGTCAAGCGCAATCACATCAAGGATGACCAGCTGGGTATCTACGGCATTCAGGCTGCGGGTGCAGGTGAAAGCGCGGCGATGTGGCCACATGAGATTGTGTTTGAGTTACTGACCAAAGGTTTCACCGAGAAGGCTTACGATGGTCAGCCATTCTTCAGCGACAAACACGTTATTGGTGACAAAACCTACAGCAACATGGGTAAGGCACCGCTGTCCGTTGCGTCTCAGGCTGAAGCGAAAGCGTCCTTTGGTGCGGCCCGCACCAGTATGAAAAAGCTGAAAGACCGCCACGACCGTCCGCTGAACATCACTCCGGATGTACTGGTTGTCCCTCCGGCGCTGGAAGATGTCGCCAGGACGCTGATGACCGCTGAACGCCTGGAAGACGGTAAGCCGAACCTCTACAAAGGCTCTGCGGAAGTGCTGGTGATTCAGGATCTGAAAACCGATACCGAGTGGTATCTCCTCGACACCACCAAAGTGCTGAAGCCGCTTATCTTCCAGGAGCGTGAATCCCCGGACTTTGTCTCCCAGACCAATATGGACTCGGACGACGTCTTTATGCGGGCTGAGTATAAATACGGCGTTGAGTCTCGCGGTGCCGCTGCGTTCGGCTACTGGCAGATGGCTTACGGCTCCACCGGTAAAGGGAACTGACCATGAGCTACGCCACCCCGGAGGACTACAAAACCTATTTCACAGAGCGTGATGCGGTCAGCGTGTCAGCGCCATGGAACAGTGATGAGACGGATGATGAGCGTCTCGCCCGCCACCTCCGGTCGGCGAGCGGCAGGATTGATGCGTATATCGGTGCCCGCTATCGCCTGCCGCTGCGGCAGGTGCCCGATGCGCTGCGTGATTACTGCTGTGATATCGCCCGTTACCTGCTGACCGGTAACGAGCATACCTGCAACGAAGTGATCCGCCTGCGCTACGAGGATGCTATCAGCTGGCTGAAGCTGGTTGCCAGCGGCAAAGCCGGTATCGGCTCAAACCCGGAGAACGGCGGCACCGTCGACGCCTCGACGCCGACCGTCGAGTTTTATTCCGGTGGCGACGATCTGTGGAGCCGTAACCGCACGGGTGGAGGGGCGTACTGATGATTACCACCATCGAAAAAGCGCTGTGTGAACGCCTGCAGCAGGGGCTGGGCCGGATGGTCAACAACCCTGTAGTGACATGGAACGTGCTGGCCACAGACATCGGCGCTGCCCTGCGGCAGCTCCCCGGCGTGTGCGTGGTGTTTTCAGGCATCACTAACAGCCGGGCACATGACACCTCCCGCCGCCGCTTCCTCGTCACCGGTCGCTTCAGCGTCTTTGTCGTGGATTACAACCTGCGCAGCAATGAGGCGCTCCGCCACGGCGGGCCGGGGACTGAAGAGCCGGGATGCTATCGCCTCATTCGCAGCGTGCGACGCCTGCTCACCGGGCAGGATTTGGGGCTGAAGATTGATTATCTGAAGCCTGAAGGCGTGCGCCCCGTAGCCGGGCAGGCGTTTAACGAAAAAGGCGTGGCGGTCTACGAGTGCGTATTCAGCACGCAGTGGATGGAGGATGCACTGGATAACGGCCACTGGCCTGCACCGGAGCTGCCGACCGATGACGACGCTGACTTTGTTCGCTGGAAGGGGCGCATCGAAAAACCGCTGCCGTGGCATGAAAGCACCCGCATGGCCTACTTCCAGCCCGGCGTTGCTGACCCGGTCGCCGAAGATATCATGCACAACAGGACTGACAACGATGATTAAGGTAATTGCCCGCCAGGGTATTCAGGTGCCGGTGGAAGGCCGTCCTGACCGTTACATCACGGACAAAGAGGCTGTGAACGTACCGGAGACGGCCTACTGGCAGCGCCGTCTCCGGGATGGCGATCTGTTGCCGTATGCCGGGCCAGCTAAACCCGCTGAAACTGAGGCCGCTGACGCAAAACCGTCCGATATAACCGCAGTTAAACCTGCTGCTCCGGCAGCTAAGGCGGATAAATGACTATGGATATTACAACTATTCCGAACCCGATTTATAAGCCCGGCGCTTATTTCGCGTTCAACACCACGCTGGCCTCACGTGCGCTGGCCACCAACGACCAGAAGCTGCTGATTATTGCCCAGCGTCTGACGCAGACAACGGCTGCTGAAGTCCTCACGCCGGTGAATGTCTTCAGTGACGATGAGGCGGCGCTGTACTTCGGGCGTGGCTCACAGGCGCATCGTATGGCCCGCGCGGCGATCAAGGCAAACCAGTACATTCAGCTGACGGTAGTCGGGCTGGATGATGCTGAAGGCGCACAGGCGGCCAATACCAAACTGACAATCAGCGGAAAGGCCACCGGCTCCGGGCAGGTACGCCTGTCTGTCTGCGGCACATCAATCAATGTGGCAGTCGCCAGCGGTGATACCCCGGATGATATTTACAAAGCCCTGGAGGCGGCAGTCGCTGCTGACCAGAGTCTGCCCGTCACGGCCCAGACCGGTGTTATTCCTCCAGCGGGCGAGGATGACCCTGCTACGCCGATCCTTAATTTTACGGCAGTGAACAAAGGCACATGTGGCAATGAGATTGCGATCACGGCAACCAGTACGGCCAGCGGACTGACACTGGAGATGGCTCCGATGAGCGGTGGTCAGGGTGACCCGTCTCTGGACGCGGCCTTCAGCGCGGTCTGGGCGGCGGGTCATACGATGATTATGCTGCCTTACACTAATGATGATGCGCTGGCGAAGCTGTCCGCGCATCTGGATAACGTCTCCGGGCCGCTTGAGCAGCGCGGGGCTGTAGGTGTTACCGGCTGGAACGGGACGCTTGCCAGCGGCACTACGCTGACCAGCAAGGTCAACGCCCCGCGTATTACCTGCGGCTGGCATGCTGGTTCGGCACTGCCGAACGGCGAGCTGGCGGCAATTTATGGTGCGGTGATGGCCAGTGAATCCGATCCGGCCCGCCCGCTGAACACCCTGACTTTACCGGGGCTGGATATCACGCCGCAGGACAACTGGCCGGGACGTACCGAGCAGGAAAATGCCCTGATGAACGGCCTGACGCCGTTTGAGGTGGACGGCAGCGTGGTGCGTATCGTGCGCGCGGTCAGCACTTATGTGAAGAATGCTGCGGGCGTGACCGACCGGTCGCTTATGGATATCACCATTATCCGCTCGCTCGACTATGTGCGTCTGGCATGCCGTACCCGCTATACCCAGCGTTTCCCGCGAGAAAAGCTCACGGACGCCCGGCTTGCGCGTATCCGCTCCGAACTGCTTGATGTGCTGTATTCGCTGGAGCAGCTGGAGATTGTGGAGAACGTCGACGCGCTTAAAGACCAGCTTACCGTCACCCGCAGCCTTCAGGACGACACGCGGGCGGAGGCCACCATTCCGGCAGCAATCGTGCGGGGTCTGCATGTGTTCGCCGCCGTCATTTATCTGATGTAAGGAGACGACAATGGCCCTTGAATACGTAGGCTCGATTGTCCTGGACGTTAACAGCGTGGAGGTTGAAGTCACTGACTTCAACCCCACCGAGACAACCGGGAAAAAGCTGGTCAAGACCATGAACAGCACTGGCCGCGCGAAAGGTTATACCCAGGGTATCGCCACGTGGGAGCTGGCCATCACGGCAGTGGTGCCAAAGGATACCACCGTCAACTGGGCGCAGATTGCCGGGGCAAAACTGACCCAGACGCCGCTCGGCAGCGGCAAACGCACCACCTATCAGGACGTGTTTGTCACGCAGGTCGGTGAGCAGTACACCGTGGATAACGAGGCGCGTATCAACATCACCGCCTTTGCACTTAACAAAATTGAGGAATAATGATGTCCGGGAACATTACCTGCACAGGTTCACTGCCGGTTGGCATTCTGTTTGATGGCAAGCTCCACCAGGACGTGGAACTGGGTCTGGCAACGGTCGGAGACGAGATTGCCGTGATTGAAGACGGCGTCTCTGACGCTGGCGTGCCGATTGCTGTGCTGGCCCGCACGCTGACGAAGATTGGCGACATTCCCGCTGAGAGCATTACCTATCAGTTGCTCTGCGACAATCTGGTCTCTGAGGATTATGCCTACCTGCGCACCCTGCGCGATGAGGTGAAAAAAAAGCTCAAATCCATGAGCAGCGCTTTACCGAATACCGGTACACAGTCATCCGGCTCGGACGATACGGCATCACAGAAGAGCAAATCCGACGCGCCAGCGCTGTAGAGCTGGCCGGATGGCTGGATGCCATCACCCGCCGGGAAAACCCCAAAGCCTGGCAGAAAAACCGCACCGTTATCAGCCTGCGTCGCCCCCGTAAAAGGGCACGCAGCGCTGCTTCCCGCTAAGAGGACTGCCCCGTGGCCCGTGATTTTGATACTCAGATTAAATTTGGCGTGCAGGATAACGCCACGCCCAAAATCCGGTCGTTATCCGAAGAGTTCCGCCGCATGTCCAGCGCCCGTGAGTCGCTGGGTATCCGTTCAGAGCATAACATCCAGCGGGAAATCAGCCGCACGGTCGCGGCCTATAACCGACTTGAGCGTAGCGGCGTTCTGTCGGTCAGGGAGCAGGAACGGGCTTACCAGCGCATGCAGTCAACGGTCTCCCGTCTGCGACAGGAGATGGGCGAGACGCTGCGTGTACAGGAGAAGATGAACCCGGCCCTGCAGGAGTACCGCCGACAGGCGCAGGCCCGCGAAACGCTGGGTATTCGCTCCGAGCAGTCCATCCGCCGCGAGATTAACCAGACGCTGGCCGCGTACAACCGTCTCTCCCGCAGCGGCACCATGAGCGCCAGCGAACAGACCCGCGTATGGAACCAGACGCAGGCGACCGTTGCCAGGCTCAGACGCGAGCTGGGCGAGACGGAACGCAGCTATCAGCGCCTTGCCCGCGTGGGCAAAACCGTGGGCGCTATCGGGGGCGGTCTGGTTGCCGGTGCAATGGTGATGCGCAAGCCCATCGAGAATCAGATGGAGTACGATTCCGAACTGCGCAAGGTGGCCAACTTCGCCTACAAGCATGACAATCTGGCCGGACGACAGTCGGGGATGGCAGATATCGACAGTGCGATCAAAGCCGCGTTGCGTGACGGTGGCGGCGATATCAATGGCGCTTTTCATGGTCTGGAGGTGATGCTCCGCTCCGGCACCATGACCAGAGAACAGGCCTATCGGGCGTTGCCTGGCGTCATGAAGAACGCCACCGCAACCGAAACCGATGCGGCCTCTGTCGCCAGCCTTCAGTCCAGCGCGTTTAACTTTGGGCTTAACGAAAAGGATGCGCGAGCAGGCCTCAGTGTCACCACCACAATGGCGCAGAACGGCATGGTGGATGTGCCACTGCTGGCCAAAGAGATGCCAAAGGCGCTGGAGTCTGCCAAGTCCATTGGCCTGCACGGTCGCACCGGCTTCTCACAGGTTGCTGCACTTTTTGAGGCGGCTGCACGCGGTGCTGGCTCCCCTGAAGAAGCAGCGACGTTCACCACCAACCTGCTCTCTGAGCTGTCTTCACCGACACTGGCCAACAATTTCAAGCAAATCAAAGTCGGCAAGCGCGGCCTTGATATTCGTGCGCTGATGCGTGCTGACGCGGCGAAGAGGCTGACCCCGCTGGATACTGTCGACCGGGCCATTCGCAGCATGGATGAGCACGATCCTCAGTTCGTGGACCTGAATAAGCAGATTGCCCGGACGGCTCCAGGAGAGGCCAGAGCGCAGCTGGAGGCACGACGCGACCAGATTCACGGCCAGAACGTGGGGAGAATCTTCACCAATGAATATTCCCGTATGGGCTTCCTGAACTGGGAGCGTAACAAGGACTACTACCACAAGCTGGTCGGGGAAGGTAACGAGCAGTTTGATATGCCTGCCGGGAAAACCTCAGCCGACCTTGACTTTGAGCTGGTGAAGGACAGCCCGGCATTTCAGGTCAACAAAGCCAAAAACGAAGCGGCCTTTTCGTCCAATGATACTGCCTCTCCTTTCACTAAGTGGGTTGGGGAGGCGGCTGATAAAGCGGCTGAGCTGGCGAAAGAATTTCCCAAACTGACCACCGCGATCAGCGGGGCTTATTCCGCCATTCAGGGCATCGGGGCCGCAGGTGGTGCCGGGCTGGGGGCACTGGCGCTGGCGGGCGGGCAGAAGCTGTGGAAACGTCTACGGGGTGGTGGCTCAGCCGTAGCTGAAGAAGCCGCCGAAACAGCTGCAAAAAGCGGAGGCCTGCTCAGTAAAGGCGGAAGCCTGCTGGGCAAGGTCGTCCGTGCACCACTGGCTGAAGGCTACATGGCTGCGGGCCAGTTTTACGATCAGTTCCTGGAGCGCGGTGATGATAAGGTTAAGCGGCTGAAAGCAGACGGCTACAACATCCCGGACAACATGCCTAAGCCGGTTGGCTTTCTGGATGCCTTTGATGAAATCAAAAGCTTTTTCTCGCAGAACAATACCGCCAAACCTGCCGCAGCAGGCGCATCTGCGCCTTACGCCCCACAGGGGCCACAGCAACCAATTGTGGCCAATATCTACCTCGACAGCCGCGAAGTCACCGAAACAGTGCTGCGCCGTGTGGACGTGGAATCAAGGAGAAAATAATGGCTGAGACCATCAACGACATTGCCGCAGCTCTGGGCGTTGACCTGCTGATGCCCGCCTCGTTCCGGGGCGTGGAGTTTGACTGTCTGTTTACCCGCGACACGCTGGCAAAGGACACCGTGTCCTACGCTTACCCGTACCGGGACGGCGAAGAGGTGGAAGACCAGGGGCTGAAGGCGGTGAACTTCCGCCTGCAGGCTATCTTCTGGGGCAACCGCTACCAGACGCAGCTTAAAGCCTTTTTAAACGCCCTTAAAACGGCGGGCACCGGCGAGCTGGTTCACCCGGTATACGGCTCGGTGCCGGACGTGCAGTTTCTGGAGGCCGGAGTATTCCATGAGGTGGAGCCGGTTAACGCAGTCACCGTCGATCTGGTCTTTGTGGAGAGCGGTAAGCCCGATGCGCTGTTCGCCACCACCCATTACGAGGCAGACGGCGACAGTATTTTCGACAGCGCGATCGGCTGGTTCGGGGACGCAATGGACCGGCTTCGCGATATTCAGCAGGATATCGCCCGCGTCACCAATATCATCGCCTCAGCCGAGTACGTGGTAAACGCCCTGGCAAACGAGGTGCAGTCCACCATCGGCAGCGCCCTCGACTATCTGGACTACCCGACCGCCTTTATCTCCGACCTGAAGCACCTGACCGGTGCATTCACTGACCGGCTGTCGCTGAGCGAGGCTTCCCGCCTGTCGGACTGGAACGCCCTGACCGGGCTGAAGGACACCATGCTGACGTTACCGGCTCAGCGCACCACCTCGCAGCAAACCATGTCCTCCGGCAGCGTATTCGCTTCCACGCTACGCCGCGCCAGCGTGATGCCGCAGAGCGATACGGAGATGATCAACCAGGCCATCCGACTGGTGGCCGTGAGCGAAATGACCGACACGGCCAGCGATATCTTTGTGAATGAGAACGCCTCCCCGACGCTGTCCTCCAACGATATTGAGCGCATTACCGGCGATGTGCGCACCCTGATTGTGGAGGCGATAGCGGCCCAGCGGGCGTCCGTCTCGGCGCGTATGGCCACTGCCGTTCGCGAGCAGGCCGGTACGCCGGACACCCGTCAGGATCAGGCCATCATTGCCGCGCTGCAGGAAAGCGCCTGGCACCTCCAGGAGCAGGCTCGCGGGTTGATTCTGGCGTTGCCGCCGTTGGTGCAGCGTCAGGTGACGCGCCGCTGTAATCTGCCCCTGCTGGCATTTGAGTGGTACGGCGACGCGTCCCGCGCCACGCAGCTGGCCCGCCTTAATCCATCATTGCGCGAGTCAAATAACCTGAATCCGGGGGATGTGCTGTATGCCTGGGCAAGATGAGCAGCGCCTGACGCTGCGTATCGGGGGGCGGTCGCACGACGACTGGGAGCGCTTTGAGGTGGATTCCGACCTGCTGACTCCTGCGGGCGGCTGGCAGTTGTCGGTCGGCACCGCCGAGCCGGTGTTGCCCGCGAACGTGGAGGCCGGAGCCAGAGCTGAGCTGCGCTACGGCGACAGCACCATAATGACCGGCATGATTGATGAGCTGAGTCACGACGTGAGCCGTGGCCAGCATATGCTGGAGCTGACCGGGCGCGACGCAGCGGCGGTACTGGTTGACTGTTCGGCCCCCATTTTTACCGCACAGGAAATGACGCTGCAGGAGGTTATCTCGCAGGTGATTAAGCCGCTGGGCGTGACCACTATCCGCATGCAGGCTGAGACCCCCGGCAGCGTGAAGAAGGTCAGCATCGAGCCGGGAGACAGCGCGTGGGACGCCCTGAAGCGCGTCGCTGAAATGAGTGGCCTGTGGCCGTGGATGGCCCCGGACGGCACGCTGATTATCGGCGGGCCGGACTACAGTGCCACGCCGGTGGACACGCTCATCATGCACCGTAACGGGCAGAACAATAACCTGCTCAGGCTGGGCAAGCGTACCGATATGAGCGGGCGATACTCTCAGACCACAGTACTGGCGCAGGGTCACGGCACCGGGCATGAAGACGGCAAGGCCAACCGCAAATGCACGGTGAAAGATACCACCATGACGCTCTACCGCCCGCGCATCGTGGTAGAGGGTGACTCACAGAGCGATGAAGAGGTGCAGTTTCGCGCCCGTAAGCTGCAGGCAGATGCCAGGCTGAACGGTTTTGCGCTCTCGGCCACCCTGCGGGGCTTCACCACCGCGAACGGCACGCTGTGGGCGCCGGGCCAGCGGGTTTACGTTAAAAGCGACGTCCATGGAGTCGACGACGTTTACTTCATCATGCGCCGCACCTTCCGGGGCGGTCGTGGCCAGCGGCAGGAAACCTCGCTACTGCTGCGTGAGGACGGTATCTGGCTGCCGGATGCATATCCGAAGTCCGGCCATCGCAAGGGACACCGGCGCGGCAAAAAAGACAAGGGACTGTGGACAACATGGGAGCAGGTCGACAATGCCTGATTTTTCTGGACTGGTAGATAAACGCATCCGTAAGGCGCTCAGCGGCATACGTCTGGCCTTTCGTGGCGTGCTGACCCGTATCACCACCACGGGGGGCGTACAGACCGCGCAGGTGGCCGGACTGGCCCCTGAAGGGCTGGAAGGCATTGAGATGTTCCAGCAGTACGGTTTCACCACCGTACCGCCAGAGGGTGCGATGGCGATTGTGCTGCCGCTGGGCGGACGAACCAGTCACGGGATCGTGATTGCCACCGAACACAGCAGCTACCGTCTGCAGGGGCTGGAGTCCGGCGAGGTGGCCATCTATACCGATGAGGGAGCCAGCATCGTCCTGAAACGTAACCGCATCATTGCTGTCACCTGCGACGACTGGGAGCTGAACTGCAAGCGCATGAAGGTTAACGCCTCGGAGTCTGCAGCGTTCACCACGCCGGAGCTGAGTACCTCGGAGAAGCTGACCGTACAGGGGCTTATCAGCGGCAACGGCGGTATGGTCATTAAAGGCGCTGAAGGTGGCGTGACGGCCTCGTTTGAGGGTAATATCAGCCATACGGGCGGCACCATCACCTCGGTTGCGGTCACCATCAACGGTGTGCAGATTGGGACGCATATCCACGACACCCCGGATGGCCCGTCAGGTAAACCACGCAACTAGGATTATTGCCGGGGCAGCATCGCCCCGGACTTAGCCGCTTCACCCCCGTACCTTCCTGCCTGACCGCCCCTGCGGCATTCTGCCCGCTATGGACGCCTATATCGATCAAACTACCGGCGATTACACCGGAAAACGCTGTACCGACCTGCATAACGCGGTCTGGCTGCGTCTGCGCATCCGCAAGGGCACTTACTGGGCTGACCCGCAGATGGGGTCTCGCCTGCACGAACTGGCCCGCGCGAAGGATACGCCGCAGACCCGCACGCTGGCCCGCCAGTATGCCGAACAGGCGCTGCAGCCGCTGATTGATGACAAAAGGGCAACCGCTGTGAATGTGGACGTCTCCTCGCCGGAAACCGGCTGGCTGTGGCTTTCCATCACGGTCACCAGCGCGGGCGGGGATGTGCTGACCTTCAGGCATCCGGTCAAAGTGGTTTAAACGGGGAATTATGGCTCGCAGCGTACCGGCACTCGCCGACATTACTCAACAACAGCTACGGGATATCCGCAACCAGCTCCCGGATGCGGACGTCTCCGGTGACAGTGATTACGCCATCCGGGCGAACGCCGTCTCCGGCGTGGCGCAGGGTCTGTACAACGACCAGAGCTGGATACTGCGCCAGATATTTCCCGACACCGCCGATCATGACTGGCTGGTAATGCATGCCCGCTCACGTGGTCTTTCCCCTAAACCCGCCAGCGCAGCAAGCGGTCAGGTCACGCTCACCGGCTCTGCGGGCCTGAAGGTGGCCAGCGGTCTGCAGTTCCGTCCGCGCGGCGGCAATGTCCTGTACCAGACCACGGCAGAGGCCACGCTCAGCGATAAAGGCACCGTTACCGTGAGCGCCAGCGCCATGACTCCTGGCGTCGTGGGCAACCTCAGTGACAACACCGCTGCCACGCTGCTCAGTGCCCCGCAGGGTATCGACAGTGCGGTAACGATTAAGACCATGCGCGGTGGCACGGATGCCGAGAGCGACGACTCGCTGCTCTCCCGCCTGCTGGAGCTGATGCGCCGCCCGCCAGCCGGGGGCAACAAATACGACTACCGCCGCTGGGCGATGGAGGTCAGCGGCGTATCAGAGGCGTATGTTTACCCCCTGCGCCGGGGCTATGGCACGGTGGACGTGGTGATTACCGCCAGCGGCGGCCTGCCGTCCGACGAGACTCTCAAGGCGGTGCAGGCCCATATCGACGACCAGCGCCCGGTAACGGCGAAAGACACGCTGGTGATGGCCCCGGAGCCGGTGAGTACCGATATCTCAGTCAAAGTCAGCCTCGACGGGCTGTCGCTTGATGAGGCCAGGACGCAGATAACCCAGGTGCTGACGGACTACTTCAGCCGTCTGGCTCCGGGTGAGATTGCGGTCAGAACCCAGATGGGAGCGCTTATCTCCGATATTACCGGCGTGGTGGACTACGAGCTGACCGCGCCGACCGGTAACGTCGTGCCGGAGGTCAGCGAGAAGACCGTGCAGTGGATACGTCCGGGCACCATCACCGTGGATGAACTCAAATGACCGGGAACGACTGGCGCGAACTGTTGTACCTGCTGCTACCCGATGGCTATGCACGCGATGGTAAGCGGCTGAACGCTGAACTGCAGGCCGAGGGGAATATGCTGGCCAATGTCGAGCGCAGCGCTCAGGAGGTGCTGAACGGCGTGACGCCCTTTACCGCTGTGGCGCTGCTGTCGGACTGGGAGCGCGTGCTGGGGCTTTCAGTGAGCAACGGCATGACCATTCAGGCCCGTCGCCAGCAGATTATGGCGAAGCTGAACGAAACCGGAGGGCTGAGCCGCAGCTACTTTATCCGCCTGGCAAAGTCGCTGGGCTATGACGTCACCATCGACGAGCCGGAGCCGTTCCGCTGTGGCCGTAACCGTTGCGGTGACCGTCTGTGGATACCGGAAATTGTCTGGGTGTGGATTGTGAATATTCAGGATGGTCAGGTGCCGATTTACCGCTTCCGCTGCGGCAGTTCGGCTACGGGTGAGCGCCTGATGTCATTTGGCCAGAATATGCTGGAGAGCATATTCCGCGATTTAAAACCTGCTCATACACAGGTTGTATTTAATTACGTGGAGAATAAAACGTAATGAAAGATATTATCGAGCCGGTTGATACCGACGATGGATTATTTCACGATGGCGACCCGTCAACCGGCGCGGAAGGCACCATCGTTTACGCGAAAATCATGAACGCGCTTCAGGGCGGTATTATTGATGTTCAGACCGAGAGTAAAAATATTCTGGCTGAAGCTAAAATGACGCCTGACCCGTCGAAGAATAACCAGCTGGTGACGGCAATAAAAGCCATTGCTACGGCGATTGCGGCCACCGCTGCGTCTGTGGCTGTCCCCGTTGGCACACCGCTGGCATGGCCAACAACCACGCCACCTGACGGATACGCCATCATGCAAGGGCAGACGTTTGACACCGCCAAATACCCGAAAACCGCTGCGGCCTATCCGTCCGGTAAGCTGCCTGATATGCGCGGACAAACCATTAAAGGTGCGCCTGATGGGCGTGCCTTACTGAGCCTTGAGGCCGATGGCATCAAGTCACACGCGCATACTGCGACGGCGTCAAATACTGACCTCGGCACCAAGACCTCATCCGCTTTTGATTATGGTACGAAAACCACATCAAGTACGAATTTGGGGACTAAGGCCACAACATCTTTTGATTACGGGACAAAGACAACAAACAGTGCTGGTGCTCATACACATAATTACAACGATAACTATGTTGCAGGTGCAGCTGGCCCTGACGGAGCTGGAGATAAAAAGGGGCCACGAGCGACTACATCAGCTGGTGCGCACACACATACCGTTGCTATAGGCGCACATACTCATAACATTGTGCTTGGTGCCCATACCCATACGGTAGCCATTGGTGCACATACTCACGCTATCGTTATGGGAGCACACGGTCATACTATTACGGTCGCCGCAGCCGGTAATGCGGAAAACACCGTTAAAAACATCGCATTTAATTATATTGTGAGGCTAGCATGACTTTTAAAATGTCCGACAACGCACAAACCATCAAAGTTTTTAATTTGCGTGCTGACACTAATGAATTTATCGGTGCCGGTGATGCGTATATTGCACCACATACAGGATTACCCGCCAACTGTACCGAAATAGCGCCACCGGCGATTCCTGTCGACCATGTCGCTATTTTTGATGAAGCGAAGCAGGCGTGGTCGCTCATCGAAGACCATCGCGGCGTCACCGTTTATGATACTGCCTCCGGGGCATCAACTGTCATTGAGGAGCTGGGGCCGCTGCCGGAGAACGTGGTGACGACAGCTCCCTTAGGGAAGTATGAGAAGTGGGACGGGAAAGCCTGGATCAAGGATGAGGAAGCGGAAAAAGATGCACTACTGGCAGAGGCAACAGCCAAACAAAGCCAGTTAATCACTGAAGCCCGCCAGGTTATCGGCGAATGGCAGACCGCACTTATGTTGGGGTCACTCTCTGAAACTAACAAAGCCAAGTTACAGACCTGGCTCAACTATATCGAGGTGCTGAAAAATGTCGACCTCAGCAAGCCAGAGTGGCCGGAAAAACCAGAACAATAAAACCGATATTGACAGGAGGGGACACTTCCCTTTTGCTTAAAAATAAACAAAGGAGTAAGAAATGACGTTGATTCAGACTGTATTACTTTATGGTTGCACTGCTGTTTGTGCGCTCTATCTGATTGCTGGTGGCTATAAAACCATTCGGGCTTATATTCGTAAAAAGATTGACCAGGCTGCTGAGGCAAAAACAGCGGCAGCAAAAGAAGCCTGAACAGTCAAATGTGCCGAATGCGGCACGTTTGGATTGCTGTATTTTGTTTGCTGGTTTCATATCTATAAGGGAGGGGTGACACTGGCTCCGCCCGTTAACCTTTTTTGCAATAACCGCGTTTTAAGCCAGTCTGATAATCTTACCTCAATAATCCTGTGTGTATAGTGTGCGACAATAAACGTTGTGGCTAGGGATAAAACCAATATCAGTATGTCAGGCATTACAAATAAGTGTGCGGCATGTTTTGCAATCTTAATGAAAATGTTCTTAATATTTTCATGTAAAAGATAAATTGAATATGAACATGCCCCCAAATGAAGCAGCGCACGATTGTTGAACCGGAAGCCGCTTTTTTCGAGTTTCAACATGGCTACTAACAGCAAGAGACAAGGGAACCCCCAACCCTGAAGGCCATGCCCGACCCAATGTGGGGCATAGACGTTGTAGAGGAAAATCCCTATAAAACAGAAGTACAGGCATGTTTCGCTTTGCCTTGTAATTACCCGCATTCGAGGGTAATACATCCCCAGCAGAGAACCGGCAAGAAACTCAAAAACGATAGGGTGAGTTATCATTGAAAAGTAAGTATACGGGAATGAAAATCCATAAATTAAATAGTTTTCTGGCAAGGAGTTCAGCATAAGGGGTAAGCCTATAACGCTACTTATCAGCGTTATGGAAAATAGCCATTTGTATTTACCAAAAACAAAGGAAACAGTAACTACCAGATAGAAATACATCTCGTAGTTTAACGTCCATCCCTGGCCGATTTGTGCGCCCCCATAGGCCGGGCCATTGTCACCACCAATAGGGATAAATAGCATCGACTTCAGACTGTGCAACCAGGCTGTGGCATCCGAACCAAAACTCAGCATCGTTAATATGTAATAAAGAGGAAGTATCCTGATTAGTCGGCGCAACAGGTAGTTTGCCCCCGCTCTTGTACCAATACTACTCGGCGATACCGTATAAGCCGCAATAAACCCACTAATCAGGAAGAACAGGTCTACTCCCCAGGAGCCACCAGGTATTATCTTCCCGAACGGAGCATTTGCGGGTAATGGTATAAACGCCTGATGGTGAACCAGCATGACCGCAACAGCGGCTATGCCGCGCAGGATCTGAATTGAGTTAAGCGTACCGTTTTTCTTTTCTGCCATGTGTTGTTCGTTTGTTAACCTATGTAAAGCGCAGATTGTATAGCCTTACATACTATGTGGCTAACTTTTTTGCTACTTTCTCATGAGGTTACGCAGAAATAGCGTTAGGGGCTTCACTGTGAATCAAATCCGTTCAAATCTGTATCAAACTATCTTACGGTTACATAGTCAGCGCCAGATAAGTCTGGCGCTGATGAACTCAGGACGTAGGATGTCACAGCCATGCCAGATAAATCAGGTAGTTCTGGCTTTTTGTAGTGCAATTTTGCTTAGCTTCAACTGCCCTAAAGAAATGAATTTTTCTCCATCACAAACATGAATTGCGGTATCGTCTATCAATCCCTGGCCTATAAGGGCATCCACGTTCGCAAGCATCTGAAACTCATCACAATCACCAAAGCACTCAAAATATTGGTCTGCCGTCATACGATGAGGATGAAAGACTAGAAGGGCATCAAGGATGTCCTTCTGTAATTCAAGAGATAAAAGTTTATTCATGTCGTAGTTTCCTTTTAAATCCGGCTGGCCTGAAGCTCATATTAAATATGAACAATGGCTAACACCTTCAATGTGTTAAAGCATAAGAAAAACCTTTCTGGGTCAACCTCAGGTGACAAAGGTTCAACGTTGCGCATCCCTTTACATCTATAACAGCTCGGCGAGATACAAGGCCTTTTGCTATCAATGACATGACGTTTATCACCATCTGGAACTCATCGCGTTCGCCGAAGCAATTGAAATATTGCTTACCCGTAGGCGCATACGGATGAAAAACGGACAAGGCTCTGAGGATGTCGCCCTGCAGCCTGTGAGAAATGAGTTCATTTTCCATAAATGTCTAAACCTTAGAACAAGTACCCCACCCAAACTGGTGGTTCTTAAACTGTGCAAAAAAATCTCGTTGAAGTTCGCGATCTAAATCAAATTAATAGAATTTGGTGATAGATTAACCGCAATTGATCGGCAAAACAGATCGATACTGATAAGGACATAGAATTACCAACTTCTGGGATTGAAATCATCAGGTGTTGCAAAGGCATGCGTGATGATTATTCAGTCATTTCTTATTCCATTTGTAAGATATTTGCACTCGTTAATGGCATAAATGTTAGTGCAGAATTTCCTACAAATGAGTGCAAATTCGTTTTCAGCGGTACAGTTCATGGTCAATTCCTTCTAAGCGACTAAGAAACCTACAGGCCTGTAGTGCGACGCACACCAAATCTATGGGATCGGGCAGTACAGAGGAAAGAAGCAAGGAAGGTTAGTGATGGTTTGATAGGTTGAAAATTGCGCTGATTTGAAAGGTATTTGATATGCCCCGGTGGGGTATCATCGTGAATCAAATCCAATTCAAATCAGTATCAAACAATTTTCGCGCCTACACATGCCGGTCACGGATTTAAACAGACGATGGAAATGGAACGGGCTGACGGCAACCTGCCGGGCCAGCGCCTCCAGACTCAGGGCCGGATCCTGCTCGAGCAGACGGCAGGCCAGCTCAATTTTTTGCAGCTTTTGCGCCTGCGGATCGGGTTTGTCCGGCATGCAGCGCTTGCAGGGACGAAAGCCAGCCTGCGCAGCGCGTTTTGCATCGGGATAAAAACGAACATTCTGACGCAGCGCGTGGCGGGCGCGGCAGGAAGGACGGCAGAAAATGCCGGTCGTCTCTACCGCAAAGACAAACTGGTTATCGGCGAGCGGATCGCGGGCCAGCACGGCCTGCCAGCGCTCATCATCGGTCATGGTCAGGTTTTTCATCATCGGCTCCTCTTACAAGCATACCCCTACCTTGCCCGAGCGCCAGCGAAGAAAAACCCGCAACCTTGCTTTTTAATTTTGTTCCTTAACCAGAAAGCTGTCGAACTGCGGTGAATGCCAGGTTTTGAATCCATCCGCCTCTTTGGTGATCATGTAAACGGCCAGCCCTTCCTGACGCACTACCTCTTTAGCTTTCTCGGTACCCAGCACCATCAGCCCGGTGTCCCAGGCGTCCGCCTCCAGCGCCGTCGGGGCGATAACCGTGACCGAGACCAGGTTATGCGTGATTGGACGTCCCGTCTGCGGGTCGATCACATGCGAAATCCGTTTACCGTCAAGTTCATAGTAGTTGCGGTAGCTGCCGGAGGTGCTGATGCCGTGACCGTTGATATCCACAATCGCCTGAACCGCGTTCTGCTGGTCGGTTGGCTTTTGGATCGCCACCCGCCACGGTTCACCGCTGGCGTTCATGCCCCGGCTGACCAGCGCACCACCCACTGAAACCAGATACCGTGAAATCCCTTCCTGCGCCATCAGCTTAGCAAGATGGTCCGCTGCATAGCCCTCGCCTACCGTCGAAAGGTCGACAAACAGATCGGGAATATCTTTCTGAAGATACTGCTGACCGTACTGATAGATCGTCGTCAGATGCTGTAACCCCGTGCGGGCGCGGGCGTCATCAATCGCCGCCTGGTCGGGGGTGGTGTCAGGCTGTTTAGTGGGGCCAAAGCCCCAGAGGTTCACCAGCGGCCCGACGGTGACATCCATCGCGCCGTTGGTTTTGTATCCCACGCGCATTGCTTCGGTCACGATGTCGGCCATCGCCTCACTGACTGGCCACAGCGAGGTGCTTCTGGAAAGATTGAAGCGCATCAGCGCGGAGTCATTTTTCCAGGTCGACAGCAGCTGATCGTCAGCATCCAGCTGCGACTGGATTTTTTCGCGGAGTTCGTCGGCGCGCGCGTTGTCTAGGTTCATCACGCTGACGCGCCAGACGGTGCCCATGGTTTTACCATCCAGAACCGTTGGCGCTGGCGCGGTGGTTTTTTCCGGAGGCGTTGATGCGTCGCATGCTGTCAGAAGTAAAAGCGTAGCCAAAAAGCTGGCGCGTAAAAAAGTCATGTCCATTCTTATTATCCTCATGCCAGGGCG
Organism: Enterobacter cancerogenus; assembly: GCF_019047785.1. NCBI lineage: Bacteria > Pseudomonadati > Pseudomonadota > Gammaproteobacteria > Enterobacterales > Enterobacteriaceae > Enterobacter > Enterobacter cancerogenus. The sequence goes on along the minus strand of NZ_CP077290.1, from coordinate 4,267,019 downwards.
GCAAGAGTACACCAAACGGGGGCATTTGTAAGACCCCAATCATTGCATGAAAAAAGGGGCCAAAAGGCCCCTTCAACGTACTGAAACGCGATTAGAACTGGTAAACCAGACCCAGCGCTACGATATCATCAGTACCGATACCCGCCTGACGGGTGAATTCGTTTTCGTCCACGAGGTTGATTTTGTAATCAACGTAGGTAGACATGTTTTTGTTGAAGTAGTAAGTCGCGCCAACATCAACATATTTCAGCAGATCCTGATCGCCGTAACCTTCGATGTCTTTGCCTTTAGACTGCAGGTACGCCACGGATGGACGCAGGCCGAAGTCGAACTGGTACTGAGCAACCACTTCGAAGTTCTGCGCTTTGTTCGCAAAACCGTAGATGTCGCTGGTGCTCTGGGAATTACCGAAACGGGTTGCGTTATAGGTCTGAGAGTACTGCGCGGCCAGGTAGATGTTGTTGGCGTCGTATTTCAGACCACCGGTGTACACTTCTGCGCGATCGCCATCACCCAGTGCTGCGGTGTTGTTCTGGTCAGAGGTACGTTTGGAAGAGGACATCGCACCGCCGATGCTGAAGCCTTCGCCCAGGTTGTAGGACAGGGATGCCCCGTAACCGTCGCCGTTCTGTTTCAGGGTGCTACGACCCGCATCGTTTTCACCGCTGACGCTGCCGTTTTTACCCTGATACTGCAGAGCAAAGTTCAGGCCATCAACCAGACCGAAGAAGTCCTGGTTACGGTAGGTTGCTACGCCGTTGGCACGGGATTGCATGAAGTTGTCTGCGCCGTAAGTGTCGCCGCCAAACTCTGGCAGGACGTCGGTCCAGGAGGTCACGTCGTAGATTACGCCGTAGTTACGACCGTAATCGAAAGAACCCGCGTCAGCGAATTTCAGACCCGCGAACGCCACACGCGTCCAGGACTGGTTGTCGCTTTCATCGGTGTTACCCTGAATCTGGTATTCCCACTGGCCGTAACCGGTCAGCTGGTCGTTAACCTGAGTTTCGCCTTTGAAGCCAAGACGCATGTAGGTCTGGTCGCCGTCAGCGCTCTTGTCATCAGAGAAATAGTGCAGACCATCTACTTTGCCGTACAGATCTAATTTGTTGCCGTCTTTGTTATAAATTTCAGCCGCATTTGCTGCGCCTGCTACCAGCAGAGCTGGTACCAGGAGGGAAAGAACTTTAACTTTCATTTTATTAACCCTCTGTTATATGCCTTATTATTGCCACTGCTTACTGATCAACCCTCTTAATCAGTCGGCGGATTCATTCTCCTTAAAATTACAGAATAATCCAATGGGAATATGATACTAAAACTTTGAAGATGTTTCATTGTTCCATAAAGATGTTTCCATTTGTAAATAAAGAGGAACTTTTACAAAGCACAAACAGTGAAAAAATAGAGCACTTATAATCAAGCTTAAAAATATCAATAATAAAATCAACAGGTTAACTCAAAATTCTTTACAGCACTGAAAGACAAAACAAAATCGCACAACCTCACTAAAATAACTCTTGCTATCATCATTAACTTTATTTATTACCGTCATTCAGCTTTGAATGTCTGTTTATCCCTGATTAGACCGAATGCAAGGCATTCGGTTTTTTTTTACCTATCTTTACGTAAATATAATTTTCTTGTGCTACCCGCGTGAAATTATAACGACTATTAACTAAATCGATTATTTTCCCCTCTAAAATATCCATTCTGGCATAAATTTTTAATTTCTTGTTTATTAGTGCTATTTTCGCCCTCTTATCGCCACTTATTTGTACACTCAGCATGATGTTGTACATCTTTTAAGCTTTATGCGATGAGGGTATTCAGGCAATAAAAAGTCCCTGCTTCACCGATGACGGCGCTGGAAATTCGGTTATTACCCTTTATACTGCCCTATCCCCTTAAAGCGCAGCCACCACGGGTTAAACATATCAATGAGTCAGACTGAAACTACCGCCCCGAGCAAATTTTCCCTTCTTCCCGGGAGCATCACCCGTTTCTTTCTTCTGTTGATCATTGTGCTGTTAGTCACGATGGGGGTGATGATTCAAAGCGCGGTGAATACTTGGCTTAAGGACAAAAGCTATCAGGTCGTCGATATCACCCACGCTATTCATAAGCGTATCGATACCTGGCGCTACGCCACGTGGCAGATTTACGACAATATTGCCGCCGCCCCGGCCACATCGTCCGGCGAAGGACTACAGGAAACGCGTCTTAAGCAGGACGTTTATTACCTCGAAAAACCACAGCGTAAAACAGAAGCCCTGATTTTCGGCTCGCACGACAGCGCCACGCTGGAGATGACCCAGCGCATTTCCAGCTATCTTGATACCCTCTGGGGTGCGGAGACCGTGCCGTGGTCTATGTATTACCTGAACGGCCAGGACAACAGCATGATTCTGGTCTCGACGTTGCCGCTTAAAGATCTCTCCTCCGGCTTTAAAGAGACTACCGTTGGCAGCATCGTTGATTCCCGCCGGGCGGAAATGCTCCAGCAGGCTAACGCCCTGGACGAGCGTGAAAGTTTCTCCTCCCTGCGTCGGCTGGCCTGGCAAAACGGGCATTACTTTACCTTGCGCACCACCTTTAACCAGCCAGGGCATCTGGCGACGGTGGTAGCCTTCGACTTACCCATTAATGACCTGATCCCGCCGGATATGCCGCTGGACAGCTTCCGTCTGGATCCTGACAACAGCACGCAAAACATGCGCACGCCGCCGGATAAAGAAGGGGCAGAGAGCGTCTCGATCTCCTTTAACGGTTCGAAGATTGAAATTTCCTCCTCGCTGAACTCAACCGGCATGCGTCTGGTGTGGCAGGTTCCTTTCGGCACGCTGCTGCTCGACACCCTGCAAAATATCCTGCTGCCGCTGCTCCTGAACATTGGCCTGCTGGCGCTGGCGCTGTTTGGCTACAGCACCTTCCGTTTCCAGCCGGGCCGCCAGAAGGGGGAATCCTCTTCCGTCTCCGTTGGAACAAGTAACGAGCTACGCGTATTGCGCGCCCTTAATGAAGAGATTGTCTCCGTGCTGCCGTTGGGTGTGCTGGTTCACGACCAGGAGGCTAACCGCACGGTAATGAGTAACAAGATTGCCGACCACCTGCTGCCACATCTGAACCTGCAGAACATTACCACCATGGCGGATCAGCATCAGGGGGTGATCCAGGCCACCATTAATAATGAACTCTACGAGATCCGCCAGTTCCGCAGCCAGGTGGCATCGCGCACGCAGATTTTTGTTATTCGCGATCAGGATCGCGAAGTGCTGGTGAATAAAAAGCTGAAGCAGGCGCAGAGGCTGTATGAAAAAAACCAGCAGGGGCGCGCCGCGTTCATGCAAAACATTGGCGAGGCCTTCAAGCAACCGTTAAAAACGCTTGCCGCGAAGGCTGCCGAACTGAGCACGCCTGAAAGCCATCAGCTCGCAGGCCAGGCTGACTCGCTGGTGCAGCTGGTAGATGAAATTCAGCTTGCGAACATGCTGGAAAGCGACAGCTGGAAAGGCAATCCGTCCCTGTTCTCTATTCAGGATCTGATTGATGAAGTGGTGCCTGACGTGCTGCCCGTGATTAAGCGCAAGGGTCTGCAACTGCTCATCAACAACCACTTACCAGCTAACGATAAACGCCACGGCGATCGCGAAGCCCTGCGCCGGATCCTGTTAATGCTTATCCAGTACGCGGTGACCACCACGCAGATCGGCAAGATCACCCTGGAGGTCAGCACCGACGAGTCAACGGACGATCGTCTGACCTTCCGTATCCTCGACACCGGCGAAGGCGTCACCGTGAGTGAAATTGATAACCTGCACTTCCCGTTCCTTAACGATACGCAGGGCGACCGCTACGGCAAGGCAAATGCCCTCACCTTCTGGCTGTGCGATCAGCTGGCGCGCAAGCTGGGTGGGCACCTGAACATCAAGGCGCGTGAATCTCTCGGCACGCGCTATTCATTGCACGTAAAAATGACCGCCAACCCGCGGGAAGAAGATGAAGAACGCCTGCTGGATGATGTGGTGGTGATGGTCGATGTGACCTCAAACGAGATCCGCAATATCGTGGTTCGCCAGCTGGAAAACTGGGGCGCAAGCTGTATCACCCCCGATGAACGGCTCGCGAGTCAAGAATTTGATCTGTTTTTAACTGATAATCCGTCTAATCTTACTGCCTCCGGCTTGCTTTTAAGCGATGATGAGCCAGGCGTGCGAAAAATCGGCCCTGGGCAGATGCGCGTCAACTTTAACATGAGCAATGCGATGCAGGAGGCTGTACTACAACTGATCGAGGAGCAGCTGGCGCAGGAAGATATCCTGGAGTCCCCGTTGGGCGGTGATGAAAATGCCGAACTCCATGCCAGCGGATACTATTCACTGTTTGTTGATACAGTACCAGATGATGTTAAGCGGTTGTATACTGAGTCCGCTGCGAATGATTTTGCAGCGCTGGCGCAGACAGCACACCGGCTTAAAGGCGTGTTTGCCATGCTTAATCTGGTTCCCGGCAAGCAGTTATGTGAAACGCTGGAACATCTAATTCGTGAGAAAGATGCCTCTGGCATTGAAAATTATATCAGCGACATTGACGCCTACGTCAAAAGCTTGCTGTAGCAAGGTAGCCTTATACATGAACAATATGAACGTAATTATTGCCGATGACCATCCGATTGTACTGTTCGGTATTCGCAAATCGCTTGAACAGATCGAGTGGGTGAATGTAGTCGGTGAATTTGAAGACTCTACAGCACTGATCAATAACCTCCCAAAGCTTGATGCACACGTCCTCATCACCGATCTCTCCATGCCTGGGGACAAATACGGTGATGGGATTACGCTCATCAAATATATTAAACGTCACTTCCCTGACATCTCGATCATCGTTCTGACCATGAACAACAACCCGGCTATCCTGAGCGCGGTGTTGGATCTGGATATTGAAGGGATTGTGCTGAAGCAAGGTGCGCCTACCGACCTGCCGAAAGCGCTCGCCGCGCTGCAGAAAGGCAAGAAGTTCACCCCTGAGAGCGTCTCCCGTCTGCTGGAGAAAATCAGCGCGGGTGGCTACGGTGACAAACGCCTGTCACCGAAAGAGAGTGAAGTTCTGCGTCTGTTCGCTGAAGGTTTCCTGGTCACCGAGATTGCCAAGAAGCTGAACCGCAGCATTAAAACCATCAGTAGCCAGAAAAAATCCGCGATGATGAAGCTGGGTGTGGATAACGATATCGCTCTCCTGAACTATCTCTCTTCCGTCACGCTGAGCGCGTCGGACAAGGATTGATCTCCGCTGCCTGTGCCGGGTGGCGCTCGCGCTTACCCGGCACACAGACCCCGTAGGCCCGCGCAAGCGCAGCGCCGCCGGGCAATTAAAAAGGCCCTTACGGGCCTTTTTTATACTCTCGTTTTTCTGACCCTGTCTGCATACACCGACAACGTCTGCTTCAGCACGTCCAGCGTTACCGGTTTTGACAGGCAGCTGTCCATACCCGACTCAAGACAGCGCTGTTTCTCTTCCGCCAGGGCGTTTGCCGTCACGCCTACCACTGGCAGCGTCAGGCCAAGTTGACGAATGCGCTGCGTCAGGCGATACCCGTCCATATTCGGCATGTTCACGTCGCTCAGCACGATATCAATATGGTTTTTGCTGAGAACGTTAAGCGCATCGACGCCATCGTTCGCCGTTTTGCACTGATACCCCAGCGAGCCGAGTTGGTCAGCCAGAAGGCGACGGTTAATCGGATGGTCGTCCACCACCAGGATCATCATGTCGTCATTCAGCGAGGCCAGCGACTCAGGAGAAGGCAGCGCCGATGCGTTATCCCCGTCGTCCAGTTGGATGCTGTAAATGCGCGCCAGCAAGGCTAACAGTTCGTGCGGCGTAGCCACGCTGTGCACCCACTCGCCGGGCGCGCGCTCAACGGGTATGCCGATATGACGTCGGCAGAAGATCACCGCGCCCCTGCCCTGCCACGGCTGCTCCGGCGGGTCATCCGCAATCAGCATGTCGTCCGCATCCGGGGTTTGCCCTTCGTAGAGAGACACCTCGATGCCGTTACTGCTTAACAAGGATCTGAGGTATTCGTTCAGCGATGCGTTATTGACGGCCAGCCAGCAGCGTTTACCGTTCAGGCCGTCCAGCATCGGTTTGGCCGGGTACTGCGCCGAGTAAAGCGGAATACGTATGGTAAACTGGCTCCCCATGCCCGGCTCGGTATCCACGGAGATATCGCCGTCCATCATGCTGATCAGTTTTTCGCAAATCGCCAGCCCCAGCCCGGTGCCCTGGAAGTTGCGCTGTACTCCGGTTCCCACCTGGAAGAAGGGATCAAACAGGCGCACTACTTCTTTCGCCGGGATCCCGACGCCCGTATCGCGCACGCGGATGGTCAAATAGTCGCCAACGAGGCAGACATGCAGCACAATACAGCCCGTGTCGGTGAATTTAATCGCGTTGCTGAGCAGGTTCGAGATGACCTGCTGCAGGCGCATCGGGTCGCCATGCAGCGTCAGCGGCACGTCAGGCTCAATAAAGCAGTACAGCCCCAGCTGTTTACGCACCACCAGCGGCATGTAGTTCGCGCTGATGTGGTTCATCACCTCGCGCGGGGAGAACTCCCGCGGCTCGATTTTGAGCTGTTCGGACTCAATTTTCGAGAAATCGAGAATGTCGCTGATGATCTTCAGCAGCAGACTTGAGGAGTTGTTCATGGCCGTGACCAGCCTGTCGACCCCTTTCGGTAACTCCTTGGTCTGCAACAGATCGAGGTTACCGATAATGCCGTAAAGCGGTGTGCGCAGCTCGTGGCTGACGGTGGCAAGGAACATCGACTTCGACTGGCTGGCCTGCTCCGCCGCCTGCGCCATCTCCTGCAATGACTCTTCCATTTTCACGCGCGCAGAGACATCCACCAGCACGCAGATCGCCACGTTTTCATTACGGTAGCGCGAATGCACAAAGCTGATCTGCAGGTTAGTGTGGGTGCTGGTCAGCACGTCGACAAAGTTAACCTGCTGACCGCAGATGATCTGCGTCAGCCGCTGCCGGTCTTCGTGGGTCAGCATGTTGAGGTAGTTATGTGCCAGCTCATTGCTGAGGATGTTGGTGCCATCCTGGGTGCGCAGAATACAGATCCCCACCGGCGCAGAGGCGACAATCTTGCGGTTGAACTGCTCGTGCTCTTCCAGACGCTGGGCATCACTCTCGGCAGGGATAAATATCCGGCGCTCGTACATCCGCGCCAGCATAAACAGCGCGACGCCGACCAGCACGTTCAGCAGGATGGCATTGAGGATCAGGATACGGATCCGCTCAAGCACCATATCAACAGGCACCGAGTAGACGATGCTGAGCGAGGACGGCGGTAAACTTTTCTTGAGCACCAGCTCGCGGAAGCCCGAGGTGTAGCCAAACCACGAGCGCTCCTGCATCCAGTGCGGATCGATTTTTAAGCGGCTCTCCGGCCCGGTCAGCGAAATCAGCGTATGGCCGTTTTCATCCAGAATGGTCACGCCCATCGGCAGGCTGCCCGGCGTGAAGAAGTTTTCCATACGGATGGTTTGTTCCGTTCCCAGCAGCGCCTGCAGGCGGTTAGCCAGGTAAACAGGGGTAAGGGCATAGAAATAGCCGACGCCCATGCGCGGCCCCTGGCTTATCCAGAAGATGTTATTGCCGCGCTCTTCCTGAGGTGCATTGCGGTACTTAACGATTCGTTCATGCAGGCTTTTCAGCGCATCATCCCGTTCGACGGGCATATCACGCAGGCCAAAGTCGGCCATGCAGAGATTTTCGCTGCCGATAAGGAACACGCGGTTCAGATCGTAGGCGGCGGAAAAATTATCGCGCCAGTAGCGCATAAACCAGGCAAGAGATTCGAGCGAACCGCGCCAGGTGTTACCCATCGCGGAGCAGTCTGAGTCCGGGAACAGTGGCTCGAAATTGGGCACTTCCGTTTTATCTTTGCGTCCACGGATAGCCATGATGCCGTTTTCCGCCGTCAGGCGATTTTCAGCAATGTATTTCAGCTCCTTCATTACATCCGACGTTCGCTGAATGTAACGCTGGGCCTGATCGGAGCTGATACTGAACTCCTGGCGAATTTCAGCTTCTTTCTGGTTAAGCGCGTTAACAATATAAAAGACCGAGATCAGCGCCACCAGCAGCCACAGCAACAGTGCCAGCGCCCGAAACAGATAACGAGAGACTTTCAGCGTAGTACGAAAGGAGACAAGGTATTTCAAAGGGGCGAGGCTCCGCCATCGGGGTCAAAAAAGAATGTGGTTAAGGTAGCGGTAAACGCGCCATGCCGCAACGTTCAGTTATCTGCAACTGCAAAACAAAAGGGCCGGAAACCGGCCCTTTTCTTCACATCAGGTGATGATTACTCGTCTGCGTCATCCGCAGCATCATCGTCGGACTCGGCTTCCGGCGCGATGTCATCATCGCCTTCCGCTACGGTACCGTCGATAGAGTCAAGCTCTTCGTCATCAACTGGCTCAGCAACGCGCTGCAGACCCACCACGTTTTCATCTTCCGCAGTACGGATAAGGATAACGCCCTGGGTGTTACGCCCTACCACGCTGATCTCAGACACGCGTGTACGCACCAGCGTACCGGCATCGGTGATCATCATGATCTGGTCAGCATCGTCTACCTGCACCGCGCCCACAACGGAACCGTTACGCTCGGTCACTTTGATGGAGATAACGCCCTGCGTGCCGCGAGACTTGGTCGGGTATTCGCTTTCTGCCGTACGCTTACCGTAACCGTTCTGCGTGACGGTCAGGATTGCGCCTTCGCCACGTGGAACAATCAGGGAAACCACGGCGTCTTCACCCGCCAGTTTGATCCCGCGAACGCCGGTCGCGGTACGACCCATTGCGCGCACCGCGTTCTCTTTAAAACGCACCACTTTACCGGCGGCAGAGAACAGCATCACTTCGTCAGAACCGGAGGTCAGATCCACGCCAATCAGTTCGTCGCCTTCGTTAAGGTTGACGGCGATGATACCGGCAGAACGCGGACGGCTGAACTCGGTCAGCGCCGTTTTCTTCACGGTACCGCTGGCGGTCGCCATAAAGACGTTAACGCCCTCTTCGTACTCGCGCACCGGCAGGATCGCGGTGATACGTTCGTTCGCTTCCAGCGGCAGCAGGTTGACGATCGGACGACCACGCGCGCCGCGGCTCGCTTCCGGCAGCTGATACACTTTCATCCAGTACAGACGACCCCGGCTTGAGAAGCAGAGGATGGTGTCATGGGTGTTAGCCACCAGCAGGCGGTCGATAAAGTCTTCTTCTTTAATACGTGCGGCAGATTTGCCTTTACCACCACGACGCTGTGCTTCGTAGTCGGTGAGCGGCTGATACTTCACATAGCCCTGGTGAGACAGGGTGACCACCACGTCTTCGCGGTTGATCAGGTCTTCGATGTTGATATCAGAGCTGTTCGCGGTGATTTCGGTGCGGCGCTCGTCGCCAAACTGGTCGCGGACCAGCTCCAGCTCTTCGCGGATCACTTCCATCAGACGATCGGCGCTGCCCAGGATATGCAGCAGCTCAGCAATCTGTTCCAGCAGTTCTTTGTACTCGTCGAGCAGTTTTTCATGCTCAAGGCCGGTCAGTTTCTGCAGACGCAGATCCAGAATCGCCTGAGCCTGCTGTTCAGTCAGGTAGTACTGACCGTCACGCACGCCGAATTCAGGTTCCAGCCATTCAGGACGCGCGGCGTCATCACCGGCACGCTCCAGCATCGCAGATACGTTGCCCAGCGCCCACGGCTGTGCCACTAACGCGGCTTTCGCTTCAGCAGGGGTTGGTGCGCGGCGGATCAGCTCGATAATCGGGTCGATGTTTGCCAGCGCGACGGCCAGTGCTTCAAGGATGTGCGCACGGTCGCGGGCTTTACGCAGTTCGAAGATTGTACGGCGGGTCACCACTTCACGACGGTGACGCACAAACGCGCTCAGGATCTCTTTCAGGTTCATGATCTTCGGCTGACCATGGTGCAGTGCAACCATGTTGATACCGAAGGAGACCTGCAGCTGAGTCTGGGAGTAGAGGTTGTTCAGCACCACTTCACCCACCGCGTCGCGTTTGATTTCAATCACGATGCGCATCCCGTCTTTATCAGACTCGTCACGCAGCGCGCTGATGCCTTCAACGCGTTTTTCTTTTACCAGCTCGGCGATTTTTTCAATCAAACGCGCCTTGTTCACCTGATACGGGATCTCGTGAACAATGATGGTTTCACGGCCCGTTTTGGCGTCGGCTTCCACTTCGGCGCGGGCACGGATGTAAATCTTGCCGCGACCGGTGCGGTAAGCTTCTTCAATACCACGACGACCGTTGATGATCGCTGCGGTCGGGAAGTCTGGCCCCGGGATGTGTTCCATCAGCCCTTCAATGCTGATCTCTTCATCATCGATATAGGCCAGGCAGCCGTTAATCACTTCCGTGATGTTGTGTGGCGGAATATTGGTTGCCATGCCCACCGCGATACCGGATGACCCGTTAACTAACAGGTTCGGGATCTTGGTTGGCATAACATCTGGGATTCGCTCAGTGCCGTCGTAGTTATCGACGAAATCAACGGTCTCTTTTTCCAGGTCGGCCATCAGCTCGTGAGCGATTTTCGACATACGGATTTCCGTATAACGCATCGCCGCCGCGGAGTCGCCGTCAACAGAACCAAAGTTACCCTGACCATCTACCAGCATGTAACGCAAGGAGAATGGCTGCGCCATACGAACGATGGTGTCATAAACGGCGGTATCACCATGCGGGTGATATTTACCGATGACATCACCCACGACACGGGCAGATTTTTTATAGGCTTTATTCCAGTCATTGCCCAATACGTTCATGGCGTATAGTACGCGACGGTGTACCGGCTTCAGGCCATCGCGGACGTCCGGCAGCGCACGGCCAACAATGACCGACATCGCATAGTCCAGATAGGAGCTCTTCAGCTCTTCCTCGATGTTAACCGGTGTAATTTCTCTCGCAAGGTCGCTCATCTAACCGCTATCCCTCTACTGTATCCCGGATTCAAAGGTCGCAAATTATAACACAGCCACGGTGATTGAGGTAAAGCAATACGCTTTATTCACGGGGATTGCCTGATATACTCCTTTGTCTTGCTAAATAAGGAGTAAAAGCGCCCATGAATGCCGAAAAATCCCCGGTAGCTCACAACGTTGACCACGAAGAGATTGCCAAATTTGAAGCCGTGGCGTCCCGCTGGTGGGATCTCGAAGGTGAGTTTAAACCTCTGCATCGCATCAACCCGCTGCGTCTGGGCTATATCGCGGAGCGTTCCGGCGGTCTGTTCGGTAAAAAGGTGCTCGACGTCGGCTGCGGCGGCGGGATCCTGGCAGAAAGCATGGCGCGTGAAGGGGCCACCGTGACCGGCCTTGATATGGGCTTTGAGCCACTGCAGGTGGCGCGTCTGCACGCGCTGGAATCGGGCGTGCAGGTGGAATATGTGCAGGAAACGGTAGAAGCGCACGCGGCAGAACATGCGCACCAGTACGACGTGGTGACCTGCATGGAGATGCTGGAGCACGTTCCCGATCCGCAGTCGGTCGTCAATGCCTGTGCGAAGCTGGTGAAACCGGGCGGCCAGGTGTTCTTTTCCACCATCAACCGTAACGGCAAGGCCTGGCTGATGGCCGTTGTCGGCGCGGAGTATGTCCTGCGGATGGTGCCGAAAGGCACGCACGACGTGAAGAAGTTCATCAAGCCTGCTGAACTGCTGGGCTGGGTGGACCAGACGTGGCTCAAGGAGCAGCACATTACCGGCCTGCACTACAACCCGTTAACCGACAAGTTCAAACTCGCCCCGGGTGTGGATGTTAACTATATGTTGCACACTACGGCAAAAAATAGCTAACGTCATACGAACTTCTTATAAAGATTGCGCGACATTCGTTGCGCAATTTTGACCACTCGTTGAAGAAATCAGCACTCGATCAAATTTTAGATTTTTTTTCTGAAATATTGACATGTCGTCCAGGCCTTACGATACGAGGACTTAGGCTTTTTTACCCTTTCACAACCTCAATTTAACCTCAAAATCAACTCTTGTACTGAAATGATTCGCTACTAGAATACTCACCATCTTGCGTTAATCTTATCGTAAAACCCCTATATGTAGTATTTATCCACAGAGTCCTGTGGATAAGCGGGGGATATTTTTTTATTTCACGGACAGGTAAAACCCACATGAATCAGAGTCTGCTGGTGACAAAGCGCGACGGTACTACCGAGCGTATCAATCTGGACAAAATCCATCGAGTTCTCGACTGGGCAGCAGAAGGGCTGAATAACGTATCTATCTCCCAGGTTGAACTGCGCTCACACATCCAGTTCTACGACGGCATCAAAACGTCTGATATCCACGAAACCATTATTAAAGCAGCGGCAGATCTTATCTCCCGCGACGCACCGGACTATCAGTACCTTGCAGCACGTCTGGCCATTTTCCATCTGCGTAAAAAAGCCTACGGCCAGTTTGAGCCGCCGAAGCTGTACGATCACGTCGTAAAAATGGTTGAACTGGGCAAATACGATACGCATCTGCTGGAAGACTATACGGAAGAAGAGTTCGAGCAGATGAACGGGTTTATCGATCACTGGCGCGACATGAACTTCTCCTACGCGGCGGTGAAGCAGCTCGAAGGCAAATACCTGGTTCAGAACCGTGTGACCGGTGAAATCTACGAGAGCGCCCAGTTCCTCTACATTCTGGTGGCCGCCTGCCTGTTCTCTAACTACCCGCGTGACACCCGTCTGGAATACGTGAAGCGTTTTTACGATGCGGTCTCGACGTTCAAGATTTCGCTGCCAACGCCAATCATGTCCGGCGTACGTACGCCAACCCGCCAGTTCAGCTCCTGCGTGCTGATCGAGTGCGGTGACAGCCTGGATTCCATTAACGCCACCTCCAGCGCAATCGTAAAATACGTCTCCCAGCGCGCCGGTATCGGCATCAACGCGGGTCGTATCCGTGCGCTGGGTAGCCCGATTCGCGGCGGTGAAGCGTTCCACACCGGCTGTATCCCGTTCTACAAGCATTTCCAGACCGCGGTGAAATCCTGCTCTCAGGGCGGCGTTCGCGGCGGTGCAGCCACCCTGTTCTACCCGATGTGGCACCTGGAAGTGGAAAGCCTGCTGGTGCTGAAAAACAACCGTGGCGTGGAAGGCAACCGCGTGCGCCACATGGACTACGGCGTGCAGATCAACAAGCTGATGTACACCCGTCTGCTGAAAGGTGAAGATATCACCCTGTTCAGCCCGTCCGACGTACCGGGCCTGTACGACGCGTTCTTTGCCGATCAGGACGAGTTCGAGCGTCTGTACACCAAATACGAAAAAGACGAGAGCATTCGCAAGCAGCGCGTGAAGGCCGTCGACCTGTTCTCGCTGATGATGCAGGAACGTGCCTCTACTGGCCGTATCTACATCCAGAACGTTGACCACTGCAATACCCACAGCCCGTTCGATCCGGTTGTTGCGCCGGTGCGCCAGTCCAACCTGTGTCTGGAGATCGCCCTGCCGACCAAACCGCTCAATGACGTGAACGATGAGAACGGTGAAATCGCGCTGTGTACGCTGTCTGCCTTCAACCTGGGCGCGATTAAGAGCCTGGACGAGCTGGAAGAGCTGGCGGTGCTGGCGGTTCGCGCACTCGACGCCCTGCTCGACTATCAGGACTACCCAATCCCGGCGGCCAAACGCGGCGCGATGGGTCGTCGTACCCTGGGGATTGGCGTGATTAACTTCGCCTACTGGCTGGCGAAAAACGGTAAGCGTTACTCCGACGGCAGCGCCAACAACCTGACGCACCAGACGTTTGAAGCTATTCAGTATTACCTGATGAAAGCCTCCAACGAGCTGGCAAAAGAGCAAGGCGCGTGCCCGTGGTTCAACGAAACCACCTATGCGAAAGGCATTCTGCCGATCGACACCTATAAGAAAGACCTGGACGGGATCGTCAGCGAACCGCTGCACCTGGACTGGGAAGGCCTGCGCGAGTCCATCAAGACTCACGGCCTGCGTAACTCCACGCTCTCTGCCCTGATGCCGTCCGAGACCTCTTCGCAGATCTCTAACGCCACCAACGGCATCGAGCCACCGCGCGGCCACGTCAGCATCAAAGCGTCGAAAGACGGCGTGCTGCGCCAGGTCGTACCCGATTACGAGACGCTGGGCAACAACTACGAACTGCTGTGGGAAATGCCGAACAACGACGGTTACCTGCAGCTGGTGGGTATCATGCAGAAGTTTATCGACCAGTCGATCTCGGCGAATACCAACTATGACCCGACGCGCTTCCCGTCTGGCAAGGTTCCGATGCAGCAACTGCTGAAAGACCTGCTCACCGCCTATAAATTTGGCGTGAAGACCCTGTACTATCACAACACCCGTGACGGTGCAGAAGACGCGCAGGACGATATGGTGCCGTCAATTCAGGACGATGGCTGCGAAAGCGGCGCATGTAAGATCTAAGCACTTCGCCGGGTGGCGCTACGCTTACCCGGCCTACGGTTTTGTAGGCCCGGCAAACGCAGTGCCGCCGGGCAATAAAATCTCAACAGGACTCACCGCAATGGCATATACCACCTTTTCACAGACGAAAAACGACCAGCTCAAAGAGCCCATGTTCTTCGGCCAGCCGGTCAACGTGGCACGCTACGATCAGCAAAAATATGACATCTTCGAAAAGCTGATTGAAAAGCAACTCTCCTTTTTCTGGCGCCCGGAAGAAGTTGACGTCTCTCGCGACCGTATCGATTTCCAGGCCCTGCCGGAACACGAAAAGCATATCTTCCTTAGCAACCTGAAGTATCAGACGCTGCTGGACTCCATTCAGGGCCGTAGCCCGAACGTGGCGCTGCTGCCGCTGATCTCCATTCCGGAGCTGGAAACCTGGGTTGAGACCTGGGCGTTCTCCGAAACGATCCACTCCCGCTCGTACACCCATATCATCCGCAATATCGTGAACGATCCGGCGGTGGTGTTTGACGATATCGTCACCAACGAGCAGATCCAGAAGCGTGCCGAAGGCATCGCGCACTACTACGACGAGCTGATTGAGATGACCAGCTACTGGCATCTGCTGGGCGAAGGCACCCACAACGTGAACGGCAGAACTGTCACCGTGAACCTGCGCGCGCTGAAAAAGCAGCTGTATCTGTGCCTGATGAGCGTTAACGCGCTGGAAGCGATCCGCTTCTACGTCAGCTTCGCCTGCTCCTTCGCCTTTGCCGAGCGCAAGCTGATGGAAGGCAACGCCAAAATTATTCGTCTGATCGCCCGTGACGAAGCCCTGCACCTGACCGGTACCCAGCACATGCTGAACCTGCTGCGCAGCGGTACGGACGACCCGGAAATGGCGGCTATCGCCGAAGAGTGCAAACAGGAGTGCTACGACCTGTTCGTGCAGGCCGCACAGCAGGAGAAAGAGTGGGCAGATTACCTGTTCCGCGACGGCTCCATGATTGGTCTGAACAAGGACATCCTGTGTCAGTACGTTGAGTACATCACCAACATCCGTATGCAGGCGGTGGGTCTTGATCTGCCGTTCCAGACACGCTCAAACCCTATCCCGTGGATCAACACCTGGCTGGTGTCCGATAACGTGCAGGTCGCGCCTCAGGAAGTGGAAGTCAGCTCTTACCTGGTCGGTCAGATTGATTCTGAAGTCAACACCGACGACCTGAGCGACTTCCAGCTCTGATGAGCCGGGTGACGCTACGCCTTACCGGCACAGAAGTCCTGTGTCGGGAAGAGCACCCTTCCCTGTTGGTCGCCCTTGAGGCCCATCAGGTTGAGGTTGAGTATCAGTGTCGGGAAGGCTATTGCGGCTCGTGCCGCTGTCGCCTGGTCGCAGGCCAGGTGGACTGGCTGACCGAACCGCTGGCCTTTATCAGCGAAGGGGAAATTTTGCCCTGCTGCTGCCGGGCAAAAGGCGATATTGAGATCGAGATGTAACGTCCCTGTGCCCTCTTCCTGTGGGAGAGGGCATCAGGGCAGTTGTCCATTCAGGCGCAATCGTCTTTCCCATTCTGGCTCCGCGCCCAGATGTTCTCCAATGCAGTTCACTAAAGCCTGTATCACCGGTGAATCCCGACGCGTTTTGCGATACAGGGCAACAATATTCCCACCATCCGGACGCCACTCGGGCAGTATCACCTGCAGTTCACCTTTTTCAACAGCCTCTGCGCCTAAAAAAAGCGGCAGCACCATAATACCCAATCCGGCCTTTGCAGCTGCCAGCAGGCTGAAGGCGTTATCCGAACGCAGACGACTGCGGACGCGCCATGGCTGAACCTCCCCCTGATGAACAAGCTGCCAGATGCCGCCCGGCGCGCGGTGGCTGTACAGTAGCCCGTCGTGGTGCGCCAGTTCCTCTGGATGCAGCGGCGTGCCGCAACGCTGGAGATAGGCCGGGCTGGCGCATAAATAGGTCAGGTTACGCGCCAGATGCCGGGCAATCAGGGTGGAATCCGGCAGTGTGCCAAGGCGGATCGCCACGTCAAAGCCGGGCTGATGCATATTGATATGCCGATCTTCAGTGATGATATCCAGCGCGATCTGCGGATAGCGCGCGGCGAAATCGGCCAGAATGGGTGACAGGTGCGTACACATAAAGGTGTGAGAAGTGGTCATTCGCAGCCTGCCACAGACGTCGGTTCGCCCTGGCGTCACCGCCTCTTCCGCAAGGCTTACCTCATCCAGAATGCGTACGCATTCGCGGTAGAACAACAGCCCCTGTTCCGTGAGACTCAGGCTCGTCCCGCGCTCCAGCAGGCTTACGCCCAGGCGCTTCTCCAGCCCCTTGATACGCTGGCTAACCACCGATTTCGTTGTCCCCAGCTTTTGCGACGCGCCGACAACGCTCAGCGCGTCCACCACCGCGACAAAGGTGCTCATCTCCACGAATTTGTTCATCAGATATTCCGTTCGGGCACGTCCTTTTACTATGGCCCACTGGCGGAGGCGGCGAAACGGCTGGCGATATATTCTGCTGCCATGATCACATCCGGGTTGGTGGCCTGAGAGGGCACGTCCGGGAAAATTGACGCATCGGCAACATAAAGTCCCTGGGTACCCAACACGCGGCCCTGCTGATCCACAACGGCCTGCGGATCGCTCTCCAGCCCCATCGGTGCCGTGGCGGAGAGGTGAAGATTGCTCTTGACCGTTGCGTACTGCTCTTTCACCTTTTGCGACTTCGTGACCGCCAGCTTGCCGCCCTTCACACCGGGATATTCCCCGGTGACCAGCTCGCGCAACGATGTTTCCTCCACCAGCGCGCGCGACAGTTCCAACGCCTCCAGCATACGCGCGACGTCCCGCTCATCGTCCAGCAGATTGAGATCGATGTTCGGCTTCAGCAGCGGGTTACGGCTGGTGAGCGTCAGCGTCCCGCGCGACCAGGGGCGTGAAACGGTATAAAACAGCTGAAAGCCTGACCCTTGCGGAAACAGCGCCGGATCAACGAAATGGTTATTACTGATGTAAATATCCAGCTCACCGGGTTCCGCCAGGGTGGAACGGGTCCAGAGCGTCGCGCCGATGGGTGGGCTGTCGCTCTGCGGCGGCAGCGTGCCGAGCATAATACCGTTCACCGGCTGCTCCTGCAGATTCAGCCCTACAGGTAAATCCTGGCAGACGGGAATATCAAGCTGGCGCAAATCACTCCCTGGCCCCACGCCCGAGCGGAGCAGTATAGCGGGCGTTCCCGCCGCGCCAGCGCACAGGAACACCGTATCGGCAAACAGGCGGTTGCCCTCGGCCAGTTGCACGCCCTCGACGCGGCCTTTATTCAACAGAACTTTGTCGACCACCGCCATGCCTGCGATTTCCAGATTAGGCCTGGCGCGAACCTGCGCGTTGAGATAAACCATGCCGGTGTTCTGCCTGACGCCGTTCACGACATTGAGCGGATAGAGGGCAATACCGTGCTGATGCGGCCCGTTCACGTCTGCAATTTCCGCAAAACCATGTGCACGGCAGGCGTGATAAAACGCCTGGCTGGCGGGGCTCAACGATGCCAGCGTCGGCAGCCTGACCGGTACAGGTCCGTGACGCCCGTGCCAGTCATCGTCGCCATAATCGGCGCTCTCCAGCGTCTTGAACCAGGGTAAGACCTTATCGAAAGACCAGTCCGTCAGGCCGCGCTTTACCCAGCGATCGAAATCAGACCTGGGGGCCCTGACGAAGGCCCCGGCATTGATCGCCGATCCGCCGCCCAATACCCTTGCGCGGAGATGCTCTGCGGTGTGATCGGTTCCGGTCGCCGTGCCCCGCTCCCAGATATAGTCGCCACCGCCCACGCTGTGACTCATCGACAGCTCGGGGGGATACTCATCTGGCGCAAAGGCCGGCCCCGCTTCCAGCAGCAGCACGCGCCGGTCCGGATTTTCACTTAGCCTTGCAGCCACCACCGCACCGCCTGAACCGCCCCCGACCACTATCACGTCCCAAACATCGTTGATACCTGCTGTCGTTGCACTCATCTCTTTCTCCTCTGTCGCGCTACCGGCAGAAAACAGCCACGCCGGGGTATAAAAGGAGAATATGTGAGGCCAACCGCGCTGAACAGAGCGCCAAACGCGAACCGGCGTTCATAAAAAATGAACAAAAAAAGACCCGCCGAAGCGGGTCCATACTAGTGCAACGCGTTACTGAGACGTTCGCAGGAACTGCACCGCTTTATCCGGGAAATCCGTAAACAACCCGTCGACGCCCGCCTGGTTATACAGCACGTCATAAAGCTGATTCACATCCGTCGCATAGTCCGGCAACTGGTCTGCACGTACCGTGTATGGATGCACCTGCATCTTGCTGGCGTGCGCCTCTTTCACCATCGCCGTGAAGGTAATGTGTCCCGGCGTGGAGCCTTCCGCCACCAGCATGTGGTAATCCGGACCGATGCCGTCGGCGTGCTGCGCAATCTGCTTCATCGCGCCCGGCTTAAACATCCAGTCGTAGTTGTAGTTAACCCACTTGCCGTCCGGCTGCTTCTCCTGCGTTTCATTCCAGTCGGTATAGGCAATCAGCTGCACCAGGTTGAGATCCATCCCCCGCTTCGGTTCCAGCTCGGTTTTGATACGCTTGAGTTCAGCCGCATCAAAGCACTGGAGGTAGACCTTATCCTTCTTACTGGTGTAGCCGTACTGCTTCAGCACATCCAGCGTTTTTGCCGCAATGTCCTTCCCTTCCTGATGATGGAACCACGGCGCTTTGATCTCCGGGTAGATACCTATGTTTTACCGGTAGAGTGGTTCAGCCCCTGAACAAACTCGATTTCCTCTTCAAAGGTATGAATGCGGAAGTCGGACTTGCCCATCGGGAAACGCCCCGGATAGACCTGTACCTTCTTGCCGTTTTCAATCTCGAAGCCTTCGGTAAATTTCAGCGAGCGGATCTCGTCAAGCGTGAAGTCGATGGCGTAATAACGGCCGTCCTTGCGGGCACGGTCGGGAAAACGGTCGGCGACATCGGTGACGCGGTCAAGATAGTGGTCATGCAGGACGACCAGATGGTCGTCCCTGGTCATCACCAGATCCTGCTCAAGGTAATCCGCCCCCTGCGCGTAAGCCATCGCTTTCGCGGGCAGCGTATGCTCGGGCAGATAGCCGCTGGCGCCACGGTGAGCAATGACAATCTTATCTGCCGCCAGCGCCGAGCCTGTCATGACACCGGCCAGCAGCAGGCCGGTAGCGAGTTGAGTCAGTTTCATCGTAATGCTCCTTATTGACGACGTGCCTGTATTTCGGCGTGATGACGTTTTTCACCAATCATGACAACAATCAGCAGCAGTACCGCCAGTACGCTACCGCCAATCATGACCATGAAGCCGCCATCCCAGCCGAAGAAGTCAACGGTATAGCCGACAATGGCGCTTGCGGCGACTGAGCCACCCAGATAACCAAACAGGCCGGTAAAGCCTGCCGCCGTCCCTGCCGCTTTTTTCGGTGCCAGCTCAAGGGCATGCAGGCCAATCAGCATCACCGGACCGTAGATCAGGAAGCCGATCACAATCATACAGGCCATGTCCACGCCCGGGTTGCCCGGCGGGTTAAGCCAGTAAACGACGGTGGCGATGGTCACCAGGGTCATAAAGAACACACCCGTTGCACCACGGTTGCCGCGGAAGACCTTGTCCGACATCCAGCCACAAATCAGCGTACCCGGGATACCCGCGTATTCATACAGGAAGTAGGCCCAGGACGATTTATCCAGCGCGAAGTGTTTCACCTCTTTCAGGTAGGTTGGTGACCAGTCGAGGATGCCGTAACGCAGCAGGTAAACGAAAACGTTGGCTACCGCGATGTACCACAGCAGTTTGTTGGGCAGCACGTACTTCATGAAGATCTGTTTGGCCGTCAGCTCCTCTTCATGCTGTTCGCTGTAGTCGTCCGGATAATCATTTTTGTACTCTTCAATTGGCGGCAGGCCGCAGGACTGCGGCGTATCGCGCATCAGGGCGAAGGCGATAATCGCCACTACGATCGCGCCAAAAGCCGGCATGTAAAGCGCGGCTTTCCAGTCGTTGAACCATGCCATTCCGAGCAGGAACAGCAGCGGAGGAATACCCCCGCCCACGTTATGCGCGCAGTTCCAGACCGACACAATTCCGCCACGCTCTTTCTGCGACCACCAGTGCACCATGGTGCGTCCGCACGGCGGCCAGCCCATCCCCTGGAACCAGCCGCAGAGGAACAGCAGCACAAACATAATCGCAATACTGGACGTCGCCCACGGCACAAAGCCCATAAACAACATCACCGCAGCCGCCAGAATCAAACCGGCTGGCAGGAACACGCGCGGATTCGAGCGATCCGACACCGACCCCATAATGAATTTGGAAAACCCGTAGGCGATAGAGATCCCCGAGAGCGCAAACCCTAAATCACCGCGCGAAAACCCCTGCTCCACCAGATACGGCATGGCGAGCGCGAAGTTTTTACGTACCAGATAATACGCCGCGTACCCGAAGAAAATCCCCAGGAAGATTTGCCAACGCAGACGGCGGTAAAGCGGATCTATCTCTGCCTCTGGCAGACGCGCCCGATGCGGCGCAGGTTTAAAGATACTGAGCATGACAGCCTCCGTGGCCTTGTAATGAATGAGAAGGTGCCTCGCACCCGATTCCAGAGGCGGCGATGTTAAGAAATCACGGTGATTGTTACTGTGAATCAACGCACAGATTGTTACAGAAATATGACAGAATGCGCAAAAAAGCGCATGGAATCACGTTTCACTTTCGAATAACGCGCGTTTATGTTCGAAATCAAACAAACCACATTTTCAGTGTGGCTAAATGATAAAAAAACGAACATAGAGGGAAGACAATGACGGTTCTCGATCCTCGCTACAGCGATGTGATAATCATTGGCGGCGGCGCAACCGGGGCCGGCATCGCCCGCGACTGTGCCTTACGTGGCCTGAGCGTGACCCTGCTGGAGCGCCATGATATTGCGACAGGTGCCACAGGCCGCAACCACGGCCTGCTGCACAGCGGCGCACGGTACGCGGTGACCGACGATGAGTCGGCGCGGGAGTGTATTGCGGAAAATCAGATCCTGAAACGCATCGCCCGCCACTGCATCGAACCGACCAACGGGCTGTTCATTACCCTTCCCGAAGACGATCTCGCGTTTCAGCAAACCTTTATTTCCGCCTGCACGGCCGCAGGGATCCGGGCCGACGCCATCGACCCGGCGCTGGCGCGTCGGCTGGAGCCGTCTGTCAACCCGACCATCACCGGCGCGGTGAAAGTTCCCGACGGCACGGTCGATCCGTTTCGCCTGACCGCCGCAAATATGCTGGATGCCCGGGAACACGGCGCGCGCATTGTGACCGGGCATGAAGTCACCGGGCTTATTCGCGAAGGCAACACAGTGCGCGGCGTGCGGGTGTTCGACCCGCAATATAACGAGCGCAGCGAACTGTATGCCGCCGTGGTTATTAATGCGGCGGGGATCTGGGGGCAACGCATCGCGGAATACGCCGACTTATCCATCCGCATGTTCCCGGCGAAAGGTTCACTGCTGATCCTCGATCATCGCATCAACAACCACGTCATCAACCGCTGTCGTAAGCCTTCCGACGCCGATATTCTGGTACCGGGCGACACCATTTCGCTTATCGGCACCACCTCCGCCCACGTCGATTACAGCGAGATTGACGTTAACCGGGTGACGACCGAAGAGGTGGATATCCTGCTGCGCGAAGGCGAGAAACTGGCTCCGGTGATGGCGCAAACCCGCATTCTGCGCGCCTATGCGGGTGTGCGACCGCTGGTCGCCAGCGATAACGACCCAAGCGGGCGCAACGTCAGCCGGGGGATCGTCCTGCTCGATCATGCCCAACGTGACGGCATGGAGGGCTTTATCACCATTACCGGCGGCAAGCTCATGACCTACCGCCTGATGGCAGAGTGGGCCACGGATGCGGTCTGCCGCAAACTCGGTAACACAACGCCGTGCGTCACGGCAGAACAGCCCCTGCCCGGATCGCGTCAGTCCACCGAGAAAACGCTGCAGAAAATCATCTCTCTGCCCGCCCCGCTGCGCGGCTCCGCCGTTTATCGCCACGGCGACAGAACCCCGCAGTGGCTTGGCGAGGGGCGGCTTAGCCGCAGCCTGGTGTGCGAGTGCGAAGCGGTGACCGCAGGCGAGGTGCAATATGCCGTCGAGAATCTGACGGTCAATACGCTGCTCGATCTTCGCCGCCGCACGCGCGTCGGCATGGGTACCTGTCAGGGCGAGCTTTGCGCCTGTCGCGCCGCCGGGCTGCTGCAACGCTTTCACGCCACCACCTCAACGCAGTCCCTGACCCAGCTCAGCGATTTCCTCAATGAACGCTGGAAAGGCATTCAGCCCGTTGCCTGGGGCGATGCCCTGCGCGAAAGCGAGTTTACCCGCTGGGTTTATCAGGGACTTTGCGGCCTGGAGAAGGAGCCACATAATGAAATTTAATACCGTTATTGTCGGCGGCGGGCTGGCAGGGCTGCTGTGCGGGATCACGCTCACGCAACGTGGTCTGCGCTGCGCCATCGTCACCCGCGGGCAGAGCGCTTTGCACTTCTCTTCCGGATCGCTGGATCTCCTCGACGATGCCTGTCGCGGCGCACTTGCGCCTGAGCATCCTTACACCCTGATCGGCGAGCACAACATTGCCCGCCTGGCGCAGGAAACCGAAAGGCTGCTGAGCGCCTGTGGCGCGCGGATGCAGGGCAGCGCTGAGAAAAATCACCAGCGCGTGACGCCGCTCGGCACCCTGCGTTCCGCGTGGCTCAGCCCGGAAGAAGTTCCTGTCGCCCCGTTCAGCGCAGAACGCGTAATGGTGGTGGGGATTGGCGGTTTTCTTGATTTTCAGCCGCACCTGGCGGCGGCCTCGCTCTGTCAGCGCGGCATTAACGCGACGGCGGCGGAAATAGACCTTCCCGAACTGGACGTGCTGCGCGAAAACCCCAGCGAGTTTCGGGCAGTGAATATCGCGCGGCTGCTGGATAACGACGATAACTGGCCGCTGCTGTATGACGCGCTCAGGCCGCTCGCTGAACAGTGTGACGCCCTGTTGATGCCTGCGTGCTTTGGCCTCACCGACAATCGACTCTGGCGCTGGCTGTCGGACCGTCTGCCGTGCACGCTCGGCTTGCTGCCGACCCTTCCCCCTTCCGTACCGGGTATTCGGCTGCACACGCAGCTTAAGCAAAAATTTATTGCCCAGGGCGGCGTGTGGATGGCGGGTGACGAGGTGAAAAAGATCACGCTTTCTGATAGCGACCTCAGCGAGGTGTGGACGCGAAACCACGGCGACATTCCGCTGCGCGCACGCGCCGTGGTGCTGGCCAGCGGCAGCTTCTTCAGTAACGGCTTACTGAGTACCCGCGAGGGGATCCGCGAAGCCATTCTGGGGCTGGATGTCCGGCAGAGCGCCTCCCGTTCGGACTGGTATCAGAGTGATTTCTTTACGCCGCAGCCCTGGCAGCAGTTTGGCGTGATTGTCGATAACCACCTGCACCCGCAGCTCAACGGCCGGTCGCTTAACGGCCTCTACGCCGTCGGCTCGATTCTGGGCGGCTACGATCCAATTGCCCAGGGCTGCGGCGGCGGCGTGTGTGCGATCACGGCGCTTCATGCCGCAGAGCAGATTATTCAACGCACGGAGGCAGAACAATGAGCGATAGCCGTTTCGAAAGCTGCATAAAATGCACGGTGTGCACCACGGTCTGCCCGGTCAGCGGCGTGAACCCGCGTTATCCAGGCCCAAAACAGGCCGGGCCTGACGGCGAGCGCTTGCGTCTGAAAGACGCCGCACTCTACGATGATGCGCTGAAATACTGCATTAACTGCAAGCGCTGCGAGGTGGCCTGTCCGTCAGACGTCAAAATCGGCGACATCATCCAGCGCGCCCGGGCGCAGTACAGCACGCAAAAACCGACGCTGCGCGATGCGATCCTCAGCCATACCGACCTGATGGGCAGCGTTTCCACGTCCTTCGCGCCGCTGGTGAATGCCGCCACCTCCCTGAAACCGGTACGCCGGCTGCTCGACGCGACGCTGAAAATTGACCACCACCGCAGCCTGCCGAAATACGCCCACGGCACCTTCCGTCGCTGGTACAAATCGGTGGCGGCAGAGCAGGCCCGCTTTGCCGATCAGGTGGCGTTCTTCCATGGCTGCTACGTGAATTACAACCACCCGCAGTTAGGAAAAGACCTGCTGAAAGTGCTGAACGCGATGGGCACAGGTGTGCAGCTCCTCAGCAAGGAAAAATGCTGCGGCGTGCCGCTGATTGCCAACGGCTTTACGGATAAAGCGCGCAGGCAGGCCCGCAGCAACGTCACCTCCCTGCGCGACGCGATCGTCGGGAAAGGCATGCCGGTTCTTGCCACCTCGTCTACCTGCACCTTCACCCTGCGCGACGAGTACCCTCACCTGCTGGACGTGGATAACACCGATCTGCGCGACCATATTGAACTGGCAACGCGGTTTTTGTGGCGCATGCTGGACAGCGGGAAGACCTTACCGCTGGGCACCCTGCCGCTGAAGGTGGTGTATCACACGCCATGTCATATGGAAAAGATGGGCTGGTCGCTGTATACGCTGGAGTTGCTGCGGCTGATCCCGGGGCTGGAGCTGACGGTGCTGGATTCGCGCTGCTGCGGGATAGCGGGCACCTACGGATTTAAGCGTGAAAACTACGACACGTCGCAGGCGATTGGCGCGCCGCTGTTCAGGCAGATAGAGGAGAGCGGAGCCGACCTGGTAGTGACCGACTGCGAAACCTGCAAATGGCAGATTGAAATGTCCACCAGCAAACGCTGCGAACATCCCATCACCCTGCTGGCAAACGCGCTGGGCTAAGCGATGCCGGGGCGGTTTGCCCCGGCACATTCGTTACTCAACAAACAGGGAATCAACCACATTGATCCAGCCATGCTCGCTGGCGACCGGTTTGCCGTTCAGCCAGCGTCGCAGCATGTTGAGCGCCATCATGGCACACACCTCCTGACGCACCGCCTGGCTGTGGCGGGTGATACTCATTTTTACCTGCAGCGCATGGGTTCCTTCCGGCGTCGCGAGGGCAAAATTAAGGTGCTCGCCCTCCACGCCGCCGACGGCCAGCGCCAGCCCGGCGAAATGCTTAACCCTGCGCTCCGACGCCCAGCGCGCGGTCTGCGCCAGCGTTTCCTGCTGGAACGGCACCACTTCACTGGCCAGAAGCGGCGCATCCGCCCGTGAAAGCTGCAGCGCCAGAAGCCCGCCGGTGAACTGTTCGCTCAGCGTAACGCTCAGCTGACGCGACTTCAGGGTGCGGGCAATCTGCGCAGGCAGCCCTTCCGTTCCCTCAAAGATCAGGCTCTCTCCCGCCACGCGCTGTACCTCAGGCCACAGCGCCAGCATGGCCTCCTTTTGCGTCGCCGGGCCGGTCAGCTTCAGCTCGATAATCGGCATAGAAGAGCGGTAGCCCATCGAGACGCCCGGCGGCAGCGGCAGACTGTCGAGGCTCTGGGCAAGATCGCTTTCAGAGCGGCCAAAGGTAGTCAGACGCAGACACAGCGGCGGCTCAGGCAGGGTGAAACGCGCGCGCAGGCGCGGCAGGATTTGCTGCTCGACCATCACTTTAAATTCAGACGGCACGCCCGGCGTGAAGAACATCAGGCAGCGGTTAAGCTTAACGGCAAAGCCACAGGCGGTACCGACGGGGTTATCCACCAGCTCGGCGCTGGCGGGGATTTCGGCCTGCTTGCGGTTGCTGGGGGCCATGACGCGACCGCGCTCGGAGAAAAAGCGCTCCATCTGCGCCAGCCACGCTTCGTGGAGGACCAGCCCTTCGCCTTTCGCCGTGGCGGCGGCCAGCGCGCTAAGATCGTCGCCGGTTGGGCCAAGGCCGCCGTTCACAATCAGCACGTCAGCGTGCTCGCTGCGTTCGCGCAGAATGTTCACCAGCGACTCAAGGTTGTCGCCTACCGTATTGCGGCGCGTTAACGGTAATCCCTGCTCAAAGAATAAATCGGCGAGCCAGGCCGCATTGGTATCGATGATTTGACCATGCAGCACTTCATCGCCGGTGGATAACATCTCCACGTTAATCATTGTGTTCTCCCGCTTTAATAGTCAAAACACTATAGCGCAATTGGGAGAGGGGGGAAGCGATAAACTGGCGCGGCAGGCCGCCGCGCCGGGGGGATTAGAAGCCTGCGCTCACGCCCACGTACGGGCCGTCGGCCAGCGCGTTGTCGCGGTTGCCGTCTTTACCGGCCAGGTTCAGATAGCGGTAGCCTGCTTCGATGGTAACAGGACGCATGATGGTCCAGCGTGCACCGGCGTTAGCTTCCTGATAGCTGTCGATACCGCTGGAGAGCGAATCCGGAGAGTAGTAATACTCGCCGAACAGGCCGAAGCTGTCGCCAATTTTCCACTGCAGTCCGCCGCCAACGGCCGCCGCGTATCCTTCGTCACCGTCGTTCGGGTTGGTGTAGATACCTTTACCGCCCACGGTTGCCAGGAATGGCCCCAGCGGAACGTTAAGGCCAAGGCCGAGGCTTGCCGCATCGCCGTCGTCGTCGTTATGCGTCCAGCCGCCCGTCATCGCCAGGCCAGAGGTTTCCGTCCCCAGGCCAAAGCCCAGGTGGGTGTAATCCTGACCCGCTGAGCCGTTAAAGGAAATTGCGTTTGCCGCAACTGAAACAAACATCAGGCCTGCGCCCAAAAATGCCACTTTTTTCATTGTCATGTCCCGCACGTAATAATTAGAGATGTCCCAAAACCGCGAGATTTTAACCTGCGTGTCTTTGGGATCAAGCACTCTGCGTGCGTCAGGCAATTAGTTTGTAACGATTTGATAATTTCGGTATTTACACCATCAATAAAAAGCGCATTTTCACGCTCAGCCCGCCCAGATTTTCGCTGCGCGTTAGCTGAAGATGGCTACGATGCAGGCGGGCAATATCATTTGCCAGCGCCAGGCCAATGCCGGACCCGGCGGCGTCGCCCACGTTATCCAGCCGGTGAAACGCCAGCAGCGCCTGCGGGATGAGATCGTCGGCAATCCCCGGCCCGCTGTCCTCCACGCTCAGCTCAACCGCACCGTTGTCCGTACGCAGGTACACCGTCACGATCCCCTGTTCGGGCGTGTATTTGATCGCGTTCTCCAGCAGGTTGGCGCAAAGTTCGCCCAGCAGCACGTCATCGCCCTCAATCATCACCGGCTGCTGAACGCCGTCATAACCCAGATCGATAGCCTTACTGCGCGCCTGCGCCAGCCGGGAGAAACAGCAGTTTTGCACCACCTGCACCAAATCGACCGGGGCAAACTGCCGTTCCCCCTGCTCTTTTCGCTTCACCACCGAAAGCTGTAACAGCCGTTCGGTCAGCACGATGGTGTTATCCAGGGTGACGTTCATCGCCCGCAAGCTCTCCTGCCACAGCGCCGGATCGTTGCGCGTCAGGGCAACGGAAACCTGGGTTTTTAGCACCGCCAGCGGCGTTTTGAGCTGATGAGAGGCATCGGCATTGAAACGCGCCTGGCGCGACAGCACGCCGCGCAGCCGGTCGATGTAACGGTTAAATGCCACGATCAGCAGGCGCGTTTCAGACCAGGGCAACAGCTCCGGCAGCGGGGCCAGCAACCCGGGCTCACGGCGGACCATCAGCGACGAGAGTTGACGCATCGGGCGCAGTACGCGGCGCAGCAGCCAGGCGGTTAAAACCAGCGTCAGCAGCACCAACAGCCCCTGGGACACGAGTGATGAGAACAGAAGCTGAGTCGCCAGATAGCGCCGGGACTGGAGGGTTTCGGCGACGTAGATCTCCGCCATCCCCACCACATTGTCTTCGTTTACGGGCTGGAGCAGCTTCGCCACGCGGATCGCCTGCCCGCGATACCCGGTATGGTAAAACCAGGCCAGCGCGGGATAGAGCCGGGTGCGCGACGTGGAGGGGGGCATTTTCGGCAGATCGTCATAGCCGGAGATCACCCGACCGTCGGGATCGACCACCTTGTAGTAAAGACGATCGTTCATGTTCAGCTCGAAGCTGTCGAGCACCACCCAGGGGACGTTCACCTGGAGCTTACCGTTGTGTACCTCCAGCCGCTCCGACACCGTGCGCGCCGAGGATAACAGCGTGCGGTCATAGGCCTGCGTCGCCGCCTGTAGCGCGCTGACGTAGCTATTGAAGGCTGACAACCCCCATAACAGCAGCAGCGGTAAACCCAGAAAGAGCAAAAGTTGCAGGTAAAGCGACTGCGGCTTAAGCCACTTCATCGCCGCACTCCAGCACGTAGCCCAGCCCTCTGAGCGTGGTGATCCGCACGCCGCTGCTGGTCAGTTTCTTACGCAGGCGATGAACATAAAGGTCGATGCTCTCGGGACTGACGTCATCGTTCAGGCTAAACACCTGGTCGAACAATTGCTGTCGTGAGACGGGGCGGGTCCGGCGGTGCATCAGCACCTTCAGTAAAGAGAGTTCGCGCGGCGTCAGGGAGAGGGGTTCATCGCGCAGCAGGAAAAAGCCTTCATCATCGTATTCAAGCTCCCCCAGGCGCTGGCGCTCCTGGGTCCGCCCTTCACTTCGACGCAGCAGCGCGCGCAGGCGCGCATCAAGCTCTTCCAGCTCGAACGGCTTCGGCAGATAGTCATCCGCCCCGGCATTCAGCCCTTTGACCCTGTCTGCCACGTTGCTGCGCGCGGTTAGAAACAGCACCGGCAGCGTCTGCCCACGTTTTCTCAGACGATGGACCACCTCCAGCCCGTCGAAGCCGGGCATGCCGATATCAAGAATAGCGACAGCGTAGTTTTCGCCCTGCAGAAGGTGATCTGCCGCGCGTCCGTCGTTGACGCAGTCCACGGCAAAACCGTTCTGTACCAGCGCTTTCTCCAGCCAGTGAGCCAGCTCACGATTATCTTCCGCCAGTAAGAGACGCATATCACATCCTGTAAAGTTGGTGCCGCAGTGAAAGGGAAATGAAAGGTTATTGTTTTAACAATCACGCAACGGAACCGCTACAAGGTGGTTCACATAATCAGAAAAAAGACACCCGTACCCGTACTCCCGGTTCTCCGGCGTGAGGATAAATGATGAAAAAACAATTACTTTCTACCCTTGCTGCAAGCGTATTGATGTTGAGTGCCTCTGTTGTCCAGGCGCAGGAAGCGCCCTCCCGCACCGAATGTATCGCCCGGCCAAACCCGGCGGCGGCTTTGACCTGACCTGCAAGCTGATTCAGGTCAGCCTGCTGGAGACGAAGGCCATCGAAAAACCGATGCGCGTCACCTACATGCCCGGCGGCGTAGGCGCGGTGGCCTATAACGCGATTGTCGCGCAGCGCCCTGCCGAAGCGGGTACCGTGGTGGCCTTCTCCGGCGGCTCCCTGCTTAACCTGGCACAAGGAAAATTTGGCCGGTATGACGTGAATGATGTGCGCTGGCTCGCCACCGTGGGCACCGATTACGGCATGATTGCCGTACGCGCAGACTCCCCGTGGAAATCCCTGAACGATTTGCTGGCCGCCATGGAAAAAGACCCCAACAGCGTAGTGATTGGCGCGGGGGCCTCTATCGGCAGTCAGGACTGGATGAAAGCCGCTCTGCTGGCGCAGCAGGCGAAAGTCGATCCACACAAGATGCGCTACGTGGCGTTTGAAGGCGGCGGTGAGCCGGTGACGGCGCTGATGGGTAATCACGTCCAGGCGGTATCGGGCGATCTCAGCGAAATGGTGCCCTACCTGAGCGGGGACAAAATTCGCGTGCTGGCGGTGTTCTCAGAAAACCGTCTGCCGGGCCAGCTGGCAAACGTCCCTACCGCCAAAGAGCAGGGTTATAACCTGGTCTGGCCGATCATTCGCGGCTTCTTCGTCGGGCCGAAAGTGACCGACGCCGAATACCAGTGGTGGGTGGAGACCTTCGCGAAGCTCCAGCAAACCGACGAGTTCAAAAAGCAGCGCGATCTGCGCGGGCTGTTTGAGTTCAATCTGAACGGTAAGCCGCTGGACGAATACGTTAAAAAGCAGGTGAAGGACTACCGCGGGCAGGCGAAAGCCTTTGGTCTGGCGAAATAACCGGAGGCGCTATGAGCGATCGTATTTTTGCCGGAATTTGGCTGCTGCTCTGCATTGGCGGGATGTTCGTCGCCTGGCAGATCCACAGCGAATACAGCTATGAACCCGTGGGACCGCGTCCTTTTCCCATGGGTATTGTCGGCCTGATGCTGCTCTGCTCGGTGGCCCTGCTGCTGCGCCACCCGGACACCGTGGAGTGGCCGCCACGCCGCACCCTGCAACGGCTGCTGGTCATGGTGATTGTCCTGCTGATGTACGCCTGGGGCTTTGAATGGCTCGGCTTCCCGATTGCCACCGCCATTCTGACAATGGTGATTGGCATGCTGTTTAACGCCTCGCTGCCTGCGGCGGGGATCTCCGGGGTCGTACTGGGCATTTTACTCTGGTACGCCTTCGACCGCCTGCTGGACGTGACGCTGCCCCTCGGCGCATGGTTTAACTAACGGAGCACGCTATGGATACCTGGATCTATCTCTCTCAGGGGTTCGCGGTAGCGATGACCCCGGAAAACCTGGTGATCGCCCTGATCGGCTGTTTCGTCGGGACCATTGTCGGCCTGCTGCCCGGCCTTGGTCCTATCAACGGCGTAGCGATTCTGTTACCGCTGGCCTTTGCCCTGCATCTGCCCGCGGAGTCGGCGCTGATCCTGCTGGCGACGGTCTATATCGGCTGCGAGTACGGCGGGCGCATTTCGTCGATACTGCTTAACGTACCCGGCGATGCCGCCGCCATTATGACCGCGCTGGATGGCTACCCGATGGCGCAACAGGGACGCGGCGGTGTGGCGCTCTCGATTTCCGCCGTCAGTTCGTTCTTTGGCTCCCTGATCGCCATTGGCGGCATCATTCTGTTTGCGCCGGCGCTGGCCGAGTGGTCGCTGGCGTTTGGTCCGGCCGAATATTTTGCACTGATGGTGTTTGCCATCGCCTGCCTTGGCAGCATGATGGCGCAAAATCCACTGAAGTCGTTTTTGTCTGCGCTGATTGGCTTAGGGTTAGCCACCGTCGGCGTGGATGCCAACACCGGGGTTTATCGCTTTACCTTCGACAGCGTTCACCTGTCTGACGGCGTGCAGTTTATCGTCGTTGTGATTGGGCTGTTCTCTGTATCGGAAATCTTACTGATGCTGGAACATACCAGCAGCGGGCAGACGCTGGTTCGTAAGACCGGACGTATGCTCTTTAATGCCAAAGAGGGGGCGCAGTGTGTGGGTGCCACCTTACGTTCGTCGGTGATCGGCTTTTTCGTCGGCGTTCTGCCCGGCGCAGGGGCCACCATCGCCAGTGCCATCACCTACATGACCGAGAAAAAGCTGAGCGGTAACAGCGACAGCTTCGGCAAAGGCGATATCCGTGGCGTGGCCGCGCCAGAGGCGGCGAATAACGCCTCGGCCTGCGGCTCGTTTATCCCGATGCTGACCCTCGGTGTGCCCGGCTCCGGCACCACGGCGGTGATGATGGGCGCGCTGACGCTCTACAACATCACACCGGGTCCGGCAATGTTTACCGAACAGCCGGATATCGTCTGGGGTCTGATTGCCGCCCTGCTGATCGCCAACGTGATGCTGCTGGTGATGAACATCCCGCTGATCGGCCTGTTCACGCGAATGCTGACCATCCCCCTGTGGTTCCTGGTTCCTGCTATCGCCGCCGTCTCTGCGGTTGGGGTGTATGCGGTGCACAGCACAACCTTTGACCTGGTCCTGATGGTGCTGCTTGGGGTGCTGGGCTACATCTTGCGCAAGATGCACTTCCCGATGTCGCCGCTGATCCTGGGGTTTGTATTAGGTGAAATGCTGGAGCAGAACCTGCGCCGCGCCCTCTCCATCAGCAACGGCAACATGGCCATTCTGTGGGAGAGTAGCGTGACGAAAGTCCTGCTGGCGCTGGCGATTATGGTAATTGTCGTGCCACCGGTGCTGCGCTGGGTTCGTCGTCGCCAGCACAAACCGCAGCCGGATATCGGCTGATTACCCTCTTAGCAGGGCATTGACCCACTGTTTTAACGCCTGGCGGGAGATCTTTATCCCGCCATTTTTCAGCTCTGGCGGCAGCGCCAGCCAGTGGACCGGCTGCTCAAAGCGCGCCAGCTTACCCTGAACCCACTCCGGTAATTCCGTGATGTCCGTGCCCGGCTCACATTCCACCACCGCGACCGGGCGCTGCCCGAACTCAGCGTCGTCCAGCGGGACGATAAACACCTGGTTTACCTGCGGATGGGTAACGATGACGCGCTCCAGCGATTCCGGTTGGATCCCCTCTCCCCCACTGAAAAAGAGATTGTCCATGCGGCCCAGAATAGTCAGGCGACCGTTGTGCCACTCACCGCGATCGCGGGTGGCAAACCAGCCCTGGTCGTTGACCAGCGGTAAGAGTGCGCCGTCTCGCCAGTAGCCCGCCGCCATGCTTTGCGCCCTGATCCAGACTTCACCGTTCACCACCTGTACGTCTCTGCCCGGCAGCGCGCTGCCCACATCCGGCGCGCCGTCGGCCTCTTTGGCGCAGACGGTGGAGGCGAACTCGGTCAGTCCGTAGCCGCAGAAGGTCCGAATCCCCTGCTCACGCGCGCGCGCAGTCAGTTCAACGGGGATTTCCGCCCCGCCAAGCAGCACGGCTTTCAGTGCGATGCGGCACTCACCATTAAGCAGTCGCCACAGCTGTGTTGGCACCAGCGAGGCGTGGGTGCAGCCCTGTAGCGCCTGCTCCAGCGGCTGTTTCTCACGCACCGTAAGACGCGCCCCGGCCTGAAGCCAGCGCCACAAAATCCCCTGACCGGAGACGTGAAACAGCGGCAGGGAGAGCAGCCAGTCGTCGTCATCGCCGTAAGGCATCAGCGACAACACGCCTGCCGCGCTGGCAAGATGCGCCGCACAGGTGTGTACCGCCGCCTTGGGTAAGCCGGTAGAGCCGGAAGTGAGCGTCATCGACGCCAGACGCTCCGGCTGCCACGGGGCGGCATGCTCACCGGGTTGGTCATCCAGCGCGAGCCGCGAAAGCCCGTCAAACGCGCCGTCAAGCAGCAGCGCGAAGCGCAGCGTCATCTGCGGGAGCAGGACGTCAAGCAGAGGGCGCGGAAGCTGAGGATTGACCGGAAGAATACGCGCGCCGCACTGCAACAGTGCCAGCCACGCCAGCAGCGTTTGAGGATGGTTATGGGCGAGCAGCATCACGCCATCGCCCTCACTCAGCCCCTGACGGTGGAAGCCTGTCGCCAGCCTGTCCACCCGCTCGCACAGCTGCTGCCAGCTCAGCGCGTCGTCGTTTAACCGCAGCGCGGGTTTATCCGCACGCTGCGCGCGCCAGTGTCGCCACGGCCAGTCAGTAAACATCATAACAACGGCTCCAGCGCCTCGACCCCGAGGCACGGCAGGGCACTGTCCGGCCACGTGCGGATCAGCTGGGCCTGCATCAGGTTCAGCGTGTCGAGACCCGGGAGGGTGTCGGGCGTTAACCACGCGGCGAGGCGCGCCAGTTGGGTCAGCCCGAGGCTGGATTCAATGGACGAACTGATCACCGCCGTCAGCCCTAAGGCATGGGCCGCCGCGACCTGCTCGCGCACTTTCTCCAGGCTGCCGGTGAGCGTGGGTTTGATCACCACCGCACTCACGCCAGGCTCGGCGATGAATGCAAAATCCGCCTCGCGCAGGCTTTCATCCCACGCAATTGCAATGCCCGTTTCACGGGCAAAGGCGCGGGAGTCATCGCGGGTTTTGCAGGGCTCTTCAAGGAAGGCGATACGGTTGCGGTATGCGGGATTAACATACTTCGCAAACTGCTGAGCCTTGAGCGGCGTCCAGGCGCGGTTGGCGTCCAGACGCAAATGCAAATCGGGGATCGCTTCGAGCAGCAGGTTCGCCACCATTCCGTCGCGCACCGCTTCGTACAGCCCGACCTTGATTTTCGCCACTTTTTCGCCCGGCATGGCGGAGAGCAGTGCAAACAGCTCGTCCGGATCGCCGGTGCAGAGCGGCGCGGCGCGATAGTTCGCCGCGTTGGGCAAGCGGCCCTCAAGCTCGGCCAGCGCGCAGCTTACGCCGAAGGCAGCGGAGGGGATGTCCGGCAGTGCCGGTTCGGCCCCCTCGCGCCATTCGCGCGCCCAGGCAAGCACTGCAGCCTGCGCCTCCTCCAGCGACTCCTGGCTAAAGCCCGGAAGGGGCGAAACCTCGCCCCACCCTTCGCGCTCGCCCTGCCGGAGATGCACGAACAGCCCGTCACGGGTTTTTAACCGCCGTTCACGCAGCACCACGCCCGCGTCCATGGGTATCTGCCAGCGGTAAACCTGCGCGCGACGCATTACGGGTTCCGTTTGTATTTGCTGAAGTCTGGCTGACGTTTTTCATTGAACGCGTTGCGTCCTTCCTGACCCTCTTCGGTCATGTAGAACAGCATGGTGGCGTTACCCGCCAGCTCCTGCAGACCCGCCTGGCCGTCGCAGTCGGCATTGAGTGCCGCCTTCAGGCAGCGCAGCGCCATTGGGCTGTTTTGCAGCATTTCGCGACACCAGCGGACGGTCTCTTTTTCGAGATCGGCGACAGGTACCACGGTATTCACCAGGCCCATGTCCAGCGCTTCCTGAGCGTTATACTGACGGCACAGGAACCAGATTTCGCGCGCTTTTTTCTGACCGACAATGCGAGCCATGTAGGACGCGCCCCAGCCGCCGTCGAACGAGCCGACTTTCGGGCCGGTCTGGCCGAAGATGGCGTTTTCAGCGGCAATGGTCAGGTCGCACATCATGTGCAGCACGTGGCCGCCGCCGATGGAGTAGCCCGCGACCATGGCAACAACCGGTTTTGGACAGGTGCGGATCTGGCGCTGGAAATCGAGCACGTTCAGGTGGTGCGTACCGGTATCATCCTGGTATCCGCCGTAATCGCCACGCACTTTCTGGTCACCGCCGGAGCAGAAGGCTTTGTCGCCTTCACCGGTCAGGACAATGACGCCGATATTGTCGTCATAGCGTGCATCCGCCAGCGCCTGAATCATCTCTTTTACGGTCAGCGGGCGAAACGCGTTGCGCACCTGCGGGCGGTTGATGGTGATTTTGGCAATCCCATCAGCCGATTTGTGATAACGAATGTCGGTATAGCCTTCGGAGCAGTCTTGCCATTCAACCGGTGCGTAGAGCATGTTTTCATCAGGATAGATCATAGTGTGTCCTTTGTTGGAAGACGCAGAATCTGCGCCAGAGTCGCAGCCACCGCAGCGGGATTTTCCCGATGGGCGTTGTGTCCGGCATGAGGGATAGCATGGCGAACGGCGTTCAGTTCGGCGGCGATGCCACCAAATTTTTCATCACGTTCACCATAGAGATAGTAAAAAGGCACGGGGTTTGCTGCGAACGCAGAACGGAGATCGGGCTGTACGGCGAGCGAGGTCGCCTCGAGCATATCCGCCAGAGCCGCGCCGCTGTTCTGGCTGCGCAGGGTTATCAGCTCGCTGCGCTGTGCCTGCGTGAGCGAGGCGAACACCGGCTGCTGATACCAGTCGGCGAAAACCGTGCCGAGCGGTTCCGTGCGCAGACGCTTCGCCCAGCGGCGATCGGAATCCAACCGGGCGTCGCGCGCGTGCGCATCCTGCAGCCCCGGATGGCCCCCTTCGACCACCACGCCGCGCAGCCCTGTTGGCTGCTGGCAGGCGTGAAACATCGCAATGCGGCCGCCGAGAGAGTACCCCACCAGCCAGTAAGAGAGTATGTTGTAACTAATAAGAGTTGTGGTCAGCAACTGGCTGACCTCATGAAAGCCCGAAACGGAGATACCGGTAGAGCCACCGTGCCCCGGCAGGTCAAGGTACAGCTGCGGGTAGTCGCCGAGTTGCTCCCCAACCGCCCGCCACTCGCGGGCATCGCCGGAAAAACCGTGCAAAAAGACCAGCCAGGGGTAACCTGGTTTCCCGGCCCTTTGCTCGCCCGCGAGGATCACAGCTGGCTCACCTGCGCCAGCAGATTTTGCAGCCGCTGGGCGCCGTCAGAGTCGTTAACCACCAGCTCAATCAGCGTAGCGCCAGGCTGACGCCAGGCCGTGCTCAACGCCGCGTCCAGATCGGCCCAGCTTTCGGGGCGATGGTACGTGAGGCTGAACATCGCTGCCGCATGCTCGAACTGCACGTTCTGCGGCATCAGGTAGAAACGCTCGCGCTCGCTCTGCGGAGTGGGAAGCAGAGAGAAAATTTGTCCGCCGTTGTTATTCACCACAATCAGCACAAACGGTGCGGAAGCCTGACGCAGCAGCGCCAGCGCGTTGAGGTCGTACAGGGCGGAAAGATCGCCAACAATCGCAAGCGTGGATTTTGCACTGGCGCGCTGCACGCCTGCCGCAGTCGAGATCAGCCCGTCAATTCCGCTGGCCCCCCGGTTACTGTACACCGGGTAGCCGGCAGGCAGCTGAGATAAGGCGTCAATCAGACGCACCACCAGGCTGTTGCCGACAAACAGCTGCCCCTGCTCCGGCAGATACTGACGGATCCGGTGCGCCAGTTCCGCCTCGCCAAACCTTTCGCACTGCGCCTGGGTAAGTTCCCACGCCTGGCGGGCAAGGTCCGGGATTGCCGTTGCCCAGGGTTTGCGTTTTTCAGCAGGATGCTGCTCAAGCCAGGCGTCAATCTCGCAGACCAGACGGCGACCACGATGGTGCGCCGGGTCGAGCCGCCCTTCCAGCGGGTCCACCAGCCAGTACTCTTCCGGCTTGCAGGTCGCCTGCCACTGCAGGAGCCGTTTACCGGTCAGGCTGGAGCCAATCTGCACCACGATATCCGCCTGCGCCAGTTCGGTCACCGCTTTGGCGTTCCCCAGCCAGAGATCGGCACAGGGCAGCGGCTGGCCAGTCTGGGAAAGCACGTCGCCAATCAGCGGCCAGCCGAGCGTCTTCGCCCAGTCGGCGACCAGTTTGCCCTCGGCGGCGCTCATGCGCCCGGCAACCACCACGCCGCGCTTCTGCCGCCAGAAAAACCAGTCACGCTGTCTGGCGCTTTCCAGATGGGTGTGTTCACGCAGCCAGGGTTTTTCGCTTTCCCACCACTCGCCAAGCTGCTGCTGCCAGACCCGACCCGTTTCGTTCATTTCGCCATACAGCGGCTCGGCAAACGGGCAGTTGATGTGTAATGCGCCGCTGCGCAGCGATCCCATTGCATGGTCAATGGTCGAGACCAGCCAGGCTGCCGGAATATCCTGCGTCGGGCGCGGTAAAGACAGGGTCTCTGACGGATGGGTCGCAAAGATATTCGGCTGACGAATCGCCTGATTTGCACCGCAGTCAATAAGCTCAGGAGGACGGTCGGCGGTGAGCAGGATCAGCTTTTCGCCCGTCAGCCCGGCCTCAATAATTGCCGGGTAAAGGTTCGCCACCGCCGTACCGGAGGTCACAATCACCGCGACAGGCGCTTTGCTGACTTTCGCCAGGCCCAGCGCCAGATGTCCCAGACCGCGTTCATCAAAATGGGTATGGTGAATAAAGGCCCGGTTCTCTGCTGCCGCAAGGGTCAGCGGAGTGGAACGAGAGCCTGGTGCAATGCACACATGCCTGACGCCATGGCGGGTCAGGGCTTCAAGGATCACCGTCGCCCAGCGTCGGTTGAAAGAACTTACTGACATGAGATTGTCCGGTATCAATAATGCGACACAGTATAAATAATAGAGAAAGTTGTAATTTTGATATGAATCGGGATTGCGAGAATCAGTATTAATCCCTTAGGAGCAGAGATCGCAGTCCGGCAGCTTTATTTTCGATCTCCTGCCACTCCTGCTCCGGGTCCGACCCGCTGACAATACCCGCACCGGCGTACAGGCGCAGGGTGTCATCGTGGATCCGCGCCGAGCGTAGCGCCACGCAGAACTCGCTGCGTTCGGGCGATAAAAAGCCCGCCGACCCGGCATACCACTCCCTGTCGAAGGGTTCGTTATTATCGATAAACTCACGCGCCGGCTGACGCGGCAGGCCGGCGACTGCCGCCGTCGGCTGTAGCACATGCAGACACCGTTCGTCGTCCGCCTGTTTCAGCTCGGTCCAGATGCATCGACGCAAATGCTGGACTTTACGCAAGCGAACCACCTGCGCGGGCAGGACCTCGAGCGTCCGGGTATGATGCTGTAACCGCTGGCAGATATCTTCGACCACCAGCATATTTTCGCGCTGGTTTTTGTCATCGTTCAATAACCATTCACCCAGGCGTTGCGCCTTGCGGTCGTCAGGATGGCCTGCGACCGTTCCCGCCAGCGCTTCGGTACGCAGCAGCGCGCCGCGCCGCCGCCATAACCGCTCCGGCGTGGAGCCGATAAAGGCGTTGTGGGCATCAAACACCATGCAAAAATGGTAGCAACGTAAATTCACCGCCCGGCTCGCCGCCATCAACGCGACGGCGGAAATCGCCCGGTTAAACTGCAAATCGGTAGCCCGCGCGAGCACAACTTTTTCGAAATCGCCCTGGGCAATGGCATCGGTGGCCTGTTGCACCAGACGTAACCACTCGGGCTTTTGCGGGTGGTGGGTTTCATGCAGAACCTGAACCGACAGCGGAGAGATCGATCTGGCCTCACGCAGGGCATCTAAAAACGCCAGCGCGGTACGGGCATCGTCCTGAAGCGAGGTATCACTCCACAGCTGCAGGCGCAGGGTAGCAACCCCGGCATGTCGTCGCCAGAGCAGGCGCGGTAAAAATAACGATCCCTGCTCAGGATTGAAGGCGTTAAGGCCGCAGATCCGGGTATCGGCCTGCTGAGGATGGTTGTGCAAAAACTGTGAGGCAGAAGCCAGAGAGGGGAAGTGGATGACGGCACCGAGCGCGGAAAGCTCCTCGTCGCCGTTTCGCTGCTGCCAGTAAAATTGCGGATAGCACACCTGCACGCCCAGCCAGGCGAGAGGATCAAAGGCATCGTTTAACGGGAAAGAGACGTCAAAATGACGTAAACCGGGTGTAGCGGGTAACGCTTGCGCAAGCTGGCTGCGCAGGCGCTCCAGCGCGATGGACATCGAATGCACGCGAACCTCTCCCTGCTAAAACCTCACATTATACGGGGTACTGGCGATAAAGTGCAGTACCCACGTATAGGGAGTGGTTACACGCGATTAACGACGTGCCAGAAGCAGCCCAAGCACCAGGCCTGCCGCCGCCCCGACGCCGATGCCTTGCCACGGTTTTTCATGCACGTAATCATCGGCACGGTAGACCGCTTTTTTCGCACGGTAGTAGTAATTGTCTGAGGCATGGCTGACGCGGTTTTTAACCTCGTGCAGCGCCTGTTCAGCGCGCGCTTTCAGCTCGATGTATTTTTGATCGGCAGGGTCGCCAGATGAACGTAACACCTCTTCCAGCGTTTCGCTCAGTAACGCCAGGTCGTCGTCAATGCGGGTATCCAGGGATTGATATGACATATTTATCTCCATGTTAGTACACCAGTTCGCTAACTATAGCTAATGACTGACGATTACGCCTGCTTCGCTTCCCGCGCCATACCGATATGGGGAATGCCGTCTTCGTCGTACACCTCCGTCACGGGGGT
This sequence comes from Enterobacter cancerogenus, assembly GCF_019047785.1. NCBI lineage: Bacteria > Pseudomonadati > Pseudomonadota > Gammaproteobacteria > Enterobacterales > Enterobacteriaceae > Enterobacter > Enterobacter cancerogenus. Next base: position 4,226,937 of record NZ_CP077290.1, on the reverse strand, counting down.
AAAACCAAAGTGCGCATAGAATGGCTGGAGGTGCGCCTGTGCGCCAAGGTATAACGCCTTGTCCGGCCACTGTTTTTGACAGGCGTCGAGCGTTTTTTCCATCAGCTGATAGCCCAGCTTTTCGCCCCGCGCGTGGCTGCTGACAATCACCCGGCCAATGACCACCGGCTCGACATCGTCTTCGCTTTTCAGAATCCTCGCATACGCCACCAGGACGTTATCTTTCCAGCCGAGGATGTGACGGTTTTCGCCCACCAGATCATCGCCGTCGATGTCCTGATACGGGCAGGTTTGCTCTACCACAAATACTTCGCAGCGCAATTTGAGCAGGGCATAAAGTGCCGTAACGGTCAGCTCGCTATGGTGTAAATCTTGCCACTGGATCATGTCATTCTCCTTCCTGGGGTTCATCACGTTATACTAAACACTTTACCGTTCGGCAAAGGGTCTGACTGCGTTATGGAACTGATTTTTCTGGGGACGTCCGCTGGCGTGCCAACCCGCTCGCGAAACGTGACGGCCATCCTGCTCGATTTGCAGCATCCTACCCGCGGCGGGCTGTGGCTGTTTGACTGTGGAGAAGGGACTCAGCATCAGCTGCTGCACACCCCTTATCACCCGGGAAAGCTGGATAAGATTTTTATCACCCACCTGCATGGCGACCATCTGTTTGGCCTGCCCGGCCTGCTGTGCAGCCGGTCGATGGCGGGGATCGCCAGCCCGTTAACGATTTACGGCCCCGCTGGGGTTCGTGAATTCGTTGATACCGCCCTGCGTCTGAGCGGCTCCTGGACGGATTATCCGCTTGAAATCGTTGAGATTGCCGAAGGGTTAATCTTCGATGATGGGGTATATAAAGTCACTGCCACAGCGCTTAACCATCCCATTACGTGCTACGGCTACCGTATCGAAGAACATGATAAGCCCGGCGCGCTCAACGCGGCTGCGCTGCTGGCAGACGGCGTGAAACCAGGGCCACTGTTCCAGCACCTTAAGCAAGGCGAAACCGTCACGCTGGACGATGGCCGCATCGTCAACGGGCAGCACTATCTCTCGGCTCCTCTGCCGGGCAAAAAACTGGCCATCTTTGGCGACACGGCCCCCTGCCCTTCCGCCCTGCAGCTGGCTCAGGGCGTGGACGTGATGGTGCATGAAGCTACCCTCGAAGCGGCAATGGAGGAGAAGGCCAACAGCCGCGGTCACAGCTCCACGCGTCAGGCCGCGCAGCTTGCCCGTGATGCGGGTGTCGGGAAGTTAATCATCACGCACGTCAGCTCCCGCTACGATGCCCACGGCTGCGAGCGGCTGCTGGCGGAGTGCCGGGATGCGTTCGCACACTGTGAACTGGCCGAAGATTTTACGCAGTTCAGCGTTTAGTCCTTCATTTTTCCCTCAGGATGCCGATAACGATTAAAAGGTCAGCATTTTACTTGAGGGTACAATGGATAATTTCCAGAAAGATATTGATGACAGGGCGAATCTCACGCTGTCGAACCGTTTTGAACTGCTGCTGTTTCGGCTCGGCACCTCGCTGAACGAAAACAAATCCGAGCTGTTCGGCATTAACGTGTTTAAGCTGCGTGAGATCGTGCCGATGCCGGAGTTCACCAAACCTGCGGGAATGAAGTCGCCGCTGATGGGGATGGTGAACATTCGCGATCAGGTGATCCCGGTCATCGACCTCGCCGCCGTGGCTGGCTGTAAGCCGACAACCGGGCTGAACATTCTGCTGATCACCGAATATGCCCGCAGCGTTCAGGCGTTTGCCGTGGAGTCCGTTGAGAACATTATGCGCCTGGACTGGAAGCAGGTTCACGCGGCTGAAACTGCCGTCAGCGGGCGTTACATCACCAGTATTGCGTGCCTGGACGAAAAAACCGACACCAACGACCTGGCGATGGTGCTGGACGTTGAGCAGATCCTGTATGACATCACCCCGGCGAACCACGATCTGCACGCTACCGACCTGAAAACCACCCAATTCAACATCAAGCCAGGGTCCGTTGCGATTGTCGCGGAAGATTCCAAAGTGGCGCGTTCAATGCTGGAGAAAGGTCTGCAGGCAATGCAAATCCCGGCGCAGCTGCATATTACCGGTAAGGACGCGTGGGAGAAGATCGGCGTGCTGGCCGCGCAGGCTCAGGCTGAGGGTGTGCCGATCACCGATAAGATTGCGCTGGTGCTGACGGATCTCGAAATGCCGGAGATGGACGGTTTTACGCTGACGCGCAAGATTAAGTCTGACCCGGTGCTGAAGGATATTCCGGTGGTGATCCACTCATCGCTTTCGGGCAATGCCAACGAAGACCATATCCGCAAGGTGAAAGCCGACGGCTACGTGGCGAAGTTCGAGCTGAACGAGCTGTCGTCGGTAATTGAAGAGGTGCTGGACCGTTCGATGAAGAAGATTGACGGACCGTTGATTAGTCGCAAGCAGCTGGCTTAGTCGGGTGGCGCTACGCTTACCCGACCTACTAAACCCGTAGGCCCTGCAAACGTAGCGCCGCTGGGCAATAAAAAAACCCGCCGAGGCGGGTTTTTGTTTTTACATCAGCGGCATTGCATGCTGCACGATATCAATCAGCGGCTGCGGATAGATACCGAAGATGAGCACCAGCAGCGCGGAGATGAGCACCACGATACCGCCCGCGCTGTACTGCCAGTTAGACGGCGCATCGCGGTTGAGCTGCTGAGGCGCGCTCAGGTAGAGGCTCACGGCAACGCGCAGGTAGTAGTACAGACCAATCGCAGAACCGATAACCACACCGGCGGTCAGCCACCACAGGCCAGCCTGCACACCGACGGCCAGGACGTAGAACTTACCGATAAAGCCCAGGGTCATTGGGATACCCGCCAGGGACAGCATCATCACCGTCATCACCGCAGACAGAATCGGACGGTGCCAGAACAGACCACGGTAAGAGAACAGTGAGTCAGCATCCGGGCCACGGTACGGGCTGGACATCAGGCTCACCACGCCGAACGCGCCGAGGCTGCTGAACAGATAACCGGCCAGATACACGCCCACGGTTTCCATCGACATTTCACCGCTCTGCAGCGCAATCAGCGCCACCAGCAGATAACCCAGATGGGAAATAGACGAGTAGCCCAGCAGACGCTTAATGTTGGTCTGGCTCAGCGCCATCAGGTTACCGAAGATGATGGAGACGAACGCGATAATGCCCAGCACCACGCGAACCGCTTCGCTATCCCCCACTGGCGCGTACAGGAACAGACGCATGACCACACCGAAGATAGCGATTTTGCTCGCCGTCGCCAGGAAGGTCGATACCGGTGCAGGAGCACCCTGGTAAACGTCTGGCGTCCACAGGTGGAACGGAACCAGAGAGAGCTTAAAGCCAAGGCCAACGATCATCATGCCCAGACCCGCCAGCAGCAGCGGCTCGTGCAGCATACCGTCGCCAAGGCTCTTGCCGATAGCCAGGAAGGAGAGGTTACCCGTCTGTGCGTACAGCAGCGCGATACCGAACAGCAGGAACGACGACGCGGCAGCGGACAGGATCGTGTACTTGATCGCCGCTTCCAGCGAGCGTTTCTGACGGAAGGCGTAACCAATCAGGCCAAACAGCGGCAGAGAGATCAGCTCAATACCGAGGAACAGCGCGGCCAGGTGGTTCGCATTCGCCAGCAGAATGCCGCCAAGCGAGGCAATCAGTACCAGCAGGTAAAACTCTTCTTTGTTGTCGTTGTAACCTTCGAGCCACGGGTACGCAAAGGTACAGGTTGCCAGGCTCGCCAGCAGAACCAGACCGGTATACAGCATGGCATAGCCGTCAACGCGCATCAGCGGCGTGACGTCCATCGCGCCCGCCTGGCCAACAAACCAGAGGGACACTAACGCAGCGTTCAGACCCAGAACGGATAGGGTCGCATTCAGGAAGTGATTGCGTCGCCACGCAATGGAGAGCATCACAACCACCACCGTCAATCCGACGATCAGCAGCGGTAGCAGCGCGATCAGTTGTTGTGGAGTTATTGTCATGGCGAATTACGGCCTTGTAGTAGAAGCAGAATTAACAAACCACTGCTGGATGTTACCCATCGCGGAGTGCGAGGTATCCAGAATAGGCTGCGGATAGAAGCCCAGCAGCACCAGCAGTACGACCAGCAACAGGATGATGAACAGCTCACGCAGCGACATCCCCGGCAGTTGTTGTGCAGCAATTTCGCTCTTCGCTTTACCGAAGTAGGCGCGATGCAGCATCGCCAGTGAGTAGACGGAAGCGAACACCAGACCAAAGGTAGAGATCACGGTAATCACCGGAACCACCTTGAAGCTGCCGAACAGAATCATAAATTCGCCGACGAAGTTACCGGTACCCGGCATACCCAGCGTCGCCACTGCGAAGAACATGGAGAGCGCTGGCAGCCATTTCATCTTGCCCCACAGGCCGCCCATCATGCGCATGTCGCGGGTGTGCAGACGTTCATACAGCTGACCACACAGGATGAAGAGACCGGCTGCGGACAGACCGTGCGCAATCATCTGAATCACCGCGCCCTGGTACGCCAGCTGGCTGCCGGTGTAGATAGCAATCAGCACGAAGCCCATGTGGGAAACGGAGGTGTAAGCAATCAGACGCTTGATGTCGTACTGCGTGAAGGCCATCCAGGCACCGTAGAAGATACCAATCACACCCAGCCACATGGCAATCGGCGCGAACTCTGCGGAAGCGTTCGGGAACAGCGGCAGCGCGAAGCGCAGCAGACCGTAGGCCGCGGTTTTCAGCAAGATACCCGCGAGGTCAACGGAACCCGCCGTTGGCGCCTGAGAGTGCGCATCCGGCAGCCAGCCGTGCAGAGGAACCACCGGCATTTTCACCGCGAAGGCGATGAAGAAGCCCAGCATCAGCAGGTATTCAATACCGTGAGACATTGGGGTGTTCAGCAGATCTTCGTAGTTGAAAGTCCAGACGCCGGTCGCCTTGTAATGCACAAACACCAGCGCCAGGATCGCAATCAACATCACCAGACCACTCGCCTGGGTGTAGATGAAGAACTTGGTTGCCGCCGTGATACGCGTTTTACCGTCGGACGCCTTATGGCCCCACAGCGCGATCAGGAAGTACATCGGCACCAGCATCATCTCCCAGAAGAAGAAGAACAGGAACATGTCGATGGCCAGGAACACGCCGATCACGCCGCCCAGGATCCACATCAGGTTCAGGTGGAAGAAGCCCTGGTATTTTTCGATTTCTCGCCAGGAGCAGAGTACCGCCAGAACGCCGAGCAGGCCGGTCAGCACCACCATCAGCAGCGACAGACCGTCAATCGCCAGGTGGATCGTGATACCGAAACGTGGGATCCACGGGAGGATAAACTCAGACTGCCACTGCGGAATGCCCGCAGACTGGGTCAGAGAGTAGCCACCCTGCAACCAGAGTTGCAGACCAAGCGCGAGCGTTAATCCCATGGTGATCAGCGCAATCCAGCGCGGCATCTTCACGCCAAAGCGTTCAGTCTGCCAGCACAAGAAGCCGCCGATGAAGGGAATTAATATTAGCCAGGGTAGTAACATGGCGATTTTTATTCCTTGTTAAAGTCCCTAAGGGACCGATTTTCAACGAATTCGACTACATTCACGATTGAGTGCGGTTTGTTGTGTCGGGTGGCGCTAACGCTTACCCGACCTACGGTCTCGTAGGCCCGGTAAGCGCAACGCCACCGGGCAAAACCGCAATCTCAAATCACAATCAACGCAACACCATCAGCAGCGCCAGCACGACAACCGCACCGATGCTCATGGACGCCACATACCAGCGCAGGTAACCGTTCTCGCTGTACAGCAGGCCTTTACCTGCAAAGCGGGAGAGGATCGCCGGGATATTCATCATGCTGTTCATCGGGTCGCGCTTCAGCAGCCACGCAATGCCCAGGAACGGCTTGACGAAAATCATGTCGTACAGCCAGTCGAAGCCCCACGCGTTGTACCACCAGGTACCCAGCAGACGGCCTGGCGCACTGTTGGCAACGGCAGTCACCAGCGTACGTTTGCCCAGCCACAGCCATGCAGCAATCAGGATGCCCGCAATGGCGACCACACCGGAGGTGATTTCAAGCGTCAGTACGCGACCGTGCTCAAGCTCGGTTGTTGCCGGCAGTACGCCCTGCAGCGGTGGCACAATCATCGCGCCAACGAAGGTGGAGAGTACCAGCAGCACAATCAGCGGCAGGTGGTGGGTAATCCCCTTCCCTGCGTGTGCGTGAATTTGTTCTTTACCGTGGAATACGATGAAAATCATACGGAAGGTATACAGGGAGGTCATAAACGCACCGACCAGACCCGCAACCATCAGATTGATATGTCCATTCGCCATGGCACCCGCAAGGATTTCGTCCTTACTGAAGAAGCCCGCGGTGATCAGCGGCAGTGCCGCCAGCGCCGCGCCGCCCACCAGGAAGCAAGCGTAAACCAGCGGGATGGACTTACGCAGTCCGCCCATCTTGAAGATGTTTTGCTCGTGGTGGCAGGCCAGAATCACCGAACCGGATGACAGGAACAGCAGCGCTTTGAAGAACGCGTGGGTCATCAGGTGGAAAATGGCCGCGTCCCACGCCTGAACGCCCAGCGCCAGGAACATGTAGCCAATCTGGCTCATGGTGGAATACGCGAGAACACGTTTGATGTCGGTCTGCACCAGCGCGGCAAAGCCTGCCAGCACCAGCGTTACCGCACCAACAATACCCACCAGATGCAGAATTTCCGGCGTCATCAGGAACAGGCCATGGGTACGCGCAATCAGGTAAACACCTGCGGTTACCATGGTCGCGGCGTGGATCAGCGCGGAGACAGGGGTTGGACCCGCCATCGCGTCGGCCAGCCACGTTTGAAGAGGAAGCTGCGCGGATTTACCCACGGCGCCGCCCAGCAGCATCAGCGTAGCCCACCACAGCATGTCGTTGCCTGCAGCGAAGTGTGCCGGTGCCAGTTCCACCATTTCGCGGAAGTTCAGCGTGCCCAGTTCGTTGTAAAGAATGAACAGCGCGAAGGCGAGGAAGACGTCACCCACGCGGGTCACGACGAACGCTTTCATGGCCGCTGCGCCATTCTTCGGATCGGTGTAGTAGAAACCGATCAGCAGGTAAGAGCACAGACCCACGCCTTCCCAGCCGAGATACATCAGCAGCAGGTTATCGGCCAGCACCAGAACAACCATGCTGGCGATAAACAGGTTGGTGTAGGCGAAGAAGCGGGAGTAACCCTCTTCACCGCGCATATACCAGGAGGCGAACATGTGGATCAGGAAGCCCACGCCGGTGACCACAGAGAGCATGGTCAGCGACAGCCCGTCCAGCACCAGATTAAAGCCGATGTTGAAATCACCGACCGACATCCAGGTCCACAGTGGAACGCTAAAGGCCTGACGTCCGTTGTTGAAGAAATCGATGCCCGCATAGGCTGTCACCAGCGCAGACAAACCGATAGAGCCGATGCCCACGGTTGCAGACAGATTCTCAGACCAGCGGCCACGAGAAAACGCCAGCAGCACGAAGCCGATCAGCGGAAAAATAATGGTTAAGGCAAGCATGTTCATCCACGCAACTCACTTACTGAATCGATGTTCAGGTTCTGGCGGCGACGATGGAGCTGCAGCAACAGCGCCAGGCCAATACTCGCTTCGGCAGCCGCGAGGCTGATGGCGAGAATGTACATCACCTGACCATCGGCCTGGCCCCAGTAGCTCCCGGCGACCACAAAGGCCAGCGCCGAAGCGTTAATCATGATTTCCAGCCCAATCAGCATAAACAGCAGATTGCGGCGGATAACCAGACCGGTTAAGCCCAGGACGAACAAAATCGCAGCGAGGATCAGTCCATGTGTTAAGGGGATCATGCGCGCTCCTCCGTTTTTCTTTTCGCGCGGTCATCAGTGCGGTTGCTCAGCACCTCGCCGACACGCTCTTCGCGGCCAACGTGGAAGGCAACAACCAGGCCCGCCAGCAGCAGCATTGACGCCAGTTCAACCGCCAGAACGTACGGGCCAAACAGGGCAATACCCACGGCCTTGGCGCTGATCGGCGTGCCGTCGATGCCCTGATCGTTCACGCCCAAAATTGCGTAAACAATTACCACCAGCATGATGGCCGACAAAATTGCCGGGCCAATCCACACCTGCGGTTTTAACCACTGACGTTCCTGCTCAATTTCGGAGCCGCCCAGGTTCAGCATCATCACCACGAAGACGAACAGCACCATGATGGCCCCGGCGTAGACGATGATTTCCAGCGCACCGGCGAAATGCGCGCCCAGCGCAAAGAACACCCCGGAAATGGCCAGCAGCGAGATGATTAAATACAGCAGCGCATGCACCGGGTTGGTGTGCGTAATCACTCGTAGCGTAGCCAGGATGGCGATAAGGCCACAGATATAAAAAGCGAATTCCATTGCCCTCTCCTTACGGTAACAGGCTCTTGACGTCGATAGGCTTAGCTTCGTTCTCTGCTTCGCCCTTATCTTTGCCGTCGATTGCCATACCCGCCATCCGGTAGAAGTTATATTCCGGGTATTTGCCCGGACCGGAAATCAGCAGATCCTCTTTCTCGTACACCAGATCCTGACGCTTGTACTCACCCAGTTCGAAATCTGGAGTCAGCTGAATCGCCGTGGTTGGGCACGCTTCTTCACACAGACCGCAGAAGATGCAGCGTGAGAAGTTAATGCGGAAAAACTCAGGGTACCAGCGGCCGTCTACCGTCTCTGCTTTCTGCAGAGAGATACAGCCTACCGGACAGGCTACCGCACACAGGTTACAGGCAACGCAGCGCTCCGAACCGTCCGGATCGCGCGTCAGCACGATACGGCCACGGTAGCGCGGCGGCAGATATACCGGCTCTTCCGGGTACATCCGGGTTTCGCGTTTGGCAAACGCGTGCAGGCCGATCATCCAGATACTGCGTACCTGGGTGCCGAAGCCTACCAGTAATTCTTTTAAGGTCATGGTCTATAGCCCCTTATGGTTGCTGCCAGAGAATGACAGCCGCCGTTACCAACAAGTTGACGAGCGTCAGCGGCAGGCACACTTTCCAGCCGAAGGACATTACCTGGTCATAACGCGGACGCGGTAAGGACGCACGAATCAAAATGAACATCATCATGAAGAACGCGGTTTTCAGCGCGAACCAGATGAACGGCGGTAAGAACGGGCCATGCCAGCCACCAAAGAACAGCGTTACCATCAACGCGGAAATGGTGACGATACCGATGTACTCGCCCACGAAGAACAGACCGAACTTCATGCCGGAATATTCAATGTGGTAACCGTCGGCCAGTTCCTGTTCGGCTTCTGGCTGGTCAAACGGGTGACGGTGACACACCGCCACGCCCGCGATAGCAAAGGTAACAAAACCAAAGAACTGCGGGATAACGTTCCAGATGTCGGCCTGGTTGTTGACGATGTCGGTCATGTTGAATGAACCGGCCTGCGCCACCACGCCCATCAGGGAGAGACCCAGGAACACTTCGTAGCTCAGCGTCTGCGCGGAAGCACGCATCGCACCCAGCAGCGAGTATTTGTTGTTACTGGACCAGCCGGCGAACAGCACCGCGTAGACCGCGAGGCCTGCCATCATCAGGAAGAACAGGATGCCGATGTTCAGGTCAGCCACAACCCAGGTCGGGCTGACGGGAACGATAGCAAACGCCAGCAGCAGCGAGGTAAAGGCGATCATCGGTGCCAGAGTAAAGATCACGCGATCCGAGAAGCGCGGGATCCAGTCCTCTTTGAAGAACATCTTGATCATGTCCGCGACCAGCTGGAGTGAACCACCCCAGCCCACGCGGTTCGGTCCGTAACGGTTCTGGAACAGACCGAGCAGACGACGTTCACCAAAGCTCATGAACGCACCGCAGGTGACCACCACCAGCAGAATCACAACCGCTTTCAGAATGCTCAGCAGGATGTCGATAAGATCCGGCGTTAACCAACTCATGCTTTTGCCTCCTGCAGGTTATCAAGTCGCGCACCCGCCAGTACCGGCGCGATGCCAGGCATTCCCATCGGCAGACCCACCTGCCCCGCGGACAGACCTTCAGAGATGATCAGCGGCAGGCTGATCGTCTGGCCGTCGTAGCTAAAGGCGATGTTCGCACCCGCGTTAACGCCAAGCTTCGCGGCATCCGCCGGGTTGAGCTTGATGTACGGTTGCGGCATACGGGTCTGGAAGACCGGAGAGCGCTGGGACATTTCGTCGCTACCAAACAGATGGTAGTACGGCGCAATACGCCAGTTGCCTTCCTGAGCCTGGAAACGTTCCGGAACGGTAGTGAAGAAGTCCAGACCGGTTTCGGAGGCTTCAATCAGACGCACGCCCGGGTCGCCGTGGCGCAGAGAACCGCCCACTTCAGCCTGGAACTTGTTCCATGCCTGCGGGGAGTTCCAGCCCGGTGCCCATGCAAACGGAACCTGAGAGCGTGGCGCAGACGGCTGGTTGTTCCCTTCCATGGAGAAGGCGAACATCGTGTCTTTATCCTGCGGCTGACGAGGTTCATGCACGCTGATATTGGCACGCATCGCGGTACGACCGCTGTAGCGGTGCGGCTCACGCGCCAGTTTCTGGCCGCGAATGCGGAAGCTTGCGTCAGGAGCTGCATCTTTGATGCCCGCCAGCTGTGGCAGTTTTTCCACTACCGCGTCGATAACGTGGTCGAGCTGCGTCCAGTCCACTTCACGGCTCTGCACAGTGCTGTGCAGGGAGTGCAGCCAGCGCCAGCTTTCCAGCATCAGCGTATTGCTGTCGTAGTACGCCGGGTCATACACCTGGAAGAAGCGCTGTGCGCGGCCTTCGTTGTTGATGACCGTACCGTCGCTTTCGGCGAAGCTTGCCGCAGAGAGCACCAGGTGCGCTTTGTCCATAATGGCGGTGCGCTGATGGTCAATGACCATCACCAGCGGCGCTTTAGAGAGCGCTGCGTCAACGCGAGCGGCTGAGGCGTGGCGATGCAGGTCGTTTTCCAGCACCACAACGGCGTCAGCAGAACCGGATTCCAGTTCGCTTAACGCTTCTTCCAGCGAGCCGCCGCCAATCATACCCAGACCGATGCTGTTCACCGCACGGGCAATCATAGTGATACCCACGTCCGCGCCGCGGCCTTTCAGGGCTTTAGCAACGTTCGCTGCCGCCTGAACGATCTCGGCGCTACCGGCGTTGGTACCGGAAATAATCAGCGGTTTTTTCGCGCCTGCCAGGGCCTGAACAATCACGTCAACCTTGTTTTGCAGGTCGCGATCCAGTTCAACCGCCGGCGAGCTGTTATCCAGCGCGTGAGCAATCGCGAAGCCAAGACGCGCCTGATCTTCCACCGGTGCGCAGTAGGTCCACGCGGCGATGTCGTCCAGACGGGTGTTGTCGACGTTGGTCACAAACAGCGGATGCTTCGCGCGCTGACCGATGTTCAGGATTGCCGCAATCTGCCAGTCAGCCACTTTCTGGGCCGCTGCCATTTCACGCGCTTTACCTTTCACCGCCTGACGAACCGCCAGAGCTGCACGCGCGCCGGTCTGGGTCAGATCTTCACCCAGCACCAGCACCGCATCATAAGATTCGATTTCGCGCAGCGCAGGAGTATGAATACCGCCTTCGCGCAGCACTTTCAGCACCAGCTGCAGACGTTCCTGCTCACCCTGGGCGATACCGGTGTAGAAGTTTTCTGCCCCAACCAGCTCGCGCAGCGCAAAGTTGCTCTCGATGCTGGCACGCGGGGAGCCGATACCGATCACTTTCTTCGACTGACGCAGAATATCCGCAGCGCCCTGCATCGCCTGCTCGGCGTTCAGGGTGATCAGGTCATCGCCACGGCGCTGAACCGGCTGACGCGGACGGTCTTTCAGGTTTACATAGCCATAGCCGAAACGACCGCGGTCGCAGAGAAAGTAGTGGTTAACGGTACCGTTGTAACGGTTTTCGATACGACGCAGTTCGCCATAACGTTCACCCGGGCTGGTGTTACAACCCAGGGAGCACTGCTGGCAGATGCTTGGCGCAAACTGCATGTCCCATTTACGGTTGTAGCGCTCGGAGTGCGTTTTGTCGGTGAAGACGCCGGTCGGGCAGATTTCTACCAGGTTACCGGAGAATTCGCTTTCCAGAACGCCATCTTCCGGACGGCCGAAGTAGACGTTGTCATGCGCGCCATACACGCCCAGATCCTGACCATCTGCATAGTCTTTGTAGTAACGCACGCAGCGGTAGCAGGCGATGCAGCGGTTCATTTCGTGAGAGATGAACGGCCCCAGATCCTGGTTACGGTGGGTACGCTTGGTAAAGCGATAGCGACGGAAGCTGTGACCGGTCATTACGGTCATATCCTGAAGGTGGCAGTTACCGCCCTCTTCACAAACCGGACAGTCGTGCGGGTGGTTGGTCATCAACCACTCCACCACGCTTTCGCGGAACTGTTTGGCTTCTTCGTCATCAATCGAAATAAAGGTGCCTTCGGTGGCTGGCGTCATACAGGACATCACCAGGCGACCACGCGTGTCTTCCGCGTTCTGATATTGCTTCACCGCACACTGGCGGCAAGCACCGACGCTGCCCAGCGCCGGATGCCAGCAAAAGTACGGAATATCGAGGCCAAGAGACAGACAAGCTTCTAGCAGGTTGTCCGCCCCGTTGACTTCGTATTCTTTGCCGTCTACATGAATCGTAGCCATTAGCATGCTTCCAGTTGGCTCGAATTGCTTCGAGCGTTAATCAAAATTCTTTTATCGCCCTCACCCTCCCCCTCTCCCTGAGGAAGTGGGCCGGAATGAGGGGGAATTACCAGCGTGCTTTTAGCAGGTTCGGCTGAATCCCATTGATGGCATGGGTATTACTGAACGGCTGCTTGATGCCTGCTTCGAATTCTTCGCGGAAATATTTAATCGCGCTTTGCAGTGGCTCGACCGCACCCGGTGCGTGGGCGCAGAAGGTTTTGCCTGGGCCCAGGAATCGACACAGTTGCTCAAGTGTCTCGATATCGCCAGGCTGGCCTTCGCCACGCTCGAGGGCGCGAAGGATCTTCACGCTCCACGGCAGACCATCACGGCACGGTGTACACCAGCCGCAGGACTCACGGGCAAAGAACTCTTCCAGGTTACGCACCAGCGGAACCATGCCGATTTCGTGATCGACGGCCATCGCCAGCGCCGTACCCAGACGGCTGCCTGCTTTACCAATGCTTTCGAATTCCATCGGCAGGTCAAGGTGGGCCTCGGTGAGGAAGTCTGTTCCTGCCCCGCCCGGCTGCCAGGCTTTGAACTTCAGGCCATCACGCATGCCGCCCGCGTAGTCTTCAAGAATTTCACGCGCGGTGGTACCGAACGGCAGTTCCCAGACGCCAGGATTCTTCACGCGCCCGGAGAAGCCCATCAGCTTGGTGCCGGCATCTTTGCTTGAAGAGATGCCCTGATACCACTCCACGCCGTTGGCAAGGATCGCCGGGACGTTACACAGGGTCTCGACGTTGTTAACGCAGGTCGGTTTACCCCACACGCCGGAGCTGGCCGGGAACGGTGGCTTGGAACGCGGGTTCGCACGGCGGCCTTCCAGGGAGTTAATCAGCGCGGTCTCTTCACCGCAGATATAACGCCCTGCGCCGGTGTGCACAAACAGTTCGAAGTCAAAACCGGTGCCCAGAATGTTTTTACCGAGCAGACCGGCTTCGGTCGCTTCGGCAATCGCGCGACGCAGATTTTCTGCCGCTTCGATATATTCGCCACGCAGGAAGATGTAGCCACGCCAGGCTTTCAGCGCAAACGCGGAGATCAGCATGCCTTCCACCAGCAGGTGCGGCAGCTGCTCCATCAGCAGGCGGTCTTTATAGGTGCCCGGCTCCATTTCATCGGCGTTACACAGCAGGTAACGGATGTTCATGGATTCGTCTTTTGGCATCAGGCTCCACTTCAGACCGGTGGAGAAGCCCGCGCCGCCGCGCCCTTTCAGGCCGGCATCTTTAACCGCATTGACGATCTCATCCGGTGCCATACCGCCGAGCGCCTTGCGCGCGCCAGCATAGCCGTTCTTCGCCTGATACTCTTCCAGCCACACCGGCTGCTTGTCGTCGCGAAGACGCCAGGTCAGCGGATGGGTTTCGGGAGTCAGAATAATATTTTTCATTATTTATACTGCTCCAGCAGGTCAGGAATCGCTTCCGGCGTCAGATGGCTGTGAGTGTCCTCATCAATCATCATGGTCGGCCCCTTGTCGCAGTTACCCAGGCAGCAGGTTGGCAGCAGGGTAAAACGCCCGTCGAACGTGGTCTGGCCTGGCTTGATATTGAGTTTCTTCTCAATGGCGGCCTGAATACCCTGGTAACCCGTGATGTGGCAAACCACGCTGTCGCAGTAGCGGATCACGTGACGGCCAACCGGCTGACGGAAGATCTGGCTGTAGAACGTCGCGACGCCTTCGACATCACTGGCCGGGATACCCAGCACTTTTGCGATCTCGTAGATCGCGCCATCCGGCACCCAGCCACGCTGTTTCTGTACGATTTTCAGCGCTTCAATGGACGCCGCACGCGGGTCTTCGTAGTGGTGCATCTCGTGCTCAATGGCGGCACGCTCTGCTTCACTCAGCTCAAAAGCCTCGGTTTGTGGTTGTTGATTCTCGTGCATAATTAGCGGTCCACATCTGACATAACAAAATCGATACTACCCAGATACACAATCAGGTCGGAGACCAGACTGCCGCGAATAGCTGCCGGGATCTGCTGCAGGTGCGCAAAGCTTGGCGTACGCACGCGGGTACGGTAGCTCATGGTGCTGCCGTCACTGGTCAGGTAGTAACTGTTAATACCCTTGGTCGCTTCAACCATCTGGAAGGATTCTTGCGCCGGCATGACCGGACCCCAGGAAACCTGCAGGAAGTGGGTGATCAGGGTTTCGATATGTTGCAGCGTGCGCTCTTTCGGTGGCGGCGTGGTCAGCGGGTGATCCGCCTTGAACGGGCCTTCCGGCATGTTATCGAGGCACTGCTGGAGAATGCGCAGGCTCTGGCGCAGCTCTTCCACTTTCAGCATGACGCGGGTGTAGCAGTCGGAAACCCCGCCGCCAACCGGTACTTCAAAGTCGAAGTTCTCATAGCCAGAGTATGGACGGGCTTTACGCACGTCGAAATCAATACCTGCTGCACGCAGACCTGCACCCGTGGTACCCCACTCCAGCGCTTCTTTCGCGCCGTAAGCGGCGACACCCTGTGAACGGCCCTTGAGGATGGAGTTGCGCAGCGCGGCTTTCTCGTAAGAATCCAGACGCTTCGGCATCCACTCCAGGAACTCGCGCAGCAGACGGTCCCAACCGCGCGGCAGATCGTGCGCCACGCCGCCAATGCGGAACCAGGCCGGGTGCATACGGAAACCGGTAATCGCTTCCACCAGATCGTAGATTTTCTGACGATCGGTAAAGGCGAAGAAGACCGGGGTCATTGCGCCGACGTCCTGAATGAACGTGGAGATGTACAGCAGGTGGCTGTTAATACGGAACAGTTCTGACAGCATGACGCGGATCACGTTAACGCGGTCCGGCGTGGTGATGCCTGCCAGTTTCTCAACGGCCAGCACGTATGGCATTTCGTTCACGCAGCCGCCGAGGTACTCGATACGGTCGGTGTACGGAATGTAGCTGTGCCAGGACTGACGCTCGCCCATCTTCTCAGCACCACGGTGGTGATAGCCGATATCGGGGACGCAGTCGACAATCTCTTCGCCATCAAGCTGAAGAATAATACGGAATGCACCGTGCGCAGACGGGTGGTTTGGACCGAGGTTGAGGAACATGAAGTCCTCGTTGTCGGTACCGCGCTTCATACCCCAGTCTTCCGGCTTGAAGGTCAGCGCTTCCATCTCCAGATCCTGCTTGGCTTTGGTCAGCTCAAACGGGTCGAATTCAGTTGCGCGCGCCGGGTAGTCTTTACGCAGCGGGTGGCCGGTCCAGGTCTGCGGCATCATGATGCGCGTCAGGTGCGGGTGGCCGTCAAAGGTCATGCCGAACATTTCCCAGGTCTCACGCTCGTACCAGTTGGCGTTCGGGAAAAGTTTGGTGATCGTCGGCAGATGCATGTCGTTTTCAGACAATGCCACCTTGAGCATGATATCCGTGTTGCGGTCTATTGAGATCAGGTGGTAGAAAACGGAAAAATCCGCAGCAGGGAGACCCTGGCGGTGCGTACGCAGACGTTCATCCATGCCGTGTAAGTCAAACAGCATGACGTATGGTTTTGGCAATTTCTTAAGGAAATCGACCACTTCCAGTAATTGTTCACGCTTCACCCAAACGACGGGTACGCCGGTGCGGGTGGCCTGAACAGTAAAGGCATCCGGCCCAAAACGGTTGCGCAGTTCGCCAATGACGGGGTCATCAAGATGATCCCTTGTCTGCCAGGCGGCTTCTTGCGCGGTTAAGTCGGTCATATTGTTCACCATTGCAAATGGTCCGTGGTGACTGTTAAGCCTGGCTTCGCGCTATTTGAGTAGTGATATGCGAAGGTTTTCTCCAGGCCCACAGGCGCAAATTAAATTTCGTCAGGCGTACGCAGGTTGGTTACTGCAATACGTTCACCGCGTTTACGCTCGCGCTCAGACGGCATATTGGCGCGGTACACGCCCTGATCGCCAACCACCCACGAGAGCGGGCGACGTTCTTTACCGATAGACTCCTGCAGCAGCATCAGCGCCTGCATGTAAGCTTCCGGACGCGGCGGGCAGCCCGGGATGTACACATCCACAGGAATGAACTTATCAACGCCCTGCACAACAGAATAAATGTCGTACATACCGCCAGAGTTTGCACATGCGCCCATGGAGATAACCCATTTTGGCTCAAGCATCTGGTCATACAGACGTTGAATAACCGGCGCCATTTTGGTGAAGCAGGTGCCCGCCACCACCATCAGGTCAGCCTGACGTGGAGAAGCACGGAGTACCTCTGCCCCAAAACGCGCAACGTCATGCACCGCAGTGAATGACGTCACCATTTCAACGTAGCAGCAAGAAAGGCCAAAGTTATAAGGCCAAATGGAGTTCTTACGACCCCAGTTGACCATATCGTGCATGGCATGTTCGAGCTTGCCCATGTATACGCTTTTATTGACTTCTTGCTCCAGGGGGTCTGTTACGATCTCCTGTTTCTGCAGGGGGTAACGGTCATTCTCACCGTTAGGATCTATGCGGGTGAGCGTATAATCCATCTTGTTGCCTCGCTGTTACTGCTGACGATTAGAGATACTGTTTTCCGGGTTGATGTGTTCACGACGTGAACGCGCAGGCGTCCAGTCAAGCGCGCCAATACGCACCAGATAAACCAGACCGGCCAGTAGCACTAAAATGAAAATTGCGGCCTCGACAAAGCCCACCCAACCACTTTCGCGTATGGACGTTGACCATGCGAAAAGGTAAAGCGCTTCCACGTCGAAGATGACGAAGAACATGGCTACCAGATAGAACTTGGCAGACAGGCGTAAGCGAGCGGTGCCGACTGAATCAATACCTGATTCAAAAGGCGTGTTTTTGTGCCTTGCGCGGGCGCGACCGCCCAGGAACCAGCCGCCGACTAACATCAGGCAGCACAGGCCAATGGCTACAATAAGAAAGATTGCGAATGCCCAGTGATGAGCGATGACTTCTGTGGATGTTGACATACTCATTGCTTACTCATCAAAAGTGATACCTGTGAGACTGCTCTTGCTGGCAGATGGGTATCACATCGATTCATGGGGAGGAACAAAATAACCTTACACTAACTGTCAGAAATGAGACATAGACAGCAAAATGATGGGGTTTTTTACTCCTTTCTATAACCTTTTGTCAACTTTAACAAAGGTTTCTTCACAGTAAATTACATCGAGCGATTCTCATTAACATTTCATGCCCTTTAACCCTGGTGGGTACATGACTATACGTCAAATGCATGCTGTTGAATCGTGTCCGTTTTGGAAGTAAAAAAAATAACCCTCCTATTTTGACAGGATTTGCCAACGATTCCTCCCCCCAAAGAGGAGTATTTTCTTGATCTGAGACACGCTTTTGTTAATTCAATCAAAAAAACAGCAACATATTTCCTGTTTTTTTAACATGGAGGGGAGATGAAGCAGGAGAGAACTGAAATCGTTCGAAGATCAACCAAAACCATTTATCGTAATGATAATTAATGGTTATTTCTTAATCCCATTCTATGAAAGTGGGTATAACTGACAAAAAAAAACCACTCAACGCGAAAACCGCGCGAGTGGTCTTTTTTTACACTTACATTTTGTTACGAGAATTTTGAGTGGTTGATTACTCAAAATCCCCCTCAGCGATCAGGGAG
Source organism: Enterobacter cancerogenus (assembly GCF_019047785.1). Taxonomy (NCBI): domain Bacteria; kingdom Pseudomonadati; phylum Pseudomonadota; class Gammaproteobacteria; order Enterobacterales; family Enterobacteriaceae; genus Enterobacter; species Enterobacter cancerogenus. Next base: position 4,208,636 of record NZ_CP077290.1, on the reverse strand, counting down.
TTATCACCCCCTTCTGGAGTAACATGCTCGAACTGCCACGGATTGTGGTAGTTTTCCATCGCGTCAAACACCACTTTCGCAAGCTCGTTGTTGCTGGAAGCGTTATGGCACAGCATGTACTCCGTATCTGGCAATACAGGCAGGCCATCACTTCTCCCCAATACTCGCAGATCCGGGCTCATCATCTCCACCGGTCGGGCCGTCACACCCAGCCCGGCTTTCACGGCGGCGCGAACGGCGGGCAACGTTGAAGCAACGTAGGCCAGACGCCACGGAATATTGGCTTCATTAAGCGCAGAAAGCACCATATCGCGGAACGGGCTTGGATCATCCAGTAATACCAGAGGAATGGCCTCGCCTTTTTGCAGCACATATTCCGCCGCACAATACCAGTGCGTGGGCGATGTGCGAAGCGTCAGGCAATCAAACGCCCCTGGACGATGGGTGGTGACGACCAGGTCCACTTCGTTCTCTTTCAACATCTCAACCATAAACGCATTGCGTTTTACGCTGACATCTAACGCAAGCTTCGGATAAACCGAACTAATTCGGTTGAGAAGAAACGGTAATATGGTGTCCGCTGACTCATCAGATGCACCTAACGTTAGCACCCCCTGAAGGTTGCTAAACATTAACGACATACATGCTTCATCATTAAAGCGAAGTATTTTTCTGGCGTAACCCAGTAGCTGTATACCGTGTTCGGTTAAGAGCTTATTGCGCCCGTGACGCGCAAAGAGTTCTTTACCCACCAGCTGCTCCAGCCTCTGCATCTGTTGGCTTACGGCAGACTGGGTTCGGCAAACTGCGGCAGCAGCTGCTGCAAAAGTGTTGAGATCGGCGACCGCAACAAACGTTCTCAGCAGATCGAGGTCGAGATTCATTATCGGACGATTTGCATTTATCATATCTATTCACTTTCAGGTTGCTCGTGCGGAGCTGCCCGGGTTGAAGCTGTGTGTAAAAGTTAAGCAATTCCCTCTGAAGGTTTCCCTCGCATCCCGGCCCGGCAGACTGCCTGACAGACAGTTATTGTGCTGCGTTAAACCAACAGTCAGAAACAAGGTTTCATGACGTTATTTTTATTCTCTACAACGTTCAGGTTATTTAGATGTTTGCAGATGTAGGTAAATCCCTTTAAAGGGAAAACATATTTCTGCCATCTTTATCGCAGCGCTGTCAACGTGACAGGATGTGATCCTCACAATCCAGCCAGAGATAACTTTAACAATAACAATCGATTAATTTAGAACAGCGGGTTCAGATGGACGTAACAAGCTTATCTGTCATCTGCTTTCCCGTAAGACATCTTAACTCAAATCCACTATATTTATAAGTCTTATTGTAAAGCTGGAGATTAAACTGCGTTGAAAAACCGCTACTGTAATTTTATTAAAATTAATGAAGTTGCATTTTCGTCGATAATAATAAATAAAGTTTAATTTAGATTAAGGCCATACATTAATAACACTTAACATTTAATTCACACGAGTAACTTTTAGCCCATCAGGCATATTAGTACAACCCTTATGTTAACATTCAGGTTTTACGAAAGGTCGCCTGGGGCAACAGCCCCGCCTGTTCACGCCTGTAGGAAAATCACCTCATTTTTAACAGAATAAAATTCAATTAATTTGCCTTTAACCAGCACATTAATCCTTTCAATGCATTAAAAACGAGATGATAACCACCGTAAAACAATCCATGGCAGCAATATAAATTTAAAGCAAAATTCACCTCTGCACAAAATCTTCTGCTGTATACCCTTCAAAACGCAGCGAGGGGGGAGTACATTGTTCCGTGCTGACTTCCACGGCAGGGAGTGGCAATAATAGCGAAAAGGTTAAAGGTTCATGTCCCCTATCGAAAAATCCAGCAAGCTAGATAACGTCTGTTATGACATTCGAGGCCCGGTACTTAAAGAGGCGAAACGCCTTGAAGAGGAAGGTAATAAGGTTCTCAAACTCAACATTGGCAACCCTGCGCCGTTTGGTTTTGAAGCGCCGGATGAGATCCTGGTTGATGTGATCCGCAACCTGCCTACGGCACAAGGTTACTGCGATTCAAAAGGACTCTACTCTGCACGTAAAGCCATCATGCAGCATTATCAGGCGCGCGGCATGCGTGATGTGACCGTTGAAGACATCTATATTGGTAACGGCGTTTCTGAGCTGATCGTCCAGGCGATGCAGGCGCTGCTGAACAGCGGCGACGAAATGCTGGTACCGGCACCGGATTACCCGCTGTGGACGGCGGCTGTCTCTCTGTCCAGCGGCAAAGCGGTGCATTACCTGTGCGATGAGTCGTCTGACTGGTTCCCGGACCTCGACGATATCCGCGCCAAAATCACGCCGCGCACGCGCGGTATCGTGATCATCAACCCGAATAACCCGACGGGTGCCGTCTATTCCAGAGAGCTGCTGATGGAGATCGTTGAGATCGCCCGCCAGCATAACCTGATTATTTTTGCCGACGAAATCTACGACAAAATTCTTTATGACGCCGCACAGCATCACTCTATCGCCGCGCTGGCACCGGATTTGCTCACCGTCACCTTTAACGGTCTGTCAAAAACCTACCGCGTGGCCGGTTTCCGTCAGGGCTGGATGGTGCTTAACGGGCCGAAGAAACACGCGAAAGGCTATATCGAAGGGCTGGAGATGCTGGCGTCAATGCGCCTGTGCGCCAACGTTCCGGCGCAGCATGCGATCCAGACGGCGCTGGGTGGCTATCAGAGCATCAGTGAATTCATTGCCCCCGGTGGCCGTCTGTACGAACAGCGTAACCGCGCCTGGGAGCTGATTAACGATATTCCCGGAGTCTCCTGCGTGAAGCCTAACGGCGCGCTCTATATGTTCCCGAAAATTGACGCGAAGCGCTTTAATATTCACGACGACCAGAAAATGGTGCTCGATTTCCTGTTACAGGAGAAGGTGCTGCTGGTACAGGGTACCGCGTTTAACTGGCCGTGGCCGGATCACGTCCGTATCGTGACGCTGCCGCGCGAAGACGATCTTGAAATGGCGATCAGCCGCTTCGGGCGATTCCTGTCCGGCTATCATCAGTAATGTAGTCTGTCTGTCGGGTGGCGCGATGCTGACCCGGCAGACACAATCCGCAAATTTGCATCTTGCCTCCCCTCCCCCCACAATGAAGCCTGTCGCAGTGAAGACAAAAGGTAACCTATGAGTCAGAGTCATTTCTTTGCCCACCTCTCCCGCCTGAAACTCATCAACCGCTGGCCGCTGATGCGCAACGTGCGCACCGAGAATGTGTCCGAGCACAGCCTGCAGGTGGCGATGGTCGCTCATGCGCTGGCGGCCATTAAGAATCGTAAGTTCAACGGACGCGTGAATGCGGAACGTATCGCCCTGCTGGCGATGTATCACGACGCGTCAGAAGTCCTGACCGGGGATCTGCCTACGCCTGTGAAATATTTCAACTCGCAGATTGCCCAGGAATATAAAGCCATTGAGAAGATCGCCCAGCAAAAACTGATCGAGATGGTGCCGGAAGAGCTGCGCGATATCTTTGAGCCGCTGATCGACGAACACCAGTACACCGAAGAAGAGACGTCGCTGGTGAAGCAGGCTGATGCGCTGTGCGCTTATCTGAAATGTCTGGAAGAGCTGTCGGCTGGCAATAATGAGTTTTTACTGGCGAAAACGCGTCTGGAAAAAACCCTGGAATCCCGCCGCAGCGAAGAGATGGATTACTTTATGCAGGTGTTCGTACCGAGCTTCCATCTCTCCCTGGATGAAATCAGTCAGGATTCCCCCCTCTGACTTTTCGCCTGTTTTTTGCCGGGTAGCGGCTTCGCCTTACCCGGCCTACGTTTCTGGCCCCACGCTTAAAACGGGAACAGGACCGGGATCAACACCACGCATACCACCATCACCAGCACGGTGAATGGCACCCCAAGCTTCACAAAATCGCTAAATGTATAGTTCCCTGGCCCCAGCACCAGCGTGTTAACCGGTGATGAAACGGGCGTCATAAACGCAGCCGAGGCGGCCATCGCCACCATCATGGCAAACGGATAGGGGGAGACGCCCATAGACTTCGCCATCGCCAGCGCAATCGGCGCCATCAGCACCGCGGTCGCCGTGTTAGAGATAAATAACCCTATCGATGCACACATCACAAACAGGCAAACCAGCATCATATACGGGCTATAACCTCCGCCGATGTCCATCAGCCCTTTGACAACCAAATCCACCCCGCCCGTTTTTTGCAGCGCTAAGGCAAACGGCATCATTCCGACAATCAGGATAATGCTCGGCCAGTGAATGGCTTTATAAGCACTTTCGGCATCAATACAGCGAAATTTTCCCATCAGCAGGCAGGCAATAATCGCCGCCACCGGGTTGGGAATTTCATCGGTGAGCATCAAGGCTACCATCAGCACCAGGCAAAAGATGGCGTGCGGGGCCTGGCTGTGGGCGGGAGAGGCATCGCTCTCTTCGACGGGCATATTCAGCACCACGAAATCACGCCCCATCTGACCGAGCTGGCTAATCAGCTTCCAGTTACCGACCACCAGGAAGATATCCCCCAGCAGGATAGGCTCGTCCACCACCGCGCCTTCCATCGCCACGCCATCGCGCTTGAGGCCCACCACGTTAAGCCCGTAGCGGGTGCGGAATCCCATCTCGCGTACCGTTTTACCCAGCAGTTCCGATTCCGGAATCAAGGAGACTTCTGCCATCCCCACGTCCAGCGCCTGATCGGAGAAGTATTCCCCGCGTAGGACCATCGGTTCCAGCAGCTGTTCGCTGCAGAACTCTCGCAGGTCGACGTCAGCCGTGGACATATCAATGAGCAGCACGTCACGCGCGCGGAATTCCGATACCCCGTTGACGTTGACGATCACCCGGCGAAAGCGCCGCCAGCGCTCGACGCCGATGACGTTTGCCCCGTAGCGTTCGCGCAGCTTGAGATCGTCAAGCCGTTGGCCGATCAGCGGTGAACCGGGACGAATAGCCAGGCGACGTGCGCGTCCGGTTAAACGGTACTCTTTGATCAGGTCGCGAAACGTCCGCCGTTTCCAGCTCTCTTTGCTTTTATCGTGCTTCTCCCCTTTCAGGGCAAAGCGCGTCAGCAGCATATAGACGACGCCCAGCACCAGGATCACCAGCCCAAGCGGGGTGACGCTGAAAAAACTAAATCCCTGCAACCCTTCGCGGAGCAGTTCGCTGTTAACGACCAGGTTCGGCGGCGTGGCCACCAGCGTCATCATGCCGCTGATCAGCCCGGCAAAGCTCAGGGGCATCATCAGGCGCGACGGCGAGGTCTGCATCCGCATCGATACGCTGAGCACGACCGGAATAAAAATGGCGACCACGCCCGTTGAGCTCATGAACGCGCCCAGCCCGGCCACCGTCACCATCAGGTAGATCAGCATTTTGGTTTCGCTACTGCCCGCCACCTTTACCAGCCAGGCGCCCATGATGGTCGCCACGCCGGTGCGCACCAGGCCATCGCCGATGATAAACAGGGCAGCAATCAAAATAACGTTGGGATCGCTAAAACCGGAGAACGCCTCAGACAGCGTGAGCGTACCGCTCAGCACAAAGGCGACAATCACAAACAGGGCGACGGCATCCATGCGCACCTTGCCTGTCGCAAAGAGAATGATGGCGATTAAGAGCAGGCTGAGCACCCAAATCAGTTCACCGTTCACAACATATCCTTGTCAGTGGAAGAAGACGCGATTTTGCCATAAAAAAAGCCCCGACAATGCGGGGCTAAATCATAGGATTACATTTTCAGCGAGACGGTTACACTTCCATCCGGTGTCTTCGCGACGTTTAACGCGGCCAGGGAGTTAACCACATAGTCCGCCTCGTCCAGTCGGGGGGAGCCCGCCGGTACGTTAACGGCGATAACGTGGCTTCCGGCATTCAGCCCGGCTAAAACGCCCGCAGCAGCATCTTCCACCACCACGCACTCGGCTGGCGCAAGGCCCAGCATTTCAGCGCCGAGTAAAAAGGCATCCGGTTCAGGCTTGCCGCGCTTTACGCGTTCAGCCGTAATAAAGATCTCCGGCCTCGGCAGGCCCGCGGCCTGATGACGCGCGTGGGCAACGGGAACAGAGCCTGAGGTCACAATCGCCCAGGGGATCTGCGCTTCGTTGAGGTGTTCAAGCAGCTCGCGCGCGCCGGGCAAGGCGGTGATCCCGTCCGTGTCGTTGGCTTCGATCTGTTCGAGGTAGCGAAATTCCGCCTGGATCTCTTCCTCAGAACGCCCGGCCAGGAAGTGCCGCAATGAGGTAATGGCCTGTTTGCCATGGATGAAATTCAGTACGTCCTGATGGTCGATGCCGTGCCTGTCGGCCCAGTGGCACCATGAACGCTCCACTACCGGCAGCGAATCTACCAGCGTACCGTCCAGATCAAACAGAAAACCTTTACACTGCACACGCACCTCCGTCAGGCATTAATGATTTGTTGAATTTCGTTGCTGCTCAAATGGTACTGGCGCGGGCAGGAGTGCCATACGCTCAGCATACGTTGGTATTTATCCCACATTGGGGTCTGGGCGTTAAAGCCATGCGTACCCGCATCAAAATGGGTGTAACGCCCTTCGGTATTCACCATAAAGCGTACATAGCTGAGATAGCGCGCTTCCGTCGCGGCATCGAACCCGAGGAAGGTCACGCGGCGTTCGTCGATGGACTCACGGTCTTTCAGGTTGGTCCAGGAAACATGCAGCGCGTGATACATCTCCATAATGTCGATCACGAGGCGGCAGGTTTCTTCTTTTAGCTCGCCGAACTCGCGGTCCAGCTCGCGCATCTGCAGGCCAAACCCGCGTTCGACAATGGTCTGTAAGCGGCTGTAGCGCTCAGCGTTGTCGGGATCAAGCATAGTCATCATCTTGTACTGGTTAGACAAAATCAGACGTTGAGCATGGGTCATTTCCATCTTTCGACTCCTGTAGCGCATGGCACTTGAAAAAAAAGACACGGTAACGTTTGTCACTGTGCCTTCTTTTCGTCGTCGTTTCGATGATCAATCACAAGTCATCGAGGAATGTTTTATCAAGTTGTTTGAAAGCCCGCTTAAGGGTATCGGCCAGCGCCTGATAATCTGGCTTGCCTTCGACGGGTGCCAGCGCCTGCCCGGCCTCTTCAAGTTTTCCACGGACTTCATAAAACCAGTGTAAAATTGTAGGCGGGAGCGGCGTAATGGATCGTTTACCGAGCCACCACAGCCCCTGCATCGGCAGACTCAGCGCGAAAAGCGCCGTGGCAACGGCCGGACCGAGCTGGCCGCCGAGCGCAATTTGCCAGCACAGGGTAAAGATGGCGACGGGCGGCATAAAGCGAATCGCGTAGCGCGTGGCGCGGATTGTACGATTCTCAATAAACATTGGCGCAAGGCGCTTTTCCATTGGCCACGTCTTTGCGTAATGCTGCCCCCGGCGAAACAGACTGAAGAAGTTCACGGATGGGATTTCGGGTGTCGACATGGCTTTACCTCAACTTCACGTATAAAAATTAAAATTTTTGTGCAAAACCACAACAGGCTATGACAACGTTCAAAATATTTTGTCATCGCTACCCAGTATCAGGTATTCTGTGCCAGCCTGATGCGGCCTTAGACGAGAAACATTAACTCGTCAAATTATCGCATATTATGCCATTGCCTGAAAAATGTTCAAAATGGCATAAAATCATATGTATTTCTTCCGTCATGCCAGAATGTTCGTTTGGCATGATGTTAATCATAAATGTCTGGGTCAGCATGCGTTACGCTTTTAGACTCACTGACGTTTTTTTAGCCACGTATCAATAATAGGTACTTCCATGTCGAGTAAGTTAGTACTGGTTCTGAACTGCGGTAGTTCTTCCCTCAAATTTGCCATCATCGATGCGCTGAACGGTGAAGAATACCTCTCTGGTTTGTCCGAATGTTTCCATCTGCCTGAAGCACGTATCAAGTGGAAGATGGACGGCAACAAACAAGAAGCGGCTTTAGGTGCAGGCGCCGCTCACAGTGAAGCGCTGAACTTTATCGTTAACACTATTCTGGCACAAAAACCAGAACTGTCTGCTCAGCTGACCGCGATTGGTCACCGTATCGTCCACGGCGGCGAAAAATACACCAAATCCGTGATCATTGACGACACCGTAATCCAGGGTATCAAAGATGCTGCGCCGTTTGCGCCACTGCACAACCCTGCTCACCTGATCGGTATCACTGAAGCGCTGAAATCCTTCCCGAATCTGAAAGACAAGAACGTTGCCGTGTTCGACACCGCGTTCCATCAGACCATGCCGGAAGAGTCTTACCTCTACGCTCTGCCGTACAACCTGTATAAAGAGCACGGCGTACGTCGCTACGGCTTCCACGGTACCAGCCACTACTATGTGACGCAGGAAGCCGCGAAAGTCCTGAACAAGCCGGTTGAAGAGCTGAACATCATCACCTGCCACCTGGGTAACGGTGGTTCCGTTTCGGCTATCCGCAACGGTGAATGTGTTGATACCTCTATGGGTCTGACCCCGCTGGAAGGTCTGGTGATGGGTACCCGTACCGGTGACATCGACCCGGCGATCATCTTCTTCCTGCACGACAACCTGGGCATGAGCGTTGATCAAATCAACAAAATGCTGACCAAAGAGTCTGGCCTGCTGGGTCTGACCGAAGTCACCAGCGACTGCCGTTACGTTGAAGACAACTACGACGCGAAAGAAGACGCTAAACGTGCAATGGACGTTTACTGCCACCGTCTGGCGAAATACATCGGCTCCTACACTGCGCTGATGGACGGTCGTCTGGACGCGGTTATCTTCACCGGTGGTATCGGTGAAAACGCGGCAATGGTGCGTGAACTGTCCCTGGGTAAACTGGGCGTTCTGGGCTTCGAAGTTGATCACGAGCGTAACCTGGCTGCCCGCTTCGGTAAGTCTGGCTTCATCAACAAAGAAGGTACCCGTCCTGCTATCGTTATCCCAACTAACGAAGAGCTGGTCATTGCGCAAGACGCGCATCGCCTGACTGCCTGATTCCACACCGCCAGCCATGCTGGCGGTGCTGTTTTGTAGCCCGCCAAACGTCGGCGGTAACGAAAGAGGATAAACCGTGTCCCGTACTATTATGCTGATCCCTACCGGAACCAGCGTCGGCCTGACCAGCGTCAGCCTTGGCGTGATCCGTGCTATGGAACGCAAAGGCGTTCGTCTGAGCGTCTTTAAACCTATCGCCCAGCCTCGTGCCGGTGGCGATGCGCCAGACCAGACCACCTCCATCGTGCGTAAAAACTCCAATCTTCCAGCGGCTGAACCGCTGAAGATGAGCCACGTTGAGTCTCTGCTCTCCAGCAACCAGAAAGACGTGCTGATGGAAGAGATCATTGCCAACTACCACGCGAACGCGCAGGACGCTGAAGTGGTGCTGGTTGAAGGCCTGGTCCCGACCCGCAAACACCAGTTTGCCCAGTCGCTGAACTTCGAAATTGCCAAAACGCTGAACGCTGAGATCGTCTTCGTGATGTCTCAGGGCACCGACACCCAGGAACAGCTGAAAGAGCGTATCGAACTGACGCGCAGCAGCTTCGGCGGCGCAAAAAACAGCAACATCACCGGCGTTATCGTTAACAAACTGAACGCCCCGGTTGATGAGCAGGGCCGTACTCGCCCTGACCTGTCCGAGATCTTCGACGACTCCTCCAAAGCGAAAGTGGTTAAAGTTGATCCGGCTACGCTGCAGAACTCCAGCCCGCTGCCGGTGCTGGGCGTAGTGCCGTGGAGCTTTGATCTGATTGCGACCCGTGCAATCGACATGGCGCGTCACCTGAACGCAACCGTGATCAACGAAGGCGACATCAATACCCGCCGCGTGAAGTCCGTGACCTTCTGTGCGCGTAGCATTCCGCACATGCTGGAACACTTCCGTGCAGGTTCCCTGCTGGTGACCTCTGCAGACCGTCCGGACGTGCTGGTTGCTGCCTGTCTGGCCGCGATGAACGGCGTTGAAATTGGCGCTATCCTGCTGACCGGTGCATACGAAATGGACCCACGCGTGAGCAAGCTGTGCGAACGCGCCTTTGCTACTGGCCTGCCGGTATTTATGGTCAACACCAACACCTGGCAGACCTCCCTGAGCCTGCAGAGCTTCAACCTCGAAGTGCCGGTTGATGACCACGAGCGCATCGAGAAAGTTCAGGAATACGTCGCAAGCTACATCAACGCAGACTGGATCGAATCCCTGACCGCGACCTCCGAGCGCAGCCGTCGTCTGTCTCCGCCAGCCTTCCGCTACCAGCTGACCGAGCTGGCACGCAAAGCAGGCAAACGCGTGGTTCTGCCAGAAGGCGACGAACCACGTACCGTGAAAGCGGCTGCTATCTGTGCCGAACGCGGCATCGCGACCTGTGTGCTGCTGGGTAACCCAGACGAAATCAACCGCGTTGCGGCGTCTCAGGGCGTTGAGCTGGGTGCTGGCATCGAAATCGTTGACCCGGAAGTGGTTCGCGAAAGCTACGTTGCCCGTCTGGTTGAGCTGCGTAAGAGCAAAGGCATGACCGAAGCCGTTGCGCGCGAGCAGCTGGAAGACAACGTGGTGCTGGGTACGCTGATGCTTGAGCAGGATGAAGTTGACGGTCTGGTTTCCGGTGCGGTTCACACCACCGCCAACACCATCCGTCCACCGCTGCAGCTGATCAAAACCGCACCAGGCAGCTCTCTGGTCTCTTCCGTGTTCTTCATGCTGCTGCCTGAACAGGTTTATGTTTACGGCGACTGTGCGATCAACCCGGACCCAACCGCAGAGCAGCTGGCAGAAATCGCTATCCAGTCCGCAGACTCCGCGATTGCCTTCGGTATCGAACCACGCGTTGCGATGCTCTCCTACTCCACCGGCACCTCTGGTGCAGGTAGCGACGTAGAGAAAGTGCGTGAAGCCACCCGTCTGGCGCAGGAAAAACGTCCTGACCTGATGATCGACGGCCCGCTGCAGTACGATGCGGCCGTGATGGCTGACGTGGCGAAATCCAAAGCGCCGAACTCGCCGGTTGCAGGTCGCGCTACCGTGTTCATCTTCCCGGATCTGAACACCGGTAACACCACCTACAAAGCGGTACAGCGTTCTGCAGACCTGATCTCCATCGGGCCGATGCTGCAAGGCATGCGCAAGCCTGTGAACGACCTCTCCCGTGGTGCGCTGGTAGACGATATCGTCTACACCATCGCGCTGACGGCGATTCAGTCTTCGCAGCAGCAGTAGTAAGCTTAAGGTCTTGCCGGATGGCGCTTCGCTTATCCGGCCTACAGGACCGTAAGCCCGGTAAGCGCCAGCGCCACCGGGCAACAAAAAGGCGACCTCACGGTCGCCTTTTTTATTTACAGCAACTCTCGCGCCGCCGACACAATGTCATGCGCCGTCAGGCCATACTCCTTCTGCAGAAAGTCCTGCGTCCCCACCTGGCCGTAACGCTCCTTCACCCCCACCCGCCGCATCGGTACCGGGCAGGTTTCCACCAGCACTTCGGCCACCGCCGATCCCAGCCCGTTATGAATACTGTGGTTTTCACAGGTCACGATGCGCCCGGTTTTTTCGGCGTAGTTTTTCACCAGCATCCGGTCGATGGGCTTGAGGGTGAACATGTCTATCACCGCCGCGCTCACGCCCTCCTGCTCCAGCTGGCGCGCCGCCTCCAGCGCTTCTGCAACCATAATGCCGTTGGCGATCAGGGTAATATCGCTCCCCTCGCGCAGCACGTTGCCTTTGCCAAGGGTAAAGGTTGACCCCGGGGCATACACGCTCGGTGCCTGCTTGCGAATGGTGCGCACCCAGTAGAACCCCTCAAGGTCGATAAGCTGGCGCAGCACATCCTCAAACATCACCGCGTCGGTCACCTCCAGCACCACCGAATGGGCCAGACCACGCACGATGCCCATATCCTCAAACGACATGTGCGTGCCGCCGTTGTGACAGGCGGTCACGCCCGCGTCCGAGGCGATAACCTTCACATTGTTGCGCTGGTAGTCCAGGGACATAAACAGCTGGTCGAAGCAGCGACGGCTGGCGAAGGCGGTAAACGTATGGACGAACGGCTTGCGCCCGGTCAGCGACAGCCCGGCGGCCGTCCCGATCACGTTCGCCTCCATAATGCCGCAGTTGATCACATGCCGGGGATAATCGCGCGCCACGCCGTCCATCGCCATGGAGCTCATCAGGTCGGCCTCCAGCGCGATGATCTCGCTTCCGGCTTCGATCTGTTTAGCGACAAAACCGGCGTAGACTTTGCGCATCTCGACGGCATCTTTCTGTCCTGCGGGTGCAATCTTAATCATGTGAAGCCTCCAGTTGGCGGATCGTCTCGTTAAGCGCCGCTTTGCTCTCCTCTGTTAAACGCAGGTGGTGCGAATTGCCGAGCTGCTCAAGATACGGCACCCCCTGCCCTTTAATGCTGTCGAGGATCACCACCCGCGGGCGCGCATTGGCCTCCGGCACCCGTGATGTAACCTCCAGCAGCGTCGGGATGTCGTCGCCTTTCACCGTCACCACGTCATACCCGAAGGCGCGGAATTTGCCTTCAAGGTCAAACGCGCAGATGATTTCATCCAGCTCACCGTCAAGCTGCTGCTTGTTCCAGTCCACAAATATCGTCAGGTTGTTCAGGCGATGGTGGGCAATAAACTGGAACGCCTCCCAGCACTGGCCTTCATTAAGTTCACCATCGCCAACAATGCAGAAGACCCGGTTTGGCCTGCCCGCCAGCTTGTGCGACAGCGCCATGCCGCCGGCAATGGAGACCCCTTGTCCCAGCGAGCCGGTGGTGGCATCGACGCCGCGCGTTTTCAGGCGGTCCGGGTGGCTGGGCAAACGCGTCCCGTTGTGGTTCAGCGTGCTCAGCTCTTCTATCGGGAAGTAGCCCTTAATCGCCAGAGTGCTATACAGCGCCGGGCCAGCATGGCCTTTCGACAGCACAAAATAGTCGCGCTCGGGCCAGTCCGGGTCGGCCGGGTCGATCTTCATCACTGCGCCGTACAGCACGGCCAGCGTTTCGACGACCGACATGCTGCCGCCGTAGTGCCCAAAACCGAGCTGCGTCAGCGCCTTCAGGGTTTCGAGGCGGATATCACGCGCCAGTTGGGTGACTTCTTTCACATTCATGATTTAGCTCCGGTATTTTCCTGCGCGCTCTCGCCCGCAGTTTTGTTTTTAGCGAACACGTTGTACGCCACCAGCAGAGCAAACAACGCAACCACAAGTCCGGTGATGGCAAGCGGCGACAGGAAGCGCGCCAGATTGCCCAGCACAATACCGACCGCGCCGAAATCAGCGTCGGAGAAGGTGGTGTTGGCAAAGCCGATAGCGCCCAGCACCGGCAACAGCAGCACCGGCAGGAAAGTGATGAGCAGACCATTGGCAAACGCGCCGATCATCGCTCCGCGACGCCCGCCCGTGGCGTTACCAAACACGCCTGCGGTTGCGCCGGTGAAGAAGTGCGGCACCACGCCCGGCAGGATCAGCACCCAGCTGAACTGGCCGCAGATGAACAACCCGACCAGGCCGCCGAGGAAGCTAAACAGAAAACCAATCAGTACCGCGTTGGGCGCATAGGGGTAAACTACCGGACAGTCCAGCGCGGGACGCGCATTAGGCACCAGTTTTTCGGAGAAGCCGGTAAAGGCCGGCACGATTTCCGCCAGAATCAGACGCACGCCCTGCAGGATGATAAATACCCCGGCAGCGAAGGTGATCGCCATGATGATGGCGTAGACCAGATAGTTCTGGCCGCCGCTGAAGGTGCCCTCAACGTACTCACGACCAGCGCTTACCGCCATGATCAGGTAGATAATCATCATGGTCAGCGAGATGGAGATCGAACTGTCGCGCAGGAAGCTGAGGTTTTTCGGCAGGTTCATCTCTTCCGTCGAGCGCGAGCCTTTGCCGAAGCGGCTGCCAATCCAGCCGGACAACACATATCCCAGCGTGCCGAAGTGGCCGAACGCGATATCATCGGTACCGGTAATCCGCTTCATATAACGCTGGGCGATCGCCGGGAAGAAGGCCATGACCAGGCCGAGGATCAACGAGCCGGTAAAGACCAGCCCCACGCCCTCGAAGCCCGCCACCGTCAGGATCACGCCAATCATGCACGCCATATAGAAAGTGTGGTGTCCGGTCAGGAAGATGTATTTCAGACGGGTAAAGCGGGCAACAATAATATTTGCCACCATCCCGAAGGCCATAATCAGCGCGGTAGAGGCACCGTATTTTTCCAGCGCGATAGAAACAATCGCTTCATTGTTTGGAATAATGCCCTGAATGGTAAAGGCGTGCTCAAACATCCCGCCTAAAGGATTTAACGATCCCACCAGCACGGTGGCCCCACCGCCCAGCACAATAAAACCCAGAATGGTTTTAATTGTCCCTTTGACGACGTCAGAAAAGGCTTTTTTCTGCGCAACCAGACCAATTAACGCAATTAATCCCACCAGCACAGAAGGGACTTTTAAAATATCAACAACGAAATTCAGCGTTTCAAGGATAAACATATCCACCTCGCCTAATCAGGATTATTGTCTGTCGAACCAGGCGCGCAGCTGCGCTTCGAGTTCGTTGATATCGATGATGTTGTTGATCACCACCAGCTGGCTTTCCGGCACGCTGGCGCTGGCCGCGATATCCTTTGCCATCACAAAGAGATCGGCCGCCCCCGGCGTAGCGGAAGAGAGATCGGAGTGCTCTACCTCCGCGTCGATCTCCAGTTTTTTAAGGACTTTTTTAATATTCATTTCGACCATGAAACTGCTGCCCAGGCCAGAACCGCAAATAGCCATGATTTTCATTGTTAGCCCCTTTTTTGGTGTAGAGTACGCCCCATCACGCTGGTGCGTAATGTTGTGAAGAATCGGATGAAATCAGTAAATCAGAAGCGGTCGACGATAATTTTTATCTCCTCCAGCGTATTCGCCCGGTGTAATTTGGCCATGTCATCCTCGCTGGAAAATAATTCAGCCAGCGCGGAGAGTGCGTCGATATGGCTATTTTTGTCCGGTGCCGCCAGCATCACTATCACATCAACCGGGTCGAATTCTCCCGCGCCGAATGAGACGCCCTGATTCAGCTTTAATAATGACAGCCCCAGCCCGTTAGCCCCTTCCTCTGGCCGCGCATGCGGCATCGCCAGTCCTGGTGCCAACACATAGTACGGCCCTAAGGCGTGATGCTGCTCGATGATGGCCGTCACGTATGCTGGCGAAATCACCTGCTGCTCCAGCAGCGGTTGCGCGCACAGCGCCAGCGCCTGCGACCAGCTGTCGACGCTATCCCTGAGCGTGATGGTTGTCTCGTTTAGCCACGTTTTGAGCATTTCTCCTCCCGCCATACCCCAAAAGATGAGCAAACTTTATTCAACGCCTGCGCTATTCGCTGCGATCGCGGTCACAAAGATAGCGCTACCAACGACGAACATGCAGAAGTGTGATAGCGCTATCAAATTGTAATCATCGGGTTAAATCACAGCAAAAAAAGGGATTTAAGGCGTATACTGCGTTTCACGTGAAGCGAAGGATGACAATAAGAACGCGTCTGGTCAGCAGGAAGGTGTATGTCTCTAACCCGAAAACGGCGCAGTACTGGTAAAGTGACACTTGCCGATGTCGCACAGCTTGCCGGTGTAGGCACAATGACCGTGTCCCGTGCGCTCCGCACGCCGGAGCAAGTTTCCGATAAACTGCGTGAAAAAATTGAAGCCGCTGTGCAGGAACTGGGTTATATGCCCAATCTCGCTGCCAGCGCGCTGGCATCGGCCTCGTCATGGACGATTGCGATGGTCGTTCCAAATCTTTCCGAAGCAGGCTGCTCGGAAATGTTCGCCGGGCTACAGCAGGTGCTGCAGCCTGCCGGATATCAAATCATGCTGGCGGAATCTCAGCACCGACTTGAGCAGGAAGAAAAATTGCTGGAAACGCTGCTGGCGTCGAACATTGCCGCGGCGATTTTACTGAGCGTCGAGCATAGCGACACCGTGCGCCACTGGCTGAAAAATGCCTCGATTCCGGTAATTGAGATAGGGGCCATGCGCGCCGATCCCATTGATATGAATATCGGGATTGATAACGTCGCCGCGATGTATGAGCTGACCGAAACGGTGATCCAGCGCGGTTACCAGAATATCGGCCTGCTGTGCGCTAACCAGGAGCAGTGGATTTTCCAGCAGCACCTGCAGGGCTGGTACAAGGCCATGCTTCGCCATCATATGTCGCCCAACCGGGTGATTAACGCCGCCATGCCGCCCGTCTTTTCCACGGGTGCGGCGCAGCTGCCGGAATTTCTGTTGGCGTGGCCGGAGCTGGATGCGCTGGTCTGCGTGTCGGACGAACTGGCCTGCGGTGCGCTCTACGAGTGTCAGCGTCGTCGCATCAAAGTACCGGATGATTTGGCCGTAGTAGGCTTTGGGGATAGCGACGTCAGCCGCGTCTGTCAGCCGCCGCTGACAACCATGGCGGTACCGCATCGGAAAATTGGTGTGGAAGCGGGGAAAGCCTTGCTGGAACGTCTGAATGACGGAGACTGGCGCGAGCATAAACCCATCGCGTCCAGTCTGTGTCTGCGGGAGAGTTGTTAAGGCTTATTCAGCCTCTTCTTCTTTTTCCGGTCGGGTGGATTCATTTTTGGCGTTGCGGGTCATCCACAGCGCCAGCGCTTTTAACGAATCCGGCGTGAACTCATCACAGCGTGCGGTGATCTCTTCTGGCGTCATCCAGCTGACCTCGCTCACCTCTTCTTCCTGCAGCGCGAACGGCCCGTGGGAAACGCAGCTGAACAGCCCGCCCCAGACGCGGCAATGTTCGTCTTCGAAATAGAACTGACCGTGCTCGGCAAACGGCACGCCAGCGATCCCTAACTCTTCTTCCGCTTCACGGCGCGCAGAATCCAGCAGCACTTCGTCTGCCTGTACCACGCCGCCCGCGGTGGCATCCAGCATACCGGGTAGAAAATCTTTGGTGTCCGTGCGGCGCTGGACCAGAATTTTGCCCATACCATCATGCACCACGATATACGTCGCACGGTGACGCAGGCGCTCCGCACGCATTTGTGCGCGGCTGGCCTGCGCGATCACTTCATTTTCTTCGCTGACAATGTCAACCCATTCTGTACTTGCCAAATGACTCTGCTCCACCATCGGTAAACCTTCTCGTCTAAGCGCTCTTTCGGCGCGTTTGCAGTTGAGGTGTAACTTACGGATTAATCTCTACCTGCGCAATAACTTGCTGATCATTAAGTGCGATTACGCGTAATGAATTCTCATCCAGCATGCCATAGCTTGCAGGGTATCCCCCTTTTGGGATGCTAACCGAACCGGGGTTAAAGTGATAAATCTCGCCACGTTTTTCCGCGACCGGAATATGAGTATGGCCGTAAACCAGGACATCGCCAGCCGCCAGCGCGGGAAGCGCATCCGGGCCAAAAAGGTGTCCGTGGGTTAAAAACAGACGGCATTTTTCCAGCAGCACCTGCTGCCAGGGCGCGGTGAGGGGAAAGTGCAGCAGCATCTGGTCCACTTCGCTGTCGCAGTTGCCGCGCACGGCGATAATGCGCGACGCACAGGCATTTAGCTTTTCAGCGACCTGCGCCGGGGCATAGCCTTCCGGCAGCGCGTTTCGCGGGCCGTGATTCAATATGTCGCCCAGAATGATGAGCCACTGCGCCCCGCTTTGGGCGAACAGAGAAAGAACACGTTCGGTCGCGGGCAGCGATCCATGGATATCCGACGCAAACATGAGTTTCATCAGTCATTCCTCAGGAAAATAAAACTGCCCCTATCATACCTTATGCGTCAGGGCTTATCAGCCCGCGCGCTTAGCGGAGAGTGCCACAAAACGCTGCACTGACGCCCGCTGCCACTGGAACGCCGCATAATCCACCATCAGCTGCGGCACGGCATCGCCGTTAAGGATCAGTCGATTGAGCATCAGGGCAAGATCGGTGTCGGCGATGCACCATTCGCCAAAGAGATTTGGATTACCGTGAGCCAGCAGTGACGATGCCGTATCGATCAGCTTTTGCGCGCTGAGCAGCCCCTCTTCACTGAGCGTGGGCTTTTTCACGCCGGCAAACACCACGTCGGTTGAACGTTCGACGCGAACTGGCACCAGATCGCTGCGCAGCCAGGCCTGGATCTGGCGGGCGCGGGCACGTTTTTGCAGATCGTGTGGATAAATGCGTTCCCACTCCGGTGGTGCAAAGCGATCTTCGAGATACTCATCGATCGCCGAGGATTCGCTCAGCGTGAAGCCGTCGATATCCAGCATCGGTACGCGTCGCGTTTGTGCGTACCCCTGCCATTGCGGTTTAAGATGCTCACCGCCGTCCAGATCGACGGTTTTAAGGGTAAAAGAAAGCCCTTTTTCGGCCAGCGCCACGTAAGCGCTCAGAACATAGGGTGAAAAGAAATTCGCATCGGACCACAATGTGATTACGGGCTGGTTCATAACATCCTCATCGGCTGATCGGTTTTCACTCAACATATAATCTCTTTGCTTCGCTGTCACTTGATGAAAACTCACGATTTTCAACATGCACCTATACTCCTTTTATGGCATTACGGTTTGCAATGACAGGAGTTAAGAATGATAGATCTCTATTATGCGCCCACCCCTAACGGCCATAAGATCACCCTTTTTCTCGAAGAGGCCGAACTCGATTACCGGATCATCCGCGTGGATATCAGCAAGGGCGATCAGTTCCGGCCCGTTTTTCTGGCGATTTCGCCAAACAATAAAATCCCGGCCATAATCGATAACCTGCCCGCTGACGGGGGGCGGCCGCTGAGCCTGTTTGAATCCGGCGAGATTTTGCTTTATCTGGCGGAGAAAACCGGCCTGCTGCTGAGCGGGGAGCTGCGCGAGCGCCACCATACGCTGCAATGGCTTTTCTGGCAGACGAGCGGCCTGGGGCCGATGCTCGGGCAAAATCACCATTTCACCGCCTATGCCCCGCAGCCGATCCCTTACGCTATTGAGCGCTATCAGGTGGAAACGCAGCGGCTCTACGGCGTGCTTAACCGTCGGCTGGAGAAATCGCCGTGGCTCGGGGGCGATCACTACAGCATTGCCGATATCGCCTGCTGGCCGTGGGTGAATACCCATGTGCGCCACCGCATCGATTTAGCCTCTTACCCGGCCGTCAATAACTGGTTCGAGCGCATCCGGACTCGCCCTGCGACCGAGCGCGCGATGCAAAAGATCCAGCAGATTTAAGCCTGTGCCCGGTTGGGTGCAGGTCAGGCTCTCATGTATGATGGGGAGGCATGACTGACACGGAGAAGACCTGCAATGTCGCAGCAAGACGCTATTATTCATATAAAAAATTTACGCTTACGCACGTTCATCGGTATTAAAGAGGAAGAAATCGTCAACCGTCAGGATATCGTGGTCAACGTGACCATCCATTACCCGGCGGACAAGGCGCGCGCCAGTGAAGATATTAATGATGCGCTGAACTATCGCACCATTACCAAAGAGATCATCCAGTACGTTGAAAACAACCGTTTCTTCCTGCTGGAAAAATTAACTCAGGATGTGCTCGATATCGCACGCGAACATCACTGGGTCACTTATGCTGAAGTCGAGATCGATAAACTTCACGCTCTGCGCTACGCCGACTCCGTCTCGATGACGCTAGGCTGGCGGCGCGACGCGTAAACCTGGAGGTTATATGAAGATTCTGCTGACCGGCGGTACCGGCCTGATTGGTCGTCATCTCATCCCGCGCCTGCAGGCGTTGCATCACGAAATTACCGTGGTGACGCGCAGCCCGGAGAAAGCGCGTCAGGTGCTCGGTAGCGGCATTGAGGTCTGGAAAGGGCTGGCGGATAAGCAGAATCTGGACGGCTTTGACGCCGTCATTAACCTCGCAGGTGAGCCTATCGCCGACAAGCGCTGGACGCAGGAGCAGAAACAGCGGTTGTGCCACAGCCGGTGGAACATCACCGAAAAGCTGGTCGAGCTTTTCCGCAATAGCGACACGCCGCCGTCGGTGCTGATTTCCGGCTCGGCGGCAGGTTATTATGGCGATCTCGGCGAAGTGGTGGTCACCGAAGAGGAGCCGCCACACAACGAATTTACCCACAAACTTTGCGCGCGCTGGGAGCAGATCGCCTGCGGCGCGCAGAGCGACAAAACCCGCGTCTGTCTGCTGCGCACTGGCGTCGTCCTGGCCCCGAAAGGCGGCATTCTGGGCAAAATGGTCCCTCCCTTTAAGCTCGGTCTCGGTGGCCCCATCGGCAACGGCCGTCAGTATCTCGCCTGGATCCATATCGACGATATGGTCAACGGCATTATCTGGCTGCTGGATAACGACCTGCGCGGGCCGTTTAACATGGTCTCGC
Source organism: Enterobacter cancerogenus (assembly GCF_019047785.1). NCBI lineage: Bacteria > Pseudomonadati > Pseudomonadota > Gammaproteobacteria > Enterobacterales > Enterobacteriaceae > Enterobacter > Enterobacter cancerogenus. Next base: position 4,188,284 of record NZ_CP077290.1, on the reverse strand, counting down.
CATACCCGGTTCGTAACGAGCAGTTTGCGCACGCGCTGGGACATGCCCTGCATCGTCCGGCGGTGCTGCGCGCCCCTGCCACCGCAATTCGGCTGTTGATGGGCGAATCATCGGTACTGGTGCTGGGTGGTCAGCGCGCGCTGCCAAAACGGCTTGAAGCGTCCGGGTTTACGTTCCGCTGGCATGACCTGGAAGAGGCACTGGGGGATGTGGTGCGGTGAATATGTTACATTTATACGCCTGTTCAGCTGACCGGGCGTAATAATGGCAACCATCACAACCTCCCGACTTTCACTCACTCCTTTCGAACCCTATGACTGGGCATTCTTCCGCAGCCTGCGTGAAGACCGCTCCGTTATGCGCTATATGGCCGCTATCGCACCGGAAAAAGAGACACGACGCGTCTTTGCCGCGCGTCTGACGGCGGGGCATGTGTTTGTCATTCGTCTGCATGACGACGACACCCCGCTCGGCGACATTGGCCTGCAAATTAGCCCTGAAAACCGTGAAGAAGCGGACATCGGCTATACCGTCGTCCCCGCCGCACAGGGGAAAGGCATTGCCAGCGAAGCGCTGCGCGCGGTGTGTGATTATGCGTTTAACCAGACGGGCGTGAAGGCGATTAACGCCTGGGTGCTGGCAGATAACACCGGGTCGGTACGGGTGCTGGAGAAAGCCGGGTTTGTGCGCACGCAGGTGCTTGAGAAGGCATACGAGATTGACGGCGTGCGGTATGACGACTGGGGATATCGGCTGGAGCGCGGTGCGGTTTGAGTATCGTGGGCCCGATTTATCAGGCCCGGTAAGCGAAGCGCCACCGGGCGACTGACTGCGCTGCGGCCTGATGCCCTCACCCCGGCCCTCTCCCCACAGGGAGAGGGAGAAAGGCAAAAATTACTTCAACGATCCTTTCAAAAATTGCTGCAAGCGAGGGCTTTGTGGGTTCGCTAATACCTCGTCCGGGTGTCCCTGCTCCTCAATTTTCCCCTGATGCAGGAAAATGACGTGGTTCGAGACGTTACGGGCAAAGCCCATCTCATGCGTCACCACCACCATCGTTTTACCCTCTTCGGCCAGCTTCTGCATGATGCGCAGCACTTCGCCAACGAGTTCAGGGTCAAGCGCCGAGGTGGGTTCGTCGAACAGCAGCACCTCTGGCTCCATTGCCAGCGCGCGGGCGATAGAGACACGCTGCTGCTGACCGCCGGAGAGATGCACCGGGTATTTGATCTGCTGGCGTTCATCAATACCCACTTTCGCCAGATATTTCACCGCCCGCTCGCGCGCTTCCTGCTTGCTCAACCCCAGCACCTGAATCGGTGCCTCCATCACATTCTCCAGCACCGTCATGTGGCTCCAGAGATTGAAATGCTGAAATACCATGGTCAGGCGTGTGCGTAGCAGCCGCAGCTGGTTTTTATCCGCCACCTTCAGCTGGCCGTCTTTGTCACGGACAAGATTAATGTTCTGTCCGCTCACCACAATCTGGCCTTCACTCGGTTTTTCGAGGAAGTTAATGCAGCGCAGGAAAGTACTTTTACCGGAACCGGATGAGCCGATAATACTGATCACGTCGCCTGCATCAGCCTGCAGCGATACCCCTTTCAGCACTTCGTGTTCGCCGTAGCGTTTGTGCAAATCAATTACGTTTAATTTGTTCTCAGCCATCATCATTCTCAGTGCGTCGAAGAAGGTTTTATATGCTGCAGCCAGCGTTTTTCCGCCTTGCGGAACAGGCTAATCAGGACGTATGAAATAATTAAATAGAGCACCGCTGCAATCCCGAAGGCGGTAAAGGGCTGATAGGTCGCGGAGTTAATATCACGGGCAATCTTCAGCAGGTCCGGGACCGTTGCGGTGAAGGCCAGCGCGGTTGAGTGCAGCATCAAAATCACTTCGTTGCTGTAGGCAGGCAGCGCAATGCGCAGCGCCGACGGCAGAATGATGCAGCGGTAAAGCTTAACCGACGAAAAGCCGTACGCGCGCGCCGCCTCAATTTCACCGTAGGGTACGGAGCGAATGGCGCCAGCGAAGATCTCGGTGGTGTAAGCGCAGGTATTCAGCGTTAACGCCAGCACCGTACAGTTCAAACCGCTGCGAAAGAAGGCGTTAAGCATCTCGGTGCCTTTCACTATCTCCAGCGTATACATGCCTGAATAGAACACCAGCAGCTGCACATACAGCGGCGTACCGCGGAACACGTAGGTGAACAGCCAGATCGGGAAGCGGATGTATTTATTGTTCGACACGCGGCCAATGGCGAGAAAAATGGCCAGAATGCCGCCCATCACCACCGAGGAGATCAGCAGCCACAGCGTAATCGCCACGCCGGTAAAACGGTAGCCATCTGTCCACAGCAGCGCTTTCCAGTATTCCTGAATAATCTCAATCACAGGTCAGCCCTCTTCACACCCACGGAGTAGCGACGTTCAAGCAGAAGCAGCACGCCGTTGGAGGCGGTCGTAAAGACCAGATAGATCACACCGCAGACGACGGCAAAATAGAAGGGTTCCCAGGTGCTCTTGCCCGCCAGCTGGGTCGCTTTCACGACATCTTCCAGGCCGAGCAGGGAAACCAGCGCCGTGGCTTTGAGGATAACCTGCCAGTTGTTACCGATACCCGGAAGCGCATAGCGCATCATGGCCGGGAACATGATCCGGCGAAACGTCTGTGAGGAGGTGAAACCGAATGCGGTCGCCGCTTCGATATGGCCCTTCGGCACCGCCATGTACGCGCCACGGAAGGTTTCGGTGAAGTACGCCCCGTAGATAAAACCGAGAGTAATGATACCGGCCACCATCGGGTCAATATCAATCTGGTCCATGCCGATGGCGTCCGTTACGCCGTTCAGCGCAATCTGCAGACCGTAAAAAATCAGCAGCATCAGGACCAGATCAGGCACGCCGCGAATCAGCGTGGTATAGCCTTCAAAAATCAGCGCGAGCGGTTTATTTGCCGACAGCTTTGCTCCCGCCCCCGCCAGTCCTATCAGCACGGCGAGTACCACGGAGCTAAGAGCCAGCTCCAGGGTGACAAGCGCGCCCTGTAAAATAACGCCAGAAAATCCGTACAGCATACCGCCTGCCCTGTCGTGTCGTGAGTGGTGAAACCGTGTCTTTTCCCCTCCCACACGGGGAGGGGCCGCACGTTATTTGACGGAGCGATTAGCCGCCGTAAACATTAAAATCGAAGTATTTTTTGGCCAGTTTGTCGTACGTGCCGTCAGCACGCATTTCCGCGAACGCTTTGTTCAGCGCTTCACGCAGTTCGTTGTCTTCTTTGCGCAGGCCCATACCGGTGCCGACGCCAAAGAGTTTTTCGTCCTTAATGGACGGGCCGCCGAACTTATAGTCTTTACCCACCGGCTGCTTCAGGAAGCCTTCGCTCGCCGCGACTTCATCCTGGAACGCCGCGTCGATACGGCCTGCCGTCAGGTCAGCGTAGATGTTTTCCTGGCCCTGATAGGAGACAATCTCAATCCCTTTCGGTGCCCAGTGCTCATTGCCGTAGGTTTCCTGCGTCGTGCCCTGCAGAACGCCGACGCGCTTGCCTTTCAGGGAGTCAAGGGTTGGCTGGATATCAGAGGATTTCGCCACCACCAGTCGGGAATCTGCCGCATACAGCTTGTCCGTAAAGGCAATCTCCTGCTGGCGTTTTTCGGTGATGGAGAGAGAAGACATGATAACGTCGATTTTTTTCGCTTTCAGCGATGGGATCAGCGCATCCAGCGGGTTCTCAACGTAGGTACATTGCGCTTTGATGCGTTTGCACAGCTCATTAGCCAGATCGATGTCAAAACCGACCAGTTCACCCTTCGCATTCTTCGATTCGAAGGGAGCATAGGTTGGATCGGTACCGATACGAATTTTTTGCGGGATCGCTGCGAATGCCGCGGTAGCGCTGGAAAAGGCCAGCACCAGAGAAAGGGACAACACCAGTTTTTTCATATCTATCCTCAACAGACTGTCTTCATACGGGATTTTTACGACGACGGGGTGCCGTTAATGTGCCATTAATCCCCTCTGTCAGGCAAAGATTAATGCCTTTCGGGCGGTATTTTTTGCATTATTAGTGCTTAACTATGCACGAACCGAACCAATATGGTGCACGCACTGCACCATATTGGCTCATTCGCGCCCCGAAGCGCACCGTTTCGGGGCATCACCGTCCGTCTTAATCACCGTATACGTTGAAGTCGAAATACTTCTTCGCCAGCTTGTCGTAGGTGCCGTCTTTGCGCAGTTCGGTAAACGCTTTATCAAAGGCGGCTTTCAGCTCGGTGTCGTCCTTACGCAGGCCGATACCGGTTCCGTCACCAAAGTATTTTTTATCTTTAACCGAGGGGCCAGCAAAGGCGTACTCTTTGCCCGCAGGCTGTTTCAGGAAGCCTTCGCTTGCAGCGACTTCATCCTGGAACGCAGCGTCCAGACGCCCGGCAGTCAGATCCGAGTAAATCAGATCCTGGTTCTGATAAGGCACCACGTCCACGCCCTTCTCGCGCCAGTTGGCATTGGCATACCCTTCCTGCGTCGAGCCCTGAAGCACACCCACGTGCTTGCCTTTCAGCGAGTCGATCGTCGGCTGGATCGGCGAGCCTTTGGCTGCAATCAGACGAGAATCCGCCGCATAGAGCTTCTCGGAGAAAGCAATCTCCTGCTGACGTTTCTCGGTAATGGAGAGTGAAGAGATAATGGCGTCGATTTTCTTGGCTTTCAGCGACGGGATCAATGCGTCGAAGTCGCTGCCCACCCATGTGCATTTCACCTGCATGCGTTTGCACATCTCATTTCCCAGGTCGATATCAAAACCGACAAATTCACCTTTCGCATCCTTCGAAGAGAATGGCGCGTAGGTGGCGTCCGTACCGATACGTACCGTCTGTGGAAGCGCTGCGTAGCTGCTCACAGCAGCGCTTAATCCCACCAGCAAAGACAGAGCCAGAACCGTCTTCTTCATACATTTACCCTCAAGTACCGTGATTTTATTATGGTTGTGTTGTGTGTTGTCGTGCAGGGCTTCTCTTGCAGGTCTTATGCCATTTTGACGTCGGGTCAATTTTTCGACGTTAAATATGTTAATAAAACGTTGCGATATTGCCTTAATGGTGAAAGATAGCAGGTCTGCCGAACGAACCGCAGAGAGAAAAAGGGAAAAAACGAATTAAATGTCGAGGATATGATCGCGGTTGCAGTTTTGCCCTGAAACAGGGCAACTTGTCTTCTCATGCACTCAGGCAGTGCAGCGACTCACGCGCCCTGCCAGCGGGTAAAGAGATCTTCAGGCAGGTCAATGTCAAACTGATCCAGCACGCGGTTGACCGTCTGGTTAATCACATCGTCAAGGTTTTTAGGTCGATGATAGAACGCCGGGACCGGAGGCATGATCACCGCACCCAGTTCCGCAGCCGCGGTCATTAACCGCAGGTGGCCCAGGTGCAGAGGCGTTTCACGCACGCACAGCACCAGCGGACGGCGCTCTTTCAGCACAACGTCGGCAGCGCGGGTGACGAGCGTGTCGGTATAACTGTTCACAATGCCCGAGAGGGTTTTGATGGAACACGGCAGGATCACCATGCCCGCCGTTTTAAACGAGCCAGAGGAGATGCTGGCGGCAATATCGCGGGCATCATGCACGACATCAGCCAGCGACTGTACGTCACGCAGGGAGAGATCGGTTTCAAGCGACAGGGTCTGACGCGCCGCCTGGCTCATCACCAGATGCGTTTCTACTTCAGGTACGTCACGCAGCACCTGCAACAGGCGCACGCCGTAAATGGCACCGCTGGCACCGCTAAGCCCGATAATGAGTCGTTTCATGATTTTTGCCCTTGCTGAATTCAGGGCAGACTGTGCAGGATTTTACGGGGAGTTGCAAGTGAGGGCCCCCGCCCTCACCTGCTCAGGCGTTAGCCTTCGTTGTGCATCTCTAAGCTTTCGAGATCGTTTTGCAACTGGACGGCTTTCGCGTCGTCGTTACGCAGCGAATCAAGGTAGTCGAGATATTGCTGATCAACGTCTTTGGTTACGTAGATACCGTTAAACACCGAGCATTCGAACTGCTGAATATCCGGGTTCTCGGCACGTACCGCGTCGATCAGATCGTTGAGATCCTGGAAAATCAGGCCGTCGGCTCCGATGATCTGACGGATTTCATCCACTTCGCGGCCATGGGCGATCAGCTCGTTGGCGGTTGGCATATCAATGCCGTACACGTTCGGGAAGCGAATTTCCGGGGCCGCAGAGGCCAGATACACTTTCTTCGCCCCGGCTTCACGCGCCATCTCGATAATCTGCTCAGACGTCGTGCCCCGCACGATGGAGTCATCCACCAGCAGGACGTTCTTGTCACGGAACTCGGCGCGGTTGGCATTCAGCTTGCGGCGCACGGATTTACGGCGCAGCTGCTGGCCCGGCATGATGAAGGTGCGGCCAACGTAGCGGTTTTTCACAAAACCCTGACGGTACGGCTTGTCCAGAATACGGGCAATTTCCAGCGCGATATCGCAGGAGGTTTCCGGGATGGGGATAACCACGTCGATATCCAGATCGTCCCACTCGCGGGCAATCTTTTCACCCAGTTTGGTTCCCATGTTCACGCGGGCGCTGTACACGGAAATCTTGTCGATGAACGAGTCCGGACGCGCGAAGTAGACGTATTCGAACAGGCACGGGTTGCTGACCGGGTTGTCGGCACACTGGCGGGTAAACAGCTGCCCCTTCTCGGTGATGTACACCGCTTCGCCCGGCGCAACGTCGCGCAGGAATTCAAAGCCCAGGGTATCAAGCGCCACGCTTTCGGAGGCGACCATGTATTCGGTACGACCATCGCCGAGATCGCGTTTGCCGAGCACCAGCGGGCGAATGCCGTTTGGATCGCGGAAGGCCACCATACCGTGACCGATAATCATCGCCACGCAGGCGTACGCGCCGCGGATCAGGCGGTTGGTCGCGGCCACGGCGGCAAAGATGTTATCGGCTTCCAGCGGATAGTGACGGAAGTTATCCAGCTCGCTGGCAAAGATATTGAGCAGGATTTCAGAATCAGAAGTGGTGTTAATGTGGCGACGTTTTTCTTCGAACAGCTTTTTACGCAGCTCGTGGGCATTGGTCAGGTTGCCATTGTGGGCAAGCGTGATGCCGTACGGTGAGTTGACGTAAAAAGGCTGAGCCTCAGAGGCGCTGGAGCTGCCAGCAGTAGGATAACGAACGTGACCAATCCCCATATTACCTTGCAGGCGCTGCATATGGCGGGCTTCAAACACATCGTTTACCAGGCCGTTTGCCTTACGTAAACGGAAGCAGTTGTGTGCATCAATGGTGATGATACCCGCAGCATCCTGACCACGGTGCTGAAGCACCGATAATGCGTCATAAATAGACTGGTTAACCGGCATGAAACCGGCGATACCGACAATACCGCACATTCGTCTTTTCCTCGTTAAGCCACATCTCAGAGCCAGTCAGGCTCTGGGCAAGAAACTCGACGAGCTTTGCAGATAGTCAAAGAACCATCTGATGATGAAGCTGAACTCCGGAATGAGCTGCGATTTTTGCCAGTCTTCGCTTTTTGAGAACCCGGTAAAGGTATCCAGGAAGAACAGTATCGCGGCCACAATCAGCACGCCTCGTAACGCCCCAAAACAGATCCCGAGTACCCTGTCCGTTCCTGACAGACCGGTTTTCTCGACCAGTTGACCTATCACGTAATTGACGATAGCGCCGACAATCAGCGTCGCGATAAACAGCACCGCGATGGCGATTCCGTTTCGGACCAGTTCATCTTCAAAGCCCGTGAACCAGACAGACAGGTAAGTGTAGTAATGACTGGCAACAAAGAAAGCACAACCCCATGTCACCAGCGATAACGCTTCACGAACAAAGCCACGGATCAGGCTAACCAGACAGGAAAAACCAATCACCGCAATGATGGCGTAATCAATCCAGACCATATATGTCCCACGATTTAACGCCCTGTCATCCAGTTCGGGGCGAATTCTAACAGAAAAAGAAAACGTTTGCGTAGGGATTTCCTTTCCCCGCGTAAATAAAAAAGGCGCTGAAAAAAAGCTCAACGCCACGGTCCTTTTGACGTCGCTGTGGACGTCTGTTGCCCCTCCCCCCGGCTCTCTCCCTCAAGGAAGAGGGAGCAAACCCTCCCCTCGCCCCTCTGGAGAGAGGGTCAGGGTGAGGGGAAAGATCTTATCAGTTCGCGCTGTAGTTCATCACCACACCGCTCAGACCGGAAATCTGCTTCAGCTCGCCGAGCGACCCTTTGAGCTTATCTTTCGACGCATCCGGTCCGACGAGGATACGGGTAATTTTACCCTGTACCGGCGTGGAAGGTGAAGTGTAAACACGATATCCCGCGCCGCGCAGCTTACTCACTACCTCATTAACCTTATCGGCATTTTTCAGCGCGCCGAGCTGCACAACGTACGCTTTACCCACAGGGGCTGGCTCTTGCTGGGCAGGTTTTGCCGGCGGCGGTGTTTCTGACGCAGCGGCAAGCCGATCGTCGGTCTGGTCACGCTGCGGTTTAGGCTGCGGTTTCTCTACCGGTTTCGGTTTTACTACCGGTTTCGGCTGTTCAACCGGCACAGGATCGATATCGGTATTGCTGTTTGCCGCCAGGCGAGACGGGTCCAGCGACGGGGCTGCCGCATCGCCCGCACGCACCTCTTCGGCAGCGCCTTCCGGCGGCTGAGCAGGCAGCGCCTGCGTCGCCGCAGGCAGCATATCCGGCTCATCGCGATCGCCTGGTTTTGGCACCAGCGGAATCGCCGCAAACTCATCCTGATAATGCTTTTTCTGCCCGTCAAGCAGCCCCGGGAGGATAATCACCCCGAGCGCGACCAACACAATGGTTCCTGTCAGACGGTTCTGAAACTTACTCGCCACCGGTTCTCCCCGCGTCCATCACTTCCATGACATGTGCCACCGTGTGGAACGAGCCACACACCAGCACGGTATCTTCTGGTTTCGCATCCGCCATCGCGGCATGCCAGGCCTCCACTACGCTTGCGTAGGCTTTGCCTTCGCCGAGATGCGCCATCAGCTGTTCAGCGGTGGCGCCTCGCGGCCCTTCCAGAGGAGCACAATACCAGCTATCGACCACACTCTCCATGCAGGCCAGCGTGCCGCCAATATCTTTATCATGAAGCATACCGATAACCGCCCGGACCTGCCCGGTTTTTGGTAACGATTTGAGACGTCCTGCGAGATAGGCCGCCGCGTGCGGATTATGCGCCACGTCCAGAATCAGACGTGGCGATTCGCTGACGATCTGGAAACGCCCGGGCAGGATGGCATTTTTGATGCCGTCGCGGATCGCCTGCTCGCTCACTGCCAGCCCGCTTGCGCGCAGTGCCGCCAGCGCGGTAGCCGCGTTAGGCTGTGGCACCTGCGGCAGCGGCAGGTTATCCAGCGCGCCCTGTGCATCGCGGTAGCACCAGCCGTTATCCTCAACACTGTACTGCCAGTCCATGTCGCGGCGAAGCAACGTGGCCCCCTTCTCTTTCGCCACATCGGCAATGGTGTGCGGCATATCCGGTTCACCGACAACGGCAGGCTTACCGGCGCGGAAAATGCCCGCTTTCTCGCGCCCAATGCTTTCGCGATCCGGCCCCAGCCAGTCAACATGGTCCAGCGCGATGCTGGTCACCACGGAAACGTCGGCATCCACCATGTTGGTGGCATCAAGCCGCCCGCCAAGGCCCACTTCCAGAATCACCACGTCCAGCTGCGCCTGTTTAAACAGCCACAGCGCCGAAAGGGTACCGTATTCGAAATAGGTTAATGAGGTCTCACCGCGGGCGGCTTCGATTTCAGCAAACGACGCCGTATGGGCCGATTCCGGCAGCTCGGTGTTTTGCACCCGCACGCGCTCGGTATAGCGCACAAGATGCGGGGAGCTGTAAACGCCGACCTTATAACCGGCGGCCATCAGCACGGATTCCAGCGTGCGGCAGGTGGTGCCTTTACCGTTCGTTCCGGCAACGGTAAACACAAAAGGTGCGGGTTTCAGCACATTGAGACGCGCGGCAACCTGGCTTACGCGCTCAAGTCCCATATCGATGGTTTTACCGTGCAGATTTTCCAGATAAGAAAGCCACGCGACCAGGGGCGACGTGGCTTGGGGAATGCGTTTATTTTCCATGATGCCCGGTTGTCATTAACAGTTTAGAAAGCAAAAGGGCAGCGCCAACCGGCCCTGCCCTTTTCAGTTATCAGGCCTCGGGTACCTGATCCGGTACAACCACACCTTCACGCGGTTCATCCGGGTTAGGCGTTGGCAGATTCATCAGCTTCGCCAGGATGCTGGCCAGTTTCAGGCGCATTTCCGGGCGGCGGACGATCATGTCGATAGCGCCTTTTTCGATGAGGAACTCACTGCGCTGGAAGCCCGGCGGCAGCTTTTCACGTACGGTCTGTTCGATAACGCGAGGACCGGCAAACCCGATCAGCGCTTTCGGCTCGGCGATGTTCAAATCACCCAGCATCGCGAAGCTGGCTGAGACGCCACCCATGGTTGGGTCGGTCAGCACGGAGATATACGGCAGACCGCGCTCCTGCATTTTCGCCAGCGCCGCAGAGGTCTTCGCCATCTGCATCAGGGACATCAGCGCTTCCTGCATACGCGCGCCACCGGAGGCGGAGAAGCAGATCAGCGGACAGTTGTCTTCCAGCGCCTGCTCAACGGCACGTACGAAACGCGCACCGACCACAGAGCCCATTGAGCCACCCATAAAGGCGAACTCAAACGCGGCGGCGACAACCGGCATCTCGTGCAGGGTGCCTTTCATGACGATCAGCGCGTCTTTCTCGCCGGTCTCTTTTTGTGCAGAGGCCAGACGATCTTTGTATTTTTTGGAATCGCGGAACTTCAGCACATCTTTTGGCTCAAGTTCGCTGCCCAGTTCAACTAAGGAACCTTCGTCCAGCAGGCTATGCAGGCGGTTACGCGCCGACATACGCATGTGGTGGTCACACTTCGGACACACCTCGAGATTGCGTTCCAGCTCTGCGCGATACAGAACCTGGCCGCAGCTATCACACTTCGTCCATACCCCTTCAGGAATGCTCGCTTTGCGCGTTGGGGTAATGTTGCTTTTAATTCGTTCAATCCAGCTCATTGATAACCTTTCTGCCTGAACCTGGTCGTATGCCAGTTTTGCTGTAAGAGGCGAATAATGCCATTTTTGCCTCCAACAGACCATGAATGTTGCACATTAAAACATAACAGCCCGAAACTTTGGATAAAAAAGTGGTCGAACCGCCAGAGTGCTGTTACTTCGCTTGTTTTGCCGCCGCGCGCTTATGGCGAATAATTTCGATAATGCCAGGCAGGACGGAAAGCACAATAATCGCTACAATCAGTAACTTAAGGTTTTCCTGAACCACCGGCAGATCGCCAAACAGATAGCCCGCGTAGGTAAACAGCAGGACCCACAGCAGCGCCCCCGCCACGTTGTACATCGCAAAGTGACGATAGGACATATGCCCCATTCCCGCCACAAAGGGTGCAAATGTACGTACAATAGGCACAAAACGCGCAAGGATAATGGTTTTACCGCCATGACGTTCATAGAACGCATGGGTTTTATCCAGATAGCTGCGGCGGAAGATTTTCGAATCCGGATTGCTGAACAATCGTTCACCGAACACCCGCCCAATGGTGTAGTTGACCGCATCGCCGACAATGGCGGCAATAATCATCAGTATCACCATCAGATGCACATTCAGATCGTTGGTGGGCAGCGCAGAGAGCGCACCGGCCACGAACAGCAGCGAATCTCCCGGCAAAAACGGGGTAACCACCAGCCCGGTTTCGCAAAAGAGGATTAAAAACAGAATGGCATACACCCAAATGCCGTACTGAGCAACCAGTTCAGCCAGGTGAACATCAATATGCAGAATGAAATCAATCAGAAAACGTATTACGTCCATATTGTCTAAGCCTTAATAGCACCGTTGATTAGTCCGCTAAAAACAGCGGACCCATTGGCGGTTTTGGAAGATCGAACCGGTCCGGATAATCCACCGAAACCAGATACAGCCCTTCCGCTTTCGCCGTTGCTGCCGCAAGCGTTCTGTCCTTCGCTGCCAGCAGCTCAGCAATCCAGCTCTCCGGCTGGTGTCCGGCACCCACTTCCATCAGGCTGCCCACAATATTCCGCACCATATGATGTACAAAGGCATTCGCTTTGATATCCACCACCACATACGCGCCATAACGACTGACGTTTATGTGCATCACGTTACGCCACGGCGTGCGGGACTGGCACTGCACCGCACGGAACGACGTAAAGTCATTTTCGCCAATCAGACACTGCGCCGCGCGCTGCATACGTTCTGCATCGAGCGGTTCATAGAAATGCGTCACGCCCTGGCTGAGCACCGCCGGACGCAGACGCTGATTGTAGATGACATAGCGGTAACGACGCGCCGTGGCGCTGAAACGTGCATGAAAATCATCGGGCACATTTTTGACCCAACGCACCGCGATGTCTCCAGGCAGATTCGCATTCACGCCCAGGGTCCAGGCGGCATCTTTACGCACGGCGGTGGTTTCAAAATGAACCACCTGCCCCGTGCCGTGGACACCGGCGTCCGTCCGCCCTGCGCAAAGTACGTTAATCGGTTCGTTCGCCACCTGAGAAAGCGCTTTTTCCAGCTTTTCCTGCACGCTGCGCACTTCGTTCTGACGCTGCCAGCCATAGTATTTACTGCCATCGTACTCAATGCCGAGGGCAATTCTATGGACCGGCTTGTGTTCCACTTCTGACATCAGTACAGATACTCCTGCACCAGTTTCTCAGCGATTTTGACCGCCATCAGCGCACCGCCAAAACGGACGTTATCCGCCACCGACCAGAACTGAACCTGCTCCGGCATGCCGTAATCATTGCGCACGCAGCCGACTGAAAGATGCGCGCTTCCGGTTGCATCACCCACCTGCGTCGGGAATTCGCTCTCTTCAGAAAGGACGATGTCTTCACCGCGGCCAAACGCATCGCGCGCCTCTTCAGCCGCCAGCGGACGCAGCGCCTCAAAGCCCACCATCTGCGCATGGCCATAGAATACCGGTGACTGGATACAACTGGCTGAGATCATCAGGCCGTCATCCTGGAGGATTTTGCGCACTTCATCGACGATACGACGCTCATCACGCACGCTTCCTTCACGATCCGGCAACAGTGGCAGCATGTTGAACGCCAGCTGGCGGCCAAAATAGTCGTCTTCGTCAATCGGAACACCGTTAAGCAGTTTCGCGCTCTGCCCGGCCAGCGCATCGACCGCTTTCTTGCCGTTAGCAGAGGCTGACAGCAGGCTGGTCACGTTGATACGCGACAGACCACCGTCGTCAATCAACGGCTTGAGCGCGGTCAGCAGTTGGCTGGTGAGGCTGTTCGGTACCGCAATAACGTTGCGGTTACGGTAGTCAGCCAGGACAAACGGGTTCACGCCCGGCACCACCAGTGGGACGTCTGGCTCCAGTGAGAACAGACCGCTCAGATCAATCACCAGGCAGCCCGCGTTAGTGGCGTCTTCAATGTAGGATGCGGTGGCTTCGGCACCTGCGGCGAAAAATGCCAGCTGAGCCTGCGTCCAGTCGAACTCAGCGGCGTCCTGGACCCTCACGGATTTACCGTTATAACGCAGATGTTCGCCCGCGCTGTCAGTACGCGCCAGCGCGTAAATATCGCCCACCGGGAACTGACGCTCAGCAAGGGTTTCGAGCAGGGCTTCGCCCACGGCGCCAGTGGCACCCAAAATGGCAATGTTCCAGCCTTCAGACATGGTGGTTTACTCCAGAAATAAAAAAGCGTCCCTGTCAGAGTATCCGACAGGGAGCATGAAGAAGACATTAACGCGCCGGGTGATGAACCGCGTTAAAACCCAGTGCGTGCAGCAGCGTCGCCGCTGAAGCATCATCGCAAATCACATACAGGGAAGACCATTCGCGACGCTCAACATAATTTTTGCGCAGCGCGTCAAATTCACCTGGTATCCCTGCCACCTTACGCAGCAGCGCGTCATCGCGGCGCACATCATACACCAAATGCACCAGCCTTTTCAGCGTTGGCTCATCAAGCGGGCCGTGGAGGGTAATACGCCCAAACTCGGGCGCGGGCAGCAAAGTATCCAGCGCAACCTGCTGCGGATGGCCGATAAAGGCGCTGTAGGCCTCAAAGACCTGAGTGGTACCCCGCGCTTTACCTTCAAGGGTATAGCCCGCGATATGCGCGGTGGCAACGTCTGATTTATTCAGCAGACTGACGTTCAGGTCTGGCTCTGGCTCCCAGACATCCAGCACCACGCTCAGATCCTGCCCCTCTTCCAGGCATTTCAGCAGCGCGGCGTTATCAACCACCGGACCACGGCAGGCGTTAATCAGAATAGTGCCAGGCTTGAGACGGCGGATCAGCGCCTCGTCCGCCAGGTGCAGAGAGGTATACGGCCCCGTTTTAAAGAGCGGCGTGTGGAAGGTGATGACGTCGCAGGCCTCAACCAGCTCGTCCAGCGTGCGGAAATCCCCTTCATCGCCATTATCCTTACGCGGCGGGTCACACAGCAGAGTGCGAATGCCTAAGGCTTCGAGGCGTTTTTGCAGGCGACCCCCGACGTTGCCCACGCCGACAATGCCGACGGTACGGTCTTTCAACGCGAAGCCGTCGCGCTCTGCCAGCATCAGCAGTGAGGAGAAGACGTATTCCACCACGGCGATGGCGTTACAGCCGGGCGCGGCGGAAAAGCCAATGCCCGCCTGGTTGAGCCATGCGTCATCCACATGATCGGTGCCGGCCGTTGCCGTCCCGACAAATTTAATCGCTTTGCCGGCAAGCAACGCCTCATTTACTTTGGTTACCGAGCGCACCATCAGGGCGTCGGCATCCTCCAGCTCGTTTACCGGGATCGGGCGACCAGGAACAGCCTTAACATCGCCCAGGCGGCTGAACAGCTCACGGGCGTAAGGCATATTTTCATCAACGAGGATTTTCACGTCTGAGTACCTGTTTGAGAGGAAGAAAACCTGCCAAGTGTGCCATAATCTCGCCGCCGGGCATATATGTCTGCCCGGTTTAGGCAGAGTTTTGACTTTAAGGATTTTGACGATGCAGCCCATTTCAGGTTCGCCGCCTCGCCCTCCGGGTGAAGGCCCCGCAATGCCCAACGTCGCAGGCGAACAGCCGCTCTCAACGCAACAGCGCACCGTGCTGGAGCGTTTGATTACGCGTCTGATCGCGCTGACCTCACAGCAGAACGCTGAAGTGTGGGCAGGGGTTAAGCATGATTTAGGCGTCAGGAACGATGCGCCGCTGCAATCGCGCCATTTTCCGGCTGCCGAGCAGAACCTGAATCAGCGTATTACGGTTGCGCAGCAGAATCACGCCACCCGCCAGACGGTCTCGCAGTTAACCGAGCTGCTGGGCCAGGGCAATAACCGCCAGGCGGTGAGTGATTTTATTCGTCAACAGTTCGGTCAAACCGCGCTGAGTCAGCTCACGCCAGACCAGTTGAAAACGGTTCTTACGCTGCTGCAGAACAATCAGCTTTCCATTCCGCAACCGCAACAGCGCCCAGCCACCGAGCGCCCGTTGCAGCCAGCGGAACATAACACCCTGAAGCAGATGGTGGCCCGGCTTGCCGCTGCCACCGGTGAACCCACGAAGCTTATCTGGCAATCGATGCTGGAGTTATCGGGTGTCAAAACCGGCGAGCTGATCCCGGCTAAGCAGTTTACCAACCTGGTGACCTGGCTGCAGGCGCGCCAGACGCTCAGTACCCAGGCGACCCCGACGCTGCACACGCTGCAGGCGGCACTGAAACAGCCGCTTGAGCCGCGCGAGTTTGAAGCGCTTCGCGATTACGCCCAGCAAACCTGGCAGGCCACGCCGCAGACGGTGCTGACGACCGCGCAGGTTCAGGATTTACTTAATCAGGTATTCACGCGCCGCGCCGAGCGCGAAAGCGGCGTACCGGAAGCGCGCAATATCCAGCCCATTTTCAGCCCGCTGTTTGCCCCGGTGGTGGACACGTTTAAACATCTCTCTGCCCGCCCCGGGCTGATGTTTGTCGCGTTGATGATTGCGCTGGCGCTTTTCTGGCTCGTCGCGTAACCCGCCGGGTGGCGGCTTCGCCTTACCGGGCCTGCGATGGCAGACATTGCAGGCCCGGTAAGTGCAGCGCCACCGGGCAAAACTTACTCCCGGCGAAATGCCAGGAGCGTCACCACAATCCCGACAACTGCCGAAATTGCCCCCGCCAGGAACACCGACGGATAGCCAAACGACGTGGCTAACAGCCCCGCCAGCGGCCCGGTCACGCCATAGGAGATATCCTGAAACGCCGCGTAGCCGCCGAGCGCCGTGCCGCGTACCTGCGGCGCAACGCGTTTCACGACTTCAACGCCCAGCGCCGGGAAGATCAGCGAACAGCCGCAACCGGTTAACGCGGCACCCAGTAACGCAACGGACGCGGTGGGTGCCTGCCAGAGCAGCACAAGACCGACAGTCTCGATCACCAGCGACGCCACGGCGACCTTCACGCCGCCGAAGCGATCCGGCATCCAGCCAAACAACACACGCATCAGGACAAACGCGCCGCCAAATGCGGTGAGGGTAAAGCCCGCCATCGCCCAGCCGCGGCTCATAAAGTACAGTGAAACAAACGTGCCGATCACGGCGAACCCTACGCCCTGCAGCGCCAGCCCAAGGCCCGGCTGCCAGATTTGCCCCACCACGCTCCACAGGGAGGGACGTTCACCTTTATGCGCCGGCACTTTGCGCACAGAACCGTTAAACGCCCAGGCTAACAGCGGCAGCGCCATAGTAGTGGCCGCCAGCGCGGCAAAACCAAACTGACTGTGGATCAGCAGGCCCAACGGTGCGCCTGCGGCAAGTGCGCCGTAAATGGCCATGCCATTCCAGGACATCACTTTACCCGAACGCGCAGGGCCAACCAGCCCCATCCCCCAGGTCAGGGTGCCGGTCAGCAGCTGGCTTTCGCCAAAGCCCAGAATCAAACGCCCGACGACCAGCAGCGCAAATTTGTACATCGGTTCCACCGGCAGAAGCGCCGCCAGTAGCCAGGCACCGCCCGCCAGGGCGCAGGCAAACATCCCCTGCAGCGCCGAGCGCTTTGCGCCATGCTGGTCGGCCAGGCGTCCGGCGTAGCCACGGGTGAGAACGGTCGCTAAAAACTGAATACCCACGGCGATGCCGACCATGGTGTTGCCATAGCCCAGCTCCTGGTGAACAAACAGCGGGATCACCGGCAGCGGCAGGCCAACGGTCATGTAGGTCAGGAATACCGCAAATGCGATACGAAACAGCGAGACGTTCGCTGAAGAGGATGTTTCTGTTTGGGTTGCTGCAGTCATGCTTTACTCCAGAATGAAGAGTAAGGCGGGGAAATGCCACGCCCCCTCTACCTGATTATCAGGATTAAGGTGCGTTGGTTGACGTTAAACGCTTACGCATTATCGTGAGGATAATGTTGAGATGTGGATTTTGCCTGCCAGTTCAACTGCTTGTCAATGCATAAAAAAGGAGCCTGTAGGCTCCTTTTTACCGCTGCGTCAAACTCAGTCTTTCAGCTTACGCATTACCAGCGTGGCGTTAGTACCGCCGAAGCCGAAGCTGTTGGACATAACGGTTGTCAGCGTCGCATCGGTTGGCTTAGTCACGATGTTCAGGCCTTCAGCCTGTTCGTCCAGCGCTTCAACGTTAATGCTTGGCGCAATAAAGCCGTGCTCCAGCATCAGCAAGGAGTAGATGGCTTCCTGCACGCCTGCAGCACCCAGAGAGTGACCGGTCATGGCTTTGGTCGCAGAGATCGCCGGGCTCTTATCAGCGAACACTTCACGGATTGCACCGAGCTCTTTCACGTCACCAACCGGGGTGGAAGTACCGTGGGAGTTCAGGTAGTCAATTGGCGTATCAACGCCGTGCATCGCCATCTTCATGCAGCGCACCGCGCCTTCACCGGATGGTGCAACCATGTCTGCGCCGTCGGACGTTGCGCCGTAGCCAACGATTTCAGCATAGATGTGGGCACCACGTGCCAGAGCGTGTTCCAGCTCCTCAACCACAACCATACCGCCGCCGCCAGCGATAACGAAACCGTCACGGTGCGCGTCGTAGGTACGAGACGCTTTTTCCGGGGTTTCGTTATATTTGGTGGACAGTGCGCCCATCGCGTCGAACTCGCAGGCCATTTCCCAGCCCAGCTCTTCGCCGCCGCCTGCAAACACGATGTCCTGTTTACCCAGCTGGATCTGCTCAACCGCGTTACCGATACAGTGTGCGGAGGTCGCACAGGCGGAGCTGATGGAGTAGTTCACGCCGTGGATTTTGAACGGCGTTGCGAGGCAGGCGGAAACCGCTGAGCCCATCGCTTTGGTCACAACGTAAGGACCCACCGCTTTCAGCCCACGTGGGCTACGCATGGCATCGGCACCGAACACCTGAGCTTTAGACGAACCGCCGGAGCCGGCGATCAGGCCAACACGCGGGTTGTTCTGGTAAACGTCTTCGCTCAGACCAGCATCAGCAATCGCTTCCTGCATGGACAGATAGGCGTAGATAGAGGCATCGTTCATGAAACGAACCACTTTACGGTCAATCAAACCGGTGGTGTCCAGTTTGACGTTACCCCATACGTGGCTACGCATTCCCGAATCTTTAAACTCTTCAGAGAAAGTGATCCCGGAGCGTCCTTCACGCAGAGATGCCAGGACTTCCTGCTGGTTATTACCGATGCTGGAAACGATGCCCAGGCCAGTAATCACTGCACGTTTCATTCAATACCTCTGTCAGTCGCACTATAATAAGTTTCGAGTCGCACAATAGCGTACACTTGTACGCCGAACAAGTCCGATCAGCCAATTTCTGCGGAAATTTGCACCAATGGACACACATCGTTAAGATCGTGCCACTGCCTGTCAGACGAGTAACTTACGTGAAACAAAACGCTATACAACCCGCCAACCTCGAATTTAACGCTGAGGGTACACCTGTTTCCCGAGATTTTGGTGACGTCTATTTTTCTAATGATAACGGACTTGAAGAAACCCGTTATGTTTTCCTCGAAGGAAATCATCTCAGCAGCCGTTTTCCGCGTCACCCGCGTAATCTTTTTGTGGTGGCAGAGAGCGGGTTTGGTACCGGGCTCAACTTCCTGACGCTCTGGCAGGCCTTTGATCGTTTCCGCGCCGCCCACCCAGAGGCTACGCTCCAAAGATTACATTTCATCAGTTTCGAAAAATTTCCGCTTACGGCAGGCGATCTTGCCCTGGCGCATCAGCACTGGCCGGAACTCGCGCCGTGGGCAGAACAGCTTCAGGCCCAGTGGCCACCGGCAATTGGCGGATGCCACCGTCTGCTGCTGGACGGTGGGCGCGTTACCCTCGACTTATGGCTGGGGGATATCAATACGCTCACCGATAGCCTTGATGACTCGATGAATCAGCAGGTAGACGCCTGGTTCCTGGACGGTTTTGCTCCTGCCAAAAACCCGGATATGTGGACGCCGCATCTGTTTTCCGCCATGGCGCGGCTGGCCCGCCCCGGGGCAACGCTTGCCACCTTCACCTCTGCCGGTTTTGTCCGCCGTGGTTTGCAGGAAGCGGGTTTTACCATGCGCAAAACCAAAGGGTTTGGTCGCAAGCGCGACATGCTGGTCGGCGAGATGGAACACACACTGACGTTTCCCGCACAGACGCCGTGGTTTGCCCGCAGCCCCAGCGCATCGCGCGAAGCCGCCATCATCGGCGGCGGCATTGCCAGCGCCCTGCTTTCGCTCGCGTTGCTCCATCGCGGCTGGCAGGTGACGCTCTACTGCGCTGACAGCGCGCCCGCGGCAGGGGCATCCGGCAACCGTCAGGGCGCGCTCTATCCCCTGCTGAGTTCGCACGATCCGGCGCTGTTCCGATTTTTCCCGGCGGCGTTCACCTTTGCCCGTCGCCTGTATGACCTGCTTCCCGTGGCGTTCGACCACGACTGGTGCGGCGTCACGCAGCTCGGCTGGGATGAAAAGAGCCAGCAAAAAATCACGCAAATGCTGTCGCTGGGCCTGCCGGATGCGATCGCCCACGCGATAGACGCGCAGCGCATTGCCGACGAAGCAGGCGTTGAGACAGGCTGTGACGGTATCCACTACCCGTCCGGGGGCTGGCTGTGCCCTGCCGAACTGACCGCAGCGGCGCTGTCCCTCGCGCAGTCACGCGGCCTGACGGTGCATTACGGCCATAAGGTTGAGTCGCTCAGCCGGAATACGCACTGGGAAGTGCGTTTTGACGATGGCAAGCAGGCGCAGCATGCCAGCGTAGTGCTGGCTAACGGCCATCACATCAGCCAGTTTGTGCAGACGGAAACGCTGCCGGTCTATCCGGTCGGGGGACAGGTGAGCCACATCCCCGCGACGGCGGAACTGGCTAAACTGCGTCACGTGCTCTGTTACGACGGCTATCTGACCCCACAAAACCCGTCTAACGGGCAGCACTGTATCGGGGCCAGCTATCATCGCGGTCAAACCGACATGCACTACAGCGAAGAGGATCAGCAGCAAAATCGTCAGCGGCTGATCGACTGCTTCCCACAGGCAACGTGGGCAAAAGAGGTTGACGTCAGCGCGGGTGATGCACGCTGCGGCGTACGCTGCGCGACGCGCGATCACCTGCCGATGGCCGGGAACGTGCCGGACTATGACGCAACGCTTGAGATTTATCAGGAACTTGCGGACAACCGCGATTCGGCGGCACGCGCGCCGGTGTATCCGGAACTCTTCATGCTGGGCGGGCTGGGGTCGCGGGGATTATGTTCTGCCCCGCTGCTGGCTGAAGTGCTGGCTGCGCAAATGAGCGATGAGCCACTGCCGCTGGACAGAACAACGCTGGCAGGGCTGAACCCGAACCGGTTATGGGTGCGCAAACTGCTGAAGGGGAAAATGGTCAAATCGTAGGCCCGGTAAGCGCAGCGCCACCGGGCATCAGGCAGAAAAGCCGTTTTCACGCCGGGCGGCGCATATGCTTGCCCGGCCTGCCTATCCGAACGCTAACTTATGATGTCAGGCTGGCTTTCTGAAACAAATTGTCCCACATGCCTAAAACCAGAGACTGATCGCGTGGGGAGAGTTCCCCGGCCTGAATCGCTTTCTCCAGGCTGCGGGTGACTTCATCATGCACCGCCTCGGCGGAGTGATCGTCCCCAGCTTCCAGTTCGGCAACGGCCAGCGTCAGGTGACCACGCAGATAACCGCTGGCGAACAGCTCATCATCGCTGGCGTGTTCCACCATGTCATCAATTAACGCCAGAATGCGTGATTCAAATTCTGCGATCATCTTCTTTCCTCTGTTAAATATCTTCCGGCCACGGGAAGCAGTCCGCCGTGATCTCCGGCGTGTGGTAATAATTCTGTAAGGCCTTGATAAAGCGCGCCGGACGTTCCGGAATGCCGTTTTCAAGGTAGTCCATCACCTGCGCGTGAACGCGGCGCTGGAACACAATACGGTCTGGTTCGAAGTCACCTTCGAGGTTGTCACAGCTGACGTTAAACGGGTAACCTGCCGCGACGCAAAACAGCCAGTCGAACGCCTGGGGTTTGACTTCCACATCTTCAAACTTGCCCTGCGTTGCGGCGTCGCGCCCGTCCGGGCAGTACCAGTAACCAAAGTCCACCAGCTCGCGGCGCGCTTTTCCTGCAATGCACCAGTGGGAAATTTCATGCAACCCGCTGGCATAAAAGCCGTGCGCGAACACAATCCGGTTATACGGAATCTCAGCATCAGCAGGAAGATAGATCGGTTCGTCGTCGCCTTTAATCAGACGGGTATTAAAATCTTCAGCAAAGCAACCATCGAAAATCTCGATCAGCTGTTCGTAATTATGCGTACTGTTCATTAGTTCATCCCCAACCAGTGGAGGATCTCCTGTCCGTGGCTGTCATAAAGAAGTTTGGCGCTCATCACCGCGGATACAATCACGATCATCGGACGAATGAGCTTCTGCCCTTTGCTTAATACCAGACGCGAGCCTGCGCGCGCGCCTAAAAACTGCCCTACCATCATCACAAAACCGGTCGCCCAAATCACCTTGCCGCCGATAATAAACAGCAGCAGGCCGCCGACGTTAGAGGTGGCGTTTAAGACCTTTGCATGCGCGGTGGATTTTGCCAGGTTAAAGCCCGCGAGCGTAACAAACGCCAGCGCGTAAAAAGAGCCGGCCCCCGGACCGAAGAAACCGTCATAAAACCCTACGCAGCCGCCGGCAATCAGCGCAAACGGCAGGCCATGCAGCCGACGCTGGCGGTCTTCTTCGCCTAATTTTGGCATCAGCAAAAAATAGAGGCCAATGCAGATAACCAGAATCGGCAGGATCTGGCGTAAGATGTCAGACTGAACGTGCTGCACCAGCAGTGCACCTGCGGTTGAGCCAATAAAGGTCATCGCAATATTGAGCTTTTGATCCGCAAGATTGACCACTTTGCGGCGAATAAAATAGAGCGAGGCGGAGAGCGACCCGCCGCAGGCCTGCAGTTTATTGGTCGCCAGCGCCTGCGCCGGACTCATTCCCGCCGCCAGCAGCGCGGGCACCGTTAATAACCCACCGCCGCCCGCCAGGGCATCGATAAAACCGGCCAGCATCGCCACAAAAAAGAGCACCGCCAGGAGCAGCGGTGACACCATAAACAGATCGACGAAGTTATCCATTAAAGTACATGCTCATCCAGTAGCGCCTGGCAGGAAGGCGGCAGCGGAGGCGGTGTCTTCTTCTCAGGCTTAGAGGTTCCAGGCTTGGCTGGTTCGAACCAGCTTTGCAGTTCGTAACCACAGCCATCGCCAGGCGGCGGCAGCGGCTGATCTTCACATTCCAGGCTGTTCGCCGGGCAGCGCAGACGAACGTGCATATGCGCACGATGCTGGAACCACGGGCGCACTTTGCGCAGCCAGTCGCGATCCGTCCCCGCATCCAGGCAGAGCTGCTGCTTGATGGCCGGGTTCACAAAAATTCGCGTCACGTCGTTATCTTCCGCCGCCAGCTTGATCATGCTGGAGACGTCGCGCGTCCAGAGCGAGGGCACCACGCTTTTGCCGTCGCGCGCGACCAGATCCAGCGCCTGTGGCTTCAGCAGCTGCGCCGAACTCCAGCGCGTTTTTGGCAGCTGCAGGAAGATATCAACGTCCAGTCCGGTCTGGTGGCTGGCGTGCCCGCCGTTGAAGCGGCCCCCGGCAGGCATGCCCATATCGCCAATCAGCATCGTCCCCAGCCCCAGGTTATGCACCTGACTTCCCAGACGCTGGATAAACAGCACCAGATCCGGGTGACCAAAATAGCGGCGCTGATCGGTACGCATCACCTGATACGTATCGGATTGCAAGGGCAGTTCCTGCGCCCCCACGATACAGCCGTTGGAGAACGCCCCAATCGACTGCGCGCTTCCCGCCACCGGATGGGTGATTTTTTGCCACGGCGTGGCGGCCAGACTGGCTCCGCTGGCGAGCAGCGCCAGCAGAGCAACAACGGTTTTTTTCATGTTTACCAGCGTGGTAGTGTGGTCGTCACATCCGCATTCTGCGCGCGCTGGCGCAGGAAGTGATCCATCAGCACGATCGCCAGCATCGCTTCGGCGATCGGCACGGCGCGGATCCCCACGCAAGGATCGTGACGTCCTTTGGTGATCATCTCAACTTCTTCGCCAGAGCGGTTAATCGTGTGGCCTGGCACCGTAATGCTCGAGGTTGGCTTCAGCGCAATGTTGGCGACAATCTGCTGGCCGCTGCTGATCCCGCCGAGAATGCCCCCCGCGTGGTTGCTCTGAAAGCCCTGTGCGGTGATTTCGTCGCGATTCTGGCTGCCGCGCAGCTGAACCACATCAAAACCGTCGCCAATTTCCACGCCTTTCACGGCGTTAATGCTCATCAGCGCGTGGGCGATGTCAGCGTCCAGGCGGTCAAATACCGGCTCGCCCCAGCCTGGCGGCACGCCGTCGGCTACGACGGTGACTTTCGCCCCAATGGAGTCGCCCTCTTTTTTCAGGCCGCGCATCAGCTCGTCCAGCGCGTCCAGCTTATCGGCATCGGCGCAGAAGAACGGGTTTTGCTCAACCAGCGCCCAGTCATTGATAGCCAGCGGAATGTCACCCATCTGGCTCAGACAGCCGCGGATCACGATGCCAAATTTCTGCTGCAGGTATTTTTTGGCGATGGCCCCTGCCGCGACGCGCATCGCGGTTTCACGTGCCGAAGAGCGTCCGCCGCCGCGATAGTCGCGAAAGCCGTATTTTTGCTCGTAGGTGTAGTCGGCGTGACCCGGACGGAAGACGTCCTTGATGGCGCCGTAATCCTGGGAGCGCTGATCGGTATTTTCAATCAGCAGGCCAATGCTGGTGCCGGTGGTGCGGCCTTCGAAAACGCCGGAGAGGATTTTGACGCTATCAGGCTCGCGACGCTGCGTGGTGTAGCGCGAGGTTCCCGGACGACGGCGGTCAAGGTCGTGCTGTAAATCGGCTTCGGTCAGCTCAATGCCGGGCGGAACGCCGTCAACAATGCAGCCAAGTGCCAGCCCGTGTGACTCACCAAAGGTCGTCACGCGGAATAATTGTCCAATACTGTTTCCTGCCATCACGGCTCCGATGTCGTTATTTGTGTGTGAGCGTTGTGAAACGGGCCGAAGCCCGCTGGATTAATCTTTGTAAATGCTGAAGTATTCGCGCGCGTCGAGAAGCTGCGCTTTGGTCAGCATAAAGACGCCGTCACCGCCGTTATCGAACTCAAGCCAGGTGAACGGCACATCCGGGTACTGCTCTATCAGATGTACCATGCTGTTGCCCACTTCACAAATCAGAACGCCGTCGTCGGTCAGGTAATCCGGCGCGCAAGCCAGAATGCGACGCGTCAGTTTCAGGCCGTCAGAACCTGAGGCCAGGCCGAGTTCCGGCTCGTGGCGATATTCGTTTGGCAGATCGGACATGTCTTCCGCATCCACGTAAGGCGGATTGGTGACGATCAGATCGTACTGCAGCGTTGGCAGGTCGCGGAACAGGTCAGAGCGGATTGGCGTGACGTGATGGATCAGACCGTGCTCTTCAATGTTGTGCTCGGTCACGGCCAGCGCGTCGGTGGAGATATCGACAGCGTCCACTTCCGCTTCCGGGAAGGCATAGGCGCAGGCGATTGCGATGCAGCCGCTGCCGGTACACATATCCAGAATGTGCTGCGGCTGGTGTTGGATCAGCCCTTCAAAGTGGTTGTTGATCAGCTCGCCAATGGGGGAGCGCGGCACCAGCACGCGCTCATCGACGAAGAACTCGTGACCACAGAACCAGGCTTTATTGGTCAGATAGGCGACCGGAATACGCTCGTTCACGCGGCGGATCACGCGCTCAACGATGCGGTGCTTTTCGCTGGAGGTCAGGCGCGCGGTACGCATATCTTCAGGAATATCCAGCGGCAGGTAGAGAGACGGCAGCACCAGCTGAACCGCCTCATCCCACGGGTTATCGGTGCCGTGACCGTACCAGATATTGGCGGCGCTGAAGCGGCTAACCGACCAGCGCAACATGTCCTGTATGGTATGCAGCTCGTTTACTGCTTCATCGACAAAAATTTTATCCACTCTTTCCTCCAGGGCATGCTCGCATAATTTTCGGCGGCTAGTTTGCCATGAAGACGGCGATAAATCAGCAATGACGCGTACCGCTTGAGGTTAAAAAATGCGTTTAGTCAGGTACACTGTGGGAAATCAGAGATGAGACGGACCAATGAAAAAGAAAACATCGCTCAGCGAAGAGGATCAGACGCTCTTCCGGCAGCTTATGACCGGGACGCGTCAAATCAGACAGGACACCATTGTCCATCGACCTCTGCGCAAAAAAGTCACTGAAGTTCCGGTCAAACGTCTTCTCCAGGAGCAGGCGGATAACAGCCACTATTTTTCAGACGAATTTCAGCCCCTGCTGAACACACAGGGCGCGGTGAAGTACGTGCGTGAAGACGTCAGCCACTTTGAGCTGAAAAAGTTACGTCGCGGGGATTATTCGCCGGAGCTGTTTCTGGATTTACATGGCTTAACGCAGATGCAGGCGAAGCAGGAACTGGGGGCGTTGATCGCCGCCTGCCGCCGGGAACACGTTTTCTGCGCATGCGTGATGCATGGACACGGGAAACATATCCTGAAGCAACAAACGCCGCTTTGGCTGGCTCAACATCCACACGTAATGGCTTTTCACCAGGCACCGAAAGACTATGGCGGAGATGCAGCATTACTGGTGTTGATTGAAGTAGAGGAGTGGCAGCCACCGGAGCTGCCCTGACGGTCAGGCGGGCGTCGCATGCTGCGCCCCGCCTCATCGCACGTCACATCAGATAGCTTTTGCCATCTTCAGATTGCATGGACTCATTTGCCAGTTAAACACCCCTTTGCCCGTTTCGTCGAGAGTGACGTTGGCAATGGCGGAGGTCGTGAACATTGGCGGCGTTTCGCCCGGGCACAACTCAGAGACCAAATAGCCGACCAGCGGCAGGTGGGAGATCACCAGCGCGGACGCGACACCTTCGTTGCACAGCGCCTGAAGGTAGGCACTGACCAGCCCAACATCGCCGCACGGGGTAAGCTCGGGCAACACATCCACCTCAGACGGCAGGTTCATACACTCCCCCACCACCCCCAGCGTCTGTTCTGCGCGCAGGAACGGACTTACCAGAACGCGTTCGATGTCCACTTTTTGACCTTTAAGCCAGGTAGCCATCTGACGAGATTCGTCGCAGCCACAGAGGGTCAAAGGACGTACTGAGTCACTGGCGGCATCGAGTGCCGCGTCGCCGTGACGCATGATAAAAACTTGCATATTGCACCGCTTTTGTTAACCAGGATCACCAGCGTTAACTACCTGCGCTAACATCTTTGAGGTAGAAAACCCGATGGCCGGGCATTGTGCCTGATCCATTCGGTGAATGAAACGCCGTTTTTTACCTCATTGGCGTAAGTATAGTCAATCTCTGTTTACAACTTCGCCAGAACAGGTTCATTCACCACAGGATTTACCCTTCTTTGACCTCAGCTTACGAGGACAGTTTCTCTTGCAGGCCAAAATGTCTGGCCCCGCTCCGCCATCTGCAATAATTCGTCACACGGTGTAAAGCGCGGACCATACTGCGAGGCAAGACGTTGCAGAATTGCAACTACTTCACCCGCACCGAGGGTATCCATGTACCGGAACGGGCCGCCAAGGAAGGGCGGGAAACCTATACCAAATACGGCACCGATGTCGCCATCGCGTGCGCTTTTGACAACCTGCTCACCGAAGCAGCGCGCCGCCTCGTTGAGCATCATCATGACGCAGCGTTCAGCACACTGAGCCGCCGACAGTCTTCCCTGCCCTGTGGTCGTAATGAGCCCATAAACTGAAGGGTCGACCTGTTTCTTGCTTTTACGCCCTTTTGCAGCGTAAAGATAGAAACCGCGTTCATTTTTTCTGCCTTTGCGATCGTCCTTCAAAATTGCAGAAACAATGTTTGCAGGCGGGCTAAACCGATCGCCGTAAGCGGCTTCCAGTACAGGTATAATTTTAGTGCCGGTGTCGATTCCTACCTCATCCAAAAGTTGGATTGGACCAACGGGGAAGCCAAAGTTAACCAGCGCCTCGTCGACATGTTCGATCTTTTCGCCCTCCGTCAGCAGCCGCATCGCTTCATTGATATACGGTGCCAGGATACGGTTGACGTAGAAGCCGGCTTTATCCGCTACCACAATGGGCGTTTTACCCTGCTTTTTCGCCAGCTTCACCACCGTAGCGACCGTTTGCGGGCAGGTGTTGGCGTGCGGGATGACTTCCACCAGCGGCATTTTTTCGACAGGGCTAAAGAAGTGCAGCCCAATCACCTGCTCAGGACGTACGGCGTTGGCCGCAATCTCCCCAATCGGGATGGATGAGGTGTTCGACGCAAAAATGGTGTGCGGCGCACAGTGCGCCTCGACATCCGCAACCATTTGCTGTTTGAGCGCCAGGTCTTCAAACACGGCCTCAATCACCAGATCGCGATGCCTGAAGCCGCTGTAGTCCGTGGTGCCCGTAATCATCGCTAGGGTTTTATCCCGCTCGCTCGCCTTGATATGGCGGCGTTTTACCTTGCGATCAAGGTTCTGCCAGCTGTACTGCAGCGCGTGGTTTATCCCCTTCGCATTGATGTCTTTGATACGTACGGGCAATTTGCCTTTACTGGCGGTAACAAACGCAATGCCGCCCCCCATCAGCCCGCCCCCCAGCACGCCAACCGCCTGCAGCGGCGCGGGTGCCGCATCGCTACCGGGATCTTTTTTTACCTCCGTGCTGGCAAAGAAAATATTGCGCAGCGCCTGAGATTGCGGCGTCATCGCCAGCTCGCCAAAGGCTTTTGCTTCGGCGGCATAACCGCTGCTGGCACCTTGCGATAACCCGGTTTCAATCACTTCCAGGATCCGCTTCGCCGCCGGATAGTTACCTCGTGTTTTTTGCTCGGTTTTCTTGCCTGCCAGTTTGAACAGCACCGCACGCCCCAGCGGCCCGGCCAGAATGCGCTCGCGCACCGGCAGGGGACGTTTTGCCTGTCGTCCTTTTAGCGCGCGTTCAACGGCGGCGTCGAGCAAAATTGCCTGCGGGACCACCTCATCCACCAGGCCGGCTTTCAGCGCCTGGCGGGCACGAAGCTGTTTCCCGGTGAGGATCATCTCCAGCGCGGTGCTTACCCCCACCAGACGCGGCAGGCGCTGCGTTCCGCCGGAGCCGGGTAGCAGCCCAAGTTGCACTTCAGGAAGGCCCAGCACGGTTTTCGCATCGTCGGTACAGATGCGGCTATGACAGGCTAACGCCAGCTCCAGCCCGCCGCCCAGGCACGCGCCGTGGATCGCCGCAATGACGGGGATCGGCAGCGCATGAATTTCTGCCATCACCTGCTGCCCCTGACGCGCCAGCGCTTCGGCTTCCTGAGCGCTTTGCGCGCGGGCAATCATGTTGATATCCGCTCCGGCGATAAAATTATCCGGCTTAGCGGAGATAAAAACCAGGCCGCGCAGGGCTTTGTTCTCGCGAACGTGCTTTAGCATCTCGCGCACCTGCACGCCAAACTCTGCCTTCAGGGTATTCATCTTTTCATCAGGCACATCGATGGTGATGACGGCGACGTTATCGAGGCGTACAACCAGATTAAATGCAGATGTCGTGTCCATTATTCCGCCTCCAGAACCATTGCCGCACCCAGGCCGCCCGCCGCGCAGGCGGTCACCAGACCAAAACCACCGCCACGGCGGCGTAGCTCATGTAACGTTTGCGTGATCATTCGCGCGCCCGTCGCCGCAAACGGATGACCGTAGGCGATGGAGCCGCCGAGAACGTTAAACTTGCTCTGATCCACCTCGCCGGTCGCATGCGTGCGGCCAAGCACATCGCGGGCAAAACGTTCGCTTGCCAGCAACTGGAGATTTGCCAGGGTTTGGGCTGCAAAGGCTTCGTGCATATCGATCAGGGTTAAATCGGAGAGCGACAGCCCGGCGCGTTCCAGCGCCAGCGGCGTTGACCAGGCGGGGCCTAGCAGCATGTCCTGCCAGACATCGATGGCCGTGAACGCGTAGCTGCGTAAATATCCCAACGGGGTGAGTCCCAGCTCTTTGGCGCGGGACTCGGTCATCAGGATCACCGCCGCAGCACCGTCAGTTAGCGGCGTACTGTTGGCGGCCGTGACGGTGCCGTGCTTGCGATCAAACGCCGGGCGTAATTTTGCATAATCCGCCAGCGTCGAGGCTCCACGGATGTTGTTATCTTCCACGAGCGGCTCGCGGTAAGGTGGCGTATAGGCCGCCATGACCTCATCAGCCAGCTTGCCTTCTGCCCAGGCTTTTGCGGCGAGCTGGTGCGAGCGGTGCGCCAGCGCATCCTGTAGCTCACGCGTGATGCCGTAGGTTTTCGCCATCTGTTCGGCGGTGTCGCCCATGCGCAGCCCGGTGGAATACTCCGCTACGGCGGGGGGAACCGGCATGAGATCGCGTAACCGTAAACGCGAGAAAAGTTTGAATTTCTGTCCGGCAGTGCGCGCCTTGTTGGCATCTACCAGGATCCGCGCCAGCTTTTTACTCA
Organism: Enterobacter cancerogenus; assembly: GCF_019047785.1. Lineage (NCBI taxonomy): Bacteria > Pseudomonadati > Pseudomonadota > Gammaproteobacteria > Enterobacterales > Enterobacteriaceae > Enterobacter > Enterobacter cancerogenus. The sequence goes on along the minus strand of NZ_CP077290.1, from coordinate 4,158,177 downwards.
CGGCAATCGGCAGGACTGAAGATGAATCCGCGCCGCCGGCAATCCCGGCTCGAATGGTGCCCGCCATCAGGCTTTCCGCGACGTTGGCGACCGCCTGGAAGCTGGTCGCACAGGCGCGGCTGACGCTGTAGGCATCGGTGTGCACGTTCATGCCCGTTCCAAGAACGATTTCGCGCGCGATATTGGGCGCTTCCGGCATCTGAACGACCTGGCCGAAAACCAACTGTTCAATCACCTCGGGGGGGATTTCGCTGCGAGCCAGCATTTCACCCACTACCATTTTCCCCAGATCGACTGCCGGTACTCCGTGAAATGCGGTTGCCTGGCGCGCAAACGGCGTGCGTAACCCGCTGACAATGGCGATGCGGTCACCTTGTCGGGTGATAAGCGGTAATGCCTGACTCATAACACTCCCCTGTAAAATTTTTATGCTGACGCGCAAAGTGGTCTGACCTGATAACAGTCTTAACCATTTTTTTACATTGAGCCAATCGGGGAAACGAAAAAGTGCGAGCTAATACACAGAGAAGAAAAAGAAAATGCCCCTGTTGAGCAGAGGCATTGTTGCGGTTTTTGCCCTCTCAGGTAAAAGAAGGCCGCAGACCGGTGGAATTAACGCAGACCCAGCTGGAAAATCAGAGTTTCGGCTTCGCAGGCGAAAACAAAATCGATGTCCAGCTGCACGCCGCCATCCACTTCAGTAAAGGTGGACGTGATTTCGCACGGATCGGATTCAACCTCGCGCGCACGCTGGCTCAGCGCGGCCAGGGTTTCTTCCGCTTCGGCACGGTTGCTGAACACACGGCTGTAAGACGCGGTGCAATCGGTGTTGTCCATAATGGTTCCAACATCCATACAGCAGCAAACCGGGGTTTCATCAGCACTGCATTTACTCATAGCTCAATTTCCTCTGTATTCGCGTAAGACGCGAGATAAACACGTTGAGGATATTTTACGCCCCGGCGCAGCCTCTCTCCAGCCGTTAATGAGGCAAAATGAGATAAGTGACCGATATCACACTAAAAAATGATCTAAAACAAAAATCCCCTTTTCGGACGACGCCCTATGGTCACATTTTTGCCAACCAGATCTCGTTTCTAGAAACATGTTTGAAAATATTAATAAACATACTTGCAACATTCCAGCTGGTCAGACCTATACTCTCGCCACTGGTCTGATTTGTCTGCGGTACCTCAGACCCTACACTTCGCGCTCCTGTTACGGTATGTAACAAATATTGAATAAAAATAACTCAATGAGGTTATGGTCATGAGCCAGAAAACCCTGTTTAAAAAGACTGCGTTAGCAGTTGCAGTGGCAATCGTCTCAACGTCCGCCTGGTCAGCGGGCTTCCAGTTAAACGAATTTTCTTCCTCTGGCCTTGGCCGTGCGTATTCCGGGGAAGGTGCAATTGCCGATGACGCAGGCAATGCCAGCCGCAACCCGGCACTGATCATGATGTTTGATCGCCCAATGTTCTCCGCAGGCGCTATTTTTGTCGATCCGGGTGTGGATATCACCGGGACCTCGCCTACGGGCGCCAGCCTGAACTCTGATAACATCGCGCCTACCGCATGGGTACCTAACCTGCACTTCGTCGCGCCTATCAACGATCAGTTCGGCTGGGGTGCATCCGTCACCTCAAACTACGGTTTAGCGACCGAGTTTAATAACAACTACGCGGCCGGTGCTTACGGTGGTAAAACCGACCTCGAAACGCTCAACCTGAACCTGAGCGGTGCATACCGTCTGAACAACCACTGGAGCTTCGGCGTTGGCTTTGATGCGGTATACGCCAGAGCGAAAATCGAACGTTACGCGGGTGACCTCGGTCAGATCGTGGCAGGCTCAGGCGTTCTGCCGCCCGTCCCTGGCCTTGCACAGCAGGTTGCGGGACTGCCTGCAGATACCCAGATTGCGCACCTGAAGGGTGATGAGTGGGGCTTTGGCTGGAACGCCGGTATCCTGTACGAAATCGACAAGGATAACCGTTACGGCTTTACCTACCGCTCTGAAGTGAAAATTGACTTTGATGGCGACTACAAGAGCAGCCTGCCTTCCGCTTATAACCAGATCCTCGGCAGCTTCGGTCTGCCAATGGGCACCGATGGCCGCACCACGGGCGGTTCTCTGAGCCTGCATTTACCTGAAATGTGGGAACTGTCGGGTTATAACAAAGTGGCACCGCAGTGGGCCGTTCACTATAGCCTGACCTACACCAGCTGGAGCCAGTTCCAGGAACTTAAGGCCACCAACAGCAACGGCGATACCCTCTTCTATAAAGATGAAAGCTTCCGTGACGCGTACCGTATCGCGCTGGGGACCACTTACTATATGGATGACAACTGGACATTCCGTACCGGTATTGCCTTCGATGACAGCCCGGTACCAGCGGATAAGCGCTCTATCTCCATCCCGGATCAGGACCGCTTCTGGCTGAGCGCCGGTGCGACCTATGCCTTTAACAAAGATGCCTCTATCGATGCGGGCGTCTCTTATATGCACGGTCAGAAAGTGTCGTTCCAGGAAGGCCCGTATGAGTTCTCTTCTGAAGGTAAAGCCTGGCTGTACGGCATGAACTTCAACTACGCGTTCTAATCGCGCGCAGATCAAAAAAAGGTGAGCATTGCTCACCTTTTTTATTTATTCCGAGTCGATATCTTTTAGCTCGTTCTCGATGGCTTTCGCGTTTGGATTGTCTTCCGGCTTCAGCTTGCCGCCATTGGCAATAAAGTCGTGATTCTGGAAGTAGGCCTCACGCACCATGATGTACGGGTCTGAGGACTGACGGAGCAATCCGTCTGAATCCAGCAGCTGCGCACGCGTTTCGACGCCTTCAATCGTCCATTTACCAATCGACAGCGGCCAGGTCAGCCACGACAGCACCGGATAAAGCGTATCCACCATATCGCCGCCATCATCACGCACGGTAAAGCTGCCATAGAATGGCAGATGGACATACGGGCCGTACCCTACGCCATAGTGACCCAGCGTGCTACCGAAGCGGTGCGGCTGTTCACGCTGCAGCTTCTGGTTAGCCATGCCTGCCACATCAATGAAGCCGCCCATCCCCAGCAGGGTGTTCAGGAAGAAACGGGTGAAATGCACCATCCCCTGATACGGATCCCCTTGCAGGAAGTAGTTCGCCATCACCGCGGGTTCTTCCAGGTTGCTGGTGAAGTTACTGAGCCCGTTACGCGCAGGTTGGGGAACATAATCGCGCCATGCTACCGCTACAGGGCGAACCACGTACGGGTCCAGCACGTTGTAGTTGAAGTTATACATTGAGCGGTTAAATCCTTCGAAAGGATCGGAGCGTCCCGTTTGCTCGCCAGAGCTGGCGCAGCCCACAAGCATCGTTGCGCCCAGCGCAAGCGCCGACAGCCGAAGTTTCATAAATTTCTCCCTGTTCAATATGGCTATCGTTGATTGCCATCCGTAACGGAGCAGGTGGCGCTCCGCATGAAAACGTGCAAATGATTGTAACAGCACGTTTCCCGATGTCTACGAGCACACGTACGGGCAGGCGTTAGCGTGACTCTGATCTCAGCATAGCCTGTCTTTCACAATTCGTTTCGCTGGCAATTTTATCCTGTCTTTACAGGAGGAGTATCACCTTTGTTGTCATTTCCGGCAATTTAAGAGCATCCCCACGGGGTTTTTGTTAAATGCCGCTACGCTTAAAAGAAAAGGTTTTCCTCAAGGAGCGGTTATGAAAGACATTGGTGAAGAAAAAATAGGCGAAAGTCATGAGGAGCATGAGATTGAAAGTGAGGAAAAAGATCGCGGTGAGGAAATAGAGATTGACGAGGACCGCCTTCCCTCGCGCGCGATGGCGATCCACGAGCATATTCGTCAGGACGGCGAAAAAGAGATGGAGCGCGACGCCATGGCGCTGCTCTGGTCAGCCATCGCAGCCGGTCTGTCGATGGGGGCTTCTCTGCTGGCTAAAGGGATTTTCCACGTTCAGCTCGAGGGCGTGCCCGGCGGATTTTTAGTCGAAAACCTCGGTTATACCTTCGGTTTTGTCATCGTGATTATGGCGCGTCAGCAGCTGTTTACCGAGAACACCGTCACCGCCGTTTTACCGGTGATGCAAAACCCTACCCTGAGTAATTTCGGTTTACTGATGCGCCTGTGGAGCGTGGTGTTGCTGGGTAATATCATCGGCACCGGCATCGCCGCCTGGGCATTCGAATATATGCCTATTTTCGATGAACCCACGCGCGACGCCTTCGTCGAAATCGGCATGGACGTTATGAAAAACACGCCGTTAGAGATGTTCTCGAATGCCATCATTTCCGGGTGGATCGTGGCGACCATGGTCTGGATGTTCCCATCGGCAGGCAGCGCTAAAATTGTGGTAATCATTCTGATGACATGGCTTATCGCGCTGGCGGACACCACGCATATCGTGGTCGGTACTGTGGAAATCCTTTATCTGGTGTTCAATGGCACCCTGCACTGGACCGAGTTCTTCTGGCCGTTTGCGCTCCCTACCCTTGCCGGAAACATCTGTGGCGGCACCTTTATCTTTGCCCTGCTAAGCCATGCGCAGATCCGTAACGACATGTCCAACAAACGCAAAGCTGAGCGCAAGGCGCAGGAAAATAAGGACAAATCGGCAAAAAAACCGGCCTGAGTGGCGACTCTTTAAGCAGTCAGGCGGCAATGCGCTTAACGCAAAGTGTAAATAACGTTATACTCGTGCCGCCTCGTCCCCTTAGTTAAATGGATATAACGAGCCCCTCCTAAGGGCTAGTTGCAGGTTCGATTCCTGCAGGGGACACTTTGCCCATTTTCAACCCACCCCAACAAAAACCACGCATCCCGCTTACTGCAAGGCTTTGAGCCATAATTCATTTCCAACAACCTCCAACGGATAGCACCCATAAACACAACCTAAAGTGTCCCTTTAAAGTACCCTCTCGCCGTTAGAACTTCCGGAGGGATACATGCCCCTAAGCGTCCCATAGGCGAGATTGAGCTGCTGGAACTGTTCGGGTTGCAACGCAAGATAGCGGATCACGGCGCCAACGAACTCGCCACTAAAGTACGCCGCCGCTGCGGAGAGGTTTACGCATACGCTAACGTCACTGGTCGAGCCAAATATAACCCTGCACGTGACCTCGCCGCGGCTAAGCAACGTTTCCAGCGCGGACACTATGCCTCTCGTGATGCATCGGAGCTGCCTGCATTCCTGACAGCGCTGGAGACGACCTCCGGAAATATCATGGTTAACTTCGCCGTCCGTCTGCTGATGTTCACAAGGCTTCGCCCCGGCGAACTGCGTAAAGGCAAATGCCGGGAGATAGATTTCGATAACGCCTTATGGGAGATTCCCGCCGAACGCATGAAAGCACGTCGCCCTCACCTTGTGCCCCTATCAAGCCAGGCTATCGATTTGCTTCGTTCCGTTCACGATTTAGCAAGGCGCAAAACTAAGGCTGAAGCTGAGGCTAGCTCTCACTATGATTCACGGGTTGCAGCCCACCTGAGCAAATTCGACGATCCCGAAGAAGCATGGCGCCATTCGATGGATGATGATTTTTAATGCCGCTTGCCCGGGGTTTTAAATCTCACGCGAATCATCCAGTAAAGAGCATGAATGCCCCCTCTGCGGTAAGCGTAAATTCCCGGTTAGTATTACCGGCGCTAATGCTGGGAGGTATATCTGCACCTGCGGCGTCAAAGGCTGCGGATTTCTCAACCTCATCGCCCGTAAAGAGCTGGGCACATCATCTGATGAGCGCGTTTCCGGCTGGTGTGGGGAGACAAACAGCATGTAGTAATACAGCACAGTAACCTGCAGGAGGGGAGACGCTGGATGCGGTGCGCCGCCAGCTAAAGCAAAGAGGATAAGTTAGGATTGGATCGCCAGGGTGCGCAAAATAGCTGACAGTTGCTCTACTGTTTTTTCACCGGTTGCGGCCTGAACGGTTAATTCTTCCAGTTCTGTTCCTTCGTCTAAGACCAGCACACCGTTGCGGCGCAAAAACGCCATTGTGACAAAGAACGATGTACGCTTGTTCCCGTCGTTAAAAATGTGTCCACGAGCAATGGCAACCCAATACGTTGCAGCCAGTTCGAAAATGTTATTTACGCCTTCGTAATGGGCGCGGTTCTGGACACGGTAGATAATGGCGTCGGCTTTGCCGGCATCAGGCATACCGGCTACGCCGGGAAGATAACGCAATATACGGTCATGAAATGCAATAACCTCCTGGGCGCTAATCCATTTCATCGGTCAGTTAGCGCCTTGATGGTTCTGCCATGCCGTTGCATGATGAAATCAAACTCATCATCCAGCTTCGCTGCCTGATATGCCTCAAACTCAGCCTTGCTGATAACGACAGCCGCCGAACCATCCCGCCGTGTAATCTCTACCGGCTCTCCGCTGGTAGCACTTTCTAAAACCGCTGAGATATTGGCTCTGGCCTGCGTTGATGTATAGGTAATCATATTGCCCCCTGATATGTACATCTCAAATGTACATGTGGAATGTGTAGAAATCAACCAACTCAACTTTCTCAAAAACGCACGGTTTTGAGACAATGAAATCCCCCTCGAAAGGGTGACTCAAAAAATAGCCTTATGAGTTTTAAGACAACTTGATATTTACGCGCCACATTTCGGCATCGCACAACAAAGTTTGTGGTTTGGGATTGATGATGAGGTCGATGATTTCATACTGTCACTTGCTGCAGGTTTTTATTACGTAAAATTCCCTCATGTTAGCCCTCGCAAAGCTCTAACAAGTTAATATCTTTTTAGGCTGGCTAGTTCTGGGCGTTATGTATTCCTGCAGGGGACACTTCCGATTCGCCTCCGATCATCACCGCCTGGTACACAGGAATGCGTCGCGTTGTGCCGGTGAGCGTATCGAAAACGTCCCTTTCTGATGTGACTATCCTCATCCCTGCTTTCCTTAGTCTCTGAATGTCAGCGGCAATCCGCTGAATGCCGAACCAGAAAAGCCCGTCCAGAGCGGTGACTTCAAGCCCGCTCTCCAGCGCCAGCTTAAGCCGTTCACGCGGCAGTTTGACCTGCTGAGCAATATGCCGGTAGGCCGCCTCCGTGCTGCCCGTTGCGTCGATTCGTCGGATGCGGGTGGTCAGGTGATACTGAAATTCATCGGGTATGGTGGCGAGATCGCTTTTGATGCTCCAGACACAGCCGAATCGTTTGCCGTTGAAAGTGACGTTCTTCTGATTCACCTGCAGTTCATTTCGCACGGCGGCAATCAGCTGCGGCGTGCGGATAAGCAGCAGGCGAAAAGGAAGCTCAAAGCTGGTGACATAATCGACATTCAGGAGGGCAAAACGTAATCGCTCTTCTGCGCCCAGCCTGTTCGCCTGACACTCGTTAAGGACATCTGACCATTGTTGTTTCAGGCGAGGCGGTTCATTCGCTTCTGAAAAGCTGTATTTTTCGATTTGATAGTCGATGCGCACGCTCACCTTTCGCCCCTGCTGGTCAAATTTTTTGCGGATAATCCTGACTTTATCAGCACCCGTTAGCGATCGGAAGATGCGTCAGAAAGTTAAAAATCAGATTCTGTAATAGAAAATAACGCGCTAAAATGGTTTCCGTTTGTGATTAAAAGCCAGCGAAATCAATCGGCTCACGAAGCGCCGCTTTTTTAATCAAAAACGTTTCATAGCACATAGCGTATAACGGTGCTACATTATGCCGCCCACCCAACGTCAGCACTGGCCAGGCAACGCCGTAAAGTTCGGTAAAGCCTGCAACCCTGCCCAAGTTCTACGGTCTAATTGGCACGTGGTATCGCGAATTGGCGCTACTTTCACAGGCTTTACATAGGTTCCACTATTTTGTCTCAATCCAATTTCAAACGCGCGTTTTTGCACCCGCGTTACTGGTTTACATGGTTTGGCCTTGGCGTTCTTTGGCTGCTGGTTCAGCTCCCTTATCCCGTCATTCGTTTCCTGGGCTCAAAACTCGGAAGCGCATCGCGCCATTTTCTTAAACGCCGTGAATCTATTGCCCGTAAAAACCTCGAGCTTTGCTTTCCGCAATACAATGCGCAAGAGCATGAAAAGCTGATTGCTGAAAACTTCAAATCCATCGGCATGGCATTGCTTGAAACCGGCATGGCCTGGTTCTGGCCTGATGAACGCGTCCGTAAATGGTTTGACGTTGAGGGTCTTGAAAACCTGAAACGCGCGCAGTTGCAAAACCGTGGCGTTATGGTCGTTGGCGTTCATTTTATGTCGCTGGAGCTGGGTGGTCGCGTCATGGGTCTTTGTCAGCCGATGATGGCAACCTATCGTCCGCACAACAGCGCCCTGATGGAATGGGTGCAGACGCGGGGGCGTATGCGTTCCAATAAGGCGATGATCAGCCGCAACAACCTGCGTGGCATGGTCAGCGCGCTGAAAAAAGGCGAAGCCGTCTGGTTCGCGCCCGATCAGGATTACGGGCGTAAAGGCAGTAGCTTTGCACCTTTCTTCGCGGTTAAAGACGTCGCGACGACCAACGGCACCTTTGTGATTTCACGCCTCTCCAGCGCCGCCATGTTGACGGTAACGATGGTGAGAAAAGCGGATAAGTCAGGCTATCGCCTGCATATCTCTCCGGAAATGGCGAACTACCCTGAAAACGAGTGCGAAGCCGCTGCGTTCATCAACAAAATCATCGAGACAGAGATCATGCGTGCGCCTGAGCAATACCTGTGGATGCACCGTCGTTTCAAAACGCGCCCGCTCGGTGAAAGCTCACTCTATATCTAAGTCCGGTTAACAGGTTAGTTTTGTATAGAAATTAACCTGTTAATTCCCTGTAATGACGATGCGTTATCGGTTTAGTGTGCGTCGCTCAATACGAATTTATTTCTCACCGAAATCATACTGTCGCCGTTCCACGACACTTGTAAGTCACGGAAAGTATTTAAAAAAATCTCACTTGTCACCCCTCATATTTAGGCGTACATTAGCGCCGTCTGTTGATGGGAATGTACAGAATTCTGAGCGGAAGTCGGCGGCGTAGCGGGATAATTCTTATTTCCGTTTAAGTGCGATTTCCACTCTCTATACTCAAGTGGACTCTGTTTGTTAATGCGTACCAAAAGATACGCGGAGCGATGAAACGTGAAATATTTCTTTATGGGCATTTCGGTGATTGTATTGGTTTGGGCCGGAACCTTTGCCCTGATGATCTAGTCGAGCACATGCATAAAAAAAGGCGCCCAGGGCGCCTTTTTTACTTTTCAGCCTGGTTACTCGGCTGTGTTTCTCGACACGAGTAGCCCGTCCGCCCGGAACATACTCTTGATGCCCCTCACCGCCTGGCGAATACGGTCGCTGTTTTCAATCAGGGCAAAGCGCACATGGGTATCGCCGTAATCACCGAAGCCAATCCCCGGTGAGACGCAGACCTTTGCATCCTGCAGAAGCTTCTTAGCAAACTCCAGCGAGCCCATCGCCGCGTAAGGTTCAGGGATTTTAGCCCAGACGTACATTGAGGCTTTAGGCATCTCGACCATCCAGCCCGCCTCGTGCAACCCTTTGACCAGCACGTCGCGACGGCGCTTATACTGCGCAGCAATATCCTGGACACACTGCTGATCGCCTTCCAGCGCCGCAATCGCGGCTACCTGCAACGGTGTGAACGTGCCGTAGTCGTGATAGCTCTTAATCCGCGCCAGCGCACTCACCAGCGTTTTATTGCCCACCATAAAGCCAATGCGCCAGCCGGCCATGTTGTAGCTTTTCGACAGCGTAAAGAACTCCACCGCGACATCACGCGCGCCTGGCACCTGCATAATGGAAGGCGCTTTCCAGCCGTCATAGACGATATCGGCATAGGCTAAGTCGTGAACCACCAGCACATCGTAACGTTTTGCCAGGGCGACCACTTTCTCGAAGAACTCCAGCTCAACGCACTGCGCCGTCGGGTTAGACGGGAAGCCCAGGATCATCATCTTCGGTTTCGGGTAGCTTTCCCGAATGGCGCGTTCCAGCTCGTTAAAGAAATCCACCCCTTCCACCAGCGGCACAGAGCGCACCTGCGCGCCCGCAATAACGGCACCATAGATATGAATGGGGTAGCTGGGATTCGGCACCAGGACGGTGTCGCCGTGATCCAGCGTGGCCAGCATCAAATGCGCCAGCCCCTCTTTTGAACCAATGGTGACAATCGCTTCGCTCTCAGGGTCGATCTCGACGCTGTAGCGTTCCTGATACCAGCGCGAGATCGCGCGGCGCAGTCGGGGAATACCACGCGAAGTCGAGTAGCCATGCGTGTCGGGACGCTGGGCGACCGTACAGAGTTTCTCGACGATGTGCGCAGGCGTTGGGCCATCAGGGTTACCCATGCTGAAATCGATAATGTCTTCGCCGCGCCGACGCGCAGCCATTTTCAGTTCAGCAGTGATATTAAAGACATAAGGGGGAAGACGATCGATACGCGTAAAACGGCGTTCAGGACTGGAGTCAGCCATATATTCCTCAGATTAACGTGAGCGCCCGGACCGTCCGAGCGACGCTGCCACCGATGTGGCGAGCTTAGAAAATAACCTGAATAAAAAGCGGCTGTCGAGAGGGAAAATAAAAAATACGTTATGGTTTAAAACCGGAAGTAGGGATTTGCGAAAAGCGGAAGCCAGACTGCGGAAAACATTGTGTGATATCTTTCGGTTAACACCATGATATCAATAAATTTACGTTATACCTGTCACCACCTGAGAGCGCAGGATTTTTCAGGCACCTGACAACAATCCCCTTTGTAAATTATGGTTTTTCCTCATTTGATAAACCGGACGGATAGCTGGTCATTGAGTCGCAGGTTTTTTATCATAGCGCTTTCCCCTTTCCGTGGTTAACCCGTGCACGAAATATTCAACATGCTCCTGGCGGTTTTTGACCGCGCGGCATTAATGCTGATCTGCCTGTTCTTTCTCATTCGCATTCGCCTGTTTCGCGAGCTTTTGCACAAGTCTGCACACTCGCCTAAGGAGCTGCTGGGCGTTACGGCTATTTTCTCGATGTTCGCCCTGTTCAGCACCTGGTCCGGCGTCCCGGTAGAGGGATCATTGGTCAACGTGCGAATCATCGCCGTGATGTCGGGCGGGATCCTGTTCGGCCCATGGGTAGGCGTGATTACCGGCATCATTGCAGGCACGCACCGCTACCTGATTGATATCGGTGGCGTGACGGCCGTTCCCTGCTTTATTACCAGCATTATTGCCGGGATATTGTCAGGCCTGATTAACCGACGCGTGCCGAAAAAACAGCACTGGCGCGTTGGGATCATCGCGGGCATGGTGTGCGAAACCCTGACGATGATCCTGGTTGTCGCCTGGGCACCGACCGTGGCGCTGGGTCTTGATATTGTGTCAAAAATCGGTATTCCGATGATCCTCGGTAGCGTCTGCATCGGCTTTATCGTGCTGCTGGTACAAAGTGTCGAAGGGGAAAAAGAGGCGCTCGCGGCCCGTCAGGCCAAGCTTGCGCTGGATATTGCCAATAAAACGCTGCCGCTGTTCCGCCACGTTAACGCCGAATCGTTACGCCAGGTATGCGATATCATTCGGCGTGATATACACGCCGATGCCGTCGCCATCACCAACATCGACCGCGTGCTGGCCTACGTTGGCGTGGGTGAAGATAACTATCGTGACAATGACGACACCATTAGCCCGACCACGAGAAAAGCGATCAACTACGGGAAAATCATTATTAAAAACAATGATGAGGCCCATAGGACGCCCGAAATTCACTCCATGCTGGTGATCCCGCTTTGGGAAAAAGGGGTGGTCACCGGTACGCTGAAAATTTATTACTGTCACGCCCACCAGATAACCTCCTACCTTCAGGAGATGGCTATCGGGCTGTCGCAGATTATCTCCACGCAGCTCGAAGTTTCCCGCGCGGAGCAGCTTCGCGAGATGGCAAATAAGGCAGAGCTTCGCGCGCTGCAAAGTAAAATAAATCCCCATTTCCTGTTTAACGCCCTGAATGCCATCTCCTCTTCCATTCGGCTTAATCCGGACACCGCGCGTCAGCTGATCTTTAATCTGTCGCGCTATCTTCGCTACAACATTGAGCTGAAAGACGACGAGCAGATCGACATCAAAAAAGAGCTGTATCAGATTAAAGACTATATCGCGATCGAGCAGGCGCGCTTTGGTGACAAACTCACGGTCATTTACGATATTGATGAAGAGGTGAACTGCGTGATCCCGAGCCTGCTGATCCAGCCGCTGGTCGAAAACGCGATCGTTCACGGTATTCAGCCCTGTAAAGGCAAAGGGGTAGTGACCATCAGCGTGACGGAAAGCGGCAATCGGGTACGCATTGCGGTGCGTGATACCGGCCACGGCATTGATGCGCAGGTGATTGAGCGCGTGGAGTCCAATGAAATGCCGGGGAACAAAATCGGGTTACTGAACGTGCATCACCGCGTCAAGCTGCTGTATGGCGATGGCTTGCATATCCGCCGCCTGGAGCCAGGCACTGAAATCGCCTTTTACGTCCCGAATGAACGCTCGGCCGTTCATGCGCCCTCTTCACTGCTGCCATAGGCCGGAGTAATACATGAAAGTCATCATCGTGGAAGATGAAATTCTGGCTCAGCAGGAGCTGAGCTGGCTGATTAAAACCCACAGCCAGATGGAGATCGTGGGAACGTTTGACGATGGCCTGGACGTGCTGAAATTCCTGCAGCACAACCGCGTCGACGCCCTGTTTCTTGATATCAACATTCCCTCCCTGGACGGCGTACTGCTGGCGCAAAACATCAATCAGTTCGCCCATAAGCCGTTTATCGTGTTTGTCACCGCGTGGAAAGAGCATGCGGTTGAAGCCTTTGAACTTGAGGCTTTTGACTACATCCTTAAGCCGTATCAGGAATCACGGATTGTGAGCATGCTGCAAAAGCTGGAATCGGCCTGGCAACAGCAGCAGGCCGCGCCGGTCAGCGCCAGCCCTGCCGCGCGCGAAAATGACACCATTAACCTGGTCAAGGATGAGCGGATCATCGTAACCCCCATCAATGATATTTATTACGCCGAAGCGCATGAGAAAATGACGTTTGTTTATACGCGGCGCGAATCATACGTGATGGCGATGAATATCACCGAGTTTTGCAGCAAACTGCCTGCGTCGCACTTCTTCCGCTGCCACCGGTCGTTTTGCGTGAATTTAAGTAAGATCCGCGAGATCGAACCCTGGTTCAACAACACCTATATTTTGCGCCTGAAGGATCTGGATTTTCAGGTGCCGGTAAGCCGCAGCAGGGTAAAAGAGTTTCGCCAGTTAATGCATCTGTAACGAAAAAGCCCTCTTCGGGTGAAGAGGGCTTAACATGTCAGAGGATCTGACCGAGAAATCCTGACGCAAATGCGCGCCAGAGCCGAGCAGGCCCGGGTTATCGTGCACAATCAGGTAAACCGGAATGTCCTGAATGTAGCTTCTGAAACGTCCTTTATCTTCAAACCCGCCACGGAAACCGGACGCTTTAAAGAAGTCGAGGAAGCGCGGGACGATCCCGCCCGCGATATAAACGCCGCCGAAGGTGTTGAGATTCAGCGCCAGGTTTCCGCCGAACCGTCCCATGATCACGCAGAACAGCGACAGCGCGCGACGACAGTCGGTGCAGCTGTCTGCTAACGCGCGTTCAGTGACATCTTTCGGTTTAAGGTTTTCCGGCAGACGACCGTCGGATTTCACAATCGCACGGTACAAATTCACGAGGCCTGGCCCGGAGAGCACGCGCTCTGCCGAGACGTGCCCAATTTCCGCCCGCAGCTCTTCAAGGATAATTCCCTCTTCCTCACTGTTAGGCGCGAAATCCACGTGACCGCCTTCGCCCGGCAGGCTGACCCAGCGTTTATCCACATGCACCAGGTGAGCCACCCCCAGCCCGGTGCCCGCCCCGTAAACGGCGATTGGCTTGCCTTCAACGGGCGCGGTGCCGCCAAATTGTATCAGGTGGTCTGGCTTCAGCATCGGGATCGCCATGGACACGGCGGTGAAGTCATTGATGATTTCCAGATGTGCAAAACCGAGGTTTTTTTGCATTTCGGCAATAGAGAATGCCCACGTGTGGTTGGTCATCGCCACCCAGTCACCGGTAATCGGGCAGGCAATGGCAATGCAGCCATCTTCAACCTGAACGTTATGCTCGTCCAGGTAGACGCGCACAACGGCTTCCAGGCTTGGATAATCCAGCCCTGAATAGGTTTTCGCCTGCGTTATTTCACCGGTATTGATATCGCACAATGCCAGCCGTGCGTTGGTGCCGCCCACATCACCCACTAAAGCATACTTTGTCATTCTTCTACTGCTCCGCTAAAGTCAGAATAAATCTTTGGGACACTGTAAATTCAAGGCGTCATAACAACAACGACCAGAAGATGAATGCCCCAGGATAATCGATCTTCGTCACAGAATAACTTTACCGTTTCAGCACCTTTTACACTATTGCCACAATGCTGAATACGCAAAGTCACGTTAGGCCGTTTTGTACAAGGAAATTATCATGCTCCACCCGCGAGCCAGAACCATGCTGTTATTGGCCATCCCGGCGCTGATTATTGGCATAGCGTCAAGCCTGGTGCTTATCGTCGTCATGAAAGTCGCCGCGGTACTGCAGACGATGCTGTGGACAGCGTTGCCGACCAGCCTGGGGATGAACATTGACTCTCCGGCGTGGATTATCGCCATGCTGACGCTTACCGGTATTGCCGTGGGGCTGGTGATCCGCTTTAGCCCAGGCCACGCCGGGCCGGATCCGGCGCTGGAGCCGCTGATCGGGGCGCCGGTTAACCCGTCGGCCCTGCCGGGGCTCATCATCGCGCTGATCCTTGGCCTGGCGGGAGGCGTGAGCCTCGGCCCGGAACACCCGATCATGGCGGTGAATATCGCTCTGGCGGTGTTTCTCGGGTCGCGTATTTTTCCGCGCGTTGATGCCCTGGACTGGACAATTCTGGCCTCCGCAGGCACCATCGGCGCGCTGTTTGGCACCCCCGTTGCCGCCGCGCTGATCTTCTCTCAGACGCTCAGCAGCAATAACGATGTTCCGCTGTGGGATAAGCTGTTTGCACCGCTGATGGCCGCCGCAGCGGGCGCTCTCACCACCAGCCTGTTTTTCCATCCCCATTTTTCCCTTTCGCTGCCTCACTACGGCCAAATGCAGCTTGCCGATATCTTCAGCGGCGCAATCGTGGTTGCTATCGCCATTGCGCTGGGCATGGTCGCGGTGTGGTGTCTGCCGCGCCTGCATCGTCTGATGCACAAACTTAAGCATCCGGTTTTGATTCTGGGCGTCGGCGGTCTCATTCTGGGGGTTTTAGGGGCGATAGGCGGGCCGGTTACGCTGTTTAAAGGGCTGGACGAGATGCAGCAACTGGCGTTTAGTCAGGTGTTTAGCGTCTCGGATTATCTGCTTTTCGCGCTGATTAAGCTGGCAGCGCTGGTGGTGGCGGCAGCATGCGGTTTTCGCGGAGGCCGTATTTTCCCGGCGGTGTTTGTCGGGGTGGCGCTGGGGCTGATGTTGCATGAGCACGTTGATGCCGTACCGGCAGCCATTACCGTCTCCTGCTCTATTCTGGGGCTGGTGCTGGTGGTCACACGTGATGCCTGGCTAAGCCTGTTTATGGCCGCCGTGGTCGTGCCGGACACCACCTTACTCCCGCTGCTCTGCATCGTGATGTTGCCCGCCTGGCTCCTGCTGGCGGGCAAACCGATGTTAATGGCCTGGCGTAACGATAAGTGATCAGGCGCTGTTTCGCGCCTCCAGCGCTTTGGTAAGGGCGGCCAGCAGCGGCGGGATATCGGCTTTGGGGAGCATCACCTCAATCAGGGCCAGACGCTCGTGGTGCGCCACTTTGTCCAGCACCTCCGCCAGCTGTTCCGCCTCACTGACGCGCCAGCACTCCGCCTGGGGATCCAGGCTGAGCGCCTGCGGGATCTGCGTCCAGTTCCATAGCGCGATATCGTTATAGCGCTGCTCTGGCCCGTGGATCGCCCTCTCCACCGTGTATCCTTCGTTATTGAGCACCAGCACGATGGGGTGCTGTTTATCACGCAGCATAGACCCCAGCTCCTGAATAGTCAGCTGCGCTGCGCCGTCCCCGGTCAGCACGATCACCCGGCGGTTCGGGCACGCCGTTTGCGCCCCGAAGGCCGCCGCCAGCGTATAACCAATCGACCCCCACAGCGGCTGGACGATAAAGTTCACGTCCGCCGGTAGCCGGAGATCGATGGCCCCGAAGGCCGACGTACCCTGGTCGGCAAGTATAATATCGCCAGGGCGGATAAAGGTTTGCAGCGTGCTCCAGAAGTTCTCCTGGGTAAGCGAGCCTGTCTGCACGGAATGGGCATCACGGTGCGCGTCAACGGAGATCCGGGCGTGATGCACATGCTGTTTGCACAGCTGCGTCAGGGTTTCAATCGCCTGCTGCATGGTAATGCCGGTATACCAGACGTCGCCCACGCGTGAAGCATGTGGCTGCACTTCTATCGTCTGCGCCGGCGTGAGCTGATGGGTAAACCCGGCGGTCAGGGTGTCGGTAAACCGGGTCCCGATGCACAACACCGTATCCGCCCCCTCAATCGCCTCTTTCACCGCTGCAGCACTCGCCGAACCGCTGTAAGTACCGTAAAAACCGGCCTGACGTTCATCGAAAATGCCTTTGCCCATCAGCATGGTGGCGTGCGCCATCGGCACCTCGTTTACCCATTTTTGCAGCGCCTGTTTTAGCCCGTGGCGAAGCACTAAAAAATCGGCCAGCAGCGCGGTGCGCCTGGTGGCGGCCAGGCGCTGTTGCGCGGCGTCGCGAAACGCCTTCAGGCACGCATCATCTCCCTCGGTAGCGCGCATCGTGAGAGCGTTTACAGGCGGCGTCGCGGCTTTTTTGGCCACATCGGCGGGCAACATCAGATAGCCCGGACGGCGCTCACGAAGCATCGTCGTGAGGACGCGGTCAATTTCATAGCAGGCATTTTGTTCGGTCAGGATCGCCTGCGCCACAGTGATCGGTTCGCTCATGTGATAGAAATGGCGAAACTCCCCGTCGCCCAGCGTGTGGTGCAATAACTCACCGCGCTGCTGTGACGCCATGCCCGGCGCCCCTACGATATGCAATACCGGTACATGTTCGGCAAAGCTGCCCGCGATGCCGTTCATGGCGCTTAATTCCCCCACGCCAAATGTCGTCAGCAGTGCGGCAAAGCCTTTGCAGCGGGCATAGCCGTCGGCGGCGTAAGAGGCATTCAGCTCGTTGGCACAGCCCACCCAGCAGATGTCCGGGCTGTCTATTACGTGATCGAGAAACTGCAGGTTGTAGTCGCCCGGCACGCCAAACAGATGATCGGCACCACAATCTGTAAGACGGTCCAGCAGGTAATCGGCGACGCAGTATGGGGTTGTCATAACAGGTGTCCTTCTGACGTTGACCTCACTCTGAGTATTAGAGAAGCGCGATGACTGTCCAGAAACGCCAATAAGTAGGCCATGGAAAGATTGCTTTACAAAAAATACGGCGTTCTTTCCCTTTTCGTTGAGTTAGTGTAAACGTATACACACATTTTTCTTTTCAACGCCTGAGGTGATGAAATGGGTTATCAGCCGGACAAAAATCGTTATCAGACAATGCAGTATCGCCGTTGTGGACGCAGTGGTCTCAAGCTGCCCGCTATCTCCCTTGGCCTCTGGCACAACTTCGGTGACGCCACGCTACTCGAAACCAGCCGTCAACTTTTACAGCGCGCCTTCGATCTGGGCATTACGCATTTTGACCTTGCCAATAACTACGGCCCACCACCTGGCTCTGCAGAACGCAACTTTGGGCGCATTTTGCAGGAGGATTTCCTGCCGTGGCGCGATGAACTGATCATCTCTACAAAAGCGGGCTACACCATGTGGGACGGCCCTTACGGCGACTGGGGTTCACGCAAATACCTGATTTCGAGCCTGGACCAAAGCCTGAAGCGTATGGGGCTGGAGTATGTCGACATCTTTTATCACCACCGTCCGGATCCTGAAACGCCGTTAACAGAGACGATGAAAGCGCTCGACCATCTCGTGCGTCAGGGTAAAGCGCTGTACGTCGGATTATCCAACTACCCTGCCGAACTGGCGCGTCAGGCGATAACGATCCTGGAGGACCTGGGCACACCCTGTCTCATCCACCAGCCGAAATACTCCATGTTCGAGCGCGCGCCTGAGGCGGGTTTGCTGGACGTACTGAACGAGAAAGGCGTGGGATGTATTCCTTTCTCCCCGCTGGCGGGCGGCCAACTGACCAATCGCTATTTGAACGGCATTCCTGAAGACTCGCGAGCCGCCAGCGGCAGCAAGTTCCTCAACCCCGATCAGTTGACCGAGGAAAAGCTGGTTAAAGTTCGCAAGCTGAATGCATTGGCCGAAAGCCGGAACCAGAAGCTGTCGCAGATGGCACTGGCCTGGATCCTGCGCCACGATGCCGTGACGTCTGTGCTGATTGGTGCCAGTAAAACGGCGCAAATTGATGACGCAGCAGGCATGCTCGAGAATCGGTATTTCTCGACAGAGGAACTGGCGAAAATTGACGCGATCCTTAGCGGGTCAGAATAAACCCGTTTTTAGCAATTCGTGCTCTCGTTGACGAATTCGGAGTTGAGGCGATGATACGAGTCTTTACCAACTCGTAATATTGCGTTAACAGGCCACACAAGGCCCCGATCGTGAAGGAGAAAAGTATGTTCAGGTCACTGATTCTGGCTGCCGTTTTACTGGCTGCTGCACCGCTGGTTGCTAACGCGGGCGAAATCACCCTGTTGCCATCCGTAAAATTACAAATTGGCGATCGTGATAATTACGGTAACTACTGGGACGGCGGTGGCTGGCGCGACCGCGATTACTGGCACCACCATTATGAATGGCGTAAAAATCGCTGGTGGAGACACGACAATGGCTATCACCGCGGCTGGGACAAACGCAAAGCCTATGAACGCGGCTACCGTGAAGGCTGGCGCGATCGCGACGACCATCGCGGTGGCAGAGGTCACGGCAGAGGCCATGGTCACGGCCATCATCATTAATGAACAAAGGAGCCTCGCGGCTCCTTTTTCTTTTTGTTTTTTTTATTTATAACCCTAATGCCGTTCCTGCCAGCAGCCACAGGTTGAGCGCCACCACCACCACCACGATAGCCCACCCCGCTCTTTTCACCAGCGTGGTGTTCACTAACTCCCCCATCAGCGATTTGTCACTGGTAAATATCAGCAACGGCACCAGCGCCAGCGCGATACCAAAGCTCAGCAAGACCTGACTCATCACCAGAATACGGGTGGGATCCAGCCCCATCAGAATGACGATGAAGGATGGCAGCATTGTGACCGCGCGACGTACCCAGAGCGGAATATGAAAGCGCACAAAGCCCTGCATTACCACCTGCCCGGCCAGCGTACCCACCACGGTTGAGGAGAGGCCGGCAGCCACCAGGCTAAGCCCGAAGATGGTCGCCGCGGCGTGGCTAAGTAAGGGTTCGAGGGTCAGATAGGCCTGATCAAGATCGGCGACGCCCGTATGGCCATTAAAATGGAAAGCGGCAGCTGCGGTTGCCATCATCGCCAGGTTCACAAATCCGGCAATGGTCATGGCGATCGCCACGTCCCATTTGGTGGCGGAGTAGCGGTCTTTACGCGTTCCGCCGTGCAAATCCTGGGTTAATGAAGAGTGGAGATAGATAACGTGCGGCATGATGGTTGCGCCCAGCACCCCTGCCGCCAAGAATACGGCTTCGGTATTAGGCAGGCTGGGGATCGCCATCCCTTTACCAAGCTGCACCAGATTCGGCTGAGAAAATACCAGCTCAACAATATAGGCTGCGGCCACAAACAGCAGCAGACCACCAATCACCTTTTCGAGCGGCTTTTGCCCGCGACGCTGCAGCATCAAAATCAGGAACGTCGCAATCCCGGTCAGCACGGCCCCCTGCAGCAGCGACACGCCTAAAATCAGCTTGAAGCCGATAGCCGCCCCGATAAATTCGGCGAGATCGGTCGCCATGGCGATAATTTCCGCCTGGATCCAGTACAGCCACACCGCCGGACGCGGATAGTGGTCGCGGATCTGCTCCGCCAGGTTTTTACCTGTGGCGATACCCAGCTTTGCCGAAAGCATCTGGATCAGCATCGCCATGAAGTTGGCCCAGACTACCACCCACAGCAGCTTATAGCCGAAGCTGGCCCCGGCCTGAATGTTGGTCGCAAAATTACCCGGATCGATATAGCCAATAGCAGCAATGAACGCAGGTCCCATTAACGCGAACCGCAACTTGCGCGCTGCTCTGCCACTGCTACCCTCTACGCGACTATTTGTCATGTCTGCCTCTGGAAATATAGCCTTTGCTATGTTTTATGCTATCAAAATGAGAATGATTATCAAGACCATTTAGGTGGTTAAAAATGATTTCATTGATAGCTAAGAACAATAGGTGGGCAGGTGGTGCGACATCACAGATTGTGAAAATGCGCAGTCATTTGTGAAGCGTAGCACACAAACTTAACTTTTCACTCATTTACCTAACATAACAAAAATGTATTGTTGATCACTATTTTTGAGACTCGTCACAGGATGTAACTATAGTGTGGCCTTGATCTCGTTTTCTTTGCGCTTGTTACATAGAATGTGCACGGAAATTAAACCTGCCTCATATTTGGAGCAAATATGGACCGCGTCCTTCATTTTGTCCTGGCACTCGTTGTCGTTACTGCGCTTGCGTTGCTGGTCAGCCATGACCGCAAAAAAATCCGCATCCGCTTTGTTGTTCAGCTTCTGGTTATTGAAGTTTTACTCGCGTGGTTCTTCCTGAACTCCAACGTGGGACTCGGCTTCGTCAAAGGCTTTTCCGAAATGTTCGAAAAACTGCTCGGTTTTGCCAACGAAGGGACCAATTTCGTCTTCGGTAATATGAACGATCAAGGCCTGGCGTTCTTCTTCCTGAAAGTGCTGTGCCCTATCGTCTTTATCTCTGCGCTGATTGGTATTTTGCAGCACATCCGCGTGTTGCCTGTTGTTATCCGCGCTATCGGTACCGTGCTGTCAAAAGTGAACGGTATGGGCAAACTGGAATCTTTCAACGCCGTAAGCTCCCTGATCCTCGGTCAGTCTGAGAACTTTATCGCGTATAAAGACATCCTCGGCAAAATGTCCCGCAATCGTATGTACACCATGGCTGCAACGGCGATGTCTACCGTTTCCATGTCGATTGTTGGCGCATACATGACCATGCTGGAGCCAAAATACGTTGTTGCGGCACTGGTTCTGAACATGTTCAGCACCTTTATCGTTCTGTCTCTGATCAACCCGTACCGTGTTGAAGAGGGCGAAGAGAACCTGCAGATGGCAAATCTGCATGAAGGTCAGAGCTTCTTCGAAATGCTGGGTGAATACATTCTGGCGGGCTTTAAGGTTGCGATTATCGTTGCGGCAATGCTGATCGGCTTTATCGCCCTGATTTCAGCCCTGAACGCCCTGTTCGCGGCGGTGCTCGGTATCTCCTTCCAGGGCATTCTGGGCTATATCTTCTACCCTGTTGCCTGGGTAATGGGTGTTCCGGCTCACGAAGCGCTGCAGGTCGGCAGTATCATGGCCACCAAACTGGTGTCTAACGAATTCGTTGCAATGATGGATCTGCAGAAAATTGCCAGCACGCTCTCTCCGCGCGCAGAAGGCATCCTCTCTGTGTTCCTGGTTTCCTTCGCCAACTTCTCATCCATCGGTATTATCGCCGGTGCGATTAAAGGTCTGAACGAAGAACAGGGCAACGTGGTTTCTCGCTTTGGTCTGAAGCTGGTGTACGGTTCGACGCTGGTCAGCGTGCTCTCCGCCTCTATCGCGGCGCTGGTCCTGTAACCCATACTGTGAAATAAAAACCGGGAGCCTTGTGGCTCCCGGTTTTTTTATGCCTGCAGTTCGCTTAGCGGCGCGGGTTTGCCGATGAGATACCCCTGCAGATAATCCACCCCGAAGCGCAGCAGCATCTCTCGCTGCTCCGGTGTCTCTACATATTCAGCCACCACGCAGAGCGATTTCGTCTTCGCCAGATTGCATATTGACTGGACGATCATCGCGTCCATGCTGTCACTACAGATATCTTTGACGAAGCAGCCATCAATCTTAATGATGTCAGCCTGCAGGCGTTTGAGGCGCTCGTAATTGGCGTATCCCGTGCCAAAATCATCGATTGCTATGCGAAAGCCATACTCCCGAAGCGTCTGGATATTTTTAATGCTCGCCCCGGAATTAGAGAAGGCCTGCTCTTCGGTTATTTCGATGACCACTGCATTTGGGCTGACAAAATAGCGCTCAAAGAGCTGAATTATCTCGCTCGCCGCCTCTTTTTGCATCAGCGTCAGCGGCATCAGGTTGACGGAGAAACGCGTTTCGGCGTGTGGTTCCGGGTGGTTCTTAAGCCATTCCAGAAGGCTTTCAACCACGCTCATATCAAACCGATGGCTCAGGTTAAACTGGGCAACAAGCGGGATAAAGCGGTCAGGAGTGATGATTTCGCCCTCGCTCTCTATACGGGTCAAAATCTCGTAATACCCCTTCCCCTGCGCGTTCTGGATGGGCTGCGCGTACAGACGAAGGCCACCTTCTTCGAGCGCCCGCTTAATGCGGCCCAGCATCAACACCCGATCCGTTGTCTGGCCCGAGACGGTCTCCAGGCTGTTGGTCAGCCCCAGAACGCGGTGGTTGGCGCAGGATTGTTCTGCAAGCCAGCTCAGCTGGCCCAGCATAGGGTGCAAGTGCTCACCGCCTTCCACTTCGCCCCACGCTGCACCGAACTCGATTTCCAGCGCCGTTTTGTTCCAGATAATCTTCCGGCTGTTCAGGTGATCCACCATGTACTGGAGCCGCTCGGACGGTTCCGGCCCAAGCAACACCACAACCAACTCGCTACCGGGTAGCTGAAAGAGCTTTTCCTCTTGTTGCAAATAAGGCTGAAGGGTGGCGGTGACCGATCGTTTGCAATGTACCCGCATCAGTATGCCGTAATGGCGACTGAGGAACTCCAGGTTGTCCATCCGCAGACAACAGACTTTGGCGTCGGGGTGGTCCTGCAGATAGTCTTCCAGCGCGCGGATGTTGGGTAACCCGGTCAACGGATCGGTGAGCGCCCTTTCCTGCCAGCCCTGCTTCATCCATTCGCTGCGGCGGTAGATCTTCGACATATAGAGCAGGCAGATAGCAAATGAGATCAGCACCGACAAGATAAAGGAGAGCGAGTAGCCCGTTTCTACGCCATTCAAAAAGTTGTAGTTGTAGGTCAGCAGCATCAGGGCTGATACAGCCCAGAGCAAGGAGATCAGCGCATAGCTCAGACGGCTTATCCCCAGCGTGAAGAGGATAAAGACGATCGGCATCAGGTAGCCGGCAATAATCGGCGACTCAAAGGGCGCACATAAAATTGCGATAAAGAGAACTAACAGCGTTAACCAGACGATGATAAATAACGGCTTTTTATTGAAAAGAAACGGCTTTAAGCTTCGACGCCAGAACACCCTGGCATAACCGGGATTCATTATCATTCTTAATGGGTAATAGAACATCATGGTAAATATTAGCGCTGCACAAATCAGGCTTTGAATATCAATGATGTTATAAATGGCGGAGCCTTCTCCGAAGAAAGTGGAGACCGCCACGGGGAAATCAAATAAATAGCCCGCCAGATACATCAGGAGTTTAATCCCGACAGGCACCATAAAGCCGAGCCAAAAAATACGCATCCCAATATATTTATTTGGCACGCTGTGCCGCCAGCGCGGCCCGATCACCAGCCGAAGCAGGCCGCACGCCGCAAACACGGGAAAAGTCTGACAACACACTAAGATAACGTGCTGAAGCGCGGTTAGCTGAAGATTATAAATATTTGTTACAATAATACTTATCAGAACCGGAATAACCGCCCGTCGGCCAAATAATAAAACGGCGGCCAGCATTACGCTCAACGGCAACCATGCCAAATAAACCTCGTAACCGTTAACAACCGCCCGAGGAGAAACATAGCGGGAAAAAGGGACCGTAAACAGACACAATGCCAGGGCAAGCATTATTATCTTTACATTATTGTCAGTTTTTCTTTTCATTAATTTCGACTGTTTATTTACATTTCATCTTATTGACCATCTGGATAATAGGTTTATTAATTGTACGAATCAAGTTGAACGCCATAAAGCGCCAAGTTTATTGATATAGATTGAGCTGATGTATAGAAATTCGCGTAGTTGGCAACAAAAAGATCGTAAAGCTGTTACAGACGCATAAAAAAACCCCCGTCTTTCGACGAGGGTTCAAATTTTGGTGGAGCTAAGCGGGATCGAACCGCTGACCTCTTGCATGCCATGCAAGCGCTCTCCCAGCTGAGCTATAGCCCCACATGTTACTTTACCTACCGCACTCTGTTGGGTTCAGAGTTTGGTGGAGCTAAGCGGGATCGAACCGCTGACCTCCTGCATGCCATGCAGGCGCTCTCCCAGCTGAGCTATAGCCCCGTCGTAAAGCTGTCATGTTGACGGGCGGCATAATATGAATTCCGCCGCTGAGTGTCAACGGCAAAATAAGCCTTTAACTTTCAACCGCCGAAAAATCAGTCAAATGAACCACTTTGCGAGCCTGCTCGCAACCAGTAGTTAAGCCTGTCACGTTTTCACGTAAAACGGTGCTATAAGATGAACCACTAAGTAACCACACGAATACTCAGGAAATTGCATGATCAAGGAACGAATGACGCCAGAAGAATTGGCCTTGCTCACTGGCTATAGCCGACAGACCATCAATAAATGGGTTCGTAAAGAGGGTTGGATTACATCGCCAAAACCAGGAGTTCAGGGCGGTAAGGCGCGTCTGGTACATGTGAATGAGAGAGTGCGGGAATTTATCCGCAGCGCACGTAAGGCTCCAGACACCGCTGAAATGCCGGAAAGCGGCGGCCAGGACGGCGCGCTTCGCACTTTACTTCTGACGCTGGCGAATGAAATGACGCCGGATGAGCAAAAGCAGATGACATCTCTGTTACTGCGGGAAGGGATTACCGGATTGTTGCAACGTTTAGGGATTCGCGACCAGAACTGATATGAAAAGAATACGCAGTAAAATGACCACGGAAGAGCTGGCTGATAGCCTGGGGGTCGCAAGACAAACCGTGAACCGCTGGATACGCCAGAAAGGCTGGAAAACGGAAGGTATCAACGGTGTGAAAGGTGGCAGAGCGCGGCTTATACATATTGATGGACGCGTGAAGGGGCATATCATGAGCCTTCCCGCCGTTCGTAACCGTCAGACGATGTACCAGCTGGCAGAAGCGCCCACGTTATACGGTCAACCGCCCACGTCGGGCCTGCTCCCGCAAATAATCGATTCGCTGGAAAATATGACGCAGGACGAGCAGGAACGTTTGCACGTTTTGCTGGCTCGCGAAGGCATTCATGGTTTTCTTGCGCGACTGGGCATCGCTGAATAACAGGCATAAAAAACGGCAGTGTGAACTGCCGTTTTTTTTAGCCAAAGCTTAATTACTGCTGGCTTTCACGCTCTGCAATAAAGCCCAGCGCTTTGTTAATACGCGCGACGCTGCGTGATTTACCGATAGCGTGGACGGTGACATCCAGCGCAGGAGACTGGCCCGCACCGGTTACCGCAACGCGCAGTGGCATACCGACTTTACCCATGCCGACTTCCAGCTCATCGGCGGTTGCCTGAATCGCGTGATGGACATTCTCAGCCGTCCAGTCGGTGATGGCAGCCAGTTTGTCACGTACCACTTCCAGCGGCTGACGAGCGACCGGGCGCAGGTGTTTCTTCGCCGCGTCGGCATCGAACTCGTCAAACTCTTCATAGAAATAGCGGCAGCTTTCCGCGATCTCTTTGAGGGTTTTGCAGCGCTCGCCCAGCAGCTTGACCAGATCCGCCAGCTCAGGGCCGGTACGGGTATCGATGTTCGCCTGCTCAATATGCCACTGCAGGTACGTTGCCACATATTCTGGCGGCATGGTGTTGATGTAATGATGGTTCAGCCACAGCAGTTTGTCCGTGTTGAACGCGCTGGCAGACTTGCTCACGGAGTTAAGCGAGAACAGCTCGATCATCTCTTCACGGCTGAAGATCTCCTGGTCACCACTTGCCCAGCCCAGACGCACCAGATAGTTCAGCAGCGCTTCTGGCAGATAGCCATCATCGCGGTACTGCATAACGCTCACCGCGCCATGGCGTTTGGAGAGCTTTTTACCGTCATCACCGTTAATCATGGAGACGTGCGCATACACAGGCACAGGGGCATTCAGCGCTTTGAGGATGTTGATCTGGCGTGGAGTGTTGTTGATATGGTCTTCACCACGAATGACATGGGTGATTTCCATATCCCAGTCGTCAACCACAACGCAGAAGTTATAGGTCGGGGAGCCATCCGTACGGCGGATGATCAGGTCGTCCAGTTCCTGGTTGCTGAATTCAATCGGCCCGCGGATCTGGTCATCAAAGATAACAGAGCCGTCCTGCGGGTTAGCAAAACGCACCACGCACGGCTCGTCGGCAGCGTGTTCGCTATGGTCGTGACGGCAGCGACCGTCATAACGTGGTTTTTCGCCATTGGCCATCTGCTCTTCGCGCAGCGCATCCAGACGTTCTTTGGAGCAGTAGCATTTATAGGCCGTGCCCGCCACGAGCATCTCGTCGATGACCGCGTTATAACGGTCAAAACGTTTGGTCTGGAAATACGGGCCTTCATCCCACTCCAGATTCAGCCAGTTCATACCATCCATAATGGCTTCGATTGCTTCCGGCGTGGAGCGTTCGAGATCGGTGTCTTCAATACGCAGTACGAACTCGCCCTTGTTATGGCGTGCAAAAAGCCAGGAATAGAGCGCGGTACGTGCGCCACCGACGTGCAGATAGCCTGTCGGGCTTGGCGCGAAGCGGGTTTTGATTTTCATGAATTGGCCTTACGTTATAAAGGTGCCGGCATCCGGCGAATCCCGGGGGAAAAAACAATGGGCAATATTCTATCACTGTAGGGCGATTCCTCAATGTCGATCCCTGCATCAGGCTCGAGTTTACTGTTTTTGTTTAGAATTCAAGCTCCACAGCCCATTTTGCGATCGCTTTGTTTAAATTTACGACGAACGAATAAAAACTTTAGAAAAGGCGTTGACTCATTTTCAACTCTCCCTATAATGCGACTCCACACAGCGGGGGTGATTAGCTCAGTTGGTAGAGCATCTCCTTTACACGGAGGGGGTCGGCGGTTCGAGCCCGTCATCACCCACCATCTACTTCGGTAGGCTCGCAGTGTAGATAAGAATTGAGATTGGGCGATTAGCTCAGTTGGTAGAGCATCTCCTTTACACGGAGGGGGTCGGCGGTTCGAGCCCGTCATCGCCCACCATTCTCACCTTATCGCAGCAGTTCCGAAATGGGCGATTAGCTCAGTTGGTAGAGCATCTCCTTTACACGGAGGGGGTCGGCGGTTCGAGCCCGTCATCGCCCACCATTTCGGGTCGTTAGCTCAGTTGGTAGAGCAGTTGACTTTTAATCAATTGGTCGCAGGTTCGAATCCTGCACGACCCACCAATGTAAAAAGGCGCCCTAAAGGCGCCTTTTTGCTATCTGCAATTTGAATGATTCGAACCTGCAGCAGGTTCGAGCCGAACGCATTGAGGCACCGGAGCCGTTTACGGCGACGGCCCGAAGGGCGAGCGAAGCGAGTCATCCTGCACGACCCACCAATGTAAAAAGGCGCCCTAAAGGCGCCTTTTTGCTATCTGCAATTTGAATGATTCGAACCTGCAGCAGGTTCGAGCCGAACGCATTGAGGCACCGGAGCCGTTTACGGCGACGGCCCGAAGGGCGAGCGAAGCGAGTCATCCTGCACGACCCACCAATGTAAAAAGGCGCCCTAAAGGCGCCTTTTTGCTATCTGCAATTTGAATGATTCGAACCTGCAGCAGGTTCGAGCCGAACGCATTGAGGCGATCAGGGCTCCCCTAACCCTCTCCGCCGTATAGCAATTTCCCTCAAGCTAATCCTTTTTTTGCCGATATCTCTGTTTTATGGCGCGAGGAAAAAGCATGACAACCATTCAGACATCAACTCCCTCCCTGCAAACCAGCAGCAGCGGAAGCAGCGATTCAGGCGGTAACGATATCGCGGCCCAGATTAGCCGCATCACAGCCAAAATTGTCAAACTGACGCAGCAGCTAAAAGAGATCCCTAACGGCAGCGGCAGTGTAGAAGATAAGAAAAAAGAGCAGGAGATGATTCAGATGCAGCTCAAGATGCTGCAGACCCAGCTGGCGCAGCTTCAGCGTCAGCAGGCCGAAGAGGCGCAGCAAAAACATGAGCAGAAGCAGGCCCGTGCTGAAGGGGTAAATATTCCTTCAGACGATCGACAGATTGACATCTATATCTGACGTTCCGGCGCGTGGAACAGCGGGTCGCGCGTGCGAGCCTCGGTTAGCTTCCGGGCCTGAATGCGCACCCCTTCCCAGACAGCCTGTGCCGCGCCCGACAACGAGCGGTTTTTACGACGCACCAGCATCAGCTGACGTTCAATACAGGGAACCAGTCGCTTCACCGTCAGACGGCTACCCTGCGGCAGAGGCAAGGCCAGCGCCGGTAGCACGCTGATGCCAATTCCCGCCTCCACCATCGGAAACAGCGTGGCAGGATGCCCAATCTCCTGCACAATCTCCGCCTGCACGCCCTGCGCAACAAGCGCGGCATCAATCAGCGGACGGCTTCCCGAGGCGTAATCCTGCAAAACCAGGTTCGCACCCTGCAGCGCCATCCAGTCAACATGCGGCAACTGAGCCAGCGGATCGTCGTCGCGGCACAGCAGCAGGAAAGGCTCTGAAAGCACAATTTCCGTCTCCAGATCGCTCACCTGCCCCGGATCGATAACGATACCGAAATCCACCTCCCCCTGACGTATGCTCTCAAGCACCCACTGCTGTGGACGGTCGTGAAGAACAAAATCAATATCCGGGTAGCGGCGGTTGCTCTCGGCAATACATTGCGGAATGAGGTGAGCAGAGATGGTCTGGCTTGCCGCCACCCGCACGGTGCCCGTAAGCTGCTGTCCGAGCCGCCCCACATCCCGCAATGTGCTGTTCAATTCATCCAGCAGCCGTTCCAGCCGCGTCGCCAGCTGTAGCCCGGCCTCGGTAAGCACGACTTCGCGCGTGGTGCGGTCAAGCAGCTTCACGCCGGTCTGGTTTTCCAGCTCTTTAACGCTGTGGCTAACGGCGGACTGGCTCAACCCGATCATCTCTCCTGCCCGGCTAAAGCTTCGGGCATGGGCAACGGTGACAAAAATGCGTAGCTGGCGGAGTGAGTAATTCATCTGTTTTATTCATATATGGATGCAATAAATCAATTTTATTTCTCAAATCGAAAAAAGCACAATAGCCATATCTGCATTCAGGAGTCATTATGAAACTCTTTCGTATCCTTGATCCTTTTACGCTTACCCTCATCGTCACCGTTCTGCTGGCCTCGTTCTTTCCGGCACGCGGCGGATTCGTTCCCTTTTTTGAAGGGCTGACCACGGCGGCCATCGCCCTGCTGTTCTTTATGCACGGTGCAAAACTGTCGCGTGAAGCGATCATCGCAGGCGGCAGTCACTGGCGATTGCACCTGTGGGTGATGTGCAGCACCTTCATTCTCTTCCCCGTTCTCGGCGTCCTCTTTGCCTGGTGGGCACCGGTTAACGTCGACCCGGCGCTCTATACCGGCTTCCTGTATCTGTGCATTTTGCCCGCTACCGTGCAGTCCGCAATTGCGTTTACGTCGCTGGCAGGTGGTAACGTTGCGGCGGCGGTGTGTTCGGCTTCCGCCTCCAGCCTGTTGGGCATTTTTGTCTCGCCGCTGCTGGTCGGGCTGCTGATGAACATGCATGGCGCGGAAGGTAACCTGGAGCAGGTCGGGAAGATCTGTCTGCAGCTGCTCCTGCCGTTTGTGCTTGGGCATCTCTCCCGTCCGTGGACGGCGAACTTCGTTACGAAGCACAAAAAGTGGATTTCAAAAACCGATCAGACGTCAATCCTGCTGGTGGTCTACTCCGCCTTCAGTGAAGCCGTGGTCAATGGCATCTGGCATAAAGTCGGTGCTGGCTCGCTGCTCTTCATCGTGGTGGTAAGCATTGTTCTGCTGGCGATAGTCATTGCGGTGAACGTGTTTGTGGCACGCAAATGCGGCTTCAACAAAGCCGATGAAATTACCATTGTCTTCTGCGGATCGAAAAAGAGCCTGGCGAACGGCATCCCGATGGCCAACATTCTTTTTCCAACCTCGATGATAGGGATGATGGTGCTGCCACTGATGATTTTCCATCAGATCCAGCTGATGGTCTGCGCGGTGCTGGCGCGTCGCTACAAGCGTCAGGCAGAAAAGCAGGCGCAGGAAGAGACCCGCGCCGCGAAAGCTTAAGGGCGTTTCAGGGGCTGAACCAGCTGTGTCAGCCCCTCGGTTTTAACCAGTAACGTGATAGCCATAAGTTCGCCCAGCCGTCCGGCGGGAAACTCGTCCTTACGGGCAAACCACAGCAAATACTCTTCCGGCAAATCAATCAGCCTGCGGCCTTTATACTTGCCGAACGGCATCTCCGTGTTGGCGATGTCGATAAGCTGCTCTTTCTCCACGTTATTCTCCCAGCAGGCGCAGCATTTCCGCCTCGTCGATAACCTCAATGCCCAGCTCCTGCGCTTTGGCAAGCTTCGAACCGGCGGCTTCCCCGGCGATCACCAGGTCGGTTTTCTTCGATACGCTGCCCGCCACTTTTGCGCCCAACGCCACCAGACGCGCTTTAGCATCATCACGTGAAAGCTGGCTCAGGCTCCCTGTCAGGACCACCGTTTTACCGGCGAACGGGCTGTCTATTTCCTCGGCATTCACCACAACCGGCGCAGGCCAGCTGATCCCCTCGGCCAGCAGCTTGCCGATAACCTCGCGGTTGCTCTCTTCAGCAAAGAAGTTAAAGACATGCGTCGCGACCACAATTCCGACGTCCGGGACTTTTTGCAGTTCGTCGATACTGGCTTTCTCCAGCGCCTCCAGGGTACCAAAATACGCGGCCAGACCAGCGGCCGTAGCTTCGCCCACTTCACGAATACCCAGCGCATAAAGGAAACGGGCAAAGGTCGTCTTTTTGGCGGTTTCGAGGGCGTTCACCACATTTTGCGCCGACTTCGGCCCCATGCGATCAAGACCGGTCAGTTTACCCGCCGTCAGCTTAAACAGATCGGCTGGCGTATGGACATACTCTTTTTCCACCAGCTGATCGATGATTTTGTCGCCCATGCCGTCGACGTCCATGGCGCGGCGTGAAACGAAGTGCTTCAGCGACTCTTTGCGCTGGGCCCCGCAGATCAAACCGCCAGTGCAGCGCGTTACGGCCTCACCTTCAACGCGTTCAACGTCCGAACCGCATACCGGACAATGTGACGGGAACTCAATTGCACGGGTATCGTCCGGGCGTTCTGACTCCACGACGTTCACCACCTGCGGGATCACATCACCCGCACGGCGAATCACCACCTTGTCGCCAATGCGCAGCCCCAGGCGCGCAATTTCATCGGCATTGTGCAGCGTCGCATTGCTGACGAGCACGCCAGCCACCTGCACCGGCTCAAGACGCGCTACCGGCGTGATCGCCCCGGTGCGCCCGACCTGAAACTCCACGTCGCGAACAAAGGTCATCTGCTCCTGCGCCGGGAATTTAAAGGCCACCGCCCAACGCGGCGCGCGTGCGACAAAGCCTAACTGCTCCTGTAACGCCAGCGAGTTGACCTTAATCACCACGCCGTCGATGTCAAAGCCCAGGGTCGGACGATCTTCTTCCACCTTGTGGTAGAACGCCAGCACGGCCTCAGGGGAATCACAGAGCTGCACGCGGTTGCTTACCGGCAGCCCCCAGGCCTTAAACTGCAGCAAACGGCCCAGATGCGTATCAGGCAGTTCACCGCCCTCCAGAATACCCACGCCGTAGCAGAAGAACGTCAGCGGTCGCTTCGCGGTGATACGGGGATCAAGCTGGCGTAAGGAGCCCGCCGCCGCATTACGCGGGTTAGCAAACACTTTGCCGCCGGTCCGACGCGCCTCTTCGTTAATCTTTTCAAAGCCCGCCTGTGGCAGGAACACTTCTCCGCGCACTTCAAGACGCGCAGGAATGTTATCGCCGTGCAGCTTCAGCGGGATGGCGCGAATAGTGCGAACGTTCGTGGTGATATCCTCACCCGTGGTGCCGTCGCCGCGGGTCGCCGCGCGCACCAGTACGCCGTTTTCATACAGAATGCTGACGGCCAGGCCGTCCAGCTTCAGCTCGCAGCACCAGGTCAGCGCATCGCTGCTTTTAAGCCGATCCTGCACGCGCTTGTTAAATGCCAGAAAACTCTCTTCATCAAAGACGTTATCCAGCGACAGCATAGGCACTTCATGACGCACCTGACTGAATGCACCCAGCGGCTCTGCACCGACGCGCTGCGTTGGGGAGTCCGGGGTAATGAGCTCGGGATGCTGCGCTTCTAATTCACGCAGCTCACGCATCAGGCGGTCATACTCCGCATCCGGCACTTCCGGCGCGTCCATAACGTGATAGAGATATTCATGATGGCGAAGCGTGGTTCGCAGTTCAGTGAGTTGTTGTTCGATTGAGTCCATATCGCACCATCAATGAGAAAAAACCCCCGACATGCGGGGGTTGAGGAGGTGGTGAAGTGAGCGCGTGTATTACGCGTTCGCTTCCTTAACGTCGCGGATGCGGTCCTGATACTCGCGCAGTTTTTGCGGCGTCATCATCCGACGCTGATCGTCAAGCACCACACCGCCCACTTCGTCGGCAATGTGCTGGGCAGACTGCAGCATCAGCTTAAAGTTTTGCAGCTCGTCACCGTAGGACGGTACCTGCATAAAGATGGTGATCCCCGGCGTCACGAAATCACCGGTCATTTCAGGATCAAAGGTGCCAGGATTCACCATATTGGCGAGGCTAAACAGCGCCGGGCCGCTACCGTCCGGGCTAAGATGGCGATGGAAGATGTTCATATCGCCAAACTTGAAGCCAGCCTGTTGAATGCTGTTAAGCAGCACGTCACCGTTGAGGTGGCTACCGTGATGCGCAGCCACGTTCATGATGATGACCGTTTCCTTACGCTGCGGTTTTTCAACGACCGGCTCTGGCTCAACAACCGGCTCTGGCTCAACGAGCGGCGCCGGAGCGGGCTGCACGGGTTCAGGCTGCGGTTGCGGTTGTTGCATCGGCTGCGGCTGTTGCATCGGCTGCGGCTGCGGTTGTTGTACCGGTTGCTGCGCAGGCTGGTGAACAGGTTGCTGCTGCGCCGGTTGTGGCGCGGCAGGCTGCTGCTGAACAGGCTGTTGCGGTTGACGCACCGGCTCCTGAACAGGCGGCTGCGCGGGCTGGCGCGGCTGGGCAGAGGCATACGGCGGTTGATACTGGTGCTGCGCAGGACGAGGAGCGTCATGCTCCCCATGCGCTACGCCGGGCGCAGTATTGACCCGATGAACACGAACTTCACCCACGCCGTCGTCGTCGCTTCCTACGATGTCGTCTTCACCGTCATCGTCTTCACGACTGGACTTCATGCGCTTCAGTGGGCGATCGCGAAACATAGAAGAGCGCTCTTTACGGCTGGTCCAGAAACCATGGACCAGTAAAGCGATTATGGCGATCGCGCCAACAATGATTAATATCAGACGCAAATCCTGCATCATTATATTCTCTGTTGTTCTAACACCTTGCCACCACGGCAAACATTTACTCACTAAGAGTATTTGCCGTTTACGTCAAGTGCAAGTGTATGCAGAGCATTCACAGCATAAAGATGCGCTAAAACGTGCTTTTTGCTGTTTTTTCGAACATTTCCGAACTGGTCATTGGCCCGCAACTGGATAATATAGGCGGGCAATTTCACTGGTTGTGTAAAAAGGAGTACAGCCTGGTTATGGTTTCAACATCGTCTTCAACGCCCCGCAGCGGCGTGTGGTATTTCTCTCAGGGCTGGAAACTGGTCTCCCTGCCGGGTATTCGCCGCTTTGTTATTCTGCCACTGCTGATCAACATCCTGCTGATGGGCGGCGCGTTCTGGTGGCTGTTCACGAAGCTGGAAAGCTGGATCCCCTCACTGATGAGCTACGTGCCGGACTGGCTACAGTGGCTGAACTACTTGCTGTGGCCGGTTGCGGTTGTGTCCGTGCTGCTGGTGTTTGGCTATTTCTTCTCAACGATTGCCAACTGGATCGCCGCGCCGTTTAACGGCCTGCTGGCGGAACAGCTGGAAGCGCGACTGACCGGTGCGACACCGCCGGACACGGGCGTACTGGGCATCATGAAAGATGTGCCGCGCATCATGAAGCGCGAGTGGCAAAAGTTTGCATGGTACCTGCCGCGCGCGATTGTCCTGCTCATTCTCTATTTCGTGCCGGGCATCGGGCAGACGGTGGCCCCGGTGCTGTGGTTCCTGTTCAGCGCGTGGATGCTCGCCATCCAGTACTGCGACTACCCCTTCGATAACCATAAGGTGCCGTTCAAAGAGATGCGCACCGCCCTGCGAACGCAGAAGGTGGCCAACATGCAGTTCGGCGCGCTGACCAGCCTGTTCACCATGATCCCGTTCCTGAATCTGTTCATCATGCCGGTCGCTGTGTGCGGTGCCACCGCAATGTGGGTGGACTGCTACCGTGCTAAGCACGCGTTATGGAAATAATGCAAAAATGTGTAAAGAGGGAGTAGCTTATGCTCTCCCTTATTCCATACTGATCCCCATTATTTCCTTGCAGCATATAGATATGCGAATTCCTTACTTCCCCCTACCTGTACTACAGGTATGCTGGGTCGGTATCCCAATTTCATACAGTTAAGGACAGGCCATGAGTAAGATTTATGAAGACAACTCGCTGACTATCGGTCATACGCCCCTGGTTCGACTGAACCGTATCGGTAATGGACGCATCCTGGCGAAGGTCGAATCTCGTAACCCGAGCTTCAGCGTGAAATGCCGTATCGGTGCAAACATGATTTGGGATGCCGAAAAACGTGGCGTGCTGAAGCCTGGCGTTGAGCTGGTTGAGCCTACCAGCGGCAACACCGGTATTGCTCTGGCTTACGTGGCAGCCGCGCGCGGCTATAAGCTGACGCTGACCATGCCTGAAACCATGAGTATTGAACGTCGCAAGCTGCTGAAAGCGCTGGGTGCAAACCTGGTGCTGACCGAAGGCGCGAAAGGCATGAAAGGAGCCATCCAGAAAGCCGAAGAGATTGTGGCGAGCGACCCGGCCAAATACCTGCTGCTGCAGCAGTTCAGCAACCCGGCAAACCCGGAGATTCATGAGAAAACCACCGGCCCGGAAATCTGGGAAGATACCGACGGCCAGGTTGATGTTTTCATTTCCGGCGTGGGTACCGGCGGCACCCTGACGGGCGTATCGCGCTATATTAAAGGCACTAAAGGCAAAAAAGATTTAATCACCGTGGCCGTGGAGCCAACCGACTCTCCAGTAATTGCTCAGGCGCTGGCGGGTGAAGAGCTGAAACCAGGCCCGCATAAAATCCAGGGCATTGGCGCAGGCTTCATTCCGGGTAACCTGGATCTGAAGCTGATCGACAAGGTTGTCGCTATTACTAACGAAGAGGCGATCTCCACCGCACGTCGTCTGATGGACGAAGAAGGCATTCTGGCCGGTATCTCTTCAGGTGCAGCCGTCGCGGCGGCGCTCAAGCTTCAGGAAGATGAAACCTTTACCAATAAGAATATTGTGGTTATCCTGCCTTCCTCGGGTGAGCGTTACTTAAGTACTGCCCTGTTCGCCGATCTCTTTACTGAAAAAGAGCTGCAACAGTAATGCCAGCATGTTAAAAACGCGTAAAAAAGCACCTTTTCGGGTGCTTTTTTGTGGTCTGCTTCAAAGTTTTACCCCTCCTGGCATTGATTCACCCCGTCTGGTCTGGTATTTAAACCAGCAATTATTTTGAAGCGCGAAATTAATCATTCAACGAAATCGCCTTGCTGAATCGATTTTATGATTTGGTTCAAGTCTTGCTTTCACTGCATAATGTTTAATGACGGTAGAAACGTCAGCGCTAACAATACAGGCTAAAGTTAAGTCGCCAGGCTAGACTTTAGTTCCACAACACTAAACCTATAAGTTGGGGAAATACAATGTTCCAGCAAGAAGTTACCATTACCGCTCCGAACGGTCTGCATACCCGCCCTGCTGCTCAGTTTGTTAAAGAAGCGAAAGGCTTCACTTCTGAAATCACTGTGACTTCCAACGGCAAAAGCGCCAGCGCAAAAAGCCTGTTCAAACTGCAAACTCTGGGCCTGACTCAGGGTACCGTTGTGACCATCTCCGCAGAAGGCGAAGATGAGCAGAAAGCAGTTGAGCATCTGGTAAAACTGATGGCTGAGCTCGAGTAAGTTTACGGGTTCTTTTATATATCAGTCACAAGTAAGGTAGGGTTATGATTTCAGGCATTTTAGCATCCCCGGGTATCGCTTTCGGCAAAGCACTGCTGCTGAAAGAAGACGAGATCGTCATCGACCGGAAAAAAATTTCTGCCGACAAGGTTGATCAGGAAGTTGAACGTTTTCTGAGCGGTCGTGCCAAGGCATCTGCGCAACTGGAAGCGATCAAAACTAAAGCTGGTGAAACTTTCGGTGAAGAAAAAGAAGCCATCTTCGAAGGGCACATCATGCTGCTCGAAGATGAGGAGCTGGAGCAGGAAATCATAGCCCTGATTAAAGATAAAGGCATGACGGCTGATGCAGCTGCGCATGAAGTTATCGAAGGTCAGGCAACTGCCCTGGAAGAACTGGATGATGAATACCTGAAAGAGCGTGCGGCGGACGTACGTGACATCGGTAAGCGCCTGCTGCGCAACATCCTGGGTCTGGCCATTATCGATCTGAGCGCGATTCAGGACGAAGTTATCCTGGTTGCCGCCGATCTGACCCCGTCTGAAACCGCACAGCTGAACCTGAACAAGGTGCTGGGTTTCATCACCGATGCGGGTGGACGTACCTCCCACACCTCTATCATGGCGCGTTCTCTGGAACTGCCTGCCATCGTGGGTACCGGTAGCGTCACCTCTCAGGTGAAAAACGACGACTATCTGATTCTGGATGCCGTAAACAATGTGGTTTACGTCAACCCAACCAACGACGTGATCGAGCAGCTGCGCACCGTTCAGGAGCAGGTTGCTACCGAGAAAGCGGAACTCGCTAAGCTGAAAGATCTGCCAGCCATTACGCTGGACGGTCATCAGGTTGAAGTGTGCGCTAACATCGGTACCGTCCGCGACGTCGACGGCGCTGAGCGCAACGGCGCGGAAGGTGTCGGTCTGTATCGTACTGAATTCCTGTTCATGGACCGCGACGCGCTGCCAACCGAAGAAGAGCAGTTCGCTGCTTACAAAGCGGTGGCTGAAGCCTGTGGCTCTCAGGCGGTTATCGTACGTACCATGGACATCGGTGGCGACAAAGAGCTGCCGTACATGAACTTCCCGAAAGAAGAGAACCCGTTCCTGGGCTGGCGTGCGGTTCGTATCGCCATGGATCGTAAAGAGATCCTGCGTGACCAGGTTCGCGCTATCCTGCGTGCCTCTGCGTTCGGTAAGCTGCGCATTATGTTCCCGATGATCATCTCTGTTGAAGAAGTGCGTGCACTGAAAAAAGAGATCGAAATCTACAAACAGGAGCTGCGCGACGAAGGCAAAGCCTTTGACGAGTCAATTGAGATCGGCGTAATGGTGGAAACACCTGCGGCGGCGACCATTGCGCGTCATTTAGCCAAAGAAGTTGATTTCTTTAGTATCGGTACCAATGATTTAACGCAGTACACCCTGGCAGTTGACCGTGGTAATGATATGATTTCACATCTCTACCAGCCAATGTCACCGTCCGTACTGACGCTTATTAAGCAAGTTATTGATGCTTCTCATGCAGAAGGTAAATGGACTGGCATGTGCGGTGAGCTTGCAGGCGACGAACGTGCTACACTTCTGTTGCTGGGTATGGGTCTGGACGAATTCTCTATGAGCGCCATTTCCATCCCTCGCATTAAGAAGATTATCCGTAACACGAACTTCGAAGATGCGAAGGTATTAGCAGAGCAGGCTCTTGCTCAACCGACAACGGACGAGTTAATGACGCTGGTTAACAAGTTCATTGAAGAAAAAACAATCTGCTAATCCACGAGATGCGGCCCAATTACTGCTTAGGAGAAGATCATGGGTTTGTTCGATAAACTGAAATCTCTGGTTTCTGATGACAAGAAAGACTCCGGAACTATTGAGATTGTTGCTCCGCTCTCCGGCGAGATCGTCAACATCGAAGACGTGCCGGATGTAGTGTTTGCTGAGAAAATCGTTGGTGATGGCATTGCTATCAAACCAACTGGCAACAAAATGGTTGCTCCAGTTGACGGCACCATCGGTAAAATTTTTGAAACCAACCATGCGTTCTCTATCGAATCTGATAGCGGTATCGAACTGTTCGTTCACTTCGGTATCGACACCGTTGAACTGAAAGGCGAAGGCTTCAAACGTATCGCAGAAGAAGGCCAGCGCGTTAAAGTTGGCGACCCGGTGATTGAATTCGATCTGCCACTGCTGGAAGAAAAAGCCAAGTCTACCCTGACGCCGGTTGTTATCTCCAACATGGATGAAATCAAAGAACTGATCAAACTGTCTGGCAGCGTGACCGTGGGTGAAACCCCGGTTATCCGCATCAAGAAGTAATTCTTGCCGCACAGAAAAATGGCGCCTTCGGGCGCCATTTTTGTTTATGCAGGAAGAATTAGCTCGTCATAGCCTTTTTCATGCGTGAACATCATCACCTCGGTGACGCGGTCCCCCGCCCTGCGAATCGCGTCTGCAACACTCTTTCCTTCAACGATACCGCTCACCAGTTCAGAGCAGAACAGATCGCCGGTGCCTTTCAGGTCCGTCTTCACGCGCGGGTGCGCGCTCACGGTAACGCCTTCCCGGGTGACCAGCACCACATGGATGTTTTCCGGGGCGTCAGCAACGGGCGCGCTGGTGATGGCTACCCATTTCAGCGTGTCTGAGAGCAAACCCTGAGCCGCCGCGATGGCGCTTTCAGGCGTGCGGCACGGTTTGCCGCTGAGCACCTCGAGTTCAAAGACGTTAGGCGTAATCCCCTGCGCCAGCGGCAGCAGATGCTGACGGTAGGCTTCCGGGATATCGGGCTTCACGTACATGCCGCTGTCGATGTCCCCGATAACCGGGTCAACCAGCACAAGCAGGTCGGGATGCTGAACTTTGATCACTTTCAGCCAGTGAGACAGCAGCGCAATCTGGCTGGCGCTACCCATATAGCCCGTGGTCACGGCTTTCAGCTCGCGCAAAATCTCACGCTCTTCCAGCGCCTTCAGATAGCCGCTAAACCACTCGTCCGGGATCACCCCGCCGTAAAACGTATCGTAATGGGGTGTGTTGCTGAACAGCACCGTTGGCACCGCCGTAACGTTCAGTTGATGGGTCCTGATATTCGGCACCGCAATGCTGTTACCCACGCTGCCGTAAACCACCTGCGACTGCACGGCAACAATGTCGGTTTGCTGCGCCCGGGTTTTATCCCGGAATAAAATCATCTCCATGACGCTTAAATTCCCGCCCCCTGCGAATAACTCTCTTCACCAAAGACGCCGGTAGAAAGATAACGATCCCCGCGATCGCAGATTATCGCCACCACCACCGCGCCCGGATTGTCCTGCGCTACCCGGATCGCACCGGCTACCGCGCCGCCTGAACTGACGCCGCAGAAGATACCTTCACGCACGGCCAGCTCACGCATGGTATTCTCCGCCTCGCGCTGGTGAATATCCAGCACCAGGTCCACCAGCTGCGCATTAAAAATGCCCGGCATGTACTCTGCCGGCCAGCGGCGAATGCCGGGGATGCTGCTTCCCTCTTCCGGCTGCAGGCCGACGATGGTGACCGCTTTTTCCTGCTCACGCAGAAAACGCGACACGCCGGTAATGGTGCCGGTTGTGCCCATGCTGGAGACAAAGTGGCTGATGCGCCCCCCGGTTTGCTGCCAGATTTCTGGCCCGGTGGTGGTGTAGTGAGCGTACGGGTTATCGGGATTGTTGAACTGGTCGAGCAGCTTGCCTTCGCCGCGCCCGGCCATCTCTAACGCCAGGTCGCGCGCCCCTTCCATTCCCTGCTCTTTGGTGACCAGAATCAGCTCTGCGCCGTAGGCACGCATTGCCGCACGGCGCTCCTGGCTCATGTTGTCCGGCATTAAAAGCTTCATCCGGTAGCCTTTGAGCGCGGCAATCATCGCCAGCGCAATGCCCGTGTTGCCGCTGGTTGCCTCAATCAATACGTCGCCGGGCTTAATTTCACCGCGTTTTTCGGCCTCGACTATCATCGACAGCGCTGCCCGATCTTTTACCGATCCAGCGGGGTTATTGCCTTCAAGTTTGACCCAGATTTCGCTGCCATTGTCAGGCCCCAGGCGCTGTAGTTTGACCAGAGGGGTATTGCCGATGGTGTGTTCTAATGTATTCATGATCGCTGTCCAATAAAAAGCCCGGTGGCGCGCAGCGATCCGGGCCTACAGACGTCATATTGTAGGCCGGGTAAGCGCAGCGCCAC
This sequence comes from Enterobacter cancerogenus, assembly GCF_019047785.1. NCBI lineage: Bacteria > Pseudomonadati > Pseudomonadota > Gammaproteobacteria > Enterobacterales > Enterobacteriaceae > Enterobacter > Enterobacter cancerogenus. The sequence goes on along the minus strand of NZ_CP077290.1, from coordinate 4,117,535 downwards.
CCGGCAAAACTACGTAATCCTAACCTATCAGGCCGACTCCGCCAGAGCAATATCCTCGCGCGTCTCAATACGCTCGTTGCCATGATAAATACGGGCATGCTGCAGGCCCACAAACAGGCGTTCACCCCGGTGCGGCGGCACGTCATCACGCATCACCACGGTCAGCGGCTCGGTGTACCAGCCCAGCGGTTGTACCACCAGTTGGGTGTAGTGCCCTTTAGGGCTAGCCTCAAGAACCTGCACCGGCAGCGGTGAATCCAGGCTGGTACGACGGCTGACGTCCACTTCCCACGGACGCAGGAACAGATCCACCGGCCCCTGATGGGCGGAAGTGTAGCCCAGCGGCCAGCGGTGCGCGCCGACGTGGAACTGGCCGCCGCGAATGGTGCCCTGCAGGCGGTTCACTTCCCCCATGAATTCGAGCACGAAGCGGGTGGACGGCTCGCGCCAGAGTTGTTCCGGCTCGTCAACCTGCTCAATGTTCCCCTGACTCATCACCACCACGCGGTCCGCGACTTCCATCGCCTCTTCCTGATCGTGGGTCACGAAGACGCTGGTAAACTTCAGCTCTTCGTGCAGCTGACGCAGCCAGCGGCGTAGCTCTTTTCGCACCTGCGCGTCCAGCGCGCCGAACGGTTCGTCCAGCAGCAGGATCTGCGGCTCAACGGCCAGCGCGCGCGCCAGGGCGACACGCTGTTTCTGACCGCCGGAAAGCTGGGCGGGAAAACGATCCGCCAGATGGGCGAGCTGCACCATCTCCAGCAGTTTGGTCACTTTCGCTTTGATGGCTGCCGCACTGGGACGTTCGCGACGCGGCAGCACGGTCAGGCCAAAGGCGATGTTGTCGAATACGGTCATGTGGCGGAACAGCGCGTAGTGCTGGAACACAAAGCCCACCTTACGGTCGCGGGCATGCAGGCGGCTCACGTCGGTACCGTGGAAGCGGATGTGTCCGCTGGTCTGGTGCTCAAGCCCGGCGATGATGCGCAGCAGCGTGGTTTTACCGGAGCCAGACGGCCCCAGCAGCGCGACCATTTGTCCGGAAGGGATATCCAGCGAGATATCATTCAGCACCTGGGTGCGACCAAAAGACTTCTTAATATTGGCAATCTCAATGCTCATGATTTCCCTCCTGATGCTGACGTTTTTCCTGATTCTCTAAACGCCACTGCACCACACTCTTCAAAAACAGGGTCAAAATCGCCATCAGCGTCAGCAACGCTGCGGCAGTAAAGGAACCGACGGTGTTGTAGTCCTGTTCCAGTAATTCAATCTGTAACGGCAGCGACAGGGTTTCGCCGCGGATCGAGCCGGACACCACCGACACCGCACCAAATTCGCCAATCGCGCGGGCGTTGGTCAGCACCACGCCATAGAGCAGTGCCCAGCGGATATTCGGCAGCGTGACGCGACGAAACATCTGCCAGCCGGAGGCGCCCAGCAGTACCGCCGCTTCGTCTTCATGGCTGCCCTGGCTCAGCATCACCGGAACCAGCTCGCGCACCACAAACGGACAGGTGACAAAAACCGTCACCAGCACCATGCCCGGCCAGGCGAACATGATTTGCAGGTTATGCTCGTCCAGCCAGCCGCCCAGCGGGCCGTTGGAGCCGTAGAACAGCAGGTAAACCAGGCCCGCCACCACTGGCGAAACCGCAAAGGGGATATCCAGCAGGGTCAGCAAAAGCTGACGCCCTGGGAAGTTAAAGCGCGTCACCAGCCAGGCCAGCAGCGTACCGAACACCAGGTTCACCGGCACGGTGATCAGCGCAATCAGCACGGTCAGCCAGATGGCGTGGAGCATATCCGGGTTCGCCAGGTTTTCCAGCGCAGGCATCAGCCCTTTGCTGAACGCCTGTACAAAGATGTAGACCATCGGCACGACGAGAATAAACGCCGACACCAGCACGCCCGTGCCAATCAGAAACCATTTGCCCCAGTTGATACGGGGCGCATCATAGCGCTTCAATTGAGTAACTTCCGCCATCAGTGACCTACCACGCGTCGACCAAAGCGACTTTGCAGAGTGTTAATCGAGAACAGCAGCAGCAGCGACGCGGCGAGGATCACCGAGGCAATCGCACTGGCCGCCGGATAATCAAACTCCTGCAAACGCACAAAAATCATCAGCGAGGTCACTTCCGTTTTCCACGCGATATTCCCGGCGATGAAAATCACCGCGCCGAACTCACCGAGGCTGCGGGTAAACGACAGCGCCACGCCCGCCATCAGCGCCGGAGACAGCTCCGGCAGCACCACCTTGCGAAAGCTCTGCCAGCGCGTAGCGCCCAGCGTTTCTGCCGCCTCTTCATACTCCGGGCCTAACTCTTCCAGCACCGGCTGAACGGTACGCACCACGAACGGGATGCTGGTGAAAGCCATCGCCACTGCGATACCAAGCCAGGTATAGGTCACTTTGATATCAAACTTCGCCAGCCACTCGCCGTAAAACCCGTTGACGGAGAACAGCGACGCCAGCGTTAAGCCTGCAACTGCGGTCGGCAGCGCAAACGGCAGGTCCATCAGCGCATCCAGCAGCGTACGGCCCGGGAAACGGTAGCGGGTTAAAATCCACGCCATCAGCAGGCCGAACACGCCGTTAAAAATGGAGGCCACAAACGCCGACAGCAGCGTGACCTTATAGGCCGCCACCACCTGCGGGTTGGTAATGACCTCCCAGTACTGCGCCCAGCTCATCTGCGCGAGTTGCATGACCAGCGCGCTGAGCGGCAACAGCAAAATCAGGCAGACGAACAGCAGGCTGGTCCCGAGGCTCAGGGTAAAGCCCGGCAGCACGCGTCTTGTTGATCCTGCAAACATTACTTACGCCCCGCCGCCAGCAGTTTGTCTAACTCTCCGCCACTGACAAAGTGCGTCTTCATCACCTCAGGCCACGCGCCAAAATGATCTTCCACGCGGAACAACTCGGTCTGCGGGAATTTATCCTTCAGCGTGTTCATCACGTCCGGGTTATTCACGCGGTAGTAATAATCAGTAATGATGGTCTGCGCCTGCGGGCTGTACAGATAGTTCAGGTAAGCCTTCGCCGCCTTCTCGGTGCCGTTGGCCTTCACGTTTTTATCCACCCACGCCACCGGGAACTCGGCCAGGATGTTGGTTTTCGGGATGACCACCTCGAAGCCCTGCGCCTCGTACTGTTTGCGGATGTTGTTCACTTCCGATTCGAAGCTGATCAGCACGTCACCCAGGCCGCGCTCGGCAAAGGTGGTGGTGGCTCCGCGTCCGCCGGTATCAAACACTTCGACGTTTTTCAGGAACTGGGTCATGAACTGCTCGGTTTTGGCTTTGTCGTTGCCGTCCGCCTTGTCCGCCGCGCCCCACGCGGCCAGATAGGTGTAGCGCGCGTTACCGGAGGTTTTTGGGTTCGGGAAGACAAGCTTCACGTCGGAACGCACGAGATCGTTCCAGTTGTGGATATTTTTCGGGTTGCCCTTGCGCACCAGGAAGCCCATGGTGGAGTAGAACGGCGAACTGTTGTTCGGCAGGCGGCTCTGCCAGTCCGCCGGGATCAGCTTGCCCTTGTCGTGCAGGATCTGTACATCCGTTACCTGGTTATACGTCACCACGTCCGCTTTCAGCCCCTGCAGGATCGCCAGCGCCTGCTTGGACGAACCGGCATGAGACTGCTTAATGGTCAGCTTGTCGCCGTTGTTGTCTTTGGCCCACTGCTGTTCAAACGGCGGGTTAAGGGCGGCAAACAGCTCGCGGGAGACATCATACGAGCTGTTCAGCAGCTCGGTTGCCTGCGCCTGTGCCACCAGCAGTAAACCTGCCAGCGCCAGGGAACCTTTTTTCAGTACAGAAGCGGCCATTACGCACCCTTATAAATGAGATGACTATCTTATGGTCATAATATTTATAACGAGGACGAAAGGAGTAACGGTTTTATATACCGTTTGGTGATTTAGAAGCAGAAAAGAGAATAAGGCTGCGGGGAAAATTGCCGGGTAGCGCTAACGCTTACCCGGCCTGGGTATGGGGAGCAGTTTACAGCGCGAGCAGGCGCTCCACGGACGGCGCAAAGTAGTAGCCGCCGGTTACCGGTTTGGTGAAGCGCAGCATGGCGTCGCGCTTGCCGTCGGTGTCGCCGAACATGCTCAGCAGCTGCTGTTCAATGTTATACAGGCGCGCGCAGTAGGCGCAGAAGTAAAGGCCGTGCGTGCCGCTGGCGGTGCCGTACGGCAGGCTCTGGCGCACAATCTTCAGCCCTTTGCCGTCTTCCTTGAGGTCTACGCGGGTCAGGTGCGAGGTCACAGGCCGGACGTCGCCGTCGATCTCTTCGTTGGCGTCTTTGGTGCGGCCGATCATCATCTCCTGATCGTGCACGCTCATGCGGTTAAGCTGCTTGAGGTTGTGTTCCCAGCGCTGGACGAACACGTAGCTGCCGCCCGCGTCCACGCCGTCTTTGATCACCGCCACTTCGCGACGCGTCTCTTCACCCGCCGGGTTTTCGGTTCCGTCTACGAAGCCGCTCAAATCGCGCTCTTCCACCCAGCGGAAACCGTGCACCTCTTCCTGCACCTTGATGCTGTCGCCAAAGGCCTCCAGCGCCGCCTGGGCCACGGAAAAGTTCAGGTCATGACGCAGGGAAAGGATATGGATCAGCACGTCGTACTGGGTTGCCGGGGCCAGGCCTTTGCCGTAAGGGATGAAATCTTTCAGCTCTTGTGCCCCTTCGCCGCCGCTCAGCTGGCGCCAGACGTTATTGCCAAACGCGACAACCGCGCCAAGGTGGGCATCCGGGAATGTCGCCTGAAACGTCGCCAGTTTATCGATAAAAATTTTGCTGGCCGCACGCAGGGCATCCACGTCCCCGTTGACGTTGGCTTCAATCCAAATCGCCGCGCGGCAATGTTCTGGCAAAATGCCACTCTGAACCTGAGACATCGCTCCTCCTGAAAAAAAGATGCCACGGTAGCGTGGCATTGATGGCGGCTATTATACCTGGATTTCAGCGAGGCGGTTTGTTCAGGCGCAAATTACTGCTTCCAGATAATCTTGCTCACTTTCCAGGTTTTCAGCGTGTCGTCAGACGGCATTAACCCTTCCGGGCCGCTCCACTCGCCGGTGAAGAGATAGCTGATGTGCAGGCTGCCCTCCGCCTTACACTCTACCGCGACGCGGTCGTCCGACGGAACGCTGGCGCAGTGGCCAAAGGCTTTTTGATAAAGATCGCCAAACGGCGTGCCGACCTTGACGCCGCTCGCTGTCGGAATATCCTCGTCCATCACCGCCACGCGATTAACGGTGCCGTTATCGCCGTTGATCACCAGCGCCAGTTTGTCATCCTTCAGGGCTTCAAAATAACGCACGATGGTGCCGTTTTCGGTTTTCATACCGCTGCGCAGGCGGTAGTCGCTGCCCAGCGCGTCCTGAATGGCGTCCTGGTTCAGCGCGGTGGCGGCGGTGATGTTACCCACGCCCTGCTCGGTGACTTCCGTTGAAGAGCCAAACCAGTTCCACGGATAGGCTGCAGACCAGTTAACGGAGGAGAGCGTGGAGCAGCCGGTTAACACCAGCGGCAGAGCGCATAAAAGTAAACGCAGCGATTTCATTAAAACGTCCTTTCTTAGTCAATCAACGCTTGTTGGAGTGCGGCATCGGCAAAAAGTGCCGCTTAATCTTTCTCGGGGGTAAAACAGGCGCGCAGACGCGGGTTGGTCAGCAGCCACAGCAGCGCGACGATATCCGCCACCACCAGCGCAACCCCGATGCCCGACAGCGGCTCGCCGTTAAGCCAGAGCCACGGCTGCCAGCCCAGCAGCACAACCTGCGCAAGGATCAACAGCCCGCGCAGCGCGCTCCAGACGCGCGGGATAACCTGCCGCCGTCCGCTGCACAGAAACGCCAGCACCGCAGGCACGCCGGGCAGCAGTCCGAGCCAGAACGCGTCGTGGTCGGGGTAGAACAGATTCAGCAGCGTGTCGCCCTGCCCGCGCGACGCGCCGGCCATCACAAACAGTACCCAGGTGCGTGCCTGTAACAGCAGCACGCACCAGAACAGAAAGGGCAAACGAAGACGACCCTGGGTGTCGTAATCGGCAGGGTGAAACTCAATACTCTTCATCTTCGATCAAACGCTTACCTAAACTCAGCACGTCGGCATGCTCATAGCCCAGACGCTCATACATGCCCAGCACCACGTCGTTGTCTTCCCGCACCATGATCTGGATCTTTGGACAGCCGCGAGCAATCAGTTTCTTTTCCAGACGATTAAGCAGCGCGTTAGCTATGCCGCGCGCGCGGTATTCCGGATGAACGCCCAGATAATAGGCCGAGCCGCGATGTCCGTCGTAACCGCCCATCACCGTACCGACCACCTCGCCGTTCACTTCCGCAATCAGGAACAGACTGACGTCGTGATTGACCTTACGTTCGATATCCATTTCCGGATCGTTCCACGGACGCAGCAAATCGCAGCGCTCCCAAAGGGTAATCACCTCTTCGAAATCTTCCTGGCGAAAAACGCGTATCTCCATGGTATTAACCGCCTTTTTGGGTTTAAAAACAGTAATTATCGCCCGAACGCCCCGTTTAGCCAATATGCGGGGAAAATCTCGCCAAAATTTGGCATAATGTCACTTTGTCACGTATTGAAATGAAAAGTAAAACAATTCTCAATAAGGACTGTCGTAACGCCAAACGCGATACGATATAACACCAGGACCCCAATTTTTACTATTCAGGCCGCATGAGCACATTCAAACCATTAAAAGCACTCACATCGCGTCGTCAGGTTCTCAAAGCGGGGCTGGCGGCCTTAACGTTAACGGGCATCGCAAAGCAGGCTCAGGCAAAAGACGAGAGCACGCTAAAAACCCATAACGGGCACAGCAAGCCAAAAGCTAAAAAAGCGGGCGCACGACGCCTGGTTATGCTGGATCCGGGTCATGGGGGCATTGATACCGGCGCCATTGGAAGAAACGGTTCGAAAGAAAAACACGTCGTGCTGGCGATTGCAAAAAATGTGCGATCGATTTTACGCAGCAACGGCATTGACGCGCGTCTGACGCGCACCGGCGACACCTTTATTCCCCTGTACGACCGCGTTGAAATCGCCCATCAGCACGGCGCCGATCTGTTTATGTCGATTCACGCCGACGGCTTTACCAACCCATCCGCGGCGGGCGCATCGGTGTTTGCCCTCTCTAACCGTGGGGCCAGTAGCGCCATGGCTAAATACCTCTCCGACCGTGAAAACCGTGCGGACGAAGTGGCCGGGAAGAAAGCGACCGACAAGGATCACCTGCTCCAGCAGGTGCTGTTTGACCTGGTTCAGACGGACACCATTAAAAACAGCCTGACGCTCGGCTCGCATATCCTGAAAAAGATCAAGCCCGTGCATCGGTTGCACAGTAAAGGCACCGAGCAGGCGGCGTTTGTGGTGCTGAAATCGCCGTCGATCCCCTCGGTGCTGGTTGAAACCTCGTTTATCACCAACCCGGAAGAGGAGCGACTGCTCGGTACCACGGCGTTTCGCCAGAAGATCGCCAATGCCATTGCCTCCGGGATCATCAGTTATTTCAACTGGTTTGATAATCAAAAAGCGCACTCCAGGAAACGTTAATGAAACCCAATGCACAGCGGGTGAAATCCTTCCTGATGCAGCTGCAGGATGAGATTTGCCAGAAACTGGCCGCCGAAGACGGCGGTGAATTCCAGGAAGATAGCTGGCAGCGCGACGCGGGCGGCGGTGGCCGAAGCCGCGTGCTGCGTAACGGCGGCGTCTTTGAGCAGGCCGGCGTAAACTTTTCCCACGTTCATGGCGATGCCATGCCCGCCTCCGCAACCGCGCACCGCCCGGAGCTGGCGGGCCGTAGCTTCGAGGCGATGGGCGTATCGCTGGTGGTGCATCCGCATAATCCCTTTGTGCCGACCAGCCACGCCAACGTGCGTTTTTTCATTGCGGAAAAACCGGGGGCCGATCCGGTCTGGTGGTTTGGCGGCGGGTTCGATCTTACGCCCTACTACGGCTTTGAAGAGGACGCCGTGCACTGGCACACCACCGCGCGCGACCTGTGCCTGCCGTTTGGCGAAGACGTCTACCCGACCTACAAAAAGTGGTGCGACGACTATTTCTATCTCAAGCACCGCGATGAGCAGCGCGGCATTGGCGGGCTGTTCTTTGACGATCTCAACACGCCGGATTTTGACACCGCGTTTCGCTTTATGCAGGCGGTAGGCCAGGGCTTTACCGACGCCTACCTGCCCATCGTCGAGCGGCGCAAAAATACCGATTACGGCGTGCGCGAACGGGAGTTCCAGCTCTATCGACGCGGGCGCTACGTGGAGTTCAACCTGGTGTGGGATCGCGGTACGCTGTTTGGCCTGCAAACCGGCGGGCGCACGGAGTCGATCCTGATGTCGATGCCGCCGCTGGTGCGCTGGGAGTACAACTTTGATCCGAAAGAAGGCAGCCCTGAGGCTGCCCTGAAAGCGTTTATTCGGGTTCGGGACTGGGTTTAATGCCGGCGCTTGCCCGGCCTGCATAATCCGTAGGTCGGGTAAGCGAATGCACCACCCGACACCACGCCCTTACAGCGGCTGCGTCTGCGCCTCAACCACCGCCAGCGCCACCATGTTCACAATCCGCCGCACAGAGGCAATCGGTGTTAACACATGCACCGGCTTCGAGATGCCCATCAGCACCGGTCCTACGGTGACCCCTTCAGAGCTGGACACGCGCAGCAGGTTGTAGCTGATCCGCGCCGCTTCGACGTTCGGCATGATCAGCACGTTAGCCGAGCCTTTCAGCGGGCTGTCCGGCATCCGTTCGTTGCGAATGCTCTCCACCAGCGCGGCATCGCCGTGCATCTCACCGTCGATCATCAACTCCGGCGCACGCTCGCGTACCCGCTCCAGCGTCTCGCGCATTTTGCAGGCCGCCGCAGATTTCGAGGAACCAAAGTTCGAATGAGAGAGCAGCGCAACTTTCGGCTCGATACCAAACCGGCGCACGGTTTCCGCCGCCATCACGGTGATTTCCGCCAGCTGCTCCGGCGTCGGATCGTCGTTGACGTAGGTATCCGCAATAAAGGTGTTCCCGCTAGGCAGCAGCAGCGCGTTCATTGCCCCGGCGGTATGCACCCCGTCGCGATAGCCGAAGATCTCCTGCACCACGCTGAAATGCTCATGGTAATCACCGACAGTGCCGCAGATCAGCGCATCCGCTTCGCCACGCTGAACCATGATCGCGCCGATCACCGTGGTGTTGCTGATCACGGCTTTCTGCGCCTGCTCCTGGGTGATCCCGCGACGTTTCATGATCGCGTAGTATTCGTTCCAGTACTCTTTGAAACGCGGATCGGATTCGTTGTTAACGATCTCAAAGTCCACGCCCGGCTTAATCTGTAGCCCCAGCTTCTGGATACGCATCTCGATTACGCTCGGACGGCCAATCAGGATCGGTTTCGCCAGCCCTAAGGTGATCAGCTCCTGCGTCGCGTGCAGCACGCGCGCCTCCTCCCCTTCCGCCAGCACCACGCGCTTCGCGTCGGCGCGCGCCTGGGAGAAGATCGGCTTCATGAACAGGTTGGTTTTGTAAACAAACTCGGTGAGCTTATCGACGTAGGCGTCGAAATCCTGAATCGGACGCGTCGCCACGCCGGAGTCCATCGCCGCTTTGGCCACCGCTGGCGCGATTTTGACAATCAAACGCGGGTCGAACGGTTTAGGAATGATGTAGTCCGGGCCAAAACTCAGATCCTGATCGCCATAGGCTGAGGCAACCACTTCGCTCTGCTCGGCGTGGGCCAGCTCGGCGATGGCGTGAACAGCGGCCAGCTTCATCTCTTCGTTGATTGCCGTCGCACCCACGTCCAGCGCGCCGCGGAAGATGAACGGGAAGCACAGCACGTTGTTCACCTGGTTTGGGTAGTCCGAACGACCGGTACAGATAATAGCGTCTTCACGCACCGCTTTCGCCAGCGGCGGCAGGATTTCCGGCTCCGGGTTCGCCAGCGCCAGGATCATCGGCGCGCGCGCCATCTTCTGCACCATCTCCTGGGTCAGGACTTTCGGTCCGGAGCAGCCCAGGAAGATATCCGCGCCGTCGATCACGTCGTCCAGGGTCCGTTTTCCGTCATCGTCCACCGCATACGCCGCTTTGGTTTCCGCCATGTTTGGCTCGCGGTCTTTATAGATCACGCCTTTGGAGTCGCAGACCACAATGTTGTGTTTCTGCATCCCAAGCGCCACCAGCAGGTTCATACAGGCAATCGCCGCCGCGCCCGCCCCCGAGACCACCATGCGCACGTCAGACAGATTTTTTTCCACCACCCGCAGGCCGTTCAGAATGGCCGCGGTGCTGATAATTGCCGTGCCGTGCTGGTCATCGTGGAACACGGGAATGTTCATGCGCTCGCGCAGCTTTTGCTCGATATAGAAACATTCCGGCGCTTTGATATCTTCCAGGTTGATGCCGCCGAATGTGGGCTCCAGGGCTGCCACCACGTTGATGAATTTGTCCGGGTCCAGCTCGTCCACTTCGATATCAAACACGTCGATACCGGCAAATTTCTTGAACAGTACGCCCTTCCCTTCCATCACCGGCTTACCCGCCAGCGCACCGATATTGCCTAATCCCAGCACCGCCGTGCCGTTGGAGATTACCGCCACCAGATTTCCGCGCGCGGTGTATTTGTAGGCTGCCAGCGGGTCTTTTTCAATTTCAAGACACGGCGCGGCAACGCCCGGCGAGTAGGCCAGCGCCAGATCGCGCTGGGTCGCCAGCGGCTTGGTAGGGGAAACCTGGATTTTGCCCGGAACCGGGAATTCATGAAAATCGAGAGCACTTTGTTTTAACTGATCATCCATCTTGTTATTCCTTCACGTATCGATCAAAAAGGGTGATGTTTACGATCCTGATGCACACCCTGGAGTGCCGCATAGTATCGCCGCAGGTGGCCGACTAAACTTTGAAGGCTGCCAAACTCTCACCATTGCAGAGCAAAAATTGTTATCAATTTATAACAGTGATGTTACCCGTCTCAGAAAGCAATGCCTCCCCCGTCTGCTATGCTTTTTTGTTAAGTCGATCATGATTTTCGCAGAAGTGTGAACAAACACACTCGACTAACTCTTTTATTTCCAAGGAGTAATTATTTATGAACCAGCTAGACGGCATCAAACAATTCACCACCGTAGTCGCGGACAGCGGCGATATCGAGTCTATCCGCAGCTATCAGCCGGAAGATGCGACCACCAACCCCTCGCTGTTGCTCAAAGCGGCAGGGCTTGAACATTTCAGTCATCTGATTGATGACGCCATCGCCTATGGCAAACAGCGTGGGAAAACCCAGGAGCAGCAGGTCGCCGAAGCCAGCGACAAGCTGGCGGTCAATATCGGTGCGGAAATTCTGAAAAGCATACCGGGACGCGTGTCGACCGAAGTGGACGCCCGCCTTTCCTTCGACCAGGAAAAAAGCATCAACAAAGCCCGCCGCCTGGTAGAGCTTTATCAGGAGCAGGGAATTGATAAATCGCGCATTCTGATCAAGCTCGCTTCAACCTGGGAAGGCATTCGCGCCGCCGAGGTGCTGGAAAAAGAGGGGATCCACTGCAACCTGACGTTACTGTTCTCCTTTGCTCAGGCACGTGCCTGCGCCGAGGCGGGCGTGTTCCTTGTCTCACCGTTCGTCGGGCGTATCTACGACTGGTATCAGGCAAAACAGCCGATGGACCCGTACGTGGTGGAAGAAGACCCCGGCGTGAAGTCGGTCCGCAATATCTATGACTATTACAAACAGCACCGCTACGAGACCATCGTGATGGGGGCCAGCTTCCGCCGCACCGAGCAGATCCTCGCCCTGGCAGGCTGTGACCGCCTGACCATCTCTCCTGACCTGCTGAAAAAGCTGCAGCAGAGCGACGAGACGGTGATCCGTAAACTGGTGCCGACCTCAACCGTGCTGCCAAAACCGAAAGCGATGACGGAGGCGGAGTTCCGCTGGGAGCACAACCAGGACGCAATGGCCGTCGATAAACTGGCGGAAGGCATTCGCCTGTTCGCCGTCGACCAGCGCAAACTTGAAGATCTTCTTGCCGCCAAACTTTAACCTTGCCATGGAGTGAACTATGTCCCGTAAAGAGCTCGCTAATGCCATTCGCGCCCTCAGCATGGATGCCGTGCAGAAAGCCAATTCCGGCCACCCTGGCGCCCCGATGGGCATGGCAGATATTGCCGAAGTGCTGTGGAACGACTTCCTGAAGCACAACCCGACCGATCCCACCTGGTACGATCGTGACCGTTTTATTCTCTCAAACGGCCATGCCTCCATGCTGCTCTATAGCCTGCTGCACCTCTCCGGCTACGATCTGCCGCTTGAGGAGATCAAAAACTTCCGCCAGCTGCATTCGAAAACGCCGGGCCACCCGGAGATTGGCTACACGCCGGGCGTAGAGACCACCACCGGGCCGCTCGGTCAGGGTCTGGCGAACGCCGTCGGTCTGGCGATTGCCGAGCGCACGCTGGGCGCGCAGTTTAACCAGCCGGGCCATGACATCGTTGACCACTACACCTATGTATTTATGGGCGACGGCTGTCTGATGGAGGGGATCTCGCACGAGGTCTGCTCGCTGGCGGGCACGCTGGGGCTGGGCAAGCTGATTGGCTTCTACGATCACAACGGTATCTCGATTGACGGGGAAACCGAAGGCTGGTTTACCGACGACACGGCCAAACGCTTCGAGGCCTACCACTGGCACGTGGTGCATGAAATCGACGGTCACGATCCTGAGGCGGTGAAAAAAGCGATTCAGGAAGCGCAGAGCGTGAAGGACAAACCGTCCCTGATTATCTGCCGGACCACCATCGGCTTCGGCTCACCGAACAAAGCGGGCAAGGAAGAGTCGCACGGCGCGGCGCTGGGCGAAGAAGAGGTGGCGCTGACCCGTCAGAAACTGGGCTGGAAATACCCGGCGTTCGAGATCCCAAAAGAGATCTACAAAGCCTGGGACGCGCGTGAAGCGGGTGAACACGCGCAGCACGCCTGGAACGAGAAGTTCGCCGCCTACAAAAAGGCGCATCCGGCGCTGGCCGCCGAGTTTTCCCGCCGCATGAGCGGGGGTCTGCCGGAGGACTGGGAAGCGAAAACCCAGGCGCTGATTGAAGAGTTGCAGTCCAATCCGGCAAAAATTGCCACCCGTAAGGCATCGCAAAACACCCTCAATGCCATCGGCCCGATCCTCCCGGAACTGCTCGGCGGCTCGGCGGACCTGGCACCAAGTAACCTGACCATCTGGTCTGGCTCTAAATCCCTGAAGGAGGACGTGGCCGGGAACTACATTCACTACGGCGTGCGTGAATTCGGGATGACGGCCATTGCCAACGGTATCGCCCATCACGGCGGCTTTGTGCCTTATACCGCCACCTTCCTGATGTTTGTTGAATATGCCCGCAACGCGGCGCGTATGGCGGCGCTGATGAAGGCGCGGCAGATCATGGTCTATACCCACGACTCCATCGGTCTGGGGGAAGACGGACCGACGCACCAGGCAGTTGAACAGCTGGCGAGCCTGCGCCTGACGCCAAACTTCAGCACCTGGCGTCCGTGCGATCAGGTAGAGGCCGCGGTCGGCTGGAAGCTGGCGGTTGAACGCCACAGCGGGCCGACGGCGCTGATCCTGTCGCGTCAGAATCTGGCGCAGATTGAGCGTACGCCGGAGCAGGTGAAAAATATCGCCCGCGGCGGCTACATTCTGAAAGACAGCGGCGGCAAGCCGGACGTGATTTTGATTGCTACCGGTTCTGAGATTGAAATCACCGTTAAGGCAGCGGAGAAGTTGACCGCCGAAGGTCACGCGGTGCGCGTGGTCTCCCTGCCCTCTACCGATATTTTTGACGCACAGGATGAGGCTTACCGTGAATCGGTCCTGCCTTCAAACGTTGCGGCACGCGTGGCGGTGGAAGCGGGGATCGCCGACTACTGGTACAAGTATGTCGGGCTGAAAGGCGCGATTGTCGGGATGCGCGGCTACGGCGAATCGGCCCCGGCCGACAAGCTGTTCCCGTATTTCGGCTTTACCGTCGAGAACGTGGTGGAGAAGGCGCTAAGCGTGCTGTAGTGCGGTTTTCGTTGCCGGGTGGCGGCTACGCCTTACCCGGCCTACGATGTGGTGGCTTTGCAGGCCGGGTAAGCGACAGCGCCATATGGCCAAAAAACTACCGCGTGATCCACAGCGTGGGCCAGGCATCTGGCCCATTCCAGCCATCGCAGCTTGGCTCTTCCGCATAGCGCACCAGGCGAAAGCGCTGGCCGTCAAAACGCCAGCGCGTCTGGATGCCGCAATCCCCGATACCGCGTCCTAATGCGAGGGTCGTTAACTCCCGGTTTTTCTCATCGAAGCTGGCATTCATCAGCTCCATCTCACTGCTCTGGCTTGACGGCGTAAACGGCAATCGCAGCCTGACGGAACGGGCCGCGAACGGCTTTTTGCGTGATACCAGCCATGCCAGATCGACGGTGTTGTACGCCCCCGCCTCACAGCTGACGATCAGCAGCGCTTTGTCATCCGTTAACGCCGTGACGCGGACCTCGCGACGGCTGGGATCCAGCGAGCACTGGCTGTTATTCATCCGCCAGGTGCCATAGTCCAGCAGATCGTTTAGCTCTGCGTGAGTAAGCGGCGTGGGCGTCGGATTGACTGTCGCCACCTTTTTGAGGGCTGGCGCAGGAGGAACGCTCAGCGGCGGATCGTCCCCTTTTTTAATCCAGGCGGTTTCGCTGCCGACACGCTTTTGTTGAGCGTCGATAAACAGCAGCGCGGCTTTAAGGCCGTCCAGAGAGGCAATCTGCCTGCCGCCGCGCAGCGTCAACGTATGCCCTTCCTGAATATGCTTTAAAAAGGCAGAGATGGTCGCCGCATCGTCGGTTTTCAGGTGCCAGGGCGTAAGCTGCCAGCGCTGCGGGTCAAGCTTCACTGGCGCGTTGTCGAGCAGTAATCGCGGCGCGATGTCTGGCTCTTTCACCGAAGGCGAAGAAAACCCGCCGAGATCGATGCGCAGCGTGGCATCGGTTTTGGCCCCGGCGCTGCGGCTCAGCGTCATGACCAGTCCATGATGCTCGCCGGTATTGCGCGCCACGCAAAAATTCTGGTTATTGCAGGTGACCTGCCAGTCGGAGAAGGACTGCTGAGCAGGCGCAGCCCACACCAGCGGCGCGGACAATACGCAAAGAAGGAACAGAAAGAAAAGGCGCATGAATGGCACAACCCCGGAAACGAAAACGCAAAACTGGGCGGTATCTTCGTGGCACAACCGGGCTTGCTCAATCAGATTTATCGGATAGATTTATCCGAAAGCCTCACTCCTGACGTTCGAAAGAGGGGGTCATGAGGCCGGATGTTTGTAAATATTGTAACAATATCACCGCCTTACCGTCCCTGATCTCACCGTTTTTCACCATGTTAAGGGCTTCTGTAAAGGGGATCTCCAGCACGTCGATATCTTCATCTTCCACGCCGCCGCCCGGGTTGACCCGCTGCGCGTCGTGGTATTCGGCGATAAAGAAATGAACGATCTCCGTCACGCCGCCCGGCGACATAAACAGCTCAAAGACCTTTTTAACCTCGCCCACCTCGAAGCCTGTCTCTTCAATCGCCTCTTTGCGAATACAGACTTCCGGCTCATCGTCGTCCAGCAGGCCTGCACAGGTTTCAATCAGCCGCCCGTCCGGGTTGCCGTTCACCCACGTCGCGACGCGAAACTGGCGGATCAGCACCACGCTCTGTTTTTCGCGGTTATAGAGCAGAATAGTTGCGCCGTTGCCACGATCGTAGACCTCGCGTTTATGGCGGATCACCTCGCCGTTTTTACGCGTTAAATCGTAGGTGATGTTACGCAGGACAAAGTAATTTTCAGAGAGGATTTTGTCTTTGATAACGTCTATTTTCAGGGTCATACAGGCTCCACGGCTAAATGAGTGTGGGTATACTACGCCGCGAAATCCGCTTTGTCGCCCGTCGACGCGCGTGTGTTTTAAGCGTTTTACGCTGCGCCGTTGCAAAATCACCGCGTCGGCGAGCAGACGCAGCCGCTAATTTCGTGTAAACAATACCCCTACTCTTTATATAAAAAATCGCTTTACCCACAGCGGGGCTTGCGGACAGGGTTCACATCCCCGGAAGCCGGGCTATGTCCAGTGACCCTGTGGCAGATTAATTTTTTCAGGAAGCCGTTTTGTGACCGTTAAACGCCCCGTCTCCCGAAGCCTGGCTCGGGCTTTCTTTTCGATTATTATGCTGTCCGTGCTCACCAGCGCCATTGCGCTGCTGACGCTTGCCAGCAGCCAGCGCGACGCCGAGGCGATCAATATCGCCGGGTCGCTACGCATGCAGAGCTACCGGTTGGGCTACGAGATGCAGCGCACCAGCCCTTCGCTGGCGGAACACCGGGCGGTGTGGCAACAGACCCTCAGCGCGCCCGCGCTGCAAAAAATCAGCCGCTGGTACGTGCCGGACGACGTGAAGCAGCGTTATCATCAGTTACATCTCGCCTGGCAGGAGATGGACAAACGCATCGCCAGCGGGGACACCGCGTGGTACCAGAGCCACATCGAAGATTTTGTGGGCCGTATTGATGCCTTTGTGCTGGCGCTTCAGCACTACACCGAGCATAAAATTCAGCTGGTTATCCTGATGTCGCTGGCAGGCGGCCTCGGCATTTTGCTGCTGGCGATGACGACCCTGCGGCGGATCCGGCGTCAGGTCGTTCTGCCGCTCAAAAACCTGGTGGCGGCAAGCGAGCGCATCGAGCAACGCGCGTTTGATACCCCGGCTCCCGACACCCATCTGCCCAACGAACTGGGCCAGCTCTCCCGCGCCTTCAACCATATGTCAGGCGAACTGCACACGCTGTATCGCTCGCTTGAACACTCCGTCGCCGAAAAAACCCGGCACCTGAACGAAGCGCATCAGCAGCTGGAAATGCTCTTCACCTGCTCTCAGGCGCTCAACACCGGGCAGATAGACAGCCACTGCTTCAGGCATATTTTGCAGATTGTGCATGACTACACGCAGATGAATTATCTGGAGCTTCGCACCAGCGACGACTGGCGGCTGGCGGAGGGCACCGAGTCTGACACCGTCCAGATGCAGAGCCTGCCGGTGCTGATGCAGGATACGCTGTATGGTGAACTCCGCTGGCAGAGCGACACCGCGAACGTGTCCCTGCCCCTGATGAAAAGCGTCGCAACGATGCTGGGGCGTGGGCTTTACTTCAATCAGGGGCAAAAGCACTTTCAGCAGTTGCTGCTGATGGAAGAGCGCGCGACCATCGCCCGCGAACTGCATGACTCGCTGGCGCAGGTGCTCTCTTACCTGCGGATCCAGCTTACGCTACTCAAACATGCTGTGCCGGAGGAGAACGCGCCCGCGCAGACCATCATTGCCGACTTTTCCCGCGAGCTCAACAACGCCTGGCAGCAGCTGCGTGAGCTGCTCACCACCTTCCGCCTGACGCTGAACCATGCCAACCTCCCCGCCGCGCTGCAGGAGTCGCTCGACGGCCTACAAAGCCAGACCCAGGCGAAGCTAACGCTCGACTGCCGCCTCTCTTCGCTGGCGCTGGATGCCCAGAAGCAGGTTCACCTGCTGCAAATTGTGCGCGAGGCGGTGCTGAATGCCATCAAGCACGCCGAGGCGAGCGAGATCACCGTAAGCTGCATTACCGCTGCGGATGGCACCCACACGGTGACGATCCGCGACAACGGCATCGGTATTGGGGAGGCCAGTGAACCACCGGGGCACTACGGCCTGAATATCATGCGCGAACGCGCAGGGCGGCTTGGGGGCACGCTAAGCTTCTCTCAGCCGCCAAATGGCGGCACGCAGGTCAGCGTAAGGTTCAGTACGCCTGCGGGTAAATAACGGTAAAGTCACGCGTTATGCCAACGCGTCGTCCTGAAGATGCAGGATACTTTCCGTCGCGCCCGCGTGGGGGCGCGCCGTAAACGCGCATGATAATTTACATTATCTCCTTTATTTCTCCACGTTTGGCTCTGCTCTTGCCGCTACAGTGATGCGGGCAATTTACAATAATGACGTGCAGCAAAACGAGGTCACTTTTTCATGGCGAATTTTTTCATCGATCGCCCCATTTTTGCCTGGGTACTTGCCATCCTGTTGTGTCTGACAGGTGTCCTGGCGATTACGTCGCTTCCCGTTGAGCAATATCCCGAACTGGCGCCGCCTAACGTGCGCATCACGGCTAACTATCCCGGTGCCTCGGCGCAGACGCTTGAGAATACCGTGACGCAGGTAATCGAGCAGAATATGACTGGCCTCGACAACCTGATGTATATGTCTTCCCAGAGTAGCGCCACCGGTCAGGCAACCGTGACGCTCAGCTTTACGGCGGGTACTGACCCGGACGAAGCGGTGCAGCAGGTGCAAAACCAGCTCCAGTCGGCCCTGCGCAAGCTGCCTCAGGCCGTGCAAAACCAGGGCGTGACCGTGCGTAAAACCGGTGACACCAACATTTTGACCATAGCCTTTGTCTCCACCGACGGCTCGATGGATAAGCAGGATATTGCCGACTACGTTGCCAGTAACATTCAGGATCCGCTGAGCCGGATTAACGGCGTGGGGGATATCGACGCCTACGGTTCGCAGTACTCTATGCGCATCTGGCTTGACCCGAATAAGTTAACCAGCGTCCAGATGACCGCTAAAGATGTCACCGACGCCATCGAATCCCAGAATGCGCAAATCGCGGTGGGACAGCTCGGCGGCACGCCGTCGGTGGATAATCAGGCGCTGAATGCCACCATTAATTCGCAGTCGTTGCTGCAAACGCCGGAGCAGTTCCGCAATATCACCCTGCGGGTCAATCAGGACGGTTCTGAAGTGCGCCTGGGCGATGTCGCCACGGTTGAAATGGGGGCGGAGAAGTATGATTACCTGAGCCGCTTTAATGGTAAGCCGGCGTCAGGTCTGGGGGTAAAACTGGCTTCAGGCGCTAACGAGATGGCAACCGCTGAACTCGTACTCAACCGCCTGGACGAACTGTCGCACTTCTTCCCGCACGGCCTGGAGTACAAAGTCGCCTACGAGACCACCTCATTTGTGAAGGCGTCCATTGAGGACGTGGTGAAAACCCTCCTCGAAGCCATCGCGCTGGTGTTCCTGGTGATGTACCTGTTCTTACAGAACTTCCGCGCCACGCTTATCCCCACCATTGCCGTGCCGGTGGTCCTGCTCGGCACCTTCGCGGTGCTCTACGCCTTCGGATACAGTATCAACACGCTGACCATGTTCGCCATGGTGCTGGCCATCGGCCTGCTGGTGGATGATGCCATCGTGGTGGTGGAGAACGTTGAGCGCATCATGAGCGAAGAAGGACTTTCGCCGCGCCAGGCAACGCGCAAATCGATGGGGCAGATTCAGGGCGCGCTGGTGGGTATCGCGATGGTGCTGTCGGCGGTGTTTATCCCGATGGCCTTCTTTGGCGGCACCACCGGCGCGATTTACCGCCAGTTCTCTATCACCATCGTCTCTGCCATGGTGCTGTCGGTGCTGGTGGCGATGATCCTCACCCCTGCCCTCTGCTGTACCCTTCTTAAGCCGCTGCATAAAGGTGAACAACACGGCCAGAAAGGCTTTTTCGGCTGGTTTAACCGCATGTTTAACCGCAACGCAGCGCGCTATGAAGCGGGCGTGGGGAAGGTCCTCCACCGCAGCGTGCGCTGGATGGTGGTGTATGTCCTGCTGCTGGGCGGCATGGTTTTCCTGTTCCTGCGTTTGCCCACCTCCTTCCTGCCGCTGGAAGACAGAGGGATGTTTATCACCTCGGTCCAGCTCCCGAGCGGCTCAACCCAGCAGCAGACGCTGAAAGTGGTGCAGAAGGTGGAGAATTACTTCCACACCCAGGAGAAGGATAACGTGGTTTCCGTCTTCTCCACCGTGGGTTCCGGCCCAGGCGGTAACGGGCAGAACGTGGCGCGTATGTTCATACGTCTGAAAGACTGGGAACAGCGCGACAGTAAGACCGGCTCCTCCTTCGCCATTATCGAACGGGCAACGAAGGCGTTTAGCCACATCAAAGAGGCGCGCGTCTTCGCCAGCAGCCCTCCCGCCATCAGCGGAATGGGTAGCTCGGCAGGGTTTGATATGGAGCTGCAGGATCACGCCGGCGCGGGGCACGACGCGCTCATGGCTGCCCGCGATAAGCTTCTGGATCTGGCTGGCAAAGATCCGCAGCTCACGCGCGTTCGTCACAATGGCCTGGATGACAGCCCGCAGCTGCAGGTGGATATCGATCAGCGCAAAGCGCAGGCGCTTGGCGTCTCTATCGACGATATCAACGATACGCTGCAAACCGCCTGGGGCTCGAGCTATGTGAACGACTTTATGGATCGCGGCCGTGTGAAAAAGGTCTACGTCCAGTCGGCCGCCAAATACCGCATGCTGCCGGATGATATCAACCGCTGGTACGTGCGAAATAACGCGGGCGGTATGGTGCCGTTCTCGGCGTTTGCTACCTCCCGCTGGGAAACCGGTTCGCCTCGTCTTGAGCGTTACAACGGCTACTCGGCCCTGGAAATTGTCGGTGAAGCGGCGCCGGGGGTGAGTACCGGTACGGCGATGGACGTTATGGAAAAACTGGTGCAGCAGTTGCCGGCCGGTTTTGGCCTTGAGTGGACGGCCATGTCTTACCAGGAGCGCCTCTCCGGTGCGCAGGCACCTGCCCTGTACGCGCTGTCGCTGCTGGTGGTGTTCCTCTGTCTTGCCGCCCTGTATGAAAGCTGGTCGGTGCCGTTCTCGGTCATGCTGGTGGTGCCGCTAGGGGTGATTGGCGCTCTGCTCGCCACCTGGATGCGCGGCCTGGAGAATGACGTTTACTTCCAGGTCGGGCTGCTCACCGTGATTGGCCTGTCGGCGAAAAACGCCATTCTGATCGTCGAGTTTGCCAACGAGATGAACGCTAAGGGGCACGACCTGATGGCCGCCACGCTCCACGCCTGCCGCCAGCGCCTGCGACCGATCCTGATGACCTCTCTGGCGTTTGTCTTTGGCGTGCTGCCAATGGCGACCAGTTCAGGGGCTGGCTCCAGCAGCCAGCACGCGGTAGGGACTGGCGTCATGGGCGGTATGATTTCGGCGACGATCCTGGCTATCTATTTCGTCCCGCTGTTCTTTGTGCTGGTCCGTCGCCGTTTCCCGCTGAAGGAACGCCCTGAATAAGCGGGCAACGCGTGACGGGTATAAAAAAGGCGGCTTGGTTAGCCGCCTTTTTACTGTGTGATAGATTCACACTATGGTTATTTTACTTATTTAAGTGCTCTTGCAATTCTTACTGAATATCATTTACGAAGCATGTCTTCGATAAAGTCTTTCCAGTTCCCCAGTTCACGTTCAATCATAACAACCTCTCTTATTATTATGCGTATTCTACGAAAAACCATCATCATTGTGAAGATAATTTAGCCAATCACTGCGATTGCACCCCGCGCATACCCGGTGTTCAGGGTAACTATGCGCCGGGGCGAGTAAATTTTATGTGACGTGCAGCAATATTTCGAAATAACTCAGCGAACCGGTGAATTTTTATTAATGTAGTCACGCAGTTCACTATTTTGAGTGAATGGACAACTATGCTTAAATGATGAAATAATATTCAGCATACAGATGTACGTTGAATTATGAAGAATAACGAATTAAGCGATTTACTAAGCGTGCTATATTTCACTTAAGGATATATCTTCGAAATAATTGAACATTTCATCATCATTAGAGCAAAAGGATTCAACATGGTTGTGATGTACGGCATTAAAAACTGCGACACCATCAAAAAAGCCCGCCGCTGGCTGGAGGCCAGGAACATTGAGTACCGCTTCCATGACTACCGCGCCGATGGCCTTGATGCAGAATTTCTGCATACCGCCATCAACGAGCTGGGGTGGGAAGCGCTGCTGAACACCCGCGGTACCACCTGGCGAAAACTCGATGAATCACTGCGAGCCAGCATCACCGACGCCGACAGCGCGGCCAGGCTGATGCTTGAAATGCCAGCAATTATCAAACGCCCATTGCTCTGCAAGCCAGGTCAGCCTATGCTGCTGGGTTTCAGTGAAACCTTATATTCAGACTTTTTTGTTGAGGTGTAGTCTATGTCATGCCCGGTCATTGAGCTGACTCAGCAGCTTATTCGCCGTCCTTCCCTAAGCCCGGACGATGCAGGTTGTCAGGCATTAATGATTGAACGCCTGCGGGCCATCGGGTTTACCGTTGAAACGATGGACTTCGGCGACACGCAGAACTTCTGGGCATGGCGCGGCGAAGGCGAAACGCTGGCGTTTGCCGGGCATACCGATGTGGTTCCTGCGGGCGACGCAGACCGCTGGATCAACCCGCCGTTCGAGCCGACTATCCGCGACGGCATGCTGTTTGGCCGCGGTGCGGCGGACATGAAAGGTTCGCTGGCGGCCATGGTCGTGGCGGCCGAGCGCTTCGTGGCGCAGCATCCAGACCATAAAAACCGTCTCGCGTTTCTGATCACCTCCGATGAAGAAGCCAGCGCGCACAATGGCACGGTTAAAGTGGTTGAGGCGCTGATGGCGCGCAACGAACGCCTGGACTACTGCCTGGTGGGCGAACCGTCCAGTACCGA
This sequence comes from Enterobacter cancerogenus, assembly GCF_019047785.1. NCBI lineage: Bacteria > Pseudomonadati > Pseudomonadota > Gammaproteobacteria > Enterobacterales > Enterobacteriaceae > Enterobacter > Enterobacter cancerogenus. The sequence continues at coordinate 4,094,908 of NZ_CP077290.1, read as the reverse complement.
GGTCGTCGGCGATGTGGTAAAAAACGGGCGTCGCGGGTCGCTGACCTGTAACCTGACGATCCACGGCGTGCAGGGGCACGTGGCCTATCCGCATCTCGCCGATAACCCGGTTCACCGTGCGGCCCCGATGCTCAATGAGCTGGTGGGTATTGAGTGGGACAAAGGCAACGAATACTTCCCGCCGACCAGTATGCAGATTGCAAATATCAAGGCCGGGACGGGCAGTAACAACGTCATCCCGGGCGATTGTTTCGTTCAGTTCAACTTCCGCTTCAGCACTGAACTGACCGACGAAATGATCAAAGCGCGCGTGATGGCGCTGCTGGAGAAGTATGAATTGCGCTATACCGTGGACTGGTGGCTGTCCGGCCAGCCGTTCCTGACGCAGCGTGGTAAACTGGTGGATGCGGTGGTGAATGCCATCGCGCACTATAATGAAATTAAGCCACAGCTGCTGACAACGGGCGGCACCTCCGACGGACGCTTTATTGCCCGCATGGGGGCACAGGTAGTCGAACTGGGTCCAGTTAACGCGACCATTCATAAAATCAATGAGTGCGTCAACGCGGCAGATTTACAACTGCTGGCCCGTATGTATCAACGTATTATGGAGCAGCTCGTCGCCTGACGGTTGCTCTGAGAAGGAATAGCGAATGGATTGGCTTTCAAAGTACTGGTGGATCCTGGTACTGGTGTTTTTAGTGGGCGTGCTGCTTAACGTGATTAAAGATCTGAAGCGCGTTGATCACAAAAAATTCCTCGCCAACAAACCGGATCTCCCGCCGCATCGTGACTTTAACGACAAGTGGGACGATGAAGACGACTGGCCGAAGAAAGACCAGAAGAAGTAATTGTGATTCCCCTCACCCTGTAAGGGAGAGGGGAAATAATTACATAAACTCGACAATATCATCATCATTCGGCTTAGCGCCGCTGAGCGCTTCGTCGAAGTAGTGCTTCGGCACGGTGTAACGCAAATGGTCGAGCGCAAACTGCATGCTACGATCGTCAATCGCATGCCCCAGATCCTCGACGATATCCAGCGTGACATCCCCGCCTTCACGAATGAGCGCCTCCTGGGCAGCCACCGCGTGAGCCAGATCGATTACCCTGTCTTCACCACCGTGGATCAGGTGAATAGTAGTGTGCGTAGTGGCCCGCTGCGGCAACGTCGCAAAGCGTCCGTTAAAAGCAATGACGCGCGAAACCAGACCCGGCTGCGCCTTCACGCTCTCAAGCGACATAATCGACCCCTGTGAGAAGCCTATCAGCGCGGTTGCGTTAGCCCCCACGCCGCTCTGCTGCTGCCAGTAGCGCACGATTTCGATAAAAGCAGGCATGACGGCATCAATGCGTGCCTGACGGTTTTCTTCGGTCACGCCCTGCACGGAGAACCACTGCCGGCCATCCGGGCCGCATGGCTCCACGCCACCAATGCTGACAATCAGCGCGTCCGGGAATATCGGTGCGAACCAGCTGCCAATCTGCCCCATGTTGACGGCATTATCGCCAACGCCATGAAACAGCAGCAGTAACTGTTTAGCCGGTTTGTCCGGGCTTTGAACAACAAAATGGTCATGTTTCATGGCGAGCTCCTTAAATGATAAGCAGGATTTTACGCCTCTCGGGGGTAATGACCATGCCACTTTACTGAAGAAGTCATTGAAAAAATTGCCATTGCAAAACGCGCTCTCTCAGTTGCTGACAGCGCGCCCGATCGAGCGATTCCAGCGCCAGGGCGGCGTCACTACGCAGGCGCGCCAGCAATGCTTTACGCCCGGAAAGAGAGAGTTCGGCGCTGAGTGCGGCCTCCTCTTTTCGTGCCTCAATTTTTCCGCGCAGCGCCGCCAGCGGCGCATCCACCGCGAGCAGCAGACGCGTTAAGGCCGCCACCGAGGTCGAAAACGGGCGATGAGCAAAGGCAAACCCTGCCAGCTCCAGCCAGTCATCACTGTTAAGGGTAGACTCCCAGCGATCGGGCACGGGGATCTTTTCTTCATTCCACGCCGAAAGAACGCGCGCATCGCGGCACAGTCGTTGGTGTTCCTGCTCGCACAGCCGGTGCCCTGGCTCAGTTAGCGGTCGCATCGCCATCGCCGTGTAGCAGCCGCTGCTGGCCTCCCGGTAGCTACCCATGCGCACCAGCATAAAGCCGCACTGCCGCCAGAAGCGCCACAGCTCGTCGGTATAGCCAAAACTGACGGAGAGGTAATCCTGCCCCCCGGCAGTGCGGATCAGCGCCTGGCCGATCCCCTCCCGCTGACGATGGGGATGCACGGCTATGCGGGTCACGCGTCGCCCGCTAAGCGTTGCGGCTAGCGGCGACCCGCCGTGCGCCGCCAGAGACTGGGCCACAAGATTTCCGCGTGGACGGCGATATCCCGCCCACACCGCGCGGCTCAATTCAGGGGATAACCCGCCCTCCTCCACCAGCCAGAGCGCCCCGACAATAGCGCCGCCCGCTTGCGCGACGGCAAAATGCTGACCAGGGGCATCCATCATTCGGCGTAAATCGAGCGGCGACGTACGGTAGTGTGCGGCACACAGCAGCTCGTAAACGCCCGCCACGCGCGCCGGATGACGCTCCCAGTCCTGCGGTTCAAGCGAGCCTAAGGTCACGTCGCCTGCGGGACGCTGGTCGATAAGCGCATCGTCAAACAGCAGGGCGCTATCAACAACCCGCTCAAGCGGACACCCGGCCGCCCAGCGGATCGGGCTGGAAAGCGTGTAACGCTGCAACGCGCTAAACCGTGCGCAGAATTTCAGCAAAAAGCCCCTGCCGGTGCCTTCATAGCCCTGCACCGTCGTGGTTAGCACAACCCGTGGGAAACGGTTAACCAGCTGTTCAAGCAGCGGGCCGGGGATGGCAGCCGCCTCGTCAACGATCAGCCAGTCCGCCTGCACGTCGCTTGCCAGGATGGCGTCCGGAGCCATGAAGTGAAAGCGCTCTCCGGCGAAGCGCGCGATCACGTCGGTCGCGCCTTTTGCCGGCGCGGTGACGATAGCGCAGCCCGCCACACGCGTAAGCAACATCCCCGCGAGTGCCGATTTCCCGCGCCCGCGCGGGGCGGTGATGGCCACAACGCCAGGCTCCATCGCCAGCAGCGCCGCCAGAATAGCGGCCTGCTCGCGCTGCGGCTCGCCGCGGGCGGGCTGCCAGTCAGGCATGTCAGGGAAGGATGGAAGGGATAACGCCTTTTCTTGCTGCCAGATAATCGCGTCGGGATCGGCGGCGATTATCCGGCAAAAATGGTGAACGAAGTGCGGCGTGGCGATCGGGTCGGGTCGGTCGCTCCAGCGTACGGAATCCGCGTCCGGCGTATCAGCCCACCGGGACAGGGGCGGAACCAGCAGCACCAGCAGGCTTCCGGCACGCAGCGTTCCGGCAAGCGCGGCAAAAGCGGAGACGTCAAACCCAACGCGGGCATCAAAGACGGCATGCAGAAACTCGCGCCCCAGCAGCCCGCTCATGGCCTTTGAGGGATGTTCATCAAGCCACGGCCAGTCGCCGGGGAGGGTATCGCGCAGGGCGACTGCCTGCGCAAGCGCCCACTGCGGCTCCCCGCTGAGCACCACCAGCCGACGATGGCCTGTGCGCCCGAGCAGGGTTATCAGATTTTCAAACGCCAGCATTACATGGCTTTACCGAAGGTATCACACTGCGCCGGGTCGCCACTGTCGAAACCCCGTTTGAACCAGGTGTAGCGCTGTTCAGAGGTCCCGTGCGTAAAGCTGTCCGGCACCACGCGGCCCTGGCTCTGCTGCTGCAGACGATCGTCGCCAATGGCTTCAGCCGCGTTCAGCGCCTCTTCCAGGTCCCCCGCTTCGAGCACGCCCTGCTTCTGCATGCTGTTACCCCACACGCCGGCAAAGCAGTCCGCCTGCAGCTCCATGCGCACCGACAGGTGATTTACTTCCGTCTGAGAGGCATTCTGCTGCATCTGGCGCACTTTAGGTTCGATACCGAGCAGCTTCTGGACATGGTGTCCGACTTCATGCGCAATTACGTAGCCCTGGGCAAAATCGCCGTCAGCGCCGAGCTTGCGTTTCATGTCGTCGTAAAAAGAGAGATCGATATAGACGGTACTGTCAGCCGGACAGTAGAACGGGCCCATCACCGACTGCCCGGTACCGCAGCCGGTACGCGTCGCACCGCGGTACATCACCAGTTTCGGCGGCTGATAGGTTTTCCCCATCTTCTCGAACTGCTGACTCCAGGTGTCTTCGGTCGTGGCGAGGATCACGGAGGTAAATTTCGCCGCTTCATCTTCATTCGGGCTGATGGAGCGCGACGATTGTTGCTGCTGCTGAAGAGGTTCTCCGGTCAGCATCCCGGTTAAATCGACACCGTAATAGCCCGCAACCAGCACCACGATCAGCAGAATAATCCCACCCTTTCCACTGGGTAACCGGAAGCCAGGACCGCCCATAGACGGGCCGCCGCCGCCGCTACTGCTGCGCCTGTCTTCTACATTGTCACTTTCACGACGCCCTTGCCAGCGCATAAACACCTCGAAAATATCCTATTATTCATAGCTATGATCGTAGGCGGTTAATGGCAAGATTACCATAGGAAACAAAGGTAAGACGCCAAAGGATGCAAACATCCTTTGGCAACAGAGAGGATCAGTCGAGCTTAACGCCTAAACGGTGAGCAACCGCTTCGTAGGCTTCAATCAGACCGCCCAGGCTCTGACGGAAACGGTCTTTATCCATTTTATCCAGCGTCTCTTTGTCCCACAGGCGGCTGCCGTCCGGGGAGAACTCATCGCCCAGCACCACTTCGCCTTTGAACAGACCGAACTCCAGCTTGAAATCAACAAGGATCAGGCCCGCGTCGTCGAACAGTTTTTTCAGCACGTCGTTGGCTTTGTAGGTCAACTCCTGCATGCGCGCCAGGTTCTCTTTACTGACCCAGCCAAAGGTTTCGCAGTAAGATTCGTTAACCATCGGATCGTGCATGGCGTCGTTTTTCAGGAACAGATCGAACAGCGGCGGATTCAGCTCGATACCTTCTTCAATGCCAAGACGCTTCACCAGTGAGCCAGCGGCGCGGTTACGCACCACGCATTCCACCGGGACCATATCGAGTTTCTTCACCAGACATTCCGTATCGGACAACAACGCTTCCATCTGGGTCGGAATACCCGCTTCGGCCAGTTTGGTCATAATGAAGTGGTTGAACTTGTTGTTCACCATGCCTTTACGATCGAACTGCTCAATGCGCGCGCCATCCCCTGCTGACGTATCATTGCGGAACTCGAGCACCAACAGATCGGGGTTTTCCGTGCTGTATACGGTCTTCGCTTTGCCACGATACAACTCAGCTTGCTTCTGCATCTTCATTACTCCTGGTGTGATAAGTTGAGTTCAAAACTGGAAATATTATGCCACGCACACGTTTGCGTAGCACGAAAATAAAAAGGGCTGGATTAACCAGCCCTCATTTTTATTTGCTGAATGCAGCCTGGAAGACCGCGACCAGCGCATCGTTCTGCGACTGGGTCAGCGTGTGGCCTTTCGGATCGATAAACTGCAGGCTACTGCGGTTATCGAGGTCACCGACCTGAATTTTATAATCGCCGGAGGCCAACTGTGGATCGCGTGCGCCCAGTTCCTGCCATGCGCTATCGGACAGCGGTTTATAGGTTGCCGTCATGCTACCCGTTGAACGCGTGCTGTCAGAAACCTTCATGCCCATTTTTTCCAGCGTCGCTGGCAGGCGCTGCCAGGTCTGGTTAAATGGCGCACGAACGACCAGCATTGGCAGACCGGTCTCATCAGCGGCGCTCTGCACGTCGAAGGTGGTCCCGTTACTGCTCCGCGCTGCGTTAGCCGCATCCGTCGCGTTTTTATCCAGACCGGCGGCAATCACGTTCAGCATTTCGGTGCTGTAGCGCTGCATGGAAGCCGGATCGGCCACCGCTTTACCCGCCTGCTCCAGGTTCAGCAGCTTAACGGTGACCGCCTGCTGATAACCCTGAGGCTTAACGGAGACTTGATAACGACCACGGTACTGCTGATCTTCATCCAGACGGTTCCAGTTAATCCAGTCGGTGGTTAACGTCTGGCTGGCGTCGTCACGTTTGTCGATGGTGTAATTCTTCGCCTGAATGACGCTCACCACCTGCGGCCACAGGGTGCTGTTGCGGCCGCTTTCAACCAACAGCGATGCGGTATCACCGGTAAACTGGGTACGCGCGCCGCTCACCAGCGCCAGAGGCTGTGCCGGTGGACGAATATCAAGCGCTTTACCCACCTGACCGCTACCGTTGGTCACGGGAATATTGTAATCACCGTTTTGAATCGGCAGGATCATGCCAGCAGGTGCGTGAAGTTCAGCAAGCGGTGTCGCATCCAGATAGGATTCATCACCGCTCACCTGGCGCTTGTAGCGCGAGTCTGAACTACAGGCAGCGAGCAGCATCACAAGCGAAACACTCGCAACCTTCGCCAGGCGCGACTTCTGTACTGAATAAGCCATCAAATCTCCCTAAACTTTACAGCAAACCAGCATGCTTGAGCGCGCCAGCGACGATATCGCGACCGTGGTCGGTAATCGGTGTCATTGGCAGACGCAGCGTGTCGGTTGCTACAAGTCCCAACTCCTTACAGGCCCATTTCACTGGGATCGGATTGGGTTCGACAAATAATTTATTGTGCAACGGCATCAGACGCTGATTAATCACGCGAGCGTCATCAAAATGACCGGCCGCCGCCAGCTTGCACATTTCCGCCATATCGCGCGCCGCAACGTTTGCCGTTACGGAAATCACGCCATGGCCTCCGAGCTGCATAAAGTCCAGCGCGCTCGCGTCATCACCACTCAACAGGATAAAGTCGTCTGAAACCAGCTCTTTGATCTGATGAACGCGGCTTAAGTTCCCCGTTGCCTCTTTAATCCCGATAATATTTTTTACTTTCGAGAGGCGACCAACGGTTTCCGGCAGCATATCGCAACCGGTGCGGGACGGCACATTATACAGAATTTGTGGCAAGTCAGTATGTTCAGCGATGGCTTTGAAATGCTGGAACAAACCTTCCTGGGTAGGACGGTTGTAGTAAGGGGTAACCGTCAGACAGCCGACAATGCCGCTGTCGTTGAAACGTTGAGTCAGGCTGATAGCTTCTGCGGTGGCATTCGCACCCGTTCCCGCGATGACGGGAATGCGTCCGTCAGCCAGCTCAAGGGTCAGCATCACCACATCGCCGTGCTCTTCGTGGCTCAACGTGGCAGATTCACCGGTAGTCCCTACCGAAACGATCGCCGAGGTTCCGTTGGCGACATGGTAATCAATCAGCTTCTTCATGCTTGACCGGCAGACATTACCTTTTTCATCCATCGGTGTAACAAGCGCGACAATACTTCCCGTGAACATGGGCCATCCTCTGTGCGAACAAGAGCCTCAATGTTACGTTTGGAACTGTAATAAAAGCAAGCGACCTGAGGCTCTCAGGCGGTTGTATGCATGTTTTTTTTATGCTTTCCTTAGGAAGACTTAACCAAGCAAAGGAAGAACAGGTTTGACAACCTCATCACAACATTACCTGGTTATCACTGCGCTGGGTGCTGACAGGCCGGGTATTGTGAACACCATCACCCGCCACGTAAGCAGCTGCGGCTGTAATATCGAAGACAGCCGCCTGGCTATGCTTGGCGAAGAGTTCACGTTTATTATGCTGCTGTCCGGGACATGGAACGCCATTACGCTTATTGAATCTACCCTGCCCCTGAAAGGCGCGGAGCTGGATCTGCTGATCGTCATGAAGCGTACCACCGCGCGCCCACGCCCGGCGCTGCCTTCCACCGTCTGGGTACAGGTTGAAGTTCCTGATTCTCCGCATTTGATTGAGCGTTTCACCGCGCTGTTTGACAGCCATCAGATGAATATTGCCGAGCTGGTTTCCCGTATACAGCCGGGAGACAATAGCGAGACCCCCACACTGTTTATTCAAATCACGGCGCACAGTCCTGCCTCGCAGGATGCCTCAAATATTGAGCAAGCCTTCAAAGCCCTCTGTACAGAATTACGCGCGCAGGGCAGTATAAGCGTCGTTAATTATTCTCAGCATGAACAAGACGGAGTCGAGTAATGAACCCACTGAAAGCCGGTGATATCGCACCGAAATTTAGCTTGCCGGATCAAGACGGCGAGCAAGTAAATTTAACCGACTTCCAGGGACAGCGTGTTCTGGTCTATTTCTACCCGAAAGCCATGACTCCGGGCTGTACCGTACAGGCCTGTGGTTTGCGCGACAACATGGATGACCTGAAAAAAGCCGGTGTAGAAGTGCTGGGTATCAGCACCGATAAGCCCGAAAAGCTGTCACGGTTTGCGGAAAAAGAGCTGCTGAACTTTACGCTGCTTTCCGACGAGGACCACCAGGTCTGCGAACAGTTTGGCATCTGGGGCGAGAAGACTTTTATGGGCAAAACCTACGACGGTATTCACCGCATCAGCTTCCTGATTGACGCTGACGGGAAAGTTGAGCATGTGTTCGATGATTTCAAAACCAGCAACCACCATGACGTGGTGTTGAACTGGCTAAAAGAAAACGCGTGATACTTTTGTGCCGGGTGGCGCTGCGCTTACCCGGCCTACATTCGCGTGCAGGTCGGGTAAGGTGAAGCCGCCACCCGGCAAAATCTACTTCTCTTCCACCGCCGGTACATCCGGCCATGCGTGAACCACTGCTTTAATCAGCGTCGCCAGCGGAATCGCAAAGAACACGCCCCAGAATCCCCACAGCCCACCGAAGATCACCACCGAAAGAATGATGACCAGCGGGTGCAGATTCACCGCTTCAGAGAACAGCACCGGCACCAGCAGGTTGCCGTCCAGCCCCTGAATAATCAGATACACCGCGAAACAGCTCCAGAACTCGGTCCCCAGACCAAACTGGAACAGCGCCACGCCCACCACCGGGATTGTCACGACAAAGGCACCGATATAGGGAATGAGCACCGAGAAGCCCACCAGCACCGCCAGCAGCAATGAATAATTGAGGCCGAAAATCACGAAGCCAATCCAGGTCGCGACGCCGACCACAATCATCTCCAGCACTTTGCCGCGAATATAGTTGGTGATCTGCTGGTTCATCTCCTCCCAGACCTGCCCGGCCAGACCGCGGTTGCGCGGCAGCACCCGGCGCACGGCGTTCAGCATCTGCTCTTTATCTTTCACCAGGAAGAAGACCATCAGCGGCACCAGCACCAGATAGACCGCCAGCGTCAGCAGCCCCACCAGCGAAGCCAGAGAGTATTTTACCACCGAATCGCCCATCGTCATGATGCGGGCGCGCATGTTTTCTGCCATCGCGTCGATAATCCCGGCGTCCATCAGCGCGGGATAGCGGCGCGGCAGCGTAGCGGCAAAATCAGAGAGCTTATTGAGCATGCCGGGCATATCGCGGATAAGATAGATCCCCTGCTGCCAGGCAACCGGCATCACCACAAACGCCATTAACAGCAGAATGCCAACGAACAGCACCAGCACGATGCTGGTCGCCCAGCGGCGGGAACAACCGATATTTTCCAGACGGGCCGTCGGCCACTCCAGCAGATACGCCAGAACTATCGCCACCAGCAAAGGCGCCAGCAGGCCGCTAAAGAAGAACAGGATGCCGAATCCCGCAACCAGAATAACCAGCAAAGCGATGGCCTCCGGGTCACTGAACCGACGCCGGTACCACTGCATTAACATTTCGAGCATACAACCCTTCCCTGAATCGGATGGCGGGACTGAGACGGTGAATTGTATCTAACTGTCACAAAAAAGACTTTCCTTTTTGTATCACTGTAATCATTCGCAAAAGCCTGAGGAATGGGATTTTCTTCATGCCTTAACACGGCTACACTCGCATGGCAGTGGAGATGAACGATATACCGCTTCATCGGTCAAATTAGCACATCCAACATACAGGACAGTGGTTATGTTCAGGCAGTTGAGAAAAACACTGGTTGCGACACTTATCGCCGCGTTGACGGTGGGTCAGGCAGCGCCTGCTTTCGCTGACTCGGCCGATACCTTGCCGGATATGGGTACCACCGCAGGAAGCACGCTCTCCATCGGTCAGGAGATGCAAATGGGTGATTACTATGTCCGCCAGCTGCGCGGCAGCGCGCCGTTGATCAACGATCCGCTGCTGGTGCAATACATTAACGGCCTGGGGATGCGCCTCGTCGCGCACGCCAACTCGGTGAAGACCCCCTTCCACTTCTATTTGATCAATAACGACGAAATCAACGCCTTTGCCTTCTTCGGGGGCAACGTGGTGCTGCATTCGGCGTTATTCCGCTACTCCGATAACGAAAGCCAGCTGGCTTCGGTCATGGCGCACGAAATTTCGCACGTCACCCAGCGCCACCTGGCCCGCGCGATGGAAGACCAGAAGCGCAACGCCCCGCTCACCTGGGTGGGCGCGCTCGGCTCCATCCTGCTGGCGATGGCCAGCCCGCAGGCGGGGATGGCCGCCCTGACCGGCACCCTGGCGGGCACGCGTCAGGGCATGATCAGCTTTACCCAGCAAAACGAACAGGAAGCGGACCGCATCGGTATTCAGGTGCTGCAGCGCGCGGGCTTTGACCCGCAGGCGATGCCGAGCTTCCTGGAGAAACTGCTCGACCAGGCGCGCTACTCGTCGCGTCCACCCGAAATTCTGCTGACGCACCCGCTGCCGGAAAGCCGCCTGTCGGATGCGCGCAACCGCGCCAACCAGATGCGCCCGGTGGTTGTGCAGTCTTCGCAGGATTTCTACATGGCGAAGGTCAGAACCCTGGGGATGTACAACTCCGGGCGTAACCAGCTCACCAGCGACCTGCTGGATGCCCTGGCAAAAGGCAACGTGCGCGAGAAAAATGCGGCCCGGTACGGTCAGGCGCTGCAGGCGATGGAAGCCAGCAAGTACGATGAGGCGCGTAAAGCCCTCCAGCCACTGCTGGCCGCCGACCCCAACAACCCGTGGTACCTCGACCTTGCGACCGATATCGATCTGGGGCAGAAAAAAGCGACCGATGCCATTAACCGTCTGAAAGGGGCGAAAGAGGTGGGGACCAACCCGGTACTGCAGCTTAATCTGGCGAACGCTTACTTACAGGGTGGGCAGGCCCGCGAGGCGGCGGCGATCCTGAACCGCTACACCTTTAATAACAAAGACGATCAAAACGGCTGGGATCTGCTGGCGCAAGCGGAAGCGCAGCTCGGCAACCGCGATCAGGAGCTGGCGGCGCGCGCCGAAGGCTTTGCGCTGGTGGGCCGTCTCGATCAGGCCATTTCAATGCTCAGCAGCGCCAGTTCGCAGGTTAAGCTCGGCAGCCTGCAGCAGGCGCGCTACGATGCGCGTATCGATCAGCTGCGCGGATTGCAGCAGCGCTTCAAGCCGTACGAAAAGATGTAACAAAGGAGAATGCACGTTATGACAGACGCGGTAAAAATCTACCACAATCCCCGCTGCTCCAAGAGCCGCGATACCCTCAGCCTGCTGAAGTCTAACGGCGTTGACCCGGAGATCGTATTGTATCTGGATACGCCGCCGGACGCGCAGACGATCCGCCAGCTGCTGCGTATGCTGGATATGGGCAGCGCGCGCGAACTGATGCGTCAGAAAGACGATCTGTATAAATCACTCGGTCTGGATAACACCCGTCTCTCTGAAGATGAGCTTGTCCAGGCGATGATGGACAATCCGAAGCTGATCGAACGCCCCATCGTCGTGGCAAACGGCAAGGCGCGTATCGGACGCCCGCCGGAACAGGTGCTTGAGATCCTCTAATCCTTACGCCGCAGCGCTTCAAGAAACGCCTGCGGCGTGCAGTCCCCCAGCCTTTTCTGCGCTTTCCCCTGGTTGTAAAACGCGCACAGCTGAATGAGTAACTCTCCGGCTGGCTCGACGCTCACGCGCGGAATAATCTCACGTAACGGCACCGTAACCTGAACGGCACTGCGTGTTTGCGCATGCGCTTTTACGGTGACCTCCTGTCCGGGCAGCGACACGTCAAAACCAAAAGTCTCAACACATTGGATATCGGCCGGGCATGCCGCCAGCAGCGCCTGCGTCCAGTGAGCGAGCAGTTGGGGCGACAGTCCCGCATAGAGCCGGGCATGACACCAGCCGCTCACCGGTTCGCGCGCCCACAGCAGATGCTGCTCACCGCCATCGTCCATATGCAGCGACAGCGGCTGATGATAAAGCATAAGCTTATCCGGCATGATGCCTGCCTTCAGGGCCTTTTTGCCCTGCAGCGCCGCGCCCTTTTGTCTGGCAGACCCGAGATAGCGGTTTAACGTCGCCCGCGAAACCGCAATCCCCAGCCCCTCATTCACCAGCAGCAGTAGCTCATCGAGCGGTGCACTGGTGGCATCGCGCAGCACATTCACCAGCGCAACCTGTTCCTGTCTCAATGCTTTGTGTACCACTTTTGGCGTTGTATGGTTATCGGCAACCTGCTCGCGATTGCGCCAGCGCCTGACGGTGGTAACCGAAATTCCCAGCTCCTGCGCCAGCTCTCTGTCGCTTTTCGTCGACTGCTGGAGGTAGCGGCGAACCCGTGGTGTGGTCGTGGCATTGGCGTGCAGTTTAATTTCCATCGCAACATTCCATGAAACTAATCTTGTGAGATTTATTGTGCGTCAGCGAATGCTTTGTGACCGATTTCACCTTTCGCTCGCCGCGATTCACTGATAATCACCAGACATAACATAAACAACGCCACTCAATCTTGTACGGAGTTCACAATGAACAATGTTCTGGGATTTCTTGAAGCAAAACTGATGCCGCTGGCAGCCAAAACGGCACAGCAGCGTCATCTCGGTGCCATACGCGGGGCCTACGTTTCGTTCATGCCATTTATCATCGTCGGCTCCATCCTGCTGGTTATCTCATCCTTTCCGAATCAGGCCTATCAGCACTTTATGTCCCGGGCCTTCGGCGAAAGCTGGAGCGCCATTATCGAGATCCCGTTTAACGCGGTGTTTTCGACCATGTCGCTGTTTATTAGCTTCCTCGTGGCGTTTCGCCTGGCGGAACATTACGGCGAAGATCGCATCTCCTGCGGGATTCTGGCGCTGGTGGCATTTCTGATCCTCACGCCGTTTATCAAGCTGGCGGAAAACGGCGGGATCACCGTTATGCCGGTGGAGTGGATTGGCAGTAAAGGGCTGTTCGTGGCGATGATTGGCTCGCTGCTGTGGACGGAGCTGTTCTGCTGGCTGAAGCGCAAAAAGCTGGTCATCAAAATGCCGGACGGCGTGCCGCCTGCGGTGCAGGAGTCTTTCGCCGCACTGATCCCTGCCCTGCTGGTGATGATCCTGGTGCTGGTTATCCGCATCATCTTCGAAAACACCCACTACAACACCATTCACCAGTTCATCTATGAGGTGGTTGCCACGCCGGTTCGCCACTACGGCACCTCCTATTTCGGCGCGCTGATGACGGTATTCAGCATCACGATCCTGTGGTCGGTGGGGATTAACTCCGGTTCGATGATCAACGGCATCATTCGCCCGCTATGGATGGAGAACCAGACCGACAATATCGCCGCCATTCAGGCCGGGACAACGCCGCCGCACATTATCACCGAACAGTTTTTTGACATGATCTGGATGGGCGGCGCGGGTGCCACGCTGTCGCTGGTGATTGCGATGCTGATTTTCGCCCGCAGTAAAAACATGCGTGAAGTAGCGCGCTTAGGCGCAGGGGCTTCGGTGTTCAACATCAACGAACCGATCCTGTTTGGCCTGCCGGTGATCATGAACCCGATCATGCTCATCCCGTTCAACCTGGTGCCGCTGGTGCTGGTCACCGTGCAGTATGTCGCGATGAAAATTGGCGCGGTGGCCGTCACCACCGGGGTGTTTATCCCCTGGACCCTGCCCCCGGTCATCAGCGGTTTTATCGTTACTGGCCATCTGAGCGGCAGCGTGATGCAACTCATCAACCTGCTGATTGGCGCCATGCTGTACCTGCCTTTCATGCGAATCGTGGACAAACAGTACCGCGCAGCGGAACTGACCACGGCTACGCAAACCGACACCACCCTTGCAAAACAGGAGTAAAGCATGTGGGGAATTATTGCAACCTGGCGCATGGCGCTTGAGGGCGTAACGGAGTCTGCGTCCGCGCTGGCTGCGGGAAAACCGGTCGCCGACGCGGTGGTGGATGCCGTCGCCACCGTCGAGGACTTCCCGTTTTATAAATCCGTGGGTTACGGTGGCCTGCCAACCGAAAACGGCGAGGTGGAACTCGACGCGGCCTACATGGATGGCGACACGCTGGCTTTCGGTGCCGTGGGCAATCTGGTGGATATTGCCAACCCGGTGCGCGTGGCTCATGCGCTTAGCCGCCAGCGCTATAACAGCCTGCTGGTCGGCCAGGGCGCGCGCGAGTGGGCGCTGAGCCTGGGCTTTAGCGACAAAACCATGCTCACGGACCGCGCGATGCAGCATTACCGCAAGCGCTGCCGTGAAACGCTGGATAAAGGTCTCAGCCCATACGACGGGCACGACACCGTCGGGATTATCGGCCTCGATAAGCAGGGATCGATGAGCGTGGCCACCTCCACCAGCGGCCTGTTTATGAAAAAACGCGGCCGCCTGGGCGACTCCCCCATTATCGGCTCGGGTTTTTACTGCGACAGCGAAACCGGTGCCGCCACCGCCACGGGCGTGGGCGAAGACCTGATGAAAGGCTGCACCAGCTACGAAATTGTTCGCCGCATGGCGCAGGGCATGACGCCGCAGCAGGCGGCAGACTCGGTGGTGTTTGAACTGGAAGACAAGCTGATGTCGCGCTTTGGCCGCGTGGGAGATCTCTCGGTGGTGTGTATGAACAACAAAGGGGAATTCGGCGCGGCGACCAACATCAAAACCTTCTCGTTTGTGGTCGCCACCGCCCATCAACCGCTAACCGTATTTCGCACCGAACGCCTGCGCGAGAAAACGCATTATCAGGCCGTAGACGAGGCGTGGATGCAGGCCTACGCCGAGCGCATTCGCGCGCCGATTGAGGACTAACGATGATTACCTGGGATCTTATTACCACACCTGAAAGCGCGACACCGCGCAGCCATCTGATTGCCCGAAGCAACAGCACGTGGCTACCGGATACCGCGCTGATAGCCGATATGCAGGCGCAAAAGACTGTTGCGGATACGCGATTTGGCTGCGCTCCGTTTGCCCGCATCACCCTTTTACCGGACGCGCTCTGGCACGACAGCCTGACCGAAGGCTTGCTGACCGCGCTCAGGCCGCTGCTGGCCTCGCCCGCCAGCGCCGATGTGGTGCTGGACGTCACGGATATCGATGAGGTTGTCCTGGCCCAGGTGCTGCGTTTTCTCTTTAACCAGGCGCACACGCTTGCCGACCTGCATCTGAAGAAAACGGACGACACGGCGGTGCGGGTTCGCCACATTACCGCGCTGTGTCTGGCGCAACAGCAGGAAAAGCTGGAGGTGATTTTCCGCGAGCAGCAGGCGATTGCCCGCGGTATGGTCGCCGCCCGGCGGCTGGCGGATATGCCAGCCGATCGTTGTACACCGCAGTTTGTCGTCGAAGAGGCGCAGCGGCTGTGCGCCGCCTTCCCCGCGCTGCGCTGTGAAGTGCTTGATGAAAACGCGATCGTTGAGCAGGGTCTGGGGCTGCTGCATGCCGTCGGCAAAGGCGCGACCTGCCCGCCGCGCCTGCTTGCCATCCACTATGAGGGCGCGTCGGAAGGCCCGGTGCGCTGCTATGTGGGCAAAGGCGTTACATTCGATACGGGTGGCCTGTGGCTGAAGGAAGGCGCGGGCATGTACACCATGAAGTATGACATGTGCGGGGCGGCAAACGTGCTTGGCCTGATGCTCACCGCCGCCGAACTGGCGCTGCCCGTGCGCATGATGGGCGTGCTGGCGCTGGCAGAAAACGCCATCGGGCCGAACGCCATGCAGCCAGGCAGCGTAGCCCGCGCCTGTAACGGCATGACGGTTGAAATCAACAACACCGATGCCGAAGGCCGGCTGGTACTGGCGGACGCCATTGCCTGGGCCAGCCAGCGTCATCCGCAGGCGCGCTACATCATCGATATGGCGACCTTAACGGGCGCGGTGGTGAAGGCACTCGGCTATGAACTGAGCGGGCTGATGACCCAGGATGAACCGCTGCGCGAAGCGCTGACTCAGGCGGGAAAACGGTGCGCAGACGAAGTCTGGTCGCTGCCGCTGGACGCGAGGCTGAAAAAGCAGACCGACAGCGCGATAGCCGATCTCTGCAATACGCCGACCAACAACGCGGCAATCAGCGCCTCGGCAGCCTGGCTGCTGCACCACTTCTGCCCGCCGACCATTCCGTGGGCGCATCTGGATATCAGCGGAACGGCGTTATGGCGTGAGGGTGGACGGAGCGTGGCGTCTGGAAGACCGATTCCGCTGCTGGTAGAGCACCTGATGGGGGATCTTTAAGCCCGGTGGCGCTGCGCTTACCGGGCCGGCAAAAAACTCAAAGCTTGAGTATATCTTTCACAAACGGAATGGTCAGCTTACGCTGGGCGGTAATAGAGGCGCGATCGAGCTGATCCAGGGTATCGAAAAGAGTGCGCATCTCACGATCGAGTCGCTTCAGGAGGAAGCGACCGACGTCTTCCGGCAGCTCAAAGCCGCGCAGCCGTGAACGGAGCTGTAGCGCCTGAAGTTTATCTTCATCAGACAGCGGCTGCAGCTTGTAGATTTGCCCCCAGTCCAGGCGGGATGCCAGATCCGGCAGCCCCAGGTTAAGCTGGCGCGGCGGCCTGTCGCCGGTAATCAGCAGCCGGGTTTTGCCCGACTCGAGTATGCGGTTATAAAGATTGAAGATCGCCATTTCCCACGGCTCATCCCCCGCCACGCACTCGATATTATCGATGCAGACTAACGAGAGATGTTCCATTCCCTCCAGCACTTCAGGCACAAACCAGGTGCGTTTATCCAGCGGCACATAGCCTACTGCATCACCTCGCGCAGAAAGCTCCGCACAGGCGGCGTGCAACAGATGGCTGCGCCCCGCGCCTTCGCGTGACCAGATATAGATGTATCCGCTGTGATCCTGACGCAGCACGTTTTGCAGTGCAGCCAGTAAAGAGGGGTTATCACCCGGCCAGAAACTCGCGAAAGTTTCGTCGTCAGGGAGATAGAGTGGCAGAGAGAGCTGTGCCGGTCCGTTCAGAAATACCTCAACCAGATATCACATAAAATCGGCAACGAGTTTATCACGGAACCCGCAAGGAGAGAACCGGGCGGATCGCCCACCCGGTTTAACGATCAATGAGACGTTTTCTCGCCCTCATCCGCATCCAGGACTTCTTCTTCCGGACGAACGATGGAGATCAGCTTGAAGATCAGGCTCAGGGCAATCCCGACGATGGTCGCCAGCGCCATGCCTTTCAGCTCTGCCGCACCAATGTGTACCGTCGCGCCGCTCACGCCAATAATCAGGATCACGGAGGTGAGGATCAGGTTTTGCGCTTTGTTGTAGTCCACTTTGGATTCAATCAGCACGCGAATACCGGACGCACCGATCACCCCGTACAGCAGCAGAGAAACGCCGCCCATCACCGGCTCCGGGATGGCCTGAATCGACGCAGCCAGTTTGCCCACGCAGGAGAGCAGAATAGCAATGATTGCGGCACCGCCAATAACCCACGTACTGTAGACGCGCGTGATGGCCATTACGCCGATATTCTCGCCGTAGGTGGTGTTCGGCGTTGAGCCGAAGAAGCCGGAGATAATGGTCGAGAGACCGTTGGCAAACATCGACCGGTGCAGACCCGGGTCGCGGATCAGGTCGCGCTTCACGATGTTCGCCGTGACCACCAGGTGACCTACGTGTTCCGCGATAACCACCAGCGCGGCTGGCAGAATCGTCAAAATCGCAAACCATTCGAAGCGTGGGGTATAGAAGGTAGGCAGTGCGAACCAGTGCGCGTTAGCAATCAGGTCGGTATTGACGATACCCATGGCGAAGGAGAGCGCGTAGCCTGCCAGCACGCCAATCAGGATCGGGATAATCGCCAGAAAACCGCGGAACAACACGGAGCCAAACACCGTAACGCCCAGCGTCACCAGCGAGATGATAATGGCTTTCGAGTTCGGTGACTGGCCGTCGGCAGGCAGCAGCCCCGCCATGTTTGCCGCCACTCGCGCCAGCTCAAGGCCAATGACGGCAACGATTGCGCCCATCGCCGCAGGCGGGAACATCACATCCAGCCAGCCCGTACCGGCTTTCTTGACGATGAAAGAGACCAGACAGAACAGCACGCCGCACATGATAAAACCGCCGAGCGCCACCTCATAGCCCAACGGCAACAGCAGCAGCACCGGGGAGATAAAGGCAAAGCTCGACCCCAGATACGCCGGGATCTTCCCCTTACAGATGAAGAGATACAGCAGCGTTCCCACGCCGTTGAAAAGCAGCACGGTGGCCGGGTTAATATGAAAAATCATAGGCACCAGCACGGTTGCGCCAAACATGGCGAACAGATGCTGCAAACTAAGCGGGATAGTCTGTAAAAGCGGCGGTCTTTCACTCACCCCGATAGTACGGCGCGTCATAGTGTTTTCCTCTGAACAGTGTTGTGGGTGTTTTTATTCAAAAAAAAGCCGACTATCAAAGTCGGCTTTTTTATCGTTATTCGATTATTTGGTACCAAAGATTTTGTCGCCGGCATCGCCAAGCCCCGGGATGATGTACCCGTGCTCGTTAAGCCCCTGGTCGATTGAGGCGGTGTACAGCTCAACGTCCGGGTGGGCTTTTTCCAGCGCCGCGATACCTTCCGGCGCGGCAACCAGTACCAGCACCTTAATGCTGCTGCAGCCTGCTTTTTTCAGCAGGTCGATGGTGGCGATCATGGAACCGCCGGTCGCCAGCATAGGGTCAACCACCAGCGCCATACGCTCGTCAATGTTAGAGACCAGCTTCTGGAAGTACGGAACCGGCTCCAGCGTCTCTTCATCGCGGTAGACACCCACTACGCTGATACGCGCGCTTGGGACGTGCTCCAGCACGCCTTCCATCATGCCCAGACCGGCACGCAGGATCGGCACAACGGTAATTTTTTTGCCTTTGATTTGCTCAACCTGTACCGGACCGTTCCAGCCTTCGATGGTCACTTTTTCCGTTTCCAGGTCAGAGGTCGCTTCGTAGGTCAGCAGGCTGCCCACTTCAGAAGCCAGTTCGCGAAAACGCTTCGTGCTGATGTCATGCTCACGCATCAGGCCCAACTTGTGTTTAACGAGCGGGTGTTTCACTTCCACAATCTTCATTCTCTTTCTCCTCTGAGGCGGCATCCGCAAAAAAATCGCGGGATTATACCGCTTTTTTCGGATTGTGCCATACCCATCTTGCTTGACATATATCAATCAAAAACAAAAAAGCCGGAGGCAAGCTCCGGCTTTAGTGCGAGGTGCTGCCCGGTGGCGCTACGCTTACGCGGGCCTACGTGTAGTGTAGGTCGGGTAAGCGTTAGCGCCACCCGGCTGTTAAAGGTTATCGCCGTTGCTGGCAATCACCTGCTTATACCAGTCGAACGATTTTTTCTTGCTGCGGTTCAGCGTGCCGTTCCCTTCATTATCTTTATCCACAAAGATAAAGCCGTAGCGTTTTTTCATCTCGCCGGTACCGGCAGAAACCAGGTCGATACAGCCCCACGGGGTATAGCCCATCAGATCAACGCCATCTTCCACCACCGCTTTTTTCATCTCGCTGATGTGCGCGGCCAGATAATCGATGCGGTACTGGTCGTTTACCGTGCCGTCGCTCTCCTGCACGTCGATTGCGCCAAAGCCGTTCTCAACAATAAACAGCGGCAGCTGATAGTGATCCCAGAACCAGTTCAGGGAGTAGCGCAGGCCCACCGGGTCAATCTGCCAGCCCCAGTCGGATTTCTGCACGTACGGGTTGGAGACCAGGCTTTTGCTCTCGTCGTAATCCAGCTGTGGGTTGTCTGCCGTCGCCTTGGTCGCGAAGGACATGTAATAGCTGAAACCGATGTAATCCACGCAGCCCTGTTTGAGCGCGATGTTGTCTTCCTCAGTGATATCCAGCGCGAAGCCACGACGTGCAAAATAGTTGAGCAGGTGCTGCGGATACGCGCCGCGCACATGCACATCGGTGAACCAGTAACGACGATGCATGGCATTCATCGCCATCATCATGTCGTCCGGCGCGCAGGTCAGCGGATAGATCGGGCACATCGCAATCATGCAGCCGATGTGCAGCGACGGGTTAATCTCGCGCCCGGCTTTCACCGCCAGGGCACTCGCCACCAGCTCGTAGTGGGCGGCCTGGAACATGACCGGCTCGCGGTCTTCGCCCGGCTCATACTTCAGCCCGGAGTTGGTAAACGGCGCAAAATCCTCGTGGAAGTTTGCCTGGTTGTTGATCTCGTTAAAGGTCATCCAGTACTTCACTTTATGCTGATAACGCTCGAAAACGACCTTCGCGAAGCGGACAAAGAAGTCGATCAGCTTACGGTTGCGCCAGCCGCCGTATTCGGTGACCAGGTGGAAAGGCATCTCGAAGTGAGAAAGGGTGATAACCGGTTCGATACCGTACTTCAGGCACTCGTCGAACAGGTCGTCGTAGAATTTCAGGCCCGCCTCGTTTGGCTCCAGCTCGTCCCCTTTCGGGAAGATGCGCGTCCAGGCGATAGAGGTACGGAAGCATTTAAATCCCATCTCGGCAAAGAGTTTGATGTCTTCTTTATAGCGATGGTAGAAATCGATGGCTTCATGGTTAGGGTAGTTCTTCCCCTGCAGGACGCCGTTGGTGATTTCACGCGGGACACCGTGCGCGCCTGCGGTCATGACGTCAGCGACGCTAACCCCTTTACCGCCCTCTTTCCAGCCGCCCTCAAGCTGGTGTGCCGCCACGGCCCCACCCCACAGAAAACCTTCTTTAAATCCTGGCATTCTCTTTCCCTCATTCTGCGTTATCTTCTGCAAAAACAATTACAGAAACCGGTTTCACTCTGATGATGTGCAAAGGGATAACGGGTTGCAAGCAGTTAACCGAAACCGGTTTCATTTTCGTGAACAGAGTCAAGTTTGACGCTGCTGGCGGGCCGCAGGGAAAAAAAGATCCTCGCGCCGAGAATAGGCTCGCAAACGTTTGCCTGGACTGTTAGAATTGCGCCGATTTTTCTTACTAGCTATGCAATCGCGTGGGGACTTGAGCCGTGACCAACAAAACTTCTCTCAGCTACAAAGATGCCGGTGTTGATATTGACGCAGGTAATGCGCTGGTTGACCGAATCAAAGGTGTGGTGAAAAAAACCCGCCGCCCTGAAGTGATGGGTGGACTGGGTGGATTCGGCGCACTGTGCGCGCTGCCGCAAAAATATCGTGAACCTGTTCTGGTCTCGGGTACGGATGGCGTGGGCACAAAACTGCGCCTGGCGATGGATCTTAAGCGTCACGACACGATCGGTATCGATCTGGTGGCGATGTGCGTTAACGACCTGGTGGTACAGGGCGCAGAGCCGCTGTTCTTCCTCGACTACTATGCCACCGGCAAGCTGGACGTAGATACCGCAGCCAGCGTAATTAACGGGATTGCCGAAGGCTGCCTGCAGTCAGGCTGCGCGCTGGTAGGTGGCGAAACCGCCGAAATGCCAGGGATGTATCACGGCGAAGATTATGACGTCGCAGGCTTCTGCGTCGGCGTGGTAGAAAAATCAGAAATCATCGACGGCAGCAAAGTGGCTGACGGCGATGTGCTGGTGGCGCTGGCCTCCAGCGGCCCGCACTCTAACGGCTACTCCCTGGTGCGTAAAATCCTCGAAGTGAGCGGTTGTGACCCGCTGACCACCGAGGTTGACGGCAAACCGCTGGCCGATCACCTGCTGGCTCCGACCCGCATCTACGTGAAAAACGTGCTGGAACTTATTGAGAACGTAGACGTTCACGCCATCGCCCACCTGACCGGCGGCGGTTTCTGGGAAAACATTCCGCGCGTGCTGCCGGATAATACCCAGGCGGTGATCGACGAATCCTCCTGGCAGTGGCCGTCCGTGTTTAACTGGCTGAAGACCGCAGGCAACGTCAGTTCTCATGAAATGTACCGCACCTTTAACTGCGGCGTAGGGATGGTTATCGCCCTGCCTGCAAGCGAAGCGGATAACGCGGTTAAGCTTCTGAATGAGAAAGGTGAAAACGCCTGGAAAATCGGTATTATCAAAGCATCCGATTCCGAACAGCGTGTGGTCATTGAATGAAAAACATTGTGGTGCTCATTTCCGGTAACGGAAGCAATTTGCAGGCGATAATTGATGCCTGCAAACAGAAGAAAATCAATGGCACCATTCGGGCAGTATTCAGCAACAAGGCCGACGCATTCGGCCTTGAGCGGGCGCGGGAAGCGAATATTCCCGCGCATGCGCTGGAAGCCAGCCAGTTTTCCGGGCGGGAAGCCTTCGACCGCGAACTGGTGCAGGAAATTGACGCCTATGCGCCAGATGTTGTGGTACTGGCCGGTTACATGCGCATTCTGAGCCCGGCGTTTGTTTCGCACTACGCCGGGCGTCTGCTCAATATTCACCCTTCCCTGCTGCCGAAATATCCCGGTTTACACACCCACCGTCAGGTGCTGGAGAACGGCGATGAGGAGCATGGCACGTCCGTACACTTCGTCACCGACGAGCTGGACGGCGGCCCGGTGATCCTGCAGGCGAAGGTCCCGGTCTTTGAGGGCGATAACGAAGATGATGTGACCGAACGCGTGCAGACGCAGGAGCACGCCATCTACCCGCTGGTGGTAAGCTGGTTTGTCGACGGGCGTCTGGTGATGCGCGACGGCGCCGCCTGGCTGGACGGCGTGATGTTACCCCCGCAGGGCTATGCGGCAAAAGAGTAGTTTGTTATGTCGGGTGGCGCTACGCTTACCCGACCTACAGAGTGCATTACCCGATACTTCCTTCTCCAACCCTCTAAAATCCCCAACAAAAAAAATAACTGTCATACTTTTCTGGCACTGTTGGACATATCGTGGAAATGCTCGCCATAATAAGGACGAGACGGATTTACCACGTCCTGTGAATGAACTGGAGTGTGAGCTGTAATGGGTCAGGAAAAGTTATACATTGAGAAAGAGCTGAGTTGGTTAGCCTTCAACGAGCGCGTGCTTCAGGAAGCGGCGGATAAAAGTAACCCGCTGATTGAGCGTATGCGTTTCCTGGGTATTTATTCCAATAACCTGGATGAATTTTATAAAGTCCGCTTTGCCGAGCTTAAACGCCGCATCATCATCAGTGAAGAACAGGGTTTAAACTCGCACTCGCGCCATCTGCTTGGCAAAATACAGTCTCGCGTGATGAAAGCCGATCAGGAATTTGATGGCCTTTACAACGAGCTGCTGCTGGAAATGGCCCGCAATCAAATTTTCCTGATCAACGAACGCCAGCTTTCCGTCAACCAGCAGAGCTGGCTTCGTCACTATTTCAAACATTATCTGCGCCAGCACATCACCCCGATTCTGATCAATCGCGAAACGGATCTGGTGCAGTTCCTGAAAGACGATTACACCTATCTGGCGGTGGAGATCATTCGTGGCGACAACATCAGCTACGCGCTGCTGGAAATTCCGTCCGACAAAGTGCCGCGCTTTGTCAACCTGCCGCCGGAAACCCCGCGCCGCCGCAAGCCGATGATCCTGCTGGACAACATCCTGCGCTACTGTCTGGATGATATCTTCAAAGGCTTCTTCGATTACGATGCGTTAAACGCCTACTCGATGAAGATGACCCGTGACGCCGAATATGACCTGGTGCACGAGATGGAAGCCAGCCTGATGGAGCTGATGTCTTCAAGCCTGAAGCAGCGTCTGACGGCCGAGCCGGTGCGCTTTGTCTATCAGCGCGATATGCCGGACGCGATGGTCGAAATGCTGCGCGATAAGCTGACCATCTCCCGCTACGACTCCATTATCCCCGGCGGGCGTTATCACAACTTTAAAGACTTTATTGGCTTCCCGAACGTCGGCAAGGCCAATCTGGTGAATAAACCGCTGCCCCGCCTGCGCCACATCTGGTTCGATAAGTTCCGCAACGGGTTTGACGCCATTCGCGAGCGCGACGTGCTGCTGTACTACCCGTACCACACCTTCGAGCATGTGCTGGAGTTGCTGCGTCAGGCGTCGTTTGACCCGAACGTGCTGGCGATCAAAATCAACATCTACCGCGTGGCGAAAGATTCCCGCATCATCGACGCGATGATCCACGCCGCGCACAACGGCAAGAAAGTGACCGTGGTGGTGGAACTGCAGGCGCGTTTCGACGAAGAAGCAAATATCCACTGGGCGCGCCGCCTGACCGAAGCGGGCGTGCACGTAATTTTCTCCGCGCCGGGACTGAAAATTCACGCCAAGCTATTCCTTATCTCCCGTAAAGAGGGAGACGACGTGGTGCGTTATGCTCACATCGGTACCGGAAACTTTAACGAGAAAACCGCGCGAATTTATACCGACTACTCGCTGCTGACCGCCGATGCGCGCATCACCAACGAGGTGCGCCGGGTGTTCAACTTTATTGAGAACCCGTACCGTCCGGTGAGCTTCGACTATCTGCTGGTTTCACCGCAGAACTCGCGCCGCCTGCTGTACGATATGATCGATAAAGAGATCGCCAACGCGCAGAAAGGGCTGTCGTCCGGCATTACGCTGAAGCTCAACAACCTGGTCGATAAAGGCCTGGTGGATCGTCTTTACGCCGCCTCCGGTTCAGGCGTGCCGGTGAACCTGCTGATCCGCGGCATGTGTTCTCTGATCCCGGAGCTGGAAGGTATCAGCGATAATATTCGCGTCATCAGCATCGTTGACCGCTATCTGGAACACGATCGGGTCTATATTTTCGATAACGCAGGCGATAAGCAGGTGTATCTCTCCTCTGCGGACTGGATGACGCGCAATATTGATTATCGAATTGAAGTTGCGGCCCCGCTGCTTGACCCACGTCTGAAGCAGCAGATCCTCGACATCATCGAGATTTTGTTTAGCGATACGGTGAAAGCACGCTATATCGATAAAGAACTGAGTAACCGCTATGTTCCGCGCGGCAACCGCCGTAAAGTGCGGTCCCAACTGGCGATTTACGACTATATCAAATCACTCGAGCAACCCGATTAACCTATGCCGATAAATGATAAGACACCACGCCCGCAGGAGTTCGCTGCGGTCGATCTTGGTTCTAACAGTTTCCACATGGTCATCGCCCGTGAGGTGGATGGCGCGATGCAGATCATTGGCCGTCTGAAGCAGCGCGTGCACCTGGCCGACGGTCTGGATGCAAACAGCATGCTGAGCGAAGAAGCCATGGAGCGTGGCTTAAACTGCCTGTCGCTGTTTGCCGAACGTCTGCAGGGCTTCTCGCCCTCCAGCGTCTGCATCGTGGGCACACACACCCTGCGCCAGGCGCTGAATGCGCCGGAGTTTCTTAAACGTGCGGAAAAGGTCATCCCCTATCCGATTGAGATCATCTCGGGTAACGAGGAAGCGCGCCTGATTTTCATGGGCGTGGAGCACACGCAGCCGGAAAAAGGCCGCAAGCTGGTGATTGATATCGGCGGGGGTTCCACGGAACTGGTGATTGGTGAAGACTTCGAGCCGCGTCTGGTGGAGAGCCGCCGCATGGGCTGCGTCAGCTTCGCGCAGATGTACTTCCCGGGCGGAACCATCACCCGCGAGAATTTCCAGCGCGCGCGCATGGCTGCGGTACAAAAACTGGAAAATCTGGCCTGGCAGTACCGTATTCAGGGCTGGAACGTGGCGCTGGGTGCCTCGGGTTCGATCAAGGCCGCACATGAGGTGCTGCTGGCGCTGGGCGAAAAAGACGGTTTTATTACCCCTGAACGTCTGGTGATGCTGACCGAAGAGGTGCTCAAATATAAAAGCTTTGACGCCTTAAGCCTGCCGGGGCTGTCCGACGATCGTCAAGCCGTGTTCGTGCCTGGCCTCGCCATTCTGTGCGGCGTGTTTGATGCGCTGGCGATCAAAGAGCTGCGTCTCTCGGACGGCGCGCTGCGTGAGGGCGTGCTGTATGAAATGGAAGGCCGCTTCCGTCATCAGGACATTCGCAGCCGTACCGCGCAAAGCCTGGCGAACCAGTACAACATCGACCGTGAGCAGGCAAAGCGCGTGCTGGAAACCACGGTTCAGATGTACGAGCAGTGGCACGAGCAGAATCCTAAGCTGGCACATCCGCAGCTGGAAGCGCTGCTGAAATGGGCTGCCATGCTGCATGAGGTGGGGCTGAACATAAACCACAGCGGCATGCACCGTCATTCGGCGTACATTCTGCAAAACAGCGATCTGCCGGGCTTTAACCAGGAGCAGCAGAGCATGATGGCGACGCTGGTGCGCTATCACCGCAAAGCGATCAAACTCGACGATCTGCCGCGCTTTACGTTGTTCAAGAAAAAGCAGTTTCTGCCGCTTATTCAGCTCCTGCGACTTGGCGTGTTGCTTAACAACCAGCGTCAGGCCACCACGACCCCGCCGACGTTAAAGCTCAAAACGGACGATCATCACTGGACGCTGAGCTTCCCGCACGGCTGGTTTAGCCAGAACGCGCTGGTACTGCTAGATCTGGAAAAAGAGCAGCAATACTGGGAAGCGGTCACCGGCTGGCTGTTGAAGATTGAAGAAGAGAGCGCCGAGGCCGCAGCATAGCGGCCTACGCGGTTGCGGGCAGCGCCTCAGCGTCCAGTAAAGACGCCATCTCAACCGGCTTACCAATCAGGTAACCTTGCACATAATCGATACCTAGCGCGTGAACCGCGCTACGTATCTCTTCTGTCTCGACGTACTCCGCCACTACCAGCATTTTCTTCATGCGCGCCAGGTGGCAAATCGAGGCCACAATCTGGTAATCCAGACTGTTGCTGACGATATTGCGAATAAAACTGCCATCGATTTTGAGGATATCAGCATCCACGCTTTTCAGGCGGGCATAGCTGGCATATCCGGTGCCGAAATCATCGATCGCAATGCGCACTCCCATGGCCTGCAGCTGGCTGAGCGTCTGCGTCGCCTGCTCTGATCCGTTACCGAAACATCCGCACTCGGTGATCTCGACGATCAGCTGCCAGGCCTCCACGCCATACTTCGTCAGAAGCTGCTTCACTTCCTGAGGGAACTGCGTGCGACACGCGGTAGACGGCGCAAGGTTGATCGCAAAACGCTGGGCGGGTAGCCTGTCGCGATAATCCGCTAAAAATTGCAGCGTCCGCTCCAGCACCCATAAGTCCACGCGAGACGACAGACCAAACTCCTGGGCAACCGGCAGGAAGCGATCGGGAGAGATCAGCTCGCCCTGCTCGTCCAACATCCGCAGCAACACTTCATCATAGTGATCCCCGCGTAAGCCCCTGACCCGCTGCACCATCAGGGTGAACTTATCCTCTTCCAGCGCCCGCTGAAGCAGGTTCATCATCGCGACCTTCTCTTTCAGGTTACGCTGCAGGTGCATAGCCCCGCGCTGCTGAAGGCTTTCAGGATGATGGCTTGAAAGCGACAGATTGGCGATGATGCTGAGCTCCCCCAGCAGCAGATAAAGATGATTAACCGGAGAACGCACGTAGCAGTAGCTTATGCCCACCTGCGGCTGGAGCGGCATACCATCCCAGATGAAGCGGAACAGTTTGATACGCTCATCCAGCGCGACGATGCGTTCCTGGTGAGATTCGGTGCCCATACGAATCGCCAGATCGTAGCCGGTCAGCGTATAGACACACTCCCCCGGCAGCAGAGCGTGGTTAATCCACGCGGCCAGCTGCTGTTTGTACTGGATCCGCAACAGCACCCCGTAGTTATGCCCGAGTACCTCCAGTTCAGGAATGCGCAATAAACAGAGCGCGGACCAGGGCGATTTACTCAGCGCGCGGGACAGCGCCCGCAGGTTTGGCATGTGAACCACCGGGTCGAGAAGCGCCAGCCTGCGGGAACGAATATTGATGGCCCGCTGGCGGGTGGCCAGCATGGACATGTAAATCACCACAAAAGAGGAGACCAGATAGCTGGACGAGGTAATAGCCAGCTGGATGTCATACCCCTGGTTTACGGGAATATAGCGATAGAAATAGTGGATCGACACCAGCAGGACCGGGGTCCAAATCACCGACATCAGCTTA
The DNA here is from genome assembly GCF_019047785.1 of Enterobacter cancerogenus. NCBI lineage: Bacteria > Pseudomonadati > Pseudomonadota > Gammaproteobacteria > Enterobacterales > Enterobacteriaceae > Enterobacter > Enterobacter cancerogenus. The sequence goes on along the minus strand of NZ_CP077290.1, from coordinate 4,066,782 downwards.
TAGCCAAAGCGCATTGCGCCCCAGAGCATCACCGGCATCAGCAGCGACAGCGTGTAGTTGGTGCTGAAAATGGTGCTGTTCTCATTCATGGGCATTAGCAGCAGCGAAAGTAATCCGCCCAGCAGCGCAGCCCACAACACAAACTCAGCCACCATCACTTTACCGTCAATTTGCGCGCGGCTTTGCGATATGTACCCTCTGAGGTAATGCGGATTGCGTATGATACGAATCAGCAAAAAGCTGAACGGAACCGCGGTCAGCCCGCTCACCAGAAGCGCCTGATAGTTGATCAACGTGCGAATATTCAGCGGGTTAAGACCCGCCATGCTCTGGCGGCTTTCATACACCCCGAGATAGACCGCAAACTGGAAGAACAGCAGAAACAGCGTGGAGGGGCAGAACACCTGCCAGAACAGGCGCTGGGCCATCAGATACACGTTGCCATAGGAAACCCGGTTGCGTTTCGGCGCAAACACGCGGTATCCCCCCCAACTCAGCACGACCGGGACTAAAAAATGGAGCACGCTCGCCCAGGTTTCAAACAGGCTAACGGCGGGATAGTAGCGATAAAACAGGGACAGAACGATGCCCGGCAGCGCGGCCAGGTCAAAAATCACCATCATCGCCAGAAAGAACGAGAGGGGAAAATAGTAAAGCACAACAACGCTTTCGTTCAGCTGCGTATAAGTGTTAAACATGCTGAGCAGCGGCAGCAAAACGGGAGGCAAAACGAGGGGAAGCGCCCACCAGCGGTCTTTATTGTGCTTCAGAAAGGAGATAATTTTCATAGATGCCCGGTTAAACCCTGTGTTCTCCTGAGGGTAAATAAAGACAGGCATCCAACCTGACGTGTCAGTCACACTGTGAAAACCTGTGCATCACAATGGAGGAAGGATTTTAGTGATCAGTGGCAGGAAACCGTTGATGTAAATCAAATAAAATTATTTGTAGAAAGGTTTCTTACGATTTTTATGCTTGCTTACCGGGGTAATGAGTTGATTAGCAACAAATAATGCTGAACTGACTATTTTTTACACATTCCGGAATTGACCCTTGCTTCCCGCTGTGCCTTAATAGCCGTATCGCCCAAACGGGTAAACCCAGGAAAAACAACGTGAGTCAGGCCCCGCGTATGCACAAACGACACCGATTTAACACCCGCATGACCCGCGTCATACTGCTTATCAGTTTCCTGTTTTTCTTTGGCCGCTTTGTTTATTCCTCCATTGGCGCCTGGTATCACCATCAGGACAAAATTCAGACCCAGCAATCCAGCCTCACCGTCGAAACGCCCGAACGCTGACGTCCGCCTTAACAGGTAAGACACTGTATCGCAGTGTATCCGGCTTGCCATGCTGACAAACCGGTACAAAAACCCGCCTGCAGCACATATACCTGATACATCAAAATGGTCTTCTGTCTCTGTCGTCATTATGAGGAGAGACAGAGATGATTCGTCGCTATTTAATCCCCTTCATTGCGCTGGTCACCGCCAGTAGCGCCATAGCCGCTCCGTTAGATGGCCTGAGCGCCGCCGACGTTAATGGCCCGGCAGCCGTAGCGCCACTTGAAAAACCTCAGCCACCCGCCAGGCTAATTGTCGATCCGCCGCTCGCGGGGCCACTGAGCAAGGGGGCCGTGTTTATTCAGTACCGCGCCGAAAACCTGCGCATTGAGCCCGTCTTTGGCCCGGAGGCGCTGAACGTCACGCCACGTATCGGCCATATCCACGTCATCGTCGACGATGCCCCCTGGCACTGGGCAGATGCCAGCGGTGAACCGGTGATCCTCGTGGGCCTGCCAGCCGGCAAGCACAAGGTCACCCTTATTCTGGCCGACCCTACGCACAAACCCATCGATCACAAAACCGTTGAATTCACCGTGCCGCCGCACGCCCCGGTTCATCACTTTTAAGGAGCCTGAAGATGAAAGCACTGTCTGTATTAACGGCTGGCCTGTTGGCACTTTCTGCCAGTGCGTTAGCGGAGAGCCATTCAAGCGTAGTGCTGGTGCATGGCGCATTTGCGGATGGCAGCAGCTGGAATAAGGTGATTAGCCGTCTGCAGGAACAGCAAAGGGAGGTCATTGCCGTACAGCTGCCGCTCACCTCCCTACACGATGACGTAGCCGCGACCCGGCGCGCCATCGCCCGGGCGCACGGTAAGGTTACGCTGGTTGGCCACTCGTGGGCTGGCACAGTGATTAGCGAGGCGGGTAACGATGCCCGGGTGACATCGCTGGTGTACGTGGCAGCGTTTGCTCCGGACTCCGGTCAGTCGACGGCGGACCTGGTGGGGAGCTACCCTGCCCCGCCGGGGAGCGCGGGCATTGCTAAAACGGCTGACGGGTATTTGTATCTCCCCCTCAAAGCGGTCAAAGAAGACTTTGCGCCTGATGTCAAAACGGCTGAGCAGGAACGCATTGCTGCAACGCAGGGTCCGATCCGGGCCGATGCGTTTGGCGAAAAAATCACGCATGCCGCCTGGCATGATAAACCGAGCTGGTTTGTGGTGAGCAAAAACGATCGGATGATAAACCCCGATCTGGAACGCACCATGGCGAAAACCCTTCATGCCACCACCACGGAGGTCGCGGCAAGCCATGTCTCCATGGTGAGCCAGCCGGATGCGATTGCCCGGGTGATTGAACGGGCGAGTGAATAAGCGGGATAAAAAAAAGCCCGCGAGAGGCGGGCTTTACTGGCTAAGGGTCTAGATTGCCGGGGAGATTATTCCCACTCAATCGTCGCCGGTGGCTTACCGCTGATGTCATACACCACGCGGGAAATGCCGTTCACTTCGTTGATGATGCGGTTAGAGACGCGACCCAGGAAATCATACGGCAGGTGCGCCCAGTGTGCGGTCATGAAATCGATGGTTTCAACCGCGCGCAGGGAGACAACCCAGTCGTATTTACGGCCATCGCCCATTACGCCGACGGAGCGAACCGGCAGGAACACGGTAAATGCCTGGCTCACTTTGTTGTACAGGTCGGCTTTGTGCAACTCTTCAATGAAGATCGCATCGGCACGGCGCAGCAGGTCACAGTACTCTTTCTTCACTTCGCCCAGCACGCGCACGCCGAGACCTGGCCCCGGGAACGGGTGACGGTAAAGCATGTCGTACGGCAGACCCAGCTCCAGGCCGATCTTACGCACTTCGTCTTTGAACAGCTCGCGCAGCGGTTCAACCAGGCCCATCTTCATCTCTTTCGGCAGGCCGCCCACGTTGTGGTGAGATTTGATGACGTGCGCTTTACCGGTAGCAGAAGCTGCCGATTCGATCACGTCCGGGTAGATGGTGCCCTGCGCCAGCCATTTCACATCTTCCAGCTTCAGCGCCTCTTCATCGAACACTTCGACAAACACGCGACCGATGATTTTACGTTTCGCTTCCGGGTCGTTCTCGCCTGCCAGCGCGTCCAGGAAGCGTTTCTCGCCTTCCACGTGAACGATGTTCAGACCAAAGTGGTCACCGAACATGTCCAGCACCTGCTGAGCTTCGTTGAGGCGCAGCAGACCGTTGTCCACGAACACACAGGTCAGGTTTTTGCCGATAGCGCGGTGCAGCAGCATCGCGGTAACGGAGGAGTCCACGCCGCCGGAAAGGCCGAGGATCACTTTGTCATCACCAACCTGCTGGCGGATACGCTCCACGGCGTCGTCGATGATTTTTGCCGGGGTCCACAGGGCTTCACACTGGCAGATATCGCGCACGAAGCGCTCCAGCATACGCATCCCTTGACGGGTGTGGGTCACTTCCGGGTGGAACTGCACGCCGTAGAAGCGTTTTTCTTCGTTCGCCATGATCGCGAACGGGCAGCTTTCGGTGCTGGCAACGGTCACGAAGTCAGACGGGATGGCGGTAACTTTGTCACCGTGGCTCATCCACACGTCCAGCAGCGGTTTGCCGTCGGCGGTCAGGGAGTCTTCGATACCGCGCACCAACGCGCTGTCGGTCACGACTTCAACCTGCGCGTAGCCGAACTCACGTTCGTTAGAGCCTTCTACGTGGCCGCCGAGCTGCATCGCCATGGTCTGCATGCCGTAGCAGACGCCGAAGACCGGCACGCCCGCTTCAAATACGTACTGCGGTGCACGCGGGCTGTTCTCTTCGGTGGTGCTTTCCGGGCCGCCGGAAAGGATGATGCCGCTTGGGTTAAACTCGCGAATCTGTGCTTCCGTGACATCCCACGCCCACAGCTCACAGTAAACGCCCAGCTCACGTACGCGACGCGCCACCAGCTGAGTGTACTGAGAACCAAAATCCAGGATGAGAATGCGATGTTTATGAATGTTTTCCGTCATTGACGCTAATTCCGAGGCAAGAGAAACAAAATCGCCCGGCATAAAGCCGGGCGTGGAAATTTATCAGGAGCCCAGGCGGTAGTTCGGGGACTCTTTGGTGATCGTCACGTCGTGAACGTGACTTTCCTGGATACCCGCACCGCTGATACGCACGAATTCTGCCTTCGTACGCAGCAGGTCGATGGTACCACAGCCGGTCAGGCCCATACAGGAGCGCAGGCCGCCCATCTGCTGGTGAATGATCTCTTTCAGACGGCCTTTATAAGCTACGCGACCTTCGATACCTTCCGGCACCAGTTTGTCCGCCGCGTTGTCGGTCTGGAAGTAACGGTCAGACGAACCTTTGGACATCGCGCCCAGGGAGCCCATCCCGCGGTAGGATTTGTAAGAACGGCCCTGGTACAGTTCGATTTCGCCCGGGGATTCTTCTGTACCGGCCAGCATAGAACCGACCATCACGGCAGCCGCGCCCGCAGCGATAGCTTTAGCGATGTCGCCTGAGAAACGAATGCCGCCGTCAGCGATAACCGGGATACCGGTGCCTTCCAGCGCTTCAACCGCGTCAGACACGGCGGTGATCTGCGGAACGCCCACGCCGGTGACGATACGGGTTGTACAGATGGAGCCAGGGCCGATACCCACTTTTACCGCGCTGCAGCCGGCTTCAGCCAGCGCGCGTGCGCCTGCGCCAGTGGCGACGTTGCCGCCGATGATCTGCAGGTCAGGATATTTCGCACGGGTTTCACGAATACGCTGCAAAACGCCTTCGGAATGGCCGTGAGAGGAGTCAATCAGCAGCACATCAACGCCTGCTTCTACCAGCGCATCGACGCGCTCTTCGTTGCCCGCACCCGCGCCAACCGCAGCGCCAACGCGCAGACGGCCACGCTCGTCTTTACAGGCGTTAGGCTTACGTTCTGCTTTCTGGAAATCTTTTACGGTGATCATGCCGCGCAGGTGGAAGCTGCTGTCGACAACCAGCGCTTTCTCAACGCGTTTTTCGTGCATTTTTGCCAGCACGACGTCGCGAGTTTCACCTTCACGCACGGTAACCAGACGCTCTTTTGGCGTCATGTATACGCTGACAGGCTGGTTCAGGTCAGTCACAAAGCGCACGTCACGACCGGTGATAATCCCCACCAGCTCGTAATCTTCCGTCACAACCGGGTAGCCAGCAAAGCCGTTACGTTCGGTCAGGGCTTTCACTTCATGCAGGGTGGTGGTTGGCAGAACGGTCTGTGGGTCAGACACAATGCCGGATTCATGTTTTTTCACGCGGCGAACTTCTTCAGCCTGACGCTCAATAGACATGTTTTTATGAATAAAGCCAATGCCGCCTTCCTGTGCCAGGGCGATCGCCAGGCGCGCTTCAGTCACGGTGTCCATTGCCGCAGAGAGCATAGGAATGTTCAGGCGAATGGTCTTCGTTAACTGCGTGCTGAGATCGGCAGTATTCGGCAGAACGGTGGAGTGAGCGGGAACGAGGAGGACGTCGTCAAACGTCAGTGCTTCTTTAGCGATACGTAGCATGGGCAATATCTCTGACCTGGGTGGTTAAATATTGCCGTGGCATTATACAGAGCGTAACCGATTGCATCTACACTTTTTTGAAAAAAATGCTTGCGATCGCCTCTCAGCAGGTTACTATCGACTGAATAACTTGCTGATTTAGAATTTGATCCCGCTCACATGTTATCCTCTCAATCTCCCTCAATTTTTACTGTCAGCCGCCTTAATCAGACGGTGCGTTTGCTGCTTGAGCAGGAAATGGGGCAGGTCTGGATCAGCGGTGAAATTTCTAACTTCACCCAGCCATCATCCGGCCACTGGTACTTTACGCTGAAAGACGATACCGCCCAGGTACGCTGCGCGATGTTCCGCAACAGCAACCGCCGGGTGACGTTCCGTCCTCAGCACGGCCAGCAGGTTCTGGTGCGCGCCAATATTACCCTGTATGAGCCGCGCGGTGATTATCAAATTATCGTCGAAAGCATGCAGCCTGCGGGTGAAGGTTTATTGCAGCAGAAGTATGAACAGCTCAAAGCAAAGCTGTCAGCCGAAGGTTTATTTGATCAGCAGTTCAAAAAAGCCCTGCCCACACCTGCCCACTGCGTGGGGGTGATCACCTCGAAAACCGGGGCGGCCCTGCACGATATTTTGCATGTCCTGAAGCGTCGCGACCCTTCCCTGCCCGTTATCATCTATCCGACCGCCGTTCAGGGTGACGATGCGCCCGGGCAAATTGTGCGCGCCATTGAGCGGGCGAATGCCCGTCAGGAGTGCGACGTGCTGATCGTCGGGCGCGGCGGCGGCTCGCTGGAAGATCTGTGGAGCTTCAACGACGAGCGCGTGGCGCGGGCAATCTTTGCAAGCGTAATTCCCGTTGTGAGCGCCGTCGGCCACGAAACCGATGTCACCATTGCGGATTTTGTTGCGGACCTCCGCGCCCCCACGCCATCCGCGGCGGCGGAAGTGGTCAGCCGCAACCAGCTGGAGTTGCTGCGTCAGCTCCAGAACGGCCAGCAGCGTCTTGAGATGGCGATGGATTACTTCCTCGCCAACAGAACCCGCCGCTTCACCCAGCTTTACCATCGTCTGCAGCAGCAGCACCCGCAGCTGCGTCTGGCGCGTCAGCAAACCGTGCTGGAACGCCTGCGCCAGCGCATGAACGTTGCGCTGGACTGCCAGCTCAAACGTGCGACCTCGCGCCAGCAGCGCATGGCCCAGCGCCTGAACCAGCAAAATCCGCAGCCGAAAATCTACCGCGCGCAAACGCGCATTCAGCAGCTCGAATATCGTCTCGCGGAGAATGTCCGTGCACGCCTGAGCGCCACCCGCGAACGCTTTGGCAACGCGGTGACCCATCTGGAAGCCGTCAGCCCCCTCTCCACGCTGGCGCGTGGCTACAGCGTCACCACGGCGACAGATGGCAAAGTGCTGAAACAAACGAAACAGATTAAGGCCGGGGATGTGCTCACGACGCGGCTTTCAGACGGCTGGGTCGAGAGCGAAGTGAAGGCGATCAAACCGGTGAAAAAAACGCGTCAGCGTAAAACCGGATAAATCTTCGCCGGTTACAAACTATACTGCTGCTATTCCCTTTTTTACTAAGGAGAGCAGCATGCCCCATCTTCACAGCGTCATCCCCCCCTATATTCTTCGCCGTATTATCGAAAGCGGTTCGGAGCCACAGCAGCGTTGCGCCCGGCAGACGTTAACCCATGTGCAAACGCTGATGGCGCATATGCCTGGCAAACCCGCCGCGCCGCACGTCAATAAAACCGGTCAGCTTGAGCGTGATATCTATGACGCGAAACAGACTCAGGAGCTGCCGGGTACTCAGGTGCGTTACGAAGGCCAGCCGTCCAACGGTGATGTTGCAGTGGATGAAGCCTATGATTATTTAGGCATTACCCATGACTTCTTCTGGAAAGAATATCAGCGTGACTCGCTTGATAATAAAGGGCTGATCCTGACCGGCACCGTGCATTATGGCCGGGAATATCAAAACGCCTTCTGGAACGGTCAGCAGATGGTGTTTGGCGATGGCGACGGGGAGATCTTTAACCGTTTCACCATTGCCATCGACGTGGTGGCGCATGAACTGAGCCACGGCGTGACCGAGACCGAAGCCGGATTGATCTACTTTGAACAGTCGGGGGCGCTGAACGAGTCGCTGTCCGACGTGTTCGGCTCGCTGGTGAAGCAATATCACCTTAAGCAAACCGCCGACCAGGCGGACTGGCTGATTGGCGAAGGTCTGCTGGCTGATGGCATTAACGGTAAAGGATTGCGCTCTATGGCGGAACCCGGCACGGCCTATAACGATCCCCTGCTCGGTAAAGATCCGCAGCCCGGTCATATGAAAGATTTTATTAAAACGCGCGAGGATAACGGCGGCGTACATCTCAACTCCGGTATACCTAACCGCGCCTTTTATCTGGCCGCCACGGCTCTGGGCGGCTATGCCTGGGAAAAAGCCGGCTATGCCTGGTACGACACCGTGTGCGATCGCAGTCTGACGCAGGATGCCGATTTTGCGGCCTTCGCGCAACTGACCATCGCCCACGGAGAGAAGCGTTCGGGAAGCGACGTTGGGGCGGCCATCAAACAAGCCTGGGAACAGGTGGGAGTACTGTAAATGCAGGTTCCGGAACTGACGGATGACGCCGTAGTTGAGCTGGCCCGGGAAGGCGGCGTCGCGTTTATCCCTAAGCTGAGCGGCCAGCGCACCATCGCGCTTTCGTCGCTTAACGAGGCCCAGCGCCAGCGCCTGGTGAGCATTCTGGAGCAGGCTTTCCCGCGCGGTCAACCGCCCGGGCAAGCCTCTTCACCCGGCAGCGGTGACCAGCGCTATTTCCGCATCCAGATTATCTGGACCGGACAAAATCAGGCGCACTACGCCGACATCATTGTGCTGGTGCCCGAACAGGAAGCGCCCGAGTCGCTGGTTGAGCTGTGGCGAAAAGGCGAAGGCTGCGTGTGCGATTAACCTTCGGCCCGAACAAACTCCACGCGTTTTTTAGAGATCAGCCCGTGGCCGTTCTGGCAGAAATAATCCACCGCACCGCAGGCTTTTAATACCTCGAGCGGCTTATGGCATTCGGGGCAACGCGCTTCCAGCGCGACGTCTTTATTGCAGCGCGCGCAGTGGGCCGCGCCGTGCTGAGGCTCCAGCTCTGCATGGCAATCCGGGCAGGTTATCGTCATGATGACTCCTAAAGCAGTTCAGTATTACGTCGATAGTATCACGGGGCGCTTAATGCGCTCCACGCAGCCGTTGTTGCAGGTTCAGAAGCAGTTCAACCTCATCGAGCCTGCGCTGTGTCGTACGGCTAACCTCCTGCGGATCGCACCTGAACAGGCTTTGCGCGCCCAGAACGCGCTCCGCAAGGCAGTGTTCGTAAATCGCGCCGGGCAGGGTCCAGCGCTGAATATCATCCCCGTCAATCAGCTCCACGACGTCCTCTGCACCGCGTCGGTCGTGGCTGATAATGCGCCCGTCACGCAGATAAAGCCGCAACCCTTTTTGGCCGCCCGCCGGGCCCGCGTATTTATTGAGCCAGATGTTCACCGGCACACCGCTTACCCTCCCCTGAAGATGCGCTTCACCCTCAGCCGTGATCAGGTCGCCCTGGGTAATGTCGTGGCCCAGCCGATCGCGGGCGGTCATCACCTGCAGAGCCATGTCATCCTGCCCACCGAGATAGCGCACCGTTTCACGCAGCATCGCCAGAACATGGGTCCCAATATCCAGAATGACGCCGTCCGGGTGACGAAGCGTACGCTTATCCGGCTCGCCGGTGGCAAAATTGAGCGCTACCGGTTCTCCGGCAGCGTTGAACCCGCTTGGCTCCTGGAGAAACCCTTCCATGCTGACAATCTCAGAAAAATGGCTGACCAGCGCGAACCGCACCGCGCCGAGGCGCGCCATCCAGTGATCGAGCGCCAGCACCCGGTCCGCTGCGCCAGGCTGAGCCAGCAGTGCTTTCAGTCTGGCCATCTGGGAAAGCGTCGCAACGATCGGTTTTTCGACCACAACACGCGTTACTGGCGAGGCGAGAGCCTGTTCCAGCACCTCGAGGTGATGCAGGGATGCGGTGGTGATGAACAGCGTATCAAGAGGCTGAGCGAGTAGCTCAGGGAGGGATGCGCAGCGAGTGATGCCTTCCGGCTGCTTTGTGGGGTCAAGGTCAAACCCGAGGAGGTGGAGCGAGCTGCCAAAACGGTTACGCAGCGCCGGCAGATATGCCGTTTCAACTACTGCACCAAGACCAACAAACCCTAACAGCATAGTATCGCCTCGTTAAATAACATGCCGGAGCAGAACGCCTGCCCCGGCAAGAACGAGGGGTTATCAGGCGTTGGCAGCCGGTTTCGTCTGGGCATTTTCCAGCATACGGCGTACCGGAACAATGAGGACGATCAGCACCGCGGCACAAATCAGCAGCGCGATGGAGCAGCGCGCGAAGAGATCCGGCAGCATATCCAGCTGGTCGGCCTTCACGTGACCGCCAATCAGGCCCGCCGCCAGGTTACCCAGTGCGCTGGCGCAGAACCACAGGCCCATCATCTGACCGCGCATTCTCTCCGGGGCCAGCAGCGTCATGGTCGCCAGACCAATCGGGCTAAGGCACAGCTCACCGAGCGTCAGCATCAGGATACTGCCTACCAGCCAGAACGGTGAAACGCCTGCCCCACCGTTGCTCAGCACGTTCTGCGCCGCCAGCATCATCAGGCCAAAACCTGCGGCAGCACACAGAATGCCAATCACAAACTTAGTGATGCTACTCGGGCGAATGTTTTTGCTCGCCAGCTTCGGCCATGCCCAGCTGAACACGGGGGCCAGCAGGATGATAAACAGCGCGTTAATCGACTGGAACCATACCGCCGGGATTTCAAAATCGCCAATCATGCGGTTAGTGTAGTCGTTGGCAAACAGGTTGAACGAGGTTGGCTTTTGCTCAAACGCCGACCAGAAAAAGGCGGCAGAGACCAGCAGGATGAAGCAGACCAACAGTCTGGCGCGCTCTTTGCGGTTCAGACCAGCAAAAATGAACAGGTAAATAAAGTAGAGGGCAACGGACGCCGCAATCACGTAAACCAGCACGCTCGCCACGGCGACGGGGTTAATCACAATCACGCCCTGAGCAATCAGGGTGACGATTACCGCCACGCCAACGGCCAGCGCCAGTAGCCACGCGCCGACACCGTTTCGTTTCACGACCGGGCTGTTCCAGGTGGAGTCCAGGCCAACTTCGCTGTCGTAGCGTTTCATTGCCGGAACGGCAAACACGCGGAAGATGATCAGCGCGACCAGCATCCCGATACCGCCGATACCAAAGCCCCAGTGCCAGCCATGGGATTTGATCAGCCAGCCGGAGATCAGCGGCGCGATAAACGAGCCCATGTTAATGCCCATGTAGAACAGTGAGAAACCGCCGTCACGACGCGCATCGCCCTTTTTATACAGCGTGCCGACCATGACCGAAATACAGGTCTTGAACAGACCGGAGCCGAGCACGATAAACATCAGGCCGATAAAGAACAGGTTGTCGCCCATGAAAGCAGAAAGCGCAATGGACAGGTGGCCGAGCGCAATCAGGATCGAGCCATACCAGACGGCTCTCTGCTGGCCGAGCCAGTTATCTGCCAGCCAGCCGCCCGGCAGCGCGGCGAGGTACATCGTCCCGGCAAAGATGCCGACAATCGCCGAGGCGTTCTCACGCGCCAGCCCCATCCCGCCGTCGTACACGGTAGCGGCCATAAAGAGGATCAGCAGCGGGCGTATGCCGTAAAACGAGAAACGCTCCCACATTTCGGTGAAAAACAGCGAACCGAGCGGGTAAGGATGGCCGAAGAACGTTCGGCTTTCTTTTTGATTAACAGAGGATTGCATAATTCTCCCGAGAAGGTATGTCGTCGTGCTTGTAAACGCCAGCAGGTACGCCGGCCAGTTACGTATCTGGCCGATTTTTTACATGCGGCGAAAAGTTGGTTAACCATTTGATAACCAGGCGCTAGTTTTGTCTAGTACCGAACCCTGGACTTTAAGATGAAAATTCGACGATTGTCTACTTTATTAGATTTATACGTGGTTGAAAGTGAATAGTGATTGACATCACACCGGATACCACGGCGGCAGAAAGAGATAAAAAAACCCGCGACTGGCGCGGGTTTTAGCGAGATAAACGTGTGTTATTTGCTTTTCTTAATGTGCTTAATCAAACGCTTACGCTTACGCATCTGGTTTGGCGTCAGGGTGTTACGCTTGTTCGCGAACGGGTTTTCCCCTTCCTTGAACTGAATGCGGATAGGCGTACCCATCACGTCCAGTGATTTACGGAAGTAGTTCATCAGGTAGCGTTTGTATGAATCCGGCAGGTCTTTCACCTGGTTACCGTGGATCACGACGATAGGTGGGTTATAACCACCGGCGTGCGCATATTTCAGCTTCACGCGACGACCACGCACCAGCGGTGGCTGGTGATCTTCTGCTGCCATATTCATGATACGGGTCAGCATGGCGGTGCTCTGACGACGGGTGGAACTGTCGTATGCCTCGCGAACGGATTCGAACAGGTTACCTACGCCGCTGCCGTGCAGCGCGGAGATAAAGTGTACACGAGCGAAATCGATGAAGCCCAGACGGAAGTCCAGGGTCTCTTTCACCTGCTCACGCACTTCATTGCTCAGGCCGTCCCATTTGTTGACGACGATAACCAGTGAGCGCCCACTATTGAGGATAAAGCCAAGCAGAGAGAGGTCCTGATCGGAGATCCCTTCACGCGCGTCGATAACCAACAGCACTACGTTGGCATCTTCAATGGCCTGCAGGGTTTTGATAACGGAGAATTTTTCCACCACATCGGTGATTTTCCCGCGCTTACGCACGCCTGCGGTGTCGATGAGCACGAACTCACGCTCGTCACGCTGCATCGGAATGTAGATACTGTCACGAGTCGTGCCAGGCATGTCGTAAACGACCACACGCTCTTCGCCCAAAATACGGTTAGTAAGTGTAGACTTACCAACGTTAGGACGCCCGACGATTGCCAGCTTAATCGGCAGATCCTGCGGGTTGAAGTTGTCTTCCGGCTCTTCTTCCTCGCCCGCTTCATTGGCTTCGAACTGCGCCCAGTATTCCGCGTCTTCGTCCACTTCTTCCGGTGGGTTCACTTCGTCAACCCAAGGGAGCAGCACGGTTTCAAGGAGGCTGGTCACGCCACGGCCATGAGACGCCGCGATCGGGTAGATATTCCCCAGACCTAAAGACCAGAAGTCCGCAACGGCCTGATCGGCATCAATACCGTCAGTTTTGTTTGCCACCAGGAAGGTAGGCTTTTCGCGTGAGCGAAGATGTTTCGCGATAGCGGAGTCCGCGGGCATCAGCCCTGCACGAGCATCCACCATAAAGAGCACGACGTCCGCCTCTTCAATCGCCAGCAGAGACTGCTCAGCCATACGCGTTTCAACGCCATCTTCTGTCCCGTCAATACCACCGGTATCAATACAGATGAACTCGCGTCCTTCCACTTCTGCACGACCGTACTTACGGTCACGCGTCAGCCCCGGGAAATCCGCAACCAGCGCATCACGGGTGCGTGTTAAACGGTTAAAAAGAGTGGATTTTCCAACGTTAGGGCGCCCGACAAGCGCGACCACAGGTACCATGTTTGAAGCCTCATAAAATTCAACTAAACGTCGCGTCGGCGGCGTTTTTTAAAATGTCAAAACGGCCCCTGAGTTAACAGGAGCCGTTTAGTATACTACAACCGCTGTGTAATTAACGCGTGATCGCGTACAGCGTGCCGTCTTTTGCCTGAATCAGCAGTTTACCATCAGCGACAACCGGCTCAGTCAGGAAGCCGGAGCTATCCAATTTTTGCTGTGCGGTGAAGCGACCGTTTTCCGGGTCAATCCAGTGCAGGTAACCTTCGCTGTCACCCACGACCAGGCTACCGTTATACAGTGCCGGTGCGGTTAACAGACGGTGCAGCAGATCGCTCTGCGTCCACAGGGTCACGCCACCTTCGGTGCTCAGCGCCAGCAGACGATCGTTCTGGTCAACCATGTAGATACGGTTGCCGTCTACGATGAAATCGTTCACGGAACCCAGTTCGCGTTTCCACATGATCTGGCCGCTGCGCAGATCAAGCGCGGTCAGGTTACCGTTGTAGGCCAGCGCGTAAACGACGCCGTCAACGATGACCGGAGTCGTATCAACGTCGCTCAGACGGTCGATTTCAGTCGAACCGGTGGCCTGAGAGATACGCTGCTGCCAAATCATCTGGCCTTCCTGCATCAGCACAGCGCTCACGCGTCCGTTGTCACCGCCAACAATAGCAGCGCCAAAGGCGGTGGCCGGAGCCGATTCACCGCGCAGAGAGAGCGCAGGCATATCAAGGTTAACGGTCCATTTCACCAGACCGTCAGCTTCGTTCAGCGCCTGCAGCTGGCCGTTGCTGGTATGAATCAACACCATGCCGTCGCTAACCACCGGACGAGACAGTGATTCACCGGCAACCGTCGTCTGCCATGCAATAGAGCCATCGCTGGCGTTCAGCGCATAGACCTGCGCTTTTTCGCTACCGACATACACATGACCACCGCCAATGGTCAGGCCGCCAGAGAGCAGTGCAGGTTTACGCGAGAACCAGCCGTCTTTTTCCGCCAGATTAACGGACCAGACCTCTTTTCCGTCGTCGGCGTTAAGCGCTTTGACGGTGCCTTTGCGGTCAGCTGCATAGACAACGCTGTCAGCAAAGGCTGGATGCAGGTTGGAATAGAAATCACCAATTCCGTTCCCGACGGAGGTGCTCCATGCGGTAGACGGGGTAAACTGGTTTTCAACCGTCGGCAGTGGGGACATTTTGACAACATCTTCTTCGCCACTGAACAGTGAACAGCCACTCAATAACGTAACGGAAAGCAGTCCTGGCAGAAGTAATTTACGCAATTGCATCGGGTCCCTCTCAGACGGACAAATTATTTATTTTCATCTGCATCATTTCGCTCAGCGCAGGTGAAGCTTTACTCTCTACGCCAGCTTGCCACGCTTTACGCGCGCCCTCTTTGTCACCTTTGCTCAGCAGTGCTTCACCGCGCAGGTCAGCCACGATGGCCGCAAAGCCTTCGCCTTTGATGGTGTCGAGGGTTTTCAGCGCGTCATCGGCTTTCTTCTGCTGAACCTGGATACGTGCCAGACGCAGGTTAATGACCGCTTTCAGGTTTTCATCGCTGGCAGCCGCAAGACTCTGCGACAGCTTGGCAGCCGCTTTATCCAGTTCGTTTTTATCAACGTACTGCTGCGCCACTTCCAGTGCGGCCAGCGCACCGTAGGTGTTTTTATTGTCGGCGACAAACTTCTCAGCAGCCGCCAGCGTTTGAGGCTGATCGGCACGAATGTCACTGACGGTATTCTCATAAGCCAGGGACGCACCGCGAGCCGAATCGGCCTGATGGCTGTTCCAGTAACGCCAGCCCATCAGTGCACCCACACCTAGAATCACCCCAACAGCCAGCGCTTTGCCGTTTTCAGCAAAGAAGCGCTTAACCGCATCGACCTGGTCGTTTTCGTTCTCGTAAATTTCCACGCAGTCCTTCTCCTTAGCCCAATAAAGTGCGCAAGTGCGCCGCAACGCCGTCCTGCGTTACCGTTGTCTGTTCGCCAGAGCGCAGGTCTTTAACCACAACGTCGCCGTTAGCCACTTCGGACTCACCCAGCACCAGTGCGATACTTGCGCCCCACTTATCAGCACGCGCAAACTGTTTTTTAAAGTTGCCGCCGCCGTGGTTGGTCATCAGCTTAACGTCCGGCAGCGCATCGCGCACGCGTTCGGCAAGCTGCATTGCCGCAGACTGCGTATCCGCACCTGAAGCCACCAGGTATATATCGACAACGGAATCTGCTTTAAATTCCGGATTAACTGCCTGAACCAGCAAAACAAGTCGCTCAAGGCCCATTGCAAAGCCCACGGCAGGGGCGGCACGACCTCCGAGCTGCTCAACCAGACCGTCATAACGACCGCCAGCACATACGGTGCCCTGGGAGCCGAGGCTGGTGGTGACCCACTCAAACACGGTACGGTTATAGTAGTCCAGACCGCGCACCAGGCGCTGGTTAACGGTATAAGCAATGCCTGCCGCTTCGAGCAGCTTACACAGCCCATCGAAGTGTTCGCGAGACTCTGCGTCGAGATAATCACCCAGAGCAGGCGCATCGTTCAGCAAGGCCTGCACATCCGGGTTTTTGGAGTCCAGTACGCGCAACGGGTTGCTGTACATACGGCGCTGGCAATCTTCGTCCAGCTTATCTTTGTGCTGTTCCAGGAACGCCACCAGCGCATCGCGGTAGTTCGCACGCGCTTCAAGAGAACCAATCGAGTTCAGTTCCAGAGAGACGTGTTCAGCGATGCCCAGCGCGCGCCACCAGCGGGCAGTGAGCATGATAAGCTCAGCATCAATGTCCGGCCCCTGCAGGCCAAAGACTTCCACACCCAGCTGATTAAACTGGCGATAACGACCTTTCTGAGGACGTTCGTGGCGGAACATCGGGCCGATATACCACAGGCGCTGCTCCTGATTGTACAGGAGACCATGTTCGATGCCGGCGCGTACGCAGCCCGCCGTCCCTTCTGGACGCAGCGTCAGGCTATCGCCGTTGCGGTCCTCAAAGGTGTACATCTCTTTTTCAACCACATCGGTCACTTCACCGATTGCGCGTTTGAATAACGGGGTCTGCTCTACAATCGGCAAACGGATTTCGCTGTAACCGTAGCTGCCGAGCACCTGCTTGAGTGTGCCTTCAATGCGCTGCCAGATGGCGGTTTCGCCAGGCAGATAATCGTTCATGCCGCGGATGGCTTGAATGTTTTTTGCCACGTTTATTCTCTTTCTATATACAAAAAAGAACCCAAAGAATGGGTTCAATCATACATGGGAAGCCAGCGGCTTCCCAACACGTTATTTTTCGACCTGTTGAACGCTAATGCGCTGCGCTTCATCCAGCATCGTGGCTTTGGCACGAATACGGGCTTCAAGCTGATCGATCATGTCGCTATTATCCAGACGATCTTTACGAACGCCATCTTCATAGAGACCACTTTTCTTGTTACCGCCGGTCACGCCCAGCGTGGAGACCAGCGCTTCGCCCGGACCGTTCACCACGCAGCCGATAATAGAGACGTCCATCGGGGTGATGATATCTTCCAGACGCTGCTCAAGGGCATTCACCGTACCGATCACGTCAAATTCCTGGCGTGAACAGGTTGGGCAGGCGATAAAGTTGATTCCACGAGCGCGAATACGCAGTGATTTCAGAATATCGAAGCCGACTTTAATCTCTTCCACCGGATCGGCCGCCAGAGAGACGCGCAGGGTATCGCCGATCCCTTCTGACAGCAGCAGCCCCAGGCCGATCGCCGATTTAACGGAGCCGCTACGCAGGCCGCCGGCTTCGGTGATGCCAAGGTGCAGAGGCTGATCGATCTGTTTAGCCAGCAGGCGATACGACTCTACCGCGAGGAACACATCAGATGCTTTAACGCTGACTTTAAACTGATCGAAATTAAGACGATCCAGGTGATCGACGTGGCGCATGGCTGATTCGAGCAGCGCCTGCGGCGTAGGTTCACCGTATTTTTCCTGGAGATCTTTTTCCAGAGAACCGGCGTTCACGCCGATACGGATAGGGATATTTTTATCGCGAGCGCAGTCGACAACCATGCGAATACGCTCTTCGCTACCGATATTACCCGGGTTGATACGCAGGCAATCTACGCCATACTCAGCGACTTTGAGCGCAATGCGGTAATCGAAGTGGATGTCTGCCACCAGCGGAACGCTGACCTGCTGCTTGATCAGTTTGAACGCCTCGGCGGCATCCATCGTTGGCACGGAGACGCGAACAATGTCCGCGCCTACGCGTTCTAACGCTTTAATTTGATTGACCGTCGCGTCCACATCCGTGGTGCGCGTGTTGGTCATCGACTGGACGGCAATAGGTGCGCCGTCGCCGACTGGCACATTCCCAACGTAAATCCGTTTTGATTTTCTACGTTGAATCGGAGCCTGGTTATGCATGAAAAATCTCCCGCGTTGCCCGTCTGTTACTGTGCTGCTGATTGTTCGGCATTAACGGTAAGACGTGCAACCTGGTTAGTTCTGATAAAGCGGCTCAGATCAACAGGTTTTCCTTGATACTGGATCTGTACCGCTGCCGGAGCGCCGATTTTAAGTTTATACGGTGCCTGGCCGGTTAGGTTTAACGTGCCATCTTTACGCTGCAGGCCGCTAAACAGTTTTTTTCCTGTTGCGTCAGTGACTTCTAACCAGCAATCTGCCGTAAAGTTCATCACCAGCGCATTAGGATCGGCCGCAGGTGTCGCGACACCCGCCTGGTCCGTTGGTAACGGTGCAGCGTTTGTTTCTGTTGGCTGGGTCGCGGCCGGGGTAGTCGTTGCCGTATCGACATTGGCCTGCGAAGGCGCAACAACCGCATTCGGATCCTGAGTTGCCGGAGCGGTGTTAGCCGTGGCAGCCGGAGTCTGTGCAGAATCGGTTGCTGGCGCGTCTGTCGCTGCGGTCTGAGGATCGGTTGAAGGGGTTTCAGCGCCCGTGTTCAGCGGCACGCTTTGCGCATTATCATTACCGGACTGATTAAGCTCGGCCGAAGACTGATCGGCCATCGTCGTGATCTCTTCCTGCTGCGCTTTGTGGTTTTGCCACCACCATGCGCCCGTCAGACCGACCACCACGAACAGCACCAGCCAGGTGAAACTCATCAGCCAGCCATCGCGTTTCTTACGACGCTTACCCAGAGAGAACGTCTGCATCGGCGCAACTTTCGCTGCACGAACCGGTGCCTGCTTCTCCATCATGGGCAGTAATTCTTCTTCGGGGATATGCACCAGTTTTGCATAAGAGCGGATATAACCACGCAGAAATGTTGAAGCCAGATCGGCAGGCGCCTTATCTTCTTCAATATCGCGAACCGTGGAAACCTTCAGGCATAAGCGTTCTGCAACGGCCTGTTGGCTAAGTCCGAGTTGTTCACGGGCGTTGCGAAGACGAACGCCAGTGGAGAGTGCTTCATGTTGGTCGTGAGTGGCTTCAGTATTCATTCGCTACAACTACTGGTACGTGAAAAAAAGGGTTCAGGTGCCGGTGAGTCACAATGCTACCCGCACCGCGAAACTTCTGGTCAGTTAACCTTGAACAGACAGTATAAGACTGTCAACCTTGAGATGACAGTGCCGCCCTGCCCATGAAGCTAAACTGTTGTTACGTCGTTACATACTGCCCGAAAGTCATATGAAACGCACCGTAATTATTGATAAAACGTCACGAATCTGACTGATTATTCAATGAGATTACGCCTCACGGCGCAGATAGTGCGCCGTGAAAGCATAATAATCAAACAGCTTTGACCGCAATCATCTCGCCCTGCATGCGTTTACGCAGGGTACGTTTGGTACGGTCAATGACGTCACCCGCCAGCTGCCCGCATGCGGCATCGATGTCATCGCCACGGGTTTTACGCACGATAGTGGTAAAACCGTACTCCATGAGCACTTTCGAGAAGCGATCGATGCGGCTGTTAGAGCTACGGCCATACGGCGCGCCCGGGAACGGGTTCCACGGGATCAGGTTTATCTTGCACGGCGTATCTTTGAGCAGCTCAGCCAGTTCGTGGGCATGCTCGGTGCCGTCATTCACATGATCCAGCATCACGTACTCAATGGTCACGCGGCCCTGGTTGGCATTGGATTTCTCCAGGTAACGACGCACGCCGGCCAGGAAGGTCTCGATATTATACTTTTTGTTGATAGGTACAATTTCGTCACGAATCGCATCGTTCGGCGCATGCAGCGAGATCGCCAGCGCAACGTCAATCATGTCGCCCAGTTTATCCAGGGCAGGCACTACACCAGAGGTGGAGAGTGTAACGCGACGCTTGGAGAGGCCAAAGCCGAAATCGTCGAGCATGATTTCCATCGCCGGAACCACGTTGGTCAGGTTCAACAGCGGCTCGCCCATCCCCATCATCACCACGTTGGTGATAGGACGGGTACCGGTCACTTTTGCCGCACCAACGATTTTCGCCGCACGCCATACCTGACCGATAATTTCAGATACGCGCAGGTTACGGTTAAAGCCCTGCTGAGCCGTAGAGCAGAATTTACACTCCAGCGCACAGCCAACCTGTGAGGAGACGCACAGCGTGGCGCGATCGTCTTCCGGGATATAGACCGTTTCAACGCGCTGATCGCCTACGGCAATCGCCCATTTGATCGTGCCGTCTGAAGAGCGTTGCTCTTCAACCACTTCAGGCGCACGGATTTCGGCCACTTCTTTGAGCTTATTGCGAAGGACTTTATTGATGTCAGTCATGTCATCAAAATTGTCGCTGCAATAGTGGTACATCCATTTCATGACCTGGTCGGCACGAAACGGCTTCTCGCCCATCTCTTTAAAGAACTCGCGCATCTGCTGACGGTTCAGGTCCAACAGGTTGATTTTTCCATTTTTATTTGGAACCGCAGGAATGGCGACTTCGGAGGTGTTCACTAATTCAGACATAATTTTATCCGGCCTCGTTGTTACACGTTATGGCCCATGGAGGGTTGAAAAGAAACGCCCCGGCAGGCAGTGTGCTCATCCGGGGCGTTGCATTGTACAAAGTCTGGCGCAGGGATGCCACGTTTGCACGCGGCATTTACGAAATTATTAGCGAGTGCGAGCGCACACTTCGCCTTCTGCGAAGAAGAACGCGATTTCGCGCGCAGCAGATTCAACGGAGTCGGAACCGTGGGTGCCGTTTTCGGTGAAGCTGTCCGCGTAATCTGCACGCAGGGTGCCTGCCAGCGCGTTTTCCGGGTTGGTCGCACCCAGCAGGTCACGGTGACGCTGTACGGCGTTTTCACCTTCAAGCACGGAAACTACGATCGGGCCGGAGGTCATGAACTCGACCAGGCCATCGAAGAATGGACGACCTTCGTGCTCAGCGTAGAAACCGCGAGCCTGTTCAACGGTCAGGTGCAGCATTTTGGTGCCAACGATCTTAAACCCTGCTGATTCAAAGCGAGAGAAGATGCTGCCAATAACGTTTTTTGCCACCGCGTTTGGCTTGATGATGGAAAAAGTACGTTCAATAGCCATGATAACCTCTGTCAAATGTTCTGTTGTTTTGCATACCTGAGTATGGTGTGGCGCGGATTATAAAGAGCAATAGCGCGATTGCCTATGGATTCAGGTAACATTTTTTTAAAATGAGACGAAGATTAGCAACAGGTCAAGTTTCTCATGCTCTGCGTCTGCCCCGCACAGAGATAGCACTGCTTTTCATCGGCGTTAAATCGCCAGAACGGACGGCTGCATGACGTACAGGTAGCGGCCTGCGCCTCCCACGTATGCTGCTGCGCCTCCCCTTCTGCGGGCATCACCTTTATGGCATGAGAAGGACAAACCGCTTCACACCCGCCGCAGCCGGTACAGCGCGCGTTTTCCATCACCAGCGCATTATCCTCAAACCGTATGGCTTTTTCGGGACAGCTTCGCCAGCAGGCGCCGCACAGAATGCATTTTTCCGTGTCGGGAATCACGTCGAATTCGCTGAAACGGGGGAATGCCTGCCGCTGCTGACGTTTGCCCGGCTGCACGATACAGGCCTTCACGTCTTCTCGGGGAGCGTGGATCAGCGCGCGTCGCGACAGGCTAATGTCGCTCGCTGGAACCGCTTTGAAGGACCAGGCTGGCTCACCCAGGCGTCGAAGCGCCAGGTTCAGGCGGGCAAGCGCCACCATCCAGGCGGAAGAAGATTCGGCATCAATGCTAATAAAGCGTATGCCGTACTGAGCGTGCCAGAGCAACAGCTCATTGACCGTCGGGGGGTGAACGGCGAACGGGCCGGTAAGCGTGTCGCTATTGATGAAACGCCGCTGAGGAACGACACCGGAGATGGCGTCTGTGGGGCAAACGAAGAGGCAATCCCCGCATTCAATGCAGCGTGTAGGGTCGATGGTAAACTGCCCGTCCGTCACGGAAAACGCCTGCGCCGGACAGACGTCCGCGCAGGCGTGGCAGGATGCGTGCCGAAATCGGCGACGGACGCAGGCTTGCGTCACGTCCATCGCCGGGGCAAACGTAATCTTCATCAGCCAATACTAAAGAAGACGAAACGCAGCACAATCTCACCCAGGATCAGCAGCGCGCTTCCCGCCAGCAGGAGGCTTCGCGTCTGTTTGAGGCCGCCTGCCGCAAAGCAAAGCATCCCCGCAACCGATACGCACCAGCCCAGCAGATAGACATTGCGCAGTTGCTCAAACATCTGCAGCGGCGTGTGCGGGAAGGTTACCACGGTGTTATCTACCGCCATGATGTCCGACAGCCACACGGGTTGCATGATCAGGCGAGCCAGCACCAGCAGGGTCACGACGATTGCCGCCGTACGCAGCGCATTTCGGGTTTGTGCCCCCAGCGCTACACAGGCCGAACCGACAATCCCGACTGAGCCCATAAACATGAACAGCGTATTGATATGCTGCCAGGTCACCACCGAGGCGTGGATGTAAATCTGTGCCATACAGAACACGTCCACCAGCCCAATGAGGCCCGCCAGCGCCAGCAGTGCTTTACCGCCAGGCTTACTGAAGAACATCAGCAGCACCGCAAAACCAAGTGCCGCCAGATACAGGCTGGCAAAGACAATCTCACGGCTAAGCCAGGAGCTGGCTACGTGGCGCAGCGCGTTCAGCGCATTCAGCGGATAACCCATGTGGAGCGCTGAGGCCAGCAGACCCAGGCTCGCCAGCACGAACGCACCGGCAGCGGCGATGGCTACGCTACGGTCACAGGCGCGCGCGCCCATAACCTGCTGGCGTCCCAGACCCAACCACAGCGTGACGCCTACTGAACCTTGCAGGAACAGCGTAAAAATCAGCAGCGGTAACTCATGCATGACGTTTACCCTCTTTCTCTGCGCCCTGGTGCGCTTTCACTACCAGATTAGGATGGGTGATGGATGAATCAGGCAGCCCTTTGACGTCACATACTGAGCCATATTTGGCGCGCAGTTCGTCAATCGGACCAAACTTGATCGCTTCCAGCGGACAGGTTGCTACGCAGACCGGCTGCTCGCCTTTCGCCTGTAGATCCACACAGAAATCGCATTTCGACATCTGCCCGGTCTGTTCGTTAAGCTGCGGCGCGCCGTAAGGGCAGGACCACGCACAGTAGCCGCACCCTACGCACTTATCCGTATCGACGCGCACAATGCCGTCACCCGGACGCTTGTGCATGGCGGTCGTCGGACAGTTTTTGGTGCAGATTGGGTCTGCACAGTGGTTGCAGGAGATCGAGAGCGTATAGGCAAAGACGTTGTTGCTCACGCCACCCTGTCCGGTAGGAATAAAGTTCCCACCGTTCACTTCATATACCCGGCGAAAACGACGCCCAACCTCAAGGTTGTTTTTATCTTTACACGCTACCTGACAAGCCTTACAGCCCGAGCAGCGGGAAGAATCAATAAAGAAACCCAGCTGTTTATCGCTCACCGGCGCATAGTGTTTAAACTTACTCATGCTTTTGCTACCTCCACCAGCATGGTTTGATGTGAATTCCCTTTCGCGAGCGCAGTAATACGTGCAGAACTCAACACGTTCGCGCAGCCGCCTTTATCGACGCCCTGCTCGTCCGGCTGCCACCAGGCACCGGCCTGCATGGCCACTACGCCAGGGATAATGCGTGGCGTAACCTCCGCCGGAACTTCGCAGATCCCACGCTGGTTATGAATGCGTACCGTATCGCCCTGTGAAATGCCGCGACGCTGCGCATCCTGCGGGTTGATCCACAGTTTCTGCTGCTGCACTTCAATCAGCCACGGGTTAGCGTATTGGGTAGAGTTGGCGCGGTTTTTACCTTTCCAGGTAATCAACTGCAGCGGGAAGCTTTTCGCCAGCGCGTCTTCCGGGCCTTCATGCGCAGGCACGTAGTGCGACAGCGCCGGGATTTCCGGATGATTCATGTCGTACAGGCGCTTTGAGAAGATCTCAATTTTCCCGGACGGGGTCGGGAATGGATGATTGTCCGGATCGCGAATGTTGTCTTCAAAGGCGACAAACGGCGCGCTTTTAAACAGGTGCTGACGCGTTTTTTGCAGCGTCGCGAAATCAGGCAGATTTTCATCCGGCATCGCCAGGCGCGTCTGTTCCCAGATATGCTCAATCCAGGCCTTTTCGTCGCGCCCCTGGCTGAATTCGTGTTCAATACCCAGCTTCGCCGCAACCTCACGCAGCCAGTCATAGTCTGAACGGCGTTCAAATTCCGGCTCGATCAGTTTTTCTGACAGGATCAGGTAGCTTGCCGTACCCCAGGTTTCGCCGATGTTCCAGCGTTCCATGAAGCTGGTTTCCGGCAGCAGCAGATCCGCATACCGGGCGCTCGGCGTCATGTACAGATCGCTTGCCACGATGAACTGAATTTTGGACTCATCTTCCAGCACGCGGGTCGCCTGATGAAGATCCGGGTTCTGGTTGGCAAGATAGTTCCCGGCCAGCGAAAACAGAATACGGATATTGCTGTCGAGTTTGTCAGCATCTTTCAGGCCATCTTCAGGCGTCACCTTTGTGGCGTCGTCTGCGGCCTGCACCCAGTTCATCACCGAGATTTTGGCCTTCACCGGGTTATCCGGCATTTCTGGCCCGGCGGCAAATTTACGATTGCCGCAGCCGCCGTAGCCTGCCGCCCAGCCGCCTTTCACGCCAACGTTACCGGTCAGCGTCGCGAGCAGCGTCGAACCGCGCGCAGTACGCTCGCCGCAGTTATGACGCTGCGGGCCCCACCCCTGGATCAGGGCTGCGGGTTTGGTATTGGCATAGTCACGCGCCAGCTGGCGGATCGTCTGTGCGGGAACATGGGTAATTTTTTCTGCCCATTCCGGCGTTTTCGCAACGCCATCTTTTGCACCGGTAAGGTAGGCAACCAGCGACTCATTTGCCGGCACGCCTTCCGGCATTGATGCTTCATCAAAGCCAATGGTATGGCGGGTGATAAAATCGCGATCGTGCAGATTTTCCGTCACGATGACGTACATCATGGCGTCCATCAGGGCATTATCGGTGGTCGGCAGCAGCGGGATCCACTGGTCTGCCAGCGAAGAAACCGTATCGGAATAACGCGGGTCGACGACGATAAAGCGGGTACCGTTTTGCTTCATCTTCTGGAAGAAGTAGTTGGTATGGCCAAAAATGGTTTCCGTTGGGTTATGTCCCCACAGGATCACCAGTTTGGTATCCAGAAGCGTGTCGAGCGAGCTGCCGCTGGCCGCGGTGCCATAGGTGTAAGGGGTGGCCGCCGCCGTGTTACCCATGCTGACCGAGTGATAACTTTCAAGGTAGCCGCCGGTTAAATTAAGCAGGCGACGTACCATTTTATCGCCGGAGAACGTTCCGCCGGAAACCGCCGTACCCACATGAACATAGCGTGACGCGACGCCATATTTTTCGGTGATCGTTTTTAAATTATTGGCAATCAGCGTTGTCGCTTCATCCCATGAAATACGCTCAAATTTTCCTTCTCCGCGTTTGCCAACGCGTTTCATCGGATATTTAAGACGGTCAGGATGATAAACGAATTTACGATAGGAGCGACCGCGAACGCAGGCACGCATAACGGGCATCTGAGGATCGATTTCATTATCCGGACGGGTAGAAATACGCGTCACTACCCCATCGCTAACGTGCGCACGAATATCACATTTTCCGCCGCAGTCAAACGTACTGCAGGTCTGGACAACCTTTTCTGGAGGCGTATTTTCCGCTACAGAAGGGGTAGCCGCATCAGCCCTGACTGACGTTGAGACAAACGGCAGGGCAACCAGCGCCGAACTGGCCTGGATAAAATGGCGTCGAGACAGGGCAGGAATGACACCGTCTCCCTGGCTGGCTATTTTTTTCATTGCTCGGTCCTTCAAATAAAAGCGCATTCTCGCGGTTTTGAAGTCCGTCACATTTGATAATTATCAAGGTAACTCTTTCGGGTTACCACTTAATTTTGATAATAATAATCGTTATTTTTTAAAATAATAAATCGCTTAACAGATTTAATATATTACTAACGATTCAAGGAAAAATTCACCGCAACGACCTGTCCGGACTCGTCCATTACGGCCAGTTGATATTCACCGGGTTTATTCAATAATAAGGATTGATAATTATTTCGCCCGTCCAGAGGCTCACCGTTTAAAAACCACCAGCGCTGACCTTCCCCGCCGCTGGTCGTCACAGCAAGCGTCATGTTTTCCTGCCCCGGCAGTCGCTTGATTACCGCCCCTTCCCGCACGCCTGAAAGCATGAGCGGTGCGACATTGTGGTTATCAAACGGCGGACAGGTTTTAGACGCAGCCGGGATGCGGGCAGCCCGTCTTTCTGACGGCGGCAGCCAGGGGTCGAGCGGCAGCGGCCATACATCCAGTACTTTCTCTGTCGCCTCCGGGCAGTCTGCTGCCACGCGTTTTCCGGCACTATCCACCCAGATTGGGAAACGGATCCCGCGAATGCCTTCCTGCTCAGGCAGCAGCAGGGTTGGCGGCTCGCTGCCCTCCAGCAGCCAGGTTGAAAGGCGGCGTCGACAGTTTTCACTGCCTTCCGGCAGCGATTGCCCCCCTGGCCAGCAAATGGTCCCGCGCCCTACGCTGGCGGGACGCGGATCGCGCGGCAGACGGGCCTCATCGATCGTGGAACGAGACTGAAGCAGATTGTTGACCTGGTTTAACAGCGGGACGGCGCTGGCAAATCCAAACTGCCCGGCCACCGGCGTGCCATCCGGGCGACCGGTCCAGATGCCGATCACGTAGCGGGCGTTAATTCCGATGGCCCAGGCATCACGGTAGCCATAGCTGGTTCCGGTTTTCCATGCCAGCGGTGCCACCTGAGGAAGCGCACCGTCCGGCAGAGGCTGCGCTTCATTAGCCAGGATCCGTCGAATGACCCACGCTGAACCTTGCGACAGCAAAGGCCGCTCGGTGAGTGGATCTTGCGGCTGCAAACGAAGCCTCCCCGCCTTTCCATGACGAGCGAAGGCGCTGTAGGCGGCGGCAATGTCGGACAAACGCGCCCCCGCCCCGCCCAGAATGAGCGACAAATTCGGCTGCGCCCCGGCAGGTAGGATCAGCGGAAGCCCCGCGTTGCTCAGCATGCCGGCGAAGCGTTTTGGCCCGTAGGCTTCAAGGACCTGCACGGCGGGCAGGTTGAGCGAACGCACCAGCGCCTCGCTCATGCTGACCGGGCCATGAAAGCCGCTGTCAAAATTACCGGGACGATAATCACCCGTTTTTCGCGGCACGTCCTGAAGCAGAGAGGCGGGATGAATCAAGCCTCCATCCATCGCCATACCATAGATAAAGGGCTTTAAAACCGATCCCGGCGATCGTACGGCGTTAACCATATCCACATGGCTGAAGCGACTGTCATCATTGATATCCACCGAACCGACCCAGCCGCGAACCTTCATGTTGGTGTGATCGACCACGATCATCGCCAGGGAACTGCGCGCGGGCAGGCGGGATTTCCAGTTCAGCGCCAGCTCCTCAAGCTGCCGTTGTAACGACGCATTCAGGGTGGTGACAATTTTCGTCTCACGGCTATTCGTCAGCATCATACGGGAGAAAAGCGGTGCCAGCTGCGGCATCTGGCGTGGTGCCAGCCAGACCGGCTCCTCGCGTGACTCCTTCACCTGTTTTGCTGACCAGACGCCCTGCGTTACCATTCGGTCAAGAACCTTATTGCGGGCCGCTTCCGCGCGTTCCGGCCAGCGGTCAGGTCGTAAGCGACTGGGGGCCTGGGGTAACACCGCGAGCAGCGCCGCTTCGGAGTAACTCAGGTGGGAAGGCGGTTTACCCAGATACGTCCAGCTTGCCGCGCCGATCCCCTGCAGCGTGCCGCCAAACGGGGCGCGATTGAGATAGAGCGTGAGAATATCGCGCTTGGAGAGGTGCCACTCCAGTTGCATGGCGCGCCAGAGCTGACGAATTTTGCCGCCAAAAGTGCGCGGATGCGGATCTAAAAGACGAGCCACCTGCATGGTGAGCGTGCTGCCGCCAGAAATGACCTTACCGGAGCTCAGATCCTGCCAGGCCGCGCGCAGCACGGAGAACGGATTCACGCCAGGATGATCCCAGAACCAGCGGTCTTCATACTGGATCAGGGCGTCGAGGTACAGAGGAGAAACGTCTTCAAGCGTAACCGGATAACGCCAGATACCGTCGCTGTCGGCAAAACGCCACAGCGGCGTGCCTTTTTCATCCACCACAACCCGTGCAGGGTTGACCTCCTTCAAGGGCAACGGCCACAGGCGGTCAGCGGCGATAATCAGCCCCCATAAAATAAGAAGCGCTCCCGCCAGCCACAGCCAGCGGGAGCGTATCAGACGTGCCATCAGCATTTTACGGAACAACAATCAGTGGGCCACTGGCCGACCCCGTTGCCCGCCACTGAGGAACGTACATCGATTCCACCATCGGGACCGGCACTTTATAGACTCCCGGCGTGACCGCGCGCGCCAGATAAACCAGCGTTACCGGCTGGCCTTCGTTTACCGGTACCGCTGCGACGAAGCGATCGTCGCGGAATTCCATATGCTGGATATCTGCCTGCTGCATTTGGTTAAGCAGGTTCTGAACTTCACTGCCGCTGTCCTGCAGGCTGGCGCTGCTGCTTGCCAGGTTCTGGTTTTCCAGCTCTAACCCCGCAGGAAGCAGATCCACCACCAGGGCATCCGGGACGTTCTGGTTGGCTTTCACTTCCAGCCACACCAACACCAGCTCACCGCTCTTCAGGGATGAAAGCGATTTAGTGCTGCCATCGGTCGCCAGAATATGGCGCTCAATCTGCAGAACGTTTGAGGAAGGCTGCGGCATGTATTCCGGATACCCCGTGCTGTCGAGACGTATCCACAAAGGCGTCGTGCCGGTATTGGTCACCTGCAGCGAACCAAGCTGGTCACCGTTGAGGTTTTGTACCTGCGCTTTGTCTGCGCCTGAGGCAGCATCAGACAGAGAGGTTTTCGCCTGCCATGCCCCGCTCAGGGTTTGCCGCGAATGCCCTGCCAGGAACAGCGCATTGCTCTCCTGCGTTGAGAGCCAGCGCTGGCTAAAGGCCTGCTCAGACAAGGTATTCAGAAGCGTATTCTGCGCATCCGGCAACAGCTTGTACTCTTCGAGAAGGGAGAGCATTAACGCATTGTCACGCAGTTGGCTTCCGTAATCCGCCATCCAGGTTTTTCTGTCGTTACGCGGCGTTTTAAGTGCCAGATCCAGCGCCTGCTGGCTGCGGGGGGCGTCGCCCATCAATTTCAGCGCCATTCCGAGTTGCATAAGCGGTAGTCCGGAAGCCGCCTGTGAATGGCGATCCCAGATTTCACGCAGCGCCCCCAGCGGCGCTTTTTGCTGACGGGCCAGAACCAGCGAAGCATAGGCCTGCACCGCAAACTTGCTCCCCTGCGTGTCGTCGCTGTAGCGAATGGACATCATGCCCGGGTCCTGCAGATAGCGCAGCAGTCGGTTGTTGGCATTGTTGACCGCATCGGCAGGCACGCTGTAGCCCTGCTCGCCTGCGCGAACGAGGAAGTCCGTGACATAGGCCGTCAGCCAGTACTCTTCCGGGCCGTTTTTATCCCACAGCGCAAACCCGCCATCGTCACGCTGCATCTGCAGCAGACGGGAGATGCCAACTTCAATCGCCGCGCGACGTTTGTCGTCTGTATCTCCTTTAATGCCGAGCGCCGTTAACTGCGCTGCATTGGTATAGAGCGACGGGAACAGGCCGCTGGTGGTTTGTTCGAGACAGCCGTACGGATAGGCCTGCAGTTCACGGATATAGCGCGCCAGGTTCAACGGCGGCTTACCGCTCAGCAGCAGTTGTCCTTGCAGCGTCGCCGGAGAAAAACCATCAATGTGCTGTGCTGGCGCGGTCCATGACTCGCCCGGGTTGAGCATAGCGCCGGTATTCACCGTCTGAGCAGGGAATGCAGGGCGTACGCCGATTTTCCAGCTCTTCTGCTGCGGCGCAAACGTCTCGCCCGGAAGCTGGAGCCCCGTCACCTGAGCAGCAATTTCCCCCTCGCCGTAGCCATCCAGCGCGCGTACCGGGATAAATATCGTAGAGCGTGCTCCCGGAGGAAGCTGAACCGGCTGCGGCTGCATCCCTTCCAGGGCAATTTTTCCGTTGGCCGTCAGGGCAACATTCAGCGTTTGCGGCTGGTCGGTGAGGTTAGTCAGGTCGAGCGTCAACCGCGAGGTGTCGCCGCTGGCAAGGAAGCGCGGCGTATTAAGTTCGGTAATAACAGGTGCGGCCACAATCACTTTGCTTTCGCTGCTGCCAAAGTCTTCTTCGGTCCAGGCCTGCGCCATCAGACGCAGCTCCCCGTTGAAATCACCAATCGGCAGCGTAAGGGTACCTTCGCCATTGGCATCCAGTTCAACCGGCTGTGTTTGCTGAGCAATAATGTTGACGTGATTTACCGGTGGCTTACCGCCACGCTTAAGCTCATCGCCATCGCCACCAAAGCGCAACGCGGCCATACGGCCCTGCCCTTCAATCACCTGACCATAGATGTCATAAATATCTGCGCCATAGCGTTTCTGGCCAAAGAATGCTTCCCACGGATCCGGCGTGACGTAGTCGGTGATATTCAACACGCCGCTGTCGACGGCTGACACCAGCACGTTCACTTTCTGCGGTACAGCGCCCTCTTTCACGCTGGCTTTAACCTTCACGGAAAGCGTCTGATTCGGACGCATTTTTTGCGGATTATCCAGCGCGATGTTCAGACGGCGATTTTCGTCGCCCATCGGCAGATGCAGCAAACCTACCGCACGTTTCGGCGTGGCCGATTTGGATTTATCACCGGGACGCACCACCAGCGTGCTGAGGTAGAGATCGTGGCGTTTCCAGGCTTTATCGACCGGGATGCTAAGATCCAGACCATTGGCCGGAACGTCGATCTCTTTCCACCACAGCGGACCTTCGCTGGATTCGATCATGGCGTAGCCTTTCCCTGCGGCTGGGGCAGCGATATGCAGCTTAATGGTGTCGCCCGGCTGATAGGCGGGTTTATCAAGCTTCAGCGTTACGCGGTCAGGGCGTGCGGCACCCGTGCCGTCGCTGTTATCCTGCCAGCTGTAACCCGCCCAGAAGCGCACGCTACTGACCTTATCGTCAGGCGCTTTGACTTCCAGACGGTAAGAGCCCCACTCCACCGGGAAGGTGACTTTGCCGGTTTCATCAGCTTTAAGGGTCAGATCCTGCTCACCCTCAATCAGATCTTTTTGATCAAACTGAGACTGCCAGCCGTCACTTTCTGACCAGTTCCAGAAGTAATCCCGGCGTTCGCGAACCAGACGTACCTGAAGCCCGGAAACCGCCTTTTTCGCGCCGGTGGCGTCAGCATAAACAATGTCAAAGCTGGCGTTGCCGTTCTCATCGACAATCGGCTGATTAACGGTGGTGTCGGTACGGTAATCGTATACCGCCTTGCTGGCGAACTGCGGACGAATGCCCGGCAGCGCTGCTGCAGGCCAGATCGCCTGCTCGGCACGACGCGTCACCGGACGACCACCCGATTCCAGGAGGCTGGCCTGCAGGATCAGCTGCAGCGGAGAATGGGCCTCTTTCCACTGGCTCTCCAGTGTGACCTGCCCGCGCCCTTGTTCATCAAGCGTGAGCTGCACTTCATCCAGGCTGCGGCTCAGGTTCTCTTCGGTGATATCGCCAAACTGGAAGCCTGGCAGCGCGGCGACCGCATCACGCAGCGGGCGCAGGAAGAGTTGGCCTTGCAGGGAGTTACCGTTGGCCGGTGCGCCATACAGATAGTAGCCGACCACGTCAAAGTTCACGTCCTCCTGCGGGGAGACCGGCGTTTTCTGACCGGTCAGATTCAGCGCCATACGCTCCGGCATAAAATCTTCGACGTGGAAATCCCACAGGCGTTGCTGATTGTCGCCCGTATTGGCACGAATGTGCCACATCCCGGTCTGCGCCCCGCTGTCGAGCGGATAATTAAAGCGATAGAGGCCGTTTTCCGGTTGAACGACGACGGTACGCGCTACCTGCCCGTCCGGGCGCAGGACGTCGAGTTTAACGGGCTGCGCGGGCAGCGGTTTCCCGTCGCTGTCGCGCAACAGGCCGTTCAGGATCACCGTTTCGCCAGGGCGATAGAGATCGCGTGGGCCAAACATAAAGAATTGCTTGCTGTAGCCCGGCGCGCCTGCGATATCAAACTCCGCCAGGTCCAGCGCGGGCAGCTTAAGATCGAGCAGCGTGGTTTGACCGTCTTTGCTGGCCAGAATCAACGCCGCCTCTTTGTCGGTTTCGAGCTTTGCATGTCCGTCGGCGTCGCTGTTCGCTTCGGCAAGCGTTTGGCCTTTATCGTTCAGCAGCGTTACGGTTACGCCAGATTGCGCGGCGCCGTTTTCCAGGCTCTGAGCGAAAATATCCAGACGGTTATGATAGCGGTGAGCGGACAGGCCGATATCGCTTAAGGTGAAAAGCGTGGCCGCATTACTGTAGTTGTAGTGGCCCGCCTGGTTCATCACGGCGATGTAGACACCTGACTGCTGTAGCGGTTTGATATCGCGCAGCGGCAGCAGCAGTTTTTCACGGGTGTTACGGGCCGGATTGAGGTCGAAACGCCCGGTATACACCAGGTCCGCCATTTTCAGCAGATTGTCAGACTCCCAGTTGGTGAGGGAATTACGGTATTCCCACTGGCTGACAAACGAGGCCAGTGATTCTGGCTTCACGCGGTAGAAATTCACATCCACGTTGTTCACGTTCAGCGCCATCACCGGCAGCCCTTCAACCACTTTACCCGGCAGCAGCGAGCCACGGCTGGCAAAACCGACCGTCGGCTCGACATCGCGGGTGGTCAGCGCTTTTTCGTAGTCAGAGCCAAACGTGGCTTTGTTGAGCGCCTGCAGAGGGCGTTCAATGGTGACGACCAAATTACGATTCGGCTCGAGGTGGCGCAGGCGCAGCTCTTTCAGATTGGGCGCAAGTTCCCATGCGCCATCCACTTTGCCGCTTTTCTTGTCGACAACGTGCACCGTTTTGGCGAAATCCTGATCGGGATTGAGCGGAACGGAGAAGGTCAACACCAGCGTGGCCGCGCCATCGAGCTGGACTTCGGAGGCATCCAGCAAGGTCAGCGGTTTCCCCTGACTCGCTGCCGCCAGTTTTGCCAGCGTCTCAGCGTTTGGTTTTTCGGGTGCCTTCTGGGCCGCTGTCGTTGTCGCTGCAGGCGCTGCTGCCTGAGGTTTTTCGTCGCTGTTATCACAGCCGACAAGCGCGAACGCGGTGAGTAGCGCGAGCGAGAGCGCGCCTAAGCGAAACGGTTTCATCCTTTGTCCCTGGCCTTTCGGGCCTGTTGGTCGTCATCCGGGTAAGTATTATCCGCAAGTTTCATTAATACCAAAAGTCCATTTTTAGATTCTGGAGAGCGCCTCGCAAAGTTATTTAGGGCTGCAGGAGGCGCCTGATACCGCGATCACAGGCTCAAACGTAACATGTAACCTTTCAAGTCATTTGTTTTTAAAACAAGTAGATAGCTGGATTAAGTCGCTGATGGCCTGCTAATTTTAAGCCTGAGACGCACGCCAAGTGCGCGGTTCAATAAGAGAGATAGCCATGAAACGAGCCGTGAACGCCCTACAAAATTTCGGAAAATCATTATACGGCCCGGTACTTATCTTACCGATCGTCGGGCTGTTTATCGCCCTGGGTAACGTGCTCGGTAACGGTAATCTGGCGGAGTATCTGCCGTTTCTCGGCCATCCGC
Organism: Enterobacter cancerogenus; assembly: GCF_019047785.1. Classification (NCBI taxonomy): domain Bacteria; kingdom Pseudomonadati; phylum Pseudomonadota; class Gammaproteobacteria; order Enterobacterales; family Enterobacteriaceae; genus Enterobacter; species Enterobacter cancerogenus. The sequence goes on along the minus strand of NZ_CP077290.1, from coordinate 4,033,145 downwards.
TGATTCAGAGTATCGGCCAGCTGATCGCCAAATCCGCCGTGTCGGTGCTGGTCAACCTGGCGCTGGTGTTTGCGGTCGGCATCCCGATTGGCCTGGCCTCGCGCGATAAGGGCTACGCGGCGCTGATTGGGCTGGTCACCTTTGTCGTGTTTATCAATGCCATGAACGTTACCCTGCAGTTAGAGGGGGAGCTGGCACCGGCAGACCAGATGAAAGCCGCCGGGCAAGGCATGGTACTGGGCGTGCAGGTGCTGGAGATGGGCGTGTTTGCCGGGATCCTGACCGGGGCGCTCTCCGGGTATCTGTACAACAAATACTCCGGCGTTCAGTTTAACGGCGCGATGGCGATTTACTCCGGCCACTGTTTTGTCGCCATTGTGATGCTCCCGGTCTCCATGCTGCTGGGCGTGGTGATGAGCGAACTGTGGCCTTTCGCTCAGCACGGCATCAGCGCGCTGGCGCTGGCAATCAAGGGTTCGGGTCCATTTGGCGTGATGATCTACGGTTTTCTGGAACGTATTCTGGTGCCGACCGGGTTGCATCATCTGGTCTATACGCCTTTCCTGTACACCGAACTGGGCGGCACGCAGGAGGTCTGCGGGGCAACCTATCAGGGTGCCCGTAATATTTACTTTGCTGAAATGGCCTGCCCGGACGTGAAACAGCTGAGCAGCACGGTGGTATGGGATGCGCGCGGCATCAGCAAAATGTTCGGCCTGCCCGCGGCGGCACTGGCGATGTACATGACCGCCAGACCCGAGCGTAAGGCCATCGCAAAAGCCATTCTGATCCCGGCGGCGCTCACCTCCCTGCTGGTGGGCGTAACTGAACCCATCGAGTTTTCTTTCCTGTTTGTCGCGCCGCTGCTGTTTGTGGTTCACGCGGTGCTGACCGGCATCGGCATGATGCTCTTTTCGCTGTTTGGCGTACATGCCATCGGTGCCAACGGCATTATCGATTTCATTCTCTACAACCTGCCGCTTGGGACGGAGAAATCCAACTGGCCGATGTACATCGTGGTCGGGCTGATTATGTTCGCCCTCTACTTCGTGGTGTTCCGCTTCCTGATCCTGCGCTTGAACATGAAAACGCCAGGGCGGGAGGATGACGAACAGGAGACGCGTCTCTACAGCAAGCAAGAGTACCAGGCAAAAGGCAACAACGCCGGTCTGGGCGAGTCCATCGTCACAGGCCTTGGCGGTCGGGACAATATTGAGGTCGTGGATAACTGCTACACCCGTCTGCGCGTCACGGTTAAAGATGTCGCCATTATCGACGAGCCGCGGCTTAAGGCGACCGGCGCGAAAGGCATTATTAAACAAGGTAACAACGTTCAGGTGGTCTACGGGCTGCACGTCAAAAAAATGCGAGAAGCCGTTGAGACGTTTCTCTGACAGGAGCAAAACATGTTTACACCCCCGTTCATTCTCTCTATTGCCGGCGGCGGTAGTACCTACACGCCGGGTATTGTGAAAAGCCTGATGGTGCGCCTGCAGGATTTCCCGCTGGCCGAAATACGCCTCTATGATATTGATAACGCGCGTCAGAACACCATTGCGCCGGTCGTCGAGAAGGTTATCCGTGACCACAGCCAGAGCATCAAATTTACCGTCACCGCCGATCCGGAAGTGGCCTTCAGCGGGGCGCACTTCGTGTTCGCGCAGATGCGCGTCGGCCAGTACAAGATGCGCGAGCAGGATGAAAAGATCCCCCTGCGACACGGTGTGGTTGGGCAGGAGACCTGCGGACCGGGCGGGCTGGCCTACGGTCTGCGTACGATCCTGCCGATGGTGGAGCTGGTCGATCTGGTCGAACGCTACGCGCATCAGAAAGCCTGGATCGTTAACTACTCCAACCCGGCGGCCATCGTCGCCGAAGGTGTGCGTCGCCTGCGCCCGAACGCCCGGGTATTGAACATCTGCGATATGCCCGTTGCCGCCATGCGTAATATGGGGGCGATTCTCGGTGTGGATCGCCGCAGGCTCGACGTGGATTACTTTGGCCTGAATCACTTCGGCTGGTTCACCCGCGTGCGGATCGACGGTGAGGACAAACTGCCGGAGCTGCGTCGCCATATCGCGAAGTTTGGCCTGCTGACGGAGGATGCGGCCAAAACCGATCCACAGCACTCGGATCCGTCGTGGGTGAAGACCTGGCGCAACATCAAGCCGATTATGGATAACTTCCCGGAGTATCTGCCGAACCCGTATCTGCAGTATTACCTGATGCCGAACCAGATTGTGGAACATCAGGACCCGGATTATACCCGCGCCAACGAAGTGATGAACGGGCGTGAGAAAAAGCTGTTTGCCGCCGCCGAAGAGTACAAGCGTACTGGCATTCTCCCGGATGCTTTCCATGTCGGCGTCCACGGCGAATTTATTGTCGACGTGGCCTGCTCGCTGGCATTCAACCTGCGCCAGCGCCATCTGGTGATGGTGGAAAACCGCGGGGCGATTACCAACCTGCCGTACGATGCGGTGGTGGAAGTCCCGGCCTATATCACCTCTGAAGGGCCAGAGCCGGTCCGTGTGGGCCAGGTTCCGCTGTTCCATCAGACGCTGCTGCAACAGCAGCTTGCCTGCGAACAACTCCTGGTGGAGGCCACCCTTGAGGGCAGCTACGAGAAAGCGCTGCAGGCATTTACCCTGAATCGTACCGTACCGACGATGGAGCACGCGAAAGCCATTCTTGATGAGATGATTGAGGCTAACCGTGACTACTGGCCGACGCTGCAAAAAGCCTGGCAGGACGGCGAAGCGGTGAAAAAATAGGGGCTTGCTCGCGAGTTGAACGTGGTTTGCTTGTCGGTGTCAGAAAAAACACCGACAATCTTCTTTTATGGAAAAGAACGGAGGCAACCCATGTCCACCTCATATTTTGTCGCCGCCGACTGGCTGATTGAGCACAGCGACGACCCGGAAGTTCAGATTATTGACGCGCGAATGGCCCCTGCCGGGCAGGAGCATCTTCGCGATATGACCGCGGAATACCGCGCCGGACATCTGCCGGGCGCGGTTTTCTTTGATATCGAAGCGCTGTCCGATCACACCTCTCCCCTGCCGCACATGCTCCCGCGCCCGGAAGCCTTCTCCGTAGCCATGCGCGAGCTGGGCGTTAGCCGCGACAAGCATCTGGTGATTTACGACGAAGGTAACCTTTTCTCTGCACCGCGCGCGTGGTGGATGCTGAAAAATGCCGGCGTTGAGAAAGTCTCTATTCTCGCGGGCGGCCTCGCTGGCTGGAAGCGCGATGAACTGCCGCTGCAGCAGGGTGAAGTTACCCTACCGGAAGGCGATTTCGACGCGCAGTTTGATGCGAACGCGGTGAAACGCCTGACGGACGTGCTGGTCATTAGCCACGAAAAAACAGCGCAAATTGTCGATGCCCGCCCGGCTCCCCGTTTCAACGCCGAAGCCGATGAACCGCGTGCAGGGCTGAAGCGCGGCCATATTCCCGGTGCGATCAACGTGCCGTGGGGCGATCTGGTGTTTGAGGGCGAGCTAAAAACCACCGACGAGCTGCGCGCTATTTTCGAGCGTCAGGGCGTGGATTTACAGCGACCAATCGTTGCCAGCTGCGGTTCCGGCGTGACGGCCTGCGTGGTGATTCTGGCGCTTGCCACCCTCGGCGCAAACGACGTTACGCTGTATGACGGTGCCTGGAGCGAATGGGGCGCGCGTGACGATCTGCCCGTAGAACCCGCTCAGTAATGGATAACCGCCTGACCACGCTGTTAACGCGCGGAACGTCTCTGACCCGCGCGGAATATCGCGTGCTGGCCCACCTAACGGAACATCCGCTGCTGGTGGGTAACATCACGGTGCGCGAGTTGGCCCAGGCGACGTTTGTCTCTACCGCCACCATCATGCGGCTGTGCCAGAAGCTGGGTTTCAGCGGCTTTAGCGAGTTTATCTGGCACTGCAAGCAACTCCTTTCAGACACCCCGCACATTACCGCGCAGGCTGAGCAGCACGCAGAGTTGCCCGCGCTGTTTAACCAGTTTATTGCCAACTATCAACAGACCTTTCAGTGGGCGACGCAGGACAAACGCCAGCGTTTTGCCGACCTGCTCCGCCAGAAGGAGAGTTTTTTTCTCTACGGTGCCGGGTTTTCTTATCTGTTCGCCGAGTACCTCACCAAAAAATTGCAGGTGCTGGGCAAAACGGCATTTATTTCCGGGCCGGGCGATAGCCGGAATATCTTTCTCAGCAACGCCGCGCGCTATCAGGTCTTTATTGCCGTTTCCCGCAGCGGTGAAACCGAGCAGGTGCTGGACAAAGCGCGGATCGCAAAAAACGTCGGGATGACGGTGGTGGCCTTTACCCGCGCCTCGGCAAACACGCTGGCAGGCATGGCGGATTTACATTTCGCGTTATATGACGAAGCGGTGCACTACGCCGCCGAAGCCGCGGGGGTGACGTCGTTTGAGTCGAATCTGGTCCTGCTGATGGATTTACTGCTGCTGGAAGCAACGGGGTGAGGCTTCACCCCGAGGAATTCAGATAATGCGGTTGGTTTTGAGATCGCGCAGGAACCCGCCCCAGCGACGCTCATAGAACGGCGTGATGTGTTCGGTAATAAAGTGGCTAATGCCTTTCTCGCCTTTCTTCACCTGACAGATATCAATGGGCTCATCGCCCGGCAGCGTGTCGGTAGCAACACTTCCCGCCGCCTGGATAATCTCGTCAATGTCGCCATCTGCCTCAATGCCAATCAGCAGCACCGGTTGTTCATCGGCGCTCTCTTTGATGGAGCAGAGAAACGCGCGTTTCACCGGCTTGATGGTTTTGAAGAGCGTGGTCAGAGAATCGATCATCTGCGCGGGCGGTTCGGCCACTTCAGAAAGCAGCAGCGTTTCGCCCCCTTCCAGCACCTCTTGTGTGCTGAGCGGGTTGCCCTCCTCACCAATCAAATGGCTGATTTCACGCGGGGTGAACTCTTTGCCGGTCGGCAGTTTGGCGTTGAGGAACAGTGTTTCGCCCAGCGTCATTTCAAACAGGGTGCGTACGGGCATAACCACAAACGCCTGTTCGTCTTCCACTGCTTGCTGAAGGGCCTCAAGAGAGGTGAAGAACGGGATCACTGACGTGCCGTCGTCTTTTTCCCAGTGCAGCAGATCCAGCGCGCTGTCTTCAACGACCTGCTCGCCCTCCGCCGCGGTACCCGGCACCCAGACGGTGGACTCCAGCAGCGTGCGGAAAAATGCCGGACGGTGGGCAGGCTCGGTCGCCGCCTGTTCCAGCAGGGTTTCTAATTCGTTTTTGGTTTCGGACATAACAATTCCAGATGTCGAATATCTCCCTCACCCCGGCCCTCGCCCTCAAGGGAGAGGGAGCAAACCATCCCCTCTCCCCGTGGGAGAGGGTTAGGGTGAGGGCAAAGAGCCTTACTCTGCCGTCAGCAGGTTCGCAATGGTACGCACGCCCAGGCCGGTCGCCCCCGCAGACCACTGTTCAACCGCCGCTTTACGGTAGGTCGCCGAGCAGTCGATGTGCAGCCAGCCTTCCTGATAGTTCTCAACAAAGTGAGACAGGAAGCCTGCGGCGGTGCTTGCTCCGGCCGGGTAGGCCGCGCTGGCGGTGTTGTTAAGCTCGGCAAAGTTCGACGGCAGCTGGCTGCGGTGGAACTCGGCCAGCGGCAGACGCCAGAACGGCTCGTTTTCTTCGGCGGCACTCGCCAGTACGCGAGCCGCCAGCTTGTCATCAAAGCTGAACAGCGCATGGTAATCGTTGCCCAGGGCGGTTTTCGCCGCACCGGTCAGGGTTGCCATATCGATAATCAGCTCCGGCTTCTGGGCAGAGGCGTCGATCAGGCCATCGGCCAGTACCAGGCGGCCTTCCGCATCGGTGTTCATTACTTCGACGTTTTTACCATTACGGTAGCGAATGATATCGCCCAGCTTGAAGGCGTTGCCGCTGACCATGTTGTCCGCGCAGCACAGGTACAGCTTCACGCGTTTGTTCAGACCACGGGTGATGGCGAAGGCCAGTGCGCCGGTAATGGTTGCCGCGCCGCCCATGTCGGACTTCATGGAGTCCATAAACGCGCTCTGCTTCAGGCTGTAACCGCCGGTATCGAAGGTGATACCTTTGCCCACCAGGCAGGCGAAGACCGGGGCTTCTTTATCACCGGTTGGGTTGAAGTCCAGCGCCAGCAGCACCGGCGGGCGCTCAGAGCCACGGCCCACGGTGTGGATGCCCATATAATTCTGCTCGCGCAGATCTTCGCCTTTGGTGATGCGGTAGGACATGTTGTCGCCCGCCACGCCGCACAGCAGGTCAACCGCGCGCTGCGCCAGCTGCTCAGGGCCGAGCTCTTCCGCCGGAGCGTTGATGGTGTCACGCACCCAGTCGATAATTTTCAGGCGGTTTTCCAGCTCTTTCTGTCCGGCTTCGTCGAGGCTCGCCCACTCGATTTTGCGGGTGCCTTTCGGGCCTTTGTATCCCGCCCAGAATGCCCAACTGCGGTCGGTATCCCAGCCTTCACCGTCAAGGGTCACGTGCTTAATGCCCAGACCGTCGATTTTGCGCGCGGCGCGTTGAATCAGCCCGGTGTCATCTTTGCCGGTAAGGTGCAGGGTGATGCCGTCGTGAGTGATGCTCCAGGCGGCTTTCTCGCCCCAGCGCGCGTCGGCAGGCTGAGTGGAGAGCGTAATCTTCATCGCTTCGGTCATTTTATTTATCCTTATTAGCAAACGGGCCGCCTGAAGGCAGCCCGTTAAGTGATTTACTCTGCTTCATCTAACCAGACTAACAGAATCGCCTCCAGAATTTTTTCATTGGATGCGCTGGGATCGTCATCAAAATCCTCTAACTCGCAGATCCACTGATGCATGTCGGTGAATCGTACGGTTTTCGGATCGAGATCCGGGTTTGCGTCGTAGAGCGCTTCGCCGATTTCACGGCTGTCAGTCCACTTCAGTCCCATATTAGTGCTCGCGTGCGTGGTTGATGGTGTAACGTGGGAATTCCACGACCAGATCTTCATCGGTAACCTGCGCCTGGCAGCTTAAACGGCTGTCCGGCTCAAGGCCCCATGCTTTATCCAGCATGTCGTCTTCATCTTCGGTACTCTCGGCAAGAGAGTCGAAACCTTCACGCACGACGCAGTGACAGGTTGTACACGCACAGGATTTTTCACAGGCGTGTTCCACTTCGATACCTGCACGCAGGGCAACATCGAGAATGGTCTCACCGGTCTTCGCTTCCAGAACTGCACCATCCGGACAGAGGTCCGCATGAGGCAAAATAACAATCTTTGGCATATTAAACCTCGTCCACGGACTGGCCTTTCAGCGCGACGCGGACAGATTTGTCCATGCGGCGTGCGGCGAAGTCCTGGGTTTGTTTATCAACGTTTTTAATGGCTTCTTCTATTGCGTCAGCGTCATTGCATTCGGCGACGGCGCTTAAGTGCGCAGCCGCCTCGTCAATCACCTGACGCTCAGCGGCGCTGAGCAGCGCGGCATCGGCAGTGAGTGCACCGTTCAGGCTTTCCAGCACGCGTGCGGCTTCAACTTTCTGTTCAGCCAGCATACGCGCCTTCACATCCTGCTCGGCGTAGCTCATTGAATCCTGAATCATGGTGGCGATTTCGCCGTCGGTCAGGCCGTAGGACGGCTTCACCTGGATGGACGACTCCACGCCGGTCGATTTTTCCATCGCCGTGACGCTAAGCAAACCGTCAGCATCGACCTGGAAGGTGACGCGAATGTGCGCCCCGCCCGCAGGCAGTGCCGGGATGCCGCGCAGCGCAAAGCGTGCCAGTGAACGGCAGTCCTGCACCAGCTCGCGTTCGCCCTGCATCACGTGGATGGACATCGCGGTCTGGCCGTCTTTGAACGTGGTAAATTCCTGCGCGCGCGCCACCGGAATGGTGGTGTTGCGTGGAATGACTTTCTCCACCAGACCGCCCATGGTTTCTAATCCCAGCGACAGCGGGATGACGTCCAGCAGCAGCATTTCGCTATCCGGCTTGTTGCCAACCAGAATATCGGCCTGAATAGCAGCACCCACGGCAACCACTTTGTCCGGGTCGATGGAGGTGAGCGGCGTGCGGCCAAAGAATTCGCCTACGCGTTCGCGCACCAGCGGTACGCGGGTAGAGCCGCCGACCATGACAACTTCCAGCACCTCGTCTGCCTCAACGCCCGCATCTTTCAATGCGCGGCGGCAGGCCAGCAGCGTGCGTTTAACCAGCGGAGCAATCAGATCGTTGAACTGGTCCCGGGTGATGTCACCCTGCCAGCCCGCCACGTTCACGGTAACAGTCTGCGCATCGCTCAGGGCGATTTTGGCGTCGATGGCTGCATCCAGCAGTTCACGCTGTACGCGCGCATCGCTGCGATCGGCAATCCCCGCCTGCTCGCGGATGTAGTCCGCCAGCAGATGGTCAAAGTCATCGCCGCCCAGCGCGGAGTCGCCGCCGGTCGCCAGCACTTCAAACACCCCGCGGCTCAGGCGCAGGATCGAGATATCAAAAGTGCCGCCGCCCAGATCGTAAACCGCAATGACCCCTTCCTGACCGGAGTCGAGGCCGTAGGCAATTGCCGCCGCCGTCGGTTCGTTCAGCAGGCGCAGCACGTGCAGGCCCGCCAGACGCGCGGCGTCTTTGGTGCCCTGACGCTGTGCATCATCAAAATAGGCCGGCACGGTAATGACCACACCGTCCAGATCGCCGCCGAGCGTCGCCGTGGCACGGGCCGCCAGCGCTTTGAGGATATCCGCAGAAACACGAATCGGGTTAAGCAGACCGGCCGCCGTGGCGATCATCGGCAGGCCATTTTCACTGGCCTGTAACTGATACGGCAGATGCGGGTAGCGGGTCTGGATATCGGCCAGCGAGCGGCCCATCATGCGCTTCACGGAGCTGATCGTGTTGGCCGGGTCGCGCGCGGCGTTTGCGCGGGCATCAAAGCCCACCGCGTGGCCCTGCTGCTGGTAGTGGACCACGGAAGGCAGCAGATGGCGGCCCTGCTCGTCAGCCAGCGTCTCCGCCTGGCCGCTGCGCACGGTCGCCACGAGGGAATTGGTGGTGCCAAGGTCGATCCCCACCGCCAGACGACGCTGGTGCGGTGCGGCACTTAAGCCCGGCTCACTGATTTGTAATAAGGCCATAATTGCTTCCGAAAATTAAAAATCGAGCAGCTTTTCTTCGAGTTGTTCAGCGCTGCTTCGCAGTTTATCGAGAAAACGGAGTTTACGCACAGTATCTGCCGCCACATCCCACGTCTCGTTGTTCAGTTGCTCCACCATCTGCTGATGGCGGGTATCAAACATGCCCTTCACGCGCTTGATAAAACGTTCCAGGCGCGCTTCGTCTTTCGCCTGTTCAATCTCATCCAGCTCTTCGCGCAGTTCCAGCTGCTCCATCAGAAACGCCGTGTCGCGTACCGTGTGCTGCTCACTTGCGAGATCAAACCCGTGAAGCGACAGCAGATACTCTGCCCGCGCCAGCGGATGGCGCAGCGTCTGCCAGGCCTGGTTGATAGTTGCAGAGTGTGACACCGCCGCCAGCTGCTCTGCCTGCGTACCGCTGGCAAATTTGTCCGGGTGGTACTGACGCTGCAAATCCTGGAAACGGATCGTCAGGGCCTGCAGATCGATCGGGTATTGAGCGGGTAATCCGAAGAGAGTGAAGTAATCCATAACAATCTCATGGGTAGCCAGTTAGAACAAACCCCACGCGCAGCGGTAGAGCCACGGTGGGGTTATACCTTCTTACTTCGCGCTGCAGATGCGTTGTCTGCACTCGTTCACCCCGGTCACTTACTTAAGTAAGCTCCCGGGGATTCTCTCGCTTGCCGCCTTTCTGCAACACGAATTAATCGGTATAACAGCGGAACGCGGTTAAACGTGGAAGCTTTCGCCGCAACCACACTCGTCTTTAACGTTCGGGTTCGTGAATTTGAACCCTTCATTCAGGCCTTCTTTTACAAAGTCCAGCTGAGTGCCGTTGAGGAACTGCAGGCTTTTGCCATCGACCACCACCTTCACGCCCTTGTCTTCAAACACGGTGTCGTCAGACGCCGGTTCATCAACAAACTCCAGTACGTAAGCCATACCAGAACAGCCGGAGGTACGTACGCCCAGTCGCAGGCCAAAGCCTTTACCACGGTTCGCCAGAAAAGAGCTTACTCGCGCGGCAGCGCTGTCGCTAAGGGTAATCGACATACTCAAACCTCAATTATTTTGCTTCACGTTTGCTTTTGTAATCCGCAATGGCGGCTTTGATCGCGTCTTCTGCCAGAATAGAACAGTGAATTTTCACCGGTGGCAGTTCGAGTTCTTCAGCAATGTCCGTGTTCTTGATTGCCTGTGCTTCGTCCAGAGACTTGCCCTTCACCCATTCGGTCACCAGGGAGCTGGACGCGATAGCAGAACCGCAGCCGTAGGTCTTGAAGCGCGCGTCTTCAATGATACCTTCATTGTTGACTTTAATCTGCAACTTCATCACGTCGCCACACGCCGGTGCACCGACCATGCCGCTACCGACAGACTCGTCGCTGTTGTCAAAGGAGCCAACGTTGCGCGGGTTCTCGTAATGATCAATAACTTTTTCGCTGTATGCCATGATTGAATTCTCCTTATGTACCGATTAGTGATGTGACCATTCAATGCTGTTCAGATCCACGCCCTGCTTGAACATTTCCCACAGGGGAGAAAGGTCGCGCAGACGGCCGATGGAGTTGCGAACCAGCTTGATGGTGTAGTCAATCTCTTCTTCGGTAGTGAAACGACCTAAAGAGAAACGGATAGAGCTGTGTGCCAGCTCGTCAGTCATGCCCAGCGCGCGCAGTACATAGGATGGCTCGAGGCTTGCAGACGTACAGGCAGAACCGGAAGAGACGGCCAGGTCCTTTAGCGCCATGATCAGCGATTCGCCTTCAACATAGTTGAAGCTGACGTTGAGGATGTTCGGTGCGCCCTGCTCGAGATCGCCGTTCAGATACACTTCTTCCATATCTTTCACGCCGTCCCACAGACGGTTACGCAGCGTGCGCAGACGCGCCATCTCGCTTTCCATCTCTTCTTTCGCGATGCGATATGCTTCGCCCATGCCAACGATCTGGTGGACAGGCAAGGTGCCGGAACGCATGCCGCGCTCGTGACCGCCGCCGTGCATCTGTGCTTCGATGCGGATACGTGGCTTACGACGCACGTACAGCGCACCGATACCTTTCGGACCGTAGATTTTGTGGCCGGAGAAGGACATCAGGTCAACTTTCAGCTGGCTCAGATCGATAGGCAGTTTGCCCACGCTCTGGGTCGCATCAACGTGATAGATTATGCCACGCGCACGGCACATTTCGCCGATGGTGGCGATATCCTGTACGACGCCGATTTCGTTGTTAACGTGCATGATGGAGACCAGAATAGTGTCGTCTCGCATTGCCGCTTCGAGTTCTTTCAGGTCGATGATGCCGTTGCTCTGCGGCGCAAGATAGGTGACGTCAAACCCTTCACGCTCGAGCTGGCGACAGGTGTCCAGCACGGCTTTGTGTTCGGTTTTGCTGGTGATAATGTGCTTGCCTTTTTTCTGATAAAAGTTAGCGGCACCTTTGATCGCCAGGTTGTCGGATTCGGTTGCACCGGAGGTGAAAACTATTTCACGCGGATCGGCACCGACCAGGTCAGCAATCTGATTACGGGCGATATCAACCGCCTCTTCAGCATGCCAGCCAAAACGGTGTGAACGGGACGCTGGGTTACCAAAGTTTCCGTCCAGGGTCAGACACTGCATCATTTTCTCGGCAACACGCGGGTCCACCGGCGTGGTTGCGGAGTAGTCGAGATAAATCGGTAATTTCATTGCTCTATAAACTCCGTACATCGCTTCAATGCAAGGAATCAGGCAACCGGCTGGATGTACGACCGAGTACACGGGGCGCGATGCCCCGGCCTGATTCTGAAATCTTTATCGTTTTATTACGCGCGCAGTTTGACGTCGATTGCGTCTTGCGCGCGGGTGCTGCGTTGTGATTCATGGCTATGCTGACGGCCCGACACGTCCAGAACTTCCTGGTTATTGACCAGTTCACCGAGGGTGATGTTGTTCAGGAAGCCGGTCAGACGGTCGCTCAGATCGCGCCACAGCGCGTGGGTCAGGCACTTATCGCCGCCCTGGCAGCCGCCTTTACCCTGGCAACGGGTCGCGTCAACGGATTCATCAACCGCGCTGATCACTTCGCCAACCGCAATACTGCCCGCGTCTTTACCCAGCAGATAACCGCCGCCCGGGCCGCGTACGCTGGAAACCAGGCCATTCTTACGCAGTCTGGAGAACAGCTGTTCCAGATAAGAGAGGGAAATCCCTTGTCGTTCAGAAATATCAGCCAACGGAACCGGGCCCGCTTCGGAGTTGAGCGCAACGTCCAGCATCGCGGTCACGGCATAACGCCCTTTAGATGTCAGTCTCATGTCTTACTTAACCTCAAACTCGCCCCTGCCCGGGGTTTTTTATTGTAAAATGGGGGTATTGCATAGCAGGGCCAAGTCTGACATTCCTGACTAAATTGGTCAACTATTTACTTGACTGTTTTAGTCAGGTATTTAACCTTCTGTGCCGTTTTTTGTCGGGTGGCGCTGCGCTTACCCGACCTACAAAACCGTGTCGTATCGCAAGGGTGCTGCCTGATGCCCTCACCCCAGCCCTCTCCCACGGGGAGAGGGAGAATGCGTGGTAGGCCGGGTAAGCGCAGCGCCACCCGGCGAACAGACGACCACTATTTATTCTTCTGCTCAATCGACGCCAGAATGCCGCGCAGGATGTTCAGCTCCTGGCTTTCCGGGCGCGCACGGGTAAACAGACGGCGCAGCTTGTTCATCACCTGGCCCGGGTGGTCCTGGCGGATAAACCCGGTGGAGAGCAGGGTTTGCTCGAGGTGACCATAGAAACGTTCCAGATCGTCCACCAGCGGATAGGAGGTCTCTTCCTGAGGCTCTGTACGTGCTTTCTCCTGGGTCGCCAGCCACGCCATACGGACTTCATAGGCAATAACCTGTACCGCCATCGCCAGGTTCAGCGAGCTGTATTCCGGGTTCGCCGCAATCGCCACGTGGTAATGACATTTTTGCAGTTCGTCGTTGGTCAAGCCGACGCGCTCACGGCCAAATACCAGCGCCACCGGCGCCTGCCCGGCTTCTGAAACGCTTTTCAGGCCGCACTCACGCGGGTCCAGCATCGGCCACGGCAGCGTACGGGAGCGCGCGCTGGTGCCAACCACCAGGCTACAGCCGGCAAGCGCTTCGTCCAGGGTATCGACGATCTGCGCGTTGCCGATCACATCGCTGGCACCCGCCGCCAGGGCGATGGCCTGAGAGTCAGGTTTGACCAGCGGGTTAACCAGCCACAGGTTCGTTAAGCCCATGGTTTTCATAGCGCGGGCAACAGAGCCCATATTGCCGGTGTGCGATGTTTCGACCAGCACGATTCGAATGTTTTGCAGCATAATTTTTAGGTGTCTGAATTCAGTGTCTGAAGAATATTCCGGCATATTAGCATAATCGAGAGACATAATCCGATCCCGCTGCTATACTCTGCGCCGATTTTCCTGTTCTTTAACATCCAGTGAGAGAGACCGATGCATCCGATGCTGACCATCGCCGTGCGCGCAGCGCGCAAGGCGGGTAATGTAATTGCCAAACACTACGAAACACCCGACTCCGTAGAAACCAGCCAGAAAGGCAGCAATGATTTCGTGACTAACGTCGATAAAGCCGCAGAAGCGATTATTATCGAAACGATCCGCAAATCTTACCCACAGCACACCATCATCACCGAAGAAAGCGGTGAACATGAAGGTACCGATCAGGATGTTCAATGGGTTATCGATCCACTGGATGGCACCACCAACTTCATCAAACGTCTGCCACATTTCTCTGTGTCTATCGCGGTACGCATTAAAGGCCGTACCGAAGTCGCCGTTGTTTACGATCCAATGCGTAACGAACTGTTCACCGCTACCCGCGGTCAGGGCGCGCAGCTGAACGGCTATCGTCTGCGTTGCAGCAACGCTCGCGATCTGGACGGCACTATTCTGGCGACCGGTTTCCCGTTCAAGGCGAAACAGCACGCAACAACCTATATGAATATCCTGGGCAAACTGTTCACTGAATGTGCTGACTTCCGTCGCACCGGTTCAGCGGCGCTGGATCTGGCCTATGTGGCAACCGGCCGCGTTGACGGCTATTTCGAACTGTCACTGAAGCCATGGGACTTTGCTGCGGGCGAGCTGATCGCACGTGAAGCAGGCGCCATTGTCTGTGATTTCACCGGCGGCCATAACTACATGTCTACCGGCAACATCGTAGCGGGCAACCCACGCGTCGTTAAAGCCATGCTGGCAAACATGCGCGATGAGCTGAGCGACGCGCTGAAGCGTTAATCGGTCAATACCCTCTCCCTGTGGGAGAGGGTATCAAACCGGGCCTGACTAAAACGGCCTCAATCCCCTGCCCACCGGCACCGCACTCACCCACATCGTTACCGCAGCCACCAGCAAGATGACCCCGCCCGCCAGCGCCAGGGTTGTCCATCCTATTTGTCGCCACAGTACCGGCGTGTTGTTGCCGCTCAGTTTTACCGCCAGACGGCGGAAGCTGTGCACCAGCAGCGCCAGGGACGAGATCGTCAGTGACGTACCCGCCGCCATCGCCAGGGCCGAGAGAATTCCCCAGCCGAATACGCCGATTACCTTGCTGAACAGCAGCACCATGATCGCCCCCGAACACGGGCGCATCCCCATAGACAGAATAATCATCAGCCGCGCGCGCCAGTCGTCGCCGTTCTGTAACTGTTCCTGCGTCGGCAGATGCTGATGCCCGCAGCCACAGTGCGCGTCGTGTACGTGGTGGGGCGTAAAGGCTTTGAAGGTCGGTTTACGTAACAGCGCGCGCAGTTTTTTCAGCGCCCGCCAGCAGAGGATCATCCCCAGCACGCCCACCAGCGCATAACTCCCCTTCTCCAGCCAGAAACTGCTCATGTGCAGCTGGCGAGCAGGAAGCTGTAACAGTGCAAGCACCACCACGACCAGCGCTATTGCCACGCCGCCCTGCAGCAGCGACGATGCCAGCGTCAGGCCGATGCTCGACTTGAGCTTAGAAGGATGCGTGGCAAGCCAGGTGGCGATCACGATTTTGCCGTGCCCCGGCCCCAGCGCATGCAGTACGCCGTAGATAAAGCTAAACGCCAGCAGGGAGCCGCCCGCTTTGGTGGGGTTTTCCGCCACCGCCTTGAGCAGCCCGCTCATCTGCTGATTGACCTCCCGCTGCCAGACGATGCTTTTAATCATCACCTGCGGCCAGGCCTGCCACAGCCACAACATGCCGCACACGGCCAGCAGCACAAAGAGCGCCAGCGGCCAGAGGTGCAGCCAGCGGCGCGGTTTTCGGGTGGGAGAAGCGATCACTGACATTGTAACGTTACCTGCTGTGCAAACTGTTTGCCCAATTCCATATCCTCTGGCGGCGCATCGGCTTTATCGAGCGATACCGCAAAGTTCAGCATCTCATCGCTGGGCGTTGGCGTGTGAACCGCAACCGTGCAGTTTTTTTGCAGAGCGGCGGGCAGCTCAACGTCGCTGTCCTGCGCGTAATGCATGTCGACGTAATAGGTCGGGTCAAAGGTGGAGAAGGTGTATTTCTGCCCGGCCAGCGGCTGAGGGTGCGCCAGCGGGAGCACGAACGTCAGCACCGCCTGATGGCCCTCGCGCGCCAGGCCGTACTCCGTCGGGCGGTTCAGAAACGTCACCTTTTGCCCGTTGTGCCAGAACTCGGTGAAGTAGTGTTGCCCGAGGACGTTGGCCATCACTTCCGCCGCCAGCTTTTTCCAGACCTCATCCCCGGGCTTTGCGTTGCCCGCATCGTACAGCAGGTCTGCCGAGGTGATTTCATCCATCGTCCAGCGCATTTTCAGCCCGCTAAGCTGAGTGCCGTCCGTCACCAGTCCGGTCTTCAGGCTGATAAAACTGTGAGGATGTGCGCTGGCGCCGAAAGTGAAAACCGCCAAAAATAGCGCCATTGCGCTGTGTTTAACTATTTGCATCATCTCCTCACGTCAAAAATTCTGTGATGTTCGCCCGCAATCCTGAGTGAAAGGCCCGCCGGCGCGCTTTTCAGCGCCCATCCTTTAGCTATTCTTATCTTACATTCACACTGGATACCCGACAGATGATGACGACGCTTGAAATTCCATCTGTGCTTTCCAGTTCGCAGCGCCGCTGCCAGGTGCTTTTGATGCTTTACCTGCCCGATGCTGCCGTCACCGCACAGAGCATCATTGCTGCCAATGGGGTGGACGACGCCATCGCACGGCAAGATATAGCCGAGACGCGCGATGAAATCCAGCGCTATCACCGGCTGGATATTGTTACGCACCACGACGGCTGCTACCGACTTGAAGGCTCCGCCCTTAACCAGCGCTTATGTTTGCTGCACTGGCTGCGCCGCTCGCTCCGGCTTTGCCCGCATTTTGTCTCGCACCAGTTTACCCCTGCGTTAAAAACCGCGCTTAAACAGCAGGGTATCGCGCGACCGCTTTATGATGATGCGAACCTGCGGGCGTTGATTAACTTTTGCTCACGTAAGCTGCAGCGTCAGTTTGAGTGCCGCGACGTTCAGTTTTTACAGCTCTACCTGCAATACTGTCTGATTCAACACCATCGGGGCAACACTCCGCAGTTTTCGCCGGTTCAGCGCAGCTGGACGCAGTCGAGAGGGGAGTATTTTACGGCGCAGGAGATTGTCCGCCACTGGAAACGGCGCGTCCCGCAGGGCACCCATGGCGATGAGCAGCTGTTTCTCGCGCTGCTATTTATGATGCTGCGCACCCCCGACCCGGCACTCGATAAACACCAGCAGGATCAGCGTTTACGCCGGGCGATTGTGCGAATGGTCGCCCGTTTCCGGGCGCAAACCGGCATGAATTTCAGCGATGAACAGGGGCTGACCGACCAGCTGTATGTCCATCTTGCGCAGGCGCTGGACCGCTCCCTCTTTGAGATTGGCATCGACAATAGTCTGCCGGAGGAGATCCATCGGCTTTATCCACGCCTGTTGCGCACCACCAAAGAGGCACTGTATGAGCTGGAAGCCGAGTTTGGGTTGCGGTTCTCGGATGAAGAGATGAGCCTGGTGGCGGTGATTTTTGGTGCCTGGCTGATGCAGGAGACCGACCTGCACGAAAAACAGGTGGTGTTACTGACGGGTGAAGATAAAGCGTGCGAGGCGCATATCGAACAGCAGTTGCGCGAGCTCACGCTGCTGCCGCTCAATATCCGTTACCTGACGCTACAGAGCTTTCAGAAAGAGGGCGCACCGCGCGAAGCGGCGCTGGTTATCACGCCCTATCCTACCGCGCTGCCGCTGTTCTCGCCGCCGCTGATCCATGCCGTAGAGACACTGAACGCGCAGCAGCAAGAACATATCCGCGCCATGCTGGAACATTAAGCCCGGGCGGTTACCTTAGGACGCACGATGATGGCAGGCAGCGCGACCAGCGCCATCACCCAGAACACGCCGTGCCCAAGGTGCTGATACAGGAAGCCCGCAAAGACGGTCATGATCGCAATACTGCCGCCCATCGCGACTGCAGAGTAGACCGCCTGCAGGCGAATAACGTCTCCGCCCTCTCGCGCCGCGATATAGCGCATCGCCGCCAGATGACAGACGGTAAAGGTACCGCAGTGCAGGATTTGCGCGACGATGAGCCACGGCAGTTCGGTGGTCCAGCCCATGATGCCCCAGCGCGCCACGCCGCAAATGGCGGAGAGCAACAGCAAATCACGCGCGCCAAAGCGGCTGAATAGTTTTTTACTCAGCGCAAAGATAATGACCTCGGCGACCACCCCCAGCGACCACAGGTAGCCCACCGCAGACGCAGAGTATCCCGCCCCCTGCCAGTAAATGGCACTGAAGCCATAATAAGCCGCGTGTGCACCCTGAAGCAGGCACACGCAGGCCAGGAAACGCCAGCTTTGTGCCACCAGGCTGCGCCATGCGGGCCAACCTGCGCTCTCCTGGTGACGGCTTTCACCCTGCGGCATCACGGACGGGCGGAGCAGCATCCCCAGCAGCATTGAGGCAATCCCGATGCTCAGCAGTGCCAGGATCGCGTGATAATCGTAAAGGCTGACCAGCTTCCCCACCAGCGCAGAGCCAATCACAAAGGCGATCGATCCCCACAGCCGCACGCGGCCATAGTCCATGGTGATCTGTTTTTGCCAGGTGTTCGCCAGCGCATCCGTCAGGGGAGCCAGGGGAGAGAAAAACAGGTTAAAGCCAACCATCACCACCATCAGCCAGGCAAACTGATGGCTGACCCAGAAGCAGGCGACAAACACCAGCGTCAGCAAGGCGAGTATGCGTACGGCTTTAATCAGTAAAGACGGATCGCTAACGCGCGGCGCAATCAGCAGGCTACCGAGGAAACGCGCCACCAGCCCTGCCCCCAGCAGAACGCCGATGGTTTCCGGGCTCAGGCCGATCCCTTTGAGCCAGACGCTCCAGAATGGCAGAAAAATGCCGTAGCTAAAGAAGTAGGTAAAATAGCTGAGCGCCAGCCAGCGCGTGGAATGCAAGACCATGAATCCCTCCCGAAATGAAGGCCATAGTCTGGCGAGAATAGGCAAATTAAGCAAGTCGATAGCCTGCTATAAGTTAACGAAAATTTAACATTCCGTGCAGTCGGCTGGCTTATGGCAAGGCAGGAAAATCTGTATTACGTTTAAATGACTCCCCCCTGCAGAGGTATTTCTGCCATGAACTCGCTTCGCTACCTCGATTTTGGCCAGTCGCGCCACCTGTTGCTGTTGGTTGCCCGCATCGCCATCGTTGTGCTGTTTATTATTTTTGGCTTCCCAAAACTGACGGGCTTTAGCGGCACCGTGCAGTATATGACGTCGCTTGGCGCACCCATGCCGATGCTGGCGGCGATTATCGCGGTGGTCATGGAAGTGCCCGTCGCGATAGTGATCGTGCTGGGCTTTTTCACCCGTCCTCTCGCCGTGCTGTATGTTTTTTACACCCTGGGAACAGCGGTGATTGGTCACCATTACTGGAATATGACCGGCGATGCGGTTGTGCCGAATATGATTAACTTCTACAAGAATGTGAGTATTGCGGGCGCGTTTCTTTTGCTGGCGATTGTCGGGCCGGGCGCAATCTCCCTCGACCGACGTTAGCCCATAAAAAAAGGCCGCAAGCGCGGCCTTAATACTGTCTGCAAGGCAGTAAGATTATGCGTACACCGGGAAGCGTGCACAGATATCCAGCACTTTACCTTTAACACGCTCAATGACCGCTTCGTCATTGATGTTGTCCAGCACGTCGCACATCCAGCCCGCCAGCTCTTTCACTTCTGCTTCTTTGAAGCCGCGGCGCGTGACGGCCGGAGAGCCGATACGGATACCAGACGTCACAAACGGGCTCTTAGGATCGTTTGGTACGCTGTTTTTGTTGACGGTGATGTTGGCGCGGCCCAGGGCAGCGTCAGCTTCTTTACCGGTCAGGTTCTTATCAACCAGATCCAGCAGGAACAGGTGGTTTTCAGTACCGCCGGAAACCACTTTGTAGCCACGGTTCAGGAACACTTCCACCATCGCTTTAGCGTTTTTAGCAACCTGCTGCTGGTAAACTTTGAACTCTGGCTCCATCGCTTCTTTCAACGCCACGGCTTTTGCCGCGATGACGTGCATCAGCGGGCCGCCCTGTGCGCTTGGGAACACGGCTGAGTTCAGTTTCTTATACAGATCTTCGTCGCCGCCTTTCGCCAGGATCAGGCCACCGCGTGGGCCGGCCAGCGTTTTGTGGGTGGTGGTGGTGACAACGTGCGCATGTGGAACCGGGTTCGGATAGACGCCTGCAGCAATCAGACCGGCAACGTGCGCCATGTCGACGAACAGGTAAGCGCCGATGCTGTCTGCGATTTCGCGCATTTTAGCCCAGTCAACCACGCCGGAGTAAGCGGAGAAGCCACCGATAATCATCTTCGGCTTGTGCTCTTTGGCCTGCTTCGCCATGTCTTCGTAGTCAATTTTACCGGACTCATCAATACCGTAAGGAATGATGTTGTACAGTTTGCCAGAGAAGTTAACCGGGGAGCCGTGAGTCAGGTGGCCGCCCTGCGCCAGGTTCATACCCAGAACGGTATCGCCCGGCTGCAGCAGCGCGGTATAGACCGCAAAGTTAGCCTGAGAGCCGGAGTGTGGCTGGACGTTTGCGTAGTCAGCGCCAAACAGCTCTTTTGCGCGGTCAATCGCCAGCTGCTCAACGATATCAACGTACTCGCAACCGCCGTAATAGCGCTTGCCCGGATAACCTTCAGCATATTTGTTGGTCAGCTGAGAACCCTGCGCCTGCATGACGCGCGGGCTGGTGTAGTTCTCGGAGGCGATCAGTTCGATGTGCTCTTCCTGACGTACTTTTTCCTGCTCCATAGCCTGCCACAGTTCGGCATCATAATCGGCAATGTTCATTTCACGCTTTAACATCCGCATCTCCTGACTCAGCTAACAAGTAAATTTTTGGCCTGAAAAGGCAGTCCTGTTGGACGACGCGCAACAGTATAACCGAATAGTTCTTCGATAACAGGTCTTGACAAACGATTTTACGCAAACGTTTTCCTGCGCGCCACGCAAGGGTTTGAGCAATAAAGCGGTCGTCCGTTTCAGCGGATTTCTTTTCAGCTTTGTGATGCATATTTTTCACTATGCAAAGAACCATTTACATTACAGGGTTATTTTTATAAGATGCATCTAAAATACATCATTAAAGTAACATATGAAGGAAGTTGCTATGTTAGACGCTCAAACCATCGCTACCGTTAAGGCTACTATTCCCCTGTTGGTCGAAACCGGCCCTAAACTTACCGCCCACTTCTACGAGCGCATGTTCGCGCATAATCCGGAGCTCAAAGAGATTTTTAACATGAGCAACCAGCGCAACGGCGATCAGCGTGAAGCGTTGTTTAACGCCATCACCGCCTATGCCAGCAATATTGAAAACCTGCCGGCCCTGCTGCCTGCGGTAGAGAAAATCGCGCAGAAACATACCAGCTTCCAGATCAAACCGGAGCAGTACAACATTGTTGGCGCTCATCTGCTGGCAACGCTGGACGAGATGTTCAGCCCAGGCCAGGAGGTGCTTGACGCCTGGGGCAAAGCCTACGGCGTGCTGGCAGGCGTGTTTATCAACCGTGAAGCAGAGATCTACAGCGAAAACGCCAGTAAAAACGGCGGCTGGGAAGGCACTCGTGCGTTCCGCATCGTCGAAAAAACGCCGCGCAGCGCGCTGATTACCAGCTTTGAATTCGAGCCGGTCGACGGGCAGCCGGTGGCAGATTACCAGCCGGGCCAGTATCTCGGCGTGTGGCTGAAGCCAGACGGTTTCCCGCATCAGGAGATCCGCCAGTACTCCCTTACCCGTAAGCCGAACGGCAAAGGCTACCGTATTGCGGTGAAACGCGAAGAGGGTGGCCAGGTATCAAGCTGGCTGCATAACGAAGCGAAAGTGGGCGACGTGGTGCATCTGGCCGCACCGGCGGGCGATTTCTTTATGGCCGTTGAGTCAAATGTACCGGTTACGCTGATCTCTGCGGGTGTGGGTCAAACGCCAATGCTGGCGATGCTGGATACTCTTGCAAAATCTCACCACAGCGCGCAGGTGAACTGGTTCCACGCTGCAGAAAACGGTGATGTGCATGCTTTTGCGGATGAAGTGACAGCGCTGGCAGCAGGTCTGCCGCACTTTACGGCGCACACCTGGTATCGTCTGCCAACGGATGCGGACCGCGCGGCAGCACGTTTCGACAGCGAAGGTCTGATGAATTTGAGCCGGCATGAAGGGGCGTTTAGCGCGCCGGAAATGCAGTTCTACGTGTGTGGACCGGTAGCGTTTATGCAGTATGCCGCGAAGCAGCTGGTTGATCTGGGGGTCAATAAAGACAACATTCATTACGAATGTTTCGGGCCGCATAAGGTGCTGTAACGCAAAAAGCCCCTCATACGAGGGGCTTTTTTTTCGCCGGATGGCGGCTGCGCCTTACCCGGCCTACATAACCGTTAACAACGTTAAATCGCCGCGTCGTCTTCTTCACCGGTACGAATACGGATCACGCGTGCCACGTCGAAGACGAAGATTTTCCCGTCGCCGATTTTACCCGTCTGGGCCGTGCGGATAATGGTATCCACGCAGGTGTCCACGATGTCGTCGCTGACCACGATTTCAATTTTTACTTTCGGCAGAAAGTCCACCATGTACTCTGCGCCACGGTACAGCTCGGTGTGACCTTTTTGACGACCAAAACCTTTCACTTCCGTCACTGTCATCCCGGTGATGCCCACTTCTGCCAGCGCTTCACGTACATCATCCAGTTTGAAAGGTTTAATAATCGCATCAATTTTTTTCATGGTGGGTCCTTAAACTCTTGCCTGTAAGCTGCCTCGTAATCGATTGCTCACAGTATCATATTCGTTCGGATTTTGCGGTACTACTCTTTAAAATCGTTCGCTTCCAGCTCGTGGCGTGACAGCAGCTTGTAGAACTCGGTACGGTTGCGTCCGGCCATGCGCGCCGCGTGGGTCACGTTGCCCTTAGTGATTTGCAAAAGCTTGCGCAGATAATTGAGTTCGAACTGATTGCGCGCTTCCGCGAAGGTGGGCAGCGCCGTGTTTTCCCCTTCAAGCGCCTGCCCTACCAGCGCATCGCTAATGACCGGCGACGACGTCAACGCCACGCACTGCTCAATGACGTTTACCAGCTGACGGACGTTGCCCGGCCAGCTTGCGGTCATCAGACGTTTCATCGCATCGGTGGAAAAGGCCCGCACAAAAGGTTTATGACGATCGGCGGACTGGCGCAGCAGGTGGTTCGCCAGCAGCGGGATATCTTCCGCTCGCTCGGCCAGCGCCGGAATTTTCAGGTTCACGACGTTCAGGCGGTAATAGAGATCTTCGCGAAACTCGTTGCGCGCCATCACCTTCGGCAAATCACGGTGGGTTGCAGAGATGATGCGCACGTTGATGTCGATATCCCGGTTGCTGCCGAGCGGGCGAACTTTGCGTTCCTGCAGCACGCGCAGCAGTTTAACCTGCAGCGGCGCGGGCATATCGCCAATCTCATCAAGAAACAGCGTGCCGCCTTCCGCCGCCTGGAAGAGCCCTTCCCGGCTGCTGACCGCGCCGGTAAAGGCACCGCGCGCGTGACCAAAGAGTTCGGATTCCAGCAGTTGCTCCGGCAGCGCGCCGCAGTTAATGGCAATAAAGGCATTTTTGCTACGCGGGCTGGCGTTGTGGATCGCCTGCGCCAGGATCTCCTTCCCGGTTCCGCTCTGGCCGTTAATCAGAACGCTGACGTCAGATTGCGCCACCATCCGCGCCTGTTCGAGCAGGCGCAGCATAACAGGACTGCGCGTCACGATGGATTCACGCCAGGTCTCATCACCGGAAGGCGCGGCATGTTCAAGCGCGCTGTCGATGGCCTTATACAGCGCATCTTTATCTACCGGTTTGGTCAGGAAGCTGAACACCCCCTGCTGCGTTGCGGCCACAGCGTCCGGTATCGAGCCGTGCGCGGTAAGGATTATCACCGGCATTCCCGGCTGCTGCTTCTGGATCTCGGCGAACAGCTGCATGCCGTCCATCTCGTCCATCCGTAAATCGCTGATGACCAGATCGATCTTCTCGCGGGAGAGGACTTTTAGCCCTTCCTGGCCGCTTTCGGCAGTCACCACGGTGTAGCCTTCACTAACCAGACGCATCCCCAGCAGTTTTAACAGCCCGGGATCGTCATCCACCAGCAGGAGATGGGCAGGTTTACGGCTTGTCATGACTCAC
Source organism: Enterobacter cancerogenus (assembly GCF_019047785.1). Classification (NCBI taxonomy): domain Bacteria; kingdom Pseudomonadati; phylum Pseudomonadota; class Gammaproteobacteria; order Enterobacterales; family Enterobacteriaceae; genus Enterobacter; species Enterobacter cancerogenus. The sequence continues at coordinate 4,009,312 of NZ_CP077290.1, read as the reverse complement.
ATCCTCTTGTTTGGGCGTGTCGCTCTCCTGATCCTCAGGCACCGCGGAAGGTTGATTACCTTTAGAGCCATCAGGCAGGTAGCTGCCCGTCGGCTTACGCGTTGAGAGTTGCCTTTCAATGTCGGTCAGATTTTCCAGCTTGCGGGTCGTGGTATCAAGCTGCGCGCGTAACGCGTCCTGCTGCTGGCGAAGGGTATCTAACTCGGCATCCGTCGCTTGTTGCAACCTGCTGTAGCGCGAGCGCTCCTCAGAGAGCTGCAACTGCAGGGCCTGCCCGTCACGCCACAGCTGGTACACCGGGCGCACCTGAGAGGGAATACTCATCGCCTGAGCATCGAGGCGCGTGGTATTCGCGCGGCGCTCGACCGGCGTGATTTTGGCATCTGCCAGCAGGATCGCGCGCTTAAAGTTGTCCTGCCAGGTCTCTGCGCCCCACAGGGCCGCCTGCGCACGCGCGTCTACAGGCGCCAGACGCTGCGCGCAGTCGATCCCCCGCAGCCAGAACAACGGGTTGGTTTCGACGTCGTGCCCCGATAACTGCCAGATGCCTTCACACGGGGTGGTCAGGAAATTCGCCAGCTGGTTGACGGGCCATTTATCGTCTTGTTTTTCACTGATGGCACTCTTAGGTGCATGGGTGACACAGCCTGCCAGTAAAAGACATGGCAGGGCCAGGCGTAATGGTTTGCTGGAAAACGCCGCGCGCATTGCGCGGAAAAAGACGTGTGACATACTCACCAGACTTAGATTCATTTCATTGATTTTTCCGGCTCAAGAGGCAGTTCAATACGGAAGCAAACGTCCGACCGCGCATCGCTAACGATCTTCAGTTCACCCTGCATACGTCTTATGCAGTCGCGGGCAATACTCAGCCCCAGACCGCTTCCTTTTACCGCACCTTTCCGCTGATGACTGCCCTGAAAGAAGGGTTCAAATATCATTGTTTTTTCGTCATCCGGGATCGGGGTGCCCGTATTCGCTACGTCAATAAACACCCGAGAACCGTTCGTATAGCTTCTGATATAAATGTTACCGGATTCAGTACCATAGTGCACCGCATTGGAATAAAGATTATCCAGCACGCTCATCAGCAGCATCGGTTCGGCCAGACAAGCCGGCTCGTCGAGCGCCACAGTGGTATGCATCATTTTAGCCCTTGCGGGCAGGCTATGGGCAGAGATCACCATATCCACCAGCGGCTCAATCTCAACCTTCTCCAGCACCACCACACCATCCGCCAGCTTGCGGTTATAGTCCAGCAGTTGCTCAATAAGCTTTTGCAAATTGCGGCTGCTGGCGTCCAGTATCTCGACAATCTCTTTCTGCTCAGAGGTCAACGGCCCTGCCACCTCATCCGCCAGCAGTTCTGTGCCTTCGCGCATGCTGGCAAGCGGGGTTTTAAGCTCATGGGAGATGTGGCGCAAAAACTGATGGCGCTGAGATTCGAGCCACGCCAGGCGCTCCGAAAGCCAGATGATACGCTGCCCCACGGAGCGCAGCTCGCGCGGCCCTTTAAAGGCCACCGTGTCACCCAGGGACTTCCCCTCCCCCAGCCGGTTAATCATCCGCTGGATGCCCTTTACCGGGCCGATGATCATGCGCGTGAACAACACCACCAGCGCGAGGCTAACGAGAAAGAGTATTAACGCCTGCCAGCCAAAGAACTGCCCGCGCTCGGCAATCTCCTGCTGCAACTGCTGTCCACGCGAGAAAATCACCGTCCGCGTGGTCTGCACCATTTCGGTATTGGCGTTGGCAAAGGCTTCAAGACGCGCCGCGGCGGCTTCATCCGGGCCACTGTTTTTACACTGGAGCTGGGCAAGGCTGTTCAAATCCTGGCGCAATGCCTGGTAGAGCTTATCATCCGGCAGTACGCCCGCATGGGCATCCAGCATTTCGCTGTAGCGCTTACGCTGGTTCTGATAGACCTTCTCCAGCGTGCTGTCGTCGAGAACGCAATACTGGCGATAGCTGCGCTCCATCTCCAGCGCGGCGTTGGTCATTGCCTCACTGCGCCTGGCGTCAATGAGCGTGGTGCGGTTGGTTAATGCCGCCTGCGCGCTCAGGGCATTCAGGCTTTGCCACGCCTGCCATGCCAGCACCAGCAGTGGCAGCAGGATCAGCAAGAACGCCATCATAACGAGCTGTCGCAGGGAACGGGGGAATGCGGGCCAGCGTTTCAACACATTACTCTCTTAATGTGGGTTTGATGAGAGCGTAACTGAGACTGACCGTCAGATACAACAAAGCCGGGTAAAAACCCGGCTTTGTCATGAAATGAGGCGGTGCCTAACTCGACGTTTCGCCCTGTCCTGATAAAGCATCGCTATGATCAGTAGTTGGACGGCAGGCACCTTTTTGTGCGTCATTCGAAGTTTATGTAGCACGTCCCGAAGGGGCTGACATAAGAGGGTGAATGAGCCACTGACTATTATTATGCAACAGCTGTGCCAACTTGCAAATAAATAATTTATCTTGATGATATTTAACGTTTTTATGCGTTAACTGAATTCATTATGACGTGAACGATTTTGCAGCTAAGTGTCGTTAATTAGCAACACCTTAACCGCAACCTGGTTACCACTATAAAAATCAATATGTTAAGTGTCGCCATCTGGCGACAACCAGTATAGGGGTTTGTCTCAATTTCCCGACACCAAAAAAAGCCTCCTGACGGAGGCTTTATTCTGCGCGGGAAACTTACCCCAACTGTTTACGTGCGTTGCGGAAGATGCGCATCCACGGGCTGTCCTCGCCCCAGTTTTCCGGGTGCCAGGAGTTGCTCACGGTACGGAACACGCGCTCAGGGTGCGGCATCATAATCGTCGCCCGACCGCTTTCGCTGGTCACAGCGGTGATCCCGTTTGCCGAACCGTTCGGGTTAGCCGGGTACGTTTCGGTTACCTTACCGAGGTTATCGACAAAGCGCAGCGCCACCAGGCCTTTGCTTTCAAGCTGCGCCAGGTGCGCGGCATCACGCACTTCGACCTGACCTTCGCCGTGAGAAACCGCAATGGGCATCTGTGACCCGACCATTCCCTGCAGCAGAAGTGACGGGCTTTGCGTTACTTCCACCAGGCTGAAACGCGCTTCGAAGCGGTCAGAGCGGTTACGCACAAAGCGCGGCCAGGCTTCGCTGCCCGGGATCAGTTCGCGCAGGTTAGACATCATCTGGCAGCCGTTACACACGCCCAGCGCCAGCGTCTGCGGACGGTGGAAGAAGGTCTCGAACTCATCGCGCACGCGGCTGTTGAACAGGATCGATTTCGCCCAGCCCTCACCCGCGCCCAGCACATCGCCGTAGGAGAAACCGCCGCACGCCACCAGCGCCTGGAAATCATCCAGACCGGTACGCCCTGCCAGCAGGTCGCTCATGTGAACGTCAATGGCATCAAAGCCCGCACGGTGGAAGGCGGCCGCCATCTCAACGTGGGAGTTAACGCCCTGCTCGCGCAGTACCGCCACTTTTGGACGCGCGCCGGTGGCAATGTACGGTGCCGCAATGTCGTCGTTGATGTCGAAGGAGAGCTTCACGTTGAGGCCAGGATCGTTGTCGTTAGCCTTGGCCTCGTGTTCCTGATCGGCACATTCCGGGTTGTCGCGCAGGCGCTGCATCTGCCAGGTGGTTTCAGCCCACCACATACGCAGCGTGGTACGGCTTTCGCTGAACACCACGTGGCCGTCTGCTTCAATCACGAAGCGGTCACCCTGAACGGCTTTACCCAGATAATGCACGCAGTCAGCCAGACCGTGCTGCGCCAGAACAGCGTCGACCGCGTCGCGATCCGCCGCACGCACCTGAATCACCGCGCCCAGCTCTTCATTGAACAGCGCCGCCAGACGGTCATCCCCCAGCGAGGCGATGTTCGCCTCAACGCCGCAGTGGCCGGTGAAGGCCATCTCGGCCAGGGTGACCAGCAGGCCGCCATCAGAGCGGTCGTGGTAGGCCAGCAGCTTACGCTGCGCCACCAGCGCCTGAATCGCGTCGTAGAAGCCTTTTAACTGAGCGACGTCGCGCACGTCTGCCGGCTTGTCGCCGAGTTGACGATATACCTGCGCCAGCGCGGTCGCACCGAGCGCGTTATGCCCTTTGCCGAGGTCAATCAGCAGCAGGGCGTTGTCTTCGGTAGAGAGCTGTGGCGTCACGGTATGACGCACGTCTTCCACGCGGGCAAAGGCGGTAATCACCAGCGACAGCGGGGAGGTCATCTCGCGCTGCTCGTTGCCTTCCTGCCAGCGGGTTTTCATCGACATAGAGTCTTTACCCACCGGAATGGTCAGGCCAAGCGCAGGACACAATTCCTCACCCACCGCTTTCACGGCTTCGTACAGGCCAGCATCTTCTCCCGGGTGTCCGGCTGCGGCCATCCAGTTCGCGGAGAGTTTGATCCGTTTGATATCACCGATCTGCGTCGCGGCGATGTTGGTCAGCGCTTCACCGACCGCCAGACGGGCAGAGGCGGCGAAGTCCAGCAGCGCCACCGGCGTACGTTCACCCAGCGCCATCGCTTCGCCGTAGTAGCTGTCGAGGCTCGCGGTGGTTACGGCACAGTTCGCCACCGGGATCTGCCACGGGCCAACCATCTGGTCACGCGCCACCATGCCGGTGACGGTACGGTCGCCAATGGTCACCAGGAACGTCTTCTCCGCGACGGCAGGCAGGTGCAGCACGCGGTTGACCGCGTCAGCCACGGTGATTGCCTGACGATCCAGCGCCTTACCCGCGGCTTTACGGGTCTGGACATCGCGGGTCATTTTTGGCGTTTTGCCGAGCAGCACGTCCAGCGGCAGATCGATAGGCTGATTATCGAAGTGGGTGTCGTTCAGGCTCAGGTGCTGTTCTTCCGTCGCTTCACCGATGACGGCATACGGGGCGCGCTCGCGGCGGCACAGCTCGTCAAACAGCGGCAACTGGTCGGCGGCAACAGCCAGCACGTAGCGCTCCTGGGATTCGTTACACCAGATTTCCAGCGGGCTCATGCCTGGCTCATCGTTCAGAATGTCGCGCAGGTTAAAGCGCCCGCCGCGTCCGCCGTCGCTCACCAGCTCCGGCATGGCGTTAGACAGACCGCCTGCGCCCACGTCGTGAATAAAGAGGATCGGGTTAGCGTCGCCCAACTGCCAGCAGCGGTCGATCACTTCCTGACAGCGGCGCTCCATTTCAGGGTTATCACGCTGCACGGAGGCGAAATCGAGATCGGCGTCAGACTGGCCGGAGGCCATTGAGGAAGCAGCCCCGCCGCCCAGACCGATGTTCATTGACGGGCCGCCGAGGACGATCAGCTTCGCGCCCACCACGATCTCACCTTTCTGAACGTGATCGGCGCGAATGTTACCGATCCCGCCTGCCAGCATGATCGGCTTGTGGTAGCCGCGCAGCTCTTCGCCGTTGTGGCTGTCCACCTTCTCTTCATAGGTACGGAAATAGCCGTTCAGCGCGGGACGACCAAACTCGTTGTTAAACGCCGCGCCGCCCAGCGGACCTTCGGTCATGATATCCAGCGCGGTCACGATGCGCTCCGGCTTGCCGAAGTCTTCTTCCCACGGCTGTTCAAAGCCCGGAATACGCAGGTTAGAGACCGAGAAGCCCACCAGACCCGCCTTCGGTTTTGCACCGCGGCCCGTTGCGCCTTCGTCACGGATTTCACCGCCGGACCCCGTTGCCGCGCCCGGCCACGGAGAGATCGCCGTCGGGTGGTTGTGCGTTTCTACCTTCATCAGGATATGCGCAGGTTCCTGATGGAAATCGTAGCGCCCTGCTTCGCGATCGGCGAAGAAGCGGCCCACCTCAGAGCCTTCCATCACCGCGGCATTGTCTTTATAGGCAGACAGTACGTGGTCAGGGGTGTGCTCCATGGTGTTTTTAATCATTTTGAACAGCGACTTCGGCTGCTGTTCGCCGTCAATAATCCAGTCGGCGTTGAAAATCTTGTGGCGGCAGTGCTCAGAGTTGGCCTGCGCGAACATATACAGCTCGATGTCGTTCGGGTTGCGGTTCAACTTCACAAAGGCATCGTGCAGGTAGTCGATTTCGTCTTCCGCCAGCGCCAGGCCGAGACGCAGGTTGGCGTCAATCAGCGCCTGACGGCCCTGCCCCAGCAGATCCACGCTCTGCACTGGCGCAGGCTGGTGATGGGAGAACAGCTTCTGCGCGTCGTCCAGAGAGGTAAATACGCTCTCCATCATGCGATCGTGCAGTTCAGCGGCTACGGTCTGCCACTGTTCCGCAGTCAGGGTAGAGGCTTCAACATAGTACGCCACACCGCGTTCCAGACGGTTAATCTGGTTCAGACCGCAGTTGTGAGCGATGTCGGTGGCTTTAGAAGACCAGGGGGAGATGGTGCCCGGACGCGGGGTAGCAAGGATCAGTGTGCCGGTTGGCGTGTGGCTACTCAGGCTTGGACCATACTTGAGCAGGCGTTCCAGCTGCTCGCGCTCTTCTGTGTTCAGGGGGGCGTTCAGATCAGCAAAATGGACATACTCAGCGTAAATATTGCTTACCGGAAGGTTGGCTGCCTGAAAGCGTGCCAGCAGTTTGTTGATACGGAAGGCAGACAGTGCAGGCGAACCACGCAGAATTTCCATCATAAGTCTCTCGTCTTCGAAGCGCCGGGGCGCTTTCAGTGTGCGCAAGGGGGAAAACGGGCGTCATTATAGAGAATCCTGAGCGCCGACGAAACCGTTTGCGTCGAAATAAAATCAGCGTTTACGTTTAACAATAGATGTGGCCTCTTTCTCTAATGGGTTGCCAACTGGCGCGGGTTTACGCAAAATGCCGCTCATCCAATGGCAATCCTTATTCTTACTATGGCTACAGCATACTGAGGCAACCGGCGTCGCAGAGAATTAACTAATTGAAAAAATTAAAGATTAATTATCTGCTCATCGGCATTGTGACGTTGCTGCTGGCAGTGGCCCTCTGGCCTTCAATCCCCTGGTTCGGTAAAGCCGAAAACCGCATCGCCGCCATTCAGGAGCGGGGGGAACTGCGCGTCAGTACACTTTCTTCGCCGCTTATCTACAGCGACATCAACGGCAAAACCATCGGCCTGGACTATGAGCTGGCGCAGCAGTTCGCCAACTACCTCGGCGTGAAGCTGAAGGTGACCGTGCGCCAGAACATCAACCAGCTGTTTGACGATCTCGACCATAACGAGGCGGACATACTTGCCGCCGGACTGGTGTACAACAGCGAGCGCAGCAAGAGTTATCAGCCAGGCCCGACCTACTACTCCGTTTCCCAACAGCTGGTCTACCGCGTCGGCAGCCTGCGCCCGCGCTCGCTTGCCGGGATTGGCGAGCAGCAGCTGACCATCGCCCCTGGCCATGTGGTGATTGACGATTTACGCGCGTTAAAAGAGACGAAATACCCGGATCTCAGCTGGACGGTTGACCCTAAGCTTGGCACCAACGCGCTGCTGGAGCAGGTGAAGGATAAAAAAATTCCGTACACCATTGCCGACTCGGTGGCGATCAGCCTGTTTCAGCGCGTTCACCCCGAAATCGCCGTCGCGCTGGACGTCACGGACGAACAGCCGGTGACCTGGTTTACCCAGCTTGATAACGATCAGACCCTCTCAGCGGCCATGCTGGATTTCTACAACACCATCAATGAAGACGGTACGCTGGCCCGCCTGGAAGAGAAATATCTCGGCCACGGTGATGACTTCGATTACGTCGATACCCGCAGTTTCTTACGCGCCGTCGATAGCGTCCTGCCTGACCTGCAGCCGCTGTTTGAGAAATATGCCCAGGAAATTGACTGGAAATTACTGGCGGCTATTTCGTATCAGGAATCACACTGGGATACGCAGGCGACCTCCCCTACCGGCGTGCGTGGCCTGATGATGCTGACCAAAAACACGGCACAGAGCCTTGGCCTGACTGACCGCACCGATGCCGAGCAGAGTATCAGCGGTGGTGCACGCTACCTGCAGGATATGATGGGGAAAGTGCCTGAATCAGTTCCGGAAGAGGAACGTATCTGGTTTGCGCTGGCGGCCTATAACATGGGGTACGCGCACATGCTGGATGCCCGTGCGCTGACGGCGAAAACGAAGGGTAATCCGGACAGCTGGTCTGACGTTAAGCAGCGCTTGCCGCTCTTAAGCCAGAAGCCGTGGTACAACAAGCTGACCTACGGTTACGCGCGTGGGCATGAAGCCTACGCCTATGTGGAGAATATTCGTAAATATCAGATAAGCCTGGTGGGTTATCTGCTGGAAAAAGAAAAAGAGGCTGCCGAAGCGCAGCAGCTGGCGCAAAGCTACCCGATCGTCGCGCCGGACGAGCTTAATCGTCCGACCGCGTCAATTCTGCCTTTTGCTGCTTTTTCTGCTGCCGACGCATTCGAAAGAAGTCACTCAATAGACCCGAACATTCTGGTGCAAGTACCCCACCGATAATCTTCACCTGGTGGTTCATCCCCGGGTGACCAAGAACATCCATCAGCGAGCCTGCCGCCCCGGTTTTTTCATCCCGGGCACCAAAAACCAGCGTGCCGATGCGGCTGTGGACCATCGCCCCTGAGCACATGACACAGGGCTCGAGCGTAACGTACAGCGTGGTATCAAGCAGGCGATAGTTTTGCATCACCAGTCCGCCCTGACGTAACGCCATAATCTCGGCGTGCGCGGTCGGATCGTGGCGGCCAATTGGCCGATTCCACCCTTCCCCAATGACCTGATTATTATGGACCAGCACGGCCCCCACGGGGACTTCGCCCTCTTCCCAGGCACGTTGGGCCAGCGTAAGCGCGTGGCGCATCCAGTATTCATGATCGCGTTCAGGGTTGGACAACGGTTAATACTCCTGTCTAAAAGCGGGCGGCATTATACACACCCGCTCTCAAGAAGACTATTCGAGTTGCTGGAGTTCACCTGACGGCGTGACGCGCCAGCGGTGCTGGCAAAAGTAGAGAAGCGGGTTGTCCTGTTTGCTGTCGCTGTAGCCGCTGTAAAGACGCAGCGGCGTACCGATGCGCTTTTCAAGCTGGACGACTTTTTCGTGCCCGAGGCAGCGCAGGGTGAGCACCCAGCCACCATATCCTCTTGAGATCTGCGTGGCGATGAGATTGACGCGCGGTAGCCACGGGGTATCAACGTAAACCTGCTCAACCAGCGGCTGCGGCGAGCCGGTAATCAACCAGATATCGGCGTCATTGGCATCGAGATACTGAGTGAGCCTTTCCTGAACTACGGGAAACGCGGTCACATGACCGCGAAACCAGTGCACAAAATCCTGTTCGAGCTGTTTAAGCCGCGCATCGCTGTGGCCGAACGTGCAGCCCCACAGCAGCAGGCTCATTGGCCATCGCGCGGCACGGCCTTTCACCAGCAGCGCAATGCCAATGACGGGTAAGAGCGGTAAGACGAGCAACGCATTCACAGGCTGACGCCGCAGCAGGTAGCGCATAAACGTGCCGAACATATCCTGCTGGTGCAGCGTTCCGTCCAGGTCGAAAAAGACAACGCGACGCTCGTGATTTGCCAAACCTTACTCCTCTGGGTCGTTGAATCCTAATAGCCAGGTAAACAGGAAACCTGCAATTACCGTTACCAAATAGCCTAACAGATAGAGCATGACTTTTCCGGTGACGATCGTTAATGCCAGCGGTAAACCCGACAGCCCAAAGGTAATCACGGTCGCCACTTTCCAGTAGCTAATCAGCGCCCCACCTACCGCACCGCCCAGACAGGCGGCAAGAAAGGGCTTACCCAATGGCAGCGTCACGCCGAAAATTAATGGCTCACCGATGCCGAGTAATCCGACCGGCATCGCGCCTTTGATCACTTTTTTCAGCCGCGCATTGCGGGTTTTCATCAGTACCGCGAGGGCCGCGCCCACCTGACCCACCCCGGCCATAGAGAGAATCGGCAGCAACGCGTTATACCCGTGCGCCTGTACCAGTTCGACGTGGATCGGTACCAGCCCCTGATGCAGACCGGTCAGTACCAGCGGCAGGAACGTCCCCGACAACACCGCGCCGACCAGCAAGCCGCCGCGATCGATAGCCAGAGAGGCACCGTGCGCAATCGCCTCGGAGATCCATCCCCCCAGCGGCTGCAGCGCAACGATGGCGATTCCGCCTGCGATAAGCGTCGTCAGCAGCGGATTGAGGATAAGCTCAAGCGAGCCCGGCAGCAGGGCGCGCAGTCTTTTCTCAATCCAGCACATCAGGATGACCACCAGCAGCACGGCAATGACGCCGCCCCGGCCTGGCTGAAGTGCCTCACCAAACAGCGTGATCTGCGCCAGCTGCGGGCTGGACAAAATGCCCGCCATCACGCCGCCCATGGCCATCGAGCCGCCAAACACCTTCGCAGTGTTGACCCCGACCAGAATGCTCATGATGGCAAACACGGCGCTGCCGAAGATCCCCAGAATGCCCAGCAGGTTCGGATAGTGGGTGGCGAAATCACCCACGATGTCCGGACGCTTGAGGATATTAATGATCCCCGTGATTAAGCCGGAGGCAATAAACGCCGGGATCAGGGGAATAAAGACGTTTGCCAGCTGGCGCAGCGCATCGCTCATCGGGGCTTTGTATTTGGCTTTCGCCTGCGCTTTGGTACGCTCGGCATCGTTAACTGTCGCTGTCGCCTCACCGCCCATTTGCGCACGCATGGCATCAACCACCTGTGCCGCTTTTCCCGGCCCGACGATCAGCTGATGCTGTTGCCCCTGCTTGACGTAGCCGCTGACGCCAGGAAGCTGCTTAAGACGCATAATGTCGAGCTGCTCATCGTCATGCACCTCGACGCGCACGCGCGTCATGCAGTTTTCCAGACGCTGTATATTTTTTTCCCCACCGATTCCCTTCAGGATGTCGCCGGCGAGCGCTGCTGTTTTTTCCATACACGCCTCTTATACGTTTTCTAATGCCGCCCGCAGGAAGCCTTGATGCCTTTCAAGGCTGGCTCGTGCGGCGGCTGCATCCAGCCCGCTTAATATCATCAGGATGGCCGGTTTCACATCGTAGTCCGTCTGCTTGAGTACCTTTTCCGCCTCCTCGCGGCTTATCCCTGTGGCTTCCACCACCATGCGACACGCTCTGTCCACCAGCTTCACGTTGGTGGCCTTCATATCCACCATCAGGTTCTGGTAAACCTTGCCAAATTTCACCATCGCGCCGGTAGAGATCATATTCAGTACCAGTTTTTGTGCGGTTCCGGACTTCAGCCGCGTGGAGCCGGTAAGCGCTTCAGGCCCGACGACCGGCGAGATAGCAATATCTGCCACCTGCGCAATCGGGGAGCCGGGGTTGCAGGAGATAGCCACCGTGGTGCACCCGGTCTGCCTGGCGTACTCGAGGCCGCCAATGACGTACGGCGTGCGCCCCGAGGCTGCCAAGCCCACCACCAGATCCTGCGCGGTCAGGTTCAGCGCCTTCAGGTCATCCTCACCCAGCTGTTTGCTGTCTTCCGCCCCTTCTACCGCCTTAAGCAACGCGCCAGGACCACCGGCGATCAACCCCACCACCAGGCCATGCGGTACGCCAAAGGTCGGCGGGCATTCAGACGCGTCCAGCACACCGAGACGTCCGCTGGTGCCTGCGCCCATGTAAATAATGCGTCCACCGGCTTTCAGCGCGGCCGCTGCCGCATCGACCGCCTTCGCGACCTCTGGTAATGTCTCTTTCACCGCCAGCGCGACCAGCGTATCCTGCTGATTAAAACGGTTAACCAGTTCCAGCGTGGAGAGCGCATCCAGATCCATGGTTTGCGGGTTGCGCGTTTCAGAAACAAGTGAGCCAAGATTCATCTTTTGTACCTCAAGAATTTTTAATTCATAATAATCACACTATAATGGAATATAAAATTCATTCAGGCGAGCAAAATCCGTATTTGCGCAGGCAATCACATTTTCGCCAGGAGATCGTATGAACTGTTTAATTCGCATTCGCCAGCGTTACGCGGGCTTTGCCCAGAGCGATAAGAAGCTCGCGGACTTTCTACTGTCCCAGCCCGATCGGGCGCGCCATCTTAGCTCGCAGCAGCTGGCGAGCGAGGCGGGGGTAAGCCAGTCCAGCGTGGTGAAATTTGCCCAGAAGATTGGTTTTAAAGGCTTCCCGGCGCTGAAACTGGCGCTCAGCGAAGCGCTGGTCAGTAACCCGAACCCGCAGTCGATGCCGGTGCATAACCAGATCCGCGGCGACGATCCGATGCGCCTGGTGGGCGAAAAGCTGATTAAAGAGAAGGTCGCGGCCATGCATGCGACGCTCGACGTCAACACCGAAGAGAAGCTGCTGGATAGCGTCGCGATGCTGCGTAACGCGCGGCGCATTATTTTGACCGGGATTGGCGCGTCCGGGCTTGTGGCGCGTAACTTTGGCTGGAAGCTGACAAAAATCGGTCTTAACGCCATTGTTGAGCAGGATATGCATGCCCTGCTGGCGACGGTCCAGGCAATGGATCCTGAAGACGTGCTGCTGGCGATCTCCTATTCCGGCGAACGCCGGGAGATCAATATGGCGACGGATGAAACGCTGCGCGTGGGTGGCAAAATTTTGGCTATCACCGGTTTCACCCCTAACGCGCTGCAACAGCGTGCGACACGCTGTCTGTATACCATCGCCGAAGAACAGGCCACGCGCAGCGCAGCCATCTCCTCCACCAGCGCCCAGATGATGCTGACGGATCTGCTGTTTATGGCTCTCGTTCAGCAGGATCTTGAGCATGCGCCGGAGCGGATCCGCCACAGCGAGGCGCTGGTAAAAAAACTGGTTTGAACAGAGAATGAGCGTATAATGCCCGCCCTGTTTGTGTTGTTTCTGAGAATTTCCCGATGGCGCTGTTAATCACCAAAAAATGCATCAATTGCGATATGTGCGAACCCGAATGCCCGAACGAGGCCATTTCGATGGGTGAGAGCATTTATGAGATTAACAGCGACCGCTGCACCGAATGCATCGGCCACTACGAGACGCCGACCTGTCAGAAGGTGTGCCCTATCCCCAATACCATTCTTAAAGATCCGGCACACGCTGAGAGCGAAGAGCAGCTGTGGGACAAGTTTGTCATGATGCACCACGCGGACAAACTTTAACTTTCGATGATGACCGTCGCGCAGGCGTAGTGGCGTTCATCGGCCAGCGTGACGTGCATATGCGCTACGCCGAGTTTTTCCGCCAGCTTTTGCGCCTCGCCCCATAAGCGCAGGCGCGGTTTCCCCAGTTCATCATTGAAAACTTCGAACTGATTAAACGCCAGCCCGTTACGAATGCCGGTTCCGAAGGCTTTCGCCGCCGCCTCTTTCACCGCAAAGCGCTTCGCCAGAAAACGCACCGGCTGCTGGTGCGCTTCCCAGATGGCCCATTCGTTGTCGCTCAGCACGCGTCTTGCCAGGCGATCGCCGCTCCGGGCGATCACCGCTTCTATGCGGGCGATTTCTACGATATCGGTGCCTAAGCCCAGAATGGCCATTACTGGCGTGCTTCCAGCATCAGGCGCTTCATTTCCGCCACGGCGTCTTTCAGGCCGCTCATCACCGCACGGCCAATAATGGCGTGTCCGATATTCAGCTCGTGCATTTCCGGCAGCGCGGCGATGGCTTTTACGTTGTGGTAGGTCAGCCCGTGACCGGCATTGACCTTCAGGCCGAGGCTTGCCGCATAGGTGGCGGCTTTCGCGATGCGCTCCAGCTCTTTCGCCTGCTCGGCATCGTTTTTGGCATCGGCATAACAGCCGGTATGAATTTCGATATACGGGGCGCCTGCATCCGCCGCCGCTTTGATCTGCGCATCATCGGCATCGATAAACAGGGAAACCAGAATACCGGCATCTGCCAGACGTTTGCAGGCATCGCGCATTTTCTCAGGCTGGCCCGCCACGTCGAGACCGCCTTCGGTGGTCACTTCCTGACGCTTTTCGGGCACCAGGCAGCAGAAATGCGGCTTCGTTTCGCAGGCAATCGCCAGCATCTCCTCGGTGACGGCCATCTCCAGATTCATGCGGGTATCCAGCGTTTGACGCAGAATGCGCACGTCACGGTCGGTGATGTGGCGGCGATCTTCACGCAGGTGAACGGTAATACCGTCGGCGCCAGCCTGTTCAGCGATAAACGCCGCCTGAACCGGATCGGGATACGCCGTCCCGCGTGCATTACGCAGCGTGGCAATGTGATCGATGTTGACGCCTAACAGTAATTCAGCCATGACAATCCTCGGTATTTTGGTTCATTTCCTTTCCCCCTCACCCTTCGGGAGAGGGCTGGGGTAAGGGGTAAAACGTTAACGTTTCGGCAAAAACTGCCTGAATAATTCGCGGCTCTTTAAGGGCTTGCCACCAAGATACGGCTTGAGTGCAATTCGGGTAAAGCGTTTTGCCGCACGCAGGGTATCCGCATCCGGGAACTCCCGCTCATACAGCGCCCGCAGGTGCCGCCCGGTAAAGGTGCTGTTATCGACCACGATGCTGGCAATAAAGCCTTTTTCCTCGCGATAGCGATAGGTCATGTTGTCTTCCACCTCGTCGCCACTGCCCGCACAATGCAGAAAATCGACGCCGTAACCCAAATGCCCCAGCAGCGCCAGCTCAAAACGGCGCAGCGCAGGTTCCGGCGTGCCGGTTGCGCCAGCTAAGGCCTGGATACAGTGCAGGTAATCAAAGAAAAGTTCAGAGAAGCGAGTCTCATGTTCAAGAACGCGCGAGATAAGCTCGTTGACATACAGACCGCTGTACAGCGTGATACCAGAAAGGGGAAGCGCCAGAGAGACGGCTTCGGCACTGCGCAGGGTTTTGACTTCACCGCGCCCGCCAAAGCGGACCAGCAGCGGCGTGAAAGGCTGTAAGGCACCTTTCAGGTTAGAACGTTTGGAACGTGCGCCTTTAGCCACAAGGCGCACGCGACCCGACTCTTCCGTGAAGACGTCCAGCATCAGGCTGGTTTCGCTCCAGGGACGACTATGCAATACAAAGGCACGCTGCCAACCTTCCATCATACTCGTCGTCTTTCAAGTTGCAGGTGCGTTGGCTGCGCCCGTTCACCCCAGTCACTTACTGAAGTAAGCTCCCGGGGATCCGCGGTCTTACCGCCTTCCTGCACCTCGAAAGCCATAGAGTCTGAAAACTACTGGTCTTCGCCGTAACCGAGGCTGCGCAGCGCGCGCTCATCATCGGCCCAGCCAGATTTCACTTTCACCCACAGCTCCAGGTGAACCGGCGCTTCAAACATCTCCATCATGTCCTTACGGGCCTCAATGCCGATGGTTTTGATCTTGGCCCCTTTGTTGCCAATAACCATCTTCTTCTGCCCTTCACGCTCAACGAGGATCAGGCCGTTGATGTCATAGCCGCCACGCTCGTTGGTCTGGAAACGTTCGATCTCCACGGTCACCGAGTAAGGCAGTTCCGCGCCGAGGAAACGCATCAGCTTTTCGCGGATGATTTCAGAGGCCATAAAGCGCTGTGAGCGATCGGTAATGTAATCTTCCGGGAAGTGATGGATCGCTTCCGGCAAATGTTTGCGCACGATGCCCGCGATGGTATCCACGTTCAGACCGGTCTCTGCAGACAGCGGTACGATATCGAGGAAGTTCATCTGGCTGCCCAGCCATTGCAGGTGCGGCAGCAGGTCGGCTTTTTCCTGCACGTTGTCAACTTTATTGACGGCAAGGATCACCGGCGTTTTACCATCACGCAGCTTGTTAAGCACCATTTCGTCGTCCGGCGTCCAGCGGGTACCTTCGACCACGAAAATCACCAACTCAACATCGCCAATCGAGCTGCTTGCCGCCTTGTTCATCAGGCGGTTGATGGCGCGTTTCTCTTCCATATGCAGGCCCGGGGTATCGACGTAAATCGCCTGATACGCGCCTTCAGTATGGATACCCACAATGCGGTGACGGGTCGTCTGCGCCTTGCGAGAGGTGATTGAAATCTTCTGTCCAAGCAGATTATTCAACAGGGTGGATTTGCCGACGTTCGGACGTCCGACGATGGCAATAAATCCGCAATAGGTTTTTTCTTCGCTCATTCCAGCTCCAGCATTTTTAACGCCTGTTCGGCGGCAGCCTGTTCCGCCTTACGACGGCTAGAACCTGTGCCAACCACCGGTTCACTCAGGCCACTGACCTGGCAATGGATGGTAAATTCTTGATCGTGCGCTTCGCCACGCACCTGCACAACCAGATAGGACGGCAGCGGAAGGTGGCGACCCTGCAGATATTCCTGCAGACGCGTTTTCGGATCTTTTTGTTTATCGCCCGGACTGATTTCATCCAGACGGGTTTGATACCAGTTAAGGATCATTTTTTCTACGGTCTGGATATCGCTGTCCAGGAATACGCCACCAATCAATGCTTCGACGGTATCGGCGAGAATAGACTCACGACGGAAGCCGCCGCTTTTCAGTTCACCCGGCCCCAGACGCAGACATTCACCCAGCTCAAATTCGCGTGCGATTTCCGCCAGAGTGTTACCCCGCACCAGCGTGGCGCGCATGCGGCTCATATCACCTTCGTCCACACGAGGGAAACGATGGTAAAGCGCATTAGCAATCACAAAACTTAAAATAGAGTCGCCTAAAAACTCAAGACGCTCATTATGTTTGCTGCTGGCACTGCGGTGGGTTAATGCCTGTTGCAACAACTCCTGATGAATAAAAGTGTAGCCCAGCTTCCGTTGAAGCCGATTAATTACGATGGGGTTCATGCGATACCAATAAATGAATGCGTCAAAAATGCAGCACACGAAACCGACCTGAGAAGACCAACGCGGTTTCGTGTGCCGTGGCACCCTTGCAGGGCCAACCTTAAACTTCGGGGGAATATTCTATACACAACGACAGGGGATGTCGTTAGTTCATAGAGATTTATCGCGGAAATAATTCACGTAGCCGCGAATTAACGCGGCTACGTGTTCATTTAATGAGAATTAATGGATTCCGCCAATACGATTCAGGCGAACGCCGGTTGGCCATTCCCCTTCCTGTTTCTCAAAACTCATCCAGATGGCGGTAGCTTTACCGACCAGATTCGCTTCCGGCACAAAGCCCCAGTAACGGCTGTCCGCAGAGTTATCGCGGTTATCACCCATCATGAAGTAGTGCCCCGGTGGAACGATCCAGGTTGCCAGCTGCTGGCCTGGCTGACGGTAATACATCCCCACCTGATCCTGCGCGATTGGCACGGTCAGAATGCGGTGCGTTACGTCACCCAGCGTCTCTTTACGCTCGACCAGACGAATGCCATTTTCTTTGGTTTCGCCCTTCGGTACCTGGAAGAAACCGCTGGTCGCTTCGCCGCCGTTACGACGGGCAAACGTCTGCACAAAATCGCTTGGCTCCACGTTGGAGTAAGTGATTGGCAGCGCATTCTCACATGCGGTACCGGAGCTGCAGCCTGGCTGTACGGTCACTTCTTTCGCAACCGGATCGTAGGTCACTTTATCACCCGGCAGGCCGACAGCGCGCTTGATGTAGTCCAGGCGCGGATCTTCCGGATATTTAAAGACCACGATGTCGCCACGTTTCGGGTGGCCGGTCTCAATAAGTGTTTTCTGGTAGATAGGATCTTTAATTCCGTAGGCAAACTTCTCGACCAGAATGAAATCACCAATCAGCAGCGTAGGCATCATTGAGCCTGACGGGATCTGGAACGGCTCGTAAATGAACGAGCGAACCACCAGCACAATCGCCAGCACCGGGAAGACCGAGGCCCCTGTTTCCAGCCAGCCCGGTTTTGGGCCGACTTTCTTCAGGGTCTTCGCGTCCAGCTGATCGCCAGTGGCTGCCTGCGCGGCAGCCTGACGTTCACGGCGTTTTGGGGCGAAAATAAACTTATCCAGACACCACAACAGACCTGTCACCAGGGTCGCGATGACCAGAATCAGGGCAAACATGTTCGCCATGCCAACTCCTTAGGGTTATTTGCCGTCTTTACCAACGTGAAGGATGGCAAGGAATGCTTCCTGCGGCAGCTCAACGTTACCGACCTGCTTCATACGCTTCTTACCGTCTTTCTGTTTCTGCAACAGCTTTTTCTTACGGCTGACGTCGCCGCCGTAGCATTTCGCCAGAACGTTTTTACGCAGCTGCTTCACGGTAGAACGGGCGATAATGTGGTTACCGATGGCCGCCTGAATCGCGATGTCGAACTGCTGACGCGGGATAAGATCTTTCATCTTCTCGACCAGCTCACGTCCACGATACGGCGCATTGTCGTTATGGGTGATCAGCGCCAGAGCGTCGACACGCTCGCCGTTGATCAGCACGTCAACACGAACCATGTTGGAGGCCTGGAAGCGTTTGAAGTTGTAATCCAGCGACGCATAGCCACGGGAGGTAGACTTCAGACGGTCGAAGAAGTCGAGCACCACTTCCGCCATTGGAATTTCATAGGTCAGCGCCACCTGGTTACCGTGGTAAACCATGTTGGTCTGCACGCCACGCTTCTCGATACACAGGGTGATCACGTTGCCCAGGAACTCCTGTGGCAGCAGCATGTGACACTCTGCGATAGGCTCGCGCAGTTCATGAATGTTGTTCAGCGGCGGAAGCTTGGATGGGCTGTCGACATAGATAACTTCTTTCGACGTCGTTTCAACTTCGTACACTACCGTCGGGGCGGTGGTGATCAGATCCAGATCGTATTCACGCTCCAGACGCTCCTGGATGATCTCCATGTGCAGCAGGCCAAGGAAGCCACAGCGGAAGCCGAAGCCCAGCGCGGTTGAGCTTTCTGGCTCGTAGAACAGGGACGCATCGTTGAGGCTCAGTTTGCCGAGCGCATCGCGGAAGTTTTCATAGTCGTCAGAGCTGACCGGGAACAGACCCGCGTAAACCTGCGGCTTCACCTTTTTGAAACCAGGCAACGCTTTGTCCGCCGGGTTACGTGCTCCCGTCAGGGTATCGCCCACTGGCGCACCGAGGATGTCTTTGATGGCGCAAACCAGCCAGCCAACCTCGCCGCATTTCAGCTCGGTACGGTCAACCTGTTTTGGCGTGAAGATCCCCAGACGGTCGGCGTTATAGACCTGGCCGGTACTGATAACCTTGATTTTATCGCCTTTACGCATGGTGCCGTTTTTGATACGCACCAGTGAGACGACGCCGAGATAGTTATCAAACCAGGAGTCGATGATCAACGCCTGCAGAGGGGCATCCGGATCGCCTTCAGGGGCCGGAATATCGCGTACCAGACGTTCCAGCACATCAGGAACGCCCACGCCGGTTTTCGCCGAGCAGCGCACGGCATCGGTGGCATCGATACCGACGATATCTTCA
Organism: Enterobacter cancerogenus; assembly: GCF_019047785.1. Lineage (NCBI taxonomy): Bacteria > Pseudomonadati > Pseudomonadota > Gammaproteobacteria > Enterobacterales > Enterobacteriaceae > Enterobacter > Enterobacter cancerogenus. The sequence continues at coordinate 3,990,088 of NZ_CP077290.1, read as the reverse complement.
ATCTCTTCTGCCACGCGCTCAGGATCGGCTGCCGGCAGGTCGATTTTGTTCAGGACCGGCACAACCTCCAGATCCATCTCCATCGCGGTGTAGCAGTTTGCCAGCGTCTGGGCTTCTACGCCCTGCCCGGCATCGACCACCAGCAGCGCACCTTCACAGGCCGCCAGCGAGCGGGAAACTTCATAAGAGAAGTCAACGTGGCCCGGGGTGTCGATAAAGTTAAGTTGATAGGTTTCACCATCAGACGCTTTATAGTCGAGCGTCACGCTTTGCGCTTTAATGGTGATACCGCGTTCGCGTTCCAGGTCCATGGAGTCCAGTACCTGGGCTGCCATTTCACGATCAGACAGGCCACCGCAAATCTGGATAATACGGTCAGACAGCGTCGACTTACCGTGGTCAATGTGAGCAATGATCGAAAAGTTACGTATGTTCTTCATATAGTTAAATAATTATGCCTTACGAATTCCTGGAGGCCGCTGTTCTTAGCCTGACGTTTTTCAGTGCGAAAACGCAGCATTCTACACTACATCCCCGTCACCTGGAAATGCACTTAGAGCCAAGCATAGCGCGAAGAAACGGCGTTTTCTTTTTTGGGATGTAAATAATGATAAAGCCCGGCAGATTACCGGGCCTCAGAAGAGAGCGTTTCAACACGAAGCTGGTCAGGCGCCAGCGCTACGCTGAGAATAACAGGCTGCCACTCTTCGCGGGCGGCAAGCTTAGGCGAGATGCCTTTGGCAAGCCAGAAACCGCCCACACCGCCCAATGCAGCCCCGCACATGGCGGCAATATCGGTACCGAAAAGCATCTGGAATACACCGCCCATGACAAACAGCCCCACCAGCGGAGAAAGGTAAACCAGCATTGCGGAACCCAGCAGGCTGCCTTCGGCAATTCCCAGTTCGACTTTCTGCCCTGCCATCAGAGGCTGTTCGCTCGGCACGGAGAGGGTGTGCGAGGTCTGAGGGCCGAGTTTATTCAGTACCCGGCTTCCGCAACCCGATCTGGAAGCGCAGCTGTTGCAGGATGCTTTCACATCACAGCTAACCAGTGCGATGCCATCCTTCCATGAGACGACGGTAGCCCACTCTTTAATCATTGCGTAGCCTTGAATTTGATGCTGTCGGAAATGCGCTTCGCGGTTTGCGGCGGCAATTCCCCGACGATGGTAATTTCAGCATTTTCACGAACCGTCGTGCTCACCGTCCGGCGGCCGGTACGTAGCATCTGTTCAGAACTGTTAGCCGTGGCACGGTTAATGTTTACCGAGAAGCTGAACAAACCGTCAGAGTAGAGTCGTGACTCAACGGGCGTTTCAATGGTCGGCAACTGACGACGGCTGCTGGACACTTCACTAAACCCTTGCGGGATCCAGGAAGGCACCCAGCTGAAATTGACGGAATCACCCGCAGGGACAGAAAGCAGCGGCGGCAGGCTGGCCTTGGCCAGGTTCTGCATGCTGTTTCCGACCTGGCTGTTAACGCTAAAGGAGATCACGCGGAACTGTTCCAGCGTTTCACCATCACGATCGAGCAGGTCAACGCGCATCGGCAAGTGGGTTTCCGCATCTATCCAGACGATATAGCTGTAGCGCGTACCGTCGCGAGCAACCACGCGGATCACTTCACACAGTCGGTCTGCAATTCGCGTGCGTCCTACCGAGATAAAATCATAGTAAGGGGCAAGTCGCTTAAAATCGGTATAGATAAGTGACGGCAGAGAATCGACGATATAGTCGCCATTCAGGGTAAACGGCTCAAGCCCGGGTTCGAAATAGCTGATTTCGTTCCCCCGCTGAACCACTTCACGCCGTGGGCCATCCATCTGTAAAAGCTGAGCGAGAGGCTGATTATCAAGACGTGCATGGCGATAACGTAACGATTCGACGCCCTGCTTATTGATGCTGATAAATGCCAACTCATAGTTGAGTGACTGGCTGGCCAGATTCATTTGCTGCAACAACGCCCCGGATGAAACATCAGCCGAGGCGTTGGCAGAGAAGAACAGGCTACCCGCCATCAGAGACATGGCGAACCAAAGTTGCTTCATTACTGCGATTGCGTTCCTAAAGTTTGGTTTCCAGGCACCTGCACAGCGGCCTGCTGGGTTTGTGCCTGCTCAAACTGAAGCTGCTCTGAGTGCAGTCGACGCTGCAGCTCATAGTCCTGCAACATCGCATTAATGCGACGACGCTGCTCCTGAACCTGCACTTGCTGTCCGCCGCTGGCGGAGGCCTCTGCAGGAACACCCAGACTTACCGGGCTGGCTTTGCCCATCATCGGCAGCGTATTAAACACTGGCGCTTCAGGCTGCTGGCTGGCTTCAGACTGCGTGTTATAGTGCTGGACACCAACGATAACTGCAAGCGATACGCAAGCCGCCACGCCCATTTGGGTGAGTTGACTGGCCCACGGTCGCACCTTGTGCCAGAACGGCATTTTCTGCCACTGGTGCGGTGCTGGCTGCGCTTCAGGGATCAGCGGAGTGGTCTGATGAACAGGCTCATTCTCAATGGCCGCCATCACGCGGGCTGAGATATCGAAATGGAGAACCTCGCTGGTGTCACCGCGAAGCGCATCACGGATGAGGTGATAACTCTCCCAGGTCTGTTGCATCTCGGAAGAGTGAGAAAGCTCGTTGAGCAACTCACTGTCCAGCGTTTCACCATCCATTAAAGCGGAAAGTTTTTCTTTCTGCATGCCTAATACCTTTTCCAGTATCCCGCTATCGTCAACGCCTGATAAGCGGTTGAACTTTATTATCAATAGCTTCTCGCGCACGGAAAATACGAGAGCGTACCGTGCCAACCGGACAATCCATGATAGCGGCTATCTCTTCATAGCTCAGACCATCAAGCTCCCGCAGGGTAATAGCCATGCGTAAATCTTCCGGGAGCGACTCGATTGTGCGAAAAACGATTTGTCTCAGTTCTTCTGACAACATTAAGTTCTCAGGGTTCGAAATTTCTTTCAATGCGCCGCCACTTTCGAAATTTTCGGCGTCGATTGCGTCCACATCACTTGAAGGTGGACGACGGCCCTGAGCGACCAGATAGTTCTTGGCTGTGTTGACCGCAATACGGTACAGCCAGGTATAAAAAGCACTATCCCCCCGGAACGAATCCAGCGCACGATAGGCCTTAATAAAAGACTCTTGCACCACATCAGGCACGTCACCTGAGGGTACATAGCGGGATACCAGACTCGCCACCTTATGCTGGTAGCGCACTACCAGGAGGTTAAAGGCTTTCTGATCTCCCTTCTGGACCCGTTCAACCAGGACCTGGTCCGTTAACTGCTCGCTCATCCGAGGTAATGTCTCCCCAAACCAAAATTCCACGCGTTATCGAAACGCCACTCTAAAACATCGCACTTTGAGCAAGCACCGAATTAGAGCGTTTATTCTTCAATAAGTTCCGTCACGCTTTTGTTTTTGTTCATCGTGTCGTCGACCGTTCATTTTCTCTCATTATAAGTCGGTTCACGATACATACGCACTTTCTGTCAAGAATGCGCCACTTTACCGCCTGAAGAGTAACGCAACCCGGGTTTTATTTCATCACATAATCTGACGCTAACGATCTGCTTCGCAAAATATTTTCGTTCATTTACCTCCCGTTTACGCCTTGTCACACGTTTAGCCATTGTAACAGCGATTAAAAAAAACGTGCGATATCTCGCAATCAGGTGCTATTCTGGCCTAACTCTGTTTAGTAAATTAAACAACACAACATGAACACTACGCCAGAACTCCATTGTGATGTACTGATTATCGGCAGCGGTGCTGCGGGGCTGTCCCTTGCACTGCGACTGGCCGAACATCAGCGGGTGATCGTACTCAGTAAAGGGCCGATGAGCGAAGGATCGACCTTCTACGCACAGGGCGGCATCGCCGCCGTGTTTGATGAAACCGACAGCATCGCCTCCCACGTAGAAGATACCCTGATTGCCGGTGCCGGGATCGTGGACACCCACGCCGCTGAGTTTGTCGCAGGCAACGCCCGACACTGCGTGCAGTGGCTGATAGACCAGGGCGTGTTATTTGATACCGAAGTTCAGCCCAATGGTGAACAGAGCTATCATCTGACCCGCGAGGGTGGGCACAGCCATCGCCGCATCCTTCATGCTGCCGATGCCACCGGTAAAGCGGTCGAAACCACGCTGGTGAGTAAGGCCCTGAGCCATCCCAATATCCAGATCCTTGAGCGCAGTAATGCAGTGGATCTCATTATCTCCGATAAAATTGGCCTGCCGGGCACGCGGCGCGTGGTCGGAGCTTGGGTATGGAATCGTAATAAAGAGAAAGTTGAAACCTGCCGCGCTAAAGCGGTTGTGCTGGCAACGGGCGGGGCTTCTAAGGTCTATCAATACACGACGAATCCGGACATTTCTTCAGGCGATGGCATCGCGATGGCATGGCGGGCCGGATGCCGCGTGGCGAATCTTGAATTTAATCAGTTCCATCCTACTGCTCTGTACCATCCCCAGGCGCGCAACTTCCTGCTGACGGAAGCCCTGCGCGGCGAAGGCGCTTACCTTAAGCGCCCGGACGGCTCGCGCTTTATGCCGGACTTTGATGACAGAGGCGAACTCGCCCCGCGCGACATTGTCGCCCGCGCTATCGATCATGAAATGAAGCGCCTTGGCGTCGATTGCATGTATCTTGATATCAGCCATAAGCCGCCTGAATTTATTCGCCAGCACTTTCCGACAATCGACGAAAAACTGCGGGGTCTGGGTATAGATTTGACCCGCGATCCGGTTCCTGTCGTTCCCGCTGCCCACTATACCTGTGGCGGTGTGATGGTTGACGATCACGGGCGTACCGATGTGGATGGCTTATATGCCATCGGTGAGGTGAGTTACACCGGGCTGCATGGCGCTAACCGGATGGCGTCCAACTCGCTACTGGAGTGTCTGGTCTATGGATGGTCTGCTGCGGAAGATATCACCAAACGCATGCCGTATGCCCGCCAGACGGAGCACTTGCCCTCCTGGGACGAAAGTCGGGTGGAGAATCCGGATGAGCTGGTCGTCATTCAGCATAACTGGCATGAGCTGAGACTCTTCATGTGGGACTACGTGGGGATTGTGCGAACGACTAAGCGCCTTGAACGTGCGTTACGCCGCATCACGATGCTGCAACAAGAGATAGATGAATACTACGCCAACTTCCGCGTATCCAATAATCTGCTGGAGCTGCGCAACCTGGTTCAGGTGGCTGAGCTGATCGTTCGCTGCGCGATGATGCGTAAAGAGAGCCGTGGCCTGCACTATACCCTGGACTATCCTGATGCTTTACCGACATCCGGCCCGTCGATCCTGTCGCCACATACTCACATAAACAGATAAAAAGCCTGGGTCAGGGCAGTGTAATCTTCGGAATAGCGCTGGTCTGGCCCGCGAATCACCATCCGGTCAGTAAAGCACTCCCCTTCTTTCGGGGAGAGCGCCAGCAGCACGCGATGCGGCAAACGCCCTTCGGTATCGGAGATATCAGTCCGCAAACGGAGTTTCCACCCTATCTGCTGCGCAATCTCAATAAAGGTGTTGCCGGTACTTTCCGGCAGTACGACGCAGAAAAAACCCTCTTCCGCGATCAGCTCTGCGGCACTGGTTAGCAGCGCCTTATGATCAAGCGAGCCGGTGTAGCGGGCCTGTTCACGTTCCGGTGTACCGCATTCCACGCCGGGTTCAAAATAGGGCGGGTTGCTGACGATAAGATCGTAACGCGCCGTCTGCTCTGGTGCCCAGGCAAGTACATCAGCACACTTGACGTTAATACGCTTCGCCCAGGGTGATTCGGCTGCATTTTCACTCGCCTGGCCTGCCGCCTGCGCGTCCAGCTCGACGGCATCAATCGTGACGTGATTTTTGGTGCGCTGTGCCAGCATTAATGCCAGAAGCCCGCTCCCGGTTCCGATATCCAGAATACGCGTAGCCTCGGCGACGGGTGCCCAGGCCCCCAGTAAAATAGCATCAGTGCCGACTTTCATCGCGCAGCGGTCGTGAGCAACAAAGAACTGTTTAAATGTGAAACCATCGCGGCGCAATTGCGCTTTGAGTTGAGACATGTTGGGGCAACCTTCAGAACGAAACTGGAGTAGCATAGGGGAAAGCGATGTGGCCGAAAAGCGATATCCATACAAACAGATGAAGATTACAGCCGTAACGTCTATAATCAGCGCCCCACACAGAGGTAGAACATGACTGTAACGACTTTTTCCGAACTTGAACTCGATGAAAGCCTGCTCAATGCACTTGAGAGCAAAGGCTTTACACGCCCGACCGCCATTCAGGCCGCGGCCATTCCGCCTGCGCTTGAAGGCCGCGATGTGCTCGGTTCTGCGCCAACCGGCACGGGGAAAACAGCAGCCTATTTGCTGCCTGTGTTGCAGCACCTGCTCGATTTCCCGCGTAAAAAATCTGGCCCACCGCGTATTTTGATCCTGACGCCAACCCGCGAACTGGCGATGCAGGTTGCCGATCACGCGCGTGAGCTTGCGGCTAATACCCATCTGGACATTGCCACGATCACCGGCGGCGTTGCGTATATGAACCACGCCGAAGTGTTCAGCGAGAACCAGGACATCGTCGTTGCAACGACGGGCCGCCTGCTGCAATACATTAAAGAAGAGAACTTCGACTGCCGCGCGGTTGAAACCCTGATCCTCGATGAAGCTGACCGTATGCTGGACATGGGCTTTGCCCAGGATATCGAGCACATTGCAGGTGAAACGCGCTGGCGTAACCAGACGATGCTGTTCTCTGCGACCCTCGAAGGGGACGCCATCAAAGATTTCGCAGAACGTCTGCTGGAAGACCCGGTAGAAGTGTCTGCTACGCCGTCCACACGCGAGCGCAAAAAGATCCACCAGTGGTATTACCGTGCGGATAATCTTGAGCACAAAATTGAACTGCTCAAGCAGCTGCTGAAGCAGGAAGATGCGACCCGTACCATCGTGTTTGTGCGTAAACGCGAGCGTGTGCATGAGCTGGCAGAGATCCTGCGTAACGCCGGGATCAACAACTGTTATCTCGAAGGCGAGATGGCGCAGGTTAAGCGTACCGAAGGGATTAAGCGCCTGACCGATGGCCGCGTGAACGTGCTGGTAGCCACCGACGTCGCGGCGCGCGGGATCGACATTCCGGATGTCAGTCATGTCATCAACTTTGATATGCCGCGCAGCGGTGATACCTATCTGCACCGTATCGGTCGTACCGGACGTGCGGGCCGTAAAGGTATTGCGATTTCCCTGGTTGAAGCACATGACCATCTGCTGCTGCAGAAAATTGGCCGCTACGTCGACGAACCGCTGAAATCGCGGGTGATTGACGGGTTGCGTCCAACCACGCGTGCCCCGAGTGAAAAAATGACGGGTAAACCGTCTAAAAAAGCGCTCGCGAAGCGTGCCGAGAGAAAAGAGAAAGAAAAAGAGAAGCCGCGCGTGAAGCAGCGCCACCGCGACACCAAAAACGTAGGTAAACGTCGCAAGCCAAGCTCAGCTGCGCCTGAGACGAAAACTGAAGAATAAAAAAAGCCGGGGAAATCCCCGGCTTTTTTATGCCACCCCCGTGGCTGAGACCCTTACAGACTTTCAGTAAAGGTACGCGCAATAACGTCGCGCTGCTGCTCTGGCGTCAGCGAGTTGAAACGTACCGCATAGCCAGACACACGGATGGTCAGCTGTGGATATTTTTCCGGATGCTCAACGGCATCCATCAGCGTTTCGCGACGCAGAACGTTGACGTTCAGGTGCTGACCGCCTTCCACGCGCACTTCCGGTTGCACTTCCATCGGAATTTCACGGTATTCGATTTCGCCCAGCTTGTTCACCGGAACGATTTCATCTTCAGCAAAACCGGCTTTCGCTACTACACAGCGTGCTTCATTTTTTTCGCTGTCCAGCAGCCAGAAAGAGTTCAGCAGGTCGTCATTTGCAGCTTTAGTAATCTGGATACCCGTAATCATGTGATGCCTCCCTTAGGCTACATTAACTGGTGTCGGCCTCACGCGGCCAATTGGTAAAACCATTGTTGCTTGTGTGTATATATATCATTCACCCCTGCGAGATTTATTGATTTAAATCAACAAAAACACCAACCACATAAAGAGTGTGGTTTGATTTTATTGTTTTAGATCAATTTCGAACCTTACCAATTCAAACCATGGCATAGACTTTCAAATAAAATTTAAAGGGTTAGCGTGATTTTCCGACCCGAAATTTTGCTCGCCGGGATTTAGCAGTTAAGCTAGGCACAGATGAAAATTCGCAGGAGAGCGAGATGACAACCCCGTTAACGTGGCACGATGTGCTGGCCGAAGAGAAACAGCAGCCCTATTTTATCAATACGCTTAGCACAGTTGCCGCAGAGCGGCAGGCGGGCCAGACGATCTATCCGCCGCAAAAGGATGTTTTCAACGCGTTTCGCTATACCGAACTGGGCAACGTCAAAGTGGTGATCCTTGGTCAGGACCCCTACCATGGGCCAGGACAGGCGCATGGCCTGGCGTTTTCCGTGCGTCCTGGCGTTGCCATTCCCCCTTCCCTGTTGAATATGTATAAAGAGCTCGAAGCGACGATACCCGGGTTTACCCGGCCAAATCACGGCTACCTGGAAAGCTGGGCGCGCCAGGGCGTACTGCTGTTGAACACCGTGCTCACGGTGCGTGCCGGGCAGGCGCATTCCCATGCCAGCCTGGGGTGGGAAACCTTTACGGATAAGGTGATAAGCCTGATTAACGAGCATCGCGAAGGGGTCGTATTTTTACTCTGGGGATCGCATGCGCAGAAGAAAGGGGCGATCATCGACAGGCAGCGTCATCACGTTCTTAAAGCGCCGCACCCGTCACCGCTCTCTGCCCATCGCGGTTTCTTTGGCAGTAATCACTTTGTTCTGGCGAATGAATGGCTGGAGAAACGTGGCGAAACGCCGATTGACTGGATGCCTGTGTTGCCGGCTGAGGGTGAATAAATATTGAATGTGCCGGGTCAGGCCCGGCACATAAGAGGCTTATGCCTTATTCTGACGCCACCATTCGGCCAGCAATACGCCGGTCGCGACGGACACGTTGAGGCTTTCAACATTACCCGTACCGTCGATGGAGACACTAAGATCGGCGCTGGACAGCGCTGCATCAGACAGGCCATCACGCTCCTGACCTAACACCAGCACCATTTTACGCGGCAGCGTTGCTTTAAACAGCGGCGTAGCGGCATGGCTGGAAGTGGTCACGATGGAGTAGCCCGCTTTGCGGAACTGCTCAATTGCGTCAAGAACGCTGTCGCCGGTGATCGGCTGAACATGTTCCGCTCCGCCTTCTGCGGTACGGATCGCCGCGCCGGATTCCAGCAGGGCAGCATCCTGCAGCAGGACACCTTTCACGCCGAAGTGCGCGCAGCTGCGCATCATCGCGCCCAGGTTGTGCGGGTTGCCCACATCTTCCAGCGCCAGCACGCAGTCATCCGCTTCAGCCTGGCTAACCCACTGCTGCACGGTAGTACCGTTACGTTTTTTGATCAGGAAACAGACGCCGCCGTGGTGTTCCGTACCGGATGCTTTCGTCAGCTCGGCATCATCCACCACATGGTAGGCCTTACGGTTTGCCGCCATCCAGCGTAACGCTTCTTTGAAGCGTGGGGTCACGCTCTGGATGAACCAGGCGCGGACGATGCACTCAGGTCGGCTCTGGAACAGGGCCTGACAGGCGTTTTCGCCATAAACGCGGGTCTCTTCTGCACGCTGGCGGCGCAGAACTTCCGGATCGATAAAGCTTTTGCCGCTGATCCCGCCGTGATCGGCTTTCTCTGGCGTCTCTTCGCCAGGTGCGCGCGACACGGTACGCCACGGTGAGGCATTATCACGCGAATAGTCATCACGCGGACGATCGTCGCGAGGGCGGTCATTACGTGGACGATCGCTGCGTGGACGGTCATCGCGTTTGCGATCGTCACGTTTGCGGTCATCGCCGCGGTTATTTCTGTCATCGCGGGCGGGGCGACGGCCACCGTCTGCACGAGAAGACGCCGGACGCCCGCCCCCTTTTCCGGTACGCGGATTTTGGGTGCGTTTATCTGAGTCATCATCACTGCGGACATACATCACTTTGACCTTGCCGCTTTTGTTTTTCATTTCGTCGTTCATGCTTTTCTCCACCAGCGCTGCGCGAAGCGCGCAGATTACCCGATGTGCAAGCTCATAGCCATAATTTCGTACAAAAGCCTGTGACTATTGTTCTCATTGAATAAAACGCATTGTCGTTTCAAACAGGCTCATTGATAATATGTAACATATAAGAAACATTCTCGGCATTCTGCCGCTGTATCAGAGGTTAGTTATGAATACCGTATGTGCCAACTGTCAGGCCCTGAATCGTATTCCGGACGATCGTATTGACGATGCCGCTAAATGCGGACGCTGTGGTCACGAACTGTTTGATGGCGATGTCATTAACGCGACGGGTGCTACGCTGGACAAACTCCTCAAGGACGATCTCCCGGTGGTTGTCGATTTTTGGGCGCCGTGGTGTGGTCCGTGCCGTAACTTCGCGCCGGTATTTGAAGACGTGGCGGAGGAACGTAGCGGTAAAATGCGTTTTGTGAAGGTGAACACCGAAGCGGAACGTGAGTTAAGCGCCCGTTTTCGCATTCGCAGCATCCCTACCATCATGATCTTTAAAAATGGTGAAGTGATTGACATGCTGAACGGTGCGGTTCCTAAAGCACCTTTTGAAAGCTGGTTGAACGAGTCACTCTAACATTCCCCGGGGCACATCTTGTGCCCCGCTCCCGCCTCTGCGAAAATAGCGTTTTTCCTGTGTTTCGCCCATGACTGATAACGCTGTCCTGCAACTGCGCGCCGAACGACTCGCCCGCGCCACTCGCCCTTTTCTTGCCCGAGGCAATCGTATTCGCCGCTGCCAGCGCTGCCTGCTTCCGCTCAAGGTCTGCCTGTGCGACACGCTGGCTCCCTGCCCCGCCGAAAGCCGCTTTTGCCTGGTGATGTTCGATACCGAACCCATGAAGCCCAGCAATACCGGGCGTCTGATCGCCGATATCCTGCCCGATACCGCCGCGTTCCAGTGGTCGCGAACGGAGCCGCCACAGGCACTGCTGGACCTGGTCGCCCATCCTGACTATCAGCCGATGGTGGTTTTTCCGGCCTCCTATGCCGGAGAACAGCGTGAAGTTCTCTCTGCGCCGCCGTCAGGCAAACCGCCGCTGTTTATCATGCTGGATGGCACCTGGACCGAAGCCCGAAAAATGTTTCGTAAAAGCCCGTATCTGGATGCCTTACCGGTGATCTCCGTTGATTTATCCCGCGTCTCGGCCTATCGCCTGCGGGAAGCGCACGCTGACGGGCAATACTGCACCGCAGAAGTGGCCATCGCGCTGCTGGATTTGGCCGGGGATACCGCTGCCGCCACCGCGCTTGGCAACCACTTCTCCTGTTTTCGCGAACGCTATCTGGCGGGAAAAACCATTCATAAGGGCAGCGTCACAGCAGCAGAGTCAGAAAGCGTTTAAAATCATCAGGTCGCTTGCATTCACAGGAGAGTTGCATGAGCCAGCGAGGGTTAGAAGCGCTATTACGTCCAAAGTCCATTGCCGTTATTGGCGCCTCGATGAAACCGGATCGCGCAGGTTATCTGATGATGCGCAATCTCCTGGCCGGTGGGTTCAGTGGCCCTGTTCTGCCCGTCACGCCCGCTTATAAGGCGGTTCTGGGCGTGCTGGCGTGGCCCGATGTGCCCAGTCTGCCATTCATACCCGACCTCGCCGTCCTCTGTACCCATGCTAAGCGTAATCTGGAGTTACTGGAGTCGCTTGGGCAAAAGGGGTGTAAAACCTGCATTATTCTCTCGTCTCCTCCTGAACAGCAGGCCGAGCTACTGGCCTGTGCCGGACGCTTTCAGATGCGGATCCTTGGCCCGAACAGTCTGGGCCTCCTTGCCCCCTGGCAGGGTCTGAACGCCAGCTTCTCACCGGTGCCGATTCGCAAAGGTAAACTGGCGTTTATTTCGCAGTCTGCTGCCGTATCGAACACGATTCTGGACTGGGCGCAGCAGCGGGAAATGGGGTTTTCCTACTTTATTGCGTTGGGTGACAGCCTCGATATTGACGTTGACGAGCTGCTGGACTTCCTGGCGCGTGACAGCAAAACCAGCGCAATTCTGCTCTACCTGGAGCATCTCAGCGATGCCCGTCGTTTTGTCTCAGCGGCCCGAAGCGCGTCACGTAACAAACCGATTCTGGTAATCAAAAGCGGACGCAGCCCCGCCGCGCAACGGTTGCTTCATTCCCACTCGGGCATGGATCCCGCCTGGGACGCGGCGATCCAGCGCGCTGGGTTGTTGCGTGTACAGGATACCCATGAGCTCTTTTCCGCCGTTGAGACCTTAAGCCACATGCGTCCGCTGCGCGGTGAGAAACTGATGATCGTCAGTAACGGCGCAGCGCCCGCGGCGCTGGCACTGGATGAACTGTGGCTGCGCAATGGAAAGCTGGCAACGCTCGGAGACGAGACGCTTCAGCGCCTGCGAGACGCTCTGCCTGCCAGCGTTACCCCGGGCAATCCACTCGATTTACGCGACGATGCCAGTAGCGAGCGATACATCACCGCGCTTTCCATTCTGCTGGATAGCCAGGACTTTGACGCGCTGATGATTATCCACTCGCCCAGTGCCGCAGCGCCAGGTAGCGACAGCGCGCGAGCACTCATTGAGGCGGTAAAACGTCATCCTCGCGGAAAATACGTCACGCTACTGACGAACTGGTGCGGCGAATTTTCGTCTCAGGAGGCGCGACGGTTGTTCAGCGAGGCCGGGTTACCCACGTACCGTACCCCGGAAGGCACCATTACCGCGTTTATGCATATGGTTGAATATCGCCGTAATCAAAAGCAGCTCCGTGAAACACCCGCCCTGCCTGGCAATCTGACGGCTAACGCGGTGGATGTCCATCGACTGCTGCACCAGGCTATCGCGGAAGGCGCAACGTCCCTGGATACCCACGAAGTGCAGCCTATTCTTGGCAGTTATGGTATTCAGACGCTCCCCACCTGGATTGCCAGCGACAGCGCCGAGGCGGTCCATATTGCCGAGCAACTCGGCTATCCGGTTGCCCTCAAGCTTCGCTCGCCCGATATTCCGCATAAGTCAGATGTTCAGGGGGTAATGCTGTATCTGCGAACTGCGGCAGAAGTGCAGCAGGCGGCGGATGCCATTTTCGATCGCGTCAAAATGGCCTGGCCTCAGGCACGGATCCACGGCCTGCTGGTCCAAAGCATGGCTAATCGGGCGGGCGCGCAGGAACTGCGGGTTGTGGTCGAGCACGACCCGGTCTTTGGCCCGCTCATCATGCTGGGTGAGGGTGGCGTTGAATGGCGACCGGAGGAACAGGCCGTGGTGGCGCTGCCGCCGCTCAACATGAACCTGGCGCGCTATCTGATCATTCAGGCGATTAAGAGTAAAAAAATCCGTGGCCGAAGCGCCCTGCGCCCGCTTGATATTGCCGGTTTAAGCCAGTTTCTGGTGCAGGTCTCTAACCTGATCGTTGATTGTGCGGAGATCCAGCGGCTGGATATTCATCCCCTGCTCGCCTCCGGAAATGAATTTACCGCGCTTGACGTCACGCTGGATATTGCGCCTTTTGACGGAGACAGTGAAAGCCGCCTCGCCATTCGCCCTTATCCTCTACATCTTGAAGAGTGGGTCGAGATGAAGAATGGGGAGCGGGCGCTGTTTCGCCCTATCCTGCCGGAAGATGAACCCCAGTTGCGGTTCTTCATTTCGCAGGTGACCAAAGAGGATCTTTACTATCGCTACTTTAGCGAAATCAATGAATTTACCCACGATGATTTAGCCAATATGACGCAGATCGACTACGATCGAGAAATGGCGTTTGTGGCGGTTCGCCGGACTGACAGCGGGGATGAGATCCTTGGCGTCACGCGTGCGATCTCTGATCCGGATAATGTGGATGCAGAGTTTGCCGTCCTGGTGCGTTCCGATCTGAAGGGGCTGGGTCTGGGAAGACGACTGCTTGAAAAGCTTATCAGCTATACGCGCGATCATGGATTGTTACGCCTGAACGGCATTACTATGCCAAACAATCGCGGCATGGTGACACTCGCGCGCAAACTCGGTTTTGATGTTGATATCCAGCTGGATGAAGGCATTGTTTCCCTTTCGCTCAGCCTTATATCCGTGGGTAAACAAGAGTAAGCTACTGGAAATGTTGCCCACTTTGGACGGTACTGGTGGTATCATTGCCCGCTTATGTTGTTTGCATGATACATACAACCCTTCAATGAACAGAGAAGAAACGCACTGTGATGTTGTCAAAATTTAAGCGTAATAAACATCAACAACACCTTGCTCAACTACCGAAGATTTCTCAGTCAGTTGATGATGTCGAATTCTTTTATGCTCCCGCTGATTTTCGGGAGACGCTTCTGGAAAAGATTGCCAGTGCGACGCGACGTATCTGTATCGTGGCGCTGTATCTTGAACAAGATGAAGGTGGGCGCGCTATTCTGAACGCGCTCTATGAAGCGAAACGTCAGCGTCCGGAACTGGACGTTCGCGTGCTCGTCGACTGGCACCGTGGCCAGCGCGGGCGCATTGGCGCTGCGGCGTCAAACACCAATGCTGACTGGTACTGCCGCACGGCGCAGGAAAATCCTGGCGTCGATGTGCCTGTTTACGGCGTGCCGGTGAATACCCGCGAAGCGCTGGGCGTGCTGCATTTCAAAGGATTTATCATTGATGACAGCGTGCTGTACAGCGGCGCCAGTCTGAATGATGTCTATCTTCATCAGCTCGATAAGTACCGTTACGACCGCTATCATCTTATCCGCAATCCGCAGATGGCGGACATCATGTTCAACTGGGTTGATAAATACCTTGTGCATGGCCGGGGCGTAAACCGTCTTGACGATCCGCAGCGCCCTAAAAGCCCGGAAATTAAAAACGACGTGCGTTCCTTCCGCCAGGAGCTGCGCGACGCGGTCTATCACTTCCAGGGTGATGCCAATAACGAAGAGCTCTCCGTTACGCCACTGGTCGGTTTGGGCAAATCCAGCCTGCTGAACAAGACTATCTTCCATCTGATGCCGTGTGCAGAGCAAAAGCTTACGATCTGCACACCCTACTTTAACCTGCCTGCCGTGCTGGTGCGGAATATCATTCAGCTGCTGCGTGATGGCAAGAAAGTGGAAATTATCGTTGGGGATAAAACGGCTAACGACTTCTTTATTCCGGAAGATCAGCCCTTCAAGATCATCGGCGCACTGCCTTATCTCTATGAGATCAACCTGCGTCGCTTCCTGAGCCGTTTACAGTACTATGTAAACACAGACCAGCTGGTTGTGCGCCTGTGGAAAGATGAAGACAATAGCTATCATCTCAAAGGCATGTGGGTGGACGATGAGTGGATGCTGCTGACCGGCAACAACCTCAACCCTCGCGCCTGGCGGCTGGATCTGGAAAACGCCATTCTGATCCACGATCCGCAGCACGAACTGGCGGCGAAGCGTGAACGCGAGCTGGAACTGATCCGCACGCATACGACCGTTGTGCGCCATTACCGCGATCTGCAGAGCATTGCGGATTACCCGGTAAAAGTCCGCAAGCTGATTCGTCGCTTACGTCGGATCCGTATCGACCGCCTTATCAGCCGTATTCTGTAATATTCCGGCCCTGTCATCGACAGGGCTTTTTTATGGAGCCTGTTGATGCGTATCCTTCTCCTGCTTATCTCCCTTTGCCTGACCGGATGCAGCCATATGGCGAACGACAGCTGGACAGGCCAGGACAAAGCTCAACACTTTATTGCTTCTGCGATGTTGTCCGCTGCGGGTAATGAAGTCGCGCAGCACCAGGGTTACAGCCGGGATCGCAGCGCAGCCATCGGATTGATGTTCTCCGTCAGCCTTGGCGCATCTAAAGAGTTTTGGGACAGTCGTCCGGCGGGAACCGGCTGGAGCTGGAAAGATTTTGCCTGGGACGTAGCCGGTGCAACAACCGGCTACGCGGTATGGCAGATGGCCCATTATTAAAGGCGAATACCCTTACCCTTGCGATGCAGCATCAGTGAGACGATAAAGGCCAACGCCCCCATTACGGTGACATACCAGAAGAACGTTGTCTCACTGCCCCACGATTTAAGCGACAGCGCGACGTACTCCGCTGACCCACCAAATAGCGCGTTAGCCACCGCATACGACAGCCCTACCCCGAGCGCCCTGACCTGGGCCGGGAACATCTCTGCTTTCAATATCCCGCTGATTGACGTGTAAAAACTGACGATGACCAGTGCAACCATGATCAGTCCAAAAGCAGCATAAGGTGAGGTGGTATGCTGCAGCGCGCTTAATAGCGGGACGGTACCGAGCGTCAGTAAACTGCCAAAAATGAGCATTGAGGTTCGGCGGCCTATCTTATCGGATAGCGCACCGATAGCAGGCTGAATAAGCATAAAGACCAGTAGGGCGACTGTCATGACCACGCTTGCCACGTTAGCGTGCATGCCGGAGGTATTGACCAGATACTTTTGCATATAAGTGGTGAAGGTGTAGAAGCTCAACGACCCCGCGGCGGTAAAACCGAGCACCATTAAAAAGGCTTTACGGTTACGCCACAGCCCTTTGAGAGACCCGGCCTCTTTCAGTGCCCTGACCTCTTGTTGAGAGGTTTCGTCCAGTTGGCGGCGCAGCCAGAGAGCCACAACCGCCAGAGCGGCCCCCATCGCAAATGGGATGCGCCAGCCCCAGGCGCGAAGATCTGCATCGCTAAGAATATGTTGAAGCATCACCACAACGAGCAGAGCAAGCAGTTGCCCGCCGATTAGCGTGACATACTGGAATGAAGCATAGAACCCTTTGCGCCCTTCAACAGCGACTTCACTCATGTATGTCGCGCTGGTGCCGTACTCGCCGCCAACAGAAAGTCCCTGGAACAGACGTGCCAGCAGGAGCAACGCGGGTGCCCAGGTGCCGATTACGTTATATCCGGGCAGGCAGGCAATGACCAGCGAACCCACGCACATCATGCAGACCGATATGAGCATTGAGGTCTTTCGCCCTTTCCTGTCGGCGATACGGCCGAACAACCACCCGCCAATTGGACGCATCAAAAACCCGGCGGCAAAGACGCCTGCGGTTTGCAGAAGCTGTGTGGTGGTATTACCGGATGGGAAAAAGATATGCGCGAAGTAGAGAGAGCAGAATGAATAAACGTAAAAATCGAACCACTCTACCAGGTTCCCCGATGAAGCCCCAACAATTGCCCAAACCCGACGGCGGGTATCTTTCGCCGTTAAGTTTGTGTTTTCCGTATCTGTACTTGCTACGGTTTCTGTCATTTTAAATCCCCTGTCTCACATTGCGGGCCAGTGCCCACCCACAGTAAAACCGGATTTAAAACGAACCGTTAGGTAAAAGAAATGTTTCCAATATGTTTCATTAAGTTTTGTGAAGTTGATCAGATATTGAATTATTAGCGAACGTAGTAATTATCCCCACTTACGTTGATGCGCTTTTTTCCTCTGCAAATAATCATCGTCCCCACGGATCTTATCCCACCACGCTTTGAATACCGCAGCGGCTTCAGCTTTTACCGGATCGTGATCGAGGGGTTTGACCTGACGCTCCTCATCGTACTTTTTACCGCCTTTATGGTTGGCATATCGCCGGGCGCGCGTATAGCCCATCTGAATGAATTTTCGAGCCATATCCATGCCAACAAAGTCGTTCTGCTGGCGGTATTCTTCAAACAGGGCATATATCTCTTTTGCAGAACGCGCCGCCACTTCAGCATTTTTGTAGCGCCAGTAAGGAAGGATTTCGCTTTTATAAGGCTCGACCATCAAAACGCCCTGTTCACCCCGGCCAACCTGGTACAGTTCGGGACGTTCGCGAAAATTAATGTTGGCAAAATCTTGCTGATAATCAAATGGACGGGTCAAAGCGGCACCATTGTTAAAGTCTTTTTAACAATTTTAGACGGCAATGAAGAAAAGGTGTTGAGGTTTTTGGGGTACAAAAACGCAAAAAGGCCATCCTTCCGGATGGCCTCTTTACTTGTTTGATGCCTGGCAGTTCCCTACTCTCACATGGGGAGACCCCACACTACCATCGGCGCTACGGCGTTTCACTTCTGAGTTCGGCATGGGGTCAGGTGGGACCACCGCGCTAAAGCCGCCAGGCAAATTCTGTTAATCTGTATCAAAGCTGAAATTTGATTGTCTGTCTCTTCGCCGAAACAGCTTCGGCGTTGTAAGGTTAAGCCTCACGGTTCATTAGTATCGGTTAGCTCAACGCATCGCTGCGCTTACACACCCGACCTATCAACGTCGTCGTCTTCAACGTTCCTTCAGGAGACTTAAAGTCTCAGGGAGAACTCATCTCGGGGCAAGTTTCGTGCTTAGATGCTTTCAGCACTTATCTCTTCCGCATTTAGCTACCGGGCAGTGCCATTGGCATGACAACCCGAACACCAGTGATGCGTCCACTCCGGTCCTCTCGTACTAGGAGCAGCCCCCCTCAATTCTCCAGCGCCCACGGCAGATAGGGACCGAACTGTCTCACGACGTTCTAAACCCAGCTCGCGTACCACTTTAAATGGCGAACAGCCATACCCTTGGGACCTACTTCAGCCCCAGGATGTGATGAGCCGACATCGAGGTGCCAAACACCGCCGTCGATATGAACTCTTGGGCGGTATCAGCCTGTTATCCCCGGAGTACCTTTTATCCGTTGAGCGATGGCCCTTCCATTCAGAACCACCGGATCACTATGACCTGCTTTCGCACCTGCTCGAGCCGTCACTCTCGCAGTCAAGCTAGCTTATGCCATTGCACTAACCTCCTGATGTCCGACCAGGATTAGCTAACCTTCGTGCTCCTCCGTTACTCTTTGGGAGGAGACCGCCCCAGTCAAACTACCCACCAGACACTGTCCGCAACCCGGATTACGGGTCAACGTTAGAACACCAGCCATTAAAGGGTGGTATTTCAAGGACGGCTCCACGCAGACTGGCGTCCACGCTTCAAAGCCTCCCACCTATCCTACACATCAAGGACCAGTGTTCAGTGTCAAGCTATAGTAAAGGTTCACGGGGTCTTTCCGTCTTGCCGCGGGTACACTGCATCTTCACAGCGAGTTCAATTTCACTGAGTCTCGGGTGGAGACAGCCTGGCCATCATTACGCCATTCGTGCAGGTCGGAACTTACCCGACAAGGAATTTCGCTACCTTAGGACCGTTATAGTTACGGCCGCCGTTTACCGGGGCTTCGATCAAGAGCTTCGCGTTGCCGCTAACCCCATCAATTAACCTTCCGGCACCGGGCAGGCGTCACACCGTATACGTCCACTTTCGTGTTTGCACAGTGCTGTGTTTTTAATAAACAGTTGCAGCCAGCTGGTATCTTCGACTGATTTCAGCTCCACCCGCAGGGGCTTCACCTACATATCAGCGTGCCTTCTCCCGAAGTTACGGCACCATTTTGCCTAGTTCCTTCACCCGAGTTCTCTCAAGCGCCTTGGTATTCTCTACCTGACCACCTGTGTCGGTTTGGGGTACGATTTCGTGTTACCTGATGCTTAGAGGCTTTTCCTGGAAGCAGGGCATTTGTTACTTCAGCACCGTAGTGCCTCGTCATCACACCTCAGCGTTAAAAGGTACCGGATTTACCTGGAACCTCCGCCTACATGCTTAAACCGGGACAACCGTCGCCCGGCTAACATAGCCTTCTCCGTCCCCCCTTCGCAGTAACACCAAGTACAGGAATATTAACCTGTTTCCCATCGACTACGCCTTTCGGCCTCGCCTTAGGGGTCGACTCACCCTGCCCCGATTAACGTTGGACAGGAACCCTTGGTCTTCCGGCGAGCGGGCTTTTCACCCGCTTTATCGTTACTTATGTCAGCATTCGCACTTCTGATACCTCCAGCATGCCTCACGGCACACCTTCAACGGCTTACAGAACGCTCCCCTACCCAACAACGCATAAGCGTCGCTGCCGCAGCTTCGGTGCATGGTTTAGCCCCGTTACATCTTCCGCGCAGGCCGACTCGACCAGTGAGCTATTACGCTTTCTTTAAATGATGGCTGCTTCTAAGCCAACATCCTGGCTGTCTGTGCCTTCCCACATCGTTTCCCACTTAACCATGACTTTGGGACCTTAGCTGGCGGTCTGGGTTGTTTCCCTCTTCACGACGGACGTTAGCACCCGCCGTGTGTCTCCCGTGATAACATTCTTCGGTATTCGTAGTTTGCATCGGGTTGGTAAGCCGGGATGGCCCCCTAGCCGAAACAGTGCTCTACCCCCGAAGATGAGTTCACGAGGCGCTACCTAAATAGCTTTCGGGGAGAACCAGCTATCTCCCGGTTTGATTGGCCTTTCACCCCCAGCCACAGGTCATCCGCTAATTTTTCAACATTAGTCGGTTCGGTCCTCCAGTTAGTGTTACCCAACCTTCAACCTGCCCATGGCTAGATCACCGGGTTTCGGGTCTATACCCTGCAACTTAACGCCCAGTTAAGACTCGGTTTCCCTTCGGCTCCCCTATACGGTTAACCTTGCTACAGAATATAAGTCGCTGACCCATTATACAAAAGGTACGCAGTCACCCCATAAAGAGGCTCCCACTGCTTGTACGTACACGGTTTCAGGTTCTTTTTCACTCCCCTCGCCGGGGTTCTTTTCGCCTTTCCCTCACGGTACTGGTTCACTATCGGTCAGTCAGGAGTATTTAGCCTTGGAGGATGGTCCCCCCATATTCAGACAGGATACCACGTGTCCCGCCCTACTCTTCGAGTTCACAGCAAGTGTGCTTTCGTGTACGGGACTATCACCCTGTACCGTCGGACTTTCCAGACCGTTCCACTAACACACAAGCTGATTCAGACTCCGGGCTGCTCCCCGTTCGCTCGCCGCTACTGGGGGAATCTCGGTTGATTTCTTTTCCTCGGGGTACTTAGATGTTTCAGTTCCCCCGGTTCGCCTCGTTAACCTATGTATTCAGTTAACGATAGTGCAACGAATTGCACTGGGTTTCCCCATTCGGACATCGACGGGTCAAAGGTTCATATCACCTCGCCGTCGCTTTTCGCAGATTAGCACGTCCTTCATCGCCTCTGACTGCCAGGGCATCCACCGTGTACGCTTAGTCGCTTAACCTCACAACCCGAAGATGTTTCACTTCTGATTGCGAAAATTTGAGAGACTCGAACACACATTAACTGTGTGTCGTTTCAATTTTCAGCTTGATCCAGATTTTTAAAGAGCAAATATCTCAAACGTCACCCGAAGATGAGTTTTGAGATACTGAGGCAGGTGACTTTCACTCACGAACCAGCAAGTGGCGTCCCCTAGGGGATTCGAACCCCTGTTACCGCCGTGAAAGGGCGGTGTCCTGGGCCTCTAGACGAAGGGGACGTGTCAGTCTCAATCGCAAGACGCCTTGCTATTTACTTTTCATCAGACAATCTGTGTGAGCACTACAAAGGCAGGTTCTTTAAGGTAAGGAGGTGATCCAACCGCAGGTTCCCCTACGGTTACCTTGTTACGACTTCACCCCAGTCATGAATCACAAAGTGGTAAGCGCCCTCCCGAAGGTTAAGCTACCTACTTCTTTTGCAACCCACTCCCATGGTGTGACGGGCGGTGTGTACAAGGCCCGGGAACGTATTCACCGTAGCATTCTGATCTACGATTACTAGCGATTCCGACTTCATGGAGTCGAGTTGCAGACTCCAATCCGGACTACGACGCACTTTATGAGGTCCGCTTGCTCTCGCGAGGTCGCTTCTCTTTGTATGCGCCATTGTAGCACGTGTGTAGCCCTACTCGTAAGGGCCATGATGACTTGACGTCATCCCCACCTTCCTCCAGTTTATCACTGGCAGTCTCCTTTGAGTTCCCGGCCTAACCGCTGGCAACAAAGGATAAGGGTTGCGCTCGTTGCGGGACTTAACCCAACATTTCACAACACGAGCTGACGACAGCCATGCAGCACCTGTCTCAGAGTTCCCGAAGGCACCAAAGCATCTCTGCTAAGTTCTCTGGATGTCAAGAGTAGGTAAGGTTCTTCGCGTTGCATCGAATTAAACCACATGCTCCACCGCTTGTGCGGGCCCCCGTCAATTCATTTGAGTTTTAACCTTGCGGCCGTACTCCCCAGGCGGTCGACTTAACGCGTTAGCTCCGGAAGCCACGCCTCAAGGGCACAACCTCCAAGTCGACATCGTTTACGGCGTGGACTACCAGGGTATCTAATCCTGTTTGCTCCCCACGCTTTCGCACCTGAGCGTCAGTCTTTGTCCAGGGGGCCGCCTTCGCCACCGGTATTCCTCCAGATCTCTACGCATTTCACCGCTACACCTGGAATTCTACCCCCCTCTACAAGACTCTAGCCTGCCAGTTTCGAATGCAGTTCCCAGGTTGAGCCCGGGGATTTCACATCCGACTTGACAGACCGCCTGCGTGCGCTTTACGCCCAGTAATTCCGATTAACGCTTGCACCCTCCGTATTACCGCGGCTGCTGGCACGGAGTTAGCCGGTGCTTCTTCTGCGGGTAACGTCAATCGACAAGGTTATTAACCTTATCGCCTTCCTCCCCGCTGAAAGTACTTTACAACCCGAAGGCCTTCTTCATACACGCGGCATGGCTGCATCAGGCTTGCGCCCATTGTGCAATATTCCCCACTGCTGCCTCCCGTAGGAGTCTGGACCGTGTCTCAGTTCCAGTGTGGCTGGTCATCCTCTCAGACCAGCTAGGGATCGTCGCCTAGGTGAGCCGTTACCCCACCTACTAGCTAATCCCATCTGGGCACATCTGATGGCAAGAGGCCCGAAGGTCCCCCTCTTTGGTCTTGCGACGTTATGCGGTATTAGCTACCGTTTCCAGTAGTTATCCCCCTCCATCAGGCAGTTTCCCAGACATTACTCACCCGTCCGCCGCTCGTCACCCGAGAGCAAGCTCTCTGTGCTACCGCTCGACTTGCATGTGTTAGGCCTGCCGCCAGCGTTCAATCTGAGCCATGATCAAACTCTTCAATTTAAGTTTGATGCTCGTGAATTAAACTTCGTAATGAATTACGTATGTTCACTCAGAGACTTGGTATTCATTTTTCGTCTTGCGACGTTAAGAATCCATGTCACTTTGAGTGCCCACACAGATTGTCTGATAAATTGTTAAAGAGCAGTGCCGCTTCGCTTTTCTCAGCGGCGCGGGGTGTGCATATTACGCTTCCCCGCTTCAGAGTCAAGCGTTTAATTTGCTTTACTCTGCTGACCCGGCGGCGTGTGTGCCGTTGTTCCGTGTCAGTGGAGGCGCATTATAGGGAGTTATTCTGAGGCTGCAAGTGCAAAGTGAAAATTATTTACTGACTGCTCACTTTCCAGGCAAAACACATCTCAGAACTTAATTCTTGCCTGGTTTTTAAACAAAAACGAGCCGCAAGCGGCCCGTTTTTGCGTTTTGTGACTTACTGCACTGCCACAATTCGGTCTTCGTTGGCTTCCAGGCGGATAGCTTTACCCGGAATCAACTCGCCTGACAGTATCTGCTGTGCCAGCGGGTTTTCAATCTGCTGCTGGATAGCACGTTTCAACGGACGCGCCCCGTATACCGGATCGTACCCGTTCTCGCTCAGCAGTTTCAGCGCATCGTCAGAGATGTGAATTTCATATCCACGCTCTTCCAGACGTTTGTACAGACGCTGCAGCTGGATCTGCGCAATCGAAGCAATATGTTTCTCACCCAGAGGATGGAATACAACCACTTCATCGATACGGTTGATGAATTCCGGACGGAAGCTATGGCTCACCACGCCCATCACCAGTTCTTTCATATGACCGTAATCCAGTTCGCCAAAGCGTTCCTGAATCAAATCTGAACCCAGGTTCGAGGTCATGATGACAACCGTGTTGCGGAAATCGACCGTTCTCCCCTGCCCGTCCGTAAGACGACCATCGTCCAGAACCTGCAGCAGGATGTTGAAGACATCCGGGTGCGCTTTTTCCACTTCATCCAGCAGGATGACGGAGTAAGGACGACGACGCACCGCTTCCGTCAGATAGCCCCCTTCTTCATAACCCACGTATCCTGGAGGCGCACCGACCAGACGCGAGACGGAGTGTTTCTCCATAAACTCGGACATATCAATTCGAACCATCGCGTCATCGCTATCGAACATAAAGTTCGCCAGTGCCTTACACAGCTCGGTTTTACCCACACCGGTCGGCCCCAGGAACAGGAACGAGCCGATTGGACGATTCGGATCGGATAACCCCGCGCGGCTACGACGAATGGCATTAGAGACCGCTTCAACCGCCTCGTTTTGACCAATAACGCGATGATGCAGATCCTGTTCCATACGGAGCAGTTTTTCGCGTTCACTCTCCAGCATGCGAGCGACCGGAATACCCGTCCAGCGCGCAAGCACTTCGGCAATCTCCGCATCCGTCACTTTATTACGTAACAGACGCATCGTTTTGCCTTCGGACTGCGTAGCAATCTCAAGCTGTTTTTCAAGCTCAGGGATTTTGCCGTACTGCAGTTCAGACATCCGCGCAAGATCGCCGACGCGACGCGCCTGCTCAATAGCGATTTTCGCCTGTTCCAGTTCCGCCTTGATTGTCTGCGTCCCGGAGAGTGAGGCTTTCTCCGCTTTCCACTCTTCTTCTAACTCTGAATACTGGCGCTCTTTCTCGTCCAGCTCCTCGTTGAGCATATCCAGGCGTTTCTTGCTGGCCTCATCAGACTCTTTTTTCAGCGCCTGCTGTTCCAGCTTGAGCTGAATAATTCGGCGATCGAGTCGGTCCAGCTCTTCCGGTTTCGAGTCGATCTGCATACGGATGCTGGACGCCGCTTCATCGATAAGGTCGATCGCTTTATCCGGCAACTGACGGTCAGCAATATAACGATGCGAAAGCGTCGCCGCAGCCACGATGGCCGGGTCAGTGATCTGCACATGGTGGTGCAGCTCATAACGCTCTTTCAGGCCACGCAGGATCGCGATGGTATCTTCGACGCTTGGTTCGGCCACAAATACTTTCTGGAAGCGACGTTCCAGCGCGGCATCTTTCTCAATGTACTGGCGATACTCATCAAGCGTGGTCGCGCCCACACAGTGAAGTTCACCGCGCGCCAGCGCAGGTTTCAGCATGTTCCCGGCATCCATCGCACCGTCGGCCTTACCGGCACCCACCATCGTATGCAGTTCGTCGATAAACAGAATGACGTTACCTTCCTGCTTCGCCAGATCGTTGAGCACGCCTTTAAGACGTTCTTCGAACTCCCCGCGGTACTTCGCACCGGCCACCAGCGCGCCCATATCCAGCGCCAGTACGCGGCGGCCCTTCAGCCCTTCCGGCACTTCGCCATTCACGATACGCTGCGCCAGCCCTTCAACGATGGCGGTTTTACCGACACCCGGCTCACCGATCAGCACCGGGTTGTTTTTGGTACGGCGCTGCAGAACCTGGATGGTACGGCGAATTTCTTCATCACGGCCGATAACCGGGTCCAGTTTGCCCTGCTCAGCACGTTCGGTCAGATCGACCGTAAATTTTTTCAAAGCCTGACGTTGGTCTTCGGCTCCCTGATCGTTCACGCTCTCACCTCCGCGCATTGTCTCAATCGCCTGAGTCACGTTGGCGGTGGTTGCGCCGGCAGATTTCAACAGGTCGGTCAACGTCCCGCGTGATTCAAGCGCCGCCAGAACAAACAGCTCTGACGAAATAAAGTTGTCCCCACGTTTTTGCGCCAGCTTGTCGCAAAGGTTCAGCACGCGTACCAGATCCTGCGAAGGCTGTACGTCACCACCGGTCCCTTCGACCTGCGGTAAACGGCTCAACGCCTGATCAATTGCCGTGCGTAACTGGCCAGCGTTAATGCCAGCAGAGGTTAATAATGGACGTACCGATCCCCCTTCCTGATTCAGTAAGGCGCTCATTAAATGAAGAGGTTCGATGAATTGGTTGTCGTGCCCGAGTGCGAGAGACTGGGCATCGGCGAGAGCAAGCTGGAATTTATTAGTAAGACGATCCAGACGCATAACTCCTCCCATAACAGGTCAAATTTGCTACTGGAGATTAAATGAGGTCATCCCTCAATTATTCAAGGTTAATGACCTGAATTATGCGAAAAGAAAACGGCGCGTACCGGATCGTCTTGATTCTTTAGGTTATATCAGCCAAATGAAACTTGCCATACGCCCCGTCGTCTTGTCGCGACGCCAGGAGAAAAAATCACCCGTTTCGGTGACCGTACAGCGATCGCCGCCGAAGATCTGCGTCACCCCGATATTATTGAGGCGCTGGCGTGCAAGCTGATAAATATCGGCCAGATATTTATCGCCCACGGGCGTAAACGCCTCGACCGCCTGCGGATCTTTCTCCATAAATGCTTCGCGAACTTCAGGCCCGACTTCAAACGCGCGTGGGCCGATTGCCGGACCGAGCCAGGCAAGGATATTGGCAGGGTTATCTTCGAAACAGGCGACGGTCTCTTCCAGCACGCCCTGACACAGGCCACGCCAGCCCGCATGCGCAGCCGCGACCTCTGTACCCGCCCGGTTACAAAACAGAACGGGCAGGCAATCGGCCGTCATAACGGCACAGACTGTTCCCGGAGTATTGCTGTAAGAGGCATCGGCGCGTTTTGAAGCATAAGGTTCCCCTGTTAACTTCAGAACGTCCTTACCGTGAACCTGCTCCAGCCAGACCGGTTTTGAAGGCAAATTCCCCGCAGCAAACAGACGACGGCGGTTCTCTTCGACATGCTCCGGGCTGTCGCCACAATGGGCACCGAGGTTCAACGACGCCCACGGCCCCTGGCTGACGCCACCGATACGGGTCGAACTACAGGCAGCCACGCCTTCAGGCAACGGCCACTCCGGAACAATCAGTTTGGTCATAACCAGTCCACGTGATCCTTATGTTCTTCAAAATCTGCACGCATCGCGTCGATAAGTTCCACCATATCCTGTGGGATAGGCGCATGCCACTCCATTTGAATGCCGGTGACAGGATGGTAAAGACGCAGCATTGTGGCGTGCAGCGCCTGGCGGTCAAATTTACGCAGTACGCTGATAAACTCCTCGGATGCGCCCTTTGGCGGACGCGGGCGACCACCGTAGACCGGATCACCCACCAGCGGATGAGTAATGTGCGCCATATGGACACGGATCTGGTGCGTACGCCCCGTTTCCAGACGCAGACGCAGGCGCGTATGAATGCGGAAATGTTCCATGATGCGGTAATGCGTTACCGCCGGTTTACCCATGGGATGAACGGACATATGGGTGCGCTTTGTTGGGTGACGGCTAATCGGCTCGTCAACCGTGCCGCCAGACGTCATATGACCAATGGCTACCGCTTCATATTCACGCGTAATTTCGCGCAGCTGCAGGGATTCAACCAGATGGGTCTGGGCCGGGATGGTTTTTGCCACCACCATTAATCCGGTGGTGTCCTTATCCAGACGGTGAACAATCCCGGCGCGAGGAACGTCGATGATTGGCGGATAATAATGGAGAAGCGCATTAAGCACCGTACCGTCAGGGTTGCCAGCACCCGGATGAACAACCAGCCCACGCGGCTTATTGATCACCAGAATATCGTCATCTTCATAGACGATGTCCAGCGGGATATCCTGCGGTTCGAAGCGGACGTCTTCTTCAATTTCAACGTTGATGGCGACAGCTTCTCCACCAAACACTTTCTCTTTTGGCTTGTCCCAGATCTTGCCGTTTACCAGCACGCGCTGGTCAAGGATCCATTCTTTTATGCGTGAACGCGAATAATCAGGGAACAATTCGGCCAAAGCTTGATCTAAGCGTTGACCGAGCTGATTTTCGGAGACTGTTGCGGTGAGTTCTACTCGTTGTGCCATAAACTGCTTCTTCGTTTAACGTTGGGTTTTACGGCTTTGCCGTTTAATATAGTGTGCTATTGTAGCTGGTCTTAATCGGGAGCAGGAACAGTGATTCTCCCGGACAAACATTTGAGGAAAGTCAAAACGTCATGACGCGCATGAAATATCTGGTGGCAGCGGCCACGTTGAGCCTGGCTTTGGTGGGCTGCTCCGGTTCAAATGAACAGGTCCCTGACAATCCGCCGAATGAAATCTATGCGACTGCACAACAAAAACTGCAGGACGGTAACTGGAAACAGGCGATAACGCAACTGGAAGCGCTGGATAATCGCTATCCGTTTGGCCCGTATTCGCAGCAGGTACAGTTAGATCTCATCTACGCCTATTACAAAAATGCCGATCTGCCGCTGGCTCAGGCCACCATCGATCGCTTCATGCGTTTGAATCCAACTCATCCTAACATCGATTATGTCATGTACATGCGTGGCCTGACTAATATGGCGCTGGATGACAGTGCATTGCAGGGCTTCTTCGGCGTGGATCGCTCTGACCGTGACCCGCAGCACGCGCGTGATGCCTTCAACGACTTCTCAAAACTGGTGCGCGGTTATCCGAACAGTCAGTACATCACTGACGCCACCAAACGTCTGGTGTTCCTGAAAGACCGTCTGGCTAAATACGAATACTCTGTGGCGGAATACTACACTCGCCGTGGCGCCTGGGTTGCAGTGGTTAACCGCGTCGAAGGCATGCTGCGCGACTATCCGGACACGCAGGCTACGCGTGATGGCCTGAAGCTGATGGAGAACGCTTACCGTCAGATGCAAATGACCGGGCAGGCTGAAAAAGTGGCTAAAATCATCGCCGCAAACAGCAGCAATACCTGATACAGGTTCAAACGCAAAACGGCAGCCCTGGGGCTGCCGTTTTTTTATTCATTTTCGTTTACGTCTGAAGCGCGTTGGACTCAACACAACCCGTCAACTATGACCGCAATTCCTGACTTCGACAAGGTAAATCTCACCTCTTCCTGCCCTGCCTCACAAAATAATACGGTTGACAAAAAGTGACAAAAATACGTGATTTAGATCACACAATTTGACATTCGAAGAGGTATGCTGGAATCACCAAGACGGAAAGACAAGAGGTAAAATTTATGCCAATGAACATTACCAGTAAACAAATGGAAATTACTCCGGCAATTCGCCAGCACGTCGCAGACCGTCTCGCCAAACTGGATAAATGGCAAACACATTTGATTAACCCACATATCATTCTGTCTAAGGAGCCGCAGGGTTTCATCGCTGACGCAACTATCAATACTCCAAACGGCCATCTGGTCGCCAGCGCGAAGCATGAGGATATGTACACCGCTATCAACGATTTGATCAACAAGCTGGAACGGCAGCTCAATAAAGTGCAACACAAAGGTGAAGCCCGTCGCGCCACAACATCGGTGAAAGACGCCAGCTTCG
Organism: Enterobacter cancerogenus; assembly: GCF_019047785.1. Lineage (NCBI taxonomy): Bacteria > Pseudomonadati > Pseudomonadota > Gammaproteobacteria > Enterobacterales > Enterobacteriaceae > Enterobacter > Enterobacter cancerogenus. Next base: position 3,960,721 of record NZ_CP077290.1, on the reverse strand, counting down.
CGGAAGAAGTTGAAGAAGAGTAATCCTTTAAATTGAGTGTACCGCCAACGCGCCTTCGGGCGCGTTTTTTATTGACAGGATGAAAACAGTACGGGTACTTTAACGGTATCAATTTCAGGATGACCCTATGAAACATACGCCGTTTTTCTTCGCATTCTTTTTTACCTTCCCCTGATTGGGAGGCGTTTCGTCGTGTGATAAAGAATGCGAAGACGAACAACAAGGCCTCCCAACCGGGAGGCCTTTTTTATTGATAACGATAAATGAGACAGACAACACTATGACACCGGAAAACCCGTTACTGGACCTGCGCGTAAAGATCAGCGCGCTGGATGAAAAATTACTGGCCCTGCTGGCCGAGCGACGCACTCTGGCAGTGGAAGTTGGCAAAGCCAAGCTGGATTCACACCGCCCCGTGCGCGATATCGACCGCGAGCGCGATCTGCTTGAACGTCTGATCCACCTCGGCAAAGCGCATCATCTGGATGCGCATTACATTACCCGGCTGTTCCAGCTCATCATTGAAGATTCTGTTCTGACCCAGCAGGCGCTGCTGCAACAGCATCTGAACAAGACCAATCCACACTCCGCACGTATCGCGTTTCTGGGGCCAAAAGGCTCTTACTCACATCTGGCGGCACGTCAGTATGCGGCCCGCCATTTCGAAGAGTTTATCGAAAGCGGCTGCGCGAAGTTTGCCGACATTTTCAATCAGGTTGAAACCGGCCAGGCGGATTACGCCGTCGTCCCCATTGAGAACACCAGCTCCGGCGCGATTAACGACGTGTACGACCTGCTGCAACACACCACTCTGTCTCTGGTTGGCGAGCTGACGATCCCAATTGACCACTGCGTGCTGGTCTCCGGCTCGACGGATTTGAATAAAATTGAGACGGTCTACAGCCATCCGCAACCTTTCCAGCAGTGCAGCCAGTTCCTGAACCGCTATCCACACTGGAAAATCGAGTATACCGAAAGCACATCAGCAGCGATGGAAAAGGTCGCTCAGGCCAATTCCCCGTCCGTTGCCGCCCTCGGCAGTGAAGCGGGCGGTGCGCTGTATGGCCTCCAGGTGCTGGAGCGAAATCTGGCTAACCAGACGCAAAATATCACTCGCTTCGTGGTGCTGGCTCGCAAGGCGATCGATGTGTCAGATCAGGTCCCCGCTAAAACCACCCTGCTGATGGCGACCGGTCAACAGGCAGGTGCGCTGGTTGAAGCCCTGCTGGTTCTGCGTAATCACAATCTGATCATGACCCGGCTGGAGTCCCGCCCGATTAACGGCAACCCGTGGGAAGAGATGTTTTATCTTGATATCCAGGCCAACCTGGAGTCTGCATCCATGCAGAAAGCCCTGCGTGAGCTTGGCAAGATCACGCGTTCTATGAAAGTCCTGGGCTGCTATCCGAGCGAAAACGTAGTGCCGGTCGACCCGGCTTAACGTTCTATAAACCGGCTTTTCTTCACACCTGCCACGCTGACGGGCAGGGTGAAGATCGCCCCTGAGAGCGGATATTTCGCCAGCTCTTCCTCATCCATATTTTCCCGCGTGGTGGTGATAAACAGCGTTTTCATATCCTCTCCACCAAAACAGACCATCGTCGGGCAGCGCACCGGGAGCCGATACTCTTCAAGCTGCTCGCCCTGCGGCGAAAACCGCGCGATACGCCAGCCGTCAAACAACGCGCTCCAGTAACAGCCTTCAATGTCCGTCGCCGCACCATCAGGTATGCCCTCACCCTCTTTAAAGCGACGAAATACTTCACGTTGACCCGGCTCACCCTGCTCGTCCAGCGGCGTTCGGTAAATCACGCCGTTTGGCGTGTCGGAGGTAAACATCCATTTTTTATCCTGAGTAAACGCCAGGCCGTTGTGTCCCTGGATGTCCCACTGGATGACTTTAGGCGTCAGGTCGTTAGCAATGCGCATCAGCATGGCACCGTTGTAGTCGCCTGGCCCCCAAAAGGTGCCCGCGTAAAAACGCCCTGCACTGTCGGTGCCCCCATCATTAAAACGCGCCAACTGCGGGTTAGAGGGGTTATCGCAGACCTTTTGCCGGAGCAGACCATGCTTGTCGGTCAGCCAGATAGCGTTACGCATTGCGACAATGAAACCGCCGTTTTCACGCAGGGCAAAACAGCCCACCTCTTCGTGAAACGAAAGTACGGTATGTTCCGCAGTGGCGATATGAAAGCGGTGGATCTCGCCTTCGAGAATATCCGCCCAGTAGAGCGCCTGCTCTTCCTCGCTCCACGTCGGGCATTCCGGCAGGTGGCCGGTGTAATTTAACAGCAGCTGTGGTTCGGACATGACAGTTCCCCAAAATGAAAAAAGCCAGCATTGCTGGCTTTCAGTATATACATCATCGCATTACTGGCGACTGTCATTTGCCTGTCGCAACAGCGTGCGGCTCTCGCTCTGGAACCGCGTCGCATAATCACCGAACCAGTGCTCAACCTTACGGAAGCTGTCGATGAACGCCTGCTTATCGCCGTGCTCCAGCAAGGTGATGGCTTCACCAAAACGCCGGTAGTAGCGTTTGATCAGCGCGAGGTTATTCTCCGATGACATAATAATGTCGGCATACAACTGGGGATCCTGCGCAAACAGCCGCCCGACCATCGCAAGCTCCAGACGATAGATCGGCGAAGAGAGCGCAAGCAGTTGTTCAAGCTGAACGTTCTCTTCTGCCAGGTGCAGCCCGTAGGCAAAGGTCGCAAAGTGGCGCAGCGCCTGGATAAACGCCATGTTCTGGTCGTGCTCCACGGCGCTGATGCGATGCAAACGCGCGCCCCACACCTGAATCTGTTCCAGGAACCACTGATAGGCTTCTGGCTGACGGCCATCGCAGTACACCACCACCTGTTTCGCCAGGCTGCCACTGTCCGGGCCAAACATCGGATGCAGCCCAAGAACAGGGCCACTGTGCGCTGCAAGCATCGCCTGTAGCGGACCATTTTTGACCGAGGCCAGATCGACCAGGATACAGTCGTCCGGCAACGGAGGAAGTTTCCCAACGATCTGCTCCGTTACGTGGATAGGCACGCTAACGATAACCATCCCCGCATCGGCGGTCAGCTCCGGCGCGCGCGCCCAGTCTTCTTTTTCCAGAATGCGCACCTGATAGCCCGAAAGCGTCAGCATCTTCTCAAACAATCGGCCCATCTGCCCGCCGCCGCCCACAATCACCACCGGTCGTAGCGACGGGCAGAGCGTCTTGAAGCCTTTGTCGTTTTCGCTGGAATAGGATTCGCGCATAACGCGGCGCAGAACGTCTTCAATTAAATCCGGCGAGACGCCCAACGCCTGTGCTTCTTTACGGCGGGAGGCCAGCATTGACGCTTCGCGCTCCGGGACATAAATCGGCAAGCCGTACTGGCTTTTAACTTCACCTACCTCGGCAACCAGCGCCATACGGCGCGCCAGCAGTTCCAGCAGCGCCTTGTCCACTTCATCTATTTGATCGCGTAACGCGGTCAATTCAGCAACCATAACTAACCTCTTAAACCAGACGCGTCGACAGCTGGCCGCTTAAATCTTTATGGATCTCACGCAGCAGCGCATCGGTGGTTTCCCAGCTGATGCAGGCATCCGTCACGGATACGCCATGCTTCATTGCGCTGCGCGGTTGTTCTGATGACTGATTACCTTCATGAATATTACTTTCAATCATCAGACCGATAATAGAACGGTTGCCATCTTTGATCTGCGCGACCACAGACTCCGCCACCGCAGGCTGTCGACGGTAATCTTTATTGGAATTACCATGGCTGCAATCTACCATCAGAGCCGGGCGCAGTCCCGCCTGTTCCATCTCTTTTTCACACTGTGCCACGTCCGCCGGGCTGTAGTTCGGTGCTTTACCGCCGCGCAGGATCACATGTCCATCCGGGTTGCCCTGTGTTTGCAGCAGACAAACCTGCCCTGCCTGGTTGATTCCAACAAAGCGGTGTGGCATCGCAGCGGCGCGCATTGCGTTGATTGCCGTCGCCAGGCTGCCGTCGGTACCGTTTTTAAAGCCAACCGGCATAGAGAGGCCAGAGGCCATCTCACGGTGAGTTTGTGATTCCGTGGTGCGTGCACCAATCGCAGACCAGCTAAACAGATCGCCAAGGTATTGCGGGCTGTTCGGATCCAGCGCTTCGGTTGCCAGCGGCAGCCCCATGCTGACCAGCTCCACCAGCAGGCTGCGCGCTATCTTCAGGCCTGCTTCCACATCAAACGAGCCATCCATGTGCGGGTCGTTGATCAACCCTTTCCAGCCAACGGTCGTACGTGGCTTTTCAAAATAGACGCGCATTACCAGATAGAGGCTATCGCTGACCTCCTCCGCTAATGTTTTAAACCGACGAGCGTACTCAATGGCGGCTTCAGGATCGTGAATAGAGCAAGGGCCACAAACCACCAGCAGGCGCGGATCGCGACCGGCAATGATGTCAGAAATGGTCTGGCGAGAGTGCTCAATTTGAGCCTCTTGTGCCGCGCTCAGCGGAAACTCCGCTTTCAGCTGATCCGGAGTAATCAAAATCTGTTCGTCGGTAATGTGTACGTTATTCAGCGCGTCTTTTTGCATGATGGCAGTCCTGTAAAGCTCGTTTGCGATAGTGGTTTCCTCTGAGAGGTGAAACAACGATACCACAACAAGTAAAGAATTCAATCCAAAATACGTACAGATAAGTTTACAAAAGCCATTTAATGGCAAAAATCAGGCGATATTATCGTAAACTTAAAATTACACCTTTGATGAGTTTGTCACGCTATGCTGATAAGAAAAGGAGAATCACTATGCGTGCAATCGCGTCTGCACTATTGATGCTATGTCTGGCAGGCTGCCAGATTGACCCGTACACCTTTCAACCAGACTGGACGAGTCCTGACTGGTTTACCGCAGGAAAAGAGGACGCCATGAACGGCCTGCCTGTTAAAGATAACGCGACGCTGGCCGATAACCTTAACGACAGGCATGTCGATCGACATGCCTATCTGCGCGGCTACGCCGATGGTCAAAAAAGAGTCTGCGAAGAAGAATTTATTTACGCCTGGGGATTAGCGGGTAAATCATTTCCGGCCAGTTGTGAAGGCACAGAAAAAGCCCTGAAGCTGCACGAGGCGTGGCAAAAGGGAATGGATGAAAGCATCAAAAGCAGTCGGCTTAATTGATTATTCCGCATTCACAAGAAATGCGACTGTAAGATTTTACCTACAGCACAGCAGGAATTTTCTGACATAATGACGGCTATATTAAACGACGTTATTCTGCCATCACGTTGTTAAGGCATCTGGCCCCTGAGCGATATGGCGGATTCTGATGAGAAAATCATTCTTGATCTCTTTATCACGGCTCACTCTGGCGCTCCTGTTGCTTCTTTTTATGGGTCAGGCAGCCGCAGTCGCCCTAACAGAAACGGATAAATCGGTTCGTTCTATTGTATCGGGTATCGTCAGTTACACCCGCTGGCCAGCCCTCGCAGGCCAGCCTGTGCTCTGTATTTACGCCTCTTCGCGCTATAGCCAGGCGCTCAGCACCCGGAATGAGGGGCAGAGCGTTTTGCCTTATACACCCGTCATTGTACGCAACGATCAAGAAGCACTCTCAGCAACATGCGACGCCATTTATTTCGGCTCGGAATCACCGGCAAAGCAGCTTGAATTAATAAGCCAGTATCAGGGCCGGGCATTGCTGTTACTCTCAGAGCAGAACCCGGAATGCGTTATTGGCAGCGCCTTTTGTCTGATATTTGAAGGTGGCCGGGTTAGGTTTTCCGTCAATCTGGATGCGCTATCGCGCAGTGGCGTAAGAGTCAATCCGGATGTATTAATGCTTGCACGGAATACAAAGCATGAATAAGGATTTCACTTCAGCATCACGTCCGACGTTTAAAAGAACGCTGAGGCGTATCAATATGATAAGCGTAATAGTAACAATGACGTTTATATGGTTGTTACTCAGCTTTGCTTCCGTCGTGACATTAAAGGAATACGCCCAAAAGAATCTCGAATTAACAGGGGCGACCATGAGTCACAATCTGGAAGCCTCCCTGGTTTTCAACGATTCATTAGCGGCAAATGAAACCCTCACCACCCTTGGCAAGCAGGGGCAGTTCGCCGCAGCGGAAGTGCTCAACGTTCATGAGAAACGCTTCGCATACTGGTCCTGGAACCCGCAGGATAATAGCGACACCCTGGGCACGCTGGTCAGCCGCTGGCTGTTTCCCAATCCGGTTTCACAGCCAATTATGCACAACGGAAGCAGGATCGGCGAAATTCGCCTGACCGCACGCGACAGCCTGATCGGCCATTTCCTCTGGATGTCGTTTGCGGTTCTCACCGGCTGCATTCTTTTAGCCTCTGCCGTTGCCCTTACCCTGACGCGCTCGTTACACCATGGCATGGTCATCGCCATGCAAAACATTACCGATGTCGTTCATGATGTGCGCACCAACCGCAACTTCTCGCGGCGTGTAAAGGAAGGGCGTATCGAAGAGTTTCACCAGTTCGGTGAAGATTTCAACAGCCTGCTGGATGAGATGGAAGAGTGGCAGCTTAAGCTTCAGGCAAAGAATGCCCAGCTTCTGCGTACCGCCATGCACGATCCCCTGACAGGCCTTGCCAACCGGGCGGCATTTCGTAACAGCATTGCCGCTCTGATGAATGACGCATCCGCTAAGGCACATTCCGCCCTGCTGTTCCTGGATGGCGACAACTTCAAATATATCAACGACACCTGGGGCCATGCCGCAGGCGACGGCGTGCTGATTGATGTCGCCGAAAGAATGGTCGAGTTCGGGCAAAAGCGTCACCGTTCTTACCGTCTCGGCGGGGACGAATTTGCGATGATCCTGTACGGCGTCCATTCAGAAAATGAGGTTCAGCATATTTGCGCTGCCCTGGCGCAACGGTTCATCCGTCCGTTTGATGTTCATAACGGGCACACGGCATCAATGTCACTTAGCATTGGCTATGCACTGGCGTGGGAAAATGCCTCCGTGGAGGCATTACTGGAGCAGGCCGACCGCAACATGTACCTGGTGAAAAACCAGCGAACCAAAACACTCTCTTAGAAAGGAATACGATATGTTAAAGCGATACCTCGCGCCCCTGTTTATGGCATCACTTGTCCTGGCAGGCTGTCAGGCCCCGCCAAAAGGGAAATTCACCGCCGAGCAAATCGCCGCCATGCAGTCCTACGGTTTCAATGAATTGAACGGGGACTGGTCTCTGGGCCTGTCAGATAAGATCCTGTTTGATAAAAACGATGCCAGACTACGCCCGGAAAGCGAAACGCAAATCCGGACTATGGCTTCCCGCCTTGCGGCAACCGGTTTAAACCATGCGCGAATGGACGGACATACGGATAACTACGGAGAAGAGAGCTACAACGAAGCACTTTCGTTAAAGCGCGCTAATGCCGTTGCCGACGCCTGGGCGAAAGGGGCAAATATCCCCCGTGGCAATCTCACCACGCAGGGACTCGGCAAAAAATATCCCGTTGCCAGCAACAGTACCCCACAAGGGCGTGCTGAAAACCGCCGGGTTGCGGTGGTCATCAGCACGCCATAGGGTTATTTAACGGATGATTCAGCGAGCGACACGCCTGATGCCGCTCGCCAGCGCAGCCAGTCGATGACGATAAAGATTGCCAGACTCACGCCCATCACCGGCAGCGCCAGCCCCAGCAGGACGCTTATCATCACCGTCACTCCCCTTCCCCATCCCGACAATGCCAGCCAGCTCTGACAGAGCGTTTGCACCGGGTTCACCGCGGAGTTTGCCGGACGGCGCATCCACCACATCCGGTATCCCCAGAGGATGAGTACGCACAGCGCAGTACCAAACGCGATAAGCAGTAGCTGATTCACCAGGCCAAACAGAATGCCCATGTGGAAATCCACTCCCCAGCGGGTGAGTTTTGCCATTAGCGGGAAGTCAGCGAAGCGGGTGCTGTCCGTAACCTGCATTGAGTGCGGATCAACGGCAACGGCGTCCACCTGGGTCGGCCAGCGGCGATCGATTTCAGTCACCGTCCAGGCCCGATCGGCCATTTTTGCCGGGCGGATCTCCAGCTTACTGGCGTCGATCCCGGCCTTGCGGGCAGAGTGCAAAACGCTATCAAACAGCGTCAGATCCAGCGCCATTTCAGGCATCTTCATTCCGGCATGGTGTCCGTGGTGCTCAGCATGTTCATCGTGTACTTCCGGTATGCCCGTGAGGGTGGTGTTCACCTGCGGCGTAAGCCAGTTCATCCCAGCGCGCAGCTTATCCACATTGCCCCCGGCCAGTTGCGACCATGTCAGACCGGTAGCCGAAAAAAGCAACATCCCGCCCAGCAGGATCCAGCCTAATGTGACATGTAAACGCCGACGATTTTGGAAGCGGTTGTTAATGCGCCGCTTAGGGCGAGTGAAAAACCACAGGGCGATACCGCCGAGCGCGGCGATCCACATCCACGAGGCAGCCAGCTCGCTGTAGAGACGCCCCACATCACCCAGCATCAGCGAAGTATGCAGATAATCAATTGTCTGACGCAGCGGCAAAATCCCGCTGGTGCCGTACACCGTCATATCGCCCAGCACCGCCAGGCTAACCGGATCGATAAAGACAGCCCGGTTTTCAGATGGCCCAAGCGTTGGGTCGGCAAACATCACCCGGGTAGTGTCGCCATCGGCCAGCCCCGGGCGAACGGCGTGCAAACGCAGCTCTTTACCCACAACGTTTTCCGCCACGGCAATTTGTGCCGCCAGTGGCTGAGGTTCACCCACGTTATCCGTGTGCAGCGCGTGCCGGTAGAGCGCATTTTCCAGCTGCGGTGTCGCCACGTAAAGCGTGCCGGTCAGCGCGGCGAAGAAGATAAACGGACCAACAAATAGCCCGACATAGAAATGAAGTCGACGCAGCAGGTTTCCCCATGCCGCGCGCGGAGTGCAGGTTGTCATACTTTTCCTTTTTCAGGCAAAAAGTTATCGATTTTGTTTTTTAAAGGGAAAAAGCAGACCAACGCGGCGGCGCGCGGGTATCAGGATAGAGCCAGGGGAAAAAGTGCCAGTGGCTAACCGCCTGCCGCGGCGGCCTCACGCGAAGCCGTTGCACTATCGCAACGAGCAGGACGATCAGCGCCAGCATCATGCCCGGCACATGCGCCAGCAGCACGCAATAGCCACACGCTTCGGCATGATCGACGGGGAGCGAGTGCTGCATATCGCCGTGATGCTCATCCATCGACATCATGCTCATATCATGATGCATGCCCGGCATGGCGCTCATGGGATCTTTTTGCAGCGCAACGGAGATAAGCGGTGCCACGACGATCAGCAGGATCGCGAACAGCGCGGTCAATGCCGCTGTGCGTTTCCAGGTATGCTGATGCAGTACGTTATTCACTTACCCTCCGTTAAAGAGGCAAGCATTGTAAACGATTTATCACAAAAGAGTTAACGCGAGGAGTGCGATGAAATAAAAAAGGGCCAGCCTTTCGGCCAGCCCCTTTAACAGGATGTCGCTTAAGCGAATCTTAGTTCAGACGCTCTTTAATACGAGCAGACTTACCAGTACGCTCACGCAGGTAGTACAGTTTAGCTTTACGTACAGCACCACGACGTTTAACAGCAATGCTGTCAACTACCGGAGAGTGAGTCTGGAAGACACGCTCAACGCCTTCGCCGTTGGAAATTTTACGAACAGTGAATGCAGAGTGCAGACCGCGGTTACGAATAGCGATAACCACGCCCTCGAATGCCTGCAGACGTTTTTTGGAACCTTCAACAACCCATACTTTCACTTCCACGGTATCACCCGGACGGAAGGAAGGTACGTCCTGCTTCATCTGCTCTTGTTCAATTTGCTTAATAATGTTGCTCATAATTTAATCTCTTATCCTGGGTAAACTGATATTCGGGAGCGTATTACGCCTTCCCATCATGTTCATGTTGCTGGTGCGCGTGTTCGGTTTTGAACTCGGCCAGCAACTTTGCTTGCTCTTCAGTCAGAGCCAGGTTTTCCAGAAGTTCAGGTCTTCTAAGCCAGGTTCGGCCCAGCGACTGCTTCAAGCGCCAGCGACGTATCTCGGCATGGTTTCCGGACAGTAACACTGCCGGGACGTCCATCCCTTCTAACACTTCAGGACGAGTATAGTGTGGACAGTCCAGTAATCCATCGGCAAACGAATCTTCCGTTGCCGATGCTTCATGGCCCAGTACACCCGGAATGAACCGGGCAACGGAGTCAATCAGCGTCATTGCTGGTAACTCACCACCGCTGAGAACGTAATCGCCGATAGACCATTCTTCGTCAATCTCGGTTTGAATTACGCGCTCATCTATCCCTTCGTAGCGACCACAGACCAGAATCAGCTTTTGATTCGTCGCCAGTTCGCTCACGCCCGCTTGATCAAGCTTGCGTCCCTGAGGTGACAGATAAATCACCTTTGCGCCTTCACCCGCCGCGGCTTTTGCTGTGTGAATGGCGTCCCGTAAGGGTTGCACCATCATCAGCATCCCCGGTCCGCCGCCGTAAGGACGATCGTCCACGGTACGGTGCCGGTCATGCGTGAAGTCACGAGGACTCCAGCTCTGGATGCTCAGCAGGCCATTCTTTACTGCCCGGCCAGTTACCCCGTAATCAGTAATCGCGCGGAACATTTCAGGAAACAGGCTAATTATGCCAATCCACATAGCGCCGTCTTTTACCGTTTATCCGGAGAATTTAAAAACCAGGATCCCAATCTACTTCAATCGTCTGAGTAGTGAGATCGACTTTCTTGATAACCTGTCCATCGAGGAACGGAACCAACCGCTCCTTGATGCCAAATGCATCTTTCAGGTTTGCCTTAATGACGAGAACGTCATTTGACCCGGTTTCCATCATATCGATGACTTTCCCCAGGCTGTAGCCTTCAGTAGTGACCACCTGGCAACCCATAAGGTCTTTCCAGTAGTAGTCGCCCTCTTCCAGCTGTGGCAACTGCGACGAATCCACGACAATTTCACAATTAGTCAGCGCATTCGCGGCATCACGATCGTCAACGCCTTTCAGCTTGATGATGATGTCCTGATTGTGGTGACGCCAGCTTTCCAGCTCGACCTCTTCCCACTTACCGGCCTTCTGAATAAACCAGGGCTGGTAATTAAAAATGCTATCAGCGTCTTCAGTGGAGGAAAACACTCTGAGCCAACCACGGATACCGTAGCAAGAACCCATTTTTCCCAATACGATCGGTTCAACAGGTGCTTTATTGCTCATCATGACCACCGTGACAGATTAAGCTGCTTTGTTTGCTGCTTTGATCAGCGTAGCAACGCGATCGGAAACGGTAGCGCCCTGGCCAACCCAGTGAGCGATACGATCCAGATCCAGACGAGTTTCTTCTTCTGCGCCAGCGGCCAGTGGGTTGAAGAAACCAACGCGCTCGATGAAGCGACCGTTGCGTGCATTACGGCTGTCGGTTACAACAACCTGGTAGAACGGACGCTTTTTAGCGCCGTGACGAGCTAAACGAATAGTTACCATAACATCCTCTTGTGTGAATAAAACAACCGGGCCCCATCGAGGAACGGAGCCCGGGTGTCATATTAAAAGCCCGAAAATTTTACTGATTTCTGGGGAAATTGCAATCAGCATATGCTTCACATATGCCAAACAAGGGTTATAAGGCGTATATCGGTGCAGCCAGTTTAGTTCCGGCGTGCGCGCAGAAAGCGGAGCGTACACGTAGTACGTGAGCATTTCGAGCACACCCCGGAGCTAAAATGGCAAACAAGATAGCCTTATATCCCTTGTTTTAGCGGCCAGGGAATCCTGGGGGCATCATCCCCTTCATCCCGCGCATCATCTTCGCCATGCCGCCTTTCTTCATTTTCTTCATCATGCGCTGCATGTCGTCGAACTGTTTCAGAAGACGGTTTACGTCCTGCACCTGCATACCGCAACCTGCGGCGATACGGCGTTTACGCGAACCTTTAATGATTTCTGGCTTCGCACGTTCTTTCAGCGTCATTGAGTTAATGATCGCCTCCATACGCACCAGCACCTTGTCATCCATCTGCGACTTCACGTTGTCCGGGATCTGGCCCATGCCTGGCAGTTTGCCCATCAGGCTCGCCATGCCGCCCATGTTTTTCATCTGGCGCAGCTGCTCAAGGAAGTCGGTGAGGTCAAACCCATCGCCTTTTTTCAGCTTGCTGGCCAGCTTCTCGGCCTGCGCACGGTCAACTTTGCTCTCGATATCTTCGATCAGCGACAGCACGTCGCCCATGCCGAGGATACGGGAGGCAATACGATCCGGGTGGAACGGCTCCAGCGCGTCGGTTTTTTCACCAACACCGAGGAATTTGATCGGCTTACCGGTGATATGACGAATAGAGAGCGCCGCACCGCCGCGGGCGTCACCGTCCACTTTGGTCAGCACCACACCGGTTAACGGCAGCGCTTCGTTGAAGGCTTTCGCGGTATTTGCCGCATCCTGACCGGTCATGGCATCGACAACAAACAGGGTCTCTACCGGATTGATAGAGGCATGAACCTGCTTGATTTCGTCCATCATCGCTTCGTCAACGTGCAGACGGCCAGCGGTATCCACCAGCAGCACGTCGTAGAACTTCAGCTTCGCTTCTTTCAGCGCCGCGTTCACGATGTCGACAGGTTTCTGAGCGACGTCAGACGGGAAGAAATCCACGCCAACCTGCTCAGCCAGCGTTTCCAGCTGTTTGATCGCCGCCGGGCGATAAACGTCCGCGGAGACCACCAGCACTTTCTTCTTGTGCTTCTCGCGCAGGAATTTACCCAGCTTACCGACGCTGGTTGTTTTACCCGCACCCTGCAGGCCCGCCATCAGCACCACGGCCGGTGGCTGAGCGGCCAGGTTAAGCACCTGGTTTTCTTCGCCCATTGCCGCAACCAGTTCGTTACGGACAATTTTGACGAACTCCTGACCCGGGGTCAGGCTTTTGTTAACTTCATGCCCAACCGCTTTCTCTTTCACGCGGTTGATGAAATCACGCACGACCGGCAGCGCCACGTCGGCTTCGAGCAGCGCCATGCGGACTTCGCGCAGCGTCTCTTTAACATTTTCTTCAGTAAGGCGTCCGCGGCCGCTGATGTTGCGCAGCGTGCGCGACAAACGATCGGTTAAATTATCAAACATTGTCTCTCGCCTGGGTAGAAACGTTGGGTCGCATAAGCGACACATACACAGAATTTTGCCGGAGTATAACATGAAGGCAGCTTTGTTGTTATGCAACGGTTGGAGCAGGCGTCACGTAACGTTATACTGCTTCTCTTTCTTATTAAGACAACTGTCGACGCCTATATGCCCGTTTTCGCACTGATCGCCCTTGTTGCCTACTCTGTCAGCCTCGCGCTGATTATTCCCGGCCTGCTGCAAAAAAACAGCGGCTGGCGGCGCATGGCCATTCTTTCGGCGGTGATCGCACTGATTAGCCACGCCTTTGCGCTGGAATCACGTATCCTGCCCGGCGATGGCAGCGTGCAAAACCTGAGCGTGCTGAACGTGGGCTCGCTGGTAAGCCTGATGATCTGTACGGTGATGACCATCGTGGCGTCCAAAAATCGCGGCTGGCTGCTGCTGCCGATAATCTACGCCTTTGCGCTGATTAATCTGGCCTTAGCCACTTTTATGCCCAACGAGTTTATTACTCATCTGGAAGCCACGCCGGGAATGCTGGTGCATATCGGCCTGTCGCTGTTCTCGTATGCCACCCTGATTATTGCCGCGCTCTATGCCATGCAGCTGGCCTGGATTGATTACCAGCTGAAAAACAAAAAGCTGGCCTTTAATCATGAAATGCCGCCGCTGATGGTGATTGAGCGTAAGATGTTCCATATCACGCAGGTGGGCGTTGTTCTGCTCACGCTCACGCTCTGTACCGGCCTGTTTTATATGAAAAACCTGTTCAGCGTGGAGAATATTGATAAAGCCGTTCTCTCCATCATCGCGTGGTTTGTCTATATTGTCCTGTTATGGGGCCATTATCATGAAGGCTGGCGCGGTCGCCGCGTGGTCTGGTTCAACGTTGCGGGTGCAGGCATTCTTACTCTTGCCTATTTTGGCAGCCGCTTCATACAGCAATTTGCTGGTTAAGTCATAAAGGAGTTCCCCCTGGAACACATCTCTACCACCGCGCTGATCGTCACGCTGATCGTCATGGTGGTCATCTCCGCCTATTTCTCTGGCTCGGAAACCGGCATGATGACGCTAAACCGTTATCGGTTACGTCATCGCGCGAAGCAAGGTAACCGTGCCGCACGTCGTGTGGAAAAGCTGCTGCGTAAACCTGACCGCCTGATTAGCCTGGTGCTTATCGGCAATAACCTGGTCAATATTCTCGCCTCCGCGCTCGGCACCATCGTCGGGATGCGCCTTTACGGCAACGCGGGCGTCGCCATTGCGACCGGCGTACTGACGTTTGTGGTGCTGGTGTTTGCCGAAGTGCTACCCAAAACCGTCGCCGCGCTCTATCCCGAAAAAGTCGCCTACCCGAGCAGCTTCCTGCTGGCACCGCTGCTGATCCTGATGATGCCGCTGGTCTGGCTGCTCAATATGGTCACCCGGCTGCTGATGCGTATGGTGGGCATAAAAGCGGATGTCACCATCAGCAGCGCGCTCAGCAAAGACGAACTGCGCACCATCGTGAATGAATCCCGCTCGCAAATTTCGCGCCGCAACCAGGACATGCTCCTGTCGGTGTTAGATCTGGAAAAAGTCAGCGTCGACGACATCATGGTGCCGCGCAACGAGATTGTCGGAATCGATATCAACGACGACTGGAAAGCCATCGTCCGCCAGCTGACGCACTCTCCGCATGGCCGCATCGTGCTTTATCGCGACTCGCTGGACGACGCCATCAGCATGCTGCGCGTGCGTGAGGCCTATCGCCTGATGACCGAGAAAAAAGAGTTCACCAAAGAGGTGCTCCTGCGCGCCGCCGACGAAATTTACTACGTACCGGAAGGCACGCCGCTCAGCACGCAGCTGGTGAAGTTTCAGCGTAACAAGAAGAAAGTGGGTCTGGTGGTCGATGAATATGGCGATATTCAGGGTCTGGTGACGGTTGAAGATATTCTGGAAGAGATCGTCGGGGACTTTACGACCTCCATGTCACCTTCTCTCGCAGAGGAAGTCACTCCACAAAACGACGGCTCGGTTCTGATTGATGGCAGCGCGAACATTCGCGAGCTTAATAAAGCCTTTAACTGGCAGCTGCCGGAAGATGAAGCACGCACCATGAACGGGATGATTCTGGAAGCACTGGAGGAGATCCCGGCGGCGGGCACGCGGGTGCGCATCGATCAATACGATATTGATATTCTGGACGTACAGGACAACATGATTAAGCAGGTGAAGGTCCTGCCCGTTAAGCCTTTACGCGAAAGTATCGCCGAGTAATGTTGTAGGCCGGGTAAGGCGAAGCCGCCACCCGGCACTACGGGTCGGCAAATTACGCTTTCGCTTTCGCCACGGTCACCATCGCTGCGCGAATGGTACGGCCATTCAGGGTATAGCCTTTCTGCATCACGCCAAGCACGTTACCGGCCTGAACGTCGTCAGATTCCACCATAGCTATCGCCTGGTGAACGTTTGGATCCAGCGCGACGTTGGTCTCGGCAATCACTTCCACGCCGAATTTGCGTACCACATCCAGCATGGATTTCAGCGTCAGTTCGATACCTTCGATCATCGCCGTGTTGTCCGGGTTAGCCTTGTCAGCCACTTCCAGGGCGCGATCGAGACTGTCGATCACCGGCAGCAGTTCGTTGACAAACTTCTCCAGCGCGAATTTATGCGCTTTCTCAACGTCCAGCTCGGTACGACGACGCAGGTTTTCCATTTCCGCTTTGATGCGCAGTACAGCTTCGCGTTCGCGATTCTGCGCTTCTGCCAGCTGAGTTTCCAGGTTGGCAATTTTTTCATCGCGCGGGTCCACCTGATCAGCAGACGCGTCTGACTCTACGGCCTCAACCTCGTCGTGCTGTTCCGTGATAATTTCTTCCGGGGCTTGCCCCTCAGGCGTTTTCTGTTCTTTACTACTCATGAATTTCTCCGCGTTTTTCTGCATTCATCTCGCTAACTTCGCTTATTATGGGGATCAGTTTCCGGGATTCAAGGGAACAAGACAGATTGTCATCATTCATCAGGCACAAGGACCTCCAGAAAATGAATAATCATTTCAGGTGTATTGGGATCGTCGGGCATCCGCGTCACCCCACCGCATTGACGACACATGAAATGTTGTATCGCTGGCTGAGTGGCAAGGGCTATGACGTGATGGTTGAGCAGCAAATCGCCCAGGAGCTGCAGCTCAAAGGTGTCAAAACCGGCACGCTGGCAGAGATTGGTCAACAGGCCGATCTGGCGGTAGTGGTAGGCGGCGATGGCAATATGCTTGGTGCGGCCCGTACCCTGGCCCGCTATGACATCAAGGTTATCGGAGTCAACCGAGGCAATCTGGGTTTTTTAACTGACCTTGACCCGGACAACGCCCAGCAGCAGCTTGCCGACGTACTGGAAGGCCACTACATCAGCGAAAAACGCTTTTTGCTGGAAGCTCAGGTGTGCCAGCAGGATTGCCAGAAACGCATCAGCACCGCCATTAACGAAGTGGTTCTCCACCCCGGAAAAGTGGCGCACATGATTGAATTCGAAGTCTATATTGACGAGATTTTCGCCTTTTCCCAGCGTTCTGACGGCCTGATTATTTCTACCCCGACAGGCTCCACGGCCTACTCTCTCTCGGCCGGAGGCCCGATCCTCACTCCCTCGCTGGATGCCATAACGCTGGTGCCGATGTTCCCACATACGCTCTCTGCGCGCCCGCTGGTCATCAACGGCGACAGCACTATCCGCCTGCGGTTCTCACACCGCCGGAGCGACCTGGAGATCAGCTGCGACAGCCAGATTGCACTGCCGATACAGGAAGGTGAAGACGTGCTCATTCGCCGCTGCGATTATCACCTGAACCTGATTCATCCCAAAGACTACAGCTATTTCAACACATTAAGCTCGAAGCTAGGCTGGTCAAAAAAATTGTTCTGATTTTGCATCCAGCACTTTACTGTATAAAAAACCAGTTTATACTGTATGAAAACACAGTTATGGTTTTTCATACAGGAAAACAATTATGCTGGCACAACTGACCATCAGTAACTTTGCCATTGTTCGTGAGCTTGAGATCGATTTTCATAGCGGCATGACGGCGATCACCGGCGAAACCGGTGCAGGTAAATCCATTGCCATTGATGCCCTCGGCCTGTGCCTCGGCAGCCGTGCAGAAGGTGATATGGTTCGCACAGGTGCAAACCGTGCCGATCTCTGCGCGCGCTTTTCCCTGAAGGATACCCCGGCGGCACTCCGCTGGCTGGAAGCAAACCAGCTTGAAGACGGACGTGAGTGTTTACTTCGCCGCGTAATAAGCAGCGATGGTCGCTCACGCGGCTTCATCAACGGTACGGCGGTCCCCCTTTCTCAGCTTCGCGAACTCGGCCAGTTACTCATCCAGATCCACGGTCAACACGCTCACCAGCAGCTCATCAAACCTGAGCAACAAAAAGCCCTGTTGGATGGTTATGCAGGTGAGTACGCACTTACTCAGCTGATGGCCGATCACTATCGTCAGTGGCACCAGAGCTGCCGGGAACTTGCGCAGCATCAGCAGCAAAGCCAGGAACGCGCCGCGCGTGCCGAGCTGCTGGAGTACCAGCTGAAAGAGCTGAACGAATTCAACCCGCAGCCGGGCGAGTTTGAGCAAATCGACGAAGAGTACAAGCGTCTGGCCAACAGCGGGCACCTGCTCTCAACCAGTCAAAATGCGCTCAACATGCTGGCAGATGGCGAAGACGTCAACCTGCAGAGCCAATTGTATAATGTGCGCCAGCTGCTGACAGAACTGGCAGGCATGGATAGCAAGCTCGGCGGCGTGCTGGATATGCTGGAAGAAGCGGCCATTCAGATCTCTGAAGCCAGTGATGAGCTGCGCCATTACTGCGAGCGCCTGGAACTCGATCCAAATCGCCTGTTCGAGCTTGAGCAGCGCATTTCCCGCCAGATCTCGCTGGCGCGCAAACATCATGTCACTGCGGAAGAGTTACCTAATTACTATCAGTCTCTGCTCGAAGAGCAACAGCAGCTTGACGATCAGGCCGACTCGCTGGAGACCTTATCCCTGGCGGTGAACCTGCACCATCAGCAGGCGCTGGCAACGGCTAAGCAGCTGCATGACGTTCGCCAGCACTATGCACAGGAGTTGAGCCAGCACATCACCGACAGCATGCGCACGCTGGCAATGCCGCACGGTGTGTTCGCTATTGACGTTCGCTTCGAAGAGACACACTTAACGGCGGAAGGTGCCGATCGCATTGAATTCCGCGTGACCACGAACCCTGGTCAGCCTTTACAGGCTATTTCGAAAGTTGCCTCCGGCGGTGAGCTGTCGCGCATCGCGCTCGCCATCCAGGTAATTACCGCGCGTAAGATGGACACCCCGGCGCTGATTTTCGATGAAGTGGACGTAGGGATCAGTGGCCCGACGGCTGCCGTCGTGGGCAAACTGTTACGTCAACTGGGTGAATCAACGCAGGTGATGTGTGTTACCCACCTGCCGCAGGTTGCGGGTTGTGGTCATCATCACTTTATCGTCAGTAAAGAAACCGATGGTGAAATGACTGAAACGCACATGAAACCTCTCGACAAACGCGCGCGTTTACAAGAGCTGGCGCGCCTGCTGGGCGGAAGTGAGGTCACCCGTAACACCCTCGCTAACGCGAAAGAACTGCTGGCAGCATAAACTTTTTCGGGAGCTCAGGGTCATACAGAACAATAAAAACGCCGCCAGACCGGTTTCAAAGTGGGGCAAGGTCTATTATCATCGGCATATTACATATGAGCCGCGTACTGCTCGGGCCCGAAAAGGAATCAAATCACTATGCGCTGTAAAACGCTGACCGCTGCCGCTGCGGTTCTTCTGATGTTGACCGCAGGCTGTTCCACTCTGGAGAAAGTGGTTTACCGTCCTGACATCAACCAGGGGAACTACCTTACCCCTAACGATGTGTCTAAAATCCGTGTAGGGATGACACAACAGCAGGTCGCTTATGCACTGGGAACCCCGATGATGTCCGATCCATTCGGTACAAACACCTGGTTCTATGTGTTCCGTCAGCAGCCAGGTCACGAAAACGTGACCCAGCAGACCCTGACGCTGACCTTCAGCAGCGCCGGTGTGTTGACCAATATCGACAACAAGCCAGCCCTGACCAAGTAATCAGGCTACTGAATTGCAAAAAGGTGCTCAATGAGCACCTTTTTTGTATTTATCACCTCACCCGCCTGGGGAGAGGACAAGGCTGTTGGGATAATTACTTGCCGGATTTTTCCGCACGTTGACGACGCAGTTCTTTCGGGTCGGCAATGAGCGGGCGATAAATCTCAACCCTATCGCCATCCTTCAGTACATCAGCCAGTTTCACCGGACGGCTATAAATACCTACCTTATTCTTCGCCAGATCGATATCACTGCGAAGTTCAAGCAAGCCCGAAGCACGGATGGCATCTTCCACCGTCGCGCCCTCTTCCAGCGTTACGCGCTGTAAATATTGCTTCTCTGGCAGCGCATACACCACTTCCACAGCAATCTTAAGCGACACTGTAAACCTCTTTGGCGCGGGTGGTGAACGCCTGAACCATATTTGAGGCCAGCTCTTTGAAGATGCGGCCAAACGCCAGTTCGATCAGCTTATTGGTAAATTCAAAGTCCAGATGGAACTCAATGCGACAGGCATCCGCGCTCAGGGGCGTAAACTTCCAGCCCCCCATCAGGGACTTGAAGGGACCGTCCACCAGATGCATCAAAATACTCTGATTATTGGTCAACGTATTGCGCGTGGTGAACGTCTTGCTAATCCCCGCTTTGGACACATCCACTGCCGCCGTCATCTGGGTAGGACCGGATTCCAGCACCCGACTGCCGGTGCACCCCGGGATAAACTGCGGGTAAGACTTCACGTCGTTCACTAACTGATACATTTGTTCCGCGCTGTAAGGAACAAGCGCAGTACGGCTAATCTGAGGCATAGCATTTTCCATGGTCACACAACGGACAAATAATAGCATTTATCACCTGTTAAAAAAACGCTAAGCCTTATCTCGTGCTAATATAGCGCGTTAGACCTCACGGGACGCAATGAGGTGACTTTTTGAAATCAGATTACCGACGGCTTTACGACACTTATGACGAAGAAAAAAGCACATAAACCAGGCTCGGCGACCATTGCGCAGAACAAGCGTGCTCGCCACGAGTATTTCATCGAAGAAGAATTCGAAGCTGGCCTTGCGCTGCAGGGCTGGGAAGTAAAATCGCTGCGCGCGGGTAAAGCGAACATTGGCGATAGTTACGTGATCCTGAAAGACGGCGAGGCCTTCCTGTTCGGCGCAAACTTCACGCCACTGACGGTCGCCTCTTCACACTACGTGTGTGACCCCACGCGTACCCGTAAGCTGCTGCTGAACAAGCGCGAGCTGGAGTCCCTTTACGGACGTATTAACCGTGAAGGCTTCACCGTGGTGGCGCTCTCTATGTACTGGAAAAATGCCTGGTGCAAAGTGAAAATTGGCGTCGCGAAAGGTAAGAAACAACATGACAAACGTACTGATCTGAAAGAGCGCGAATGGCAGCTGGATAAAGCACGTATCATGAAAAACGCAGGACGTTGATTTCGAGCGCTTATTGTACAATTCAATAAGTTAGCTTTCCGGGCTGGTATCCTGAACGAGAAGTCTGGTATACTGTGCCTAACACTATTGGGGCTGATTCTGGATTCGACGGGATTTGCGAAACCCAAGGTGCATGCCGAGGGGCGGTTTGCCTCGTAAAAAGCCGCAAAAAAATAGTCGCAAACGACGAAAACTACGCTTTAGCAGCTTAATAACCTGCTAAGAGCCCTCTCTCCCTAGCTTCCGCTCTTAAGACGGGGATCAAGAGAGGTCAAACCCAAAAGAGATCGCGCGGATGCCCTGCCTGGGGTTGAAGTGCTAAAACTAATCAGGCTAGTTCGTTAGTGGCGTGTCTGTCCGCAGCTGGCGTGCGAATGTAAAGACAAACTAAGCATGTAGTACCGAGGATGTAGAAATTTCGGACGCGGGTTCAACTCCCGCCAGCTCCACCACTTTTGATAGGACTGCAACCGGACAGCGGCAATAAAAACAGCCACTTACGGACACTGACCAGACAGTGCGCAGACCGAGAAAAGACAAAAATATGCACGTGAAATGCACGTGCACTTTAAAAGAACCCCAGATCTCACGGTCTGGGGTTTTTCTATTTGTAACTAAGGGTAACAAAAATACACACCTCCCTCGCGTCGCGCTCGCCTTGACACTGTTTATTTTTATAGTAAAGATGCTGTATGTAACCACAGTAATTTTCCGGAGGCTTTTGTGTTTGTTGAACTGGTTTATGACAAGCGAAATGTAGAGGGACTTGAAGGGGCCAGAGAGATCATCCTGGCTGAGCTAACGAAGCGAGTGCACCAGATTTTCCTTGATGCCGAAGTGAGGGTGAAGCCGATGCAGGCAAACGGCTTGAACAGCGACGCCAGCAAAAGCGATCGGGAAAAGCTGAACCGCATGCTGGAGGAAATGTTTGATGAATCCGACATGTGGCTGATTGCTGATTAAACACTTTGCGCCTTCATCCCGAAAAAGTACAATCCGTTACGACTGGCGGCTATTTGATACTCGCACTATTGGATGATCGCCAGTCTGCCGTAGCTTGTGCTTGCATACCACAGGCTACGGCATCTATAACCTTGTAATCTGTACAAGTTACTGATGTAATTCACAGCACCAACCGTTACAAGGTGAAATCAATGAATATGAAGACTGATGAAGGGGCCAAGGTCTACACACCGCTAACTTTGAAGCTTTATGACTGGTGGGTGCTGAATTTTTCCAATGATTTTGCATGGCGCTGCCCGACAAAAAAGTACCTCCTTCCTCACTTTCTGAGAAATCTCAGTTCAAACCATTTGGATGTCGGAGTAGGAACCGGCTACTACTTAACTCATGCTCCAGATGACTGCGCCATTTCGCTATTAGACCTAAATAATTCCAGCCTTGAGGCAGCTTCGGCAAGGGCTGGGAAGCCGAAGATAAAATACCAAATTAATCATGATGTATTTGAGACTTATCCGGCTCACCTTAACAATCAATTCGACTCCATCTCAATGTTTTATCTCCTTCACTGTCTGCCGGGGACTATGGCCAATAAGGCTATAGTTATAGGAAATGCCAAAATGGCGTTGACTGTCGATGGAGTACTTTACGGTTCAACTATTCTTGGTAATGGCGTAAACCACAATAGTTTCGGAAAATTGCTTATGAATACTTACAATAGCAAAGGAATTTTCTCCAATAAAAATGACTCCGAGGCATCCTTAAGAAAAATACTTTCCGATCATTTTGAAACCGCTGAAGTGAGAGTGACCGGCACCGTGGCTTTATTTTCGGCTTCAGGAAAAAAATAATAGTTACCGCGATCTGATCTTTTACACAGATCGGTTGCGGGACTTCACTCTGTTAGAGTTAGGGTAAAAGCACTATTGCTGCTGACTACCTTTTTCGTCACACCAACGGCTGCCCTCTTCAGTGCTGTGTTAAATGCAATCAGCGTAACCGGGCATGGGGATGATTTGCGACAGTTTGAGTGGCTCTGAAAAAGAAACACATCATCCGGGTAACGCTTTCTCCGTGCCTGGATAATTTTTTTTATCCCTGGCCTTAACTCAATAATGCATTCTTTAAACTTACCCGCTGCTACGAACGTCTGTCTGTCATTGGTCAGATCGTCATATTTAAGTCTGAGAAGGCACAAAGGCCTGACCTGACTCAGATACAACATAGTCCAGAGATCTGACCATACATCAGAAATGGCCTCAAGTTTTCGTTTGATAGCAAAGAATTCATTTAAAGTGAGAATATTCACATCCGTTGACATAGCTGAAGCCATTCCTCTGATCAATACAGAACATAACAACTGCAAATAGGATACCTTGTTAAGATTAAACAATCAGTGTGCCTAAAGCTAGTTCACTTTCAAATGCTATTATTAACCTGCTGAATGCCCTAGTTTCTGTGTTTGCTGATTCTACTGAGCAAGATAAACCACCAATTTAGGTGGTAAAAATCAAATACCAAAATCACGTTTAGTCAAACAGATGACTTCAATCTCCGCAATCCGTATGACACCGATCAATAAACTTAAATTGATCGTTATCACCGATCACAATGTGTGACAAAGATCACTTTTTAGCCGAATCGATTAAGCAAAATACTATTACTGTTTCGTCATTCCAATGATGAGGCTGGCATTTTAGTGTTTCGAGTTCGAGGACTATACACATGCATAAATTACTCTCCCCTCGCCTGCAACAGGACATCCTGCAGGCCCTGTCCATTTTCTTTCCCTATCCGCCAACCGGTAAACAGTACTTCAGTTGTTTTGAGGACATCAGCGAGCTACAGATGGCTGTAAACATTGAAGCTCTTATTGAAAAACGCCTGATTTGCCGCCGGGCTATCTCACGAACTGATGATATCCCCTACGTCAGACTTGCTTATCTTCACCTGACAGAGAAGGGCTTTTCTTATGCCGTTGCACACTGCTGAACTGTCAGAAGGTTCAGGCAGGCCAGAGGCACTGTAGATTAACATCTGCTATGACTGGAGTTTGTAAATGAGTAAATACTTATCAGTCGCAACTTTTGAATGCGAAATTATTTTCTGGCTAAGGGCTCTCTTTCCCTGCCCTCCCGATGCGAAAGATTTCGTTCGCTTTTTTCCTGATGTCAGCATTTCGGAACTGATTAAATGCATTGCGGATCTGATAGACAGACAACTTGTGTCGAAAGCGGCACTGAGATATGAAGACGGCGATGCATATCTGTCATTTCAGGGGCTTGTTCTGACGGCTGACGGATGCACTTATGCACAGCAGCTTGCAAGAGGATGTGCCGGGAAGAGTAATTTTTAGCCGTCTCGTTGATAAACCATTTACTTTATGTAGTCTATGTTTAATTTGTTGAGTGATGTTTGCGGCCCTGTAACCATCTTCAACTTGTTGGACACATATCTGCTTTGATACGTCTTCTTTACTCCATCGAGGACATTACTCATCATTCACTCCTGATAATCGATATCATTGATGAGAACCACTGCTTTCGCGTTCACTCGACGGCAGTGGTAACTTGTTCCCCTCACCATCAAATCCAAGAGCACCAAAGTCATTGACCGTATTCACTCTCACTTCGAGGTAATTTAAATTACATCCAGAGTGCAGTACCTGCCGCTTGCTTGTTTAATAAGCGTTAACTCACAGTTGGTTAAGTAATACCCAATGTGACGCAATCTACAGTTGCGCATGTTCTCCGTCTAACAAATGGATATTGTTTCGTCCTTGTAAGCTCTTGTTTTCGCCAGCGCTTTTTCCGTCGCTTATTGCCGTTCACATAGTCATCGGTAGAATCACAGGCAAGCGTAGAGGAATGTTACAGCGGAGATGCTTCATTCGCTGCAGCTTACAAGGCTTAAGAAGGTCAGCGATGACCTGCTGGAAAACCTTATAGACTACCTCGGCCAAGCTCAAAACTGGGTAAAGTTCAATTTAATTCACTTTAAGTTAAATACACCTTAAACAAATCTGACGGCGTGCTTTACCATTAGAATATAGTTTTAGATTATCATCTTACGAAATTCTAAATGAACGATGGAAAGTATGTTAAAAGCAACCCTGTTAGGATGGAAAGAATGTAGCTTGGATGTTTATAAACAAGCATTTGCTATGTACGGAGGGAGTGTTTGTTGTCATCCAGATGTAATAACATATCTCAGTAACAAACTTGGCAAGGAAGTAAAGTACTATTGCAAAACTCAGGACGACGTTTTGATATGCGCATCGTACTCTATTCAGGGTGGGTTGTGTTTATTTTCAGGAGATTATCCTTTCGTTTATGAAGACATAATAATTCCTTGTAATCCTGACGGAAAAGTTATCTTGCCTTTTAGAACCAAAAAAATGTCGCCAAAGCAAACAGGATTTATACTTAATTCTTTCAGCAATAGATTACTTAAAAATAAAATATGTCACATTAAACAAAATTTTTCTTCAAAAACATCTCGAAAAAGAAATGGAGAAAGGAATCGATTCATAAAAGCGGGCGGTGAAATTTTAAACATTGAATCCTTGTCTTCAAAAGATATTTGTGATGCATATCTCAAACTCTTCAGGTTAAGATGGAAAGATAAACTCAGACCATTCCCAGAGGAAAATCTGTTTGAAACCATTGAACGATTTCGGCATATGTTGTTTGGTGCGGTGCTGACATTAAATGATGAAATTATAGCCATTGACTTGATTTTCAAAACTGAAGCAATCGATTGGGTATATTTCGATGATATAAATGGTGGCTATGACCCTTCTTATAGTGATTTGAGCGTGGGAAGCATTTTGCTCTGGGAGAATTACAACAGAGCGAAAGAACTTTGTCAGGAGGGAAATAAAAAACTCATCTTCTCTCTTGGGAAATATTGCGAGGAATGGGAATATAAGAAAACATGGTGTGAAGTATTATCTTTGCGCAGAACAATTTGTTAAAACTCGCAGGGCTTGAAATGAATTTTATAAGCCCTGTGAAAGTTGGTTTGGCGGTCATTTTATATCTAAAATTCATTTTTGTCACTCGCTTTAGAGAAAGTTAATGCTTATAATTCATTAATGTAATATTCAATTTATAAAACTTATCCTATCCTCTCGTTGCTACTTTCCAACTGAAGATAAGTTTGGCATTCAGTCGTGAGATCTTTGCATTCGCCAGAATGTTTTGTCGCTTAGCCGTTACAGCTTTCATATAGATAACAAGCATTTACTTCAGGATAAAACAAGATTTCATCCGGATCCGAGACCTTATTCTTTCCCACCATATTCCATCGTTGGAAGCTACATGGCCTTCTTGATGAACGTGCTGGGTTTATTATGACACTGCCGGTTTAAAAATTGATGAATTCCGTCAAGGAGCACCGCTTTTCGCGGTTGGACAGCAATATCAATATCCCATGTATGAGAACATTAGCAAATGTCTATCGACTTAAAATTTCCCATGGTTACCCCATAAATCATTTCCCAAAAAAGTCGCTATGCAAATTGCATCATAATCGAAAAAATTAATTTTGACCAAATGCCTACTCGCGAGTATCACCCGCTTTTGCGCCAAGTAACTAATCTTGAACCTACATTCCCAGTTAGCCTTTTTCTTGCTCCTCCCATCCTTCACTGAGCAAGATTCAACCGATCACTTTTTGATCGACAATAACGATCAATGGTTTCAGATTGATCGTTATTAACAATTTCAAAAGACAGGATATAGCTGCTAACTTGTCCATATATTAAGGAGGGTATATGTCAGTAAAATACACGGATGGTGCTAAAGCTTTTCTATGGATGATTTGCGCTCTTACAATGGCTCTTATCCTGTACATTATCTTTCTTTTCAAGCCTACCTCCCCTGCCAGCCCGGTATTCCTTGGCGAAACTCCTCCTGTGTTAATCTCATGTAAAGAGAATAATTATCTGCAAACCATTCCTGAAGGTAAAATCGACATCACACTAAAAGTCTTAACACCTGAATCGCTTGACCGAAGGACAATATGCCTGGTGAGAAAAGAACCTGACTCATGGGCCGTGTATTTCGAAAATAGTAAAGCTGGATGAAACCTTATGGAGGCGAAAATGCTCTTGTTGCTTTATTTCGCTCTTGGATACATTGTTTTCTGTCTGGCAGGCTATGGTTTATTTCATTATTTTATAGATAATGAAGAAGATAAATGACTATTTAAATTCATTTTATATAGGCTATGAACAACCCAAGTTAAAAGGATTTTTTCATTGAAAAAACATTTACCCATACGGTCAGACAGTGAAACTCCGTAATCTTATTCTGTGGGTTGCGCGCGCAGGAGTGCTTGCACTTGTAATTTATTGCTTATTTGCGGTACCTTTCAGGCATGCCCCATCCCATCTCCGAAGTTTTACACGCTTGGTCTCTCATGATTTTTTTCAGCTATTATGAAAATTATACAGGACAACAGGATTGAAATTAAATGGCCTGAGTCCGGTAGAATACCGAACCCCGGCCCTGACAGTCGCTTAACATGAACTGTCCAACTTTATGGGGTCAGTCCAAATTCGGGCTTTTTTGCTGCCTGTTAGTTATCGTCCGGCACCGGTGGCCAATCGATATCCGGCGCGTTACTTGTATCAACACGATTAAGTAAAACTCGGTATTTTTTCCATGCCTGTAACAGCGCTATTTCTGCGTCAGTAGCCTCACCAATATCAACGGCATCCTGAAGCGGAGCAATAGATCTATCCGCTTCCTCCATAAGCTCATTTTTCTTTTGCTCCGCAATTTCGGTAGCACCTGGCCGGATATCAATAAATACGCCATCAGAAAACTTGTAATTCCCTAATACATTGGCTGGTACATCTGCGGGATCGACTTCATATACATCACGCCCTTCCTGCATCCCCATAAATGACACATCTGCCTCGTAAGCAATCACGATCCTGTCATCATCCAAGGATATAGCGCCTTTCCAGTTGCGAAGTGTTTCGTACCAGTCGCGCCCATGAATGTCCTGAAAATACAGTCCCGTGCGCATTATTCCGTTAACTTCTACGTGCTCATATCTGTAAATTGTTGGATTAGTGAATTTGTCCATAATTAATCTCCTACGTTTACCCAGGCGCCAGTTTGCTTGTTGAGATACTGCATTTGACGGTAATAAACCCCTAGCTTTCGTCCGTCGCTTCTGTTTTCCATTGTTATGCCTGTAACGACGCAACCAGCAGGGGACTCCCAATTACCAAAGAAGACATCAGTAGGATTTCGTAGTTGTTGACCTCCACGGCGGAACCCGTTCATAACGCCATAGCGGGCGTCACTCTCAGCTTTCGTGTATGCCTGTCCTGCAGGAGTGTAGTTGCCTTTTGCCTGATAGCGGGCGTCGAAGTTGGTGTAGTTACCGGGGATGATCTGCTCTTTCATTTCCAGACGACCGCTACGCGTATTGATGTATCCGGTTAGTCCGGTTTCCTTTTGATTTGCATCGGTCAGCGTGCAGTAAAAACCGATCCCGTACCACGATTTCAGTAGCATGTTGTTACTAGTGTAACCTGCGGCATCATTACCGCTATACATACCTGTCTTTGACCTGACCCAAAGACCACCATTAAAACCAACCTCTTTCTGAAAGGTGCCACCATTTGTTGCGGAAACCGCATCAACATCACTGGCAGTCGGTTTATTTCGTGTGTGGTATAGCTCTCCCCACGCATTCCATGCGCCACCGGAATCGCCGTTGCGCGTGCGAAATGCAATCCGGTTTCCGTTGCCGTTATACTGCGCTGCCAATTGCACCCGATATTTACCGCTAGAACCAGCGTAATCAAGAACTGAGCCAGTGAAGCCGGGGGTGTTAGTTGCGTTGTCATAGCCAAAACTCACGGAATTTGCAGGGAGGTCATTAAAATCAGTAAGAGGCCTCCCGGCACCTGCCAGCGTTGTCCTCAAAGCCAAAGCGCCGCCATTAACCAGAACACGTCCAGCAGTAATATCATCTTTGGATGTCTGCACATCTTTTGATGCCGCTGTACCGAGAGTGTTTTTAACCGTGTTCAGTTCATCGTTAACCGCTTTAACCGCCTTTGGGGTAGCCGCCAGCGTCTCAGATGTGCTGTCGGTCGCGCTACTGAGTTGGACGATACCCTTTTTCACCGTGGTGGCATCCTGAGCTGTATATTTGCCGTTCGCAAGGTCGTATGCCGCCTTGACCGCTTTAGGTGTGGCAGCCAGCGCCTCAGTCGTACTGTCAATTGCGCTACTGAGCTGGACCAGACCTTTACGCGCAGTCGTAGCATCCAGAACGCCAATGGCTTCACGCGAACTTTTCTGGGCGGGTTCCCCTTTCGCCGCTATCTCAGAAAGATTCTTATCGATGCGCAGAAACAGGCCATCGCCGGTAGCGGCTTTAAGCTCAATGTTCGCTGACTCCGATACCGCAAGGCGGTACTGCAGATTCACGCTGACACCGTTCTCCGGCTTTTCAATCGCGGCACAGTTCGCAACGGAATACAGTTCCCCTGCATCCGTCAGCAGTCCGACTTCCCTCACCACGAACCCGCCCACTCCTGCCGCTAACACCAGCTGAGCAATAAACTGATTCGCCTGGTCCGGGGAAACCTGCAGCGCTGATATCGCGTTACGATAAACCTCGCGTGCCAGTTTCGTCTGCGCCGGATCCGGTTTTACGGCCTGGCCGTTCCCGTCACCCACCACAAAATCTTTAATGATAACGGGCTTCCCGGTCGCAGAGGACTGCGCCTCCAGCTCCTTGCCCCTGTTGGTCAGAATGCTGTAATACTTCTCAGCCATAGCTACACTCCTGCCTCAATAACAACGTCAATCCAGGCGGTAACAGCACCGCCGGTATAATAATTTCCCTTCGCGCCCAGGTCGGCGATCACATCTATTGTGGTCAGCAGGCTGCGAAGATTTTTGGCTTTATCCACCTGGCGGCGTATGCGCTGGTACAGCGCTTCATCAACGGCCTGCAGGCTGTAGACCTCCACACGGAACGTATAGGGATCTTTGCGTGGTTCATCCTCCCACCACTCCACGACGGTCGTCGGCAGGCTGACGGCACTGAGAGAGCGTCGAACAGCCCCGGCAGTACCGCGATGTTGATGAACATACGCGGCATCCTTGATAACCTGCCGTTTTTCCTCCTCCGTCCAGGCCTCTTCCCAGGAATCCACTGCAAACTCCCAGGCAAGCCAGGGCAGCAGATGGGCCGGACAGGTGTCAGGATTTTTCACCTTCCGGACCATGTCAGTATCCAGCCCCGCAATCAGCTCTGTGCCTGCCTGTTCCTGCGCCCGCTCCGGTTGAATGGCTGACGGGGGAAGGAGGGATCGAAATTTATCCACTGGTGCCTCCTTTACGCGTAACGTTTATCGCGCTGCACCAGGGGGCCTGCCCGGCGGCGGCTTCCAGATCGGCCGTCGGGCTGATCAATTTGACCCTTGATACACCAGGCTGCTGCAGGGAAGCGTATATTGCAGAGAGCGGGACGATGGCGTTGATGCGGTGGGAAAGCTGGGTATAGCTCGTCAGCGTGCTGATGGCATTCTCCAGCACCGTCTGCGCATCCGGCCCGTCAGGGATATCGAGTTCAGCCGTGACGGCATAGCTGGCAACGGTGGCACTTTTCACGCTGACATAATCAGTCAGTGGCCTGACTTCATCGGCACTCAGTGTATTCATCACGGTTTCGATCAGGAGAATTCCTGCCTCACCGTTACCCGTTCGCGACAGCACATACACATCCACCTCACCGGGTCGGTTATGGGTCTCCGGCCCGTATGCATCTGCGTCCAGCACATCGTTATCGGCCGATTTGGCATGAAAACGGTACGCGTTGCGTGCACCGGCGGTGTTCAGTTGCGCCCACGAAAGCTGGATGCGCTCGCGAAAAGCGTCATCATTTTCATAGACAGGTTCGACGGGCGGTACCGCATCCGGATCACCGGGGTCAATTACCAGGCGGGAAACGTTGAAGGCCGCCCCCACCTGGTCGAGATCGGCCCCTCTGGCGCTGGCAAGGAAGACCGCCCTTACCGCGTCGTTGACACGCTGAAACGCCAGCGTCAGCTGGTAGGCATTGATTTCCCCCTGTTTATACGCCGGGTCCGATTCCACCAGGGCATCGAACTCCGGATCAAGCTCTCGCAGGCGCGCCAGCCAGCGGGAAAAAATATCGGCGGCATCCGGTACCACAATGGCATCCGGAACCGCCAGCGCGGACAGGTTAATTACGTCGTAGCTACTTGCCATAAATCTGTATGCCTCCGGTGCTGACGGGAAGATTATTCTCTTTGTTGATCCCCTCGATATCGACGACACATCCTGCTTCATCGGCCGGGAAAGTGACCATCACACGCGTAACCCGCAACCGGGGCTCCCAGCGAGCCAGGGCTGAGGCTGTGGCCGCGATAATCCGCAGCCGGGTGAGATCGTCGCGCGGGTTGTCCACCAGCGAAAACAGGTCACTGCCGTAATCACGAACCAGCACGCGGCTGCCCAGCGGCGTGGAAAGGATATCGCTGACGGACTGGCGCAAATGGTCGCTGCCAGACAGGCGTTTACCTGTCCGGCTGTTTACACCGTTCATAATGTTTTTCCGTATGAGGATCGCCAGATGGCGGAGAGTTAACCGAAATAATCCGGGCCGGTTTTATTCTTGCTGCCGGATTTTTTTGAAGGTTTGCGAATATCCACCACCAGATTGTAGGTGTAGCTGAATCCGGCAGGCGTCAGGGAATACACCAGCGATTCCACCACCCAGGCACGATCTTCCCGCTCGCCAAAGCCGGACGTGGATACGCCGGATTCTGCCGTGAGGGGAACGTGTTTCGGGCGACAGGGGCCTGTCACCGTCATTTTTCGTTCGTTACGCCGGGCCTGCGTTTTCTTCGCTTTGGCCTGCTGATCGGCAGTGGCCTTCACGGGCTGCGTGTACGGATTTGCCATGGAGGGGCCATCATGATCAACCGTGGTGGTTTTTGTCTTACCGTCAGCCTCATCGTAATACCGCACGCCGATTTTCCCTGATGACTTTCCTTTGCTGCCGGTGGCCTTTCCTGTGGAACTCCCCCGCTCGCCTTCGCTGTATGACCAGCTGGAGACCTCTTCAGGAGTGATAACCAGTGCGCCTGATTGCTCACCAGAGGCACTGGCCGTGGCCCCCTGACGCAGAAAGAGCCAGTAGCCGCCCGATGGTTTGCTGACTGCGTTCCACGTTCGGGCAAGACGGGTCAGCAGATTCGCGTCGGATTCTGCCACCTGGTCCACGTGATCAATATGGATATTGGCGAGCTCAGCGGCCACCTTTGGGATCAGCCCGTTCTCTTTCGCCACGGTTTTAACCAAATCCGCCAGTCGCAGGTTATCCCAGCTGCGCGTTTTCTGGCTGATCACGTCTCCTGGCTGTTTCTGGGCGTTCATGGGCGCGGCGGTGGCATAAATCTCGATACGACGCGGCGGACCGCTGCTGCCCACGCCGGCCACCACGAACCAGCCTTTGTCCACCAACTGGTCGTTAAAGCCCAGCGCCACGCGAAGTCGCGCGCCTTTTGTCGGCAAAGGGAGGGTTTCTGATAAAAGTGTGATTTTCAGTTCATCCGCTTTTGCCGTGGCGCCGCCGTAATCGGTGAGCGTCAGCTCAGCCAGGCTTTGCTGCAGCGCGCGGGTGATATCCTTCCCCTCCGCGCTGA
Source organism: Enterobacter cancerogenus (assembly GCF_019047785.1). Classification (NCBI taxonomy): domain Bacteria; kingdom Pseudomonadati; phylum Pseudomonadota; class Gammaproteobacteria; order Enterobacterales; family Enterobacteriaceae; genus Enterobacter; species Enterobacter cancerogenus. The sequence continues at coordinate 3,928,334 of NZ_CP077290.1, read as the reverse complement.
CGCTGAAAGCGGGAGCATATTCCGGTTTAACAGTCTGTTCAGTCATTTTAATCCCACAGTCTGAAGGCCGACTCCTGGACTGGCGGTGCCAGATCCGGCAGGGTGATAAGCAGGCCTGACGGATAAACTGCACCGACATCGGCCAGACCAGGATTCGCTTCCAGAACCTGCGTCACAATATAAGACAGGTTTTCCGTGCCGTAATGCGCCGCACAGACAGCATCCAGCACGTCACCGTCACGGGTTTGATATGTCGTCTGCATAATGTTTCAGCGTCATCGTCCAGTTTTTGTTTCGGTGTCCACCGCCAGGCAGAAAACGACTGGTCGTGTCGGAGAAGTCGATCACCACCCACCAGCCCAGCACATCCCCTTCACCGCTGACCAGCTGCTGTGGCTTGTTCTGGTCGGCGAGATCGTAAAGATCGTTAACCGCATCCACCCCCTTCCGGAAGAACGCATGAGACTCCCCCTCAAGCCGGACGGTGCGCCCGGACTTGCCGGTATACTGCAGCAGATCCTGTTTGCCGATGCGCTCCTGCTCGCTCCATCTCCAGCTGGCCTCCCGGGTCAGCTGGTTATACGCCGTGGTGTCGATGGAAAATGCAAATTCGCCCAGCATCATCATCACACGGGCAGCCTGGGCTCCCCGCGCTGCGCTGGCACCTGCCTGACCGAAGTCTTCAAAGACCGGAATAATCTCACTCACCAGATTTGCCCTCCATCCAGCATGCTGCTGTCACCTTTGAATATGGGGTTAGTTTTCGTCACCCCGACAACTTCATCACCGATCGCCCGTTCGTCCTGCCCGGGTGCGCCGTGGATTTCATAGTGAAACTCAAATCGCCGGTTGTCGGTGAGCTGTCGTGCCGGAGGTGCTTTGTCCGCCAGTTCCAGCTCCTGCAGTAACGCCCCCCAGTCACTTTTATCCTCTTTGCCAGAGTCTCCGGGATCCGGTGCTGGAGGCAGCCGTAACGCTGTCGCTGGCGAATTATCGACATTCACGATTGGGTTAACGGTAAAAGACTCGTCTGATAATCCTGGTGATTTATCCACTGAGGACCAGTTGAGGCTTTTATCAAAAGCAGGTAAGGAAGGAAGTCCGTAATTATTCCAGGCACCGGCAGGTTTGTCGGATGTTTCACGCCCGGGCTGCGCGGGTATCGCCTTGTTCTGGTTGAGTGCTGAATCCCAGGAGAACGGTGCGGTGCTGCTTTCCGGCGTCACATACTTATCGAGTGTATTGTTGAATGTGTCCTCGTCGTCGCGGAAAAATCCACGGGTGTCCCGGTACGATTTTTTCACGTCATCAGGCAGGTCCGGCTTTTCCTTCAGTTGCTGCTCAAACCATTCGCCCTGCCCGTTGCGTTGCGCCGTCATGCGGGCGATATCGACCGAACCCGTCATTGCCAGCGACTTAAGCACGTCCCGCTGATCGCTTCGCTCATCCGGCAGCAGCCAGGACAGTTTTTTTGCCAGCGCGTAGGCCACTTTCCCGACGAAAACAATGCCCTGTCCGAACGTCAGCACGCCGGGGTACAGGTCATTGCGCAGGAAGCTGACAATCCGCTTTATCCCGCCGCCCTTAAACCACTCCGCCATATCGTCCGTCAGACGGCGGATATCCGGTGCCAGCTCGTTACCCAGTTGACCGGAGATTTCCGCCACAGCGGAGGAGAAGACGGTGCGCAAGTTAGTGACGGCGCGATTCCCTGCCATAGCCCCTTCGGCGCCCTCTTTCGTGACGAGGTTATAGCGCCGCTGTTCGTCCATCAGGTCACGGTAGCTCTTGCCGGACTGCTTGAGCAGCATCAACAGCTTGCTGGCCTCGCCGCCAAACAGCGAATCCAGTGCAAACGAGGCCTTCGATTCATCCTGCAGGCTGAGCGCACGCTCAACAATTTTTTCGAACTGCGCCATATCGCTGAGCCCGGCAAAATCACCCGCTTTAAAACCCAGCGTTTCAAACGCATCCTGCAGAGAACCCTGCTTGCCGTTCTGCTTGTACTCCCCCGACTTATGCAGATACTCCTCAAACAGATCGCCGATGTTCTCCCCGTTCATGTCGAACTGTTTCGCGAGCGTATCCCACGCATCAAACGTCGGGATATCGACACCATAGCTTTTCGCCACGCCAGCCCGCCGGGCGGTTTCTGCGTTGGTTGCCGCCGGTGCGATGAGGGTACCCAGTGCGGAAGCCACCACGCCCCCGCCGCCAATCGCCAGCCCGGGAGCAACCATCCCGCCCAGTTGTCCGGCCATACCGAGCCCACGGCGAAACAGCCCTTTGCCGGCTCCTTTGAAGGCTGCCAGCCGTTGCGTCTTCTGCATCTGCTGGTTTAGCTTCTGCTGTTCGGTTTCCGTTTTGCGGATTTCACGGGAGACGTCGCTGTAACGCCGTTTCAGATCGCCAAGGCTTTGCCCGGCCAGTTTTGCACGCTTAATCTCCGCCGCCAGCTTCGCCTGGTCTTTTGTCAGTTTTTCTGAGTGCTTCCCGACGTCCTTCAGGCTCTTTTGCAGGCCGTTCGCTGAACGGCTCCAGGAGCTGTCGATATTGCCGCCAAAGGTAATGACGGCCTTAAGGTTCTGGCTTAATCCGGCCACGGTTTACCGCCTCCACTTCGTCGGTGAGAAAATCAGAAAATACGCTGAACGGCATATCCAGGTATTCCGTCATGGGAAAATGCAGACGCCGCCCCAGAAAACGCATCGCCCGGATTAACTCTCTTTCGGACGCTCCCCGGGCGGGAGCATAAAAACGTTAAACGCGTCCAGCAGTTGGGCATAATCCGCCGCCGTCAGTTGCCAGATATCCTGTTCGCTGAGGTTGCACAGCAGCGCAATCATGCGCGCTTCTTTTTCTTCTTCACTGCCGCGGTCTTTGGAAAAGGCGATACGGTCACGCACCAGAGGCTCGCGCAGTGTCACCTCGTTGAGCGCACTGCCATTTTCAAGCGTGACGGGGGAATACAGTTTGATAACGCGGGTTTCACCAGGAAAAGACATGTTTATCTCCATAAAAAAACGGCCCGCAGGCCGTTGTCAGATGTTTTGAAATTAAAGACGGACTTTCGCCGCCAGGCCGGACAGGACATCCACACCATTCACCCGGCGCGCGAAGCGCTCGGTATCAATGGCAAAAAGCTCGCGGCCATCTTTGGTCTGGCGGTAATAACTCACGGCGATCTCCACCGTGATGGCATTTTCGGACAGACTGTCCTTACCCCGGGCATCCGGCGTAACGGTCTGCACAAAGCCTTCAATCTCCTCGATGGTGCCAAGCGCGGTACCGTTCGCCAGATAGCCCTGATACGCCGTAAAGCGCGGACGGCTGCCGCTGACAAAACCAAAAGCGGTCAGCATGTCCGTATCCACGCCGTAGAATTTCAGCTGGCAGGTCAGCGCCTCCATGCCATCATCCACGGGGGACGGCGCATCCTGCGCGCCGGTACGCAGGTCAGTTTTGACAATGGACAGTGTCGGCGGTGTGAATTCATGCGCCCCCTGAATACGGATCCCCTGCCGGAAGAAGGTCCAGACGCGTAGTGTGTTTTTTTCGCTCATGCTGCCAGCATCTCCTCAAGCGCATAGTTGTTATTCACCCGGACCCGCAGGCTGATAAGCTCAGTCGGCGATTTCGGACCAAAGTCATAGTTGATGTACAGCACGCCCGCCGCCATGCTCTCAGCGGTGTTAAGCTCTTCATCCAGCCAGGCGCGACCGCCGAAAATGGCACCGAGTCCGACCAGCTGGCGCATATAGGCGTTAATCGTGCCGATAATGTCGTCGGCGTTCTCCCGGTCCAGTGGACGGTCAACGTATTCCAGCATCGTTTCCTGAATACTGTCCTCGATGACGTCAGCGGTACGGCGAACCGATTCGAAACGCCACTGCGGATCGGTCCCACACAGGCGGTTCCCCCAGTGCTTAAAACCTGCCCGGCGGATGATGGTGGAGACGTTCTGCATGTTAAGCAGGTTCGCATCGCAGTTTTCATCGCCCAGAATAAATTCGTCGATCTGCTCCACGCCGAGGATGTTGTTGATGTCCTGGTTGGATTTGCTCCACCACCATCCTTTTTCAAAATCGATGCGGGCGCGCAGCCCCGCCGCGAATGCAGAATATGGACGCCAGACCAGCTGGCCGTCGGCGTTGCTGACCTGCACGCGCGGGCGCAGCAGCTCGGTACGCATGCCGTAGGACTGGCGTCGCTGGACCACCTCCTGCAGCGTGGCTTTGGACGCACAGTCAACATACGCCACCGCCCGCAGTTTGCCGGCCATGGTTTCCAGCGCCTTGCCGACGGCATCATCCTCACTGAATCCGGGCGCAATCAGGATGCGGGGCTGATACGTCGTCACGGTTTTCGCTGACGACAGCGCGCGGATCCCGGCCAGCAATGCAGCGCGCGTTTCAGATTCATCACCCTCCTCCGCCTTATTGTTTCCTGCCGCAACACGTACCACGACTGTCAGGGCATTGCGCTGGTCATTAATTTCTGTCAGCGCCTGCTTAAGCGTGCCGGTTTCCCCGAGGCGCGAGAGCATCGTGGTGCCAACAATCGCCACAGGAGTATTCAGCGGGAACGGTTCATCCTCACCGCCAGCAAGCTGAAGCGTAAATGGCGTAACCATGCCGCTTCCCGTTCCGTTGATAACCACTTTCACTGCCGGAACGGATTCCATTGCGTTTTTTACAGCGGCGGAATTTGCAGTAAGTTTCCCTGTTGCATCACATCCCAGCGTTATGTTCAGCGTGGTACCGTCCATTTCAGCGGTGGTCGGTACATCCTGTGGATCGTCCTTATCCGGCACACCTGCTACTGCATTCACAACAATCTGATTACCTGCGCGTCCCGATGCCGCTGCCGTGAAAATCATCTCATTGAAAAGCAACGGCGTACCCGCCGTTCCCGAAGCCGCGACGCCTGCTGATGCATCAGGCGCAGTACCCACCAGACCGATAATTGCCGTCTGGATCGTAGTAACCGCGACCGTACCGGATGTCAGTTCAATCGTTTCCACACCATGTAAATTCGCCATTTATTTTCTCCAGGCATAAAAAAACCTGCTCAAGCAGGTCACTTTTTCTGATTAGGTTTTCCGGTCGTGCCGCCACTGTCTCCACGGTGATCGTGATCATTGAACGTTTTACGGATCCCGCTCATTTTCCCGGTACCGTCCGAAATCTCCTGCGTAGCACCGATATTTCCGGCCACGTTCGTGTCGGCGTTTATCTGCGTTTTCCCCTGCACGGTCAGGGTATCGGTGATTTCCACCGGACCGTCCAGCGTGCCTTTCCCGATGATTTTGTAGGTCCCGCCCTCCGCCAGGGTGATGGTCAGGGCATGCGCGGCACGGTCATACCGGATCTCGGTACCGTCACCGTAGCGGGTGATATGTTCGCTGTCGCTGCCCTCCGGTACCGGCAGACCGCCGGTATTCCAGCCGGGAAACACCCGGCCATTATTCAGCTCGCCCGCCTCCGACAGCACCGTGACCGCATCTCCGACCGCATACGGATTGGAGTCAGCCCGGTTTGCCCCGGAAAAGCCCTGGCAGAGCGGCAGCCAGGTAGTGGTGATGTCGCCCAAATCCACCCGGCACTTCGGTATACCGTCATGCTTAACGGAATGAATAACCCCGCGCCGCACGATATTCGCAAGACGGCGCTGTAGATCGCCCTCGATATCACTCATCGGGTTTTGCCTCGTAAATCAGTTGGTAATCGTCCACATGCGCGCGCCCGATATCCGGGGCCTTGCCCAGCCAGGCCGCTTTCAGAGGAGCATTCAGCTGTGCAAACGGATCGGCACCAAAGGCGGCTGACTGTGTGAAGGAAATTCGCCAGACCAGATAATCATCCATGCGCGGATCAAACTCATCCCGTGACGCATCGATAAAGACGGCTGGATCCAGATGCGTCAGGCCGAACTGCTGGCCGTCAATCCACTGCGTGATATCGGCGGCGGCCGTGCGCAGGAAAATTTCGGGGCGGCTGACGCCAGCCCCTGCCGCATCCACAACCACGAACAAGTCGCAGGCGAGATTCACGTTAAGCTGCCCCTCGTTGCCTCCGCCCTGCTCCCAGCCGTTGATAGAGAAATACACTGCTGGGGTAGTCAGCCCGGTAAAACGGGGCACGTTTTTTTCCGGGTAGGCATCTGCATCACGCACCCACGCAATTTTTTTCAGCGCGCCGGTGACAGCATCGTGATACTGCCCCAGCAGTAATGGCTCGGCCATGATCAACCTCAGACAGAAATACGGGCTTTCACACGCCCGCGCAGATCGGTTTCAAAGTGATGCATGAAAATATCCATCGCCTCCGCAAAGGCGTTATCTTCGATGTAGTTCAGCATCGGCTCATAAATATCAACTTCCGCCTCGCGGGTGCGGCGTGTGTCATGATCGCGAATAACTACCGTTCGCCTGTTCTCACGACGTGAGCGTGCCACTTCCCCGTTTTCATACGTGCGCGGGGTAAGCATGCTGCCCTTTGGCGTAAACCCGGCATTGTCCGCCTGGCGTCGCGCCCTGATAAACCGTCCGGTGGATTTATCACGTCGGGAATGGCGAGGCCGCACCCGCCCGTTAATCCGGCCTTTCAGATCTTTTACCTTGATGGCATTCAGGCCAAACCAGAGACGAAAGTTATCCAGTTTTGACTGAGAGGCGCGATCAAGACGAAAGGAAAGCAGGCGTCGACGCACAAGGTCCAGGCTGCGGGGGGCCAGTCCGTCCTTCAGGTCTGCCATCGCTTTTTTACGCAGGGTAGCGGCGGTACGTTTGAGGGCGCGGGAATACGCTGCCCGAAACTGTTTATGGGTGGCACCGATGTGCTCAGCTATCCGCCAGATGGCATCCACATCGATATCGACGGGCAAATCCCGCCGCAGTCTGGACTCTCGCGCCATATCAGCTCCACTTATTGATGCCCGGCTGCACCTTACCCGGTGCGCCATACGCCAGCGTGACGCGGGTGCGGCCTTCTTCATCAGCCCCGACGTGCGTCACACGATAAGCCGTGCCGTTGATTTCCACGCCGTGGTGCTTCTCAAGCCCCGCAATATCGGCGGTCATCGCGCTGAATGCCGGAGAGCGATCCTGAATTTGCCCCCCGCCGGGCACGTCAACCGGGGCATCAGGCGTCTCGAAAATCACGGTAACAGGTCGCACCTCAGCGTCGATGGTCAGAACGGCGGGCAGCGTCTCGGAAAAAGCCCGGGAGATCCGCGCATCCGCACGGGCCAGCCGGGCACGAAAGCGGTTCATCAGTAGCCCAGCCGGACCGGAACAGTATCGACGTCCGCCGCAGCCGCAGCCCAGGCCGTACCCGCCAGGGGGTTCGGCGTCGCCGACTCACCCGCTTCCACTGTCAGTTTGCCGTCTGCCAGATAGAGCTTCTGACCTACAGTAACCGCCTCCGCCGCTTTTGGCAGAACGAACACGCCCGTGGTATGCAGCACGCCCCACAGCCCTGCAGGGATGTCATCGTGTGCGACGCCCACCAGCACACCCGAAAGCACGGCGTCCCCAGAATGAATATCAGTCGCACCGGTATTCTGAAAATCCAGGGTGTTGCCGTCCTGCTGATAATTTTTCGCCATTTTTCTCTCCGGAAATAAAAAGGAGCAGCACGCGCCGCTCCGTAATAAAAAAAACCGTCAGATGACGGTCATTATTTTTTGGTGACTTTAACCATGCCTCGCCAGTCAAGCGGCGCCACCCCGGCATCGATGCGCACCTTGAAGGCGGCACCGTCAACGGTAAAGCCCTGCTGCTGCTCCAGATACGGCGTATCGATACCGTCCAGATACGCCACCTCGATAGTGTCGCGTCCCTGCGCAGCGGTCAGGTAAAAATCGGTCGGGCTGCTGTCATCCAGACGCGCCTCAGAGGCCACGGTCACAAAGTTCTGGATCGGGTTCACGATACCGCTGTTGGCATCCGCGCCCGGCACGCTTGCAGATTTGATCAGCTGATTAGCCCGGGACTCGATAGCCACTGGCGTCAGCATCCAGGCCGGGCGAATATTCAGACGGCGATCGCCGGATTTTTGCAGCAGCATCGCCTTACGCGCCGTATCCAGGCCTTCGATACTCAGGTCGGCAGAGACCAGGTTGCCGTGGTCAGCGTGGAACAGCGGCTTACCGTCCGACATTTTCGGGTTGCTGGTCAGCACTGCCCACACCAGATCGCCCACGGTGGCACGTGCAGCGAGCCCCATCGCCTGTGGGATACGGGTCAGCATGTCCAGGTCATCGTTAATGATGGTCTGGCGGTCAATGCTGAACAGCTCACCATAGGTCGCCAGGGCAATTGGCTCACCGCGATCCTTGATGGTGACATATTTATATTCCGCCCCGGCGCGGACCTTGCGAAGCGATGCCAGTGATTCAAGACCGACGCGGTGCGCGGTTTTAAAATCGGTCAGCGTACCCTTACGGGTCCACTGTTCGAATGACTCTGTGGCCTCATCCCAGCCCAGCAGCGCCGCCTTGTGCGCCACGTCCATCAGGATATTGCCGAAGTCGCTGCTGCTGTGGGTGAACGCCAGACCGACCATTGCCTGCGCCGTTCCTGCGCCGGAGATCCCGATACCGCGATCCACCAGAGAGGCGCGCGCCAGCTCGCGCAGGGTGTAGCCGTTGTAAGCGTTATCCTTCTCGGCCTGCGCATAGCCCGCGCGGGTCATCACCGCTGCACGAATGGAGTCACCGACCAGATTACCGTTACCGGCATAAAGATGAATGGCCCCCGGACCGGCGCTCGGAGTGGTACCCGCCGCCAGCGCCTGCAGCAGTTTGTCGCGGGCTTTCTCAGCGCTGCAGGTGAAGTCGGCGAGGCACTCCGCCTTCAGCGTGGCGAAGGTGGGGAACGCCTCAAAAACGGCAGAAACCGTGCTCACTCGCTCGGCATTTGATGCCTGCATCTGCTGCTGCAGCTGCTGCGCCAGCGCGGCGACATCGATGTTTGTCATCTGCGGCGCGGGTTGCTGTGTCGCTGGCGGAGTAAGATTCGCTTGTACCGGTGCGGGCTGCTGCACCGGAGCAGGCTGCTGTGGCTGATTCACCGGAGCTTCGGCGCGCGGCGCAAAAAGGGATTTAATCTGTTCTGGCATGTTCTGGTAATCCTTCAGTTTATTTTCATTCACACAGGCCGCGGCCTGCAGTTCAGGTTCAAGCGTGTCGGCGAAACCTTTTTCCACCGCCTCGGCACCGTTAAGCCAGGTCTCCGCTTTCAGCATCGCCTCCAGCTCCTCCTGCCCCAGTCCGGTTTTGTTCATGTAGGCACTGAGCATCAGGGCTTCATTCCGGTCAAGCCAGGCGGCGTAGTCGCGCATGTCGTCAGAGTCCCCGGCAATGCCGCCCCACGGTTTGTGGACCATGATCCAGGCGTTTTCCGGCATGTGCACCGTAGCGCCGGGCAGGCAGACAATCATCGAGGCCATGCTGGCCGCCACGCCGTCCACCCAGATATCCACCTTTGCTTTCAGCCGTGACAGGGTGTTGTAAATGGCAAAGCCCTGCATGACATCGCCGCCGGGGCTGTGGATATGCAAATCCACCGCGCTGGCGTCAAACACCCCCGCCTCCTTACAGTCCGCGACAAACTGCTGGGCAGTGATGCCCCAGCCGCCGATCACGTCGTAAAGGAAAATTTCAACGCGCCCGGCGGCTAGCGCGCGGATCTCATACCAGCACTGCCCGTTTGCCGCATCGACACCAGCCAGGCTGGCGCGGGGGTTAATCATCATCGTCCGGCTCGCGCCGCTTATCGTTTGTTTCTGCCGTTGCATCTGGCATCGCTCCTTTGTCATTGGCGGCGTCGGAATCAAACACCAGCCCGTGTTGACGGTTAAATTCTGTTTCACGCAGTCGCTGGCGCTTAACCTCCTGCGGATTTTTACCCCTGGCCCGTGCCCATTCCGCTTCAGTACCCGCGCCGCCACGCACAATGGCTTTCCACGCGCTGGCCTCTTTACCCGGATCAATCCACGGCATCACAGGCCCGAGATAAAGCGCGTTATAGAGGGAATTCGGATCCACATCCGGCGGGACTTCAACGCCGCTCAGCAGTGCCATCGCTACCCAGGCGCGGTATACAGGACGGCTGTGCTGGCCGACAAACCACTGTTGCAGAACGTTGTAACCTTCGAAGCTTTCCACCAGCTCCTGGCGCTGGGAGCTGTAGGTGCCGTTATAGTCCCGGGCAATACTGGAATAGCTGCCGCGCGTACCTGCGGCCACGGCCCGCATCTGCCCGTTCCGGAATTCATAGAGGTGTACATTCGGACGGTTTGACTCCACCATGCCCAGGTCCTCGCCGGGCCTGAGTTCGTCATAAATCATCCCCGGCGCAATATCGTAGTGACGCTGGCCGCCAGGCGTTGAAAACTCACCGTCATCGCCAAGAGACTGCGCATCGCCACGCTTGATATAGAACCCCAGCGCGGCGGCAATACGGGCAGCGACGCGTTCACTCTCTTCGTAATCCTTAATATCCGAAAGCCGGGTTATGACTCCGTGGATCAGGCTGATACCGCGCAGCTGGTGCAGACGCTTACGTTGCGCCAGGTGAAGCATGTTGTCGGCAGAGACGGTTTTAAGCTCGGCGCTGAAGCGCGTCATGTTTGCCGGATGATATTTGTAAACCCGATATCCGGTGGGTCGCCCCCACTCGTTTACGATGATGCCCTGGCGCACCTGCTGGCCGGCAGTGCTGTTCAGATTGAACGGTACAAAATCCGCCTCCAGCATTTCCAGCGAGAAGGGCACAGAAGTGGCGTGCTGCAGGCCCGGCACATTCCCCCTGACCAGCTGCGTGAACACTTCCCCGTCACGCAGCGCAGAACGCAACAGCAGACGTTCAGCCTCCGGGCGGGTAAACATGCCGGTCACTTCCGGACGCACGGACCATTCAGCCCAGAGCGCCGAAAGCTGCCCGGCAAAATCGGAATGGAGATTGCCCTCCAGATCGAGAGGCTGGGGTTCAACATGGATGCCGTGAGCCCCAATCACCCTGTCTTCCATTTTGTCGAACAGGCCGATCACCAGGTCATGGTTTTCATCCAGCCAGCGGGCCTGTTCCCGCAGGGACTGGCCTGCGGCAAATACCGATGTGTCCGCTGACTGGCTCTGTTTTTTCGCCTTGTGCAGCCGTGAGGGGTTTGCCGCTTCATAAGCATTGAGCCTGAGACGGTCCCGCGCGCGTGCCGCTGCCCACCCGGGAGAAATAGCTCCCAGTGTTCTTTCAAGAATGCCCATAGAATGCCTTACAGAAAGTTAGCGAGTTTGTATGATCCGCCGCGGCTGTTAACCGTCCGCCAGCGCCGCTCCCAGTATTCAAGCTCGTCGCGCAGCGCTTTCGGATCGTGGTTGGTAATGGCGCGACCGTTTACGCCGGTAAAGGAGATACTCTTGCCGTCCAGCGAATCCTGGTAGGCCTGGCGCACCATCAGCAGCGTTTTCCAGATGTCGTCTTTCTTCACAGCCAGCCTCCCCTACCGGAAGACCCGAGCCAGCTGCCGGAGAGTGCTGTGTCCTTTTCAGGTTCAGCCTGGACAGGCGACTGAACAGGTTTTGATTTTTTCACGGATATCTCCCGGGGGCGTTCCCCTTCAAAAATATTTGGATTGAGATCCTGCGGCCCCGCCCATGCAGGGGGAGTTTCCCAGTCTCGAATTTTTTCGTAGCCGCGCAGGACCGCCACGGCATGGGCATAGCAGAACAGGTCAAAGGCTTCGTTGGCACCCTTGCCGGGCTTGCGCCATTTTCCGTCTGCGCCGCGCTCTTCGTAGGTCAGCTCCTCGTAGAACCATTCCCCAAGCCAGTCGGGAAAATGGATATAGCCCGCACCGGGGGTCTCACGGTCCAGGTTGTTGCTGAGCTGATCCTTGAGCAGGTCGGTCTGCAGCAGGTACACCGGCACCTCGCCGCGCGCGTCGGCGCGACGGTCGCTGCGTTCGGTATTATTCGGGTGGGTTTTGGTGATGACTTTCTGGCGTTTTGTACTGTCCCCCTTAACCAGGTAAACACGTTTACCCAGGCCATCACGGCGACACTGGCGCCAGAATTTATAGGCGTTGTCGGTCACACCCTCTTCACCGCCGCTGTCGACGGCCATCGCCAGTACCGGCATACAGCGCGTCGGATCAGCCTGCAGCGCATAGGTCTTCTCCAGCACATCGGAGACCAGCAACTGCCAGTCCTCCGGATACGCGCCGGGGTGAACAGGCTCCGCCTCGCCATGCTCATTGCAGCGCAGGGACTGGCGGATGTTGTAGCGGTCCACCAGCCAGCGCTCGCCGTTTTCGCCATAGCCAATAATCTGCACGACGAAACGGCGCTTTTTTCCCCCCTGGACGTCGACGGCCGCCAGCAGAAAACGCACTTTTGGCGGGACCAGGCGTTTACCGTAGTCTTCTGCTCGCAACATTAACGCATCGGCGCGTCGCTGTTCGCTGGCCGAGCGCGGCAGGTACGGCAGCCCCCAGTCGGTGTTGATTACCGCCTTCAGGGTTTCTTCGCTGCCTGTCGCCTCGTACTCCTGCTCAGCTGTCAGCAGTTTGTACACCAGCTGCGCCCAGGTCTGGTATGCGGCTGCGGGTCCTTCCATCCAGAACGATGCTATGCGCGAACGGCGAGGCTCGCCGGAAATATTGCCGTCACGGTCAATACTCTGGCCTTCACGCAACCAGACTCCCACCCCGTTCAGCTCGCGCTTTTTGTCAGCCGTGATAATACCGTTGCAATGCGGGCAAAGCAGATGGGCCGCCTCACTGGCTTTCACCGGATCAGGCTCATCGCGGTAGCCGGTCATCGCCTCCATCGCTGGCTGAAAATATTCACCACAGTGCGGGCACGGCCAGTACCACCGGCGGCGATCCCCACGGTTGTACAGAGAAAGCGCGCCAGTCGTGGGGGGCGCTTCATGGGGAGACTTGCGCCGCCATTTACTGTCGCGAATGTCCCGGCCTGGCGAACACTCCACCAGGGTCATGCCGGCGGACATAAAGGTGGTGGTACGTTTGGACGCCAGGGTGAAACCATCGCCCTCGCCGTCAATATCCTCGGGGAAACGGTCATAATCCGTCAGCGCCACGCATTTAAAATCTGACGAGGACATGATGTTGATGGAAGGCCAGCCAATCTTGAGATAGTTACCGGCCAGGAACGTCCGATCGTGCACGTTGTTGTCGTTCCGCAACGGGCTCAGGCGTTTAGCAACCTCCGGACTCACGCGGAAGGTTCGCGCCAGACGCTTTTTTGAGTGTTCCCGGGCTTTCTCTTCCGTCATTTGGACGACCAGCATATCCGACGGATCGCAGACGATGTTGTAGACCACCCAGCCATCAACCAGGCCAATCGTTTTACCCGTTCGCGCCGGACCCACAAACACCACCGCATCGTATTCACGCATCGCCAGACAGTTCATCGGCTCAATCACATAAGGGGCAACGGCAGGATCCCACGGGACTGAGTTACCGGCTCCCATCGGGACGCGCATAAATTTCTGTACTGCCTCAGCCACAGGCATACGGCGAGGAGCTTTTAGAATGGCGGAAGCGTTACGCCTGACTTCCGCTGCCGTGGCCTGTTGCATGACTTACTCCTCTTCTGGCATATCCTCCTGTTCCGGTGAGTCGGCCTGCTCAACTTTGAGGGCGATCTGATCGCGCAGATCGTCAATAACCTGCTGCACCCTGACAACGGCAGCAGGGGTCATCGCGCAGTCGCGCTCAAGAATATCGGGTAACGTTTCCAGCACCTGAACCATCGCTTTCGCCATGGAGGAAAACTCTCGGGTGACTTCGGATGCCGGGATCAGCTCCCCGGTTTCCTGCTGAAACTTGAGGCGTTCACGCTCCGACTGGAACCAGGCCTTACGATCGGGGGGAAGCATTTTGTCGACGTCCACCAGCTCGGACGGAGTGGTGCTTGTCAGCAGTTCCCGCAAAATATCGGTAATGGCATAAAGCTTAAGTTTTGGATTGCTGCCGGGTGCGGGTTGCACATTTGCAAGCCTGCCTGCGACCGTCTGCCGGTGCAGATCGGTAATGGCTGCCAGCTGAGTGATATTCAGCCGGAAATTTTTCAGTTCGTTATCCATGATGGTGAACAAAAAATAGTCATTTCGACATCCTGCAAATGCTCAGGACTGAAATATCAAGAGGTTAAACGGATGATGATGAAGCCCATAAAATGCAAAAAACTAGCCGTTTTCCGCGTGTCGTCGCCCCCTCGGTGTTCTGAATCGTCAGGAGTACCTTTTACAAATGATGTTAATTTTCATTTACAAGTTGAGAATTGTCTGTAAAAAAGCCCCGCGTGAGCGAGGCTATAGATATGCTATTTTATTTTGATTATGAAATCTGATTTGACTAGAATTCAGAGACTATTTTTTTGAGACTGTAAATTTTTGAGCTGCTCTTCCATTTCTACTTTCTTTTGCAAATCTGATTCGCCGCCGATTTTTGCCCGCAATTTATCTATTTTCATTTGAATGGCAAGTTTATTTTGTTGCCTGATTTGCTCACTACTTACTTCGTTGATAATTTTTGTTCGGACCGCATTACTTTTTTGCTCTAACTCGGCAAGATGCTGTTCAACATCAGCGAAAGCAGATGATGATACGAAAACAAATAGCGCACAAAGTATATGTTTCATGAAGTTCACCTATCCATCCTAGATGAAACTATCTTAATAATTTTTCCACTTTTGTTCTTAAAGTTATTGTTACATTTGGTTAATTAGTAGGCCATCCCTGCTGACTGCCAATGAATGCACGATATAAGGCTCTAATTCTCCAAGCAATTTGCCTGCCACGCTTTGTTATGCGCCAGGATGTCACGTTTGGTCTGTTTATCCAGCACGTCGATATCGTGATCAGTCAGGTAAATAATTCGGGTCCACAGACACCCTGTATCAACTACCACCGGGGCGGGTGAAGTTTTCGCGCAACTCGCGATCAACATCGTCATCAGGCATGTGATTAACAGTCTGCAGTGCATTACTGGCCTCTTTTGTAACTTCCGCTTTATGTTCTGCCGCGGCGACCGCTGTCGCTGCATTCTCTTCAGTGCGCTGCTGATTAGCTTTTGAATCAGCATTACTGCTGCCGTGGATATGGCCCAGCCCAAAACCACCAACAGCGGCGGCCATTACAGCGCCAATCGCCCAGAAAATTAATTCGATAAAACTCATTGCTACCTCACGCCAGCACGGATTTTGCCATGTTAAACAGCACGCGGCGTTTATCAAGCCCGTTACGGCCGCCGTTTATGAGCAGCGTCACGCGCTCCACGTCGCCTGAATGAAGCAGGCAGCCGTGCGAGACGTAGAACCATGCAGCTGAGCGAGCAGCATATTCATCCTGCTCCAGCAATTCAGGCTGTGTTACCAAATCCAGCTTCAGCGCCTGACCGCAGCTGCGGTAGTTGCTCAGCCCGGTGATTTGCTTCAGGCCGCGCCCGCGATATTTCCAGCCGTCGCCCGCTACCTGATTCCCCAGTTTATCTTTGCCCCACTCGCCGCCGTATACCAGATTGGCAATCGCTTTCTGGTTGGCCGGTTGTGTTGCCGTTCTACCGAGCGCGGCGGCCTGCTGGGGAGTAATGCGGTGCCTGCCAAATATGGGGACCAGGTTTTCCGCCGCATAGTTCAGGTTTTCCACCAGCCGGGTAAAGCGTGTGGACTCATGGCCCATCTGCGCGATGAACATGGCCTGATCTAGCGGTGCGGTTATGCCGTATTCTTTCGTAGCAGTGTCGATATGTGGAAACCAGCGCGAAGCGAGCCCGGCGCTAATGCCAGCCGCCTTTTGAAATAGTGATTGGTTCATTAGTGCCTCAGATGATCAACCAGGCGCGCAACGTTGCCTCTGACGGCCACCAGCACGGAAAGGAAAATAATATTGACCGCAATAGTGGCCCATGAGGAATGAGGATAAATGCCGCACAGATAGGCCAGTGGCACGGCGCTGTACGTGACCGTAATTAGCCAGGCTAAACGCGAAACCCATGGACGGTGGCGTGAATCACCACGTCGATAAAACATAAGGGTAATCACCACCCCGGCGCATAGCAGAGCGTTTAATGTTGCAGTTGGATCATTTAGTACCACCTGAACCTCCCCGACGCGTGATCAGCGCCACCAGTGAGCTTAAGTCCTGCTTGTTCAGGAATGTCAGGATTTGAACGGCTAAGGCAGAAGCTATAACGGCACCGATAGCATCCAGAGGCTTATCACTGTACCCAGTCAAGGAAGTGAGTTTTGAACCCAGCAAACCTGAACCAAGAATGCCGACGATATACGACACCACGAAGTAGGCAAGCCGGCGCAAAACACTTAGATCTGATGCTGTCGCTATATAGAATACAGCCCCTGCGAATGCGCCAAATACCACACCATAATCGGAACCTGTAAGCAACCCGTAGACACTGGCACCAGTCAGCGCAACACCAGTTAGTGCAGTGCTGGAAACCGGGTCAGACATTTAGCCCCCTTATAATGCATTGGACGTATAATCAGGAATTCATAAAAAGCCGCCCGTAGACGGCATGAATATTACAAATTAATTTGAAAAACCTAACGCATGTGTAGCCATCCATCGGCCCGTATTAAAACCGGCAAAGTTCGCTGCGCCCTTACATTTCCCATATTCGGATGGCCCTGTAATGATGGTCTTGTAGCCAGCAATACGAGGCTGATGATATTGAACAGAAATTTTTGGTAACTTCTCACAAGATGGCAGAGATTTGAAATATTCAATAAAGCCAAGTTCTGTTTTATTAATACCTTTGGTACTGCCAGTGATCTGCCATGAGCCAATAGGGATTTCGTTAGTGCCGTCACTCATTGAGCCGTGCCATAAGGATTTATCATTTGCATCTTGCTTAACGTTAAAATAATAAAGGGTCCCACGAACAAAGTTTGTGAAGACTGTACTGCATGAAACACCTGAACCTCCATCAGCGCCGCCGCTACAATTCGAGCTGATCGGCTTAGCTCCACTACCAAACACGGAAAAAATCAGCTGAGCATGCTTCTCAGAAGTAGCAAGAGGCTGAATACCGATATAACCAAGGTTTGCTCCGACAATACGAAATTGCTGAGCGAAATAATATCCTTTAGAAACCGGAGCCTCGTTTACTCTAATCGGAAACGAAATCTCACTTACCCCATTTGCTGGAGCATTCGTAATCGACCAGGTAGATTGTGAGAGCCCTCCCGGCGTAATGGTTGCATGTGAAGGAAATGACAGAGCAGCACTGGCGATAAAAACGGCTTTTGCTAACGTGTTTTGCATAACTTAAGTTCCTTTTAACATGGACATAGTGCAGATATTGGTTCTGCGAACATTTCGCTTTTTCATTTTGCTTGGCCTACTATTAGCAAAATTAAGAGGGAATAAAAAAGGCCGCCGATTGGCAGCCTTATTAGATAAGCGTTTATTAATATCGCTTTGTAGTGCTTACTGGTGTTCTTTCCGACCAATCAGGTCTCTCGCCAGCCATGATCGCGCGCTGTTGCGTAGGCGTCACAGACTGGGTAATTTCCGGCATTGGTTTGTAAACAGGTTGTTTAGGTGCATGTAAAACCAAATCAGAACTACAACCTGTCAGCAGAAAAATCGCAAGTAAGGATGAATTAAACTTGTACACTCTATACCCTTCCGATGGGACAAAAATATGAAAAGATTGTGGTGCCGCGTGCCTCCCGGTGACTCATCTCTGTTATCAAAGCCACGCGCATAACTGCACGTAGTAGTTAACCAGACGTCCCACCACTAAGAATGGATTCACCACAGTAATAACTTACCCAGGAATCCTTTAAGTCGTCAATATGTGAGAGAGAAGCTTTATTGGTTCGCCATCGAGGATTCAACTCCCTAACCACAGAGGTAGAAGCTCCGTGCTCTCTCCCGTTGAGCTAATGCCGAAAAAAAGACCAGCAAAGATTTGCTGGTCAGGGGTCATGCAGTTGTCTCTGCGTGTTAGGCGCGTCCCCGCCCCGTGTTTTGATGTATCGAGAGCATTATCGAATACCAGTTTAAATATAGCACTCTATGTAAACTTTCACTCTGTCAAAGGCCATCAGCAATAACCTTTTGCACAGCGTTATTTACTGAATTTAATCAAGGGCCTGAGCAGGGTAATTACCCCAACCACCAGCATGCCATCAGCGATGATTGGACTTCAGCGGATTTTAGAGTTTCAAAATCACAGCGCCAGCATCTCGCATCACAAGTCGACCCTCACAAATAATCTCGATCTTTTTCAATAAGTTAAGGGCTATACTTTAATGAAACCAAGGAAACTCTTAAGATAACTAAGGATGAAGTTATGTGGATAGTAATTGATAGTTTGATTGACCCATCGACAGGTACTGTATTCTCGTGGATTACCTCAACTAACAAGATGAATTTGATACTCTGGCATAGCGGGAAAATACAATTTCTACCTGGAGATGAGATAACAACTATAAGTGAAGGTATTAGCAGGGCTTCAGAACATAATAAATATACAATATATCATATAATCCCCTTCAAGCCCTCTTTGTGGTCAATACTGATATCCAATCTGAGGTGCCCTAAAAACAACAAAATATTTTCAAGCTGTCCAGATGCTTGTCGTATAGAGATTTGTTGTTACAAAAGTGACAACTAATCATTTGGCAAAATGCTCATGTCACTATCTATCCCACATCCAACAATGCGAATTATTCTAACTAACATCTATCAATCGATATGCAGTCGAGAAAAAGAAAAACCTCGCCGAAGCGAGGCCAAATGCTAGAGAGGCACCTCATCCAACAAACCTCCCGAGGTTAACCGGATTTAGACATGGTGCTTTTGGATGAGCGCTGAACCCAAAGGTCAGTATTTTTGCAAAAATCAGCGCCCATTCAAAACTGTAGCGTTTCTCTGTCACTCCGGGAGTGATCCATCATCGCAACCTGTAGCACGATTATTTCATGTTGTCACGACGAAATAAAGCCCATTCTTCGATACGCTCGCCTGATGGTAATGTGCAATAACCCACTTCACCGCGAGATTCTTTAACGATATCCAGTTTCCCGCCCTGTTTAATGCAGTGAACGGACGCTGGATTTGCCATACCGATAGGCTTTTCTTGCTTCTGTGAACTTGTACAACCAGCAACCAGTATGACTGAGGCGGCAATCACGGCTTTCTTCATAGGATCTCCTTTTTCAAATATGCTGATGCTAGCCGAGTTTACCAGAGAAATCAAAAACCCCGCCGAGGCAGGGTTTCGATGGTTAAGCTGTGTGTCGAAGTGACCACTCTTAACAGGATATTACGTATTTTACGTACGTAAACCTATTTTGCCTTCTCACAGCGAAAATTTTCGATCGTGACCTTAGCTCCATAGGATTTACCAGCCTCTTTGTCCCTGAAGAACATTTTTTCGCATTGTTCGCGAGTCATTTTGTGTTTAGAAAAGCGAATCCACTCAGCTGGTGTGCCTCCTGCTTTGATGATAGTCGCTGTGATTTTAAACATAACGTCCTCTGTATATCCCTCTGTTAAAATATTAAACAGTGAGACAGCAAGATGAATCAAATTACTTAATCACAAACGAACTTTTTTCAACATTGCGATCCATTTCCAGCCGGATATCAAGCATCATCAACATGCCCTCAATCACACCCTCAGCTTTCTGAAGTTTTTTACCAATATGACCGTCAGAGCAGCCATGCTTGCGGGCCAGCGCCATAAACGTCATGCCCATCACATAATAATCCACCAGCAGATCATGCAAATCCTTATTGTTTTTGTTTAGTCTTGCTATACATCCGCATAAAATCATTGCGTCATCGTCACAGCATTGTGGCCGTGATTTTACCCGTGCCGGGACGAGCCCTTTAAACCCAGCAGCAATAGAAGCCCATGTAACATCTTCATGATTGTTAGCGGCCCATGCTCCCCAGCGCTCTAATACCTGTTGGATGTCCCGCATTATGCCGCCTCTTTTTGTTTCTTGTAGAAGACCAACTCACGAACCTCATCGCCATTCATGAGCATATCGTTAAAGTCACTGTTGTCCGGCCAGCGTACGCTGACTTTCACAAGGTCATTTTTCGCCAGCAGATTGGCATGGGCGCACTCAAACGCCGCCGCCTGACCGGTGGCAGAATGCTTGTCCATGTCAGCGAAAACGATCAGATGTTTTACCCCTGCCGGCACCCGGAATTTTTTCATGAAATTGCTGTTCATAACCGCCCAGGTATTCACGCCATAAATCTGATAGCAGGAGAGCGCCGTTTCGATACCCTCTGCGATCCCCAGCGTTGAAGATACTGGGAACATACGGATGGCTACCGAGCGGGCGTGTTCGAGGTAGTTGTCTTCCTGCAGGGATTTTTGCCGTTTGGCGCTTTCGCCCAGCGGCGCTTTGCGATCCCCTTCGAGCAAGGTCCGGTGGAGATAGCACAGCTCACCTTTATCATCGGTGGCAAGAGCATAGAGAGCATGATAAATCCTGCCTGCATGGCGCTGCTTTTCGCAGAACCGGATCGCCTCAGAGGGTAGTTTGTTGATCCCGCGCTGGCGCAAATAACCTTCCCCGTTGGTACCCCGCAAGGGTAGCAGCTTCGCGAATTTACTGATGGCACGCTGGCGTAGCTTCGCCGCAGAGCTGTTGGCCGAGATTTTCTCCCGTCGGTAGTCATTGCCAATGAGCTGATCCACCTCGGCGCAAAGTGCCGAGAAAGTCTTCCCGGTCTGCGTGAGGGAAAGCAGTTTCATGCCGTCACCGCTGCCGCACACGCAGATCCACGTTCCGGCACCACCACGGTCGTCAATACGAAACTTGCTGCGTGCGCCACATACCGGACATTCACCCTTATAGTGATTTTTCCCGGTTATTGGCGGCAGGCCGTAATGTTCAAGAATTTCTGTCCAGCGACCTTTCGCCGCTTCCGCTGTCTTCACGCTGTTCTTCTCCCCAACATACTACGAATGTTAGCAACCTTATTCTTTGCGGAAATGATCCGGCTTGTGGTGTCCGCACTGCTGGCAGGCTCACCCGCCAGGCTGTCGGCCTTCTCCCGTCCCTTCGCAAATTTGATGAGTTTGTGCCTGATGTAGTTGTTTACCTCCGGGGTAATCTCCATCGGAAAATCGCTCAGCCCGTTGGGCCATTCGTTGAATTTTTCGCGGAATGTATGCGCACACCAGCCGTCGCTGATGGGTTTCCCCATCGAAGTGCGCTGGCGCTGATAGAATTTGATCTGGCTCCACCAGGACTGTTTGTCCGATTTGGTGTAAACCTTTTCGCCCTTGCTGAGCTTTTTGATATTGCGTTGCGTGTCAGTTTCCACATCCTCGCCGACCAGCGGTTTAAATCCGCATTTCGGGCAGACGTAGACACCTGCTGGCTTCATGAAATGACATTCCGGGCATTCCTTCGGGAGTTTTTCCTCCCGTTCTTCGGCTACGCGAGCTGCAACTTCTTTCATCCCGTCGTTTGTGGAGGGCAGATCGTTGTACTCGATGGCGTCAGGAAATCCCAGGCGATGGACGGTGCCGCTGTGATCGAAGATAAGGCAGGCATCTTTCCCCGGGGCAGTTCGCAGACCACGTCCCAGTGCCTGAAGCCAGCGAATTTCGCTTTTTGTCGGTCGGGCGTAAATGATGCAACGAACGTCACTGTCGAAACCCGCCACCAGTACGCCGACGCTGACGATGATTTTTGTAGCGCCCGTCTCGAAACGGTGGATCATCAGCTGGCGTTCTTCGTGTGGCGTTTCAGCCACCATGACTTCGGCATTAACACCGGCTTTGTTGAATTGCATGGTGACGTAATTGGCATGCGCTTTATTGACGCAGAACGCCACCGTCGGCAGGTCACGGCCATTACGCAGCCAGTTATCGACAATATCTCCCACCAGATCAGAGCCGCACATAATCTCTGCCAGCTGCGCTTCGTCGTAGTCGCTGCCATACTCCATCGAGGCTTTTGTCTTAACGCCTTTCAGATCCGGTTTAGTTGGCGCGAAAAATTCGTAATTACTCAGATCACCGCGCTGAATAAGTTCTCCGATGGTGGTCGGCTTAATCAGACGCTGGTAGTAATTCCCCAAGAAGGGTGAAAACGGGGTTCCGGAAAGGCCAATAACCTTCGCTTTGGTTTCTGTGGTGATCCGTTCAATCTCTTTCAGAATGCGACGTTTGCGCAAGTGAGCTTCATCCACAATCAACAGATCGATATCCTGAGGAAATTCTCGGCGGATCAGCGTGTCAGCGCTGGCGATCTGAATCTGCAGGCTTGGGTCATAGTTCGGATGGTCACGCCAGATAAAGCTGATCTGGTCCTCCGGAAGGCCATACTGAGCGAAGCGCTGAGCCGTCTGGTTAATCAGGATGGTGTAAGGGGCGACAAACAGAACGCGCATACCACGACTTACCAGACCAGCAGCAACGAAAGCAGCCAGACCAGTTTTGCCGCTGCCGGTCGGCATATACATCATGAAAGATTCGTATGCCTTCCAGTCACGGCGCAGCATATGGAGTGCGCGTTCCTGTGCAAAATTCGGTGTGATGTTCATCATTATCAACCCCCCTACATTTCACTCTTCCAGGAAAAACCTTTCCCGATTTCATACCCGACCAACCATGTACTACATTGCTAGTACGGTGGCGTTTTTGGGCTCTGTCTCTGAGATCTGCACCTACCTAACCAATGGAGCTGCCTTCTGGAAAAGGCCTATTCCCATCCCTCTCCGATCTCCCCCCTTACCCCCCTCTTACCTCTCCCTTATTCATGTACTAGCAAAAGAGTACAACGAGACAGTAAAAGGCAATCGGGAGCTACCACCCCACCAGCAGCTGACACCTTTAAGTCAGACTGCAACCAGGCACCTTTAAGCCCGGTATCAATCAGGAGCGGTGTTGCGTTCCTGCCAGGAGCGGTTGAGCCGTGTACCCCTGAATTGCCCGCCCGTGTGTTTCAACGAACCGGCGAAGCCTTACGTTAGCTTCATGCCTTGCCCGGTTCTCCTTGCGGTAGGAAACGGGCTCGGCTTCGAACGATTCCTGATACACAGCTGCATAACGCTGAATGGCTTTTAGTCGTGCTGCTGGCGTCAGGCTCAGTAACTGCTGCTTGAGCCAATCGGCATCGGCCTGGCTAAAAGCCCCGGGCAAATCAACCGGTTGATAATCAAGTGCCATATCACTGCTCTTTCTCTGGCTTTGGGAATAGCTCCGGCAAGTCAGGTCTGATTTGATATGCAGCTATTTGGCCACTGGCCGCAGCCACAATTTTCAATACATGCTCGGCCTTAACTTTTTTCCCATGACGCCATTTCCAGACCGTTGCTTGCGATACACCACACTGCTTTGCAAGCGCCCCCTGGCTTCCGGCACATCTGATCGCTATATCGATAGGCTCTGAAATCATAAAACCCCCTTAGTAATTAAATATAACTTTAGCGATTGAGAGGGTTACTTGCAAGGATGCCAATTACTTTTTGACTTGATTCTTCATTTGGTCTAAATTTTTAACAACTTTTGGAGTAATCACTATGTCTAACAACACTTTTGCAGATAGGCTTACGGAAGCCATGAGAGCGGCGGGAATGACTCAAGCATCCCTGGCTAAATTGGTTGGGATGTCGCAATCAAGTATTTGGAAGTTAACGTCAGGCAATGCCTCTGGCTCGCGCAGAACAGTAGAGCTAGCAAAAGCTCTGAATGTTCGACCTGAATGGCTTGCTTCAGGTGAAATGCCAGTAACCGATCAATCTTCTGAGCTGTTGCCCATGAAGGTAGTGGCGCCTGTTAGCACCGGCGCTTACAGGGTTGACTTGCTGGATATACAGGCGAGTGCAGGCCCCGGCACATTTTTGACTTCTGAGTTTATCGAAACCATACGCGCCATTGAGTTCACAGAGGAGCATGCCAGAAGCATGTTTGGTAACCGACCAGCTTCCGCAATAAAAGTGATTACAGTCAGGGGCGACAGCATGGAGGGAACCATTGATCCTGGTGACTTTATCTTTGTTGACACAACGGTTAATTACTTCGAAGGGGACGGAATCTACGTGTTTGTTTTCGGTAAAACCATCCATATAAAACGACTACAGATGCAGAAGAACAGCTTGGTTGTCCTATCAGATAACAAGCTGTATAGCTCTTGGCAAATTGATGCCACTGATGAAGATCAGTTCCGCGTTTTAGCGAAGGTATTAGTTAAGCAATCTGCCGCGATCAAACGCTTTGCCTAACCCCTCCAATTTATCGAATTAGACCGCTTAGGCGGTCTTTTTTTTTGCTTATCAAACAATAAATTACTTTACCCATTAAAAATAAAATCACTTTAGTGGTTGACCTTTTCCGTGTAACGATCCATCCTTACTAAAACTTAAGTAATTAAACGACATTCTTAATTACTTAAATCACTTAATGTAGGAGGCAGCATGGAAATCCAGAAAACAGTTCATTTAGACCGCCTTGAAACAAGCGATATGCTCATGAGCTGGTCACACGATTTACGCTGTTGCTCTGCTTCTTTATGGCTATTACTTGAAATGATGGTCAGCCAGGAAGAAGAACGTGAGCATGCTCTTATAACTCTGGTCGTTAAAACACTGGAAGAAGTTAACGACAGAATTGCAGATTTCGATACAAATAAACTTTGAAATTAATTTATCAATAAACGCCTTTATTGGTGCTAACAAACTCACCTTGAGAAATATTTTATGAAAAACAATAAAGTTATTCAGTTGCCAGAAGTTAATCGCACATATCGCAATCCAGCCGATCTCTATATTGATGACACAGCAAAAACCGCAGAAGCTGCAAATAAGTACGCTCAGGAATTGCGCGCTGAATTTATAGAATTACTCATGCCAGCAATAACACGCATCGACGTACGCATTGCGGGGCGTTTTACATCACTCATTAATGAACTGTGCACCATGACTTACATGACAAATAAAAACCTAAACAGGAGAAAGCAGCCATGACATTTATTAAAGGTAGACACGCCTTCAGAACAGCAATTTTAATGATTACTAATTACGGCAATGATTATTATCACATTGCAAACTTATTTATGCGAAAAGCCTATGGAGTATAGATTATGAGTAAACGAACTCCAACGACGGTAAATGCTCGTAACTGGACAGCGCAGGAAATGAGTGTGCATGCCGAGCAGTTGTATTACTTGCTTCAAACAATTTCTGAGAATTTCTTAAAAATGGAAGATGCCCAGCGCTTCGCATTGATTGAAATGGCCTGGAATCACTCATCCGATATTAACGCATGGTTTGGGGCGAACGAAAACAATGATGGATAATTTAATCAACACCTACCGACGCAGAATTTTAAAGGCAGCGTTATTACGCCACCTGCGTAAAACAGGCAGTAACTGCCTTGTTATTAAACTCAATAAAGGCGGCATTAACACGGTCGAGTTAACAGAGATTCTTCTCGATGGATTATTACGAAAATTCGAAAGGCTTGCGATCAGTGAGTACGGGAATGTCGAAGGCGTAAAAGCTATTAAGGGAATTTACAGCAGCGCTGTTGATGTTAATGGCAGCGGTGAATTCCTTACGGATAGCGGGAAGGAATTAATCGACGAGCTCATTTCTGAGCTGGTGGAGTTCGTCAAAAAGCAGAAACCAGTTAATGCGGAGATCGGCAATGGCTAACCAACAAACAATGCTCTATCAGGGTGTGCTGATCCCCCGCCCCGTGTTGAACGTGGATCTGCATGTCCTCCCTGATTTTACCGGGCGGGTAGTCCTGCACATCGAGCACGGGAGGGTGATATGTGACCGCCGGCTGTCCGACGACGAGCACATTTGCTCACTGGCCACGTTTATCGAAATGGCGCGCGAAATTGAGCTGAGATTTGAGGAGGTAGCTGGTGGCACTGACAGCGATACGAATTCCTGAGTGGGTTCACCTCAAGGCGGCTCACGTTTTAAGCCAGTTCAGGGCAAGGCGCATCCACCCCTGCCGTATGCACGGCTCCGGTAATTTGAGCCTCAAGGTCAATCACCGCTGGAGGCTACTCTCCCGCGATGGCGGAAAGAACTGGGAAGTAATGAGTCACGAACGATACAGCAAAGTTAAGGACCGGAAATGAACGATAAACGCACCGTAAGCATGATTGACCTGGCATTACAGAAACACGATACGCCAGTTGGCCCACTGTTCGTGGCAGTACGTCACGGTCGTATCAAAAAATGCTTCACGCAAGATACAGCGATCCGCTATCTGGCTTTCTTCATGACCACCGAGGCTTTTGAGCGTTCAGGTTTTCCGCAGCGTCACCCGCGGGTGCGTATTGATCGCGATGACAGGGAGGTATGGCGAGACGGGGAAACAAAGGCTGAGTATCTGGCCGCCCACCAGCGTTGTGTTCGCCGTCTGCGTCGCATCCTGGCGCGCAAGCGAGAAATGGAGAAATGGAGAAATGGTGTGAGAAATGGGACGCGATGCATGACCGATTCGTTAAAGAGGTTGATGCACTGCAGGCCATCAAACCAGCAGGGGTGAAATGATGAAGCCCTTCATTTTCAGCATCATTGTTTCCATGCTGCTGGCGGCCACCGTTATCGGCGCGCTGATTGAATATAAATTTTTGGTGAGGTAGCGAGGCGCTCCATGAATAAGCCAGTTTTAGAAATTATTAAGCGTTGGACCCGTCTGGCAACGGAGGCCAAGCAGCTGGGGCTCACCACTATCCCTATCGACCCGGAAAACATGCTGATGGTCCTGGGAGATCTGCCAGCCAGTAAAGACTATCAGGCTGGAATCGATTTTTTGCGCAAGAGAGCGGCCAGCGAGCTTGATG
Source organism: Enterobacter cancerogenus (assembly GCF_019047785.1). Taxonomy (NCBI): domain Bacteria; kingdom Pseudomonadati; phylum Pseudomonadota; class Gammaproteobacteria; order Enterobacterales; family Enterobacteriaceae; genus Enterobacter; species Enterobacter cancerogenus. The sequence continues at coordinate 3,901,497 of NZ_CP077290.1, read as the reverse complement.
CCGGTTTTAGAGCGCACCACAACGCACTTATCTATGCGGCAAATGAACTGGAAAATGCCCAGGCATTTGGGCGGGAGGCCGGTCATGAGTCTTGATTGCGTACCACTTTCAACCTACTGCCGGGACGCCGGAGAAACGGTTGAAGCTGTTAACAAACGGATACAAAGGGGGTTATGGAAAGAGGGTGTCCATGTATTAAAAGTCGATGGCGTCAAAGAACGCTGGATAGACTTAACGGAGGTTTCAAAGTGGGCAAGAAAGAACAAGGATCATTATCTCTCCCAAGAGGAGTAACAATTCGCCAGCATAAAACTGGCGATACCTTGGTGATCACATTCACCTACAAGGGGGTTCTCTGCCGGGAGCCCCTATCCAGAATGGAAGCAAACGCGCGCGGCGTGAAGTATGCCGAGCGCCTGCTGGGAGAGATACAGAACCAGATCGCCGGCGGCACATTTGATTATGCGAAATACTTCCCCACCTCCAAAAAACTGGAGCTGTTCGGGGTAGTGAAGAAAACCAAAAATATTAAGTCCTACCTGGACGAGTATCTGAAAATCTGCCAGAACCGCAACCTTTCGCCGTCCACTATTGGCGGTTATGAAAAGTGCCTGTCTGCGCTATCTGCGCTGCACAAAATGCATGTATCGGAACTGACCCCTGCGGTCCTCAAAAACTGGATCGCCAGCAGAAAAACAAAGCTGAAAACGATAAGAAATAACCTCTCGTTTCTGCGCAGCGCCATAGATGAAGCGGTGACAGACGGCCTGCTGACAATCAACCCGGTAACCCTTGTCAGCGCGAGTCGGTACCACGTGATCGACAGCAGCCCGAATAGTGACGATTACGAAGTTGATCCGTTCACACCATCGGAAATTAGCGCTATTTACCAGAGCTGCAGATATCCGGAATGGGAAAATCTGTTCCGTTTCTCATTCAATACAGGTTTACGCAGCTCTGAGCTGTGTGCGTTGCGCTGGCCTGATCTCGACAATATCGCTAAAACAGCTCACGTTCAGGCGGCGAGTGTTGTTGGCGTTCTGAAAGGTACCAAAACAAAAGCCGGTACCCGTAAAGTAGAATTAAACAGCGAGGCGCTGGCCGCGCTGCAGGCGCAGAAACAATTCACTTTCATGAAAAGCGAGTTTATTTTCAGCGACCCTAAAACGGGAGAGCCCTGGGCGAACGCCGACGCAATACGAAAAAAAGCATGGGTGCCAACCCTCACAAAAGCTGGCGTTCGATACCGTAACCCGTACCAGACCCGCCACACATTCGCCACCAGACACATTAGCCAGGGCGTAAACCTTTTCTGGCTTGCCGGGCAGATGGGGCATAAAGGGCCGGAAATGCTGTTCCGCAATTACGGTAGATATCTGGCTGAATACGACGGAAAAACCGCCATTTCTGCAGCTCAGTAGCGTGGTGAATATTTCAAAATGTTGGACGGAATCAGGACGTTAGAGGGACCACGATATGCACTTAAAATGCACTTAAGGCCTTCCAAAAAACAGAAATCATTAATATTCAATAGGTTAATCATTATTCGGACACGGGTTCAACTCCCGCCAGCCCAAAATTCTCCATCGGTGATTATCAGAGTCATCCGATGAAGTCCTAAGAGCCCGCATGGCACAAGCCCTGCGGGCTTTTTTGTGCCTGCATTTTGTCCCGCGAAGTCTGATGCCAACTCATTAAATCCGAACCTGTTAGGTTCCTCTTTAAGCATTATTGTTGTTGAGATGCCATAATCGATGAAAACCCAGCAATGGCAAGACATATTTCTATCGATCAAGAAAATCGAATCTGCTCAACTCAAGGAAGCAGACTACGTCGGACGTACCGGGCAGAGACACTGTATTTTTATCGCTTCAGAAGCCTGAGTGAGGCGCAGGAAATTACAGCATGCTGAAACAGCCTCACGAATAGTCATGTACTGTGAGTAGCACTACACATCAAGTTGAGAGGGAAAATGTTTTCCCCTGTCACCACATTCAGGATAAAAAACACAGGGGATTTTCCCCTGTGTTTTTATCTTTAACTCAGCGCTGTGTCTTTTTCCCCCATAATCGCGACGTACCTGTACCCGCGCTGATGAGAATGCCACTGCCTGACGGTTAATTTACAGCCGAACAGTTAATGCTCTGGCTGTAACTTAGCCAGTCAATCACGCACTGGTTATTACCCTTTTCTAGATAGTTAAACTTCACGCTGAATTTATTGGTCGCCAGTATAGATTCAACAGTGGGAACCCAGGTGCCATATTCTCCCGCTACTGCATACTGGGTTCCATTTTTCCAGGGCTGACTGAACCAGTTATCGGTCACGGTAATAGGCCCCCTCGATGGCTGACCACGCACGCCAATTGAGGATCGATTGCTGGTACCGTAGCGGCCATAGTCAAACCAGTTTTGCGTGACTTCCATAAACGCGCCGGCCCCTTCAGACTGATATTTATGCATGTCAAACTGATGATAAGCGCCGCGCCCGCCACCATTTAATACCAAATTGTGATGCGCCGCATATCCTTCTCCAGCCTTGCCGCTGCCGGCAATCGAATGTCTGTTGCTGTTAAAAAGATTGCATGCAACTTCCGCCGTGGCATTACCGTTTTGAACAACAACGCCATAACCGAGTTCAGATTTGATATTGTCATGGATATAGCTGTGATGTACTCGCACATTTGTCGATTTTTTCACACTCACGGCTGCCCATGGCCATCCCCAGAGTTCCATATTATCCACCTCAACATTATGGCTGCCTTCCACCGTCTGGATACCAATAGTGGTATTTTTAGTCAGCGTACCTTTATAGGGCCCCTCATAGCGAATGCCAGACATTCGCGTATTGCTGTCCATAACGATAATCGGGAACTGATTATTTTGTTCGCTCAAATAGGGAATGCTGAGGCGAGCTCCCTCGCTACCGTCAGAACCGCGGTCGCTGAAAATAGTCGTTCCGCTTTTAATAAAGAGTGCATTTTTCGTGACCGGTAATTCAATTTCAACATCGCCCGGGATATAGATATAGGGCGTTCCGGCATCAACCAGCGCCTTCAGCGTCGTATAATCGGTCGCTTCCTGATAATTCACACTCTCTTTATCAATCTGGTTCGCATAACCCTCGCCCCCACCCACAACAGAGCACTGGCCGCTCGCATCCAGAAGTCGTGTTGTAACAACGATGTTCAAATCCAGCGGTGAGGATACCCGGCCTCTCTTATCGACGGCCCGTATCGTTACTGGGTATCGGTTTTCCCCACCCACGATAAAGCCCGGCAGGGTCAACTTAAAGCTTCCCTCTTTCTCCATGATAGTGCCCCCGGCGGCTTTGAAGGCGGAAGCGTCAATCTTGTAATTCGCCACACCGTACAGACTCTGAACCTCCGGCGTCACCTCGGTTGTACTGCCCTCAAAGCCCGTGACGGCCGTATCCGCGGTGATGACGAACGGGGCCTGACTGACGGCGATATCTATCTTCGTCGGTTCACTGATATTGCCGTGCGCGTCCTTTCCGGTAACCGTGATGCTGTAGTGGTTGCTTCCCGTTGCCTGCCATGCGGGCATAACAAAATGATAGTCAGGCAGTGTGCCGGTAATTTTACCGCCTGCGGCAAGGAAATCCTCCGCGCTGAACTGGACGTCACTTACGGTAGTTCCTTCTGACACCACGTTCAGGGTGGCATCCACCGTCTCCTGCTCGGTTCCTGTCAGCGTGCCGGGCGCCGAAACGGCAATGTTGACAGGCTGCACCTCTAGCGTCAGGGTGACCGGTGTCGATGAACGGCCAGACTTATCCCATGCGACAGCGCGCACAGAATAGCGGTTGGTCCCCTCTTTTTTCCATAAAGGCAGGGTGAACCGCCAGGCATTCGTGCCGTCCTGCGTGATTTTCCCGCCAGCGCTGAAAAATGCCTCACCCTGCCACTCGATGCGATCGATGCCGGACTGGGCGCTGGCCTGCGGCGTAACGACAAGTTCCTCACCTGATTTACCCGTCATATTTTCATCAAGAACAAGGTTAACGGTCGCTGAAGCCACTGAAACAGTGGCGGTTACCGGCGCGGAACGGTGATTCTGATCGTCACCTGCGGTAAGGGTAATGGCATACTGGTTGGAGCCCACGTCCGACCACGCAGGCAGTTCCAGCCAGACTTTTTCTTTTTCCACGCTGACTTTACCCCCACGGGCAATAAACTCGGGCGCCTCCCAGTCGAGCCGGGTCACGGGAGTTCTTGCATCAATCGTCAGCGGCAGCGCAATACGCTCCCCCTCATTACCCGCTACCTCTGGCGGAACGGTGAGCACAATAGAGCGAGGCTCAACCACGATTCGGGCTGAAGCGGTGTTAGACATGTTCCCCTCGCTGTCACTCACCGTCACTTCAATGGGATAACTGTTTTCACCGCCAGCCTTATAAGGAGGCAGAACGGCGCTATAGTTCAGGCTCAGGCTGTCTGCTTTTGCAGCACGCGTCTGGATAAATTTGCCCCCGGCAGCAAGAAATTCAGGCGCCTTCCAGTCAACTTTGCCAATGGCGCTGGTAGTGCGAACATTGAGGCCGATCGCCAGCGTTTGTCCCTCTTCGCCCTTCAGATCGCCCGCAAGCGAGATTTTGACATCCATCGGCAGAACATCCACCTCGACGCGGAACGGCGCTGAAAGATTGCCTTTTTCATCAATGGCGCGTCCTTCCAGCTGGTAATGATTACTTCCGGTTGTTTGCCATTCGGGCAGAGCCATAACGTAGGCGCCGTTTACATAGGTAATATCACCACCGGCGGCGAAGAACGCCTCGCCCTGCCAGCCAATCCCGGTCACGGCATAGCGCGAAGAAATGTCCAGGTTTAGCGCGAGCTGGCTGCTTTCAACGCCCGAAACCTTGTGATGCGGAGCCACGTTAAACAGGCGATCCTTTTTATATTCCAGAACAATAACGTTGTTTCTGTCCACCAGGTCATAGCGGGAGCCCGCCAGCGTGCGGTTAAAACGAACGCGGTCCGGGTCAAGCTGCGTTTTGAGCGGCAAGCCAAACTGCCAGGAGAAGTTCAGCCCTACGGAAAATTCGTCTCCCCCGCCACGCGTATTAACCGTTTTTTGCAGTGAAATGCCCGCCAGGGGTACAGGTGTGTAATTCAGACCGAGGGTCAGTACCTGAGGATCTTTCTGAAGATCATCCGGACCAAAAATGCCGACCCGATCGCCATAATATCGCGCCCAGGTGATTTTTCCGCCCAACTGCGGCAAACGAGGAAGCCAGGCCTCTGTCCGAATATCAAAGCCATTAGCGACGCGTTCGTGATAGTCCGTGAGATCGCGCGAGCGTTTCCAGTCGCTGAGCCGGTAATAGCCATTCGCAGAAACACGAAAGAAATCGCGCGCATACTCAAGACCTGTGCCAAGGCGCTTATGCTGGCGACTGACGTCGTAATCGTAAAACATATTGGCACCGAACATGGCGGTGTCAGAAGGCCAGAATCGATAACCCATACCGAGATTCGCCATGGTCCTGTCGTCAATCCGTCTTATTCCCGTCTGGGAAAAAAACAGATGGCTGCGGTTTTCATAAAGGGGCAGTAAAAAATCAAATTCACTGCCTTCAAGATGTGCGCTGCTTAAATTCAGCTTTACTCTTGCTGTACCAAAAGAAGAAAGACTTTGCTGTACGGCTGAGCTGAAGAGTCCGGAGGCCATGCTTCCCCCTACGGCGCTGATGCGTTGGGCGGAAGCGTCCTGCCCTAACACCTGTGCGAGTTTTGCGCCTGCACCCGCTCTTGTCCGTGCGAGAGTTTCTTCACGGCTATTTTGCCCTTCATGTAACGCGCGATATATACTTTCTCTGGCATTCATGGTTTGTTCATTTATATTGACTTCACTTCCGGTAGCCAGTCCGGGCTGCATAAAAAGTACAATATAAAGTCCATGTTTACGTTTAAGAGAAGGTAGACAGCTGACCACCATATTGATAATTGCTCCATAATTTAAATAGTCGCTCTCCATAAATGAGATGAAAATTCATCTTCACTGGCGACGGTATTGCCATGTAAAACGCAGTTAATCTGACTGTAGTTATATGTTGTTCATACCCTTAAGGCGTCACTACACGTACTGGTACCAAATTAAGGAAACTGGTACCAGATGGTATTCATCTTTGGTTTATACAAAACAGAAATACAAGAAGACGATTGCTACATTTTTTTCAACATGTATATGTCACAGCTGTCATGGCCGGTATTGCCAAGTCGTGCAATATGCTTGAATCCAAAAGCTTCGTAGAGATGCACGGCATGCTTCAGCTCTTTAAGTGTTTCAAGATAACAGGCGTGGTATCCCATGACTGAAGCCTGAGAAAGAATAAAAGCGATCATTCGTCTGCCCAGCCCCATCCCTTGTACTTCGCTTTTGAAAAATAACTTCTGCATTTCGCAAATGCCAGTTTCTCCGTCCAGTGACGAGAGTCCCGCTCCCCCAACAATCATTCCATTTGCTTCAGCAACCCAATATCCGGAACCGGGATGCTTATAGGCTTCACTTAAGGAATCGAGTTCTGGATCATGGAGACTTACGCCTTCAAGATGATCGATTTTATTCTCACGAAAGCTATTACGGATAATTTCTGCGATTGCGGCGTTATCTTGTGGCTCCAGACGCCTGATAACGATATTTGATTCACGCTGGCGACGTGCATTACGCAAACTACCTGAAAAGTGCAGTAAGGATTTACGTAAAACCTGAATTTCTTCCTCAGATGATGATGCGAGAGCGTCCACAACAAATCTGTCGGCGTTTTCTTCAAGCTTAGACAGGAGTTGCTTTCCGGAGTCGCTTAATCTGTACAGAGAGGCTCTGCCATCCTGGGCGTCATTTTCTTTAAGCAGGTATCCCTCATCACTAAGATTCTTTAGTGTGCGGCTCATACTTGCTTTCTCAACGCAAAGCTTCGAGGCGAGTTCGGTACACCCCTCAGGACGATTGCTGAGTTCAATCAATATATGACTCTGGAGAGGGGATAACTCGGTTCCACTTGCTTTACGGCTGAGCATACCCAGTTCTCTGACCATTTCACGCAATGTTGCGCGGAAAGAACGAATTTCTGACTGTTCCATAGTCCGGGACCTTCAATGATGTGAAGGCGTATGATACATAAAATAGTTAACGGTGTTAACTATGTTGTCCGTTTTTCCAAAATTCTCGATCTGTGATGATCAGAATTATCCGAAGACCTCCTGAGAGCCTGCACTGCACAAGCCCTACGAAATGTGTGCACCCTAACCCTTCCACCACTTCCCACCCAACACCTCCTCACAACCCCGCGCCAGCGCCAACAACCCCGTCTCCTCCGCCTGCACCGATAAAATCTCCATGCCTACTGGCAGCCCACTGCGGCTCACGCCACAGGGCAAGGTTATTGCAGGCAGACCGCTTATCGCGGACAACTCAGGCGCGCAGCCGGGCGGCATTTTCGCCATGCTGTCCGGCAACCGCTGTACCGTGGGATACACAAATCCATCCAGCCGCAGCTCCTCCGCTACATGGCACAGGTTCTGGCGCAGCTGGCGCTGAAAACGCCGCCCCGCCAGCCAGAGCGGGGTTTTGAGCGTGTTATACGTCAGCATCTGCCTGAGAAAGGGGGCGAACTCAGGCAAAAATGCGCCGGAGTCGATAATGTGCTTCAGCCCGGCAGGTGCATCAGGCTGTTTTGTCAGCCAGTGATCGATCGCCACGCGAAATTCAGACAGGCTCAGGCAGGTCGCCTGTCTGACTTCATCCATAAAAGGTAATGCTATCTCAACCAGCGTCGCCCCTGCCCGACTCAACGCATGCAGCGCCAGGTTCCAGACCGCCAGCTGCACGTCATCGCTTCCCTGCAACGCGGTTATCACGCCGAAGCGCACACCTTTCAGCGAACGTGGCGGCAGCGGAATCGGCGGCAGACCGTGGATGATGGCGTGCAACATGGCCGCATCTTCCACGCTGTGAACCATGGGCCCAACGGTATCTTTACTGGGAGAGAGCGGCGCCACACCGTCCAGCTGCGCGCGGCGATAGGCTGGGCGCAGCCCTACCAGCCCGGTATAGCTACAGGGAATACGAATAGAGCCGCCGGTGTCAGTTCCCAGCGCACCATCGGCCATGCCAGCGGCCACCGCGGCGGCGCATCCTCCGCTGGAACCGCCGGCGGTCACCGACGGGAGAAGCGGGTTTGCCACATCACCGCCCAGCGAGCTTCGGGACCGCACGTCAAATGCAAACTCGGACATATTGGCCCTGGCGAGAATAATGGCGCCGGCCCGGCGCAAACGCTGTATCACCCGCGCGTCTGAGGACGCCCTGAGCGAGGCCAGCGCCCGGCAGCCAAGGGTAATGGGCAGCGGCGCGCAGGCAATATTATCCTTGATAATCAACGGCACCCCGTGCAAAGGCCCGATATGCTCTCCGCGTTGACGCTGCTGCTGGCACCGTTTCGCCAGTAGCATGGCGTCGGGGTTAACGCCGAGGATGGCGTTTAGCCCAGGCTGCTGTTTTATCGCGTTAAGCCGACGGGCGATTTCATCCGGGCAATCCTCCGGTGGTATCAGGCGCATCATGGTCATGCGTGAGAATTCCTGTGCTAAAAGCCGGGCGCATGTCGCCCGGCGCTGTCTTTGATTTAGTCCCGCATGCCTGAGGTGATCGCATCGATGTCCTGCGCACGCAATCGGATCTCCGCCGCCCGTCGATGCCCCTGCATCCCTTCAGTACGGCTCTGGCGGATCGCCGGTTCCGCAATTGCCGGGATGCCCTGCTCATCAATCCACTGATGGGTGCAGATTTTGACATACGCCCCCACCCACAAGCCGCCGGTATAGCGCGCCGCCGCCATGGTTGGCAACGTGTGGTTGGTCCCGCAGCATTTATCGGAGAACACCACGCTGGCGTTCTGCCCAATAAACAGCGAGCCGTAGTTGCGGATCTTCGCCGCCGTGGCGTGCGGATCGCGGGTATGCACCTGCAGATGTTCCGTCGCCATATGGTCAGCAAAAGCGATAAGTTGCGCTTCGTCTTCGCAAAGTACAATCTCGCCCTGTCGACGCCACGCCTCGCCTGCCGTTGCCGCCGTGGGCAGGCTGGCCAACTGGCGCTCAACCTCAGCCAGCGTACGCTCGGCAATCTCCCGGCTGGTCGTCGCCAGCCCGACGCGGGTATGTACGTCATGCTCTGCCTGGGCCAGCATATCAGCGGCCAGAATACGCGGGTCGGCGCTGTCGTCCGCTATGGTGAAAATCTCGCTCGGCCCGGCGAGGGCATCAATGCCGACTTTGCCAAACACCTGACGTTTCGCCTCGTTAACAAAGGCGTTGCCTGGCCCCACGATTTTATCCACCGACGGTATGCTGTCCGTTCCCCAGGCCATGGCCGCAATCGCCTGCGCGCCGCCAACTTTGAAGATGCGATGCGCGCCCGCCAGATGGCACACCGCGATCATCGCCGGATGCGCGCCCGGCGGCAGACAGGCAATGATCTGTTCGCAGCCCGCCACCGTCGCCGGAACAATCGACATCACCGGCGCGGAGAGGATCGGATAGCGTCCTCCGGGGACGTAGCAGCCCACCGTCTGCACCGGGATGATCCGGTGCCCCAGGTGCACGCCCGGCAGGGTCTCGACCTCCAGCGGCTGCATGGTCGCCAGCTGCGCCTGGGCAAAACGGCGCACCTGACTGATGGCAAATTCACTGTCGCGACGGGTCTGGGCGTCCATACCGGCAAGTGCTTCGGCAATCTCCTGCTCGCTCACTTCGAACTGGGCTGGCACAACCTTATCGAACTGCTGTGAATAGGCCCTTAGCGCCGCGTCACCTTCATCTTTTACCCGCGCAATAATGCCGCTGACCGTCTCCGTCAGCGAACGATCGGCCTGTGCATCCTGCCCCTGCGGATGCTTGATCCAGATTACGTCATTCAACATTTACGCATCCTCCATCTGGCCAAGTTTGATTTGCGCCAGCAGCGCCAGGTGATCGTAAACCACCCACTCATCAACAATTTTCCCGTTGAGGATGTGGTAGTGCGACATCCCCATCACGAACAGCCGTTCTCCGGTCGGTTTACCCAGCTCGCCGTAACCCAGGTGATGCCCTTCGATAATCCAGCGAACCGCCACCTTCACGCCGCCCTCGTCGCAAGGGGTGGAGCAGATATGCTGCGGCAGCCACGCGCCGTCAGGGATCATACCCACCAGCGCCAGCGTCTGGTGGGTCACTGCCGCCGTTCCGTACAGCTCTTTCATCAACGGGCCGTGCCACTGCACGTTCGGGGCATACACCTCTTTGATTTTGCCGAACATCCGGCGGTTGTAGATCTCATGCAGCCAACGCAGGCACTGCTCTTCCGTATCGCTGTGCGCAAGAGAAACATCGCACGCGATCTCCGGCGGATATTGCCCCAGCATGCGGCCGTTTTCGCCGATATCCATCACGCGGAAGCCTTTATCAAACTGCTCTTTGGCCATATTAAAGGCGACTTCATCGGTGTTAAGGCCAAGCTGTTTCATTAACGACATGTTGTCGCTGACCACCCACTCGCGATAAATTTTGTTCTCGTGGATCATGCAATCCGCCACGGTCCGGGTAACAAATGTGCGGTTGGTCGGTTTGCCTAAATGGCTGTACTGGGTATGGCGCCCGCTTCCCGTGACCAGATGCGAGGTATAAAAACCGTCGACATCATTTCCGTTCCAGATAACCTGGGTTGCCATGCCGCGGCGTTCCGGGAAAGCAACCAGGCGCTGCAATGTATCCTGCACCACCTGTTCGCGGTTATATAACGTCCCCAGCGCGTTATAAAGCACGCAGTTATGGGTATAGTGGGAATAAATTAAGCCCACGTCTCGCTCATCCCATATTTTATGGGTGCAGCGAACAATATAATCGACGATATCGGTATAGCAGTCGTCAAAGCCTCTTAATGACTGCGCACGCGGGCGATTCTCCGGCACCAGATCGACAAAATCACGGCGCTCGACCTGTAATACGGACTCTTCTTTAAGCGCTTTCACGCTGCTTTTTTCGGGTACGGCTGGTGCTTTATTTGTTGCTTCAGTGGAAGACATATAAACTCCTGCTCTATTTTCAGAAAATATACCCGTAATACTTCGCGTTGCAGATGCGTTGGCTACGCGAATTATTTAGGGTATAAGAACCCGCACCCGTAAGTGAGGGTGAATTAAAAATGATGAGTATTGGCAGCGGAAATAAGGAGGCTGCCGCCCCGTTAATTAAATATTTGCGACCAAATCGCTAATTCATCAATACCTAAATATTCACGGAAAATTAACCCATCGCGTAATTCAAGCTGGGTAATACCGGTGACTGAAACAGGTTTACGCGTCGGCGCGCCAAACTTGCCGTATCCGTCATGCCAGGTCAGCAGCGACCAGCGCAATGAAATGCGAACCGGCTCGTTGGGATCTTTACGCACAACCAGGTGGTGCAGTTGCGTTTCGCTGTCGGCAAACGAGGCGCGGTAGCCGGAAAGCTGTGCGCCGATCTCCTGTTCACCGGTACAGGTGCAATGGCCGGGCGCATAGAGCGTTGCCGCCGGGTGGTATAAACCGGGTACCACGCCGCTGTTGCCGCCCGCCCACATCGTCAGGTAGCGCTCCACCACGCCTGCAAGTACACCTTCCACATCATCGCCTTCTGGGCCTCCCGCCCAGCGCGCATCCAGCGTCTCGGCGGAAACAGACTCCAGCCCAAGCTGCTGACGCATGGTCGCCAGGTTAAAAGCAAACTCGCGGATATCCAGCCCCAGTTGCGACACGATAGCGGCGCGATCCTGCAGCAGCCACTCCTGACGCACGGCTCCGTCGACGCAAATGCGATCGGCCCACGTACGTACCCAGACATTTTTGCCGGTTGGCGGACCAAAAAAGCCCTCCCCCTGATGCTGGATCCGCGCGACGGTGCGCTGAGCGGCATAGTACTCGTCACCCGGATTCTGGCTACAGAGGATGTCCTCGGTCAGCACGGTGCGCTGCGGAAAACTGTGCATCGCCTCAAGGGTGAGGCGCATAAACTGTGACAGCTCATGCAGCTGTTTTTCCGGGGTGGTAAATACCACTGGCGTGGCGTAAAAATCCGCCAGCTGGCCTATGTCTTTCTGCTCCCATACCACGTGTGTCAGCGTCAAAATAAACTGCTGGATGGAGTCGAACTGTGGGCTGAAGCCCCGCAATCTGGTCATTTGAGCTCCTTAGTCTGGAATAGCGATAAGCCATCTTTTTCGATAACGCCACTGCGCGGGCGGCGGGCTGAGTGGCGAATAACCAGCGTACCGGGCACCGTAATCTGCTCAGGCTCTATGGTTTCGCTTTCAATTTGCTTCATTAATAACTCGACCGTGGCGTCCACCATTTCGCCCACCGGCTGTGATGCAGAGGTTAAGGCATAGGAGGGCCAGCCTGAGGGACCGATGTCGTCGTACCCGACAACGGACACCTCCTCGGGAATGCGCAAACCAAACGCATAGCGTGCCACATCCATCACCGTCACGGCCATATGATCGTTGGCGACAAAGACCGCATCCGGCACAGGCGGTGCCGAAAACAGAGCATAGGCTGCCTGCGTGGTGTGCTGAACGTCGTAATTGCCATTCACCACCTGCACATCGGTGATGCCGTGCTCTTGCAGGGTGGAGATAAACCCGCGCTGACGGGCGATATTGACCGGGGAGTCAGGCACGCCGCCAACGTAGGCGAAACGCTTGTGCTCCCCCGCCAACAGAAACTCGGCTATCTGCCGTGACGCCGCCTCGTTATTGCTGTTGACGCTGGAGGCCATCCCACTCTCTTCGCTGCGGTTAAACAACACCACCGGGATCCCGGCGGCGAGGCACTCCTCGGATAACTCCAGCGATAGCGTGACCGATGCCAGCACGATACCGTCCACGCGGTACTGCATAATCTGGTCGAAAATGCGGTCGACATTGCCTTCCCGGTCGCCGACAAACAGCAGCAGGTGATAGTTCAGCGTATCCAGCTTTTGTGCCAGCGCCTCCAGCACCTGCGAGTAAAAGGGGTTATCGAAGTAAGAGATCACCACCCCAATAATGCGCGAGCGGGCCGTGTTGAGCGACCGGGCTATCGCGTTTGGACGATAACCAAGCTCACGCGCCGCTTTCAGCACTTTTTCACGTGTTGCCGGTGAAATGCTGGCCCCGGGCGTGAACGTTCGCGACACCGCGGATTGCGATACCCCCGCCAGCTGCGCGACCTGTTGAGATGTGACTGCTGCAAAAGTCTTACGTTTCATTACCCCGTTTTCCTTATCAACGACTTACCCACGTTCATTCTGTTCACGGACCGCGAAAAAGCCCCTTTTTTCACCTGTTCCGGACGCTTCAGCAGGTGGGTGTTTTTTATACTTACACCACCTTTGCATGCGTATGCAACACAAAAAAATAAAATTCTCACAACAAGATCGAGATCACTTTACAAACATGAAACCTTTTCGTAACTTCAAATCTTGAATACGTATGCAAAGAGTTTTCATACCGTCAAAGGTACCGGAGAGAACAGGAGTCGCCCAAAGGATTGAACCGGTAAACGTCGTACTTGGCTGGTTGTAACCCATTACTTTTAAGAGGTTCAAAACCATGTTTCGAGCACTGTTACGCCGTCGGGAAGCCCGGCTCTTTTTCATCATCAGCGTCCTGTTCTTTATCTGTATTCACAGCATCGATGCCTTCCTGGCACCAATGATGATCAACCAGGGCTTCGAGCCACAGATAATGGGCATCATTATGGGGGCGTCCGGGCTGGCTACGCTGCTTATCCGTTTCCCGTTGGGGATCATCTCCGACGTGGTAAAGAGCCGCAGGATTTTTATTCAAATCGGTTTACTGCTGCCCATTATCGCCTGGCCGATCGCCTGGTTCGAGCCTAACGCCGTCACGTTATATATGGCTAAAGCGGCTGACGGCGTCACGGCGGCCACGTGGGTGCTGTATAACATCTTGTTCATTCGCTATTTCGACCGTAACGAAGCCCCGGCGGCCGTGGCGCTGCTGGCGCTGGCCGGGCCGATCGGCGTGTTCCTCGGCAACTGTATTGGCGCCGTGCTGATCCACTACTTCGCCAACAACATCGCCTTTTTCGTCTCCTGCATCTCGGCCCTGGTGGCGCTGATCCTGACGACCCGCATTCAGGACGTTCATGATCCGGTGCAGGCTCCCACGCTGAAAGCCTGCATCACCGGGGCGCGACAGCAGCTGGCCGACCGTTCCGTCTGGTTGATTGGCATCCTGGCGACCATCGTGATTCTGGTTCCCTTTGCCACTCGCGACACCCTGACGCCGGTCTACGCCGAACAACTGGGCGCCCGGGCAGGGATCCTCGCCCTGCTCGGTAATATCCATCTTCTTTTTTACGGGCTGGCCATCGCCCTGTGCAGCTCGGTGTTTTATCAGCGCCTTGGGCTGGTAAAAACCGCCGTGCTCGGCATCGTGTTACAGGTGATCTCGACGCTTGGCATTCCTTTTACCAGCAATTTATATGTCATTTATTCGCTCCAGGCGCTGGCAGGTTTTTCCTTCGGCATGGCGTTTGCGGCATTTATGTCGCTCAGCGTGGTGAATACCACCGCCGATGAACAATCCACCCGCATGGGATTATTCCAGACGATCTATTCCTGCGGCATGTTTGTCGGGCCGGTGATGATGGGCGTGATGATGCAACATATTAATATCTCGTCCGGTTACCTGTTAATTGCCGCGCTCTCGGTCGTCGCTGCGATTGCCACGCCGCTGTCCGCACGCTGGGTTTATGCCCGTAAGGCGCAACACGCGTCCCGCTTATTAAAAAACGGGGCTTACGCCGCCGCGCCGGATCAATAACACATTCTGCAGTAATTCATTTATCCCGGTTCGCCGGGAGGGCAACTGACATCTTAAAAAGGTAAGGAGAAGCGTGTGTCCTGGAAATTAAAAAGCGGTAAAAGTACCGAAGAGCGCCAGCAGGCGAATCAGCAGGTCAGAGAAAAAGTTGAACATATCCTGGCGGATATTGAGAAGCGGGGAAATAAAGCCATTCGTGAATTATCGATTAAATTCGATCGCTATGACCGTCAGGATTATCGCCTGACGCCAGCGGAGATCGACCGCTGTATAAAACAGTTAAGCCGCCAGGATATTCAGGATATTGAATTTGCCCAACAGCAGGTGGCGAATTTTGCCCGCGCGCAGAAAGAGTGCCTGCGGGATCTCGAAATTGAAACGCGCCCCGGCGTGATCCTCGGCCATAAAAATATTCCGATCAATGCCGTGGGGTGTTATGTCCCCGGCGGGAAATATCCACTGCTGGCCTCTGCCCATATGTCCATCATTACCGCCAGCGTGGCGGGCTGCTCGCGGATCATCAGCTGTGCCCCGCCGTTTAACGGCGAACCCGCTCCGGCGATTGTCGCGGCACAAAAGATGGCGGGCGCAACGGAAATCTATGCCCTGGGCGGCATTCAGGCGATTGGCGCAATGGCATTGGGCACCGACTCGCTGGCACCGGTAGATATGCTGGTCGGCCCCGGCAACGCCTTTGTTGCGGAGGCCAAGCGCCAGCTCTTTGGCCGGGTGGGTATCGATCTGTTTGCCGGACCGACGGAAACGCTGGTCATCGCCGATGACACCGTAGACGCAGAAATATGCGCCACGGACCTGCTCGGGCAGGCCGAACACGGCGTCACCACCCCTGCCATTCTGCTGACCAACTCCCTGACGCTTGCTAAAGAGACGCAGCAGGAAGTGGAGCGGCTGCTGGAAAAACTTCCCACTGCCGATATCGCCCGCCAGTCGTGGCAGGATTATGGCGAAATCATCGTCTGTGACAGCTACGAAGAGATGCTGGCCGAGGCCGATCGCATCGCCTCCGAGCATGTTCAGGTGATGACCGACCGGGACGACTGGTTCCTCGCCAGGCTGACCAACTACGGCGCACTGTTCCTCGGCCCGCGCACTAACGTCGCCTACGGCGATAAGGTGATCGGCACCAACCACACGCTGCCAACGCAAAAAGCCGCGCGCTATACCGGCGGGCTGTGGGTCGGCAAGTTCATGAAAACCTGCACCTTCCAGAAGGTCCTCAGCGACGAAGCCACGGCCGAAATCGGCAGCTATTGCTCCCGCCTGTCGCTGCTTGAAGGATTTGCCGGACACGCCGAGCAGGCCAATATTCGCGTGCGTCGCTATGGCCAGACAGACGTGCCCTACGCGATGCCGGCCCCGGTCAGGGAAAAGGTGTAATCCATGACGCTTGTACAAACGCCCTCTTTCGCTCTGCACGGCAAACGCGCGCTGGTGACAGGTGGCTCGCGAGGGATTGGCTTCGCCGCTGCCGTCGCCCTCGCGCAGGCGGGCGCAGAGGTGTGGATTGCCGCCCGCAACCGCGAGGCGCTGGACCAGGCGGCCGATCTCGCCGCCGGGCATCGGCTCACTCTTCAGACGGTAACGCTGGATATCACCGACGCCCGGGAGG
Source organism: Enterobacter cancerogenus (assembly GCF_019047785.1). Classification (NCBI taxonomy): domain Bacteria; kingdom Pseudomonadati; phylum Pseudomonadota; class Gammaproteobacteria; order Enterobacterales; family Enterobacteriaceae; genus Enterobacter; species Enterobacter cancerogenus. Next base: position 3,884,997 of record NZ_CP077290.1, on the reverse strand, counting down.
TGGACCGCGTGCTGGCGACCCTGCCGGAGATCGACATTCTGGTGAACAGCGCCGGGCTGGCCCGCCACCAGCCGTTTCTTGAGGTCAACGAAGACGACTTCGATGCGGTGATGTCGCTTAACCTCCGCGCCACTTTTTTCGTCAGCCAGCGCGTGGCGCGGCGTATGCGGGCGGGTGGTCGCGCCGGATCAATCATCCATATCTCATCGCAAATGGGGCACGTGGGCGGCCCCGAGCGGAGCGTTTACTGCGCCTCTAAGTTTGCGCTTGAAGGGTTAACCCGCACGATGGCGCTGGAGCTGGGCGAGGCCGGGATCCGGGTCAATACGCTGTGCCCGACTTTCATTGAAACCGATCTGTCGCGATCGGCGCTGGAAGATCCGGCATTTCGCCGCTACGTGCTGGAGAACATCAAGCTGCGCCGGTTAGGCCGACTGGAAGACATTATGGGGCCGGTGGTGTTCCTCGCCTCCGAGGCCGCCGCGATGATCACCGGCAGCGCCCTGATGGTTGACGGCGGCTGGACGGCAACGTGAGGCACGCAATGGAAAACGCTCTGCTGGATAACACCGACCTGCCGCTGGTGCTGCTTGGCGGCACGCTGTGCAACGCCCGGCTCTGGCAGCCTGTGATTGAGCGGTTAAACGTGACGGCGGTGCTGTGCGTCACGTTGACGGGGGCGGAATCGGCGCGGCAGGCATCGCAGCGTCTGCTCAGCGCGCTGCCGCCGCGCTTTTTGCTGGCCGGGTTTTCGCTGGGGGCAATCGTCGCGCTGCACATAGCCGCTGACGCGCCGGAAAGGCTTAGCGGGCTGGCGCTGATATCTGCCAACCCGCTTGCCGATCCGCCGGAAAACGCCGCACCACGGCGGGACGCGGTGCGCACCGCCCGGGCGCAGGGAATAGTTGACTGGCTGGTCCCGGCGCTGTGGCAACGTTACGTCGCCCCGTCGCGCCTCAACGACCGGGCTTTACAGGACATTATCTGTCAGATGGCAAGCGAGTGCGGTGTAACGACCTTTGCTCAGCAAACGGAAATCGCCATTCACCGGCAGGACAACCGGGCGGCGCTGGGCCATCTCTCCTGCCCGGTAGTGATCCTTAACGGCGCGCAGGATCCGATCTGCACGCCCCATCATCATCACTTACTGGCGGCAAGCGCCGCGAACGCAACCTGGCATACGGTGGCATCTGGCGGGCATTTTATTCCGCTCGAGACCCCGGATGAGGTCGCATCGCCGCTGCGCCAGTGGATTACGGAGTGCATATCGTGCGCAAGAACACACTAAAAACCGCCTTTCAGGACAATACCCCCATCATCAACGGCTGGCTGGCGATCCCCTCCGGCTACAGTGCGGAAATTGTCGGGCAGCAGGGCTTTGATGCCGTAACCGTCGATCTCCAGCACGGCATGATTGATTTTGCCAGCGCGCTGACGATGCTGCAGGCGCTGTCGGCCACGCCTGCGGTGCCGCTGGTGCGGGTGGCGGATAACGATCCGGCGCAAATCATGCGCGTACTGGATGCCGGGGCTTACGGGGTGATTTGTCCGATGATCTCCAGCGCCGAGGAGGCCCGCCGCTTCGTCGCCGCCTGCCGTTATCCGCCGCTGGGCGTACGTTCCTTTGGTCCGGCGCGGGGCCTGCTTTACGGCGGCAGCGATTATCCGCAGCACGCCAACGATGAAATCCTGACGCTGGCGATGATCGAAACCCGCGAAGGGCTGGCAAATCTTGACGCCATTCTCGACACCGACGGGCTGGATGGCGTGTTTATAGGCCCTAACGATCTCTCGCTGACGCTGACGGGCAACGCCAGCGCCGAATCCCAACACCCGGAGATGCTTGCTGCCGTTGAGCGGGTGATCGACCGCTGTCGCCAGCAGCAAAAAATCGCCGGGATCTTCTGCACCTCCGGCGCGGCTGCCGCAGCGCGTATTGCCCAGGGGTTTCATTTCGTTACCCCGGCAAACGACGTCATGCAACTGGGCCGCGCCTCGCGCGAAGCCATCGCCCTTGCGCGCGGTAACGCCATTCCTGCCACCGGCACATCCGGCTATTAAAAGGAGAAACGATGAACGCTATCCATCTTACCCAGAGCCAGGCGAGAAGCCGACTCATCACCCCCGATGATATGGTCTCCTGCAACCTTGCTTTTATTGACTGCAAGCTGCCCGGCTCGCACCTGAAGCAAAACTATTCGTTTATTGGCCCGGGCGTCACTCAGTCCTCCGAGCAGGTGGTGAATATTCCCGAGCCGCACGGTTTTAACATAGGCGCGGCGGCCATGCCGAAAGGGGTAACCAACAACCTGCATCTGCATTTTACGGCGGAAGTGTTCTTAATCCATGAAGGGACATGGCGTTTTCGCTGGGGCGCGCAGGGTGAACATGAAGCGGAATTCAGCGCCCCGGCGATCCTCTCCATCCCCACCTGGATTTTCCGGGGGTTTACTAACGTCAGTAAAGAGGACACCAGCGGCATGGTGTTCACCGTTCTGGGCGGCGACAACACGGGCGGGATCATCTGGCATCCGTCGGTGCTCGCGGCCGCCAGTGAGTACGGTATGTATTTAAGCAAAGAGAATATGTTGATTACGCAGGAACCCGGCGAGCCGCAGCCTGACCCCGCCACGCTGCTGACGCCGCTGTCGGAGGCGTATATTGCCGGGCTACGTGATTACAGCGTTGAGGAGATGCGCAAGCGCGCGGTGACAGGCGATGACCGTTGCTGGTCGGCACGGGGACTGCTGGACTCGGTGTTGCCGGGACACGGCGGCGAAATCGCGCCCGTTATCGGCTTTGGCATTTCCCAGGACCGGGATTCCTGCCCTGCGATTGTCAGCCCGCACGGTTTTTCCGTCGAGTGGCTGCGGCTCGCGGACAATTGCGTCACGGGCCGACATGTGTGTCCTGACGTGCAGGTCATCATGGTCTTTAAAGGTAAGCTTGAGGTCACCTGGAATGAGGCGGGCAAGGAAGTGAGTATTATCGCACCGGAACGGTCGGTCATCTCCATTCCGGCAAACAGCTGGCGGCGCTACCGCGCGATAGAGGGGAATATGGAATGCATTTTGACAACCCAGGGCGATCAACGTAAACGCCTGTACTGGGATGAGGAGATCCTGCAGCAGGCGAAAAATCATAACCGCTGTCTCGATCCGGATGGTTATGTCGCCGATGCCGATATACTGCCCGCCACGGCCCGCCGGGCTGGGGCAAAACGTGAAAAATGGCAGGCAGATGCCTGAAGGTATGCCTGAAACGAAAACTGGCGCAGCAGGTTGCCTGCGCCCGCTTTCCGGCCCCGGTCAGGCCAGCTTGTCGAGCGCCTGGAAAAAGCGATCTTCCGTCATGACGACATTCGCTTTTGCATCCTGATGCTCACGCCGGATAAACCAGCCGGTTTCCGGTGCCATGCTCAGGTGATACGCCTGGCGACTTTCAGGCGTCTCTATCCGCATTGTCACACAGCCCCGCTCCGCTCCGCGGCAGAGTTGTTCCGGTACAATGCTGGCGCTACGGTCTGCGTTCTGGATCCGGATAGTGGTTACCGGATACCGGCATATGCCGCAGTTCAGACTGTAACCAATCGTACTGAGGTCGTGTATATGTTTTGTCGATACGACAACCTCGATGCTTGACCCCGCAAACCACTCGCTGATTTGCTCCGCCAGCTCGTCCATCCGCCCACAAAACAGCCGGATCTCAGCCTCCGCAGACGATTTGCCGGGTGGGGTGATGTCATTATTTTGCTGCACTTTTTTAAAAAAACGTTCTTTGGCTGACACGCTGTCGTCCCTGTTCATTTTCACATGCTGTTAAGCCTGGTCCAGCGCACCGTGCGCTGAGCGGCCATCTTCAATTTTATCGTTGTAATGCTGTAATCGGGAGTCTGAAACTCATCATTGCACGAGGGTTATTGTGCCGTTTGTTGTTTGAGCACCGCATAGCGGGTAATAAGCTGTTGCAGATGCTGCTCCGTCTGGCTCTGCTGTGCCGCTGGCCAGGGCCGATCGTGCGGCAGGACTGAAAGCTGGCGCAGTTGTTCTTCTGCCGGTATGGCGCGGGTAAACGACTGCGTCATCGCAAACACTGCCGACTTGAGTTCGCTGACCGTCATGTATTTGCCACGCTTTTCATCCAGCGCGTTGAGCCGGTTCGCCAGCTGCTGGAGCTGGATCATCCCCTCATGCCAGCCGTTCAGCTCCGGTGCAGGAAGCGCGGCGGCAGCGACCTGCTGCTGCCACTGCTGTGCCAGCGGTTTCGCTTGTTCGGGCCACAGAGTAAGGGCCTGACGCACCAGACTATCGCCATAGCTGACGGCCCAGTCCGGTTTCAGCCGTAACAGCTGCGTCAGCTGTTGCTGCGTTTTGTCGATACCCGACGCGGGGGATGGCGACATGTGTCGCAGGGACTGTAGCTGTTCGGTGGATAGCGCGGCGGGTAACGGGGCCAGCGTGGCGGCGAGCTGCGTCTGTGCCGGGTCAGGCTGATGAAGTGCCTGCCAACCCCACGCGGCCGCACCTGCCACCACCAGCATGGTCAGCATACCGGCCGCAAACGGCTTCCAGGGTTTAACCGGGGGTGTACTTTCGGTCGCCACCTGCACATTCGGCAGCGGATCGGGCTGTACCACGTATACCCATTTCACCTGCTCTTCCGGGTTGGAGAGGCTTTTTTCAGGCGTGAGCGCCGCGTCATGGGGCACACTCACGCCGGTGTTGTCGCTGTTTTCCAGCCGCGCCGCCGTGTTATGCATCAGGATGCGCAGGGCATCAAGCTGGCTGGCGTGTTTCAATTCCAGACGCTGCAACACCTCACCCAGGGTATTCAGATGTTCCTCCGCCTGGTAGAGCTGGCTCAAATCCGCATACGTTAGCGTCCGGGTGCGCATCGCCTGCTGTAGCCGCCTGCTCAGCGCGCTGAGGATCTCCATTCGCGCGTGGACCGGCTGCGGCCAGATTTCTCCCCACTGCCGGGCAACCAGCGTAGCCAGGATCGCCAGACCTTCATTCATGCCATACAAACCGGCCAGTTGAGTACGGGCAAGCGTATACCAGGCGGTGGTCTGCAGCTCAATCCCGTTGTGCTCAAACAGCGAGAGGCAGAGCGTTTCCGCAAGCTGCCAGTTAACATCCGGGCGTGCCGGATGCGTCAGCTTGTTCATCTCATCGCGAAGGGCGGCATAATCCGCAAGCGTGCGCGGATCGCCGCCGGTATTAAGGTGGCGCTCAGAATGTGTCGTCATAACCGTTTTTGCCTGAGAAAAAAACTAGATTGCGGCGCGTACATCGAGGTACTGCTGCTGTTTCAGATGGCGGATTAAGACCCTGCCTTCCGGCATAAACTCGGTACCGTAGCGCACCAGTCCGATGCCCTTTAGTTCCGCATCAATGGCGTAGCGCAGCTCGCCAGGCTGCCTCTGATCCAGCATCACTACGGTGATTTTGCTCAGGCGCGGCTCGTATTTCAGCAGCACGGCGGAGAGCGTCGTGATCAGCTGGTGCGCGGTGCCGGGCATCCCCTGGAGGATTTTGGTCATATCCGGCAGGCCGTAGTCCGGCAGATGTGCCAGCGTCCCGGCGCGGCAGTTGAGAATGCGCTGCATGTTGTCCAGCACTGAAAGGATGAGCTGGTTCTCCTCGCTGACGCTGTTCAGGTCGAGGCCGCCGGCGAAGTTGCCGAAAAGCGTTTCATACAGAGACGGACGTGGCATTTCAGTCCTCCTTAAGCGGTTGCAGGGTCAGGCGGTTATTGCTGGCTTCAATAATACGAGGTTTATCCGGGTCGAGTTCGTCGCGGGTGAGGACCAGGCGCCATGTATTGTTCGCCTGGTCCGGCGACATAAACATCCCCGCCACCGCGACAAACTGCGCCGCCTCTTCCAGCGGCATGTCCAGCGTCACGGATTCTCCAGGACGAAGACGGATATCTTTTTCGGCCACCAGGTCAGCTTTAATGGCCTGGCTGTCATCGGCAAACAGCGACGGATAATCGGTGCTGTCGAATGCCTTGCGGTCTTTCAGCTGGTAAATGCGTACGACCGTCGCCAGCGACGCCCCTTTCGCGTTGTTATTTACCCCCGAGCGCGCCTGAATATCCAGATGCAGGGTTTTAACCTGTTTGTAAAAAATGGAGCGGGTCATTGAGACCGTCCCGTCTTTTACCGTTTGCGTCAGCCCGCAGCCGGTTAAGGCCGTGGCGAGTGTTAATGCCAGCAGCGTAGCGGTGGTGTTACCAGCGGTAATCGCCATCTTCATCGCTCTCCCTTCGGTGAATATTTTCCTGAACGCGCTGATAACGGCCCAGGTGAATGGTGATAACGTCATTATTGTTTTGCTGCGCATTGAGCGGCCGCAGTACCGCCGTCCGTCCGATCTGGCTCCCCTGGACGTCATTGCATGCCAGCCGGGCATCCGGCAGCAGATACCGCGCCACGCACAGCTGCATCCGCACGTCCAGATGCGATCCCAGATAGACATGCAGCAGCGCCATCAGATCGCCGTGCAGCTCCCCGCCGGGTAGCCAGCCGCGCACCTCTTCGGGGTTATCTGAGGTCAACTGCAACAGCACCTGACCATTCACGTCCGTTCCGTGCGTGCCCATGACAGGGCGAATCCGCAGGCCAATCGGCCGCTGCGTACTCATGGTGAGCGGATGCTTCAGCTCGATGCGGCAACGGTCGTGGGGATACACCGTCGCACGGGTATCCGGTGCCAGGAGTTGAACCAGCGCAGCGATCCCCTCCGCCGTGCGTCCCGGTAGCAACATGACCGGCAGCAGCGCCAGAAAGCGCGACAGCGGCGTGGCGGTATTGTCCGCACAACCGGGTATCCCCAGCCCCGCCAGCCCAAGCAGATACTGCGAGGTATTGTCCGTGCCGCCCGCCTCAAAGGTCGCCGGATAAGAGTACTTCCGCCAGATACGGTAATACTGGGCGATCAGCCGATGGTTGAAGATATCGAGAAAATCGCGTGTGGCTTCAACTCCCTCCCGCCGCTGGGCGATATCGTCGATATAGTGCGTCGGCAGCGGCGATTCGACGCCGTACAGGCCCATAAAGGTGATATTGACCGATGGCGACAGATGCGTATGTTCCGGTTCCGGCTCCGTCAGCCCCCTGATTTCACTGGCCGGAAACCCCATCCCCGGATGCGGGCGGAAACGGACAGGCTCCTGACGTAGCTGCCAGTCGCTGCCGGGCACCGGCGCATCCGGTTGACTTTGTTCAAGCAACCGGCAGAAGCGGTAAAAATTCATGTACGGCAGTTGGGGCCGTACCCTTTCCATTATCCGGGCAGGCGCGGACTTTGATTTTCTTTCCACCGGATACACTTCCCTTCAGGCTGAACAATCAGCGTGAGCTGGTTAAACTGGTTCATGTCGGCGTACAGGGCGAAAAAGCGGTTGAGCATTTCACCAAACAGGTGGATGTCGCCTTCACCCGTAAAGCCGTTGCTGTCGAGCGTCACTTCCACGTCCAGACCCCGCAGCAGAAACCCCTCTTCGAAACGCTGAATACGGTGGTGCCTGACGTCCAGAATGGCGTCCAGGCGACGGTTGTTTAACTCATCGTCCCGCCAGTTATAGAGCGACAGCGTGCCGCGCAGCACATCAGCGCTGCTCATCATGTTCAGAAAACGGGTTCCCAGATGGCTCATCACCCGCCAGTGGAAACGATCTTCCGCAGGGGGGTAGGCCGGGAGCGTCGGCTTACACAGGTTGCGCACGGTTAGCGGCGTTTCGGAGACCTGTTCACAGCGGTCAAGCAGCGTGCTTTGCAGCGCCCGGCGCGGCAGTTGGCCGTTGGTGCCGGTGATACGCAACGACACGGTTTCCCGGGCTATTTCCCGGTCAGCCTCCCACTGCTGGCCGCCGAGGATCAGCCAGGTATCGTGCATGCCGTTCACGCCCCGCTTCACGCGAGTGTGGAAATAGCGTTCCGGCGCGTGGCGGCGCATCATCCCGCCCTGATGACGGAAGCTGGTGAACGGCACATAGCGCGCATCCCCGGTACGCCCGGAGCCGGTAACGCTGTCAACGGAGTAAATCTCGGTGTGCCCGTCCTGCAGGCGCTTCGGACGCAGCAGGTACTCGCTTTCCAGCCCGCTGATGGTCAGCGGATCGGCCTCAAGCGTGAACAGGTTGATCACCGGCACGCAGTGCAGGCGCAGGGCGTCGCGGGTCACCGGCAAATCGCTCTGCCAGACCTGGCTGAACACCACTTCGATATCAACATGTTCTGTCCCCGACGGCAGTGTGATGTTTTCCAGGCCGTTAAGGTGCACGAACATAAATTTTTCGCGGAACGTGAAATACTCCAGCAGCAGCTGATACCCGCTAAACGCACTGCCCGCTTTGGGCCACAGGCCGTCTTCATCGCCAAAGCCGCCTGGCGAGAAGTAACCGTCGAACGCGATGCGATCCGTCTGACCCGGCAAACGCAGGTAAAGACTGGCCTGGCGTTTGGTCAGCCACAGGTGCAGGGCGCTGCCCGTCACAACCTCTTCCCCGAGATACAACGGCAGTCGGCGCAGATCGACCTGCGACCAGTCGGCCTGGCCGCTGCAAGTGAAGCGTAACCGCAGGACTGAACGTCCGTCCGGCTCTGTGGTCATCACCACGTCTGACACCACCAGTGGGTCGAGCACCAGATCACGGGTGGTGCGGTAGCGGCAAACGGTATTTTTCTGCCCTACCGGGCGGGACAAGATTTCCAGCCCGGCGGGAATGACTTCACTCATCTTCATCGCCGCAACGTCCGGGCTGAACGCCACAATCGACAGCGACGGAATGGTGCGCATGTAGTGTGGCCACAGCATGCTGACCAGCCCTTCCGTCAGCTCCGGCAGGTCGTCATCAATTTTTTCGCGCAGACGGCCCATCGAGAAGGCAAAGCCTTCAAACAGGCGCTCGACGTACGGGTCTGGCGTACCGGCCTTATCAAGATCCAGCATCGCCGCCCGGTCCGGGTGGGTTTGCGCGAACTCCTTTGCCGCCTCGCGCAGGTAGCGCATTTCGGCGTCAAAATAACGCAGGGTTAAATCTTCCATAGATTCCAGATCGTTAACGTCCAGTAGCGGAGTTGGTAATTAGCCCTAACACGCGAATACTAATTGGGAAAAAAACGATATCAGCAACCGCGGCGAAAGGCGTGAGAACGACATTTGTCACTAAATTAACAGGATGGAATTCTGTAGAATCATTATCGACATAAAATTCGACCTTATGGGGTTTATCCAGTAACGTCATATCGTTGAACAAACTGTTATTTTTCTCACGAGGAAGTATTACCCCAGCTAAAGATATACGTTTGACATAATCTTCACCTTTACGCTGAAAACCAGCCTGCTTTAACGTTTCGACATCGTGGTCTGTAATTGTTTTAATGTGTTGATTGACGAATACAAAGAGTTCATCGGATAAACTTAATACTGCATCATCATTATTTGGATTTTTAAGTTTAAGCCTTAAAGCATCTTTTTTCTCGAAGCCCGAGACTAAAGGGTATTGAGTCGATATTTTGTCTAGCGCCAGAAGATCATTAGCCCCAGCGGTAAGAATATAAACATTCTTTTTCCCCAGAAATGCAACCCCATTTTCAGGAATAGCTATTTTTATTGAAGATGTACCCTGCAAGGCCGTGACAGAAAGGTTTTTATACTGAAAAACCGCCGTTACATTGTCCTCAATAACCGTTGAATATCCATATCGATGTTCAACGACTTCATTACCGCTCCAAAGCAGAGCTGTGCATCCTGACGCCAAAAATACAAAAGACAACAAAACGTTTTTTACGAAACGCATATGTTTCTATTTCCTTATAGAACAAATAATGTGGTGAGAGCGTAATCAGTTACACAGTACTGCGGCTTTTACCGGATCAATTGCAACCAGCCCAGCCAGCAGCAGCTCCATTTCCGGATTCAGACGTGCCTTATCAGCCTCGCTACGTCCTGCTTTCATGCGCAGCAGTTTCAGGCGGCGGGCTTTTACTTCAAACAGCAGCCCGGGTTCCCACTGGGTGAGCGTGACGGTTGTCGCCCCGTCGTCCAGCTCACCCAAAAGGTGCAGCGCCAGCTCATTTTTGCCCGTCTGCTCGGCGACTCTCGCCATCAACAGACGCAGCAGCCAGCGGTTGCGCCTTGAGGTGATGCCAGGGCGATTTTGCAGCCACGCCAGCGCAGCCTCCGTCCCTTCGCTATCGGCAAGGGCTAAGGCTTCTGTCTCAAGCTGCAGAATGTCCTCATCGCCCACTGCGGGAGAAGCCCCGAGCGTGTGTGCCTCAGACCAGCCTGTCGTACTCTCCTGCACTTGCTGTTGGATCCAGTTAAGCGTCACTTCGTCGGCAAAGGGCGTACCGTCGTTAAAGGCCAGCGTCTCCAGCCCCGTCAGACGTGAGAGAAACCCTTTCAGGTCAGCCTGGATAATGGCCGCCTCGTGTTCACGGCCTGATTTTACCAGCGCCTGATGCAGATACCACTGCACATCCAGCCACAGATGGTTGGCCCCGCGTGACAGCAGGTTGTCCGCCTCCTCCATCAACTCCCGCCAGCTCTGCTGCAAATACAGGCGTTTCAGAAGCGCCCGCTGGTCGGGTTTCGGCGGCTCAATGCGGGTTCTGCCGTCTGCCAGGAGAGCCGGTAGCTGGTGAAGCGTGTCGTGGCGAAGGTTTTTTATTAAACGGTGGGCGGACAGCCAGCCTTCCGGCTGGTTTCTCAGGTAATCAGCCAGCACTCGCGCCTGCGCCAGCAGCTCCTGCCCTGACGCGATTCCGCCCAGCGAGGGCACGTTCGCGTCCGTCATGGATGTATGACCGGTATCGCTAACGTTTTGCGGCACAACGGCCTCCGGGCCGCCGGATTTTTGCAGACGCGTTTCCAGCGCGGTGTAAAGCCCAGCCGGTAAAACGATTTCTCCTGCCTGCTCCAGCAGTAACAGTGCACCGGCAGTACGCAGGGTATCGGCATTGTTGACTTCCGGGTAACGTGCGAGGCTGTCGAGCATTCTGGCGCTGGCAAGCCATTCGAACGCCCCCTGGCGACTGCGCTCGCGCTGCGGATGCAGTTGTACGCCATAACGCAGCACTAATGCTGCCATCAGCTCAAGACCGTCTGCCAGGCCCGCCTCACCATCGCGATGCAGGCGCGCCCAGGCATAATAAGAGACCACGCGAATATCTTTGGTTGTGGTGGTCAGCAGTTTTTCGGCAAGCTGACAGACCAGGTCCGTGTCTGCGCCGGAGAGTTTGTTTACCTCCTCCCGCATCTGCTGAAAATCATCATCGTAGCCCGGGTCTTCCCCGACTGGATTTTCAGCTGATACCGGTTGCAGCCAGTTTTCCCATAGCGACAGACGCTGTTGCGTCCGCGCAGCCACGTCATCCGCATTGGCCTGGCAGGCGCTAATCAATGTCTCAACGGTCGCCATCAGTACGTCTCCTCTGTATTATCTTCGTCCTCTGTCGGGTAGGCCATTGCAGGTGCGCTGACGCTGAATATGGCCTCCGGCAGGCTAAAATTACGTAATTTCAACAGAGCCAGCGGCCCTTCTCCCGCTTCGGTGCGCAGGGTATAGTTCAGCGGCCTGCCATCCTGAGCCTGCCAGCTCAGACTCCAGCTACTGCCCGTTCCCGGGTAGGCGCTGACCGTGGCTTTGTCCAGGAGCCGTATCCAGCCCCATGCGCCGGACATATCGGCGTACTGCCGCGTTCCGGCCTGGGTACTGATCCAGCTCAGGGCCGCCCCCGGGGCTTCCGTATCCGCAGGCCAGGTGAATCGCTTCCAGGCGGGCATCTGGTTCATATAACTCAGCTTTTGGCTATCAATCACCAGCGTGGTTTGCATAACGCCATCAGCCGTGCCGGGGCGGATCTCAAAAGAAAGCCCGGCCTCGCCGTTGGTAAACACCACATCGGAGAGGTGGCTCAGGGTATCGACCGCGCGAATGAAGGCCGGATTAAAGGTTAACCCCTGAGCGTTTATGCTGTCCGGCACCCAGTGACTTCCTTCTTTATGCAGTACGCCGTTTAGCCGGGTCTGCAGAAACTGCGTAATGCGTCCGGAATCGGCATTGAGGTATTTCGCCAGCAGCGGCAGGGATACCTCGCTGCTGACATCCTTAAACGGATACCTGCCGCCAAACGCCGTGTTCCAGTCCGCGACCACCGCGCTTTGCCACTGGGCATTGAGGCTTTCCGCTGCCGGGGTCAGCACCTGCTGCCAGGCCTGTTCCATGGGGCGAACGAATACCGTCTGCCCGAAGCCGCTCCACTCCTGGCCCAGTCCCGCCGCCACCAGGCTGCCGTAGTCCCGGGTTTCGGTTAAATCCACCGCCTTTCCCTGGAACACCGTCTGAGCCAGCGCCTGGGTCATCGCCTGCGGATCGGTGGCATTGGTCACCTGCTGTAGGCGCAGGCGCACCTGAGTCACGCGAGTCAGGAAGGTTTGCAGGCTGAGGTCCGCATTGCCCGTCCCTTTCGTCTGACTGCCCATCAGCGCCAGTACCGGCCCAAAGGTTGCATCGAGCGGGCCATGAGCACCGACCTGCTGGTCGATGGCGGGTTGCTCATCGCGGTTAAACAGGTTTTTCGCCGATTTGACCAGCGAATCGGATATTGCCTCCCCGGTCTGCCCGGTGCGTCCCTGTACGCTCAGGGTGTTCATCAGGGCTACCAGCGGCGACTGACGCACATCGGCCATCAGGGTCAACTGGTCAATAGCGTCCGACAGCGTGGCTGCCGGCTGGAGTCGCAGGCTATTGAGGAAGTCGAGCCAGACGCCGCCAAAATCAGCAAAGTATCGTTCCGTCAGGCGCGCTTTCAGCGCGTCCGGGGAGGCCTGCTGTGTGGCTGGCTGTTTAGTGTCGCTCAGTACCCAGTCCATTTCATCGCGACGCTCCCTGACGACCTTTTCAATGGCGGGCTGCACCGCCTGCTCCCACGCCTGGCGGGTGAACATCCCCGGCACCACTTCACCGGTCGTGAACAGGCGCGACGCATCCGTATCGCCGGTCATGTCCGACAGGCGCATGTCGGCATACTGGTTTGCCACCTGCGCGAGCATCTTCTGGTACAGCGTGGATTCGCTGTTACGCATCCCCATCTGGCGGATCAGCAGCGTCCGTGCCTGGCTAATCAGCCCTTCATCAGGATGCAATCGCCACTGCGGGTGGGTCACCAGATTGGCGCCGTAGAACCGAAGCAGCGAAGTGCCGCTTCCCTGCCAGATGCCGTCTTTCACACCCGAACGCTGCGGCCAGTCCTGCATCAGCATGCCGGAGAACCAGGCGGCGTCCATTCGCTCCGGTCGGGCCAGCATCAGGTACAGTTTCAACTGGTCGTAAGCGGTTTTGGTCATCTTCTCGCGTAGTGGGCTGTCCGGCGGAAGTTGCACGAAGGCGCTCAGCTGTTTCTGAAGATGGGTAGCCGCCGCATCGCGCAGCAGCGGTATCGCATTTTCGCCGTAGCGCGGCAGCAAGGCCGCCAGGAGTTCATCATTCTGGCTAAGGCCGCCGCGGGCGTACCACGGCGCACCGTGTTCCGCGCGATACTGAAGGCGGGAAAGGGTTTTCTGCAGTTCCGAAAGCGCCTGCAGACGCGCAGCCAGCGGCTGATTGTCTGCGGAGGCCTGTTGAACTTGCTCCTGTGCGGACGCTACCAGACTGCGGTTGGCGGTGAAGGAGACCATCATCGAAATGCCCCATCCCACCATCAATACAATGACCGCACCCAGGAGTATTTTTGGAGCGCTGATGCCGGGCTTACGCGGGCGCAGGCCCGCCGGGAGCGACTGCACCGAATCAGTAATAATGTCCCAGCGGTTATCCTTACCCCAGTGGTGTTTCACGCTGCGCGCGGCTCCCGCTGACGGCGGGCTGAACACCACGCCTGCCAGCGGGAGTGGACGGTATGGATTGAGCAGAATCGACAGCGGCCCTGCCACCGTTTCCGGCATGCGTGAGAGCTGGTCGGCCAGATTCAACAGGAAATTATGCTGGACCTTCGTGCATATCTGCTGAATACCCTGTGCAATAAGAGCAGGTGTCAGGGTGGCAAGCTGATTGCTTAGCCCTTCCGGGCGACTGCCAGATGGCAGCAGAAAACCAACGGGCTGGGTGATCCGATCGGCCTGCTGCCCGGCGCGGGTATGCAGGGACCAGACGTACAGCGGCAGTTGCCAGCCCAGGGCAGCATAACGCGCACTGAGCGACGCGGCGAGGCTGTCCATCGCATCTGGCGAGAGTGCCGGCGCATCGTTTTCTGCCTGTCGTTCCAGTTGTGACGTGACCCACACGATGCCGTCCACCGGGCGGCGGCGCAGTTTACGCAAGGCTGCCAGCCAGTCGGTGTCTGCCGGGGTCTTCAGGTCACCGCCCCACAAAAGCAGCGTGCCTTGATCTTCCTGCCAAAGCTCCTGCGTGAGGTTTGGGGTGAGTTGTTCGATGTCAGCGGTGCTGCCGGTCACGAGCAGGATGCGGAGCTTGCGGGACCAGGTGCGGCCATACTGGTAGCGCATAGCCTGGCGGATTTCATTCGATGGCAGTGAAACAAATGAATTAACTTTCGTTGTTGCTTTCTGAATTCCTTTACTGGCCAGAATATTTTCTGGATTGTAAATGTGTTGCTCCTTTCTAAACTTTCGCCGCAACCAGAATGGAAATACAATCACACCAGATAATAACCCGGAAAATACCACTCCCCAGATCATCCATGCCGTCGGCATCGTCACACCAAACGCAACCACTCTGTTCTGATTAAGGAACAGTAACAACGCACATATTCCGGCGAGACCGATTATCAGAATAATATATCCAGTAATACTGTAGCGGTTCTCAGCTATTAGTTTTTTCGCCGTCATAAAAATAACTCCTGAGCAACCAGACAAAATGAATATCCTTTTCCTTTCTGACAGGAAATGATCAATTGTATTTCACCTGTATTTACGGCTGCATCAACCATCAACGCAACAGAGACAGGGAATGATAGTGGTCCACTGGGGCCAAATGTATGATCAAGTAAATGGCAGGGGAGCTTCGCCGGCAGTTCCCACGGCAGATCTGCGGCATACTGAATAATGTTCACCCGATCATCACCGTCAGTGCCCGTCAACCAGACGTGACGTAACCGTATATCAGTTAATCTACTGTACTCACACAAAATATCCAGACCTTCACTTAGGGAATCAGAAGACAAAACCCGTCCAACCCCGGCTATAATTGGTAATTTATGCTCTGAAGCGAATGAAACTGATGTGATAATCTGTGCAGAAATAAACTCACTGTGTTTTTTGTTATTATCAGTAAACCAGTCCTGAATGCAAAGCAAAAGAATAAGTCCCTTCGATTCTGCTTCAGACTGGACATCATCTACTGAGTTAATATATTCAGGATACAAATCCCACTGTTCATAAACAGCTTTACTGACAGAGTGTTGCATGCGCATATCAGGAAGAAGTATTTGGATCGAGAAAAGAAAGTGACGATAACCTGGGCATTGCCTTTCTGAATGAATATCAATATATTTCAGTCGGTTATACAACCCTATAAGGGTGACATATAATGGGCGGGGTTTGCAAGGATAAGCGGGTATATCCGCATAATCCCCAAGCAAAGCACTTACTCCTTCTTTTTCTGGTGTCAAAACCACATTGCTCACAATCCCCCATTGCTGCATACACCAGTTTTGCCAATATATTTTTATACGTTCTGACTCTTTATTCCATAGCAGCGCATTGTTGACAGATTGCTCATAACGGTGCCAGATTATCCCATAGAAGCATAGCCAGATCAAAAACGCAGGTAGTGCTCCATAAAGAATTACCTCTCCGTAACTGGTCGCTCTGCCCACAAAAACTAACAGCGCTCCCCCGGTAATCACCATAAGAAAAAGCATCCCTCCCCACTTTTTATTCACAGGACGAGAGACGGGATGTTTCACTGGAATATCAGGAACAGGCCATTGCATAATTATGACTCAATACTGTTTTCGGCATAAGAACTAATGACGCGGCAACCGCATTCGCATAAGCAATTATCCACAACTACAGACACTCCTTCTTCTGATGCTGTAGAATCACCTTCAATAATACGGTTTGGTCCATGTTCCGGACAGGATATCAAGTCACCAACCAGTGCGACCTGAACACCGCTAATAAACATTGTGGAAGACGCTGAAATAACTTTACCACCGTGTGTGGTTGAATCTCCAAGACAGACTAATGCTGGCATAGTCTTTCCTCTTTTTTTTAAAAAGCATTCGGGCGCAAACGTATTGTATGTGTTATCGCATCCCAGAAAGCAATGAGTTCTTCCTGCGAATAAGGTAAAGGAGTTTGAGGAAAATTGTTCAATTCTACCGTCAATTCAGGATTGTTATAACTGGTCGTTTTTTCATTAATATAAAGACCGAAACTATATCTGGGTTTACTATCCGGTGGTTGTGGTGCCATCATCAGCATTTCTTCGACGTACAGTCCGTTAACATCGAAAGCCCCCTTCCTGACAATACGACCATTCACCTGCGCGAAATCATGCTCAATTTGTCCGGTTCGCTGTAGTACAGCGTCACTCCCTTTTGTGAAATTATCCATATTCAAAGAAACTTTTAATCCACGAACCTCATCGCTCAAATAATTACGATAAATATCTTCCTGTTCCTGAGCATATTTATCAGTAGCGATAAAAGCATCGGCAACGCAACTCCCAGGGATCTTTGGAATTTCGTCTTCCTGTCTGCCCGTTATCCGTGAAAGCAGATTATTCATTCTGTCAATATCACGGACAACAAAATTCTGAATTGGATCGCCATCTCTTTCTTTTTCGTAGCGTGGAGACGAGTCATTATAAGTTCTTTTTAGCAATTTAATAGCTACACCATTTGTGTATAAATAAGATTCTATTATTTGTACAGCATCCGGGGTAATAAGGCTTTCATTCCGTTGAAACATTATCCCTTTCAATCCATCTGGTAACTTCCAGACTTTTTTCAGATAAGGGCCATCCTGAGGTTCCACTACTGTTTCATTTCTTAATTCTTTTTCGCGCCGTTGAATGAACTGCAGGAATGCAGGATAATACATACGTTTGGTTGAAATAAATGATCTTCTCCTTCGATCATCATCAGGCATATTAATAGTTGTATCCCAACTATCCGGATCCTCCAACCGCTGAGAATCCCGATATGGTAAGAATGATGCGGGCAAGTCAATTAAGTAACGTCCAACACAGCGAGTTTTCATTTCTTTCAACATTTTTTCCACATTTGCCTCCTGGCGGGACGTAAGATTTTCCTTTGGGGGATAGGGTCGGTTATACCACCAAAGTATCGCACCAGCAGAAATAATAAAAAAAGCAACACTTAAATTTTTATTAATCTTCATAGACCAACCCTGTATTTTTTATGTCTTGCGCAATTTTAAGAATGGCCCTCAAGGTAAACCAGCGCGACTCCTCGCTTTTATAGGCACCTTCGTGATCCACACTAAATCCTGCCTGTGATTTAAGACCTGGAGCCTTAAAAATGGCTCCGCATACTGGAACCGTACCATCGCCGTCAGCATCCGGTGGTAAAAGCTCAAATTTATTGTACTGATGCTCACCATCCTCAGCAATCAACCCGACAAATCTGGTTGTTTTATTACTCACGTGTGGTGGATAAAATATAACACCACTATCGGCAATTCCTCTGTTGTTATTTTTTATACTGCGGTTAATGGAAAACACTTCCTCAAACTAAATAGCATTAGAACGAATACGTGTGGTTTCAATAATTTTCTGCCAAAGATAATGAATCTCTTTTTCTGATAAGTGCTGATCAGGTAATGGACCATGCATCATATTGACGCGTAAAAAAGGAGATTTATAATCACCATGTTTTTCATTTATATTTAGAATAAAATTGTGCCCACTAAGAACATCATCCCCCAGGCCTACCGTCAACCACTCCTCTGCTTCTAGTCCATTTATTTTTTTATAACCTTTCATTATTGTTCTCATTTTTTCTCTGGATAACACACTCGATATATCAGAACTACGCTCTAACATTGAATGGTCCTCCTGAAGAAAATTATTAGTCTCAATATTCACGTATACATTTGAATTAGCACTAGATTGATAAGAAAAAGAAACTTCTTCTTTTTCATCACTGGTCCCTTCGATTATGCCATTGGGTATGCACAAGCCTTTGCTCTTAGGTATAACATCTGCTTCGCGCCCTTGTAATCTTCCCAGAAATGAAATCATACTATGAACCTTTCTATCGACATTATTATAATAAACATCTGGTTCATTATTACGCTCTTCTGCATAGCGCTCCCCATCAGCATTAACAGCATCGATTATTAATTTAAAGGCTACTCCATTATCATATACATGTCCTTCTAAATTCCGAAATGCATCTGGAGCAACTTCACTGCTTGCATACTCAAATATTACACCATTCATTCCAGCGGGCAATTTATAAATTTTTTTTAAGAACGGAGAATTTATCGTATGAATTGGTTTTAACTCCTGCAATTCTTTTTCTCTTAGTCGGATTCGTTGTTCAAATGCTGGAAGATACATTCGCTGAGTTTCTATTTGTTTATCATTTATCATAGTTAACCCGCCTTTAAAAACAAAATCCTCAGGAAGATCAATTAAATACCTTCCAATACAACGTGGAGTATAATTACCCATTTTCTCATCCATAACCTTACGCTCATTTGCAGTTAACTGTTCTGTAGGCACCGGTGATTTTGGCCAAAACAAAACCGTAGCTATAGTTATAACAATCAATAGCATAACTGAAAGATTTTTTTTAGTATGCATCGTGATATCTCAAAGAGGTTTGTTTTATTTCTTGTACTATTTTTATGATTGCCCATAAAGTATAAACTTGCGCATCTGGATCTGTATAGGCTGGTTCATGCGCCACGGACAATTTACAACGCGAACGTAAATATCTATCCGGTATTTTAGAAGAACGAACAGGAACTGTACCATCACCTAAATCAGTTGGATCAGCAATTTTGTACTCCTGGTATATTCCAGTTTTCCAACCGCCCCCGCCTAACGGTGTTGCCACCGTTCTACTTGTAAAAATCTCTTCACCTTCTTTCCCTAATGCTCGCCCATCCAAAGGAAACCTTCTCTGATTCCTCGCTAATCTTTCATCCAGGTAATTTGTACTACCTTCCCAAATTAAATCTCCCAAGGTAGGAGTTGAACCTCCATAAAAAGAATGAGTACAATTGTGATAACATCCACTCAATGCTTCTATTACTGGTTGAACTTTTTCATCCATCATTCTTCTATATGATTGCCAGGCATTATCAATCTGTTCTTTATTTGATGTTTTAACATTTGGATCAATCAAGTTTTCTTCACATAAACTCCACCAATACCCACGAACCTTATATATTTCCACAAATGGATTCAAATTTGGCTTTTGATATATTTGCTCTCCATCCTTAATCTTAAACCAATTTCGGCCATATTCAATACCAGGCAATAACTGCAGTGGGCCTGGTGATTGAGAAAGAACAGCTGTCATTTCTGCAGCATTTCCCCCAGCAACCAAAGATACAGCCTTTCCTTTGACCCCTTCATACTCCATCCCTGCTTTCATACGTCGATAGGCTGAAGCAGCCCCTATCGCTGGCAGCACTCCATGCACCACCCCCAAAATAAGATTATTACCTTTTTTCAATTCAGAACAATATCGTGCAACCAATCCTCCCATCGAGTGGGTTACCAAAATAACCTTTTCACACATTTTATTTAAATCTTTATAGGACTGTATAATTTCAATTATTTTCGAAAGCAATATTTCCGATGAAGGCACAATGCTATCAAGCCAGTTATACCCCACTACATGTACAGGATATAAATACTTATAACTAAGACTCACTTCATCTTTTCCCAATGGTTCCTCACCTAATTCGAGATTAAGATTCATACCTATAAGTCTTGTTCGTAAATCTTCTTTTGCATTGTCGAAATCATCAAGAGCAGATTGTAACCACGGCAAAAACTGCCCATAACTCAAATAAGAGACCTCTCCCCATCCACGCTTACGCCGTGAAATAAAATGGCAGTCTGCTAAATCTTTATCAATTTTGCCACCAGGGTCCACTACAACTTTATTTGGATCTAATTTTTGCCGTCTATCCTTGGGACCTCGGAAAAACCATTTAGCGACAGTTTTGTTATCATCTAATCGCCAAAGAGCATCAGAAGGTCCATTCCCATTTTTTGTCATTAAATTACTACCCATAACACCAGGTAGGAAAATTACAGGAATAACTCTATCAGGCGTTTTATAAATTACCGCCTTGGCATCCTTCTCTTTTGCATCCATTACTATAGAGTGACCCCGAAGAATACTTTCATGATTATCCCAAGATACATTACTCATCTCTTAGTCCTTATCCTCTAAATACGCTTTTAACAATTCAGCATTGATTCCTGATTGCTTTGGAGCACTTCCTGAACCTGAGGTTGTAAGTTTCTGTTCGGTTCCATCTTCACTAACTAATCTGATCAACTGTCCTGCAATAGGGGCATCATCATACGGCCAGCGCACTTCCGGTGTAATAGCAAAATCTGCGCTATCCCACTGCTGGGCCGCTTCACTAATACTCTGACCACCGAATTTCTGCCATACCGCACCACGCTCAATTATTTTATCTGGCGCTGCACACTCAACCGTCCCATCAGCGATCCGAATATACCCACCACCACTGGTCAGGATAATTTCCTTTTTCGCACTAATTATTATTTTTCCCTCACTACTGCTAACCCGGATATCCTTCAGTGCATCCAGCGTCATTTCATCTCCCTGAGCCTGTATCTCCACTTTACCTTTACTGGCAAACAGTTTGATACCTAGCTTCTGGGCATAAAGACTGATTCGCTCGCCAACTGCCACTGTCAGTTTCTTCATGATGCTGAAATCGGTATTACCACCACTCGTGGCAATGATATTTTCACCGGCAGATAATTGCAGAGATTTTGGTGTAACCTGCGCTATCCCCGCAGGAGCGGACAGTAACAATGCAGATTTTTTAAGCTCTGTCAGAGCCTCGCTGAGTAAGGTTTTCTGGATCTGCATGTCAGCCAGTTCTGCTTTCGCCGTTTCTGCCGCACTGCTCAAAGACTCTACCAGACTCTGAGCCTGCTGCAGCTGGTTAAGAGCCGCAGCCATATCCAGCATTACCCCTTCGGCTGATTGCTGTATATCAGCGCTGATAAAAATCCCCTTCCCACCACGTATGGCTCCCCACGAGTCAGTTCTCAGCTCAAATCCTTCTCCCCGAAGTGTCCGCCCGGCATCCACATTATGCCCCAGGTTCAGCTGCGTTTTGCCGCCGTACTCGGTACTGAGCTTGATATGCTCCGCGCCGCGTTTGTCCTCCATCCGCAGTTTGTTGTTCGCCGGCGTGCGGATCACGTTGCGGGTGCTGTTCTTCTCCGTGACATGGTCGACGTGGCGGGAGTCGTGCAGGGCATGGGCGATATACGGCCGGTCAGGGTCGCCCTCATGAAACGCTATTGCCACTTCTGTCCCCTGAATTAACGGGAAGTGGAAGCCGTACACATCACCGCCGTAGGGTTTGGCGAGGCGCACCGGCATACTCTCCTGGCCCTGCGACTTGTCATCCCGGTCGGCATCAAACTTCACCCGGTACAGGCCGGACGCATCCTGCCAGGCATAGATATCGTTAGCCTTTGCGCTGGTGACGCGCGCGGTCATGGTACCGGTCACCTTCGGGCGCGGCAGCAGCGGCGGACGCCAGCACAGCGTTTCGCTGTACGGGACAGCTATGATATCCACACGCAGTGCATCTTTTCGGCTGGCGGTGAAATGTGTACTGACAATCAACACTGGTGCCTGAAACGTTTCTGGCAAAGTCGGCGGCAGGCTGTCGGTGATGGTAAGAACCTGCGCCGGAGAAAGGGTGGAATCGGTACTGGCAGCGGTTATCAACGTCTGATCCGCCAGAAAACGCTCATGGTCAAGACGTGCATAGAAGTTGGCGGTTTCCGCCTGCGGATCAATTTTATCGCCGCGCTCAAGGTGGCGCAGTCGGTAGTGATACACCTCGCCGTAGGTCATCCCTTCCCCGTCGCCCCGCGTCATATCGGCAGGGGCGGACTGGAGTATGCTTTGCGCGTCACGGTGGTTGTAATCTTTCGTGGTGACGTTCGCTTCCACCACGTTGTGTGAGACGTTGAGCCCCCACACCGAATCCGTGCCGCTGTCACTCATCCCGGACGGACTGTTTACTGGCAACGTTTTACCAAACATCAGCGCACGCTGTGCGTCGGCAAAGTGTACTACTTCCGACTGCGTATCCTCCTGGAGAGTGAACCAGTAAAATATCCCCACCTCGGCCAGCAAACGCTGAATAAAGGTAAGGTCGCTCTCCTGATACTGGTTTATCTGCTCACGCTTCGGGTAGTTCTGTTTGAGATTGAACTCGTACTCCCAGCCGTGCAGGCCGTGTTCTTGCAATACCTGCTCCACCACTTCCGGGACGGATTTGTTAACAAAAAAACGGTGAGTACGGAACTGCCGGCCCAAAAGCGCAAAAAACGGTTCAACGAGAATCTGGTAAGTAGACTGATCTGCTGAGCCACTGATACGTCGAAAATGTGTCACGGTGCCATGGATCACCTTCATTCCAGTCATGGCAGCCAGGGAGCCTGTTCCCATTGAGAGAGTGGCAGACTTATTCAGTAACTGTTCTGCAGAAATATCGTGGTCAACACTGGTGAAACGAATGGTGTACAGATACAACGCACTCATACATTCGCGGCCACTGAACTCTTCAACGTCCAGAGGTGACGTGCAGGACGGGATATCAAGGCGATAACGGTTAAGCGAAGATGTGAGAGTTTCAGAAAGCGTGTTTTTTAGACTCATGGCTCTGATTCCAGATTAATAAACTTTGCGCAATAAAAGACAGTTCAGGATCTGTTTTTATTGTGGGGATAATTCACCATATGGACGCGCAATCTCCCTGTCAGTTAGTTGCAGGTTATAAGCACGCTTGTTTTTCATGCCGACCCCGACAACTATCTTTCTGGCGACCCTGTCATCTTTATTAGTGTTGGAAACCAGAAGATATTCGACGATGAACTCCCCATCGTCTGCAAAGCGATAAAAAGAGGGGGATATACATAAACGGCCGTCGCTAATAATAAGCGCTGGATTAAATATGAATTTCTTATCCTTCGGTGGCGTCCCTCGTAAATTTATCGCGATATCGTAAAGTCGGTAGCCATTTGAAGAAGCAATGGAGAAACAAACATCATCCCCGGAGGAGTACACGCTCGCGGTTTCATCAAACTGCATCCTGTCTCCTGGGCCTGGGCATCCCATCAGGAGGAGTGAACCTCCCACTAGCAGGGCACAACGGTACCAGGTGCGAATACGATTTCTCATTACCATGGGAACCCCCTCAGACAGTGTTTATATTTCTCTCTGATAATTACTTCAGGGATATTATCATCGCAGGTGATTACCGGTTCTTTTCCTTGACGCAAGCGGTTCCATAAATAATATCCGCAACTGTCCAGTACAAAGTGGTCGGCAATAATCTGGGCCTGCTGCTCCATGGGATATTCGCTTAACAGCCTGCCATCCAGGGTATATCGGTAACTTACCAGCCAACTGCCCAGGCCCCGGGCAATAACATTCATCCCATGGCCGCGTTGCCAGACATGACTCATCTCATGGATAAAAAGGTGCTGGAAATCGTCTACCGATTGGGAAAAATCTTTATGGTATAACGGTAGCCGAAAATAGATCTCTCCATTCGGAGACATTGCCGTATGGTTATCCTGAAGACCAAAAGGCAGATAGCTGTCGCAGTGGATCCAAACTTTGTTATAGGGAATTGTGGACATGAAGACGGATTTTGCCAGTTTGATTTCTCCTGGCGTCAGTAACCGTAACGTCCCTTCCTTTTTATTCCCCTTTTTTTCGTCCTTTTTTGTATCATGGATAGTCATCATTCACCTGCCTGCTGCAACTCAATGACTATCCCCTCTTCCTCATCCCAGCCGAGGGTAAGATGCTCCGGCTTCTGCCCCGCCGCCATGTGCGTCAGCAGTTGCTGGCTCAGCACCGGCAGTATCTGCTGGTTCAGCAGGCTGTCGATGTTGCGCGCCCCGGTGTCCGGCAGCAGGCAGGCACCGGTCAGCGCGTCCAGCAGACCGTCGGCAATGACGGTTTTCATGCCGTAGTGGCGCGCCAGGCGTTTGCTCACCTGGTTCAGCTTCATCCCGACGATGGTGCGCATGGCCGGTTGTGTCAGCGGGCGGTAAATCACCGTCTGGAAGCGCGCCAGCAGCGCGGGCTGGAAGTGGTCGCGCAGGATGGGGCGCAGCAGTTCGTGCAGGTCCCCGTCGCTGGCCTCCGGCTGTTCCTCCAGCATCTGCATCAGGTGGTCGCTGCCGAGGTTCGAGGTCATCAGGATGACCGTGTTGCGAAAGTCGATTTCACGCCCCTCGCCGTCGCGCATGAAGCCCCGGTCAAACACCTGGTAGAACAGGTTCATCACGTCCCGGTGCGCTTTCTCGACCTCATCAAGCAGCACCACACTGTACGGGCGTTTCCTGACGGCTTCGGTAAGAATGCCGCCCTGGCCGTAGCCCACATAACCCGGCGGGGAGCCCTTGAGCTGGCTGACGGTGTGCGGCTCCTGGTACTCGGAGAGGTTGATGGTTATCAGCGATTTCTCACCGCCGAACAGCTCGTCAGCCAGCGCCAGCGCGGTCTCGGTCTTGCCGGTGCCGCTGGTCCCGGTCAGCAGGAACACGCCCTGCGGGCCGTTCTCCGGCGCGAGGCCGGTTTTGGCGGCGCGCAGGCGCTGTGCGATGGCGTTCAGCGCCGCGTCCTGGCCCACCACGCGCCGGGCCAGGTTATCCTCAAGGCTCAGCAGCCCCGTCTGCTCGTCCTTCATTAACGAGGAGAGCGGGACCCCGGTCCAGTCGGCAATCACCGTTGCCACCGTCCGGGCGTCCACGTCCAGGCCCAGCAGCGGGCTGCCCTGCTGCACGCCGGTGAGCTGCTGCTGCAGGTCCGCGATGTCCGCCTGGCGGGAGATGTCCTGGCGGCATTCCGAGAGCTGTTTTGTGAGGTTCAGCTCTTCCCCGTACCGGGCTTCCAGGGCACCGAGGTCGCGGGTGATGCGGCTCTCCTCCTGCTCAATCGCCGCCAGACGTTCGCCGGACAGGGGGCTGCCCATGGCGGTATCTTCCAGCAGCGCCTGCTTCTCCATATCCAGCGCCGTGAGCTGCGCCTTCATCCGGGTCAGCGGCTCCGGAACGGTGTCGAGGCTCATGCGCACACGCGCCGAGGCGGTGTCGAGCAGGTCCACCGCCTTGTCCGGCAGCTGGCGGCCCGTGAGGTAGCGTCTTGAGAGGGTGACGGCGGCGCGGACCGCCTCATCCGTGATGTGCACCCCGTGGTGCTGCGCGTAGCGGGATTTCAGCCCCCTGAGCATCAGGCAGGCGGTGTCGTCGTCCGGCTCGTCGACCTTCACCATCTGGAAGCGGCGCTCCAGCGCGGCGTCGCGCTCGAAGTACTGCTTGTACTCGCTCCAGGTGGTGGCGGCGATGGTCCTGAGCTCCCCGCGCGCCAGCGCGGGCTTGAGCAGGTTGGCCGCATCCGCGCCGCCCGCCTGGTTGCCCGCCCCGATGATGGTGTGGGCCTCGTCAATGAAAAGGAGAACGGGCAGCGGGGACTGCTGCACCGCCTCAATGATGTTTTTCAGGCGCTGCTCGAACTCCCCCTTCACGCCCGCCCCCGCCTGCAGCAGGCCGAGGTCGAGGGTGCGCACGGCGACGGGTTTCAGGCTCTCCGGGACGTTGCCTCCGGCAATGCGCAGCGCCAGCCCCTCCACCAGGGCGGTCTTGCCGACACCCGGCTCGCCGACCAGAATCGGGTTGTTCTTGCGCCGGCGTGAGAGGATGTCCACCATCTGGCGGATTTCATTGTCGCGGCCGAACACCGGGTCGATTTTACCGTCGCGGGCACGGGCGGTGACGTCGAGGGTGAACCTGTCCAGGGCGTTCTGCAGCGCCGGACTGAGCTCCCCTTCTTTTATATCCGCATTCACCGGGCGGCCCACAAATTCAACCTCATCACTTTTGGTTAATTCCTCTTCCTGCTGCACCTCCTCCCGCTCGTCGGACTGCGTATCCAGCAGCCCGCGCAGGC
Organism: Enterobacter cancerogenus; assembly: GCF_019047785.1. Classification (NCBI taxonomy): domain Bacteria; kingdom Pseudomonadati; phylum Pseudomonadota; class Gammaproteobacteria; order Enterobacterales; family Enterobacteriaceae; genus Enterobacter; species Enterobacter cancerogenus. The sequence continues at coordinate 3,858,788 of NZ_CP077290.1, read as the reverse complement.
GCGCAAGCTGGCTCTGCCCGGTGGTGGTCAGCGGCCACAGGCCGTCGCAGCGCAGGAGCGACGGCTTTTCCACCACCGCCATCAGCAGGTGCTGGCTGCGGATATGCGTCTCCCCCGCCAGCGAGGCGTGCAGCCACGCGTTCTGCATCAGGGTCTGCAAACCGTCCGAGAGCTGCGGGCGGCTGCGCACCGAACGCGGAAGTGTCTCCAGGAATGCCAGCAGGTCCTGCCATATCGCCTCCATGTCCCACTCGTAGCGGCGGGCAATCACCGTGATGTCCCCCTCGCCCTGCTCCAGCAGCTTCAGCAGCCAGTGCTCGGGCAGGATTTCCGCATGCGCCCGGGTCTGACACAGGGAGGCGGCTCCTTCCATTGCACGGGCGCAGTAAGGGTTAAGACGACGTAGCAGGATGGCTGGATTTTCCATGAGATTCTCTCTTTGTCAGTTCCGGGCACGCTACCGCCCCTCGCTGTTGACTTACCAAAGCGCATCAGGTCAGGCAGGCAGATTGTGTGTTCTTTGCTGAGCGCCCGCGGGGCAGGCGCTCAGCAAAAACGGCGGACAGGGGCCCCTGTCCGCAAAGACGATTACCCTAAATCATTCGTGTCGCAGGACAAGGCACTTGTGCCTTGAACAGCGCCTGCGCTGGCCCCATAAGGGGCGAGGCCGCAGGCCGAGTAACGCGGCAAGTTCGCGAATCCCCGGGAGCATAGATAACTATGTGACCGGGGTGAGCGAACGCAGCCAACGCACCTGCGGCGCGAAGGATGACGGGTAATTAGGCAGTCGTGCGTTCGTTCCACGAGTCAGAATGAATGATGTTGCCGTCTTTATAGGTCCAGGTGATTTTCTCGTAGCGCAGCTCAATCTGTTCCAGATGGTTGTGCTTCTCGAACGCCGGGTCCTTGATGTCGTGCATTTTTGGCGCAACCTTCACCAGCTTCACGTTTTCCAGTTTTGTGTTGAAGTACTCCACTTCCTGGCCCGCGTCGTTGATTTTGTACCATTTGAATTCAGCCGATTTCAGGGTCTGGCCGGTGGTCACCGCCTTGTACAGGTACGGGCTGGAGGAGTCGATTTCCTTGGTGAACAGGAACGGCGTGTGGATACGCGTGCCGGTCAGCTTGCCGGTGTTGTTGTCGGTCGGGATGTACAGGTTATGCTCCTGCGCCACCACTTCGATACTGCCCTCGCGGTCCTTAACGTCCACGGACCCTTTGATGTCCGCGCCGCCGTCGTCCTTGAGCCACAGATAAACAGGAATTGCCATGTTATTTCTCCATTTCATTTTTTAATGCGCCATCATCCTGCGATGGCGCACGGGTGTTGCCCGGCGTCTGGCAGGCGTTCGCCTGCGGCACCAGGCTGATTTCGACACGGCGGTTCAGCGCCCGGCCTTCCGGCGTGTCATTGGTTGCGACAGGCCGGCTTTCGCCGTAGCCCTGCACCGCAAAACAGCTTTCCGGCACATCGCCGGTGTCACGCATCCAGTCGCGCACCGATTCCGCGCGCTTAAGGGAAAGCACCTGGTTGGATTTGTCGTCGCCGGTGCTGTCGGTATGGCCCGCCACCACGATGAGCCAGCCGGGCTTCGCCTTAATGCCCACCAGCGAGTTGACCAGCAGCTTCGTGGAACCGGGCTTCAGCGCCCACCTGCCGGTGTCGAACAGCGACATGCTGTCGAGGCGGATCGTCTGCGGTCCCTGCACGATCTGCTTGATGATCGGACGAGGCGGAGGTGGCGGCGTCCAGTCGTTTATGGCTGCCTCCACTGGCGGGATCAGACGCATCCCCTGATACAGCCCCAGACCGTAGCGCAGCGGCTCGCCGCGACGCAGCCAGTCATCAAGCAGGCGGCTGTCGGCGCGAAGACGCTGCTGAGCCTGCAGTTTTGGCTCAGGCGGCGTACCGCTAAGGCGGTGATAGACGGCAAGGTGATCGCCGACGCTGCGGACCAGCCGCTGGTTGTTAATAAAGGAAGCCAGCATCGCCAGCGCGAGGAAAAGAAAACAGACGCCCCCAGCCAGACGTATATCCTGCATCCGGCGACTGACACCCTGGCGGCGCGGCAGATACGGAAGAAGGACATCCGGGAGAGAGAGCATTTCCGACACGGGCGCACTGTCCGGGGCGAGCGTGGTGATCTCCCCTATTTGCTGCTGCCAGAGATTATCCGCAACGGCAGAGACCGGCGTCAGGCTGACACCGCAGGCGCAGAGTTTCAGGGCCGGAAGTTCTGCCTGTCGGGTACTCAGCGGCGGGTTAATATGACGCTCCGTCAACGCAAGCACGCTGTCCAGCCAGAGCGCGTGGTAGAGCCGGGAAACGTGACCGGTGGCCTCACGCTGCCAGTCCTCAACCGGAAGCGGAACATGGCTACTCTGACGCACCCGCACACCCGGCAGGTCCGGCGTCACGGTAAACCAGCGCTCCTCTTGCGGGCATTCGCCGTCCGGCGGCGTTACCCAGACTGTGCTCCAGACCGGCGGCAGGCCATTCAGCCACGCGCGGCACAGCGCAATGCTTCGCCGCCATCCGCGCAGGGACTGCGCCAGCCCCTCTTCTGAATGATGCTGCTCCGGCACGACCGCCAGCAGTACCGAAACCTGGGGTATCAGGTCAGGACGGGCGTTCGCCAGATGCTGGGCCAGCAACGGCAGTTGCTCAGCATTCTCTACCCGCAGATACCAGCCCTGGCGCGTTTCCCGATGCGCCAGACCCTGCGAAAACAGCGATGCGGTATCGCCACAGACGAATACCACTGCCCCCTGAAATCCCTCCGGCGGCAGACTGCTCTCTTCGCGCTGCTCACGGGCCGCAGATACACGGCGAAACCGTCGCCACTGCCGCCACAGCACCGCGCCGCCCGTCAGTAAAATACACAGGCAGAGGGCAAACCGACTCCCGCCGGAAAGCGGCCAGAAACCCAGGACCAGCCACAGCGCCAGTACAGTGGCGAGCATCGTCAGTACTACCCGGGATAATTCACGCATCCCTTATCCCTGCCCTGCAATTTGTGACACCATCTGCGCCAGTACTGAGGAAAAGGTGAACCACAGCGCCACCAGCACCACAAAACCTGCCGCCCAGCCCAGCCAGTACAGCCTGCGTCCACTGCGCAGTCCTGGTGCCTTGACCACCACAGGCGAATCCTGCGTCAGGGTAAAGGGCGGTACATGCTCGCTGAGCGCACGGATCACGTCCTCGCGCCGCTCGTCATTTTGCGCACGGTATTCGCCGACAAAACCGAGCTGTAACGTCCGGTACAGGCAGGTCAGTACCGCAACATCCGGCGCGGGTTCCCGCAGGATGAGGCGGATGCGCTCCCACAGCTCTTCACCCGCGTTCAGGGTGCTAAAAAACCGGGCCTGCAACGGATCTTTACGCCACCTGCGGTAGCCATCATCCTGCCTGTCACGGTTGAGCACGCTCTCATCCAGCAAGGCGCAGTAGGCATATAACATCCGGTCACAGCTCAGCTCGCTGAAGCCCGCCTGGGTCAGAGACTCGCGGGCGTCCTTCACCCACCGGCAGGCGCGGCGGTAAAGCGCCTCGCCGTCCTGTATCTCATGGCCACTTCGCAACTGGCTGACCATCAGCCAGCCTGGATAAAACGTTTGGTTAATCAGGTCTATATCCGGGGTATTCATGAGCGCAGCACCGCAAAGAGTTCAAGTTTCACGTCACCCAGCGATTGCGGCGTGTAGAAGGTGCAGTTTCCTGCTTCCAGCATGGCGCGGGCCGCATCGGTGGACAGGTCAAGCGCAAAGTACTGGTTCTCCAGACGCAGCGGGATAGCCGCAGGGACATGGCTCAGCGGTTTAATGACCATGCCGCTCAGGGCGATATTGACCACCTCAGACACATCGTCATGGCTACCTGCTTTACACAGCTGCGGGAAGCGGGTCTGCAGTTCGTGGTTTGGCATGGAAGAACGCACGGAGAGATAGAAATCCGCGCCTTCGCGCAGCCGCGCATCGTGCAGTTTTCCGCGCCAGATTTCCTGGTCCTCACCCTGTTCCAGCGCAATGGCGATAACCCGCGACGGCAGGCTGGCCTCCAGAAGATGGTCCAGAAGGGTAAACAGCGGCGGAAACACTCGCTCCGGCGTGTCGTGCCGGTAAGGAGGTATATCGTCGGCGTTGTGCTCGAGAGAAAACGTCAACAGGCTGCCGGCAAGCCGTGCCAGCTCCCGATACAGCAGTTCAGGGTGGCGTGTCGGCGTCTGGTGTAACTCAGTCAGCACGGGCTCGGCGCTGTTCAGGGCATTAAGCAGCCAGAACAGGGAAACGTCCGCCACGGCGAAATCCGCCATCCGCTCATTGCTTTCACGTCGCATCGACATCAGACGCTTACGTCTTGCTGACAGGCGGTGCAGGAGATCCCTGAGTTCCCCCGTCAGTACGGGGCTGGCCTCCAGCGACAGTAGCGGTGGGATAAATTCGGCATCCCGGACCCACTGCCCCTGCGTATTGCGGGTAAGCCTCGCCACCGGGCAGGTCAGGTACGCGCTGTTTTCCTGAGTGGACAGCCGCAACGACAGCGCATGACGCAGTACCGCCAGATCGCTACGTTCATGACCGGCAAGCTCCTGAACCGTCACCCGCTCAGACATCCAGCGACGAGGACGGGCGCTGTCGCGCCCGTCATCCAGATTACCGCCGTTCGCGCTGAGCAGTGGCAGGCACAGCAGCACCTCCACACTCTCTTGCCCCACTGCAGACACATCACATACCGGCGGCAGGTTATCCGCCAGATCCGTGTCCACCAACGTTCCGTCGGCAAAACGTACCGCCAGACGCGTGGCATTGAGGCGGGAGAGCGACAGTGCGCTGTCGTCAAACTCAGCGCACAGCACACCCCAGGGATGCGCCAGCGCCATTCGCGCGACGTTATCAGCAACGTGCGCATCCCAGCGGGCCTGCTGCTGGAACTGTTGCGGGGCGAGAAACGCCCCGTCACTCCATAACGGACGATAAATTTTCATCCCTGCTACCGCCTTACGCTTTCGCTTTCGGCATCTGGCTGACCAGAGACAGGTTCACGTCCATCCCTTCCACCTGGAAGTGCGGCACCGCATACAGACGCACGCGGAAGAAGCCCGGGTTGTCCTCGATGTCTTCCACCACCACCTTCGCATCGCGCAGCGGATGGGATGCCTGCAGTTCGTCGCCCGGATCGGTCATTTCGGTCACCAGACCCCGCACCCAGGTGTTTAACTCCAGCTCCAGCAGGCGGCGATCCTTGGTGGTGCCGATGTTTTCACGCTGGATCAGCTTCAGGTAGTGGGCAATGCGCGACAGCAGGAAGATGTACGGCAGACGCGCGTTGATGCGGCTGTTGGCGGTCGCATCGGCGGTGTCGTACAGCGCCGGTTTCTGGGCGGAGTTCGCCGAGAAGAAGCAGGCGTAATCGCGGTTCTTGTAGTAGGACAGCGGAATGAAACCCAGGTTGGCGAACTCGAACTCGCGGGTTTCCGGGATCATCACCTCTGACGGGATTTTCACCTGGTTACCGGTGCCGAGATCATACAGGTGGATAGGCAGATCTTTCACCGCGCCGCCCGCCTGCGGGCCACGAATTTGCACGCACCAGCCGTTGTTGATGAAGCTCTTCACCATATTGGAGGCGAAGGAGAACGCCGCGCTGGTCCACAGGTATTTCTCGTGATCCGGGCCCTTCACCTGCTCAACGTAGTTGAAGCTGCGCACCGGCACGGTGTCCGGACCATACGGCAGGCGGCCCAGCACGCGCGGCATCACCAGCCCGATGTAGCGGGAATCGTCGGTGTCGCGGAAGGATTTCCACTTGATGTATTCGGCGCGGTCGAAGTAGTTGCCGATATCCTTAATCGCGGCCACCTCTTCCATGGAGTCTTTCAGGAAGAATGCCGGGCCGACGGAGCCGATAAACGGCATGTGTGCCGCGGCGGAGACTTTGGAGATGTTGCGCAGCAGCGCGATGTCCTGCGGGCTGGCGTCGAACTCGTAAGAGGAGATCACCGAACCGATCGGCTCGCCGCCCGGGGTGTCGTACTCGGCGGTGTAGGTGTGCCAGTACAGGCCGCTCTGGACCAGCTCCGGCGCATCCTCGAAGTCCTGACGCAGATCGTCTTTTGAGACGTCCAGGATTTCGGTTTTCACGTTCTGGCGATAATCCGTGTTGTCGACCAGTTGCTGCAGGCCGCGCCACAGGGATTCCACCTTCTGGAACGCTTCATGGTGCATTACCGCGTCCAGCTGGCGGCTGATCTGATAGTCCAGTTCAGCGATGTGATGGTCAATCAGCGTCTTGTCGAGCTTTTCAACCTGCTGACCCGATTTACGAATGCAGTCCATAAAGACCTGCATCGCCGCGGTCAGACGTTCACCCGCCGGGGCGTCAGACAGGGCAGCATCGTCCAGAAAGGCGTTGATATCCCCCAGGCTGGACGCCGGGGCCAGGTTGATTTTTTCAAACAGGGAGGCGTAAACGCCATCTTTCTCAAGAACCGTGGTTTGCCCCTGTGCCGGGCTTGTTTCAGTATTAACAGACATCAGCATTCTCTCTTTTAATCCATTAAAAAACGTGCACGCAGCTTATTTCGGGGCAAGCGCGCTCATTTCGTCGCGTAATTCCCGGGACAGCGCCGGGTCTTTAAGAATTTTCTCGAGTTCTTTTCTGAAAGTGGCGTTATCAAGAAGATTGGATTTAAGGTCGCGTAATAAATTACGCATTGCCAGCATGGCGCGAAGCTGAGGGATCTGGCGGGCAACCTGCTCTGGTTCGAAGTCTTTCATATCGGAGAAACGTAATTTGACGTTCTCTTCTGAACCGTCTCCAGCCAGCGTATTACGGACAGTCAGATTAACCTCTGGAGAAAATTCTGAGAGCACACTGTTGAAGTTATTCTTGTTGACGTTGATTTTTTCGCGTTCAGATAATGGACGGGACTCTTTGCCATTACTGAAATCACCAACGGTAAGGAGTTTAAGGGGCAGTTCGACTTTCTTTTGCGCGCCCCCGGTGTGTAAAGCTAACTTTAAATTAATGCGTGCCTTAGGCACTTCATTCTGGAACGTATCAGCCATAGCAGTCCCTTTCCTTAAGGAATGATTGTTAAACGAACGACGTTTCTTTACACAGCAATACTAGAACAAATAACTACCCAAGATCAACTTGGCAGATCGATGATCTTCAATAGGATATTTCTTAAGAATTTTCCACTAAATGTAAACAAGAAGTCATGCTTTCATAGCATTAAATACAAGAAACATTGACTACTTTTTTACATAAATGCCGAATTAATAGCCACAAATGAGACAAAGAGTAGACAAATAAAGAATATCGTCTTTTTTATTGATTTAAATCAATACGGAATCTCAATCCCAGCAACATCAATACTTAACAAAGATTTTAAAGAAAGTAATAATCACCAGATTCTGAAGTATGGCGCTACTCTAAAACAGTCCAATAATGGACTATAATCGGGTTTAAAATACCGTCTATCCCGGCTAATAGATACTTTTAAAAAAACACATTTCATCCATCAATGATTGATTCGCCAGACTAATATTCTTTATTTATATTTCAAAAGAGAGGAGATACCCGTACCTCTAGCCATTTATCGGGCTGCGATGAGGTGCTGGGTTCGATTATAAAGGTTTATTGATTGCAGCTTGGCAAAGCAGGATAAAAAAATCTGCATATGCCTGTTCTTCTCTTTCAACATTATTTCTCAGATGAATAATTCTCAATAAAAATGAAAAATTCCGATTGATGGTATTTATCCACTTTCGCTCAGGATAGCCATTCCCAGCCCCCTCCCCTGCCCTCAGGATCCACTTGCGCGATCGGGGTCTTGATCTCATTACAGTTTTTTCCTAGAGCCACACCGTTTCGTCTGTGTCACCCTTAATCACGCTCACAACCGAAACGTTAGATGAGGATATTATGAAAAAAACAATTATTGCACTTTCTGCCATTCTGCTGGCTTCCCCTGTTTTAGCGGCAACTACACATGCAACAGATGATACCGTAGCGGCCGCCCATGCTAACGCTAACGACGCGAAGCAAAAGCTGCATGAAGAGCAGGACAAGGGTGAAGAGCTGAAGCTGAAGCAACAGCATGCCGCTGAAGGTAAGGGTGACAGCGTCGGCAGCAAGGTAAGCGAAGATTCGCAGAAAGCCTGGCACAAAACCAAAGAAGGTACCGAGAAAGGGTGGGATGCCACTAAAGAAGGGACCGAGAAAGGCTGGAATAAAACCAAACAAGGTGCCAGCGACTTAGAAAAGAAAGTCACTGAATAATTCTCTGTGAACTTAAAAGGCCGCGCCAGCGGCCTTTTTTATTTCTGCGAATAAACTTTCCGTTTTTATGCTTTATTTCTTAACGCTTAAATTTTCGTCCATAGCAGAAGATACAGTATGCACAGGAATATATTTAAAAAATGCGAACACACATAATATATCCTATAGCAGATAAGTTTACCCTAACTTAAATATTAATTAAGCACCCATACAACATAGAACTGTGTTAAATAATCCCTGGAAAATTTGCGCCGAAAAACACAGATGGAGAATCACACAACTCATTGTTTTACACAGATAAAAAACCCACAAATAAATAGCGTGTTTTTTATTAGCCGTAAATCATTTAATTTCCCCTTCATTGTTTCTCGATAGCTTTACAGAAGCTTAATTTGCATATTAATGCGTTTGTAGCTATATCATTTTTACACCTAAATATTTATTTCCTTTATTAATAACAGGGTTTTGCCTATTACAGGAAATTAATCACGCAACGTAATCTGTTCTAAATAAATAGTTTCATTCTGATGTTGCCACTTTTCACGCTGGCGGGCATCGATCGCGCCGAAAAAAGTACGGTAAGCGCTGATTAAACATCAGCAGCTTTGCCGGGGGCGCGCTTGTCCCTCCACAAAGAGATGGCCATGTCTTATTTGCCGTCCATGACAACTCTTCTGGAGTAATAACAATATGAGCCAAATCTCTGTTATCTCAAAACTTACCGGCGTGGAAACAACAATGGAGGGATCTCAGGTTACGCTGAGTCATTCCTCGATCGTGGAGCTTCATGTCGAGCGAGCCGATATTGCCAACTACGCGCGCAACGGGAACGATTTGGTCATTTCCCTTCACTCCGGCGAAGTGATTACCCTCAAGAATTTTTACGTCGCGGATGCGCAAGGCGTGAGCCAGCTGGTGCTTTCCGAGAGCGACGGCGCGCTGTGGTGGATAGAAGATCCTACCGGGGCTGCCACGTATGAATCCATTGCGTCGACAGACGTATTGCTTGCCGCCTCGGGGAGCGAAACCGGTGGCGCAGCCGTCTGGCCCTGGGTGCTGGGCGGGTTAGCCGCTGCTGGCGGGGTGGCTATCGCGGCAAGTAGCGGTGGTGGTGGCGGCGGAGATGACGATAATAATTCAAATCCCGGTAACCCGGGCAACCCCGGAAACCCAAACAATCCGGATACCACGCCGCCTGATGCACCGACCGGCCTACAGATTTCAGGCGATGGCAAAACGGTGACGGGCAGAGCCGAACCCGGCAGTACCATCACCTTGAAAGACAGCGAAGGTAACCTGATCGGCACGGGTAAAACCAACAGCGATGGCACCTTCACCATTGAGCTTGGCACACCGCTCACGAATGGGCAGCAAATTGTTGCGACGGCAACCGATCCCTCCGGAAATGTCAGCCAGGAGGCGCACGCCACCGCCCCGGACACCACCGCGCCGGACGCCCCTGAGATTGTGCTGGTCAATGACAACGTTGGCTCTGACGCTGGCCCCGTCGGCAACGGCAAGCCGACCAACGATGCAACCCCTACGCTAAGCGGCATTGGTGAGGCGGGTGCGACCATCACCGTTTACGATAACGGCAAAGCCATTGGCACCACGAAGGTGGATGCCGAAGGAAAATGGAGCTTTACGCCCGCAACCGCGCTGGCAGAAGGCAGCCATACTCTTACGGCCACGGCGACAGATGCAGCCGGAAATACCAGCCCCGCCTCGACAAACGTCTCGTTCATCGTAGACACCCTGGCACCTCAGGCCCCCGTCATTACCGGCGTGACCGATGATGTCTCCCCCAATACCGGCGCTGTGGGTAACGGCGGCAGCACCAACGATCAGCGTCCGACCCTGACCGGTACCGCCGAAGCTAATTCCACCGTCACCATTTACGATAAAGGGATCGCTATTGGCACCGTGAAGGCGGATGGCAGCGGCAAATGGACATTTACCCCAGACATTACGCTGGGTGAAGGCAGCCATCAGTTCACCGTCAAAGCCACCGATGCCGCCGGAAACACCGGTGCGGCATCCGGCGCGTACACGGTGATCGTAGACAGCGTCGCCCCAACGGTGCCCGTTTTAAGCAGCGTGACGGACGATGTGGGCACCCTCAAAGGCCCGCTCACCAGCGGGCAGGTGACCGATGACGCCCGTCCGACGTTCAACGGGACAGGCGAAGCCGGGACCATCATTTCCGTCTATGACAAAGGTGTCTACCTGGGTCAAACGACCGTTTCTTCTAACGGAACATGGGCCTTCACGCCGTCGGCCGATCTCGCTGAGGGGTCGCATCAGATAACCGTGCGTTCCACCGACGCGGCGGGTAACACCACGGCTGCGGGCGGAAGTTTTACCTTCACCGTCGACGTCACGCCACCCGCCACGCCGGTGGCCGTCATTGTCAATGACACCAGCGGCAGCATCGTGGGGGCGGTCGAGAACGGCGGGCTAACGGATGAAACGCGCCCACGACTGAGCGGTACAGGTACCGCGGGCGACACCATTACCATCTACGATAACGGCCAGCCTATTGCCACCGTTCCCGTCAGCGCGAACGGAACCTGGAGCTACACGCCAACGGGCGCTCTGGCTGAAGGGCCGCACGCCATCACCGTGCGGGAAACCGACCCGGCGGGCAACCAGAGCCAGCCGTCACAGCCGATCAACTTTGTGGTTGATACCACCCCGCCCGAACCGCCTCAGGTCGAGCCGATGGCCGATACCGGGATCTTCGTGACCGGCATAGCGGAAGCGGGCAGCACGGTCTTTATCTATGACGGCACCACGTTAATTGGACAGGGGATCGCCGGCACGGACGGACGCTATTCCGTTCGCGTGACGCCAGCGCAAACCGATGGCAAAACGCTGACCGCCGTCGCCGAAGATGCCGCCGGTAACCTCGGCAACGCCACGACCTTCACCGCCAGTAATTCCGGCTTCCCGGACACGCCAGTGATCATCCGCGTGGATAACGATAATGGAGACGACCCCGTCTCCGTCGGTTTCGGTCAGGCGACAAATGATAACACCCCGCTGATTAGCGGGACGTCGGCACCGAATGCCACTATCACCCTCTATGACAATGGCGTTCTGCTTGGCACCGCGCAGGCGAATGGCAGCGGTGAGTGGAGCTTCCCTTCACCAATCCTGCTCGATAACACGCACGTGATAACCGCAACGGCCACCACGCCAGCGGGCACCAGCGGTGATTCAATCTCCTTTACCGTGATTATCGATACCGTTCCTCCCGTTGCGCCTGACGATGTTGACGTTGTGGCGAACGGGACTCAGGTCACCGGCAGCGCCGAAGCGGGCAGCACCATCACCGTAAAAGATGCTAACGGCGTGACGATAGGCACGGGCGTCGCCGGAAACGATGGCAGCTTCACGGTGTCCATCACCCCGGCACAAAAAAATGGCGAAACCCTGAACGTTACCGCGACAGACAAAGCAGGTAACGGAAGTCTCGCCACCCCGGTTGAAGCCCCGGACAGCACGGCCCCGAACAGCCCAACCGGTGTGGTCGTTGCGCCTGACGGAGGAAGTATTTCAGGTAGCGCTGAACCAGGCAGTACCGTGACCATTAAAGATCCAGACGGCACGACGGTCGGCGAAGGCCCTGTCGGCCAGGATGGTACATTCACCATTCCATTAAGCCCGGCGCAAAATAATGGCGAAGTGCTCGACGTAACGGCCACAGACGGTACCGGCAATATCAGCACGCCGGCGCAAACCACAGCCCCGGATACCACGGCACCTGATGCACCGTCGGGTCTGACCGTTAGCCCGGATGGCACCACCCTGACCGGTACAGCAGAGCCAGGCACCACGGTGACGGTGAAACAGGGCACCACCACCATCGGCACTGGCCCGGTTGATGATGCGGGTAACTTCACGGTCACCCTTAATCCGCCGCAGAAAAATGGCGAAACCCTCGACGTTAGCGCCAAGGATCCTACCGGTAATATCGGCGATTCCACCCCGGTCAACGCACCGGATGTTACTCCGCCAGCGGTGCCGGTGATTGTCTCCGTGGAGGATAACGTTGAAGCGAATACGGGCCTGCTCGGCAATGGCGTGACCACCAATGACAACACCCCGCTGCTTCGTGGAACCGGCGAGGCTGGATCGACGCTCTCGATCTTCGATAACGGCAGGCTTGTCGATACGGTCCAGGTCGACGGAACCGGAAACTGGAGCTTCACGCCACCGGCGCTGGCCGAGGGCGGGCACATCTTTACCGTTTCAGCAGCCGATACGGCCGGGAACAGCAGCGGCTTGTCCAACAGCTGGAGCATCACGGTAGACACCCAACTGCCTGCCGCACCGGTGGTCAGCAGCGTGGTGGACGACGTCGAAGGCGTGACCGGGGCGCTGACCAGCGGTCAACAGACTAACGATAACCGCCCAACGCTCAACGGCTCCGGCGAGCCGGGTGCGACCATCACCATTCTCCTCGATGGTAATCCGCTCGGGACCGCAGTGGTGGGGCAGAACGGCGCATGGGTCTTTACGCCGCCTGCCGACATTCCTGATGGCAATTATGTCCTGACAACGGTTGCCACCGATGCTGCCGGGAACCAAAGCCCGGCCTCCCCAGGCTTTAACCTGAACATTTTCACCGACGCACCGTCGGTACCGGTGATCGAGTCGATTACCGACGACGTTGGGCCAGTGACTGGCGGCCTGACTGACGGCGCAGTCACTGACGATTCTTCGCCTCTGCTGCAGGGGACCACCGATCCGGGCACCACCATTACCGTCTTCGACGGGGCGAACCCTATCGGTACTGCAACAGTGAACGGCACTGGCCAGTGGACCTTCACACCATCCTCTCCCCTGCCCGACGGCACACATTCGCTGACCGTCGTCGCCACCAACAGCGCGGGGACAACGACCACCTCGGATCCAATCGTTATCCGGGTGGATACGCTGGCCCCGGATACGCCGGACGCCCCTGCCGTCACGGTGAATCCGGACGGTTCAGAGGTTACGCTCGGTTCAGGCGATATTACCCGTGATACCAACCCGGTGCTGTCTGGTACCGGCACCGAAGGCGATACCATCACCATTTATAACGGGAACGAAGCTCTCGGCACCGTGGTGATCCCGCCGGGCGGCGTCTGGACCTGGACCCCGCCGGGTGGGTTAGACGATGGCACATATAACCTGACGCTGACCGTCACCGCGAAGGACGGGGCCGGTAACGAAAGCGCGCCGTCACAACCGGTTTCGATAACCATTGACACCGAAGCACCGGATGCACCAACTCCGCCAACCGTCGTTGATAACGTCAACGAGGTGACGGGGCCAGTCACCGCAGGGGACAGCATCAACGATCCGCGTCCGGTCCTGAGCGGAACCGGCACGCCAAACGATGTCATCACCATCTTCGACAGCGTGAACGGCGGTGCAACCCAGCAGATTGGGGTGGTCACCGTCGGGGCGGACGGCAACTGGACGTGGCGTCCTGACACGCCGCTGGGCAATGCGCAGCATGCGATCACCACCACCGCCACCGATGAAGCCGGTAACGTCTCTGTTCCGTCTTCGGATATCACCTTTACCGTGGATACCACGCCACCCGTCACGCCGGTCATTACCGATGTCGCAGGCGTTGCTACCGGGGGAGCAACCGATGATGCCACCCCAACCCTCTCCGGGACGGGCACCACCGGCGATCAGGTGATTATTTACAATAACGGCATCGAAATCGCGCGCGTGGTCGTTAACGCTGGCGTCTGGACATACACGCCAGACACCGCATTGCCAAACGGCACGCTGAACCTCACCGCTTCATCGATTGATGCGGCGGGCAACGTCAGCGGCACCAGCCCGGTCTACAGCGTGACGATCGATACCGTTGCGCCAACGACACCGCTGGTGGATAGCGTTTCCGACAGTAATCTGGTCGGCGGCGTTCACTACACTCAGGATACGACACCGACGCTGAGCGGGACCGGTGAACCGGGTGCGACCATCACGGTCAGCATCGACAATACGCCATCGACCATCACCGCCGTGGTTCAGCCGGACGGCACCTGGACATGGTCACCCGACCCTGCGCTGGCGGATAACACCTCTCACACTCTCGTGGTCACCTCCACCGATGCGGCAGGCAACCTATCGGGATCGACCACCGTTACCCTCAACGTGGACAATCTGCCGCCGAGCGCGCCTGCCGACCTGGCGCTGACGGAGCAAGGCACGCCGCTTACCGGTACGGGTGATGCCGGTTCAACCATCACTGTCCGCGATGGCACCACCGTTATCGGCACCGGGGTTGTGGGGCAAGACGGGACCTTCTCTATCGCCCTGACGCCTGCGCAAACCAACCCAACCACGCTGGAGGTCACGGCCACCGACCTCGCCGGTAACGTAAGCGCTGAAACGCCGTTCACCGTCGTCGACGTGCCGGACCTGCCGGCTGTCCCGGTGATCGCCACCCTGATAGACAATGAAGGCCCGGTCACGGGCGATGTGAAAGGCAGAAGCTCGGATGACACCACGCCAACCCTGAACGGCACCGCCGTCGCCGGGAGTACCGTCACCCTTTATCTCGATGGTGTGTTACTGGACACCGTGGTCGCAGACGCCACGACCGGCGCGTGGAGCTACACCCCGACCACGGGACTGACGGAAGGATTACACCGCTTCGAGGTCACCGCGACGGTGGACGGGCAAACCAGCGGCCTCTCTCCGGCTGCGACGGTCACCATCGATACCACCGCGCCTGCGGCACCGACCATCGGTGCCGTAACGGATGATGTGGGGCCGGGAACCGGGCCACTCACCACCGGCCAGGCCACCAACGACGATCGTCCAACCCTCAGCGGTACCGCGACGCCTGGCGACACCCTTTCGGTTTACGATAACGGCAACCTGCTTGGCACCGTCGTGGTGGGCGCAACCGGCGCGTGGAGCTTTACGCCACCGTCTGCGCTCAGCAACGACACCCACTCTCTCACCGTGCGCGCCACGGATCCGGCGGGTAATCAGGGGCCAGACTCCGCTCCGTTTGTGGTTATTGTCGATACCGTGTCGACGACGCCGGTCATTACGGGCGCGGAGGATAACGTCGGGACGGTCGTCAACGTGCCGAGCGGCGGCACGACGAACGATGCCACGCCGTTGCTCTCGGGAACCGCCGAAGCGAACAGCACCATTGCCATTTTCGAAGGCGGCACGCAGATTGGCACCGTACTGGCCAACGCCAGCGGCGCATGGAGCTTTACGCCAACGTCACCGCTGACGGACGGAACCCACACCTTTAACGTCACGGCCACCGACCCACTGGGCAACGTCAGCTCATCATCGAATCAGTACACCGTTATCGTCGACACCGTAGTGCCCGATACGCCTGTGCTGACCGCCGTCACGGATAACGTTCCCGGCGGCGTGAATGGCGCGCTGACGTCAGGCCAGGTCACGAACGACAGCACCCCAACCCTGACCGGCACGGGAAATAACGGGGACACGATCCATATTCTCGATAACGGCACGGAAATCGCCACCGTGCAGGTGGGCAGCGACGGCACCTGGACATGGACGCCAGACACCGCCCTGCCGGAGGGGCCGCACAGCATTCGCATCAACGCCAGCGATGCCGCAGGCAACGTTTCGGCAAATACACCGGCCTTTGTTCTGACGGTGGATACCGCGCCGCCGGTTGCGCCAACCCTTACCAGCGTGCTGGATGATATTGGCCCGGGCACCGGTGCGTTAGTCACCGGCTCTACCACCAACGACACCCAACCGACCCTGAACGGCACCGGGGAAATTGGTTCCACCATCCATATCTTTGATAACAACGTCGAGATTGGTACCGCCGTGGTGAACGCCTCCGGCACGTGGACCTTTACCCCCACCACGCCGCTTGGCGAAGGGCCGCACGTTCTGGGCCTGACGGCGACCGATCCGGCGGGCAATACCAGCACCGGCACCACCCTGTTTAACCTGACGGTCGATACCCTGGTCCCTAACGCGCCGGTGCTCAACACCGTCACCGACGATCAGCTGCCGTCGACCGGTACCCTGACCAACGGCCAGGCAACCAACGATCCTCAGCCGACGCTCGCCGGAACTGCGGAAGCCAACGCGGTTATTCGCATCTACGATAACGGCGTGGAGATCGCCCAGACCCGCGCGGATGAGACCGGTAACTGGACCTTTTCACCCACGCTGGCCAACGGCAGCCACACGCTGACGCTGACGGCAACCGATGCCGCGGGCAACCTCAGCCAGCCGTCGACCGGATTCACGGTGGTAGTGGATACCGTTGCGCCTGTCGCACCGATTATCAGCCAGGGCGTTGACGATGTCGGCACCCTGACCGGCACCTTCGGCAGCGGACAAGTCACCGACGACACGCTGCCGGTGCTCAACGGAACCAGCGAAGCCAACGCCGTGGTGCATCTGTTTGAGAACGGCATACAGATCGGCCAGACCACCGCCGGGGCGGACGGCTCCTGGACGATTCAGCTCACGACGGCGCTGACCACCGGCCCGCATACCATTACCGCAACAGCGACCGATGCGGCGGGCAACGTCAGCACGCCGTCGGGGGACTTTGTCATTAACATCGACACTACCCCGCCAGCCGTGCCTGTTGTCACCTCGGTGGTGGACGACGTGGGCGCGACGGTTAACCTGACCAACGGCCAGGTGACCAACGATGCCCTGCCGACCCTCAACGGCACCGCAGAGGCCGGCGCAACGGTGAACATCTACGATGGAACCACCCTGCTGGGCAGCGTGGTCGCCACCGGCGGAAACTGGAGCTTTACCCCGACCACCGCGCTGGGGGACGGCTCTCACACCCTGACCGTCACCGCGACCGACGCAGCGGGTAATGTCAGTGCGCCAACCACCGGCTTTGTTATCGTCGTGGATGCCTCCGCGCCAGCCGCGCCGGTCATCAGTTCCATCGTGGACGATGTTGGCACCGTAACCGGGGCCATTACCGGCGGTAACCCGACCAACGACACCCGTCCGACGCTCAACGGCACCGCTGAAGCCAACGCAACGGTGCGGATCTACGATGGCACCACGCTGGTTGGCACCGTCACCGCCGATGCCAACGGCAACTGGACGCTGCCGCAGACCAGCACCACGCTGACCGAAGGCCAGCACAACTTTACCGCCACGGCGACCGATGCCGCAGGCAATACCAGCGCGGCATCACCTGTCACCTCGATCACCGTTGATGTGACACCGCCAGCACTGCCTGTCGGACTGGCTGTTATTACTAACGGTACACACGTAACGGGCACCGCCGAAGCGGGCAGCACCGTCACCATCACCACCAGCACCGGGACGGTACTGGGTACGGCGACGGCGGATGGCAGCGGCAACTTTAACGTGACCATTGCTCCGGCACAGACCGGGGGCGAAACGCTGCTGGCGTTTGCCACCGATAAAGCGGGTAACGCCGGTGCCAACGTCTCGGTTACGGCGCCGTTCACCACCCTGCCGAACGCGCCGGTGATCGCGACCATTAACGATAACGTCGGTACCGTGACCGGCAATCTGACCAACGGCAAAACCACCGATGACACCACCCCGACCCTGAGCGGGACGGCGCAGCCTAACGCTACCGTCACCCTGTATAACAACGGCGTGGCGATGGGGACCGTGGTTGCCGACGGTGCCGGGAACTGGACGTTCACCACCCCGGCGCTGAGCGAAGGCTCCCACGCCTTTACCGCCTCGGCATCCAACGCGACGGGCACCGGTCCGATATCTGGCGCCACAACGGTGATTGTCGACGTTACCGCGCCGACTCAGCCTACCGGCACCTTTAATACGGACGGCAGCGTGTTGACCGGCAACGCCGAAGCGGGCAGCACCGTGACCATTCGTCTGGCGGATAATTCGACGGTCACGACTACTGCCGACAGCAACGGGAACTTTACCTATACCTTCCTGAATAAGCAGACGGAAGGCCAGACGCTGCAAATTACCGCCACCGATGCCGCGGGCAACGTCTCCCCGATCGGTTCAGCGCTTGCGCCGGTCGTACCGCTGTCGGCCAGCACTAACGTCGAAGAGCTGGAGTTGAGCACCACGGCCACGGTGACGAACGCGCAGTACAACGACTATGGCTTCCTGCTGGTGGGCGCACTGGGCAACGCGCTGACGCTGCTCGGCAATGACACTGCGCAGGTTGGCTTTACGGTGGGAAGCGGCGGCAGCGCGGATATCTCCGTCAATGCCAACGCCACCGGCGCGGTGCTGTCACTGCTCAACACCCTTGAGCTGGTGGTGCAGCGTTTCGATAGCGTGAATAATACCTGGACCACGGTGGTGGATACCGGACAGCCGCAGTTCGCAGACCTGCTGACACTAGGCGCAACCGGCGTCTCCCTGAACCTGGCCGGGCTTGCCAACGGTCAGTATCGCGTGCTGAGCTACAACACCAACCTGCTGGCGACCGGCTCCTACACCAGTATTGATGTGGCGGTGAAAGAGACCAGCGCAGGCACCGTGACCGGGGAAACCAGCCTCGGCGGGAACGTGATTCTCGATACGGATCCTACAGCCGGCAGCGATAACGCCCCGGCGGGAACCACGGTCAGCGCGGTCACTAACTCTCAGGGCGACACGGTCAACGTCACGGCGAACGGCACCGTCATTCAGGGCCTCTACGGTACGTTAACCATCAACCTTGACGGGACCTACACCTACAACCTGACCAATACCAGCGCCTCGGTGATTGGCCGGACGGAGAACTTCACCTACACCATCACCCATAACGGTGCCAGCGCCTCGGCGAATCTGGTGCTGTCCCTGGGTGCAGGCACCACCGCGAACAGCATTGTGGCCGTCGATAACACGGCGTCGCTGACCTACGACACCACCGTGCATGAGATCAATAACGGTACTTCGTCGCAGGGCGGCTTTACCGTGGTGGGGATTAATCTTGGCAATACGCTCGGCCTGAACCTGCTGGATGACCTGAGCAATCCGATCATCTACAGCGTTGAGGAAGGCACCACCCGTACCATGACCATCCAGGCCTCTGTTGGCGGCGTGGCGCTGGCCTCGGTGTTTGACCTGTATGTCTACAAGTTCAACGATGCGACCCAGACGTTTGAGCAGATGCGCGTTCAGCCGGGCTGGCTGCGTGCGCCGCTGCTGGGTGGAACCTCGTCCCAGCTGACGCTGAACCTGCCGTCCGGAGAGTATCTGTTCCTGCTGAATACCGCCGCGGGGATCACGGCGCTGACGGGCTATACGCTTAACGTGCTGGAAGACCACGTCTACAGCGTCTCAAGCGTGGGCACCAGCACCACCGGTAACGTGCTCGCAGACGACATTGCCCCATCCGGCACCGTCGTGTCTGACGTGAACGGCGTCGCGGTGAACAACAGCGGCGTAACCAGCATTGTCGGGGAGTACGGCACGCTGACCATCAACGCATCCGGGCAGTACACCTACACCCTGAAAACGGGCGTCGGTGCAGACCATATCGACACCCCGGATACCTTTGTTTACACCATTACCGCACCTGGCGGCGCGAAGGATACGGCGTCGCTGAACATCACGCCAACCGCCCGGGCGATGGACGCGGTGAACGATGTCAGCCAGGTTCTGGATGTCACCTCGGTGCACCATACCTCGGCCTACTCGGACACCACGGTGGGCACGGCGAGCTGGAACGCCGCCCTGCTGGCCCCAACGTCGGGCAGCGGCAGCGGGACCTTCGTGGTCGATGCCAATACCGCGCTGCATAACGTGGTGCTGCACTTCAACGTCGCCTCGCTGCTGACGCTGGGCGGGCTGACCGTGAACTGGACGATCTCCCAGGGGGGCACCACTCTGCGGACCGGATCGTTCGGCGGCGGGCTGCTGCTGGGAGGCAATGCGGATATCGCCGTGACCGGTCTGGATCTTAACGCGGGCACCTACACCCTGAGCTATACGGGGAGCATGCCAGCACTTGGGCTGGGCGGCGTCACCATCACCCCGAGCGTCACCGGGACCACCTACTCCCTGAGCCAGTTCGACGCCACCAGCGGGCACACCGTCAACGGTAATATCTTTGACGGTACGGATTCCGCCGGGGCAATGGATCAGCTGCACTCAGTGGATACCCGCCTGAGCGTGACGGGCTACAACGGCGTAACCACCACGCTGGATCCGTACACCGGCAGCGCCACCGTCAACGTCGTCGGTCACTACGGCACGCTGGCGATTGCGGCGGACGGCCATTACACCTACACCCTCAACGCCGGGGTGTCGCTCTCCACCATCACCTCGAAGGAGGTCTTTAACTACACCCTGACCGATGCGGCCGGTAAGACGGACAGCGCCACGCTGACCATCAACATGGCACCGCAGTTCATCAGCTCTGAGCATAACGACGTCATCACCGGTACGGCTTACGGCGATACGCTGATTTATCAGGTGCTGAACAACACGGTGGGCAACGCCACGGCGGGTAACGTCAACAGCACGGCGGGCGATCACTGGACCAACTTCTCACTGGCGCAGGGAGACAAGATCGATATCGGCGATCTGCTGGTGGGCTGGAACGGCAGTGCCTCTACCCTGGGTAACTACCTGCATGTCACTAATAGTAATGGCAATACTGTGATCTCCATCGACCGTGATGGTGCAGGGGGCACCTACACTAATACCACGCTCGTTACGCTGGACAACGTTCAGACCACCTACGACGAGTTGGTAAACCAGCAACACATCATTACCTGATAGCACCTGCACCAAATGACCCGGGCGCACAGCGCCCGGGCATAAACAATAAAGCAGTACTTTTTTATTAGGGATAAGACATGGGAATAAAGATGCCTTACTGGTGGCTCTCGTGCTGCCTGATATCTGTGCCCGCTATCGCTGCCAGTTCCGCCGCGATGATTAATACAGGAGAATTGAGCGAATCACAGGAGCTACCTTCATTAAGCGGCCGCGTCGCGCCGGTGGTCGGGAACGCCGCACCCGGCACGCTCCAGCTCGGCGAAGCCGTTAACCGCGCCGTCACCTGGCACCCCGCCATCAGCGAAGCCGTCGGTAAACTTTACCAGCAGAGCGAAGAGGTCGACGTCGCCAAATCGAAATACTATCCGCAGGTTAATGCCGGCATGGAGAATGGCTACACCCACGACGGCGGTGACAATGGTTTTACCCCGTCGCTGGTGCTCTCCCTTTCCCAGATGCTCTACGATTTCGGCAAAGTCGCCAGCCAGGTCCGCGCCGAAACCGCCGGGGTGGCCCAGCAGCAGGCCAACGTGCTGGTCAGCATCGATACCATCGCGCACGATACCGCCATCGCCATGGTACAGGTGCAAACTATGCAGCAGATGGTCGACACCGCCAAAGAGCAGCTTGATGCGCTCTCCTCCATCGGCAAACTGACCAAACTGCGAAACGACGAAGGGGCAACGTCGCTTTCTGACGTGGTGCAGACCGACGCCCGTATCGAAGGGGCACGCGCGCAGCTGATGCAGTATCAGGCCAGCCTCGACAGCGCTCGCGCCACGCTGATGAGCTTCCTCGGCTGGAACAGCCTCAACACCGTCAGCAACGACTTCCCGCAAAGCCTGTCCCGCAGCTGCGATATCGCCGAGCCGGACGACCGCCTGGTGCCCGCCGTGCTGGCAGCCTGGGCACAGGCGAACGTGGCGCAGGCTAATCTCGACTACGCCAACGCCCAGATGACCCCTACCGTCTCGCTGGAGCCGGAGGTGCGTCACTACCTTAACGATCGCTACGCGGGCAACCAAACGCTGGACCGCACGCAGTATTCCGCGTGGGTGAAAGTGCAGATGCCGCTCTATCAGGGCGGCGGCCTGACCGCCAGACGCAACGCCGCCGGACACGCGGTGGAGTCCGCGCAATCCACAATCCAGCGCACCCGTCTCGACGTGCGGCAGAAGCTGCTGGAGGCACGCAGTCAGGTGTTAAGCCTGATGAGCACGCTGCAAATTCAGGGTCGTCAGGAGGCGCTCAGCGCCCGCACCCGCGAACTCTATCAGCAGCAGTATCTCGACCTCGGATCGCGCCCGTTGCTGGACGTCCTCAACGCCGAGCAGGAAGTTTATCAGGCCCGCTTCACCCAGCAGCAAACCGCCGGGCAGCTTCATCAGCTCCAGCTGAACTGCCTCTACAATACCGGACGCCTGCGCCACGCGTTCGACCTTGAAAATCGCACCATCCAGACCGTGGAGATCCAGCCATGAAGCAACGCGATATCCCGCAGGGTGAGCCCATGACGGATGAGGCGCTGGCGCAGTGGGCGCAGGCCTTTGGCTACGTTGCCACGCGCTATCGCGTGGCCTGTTCGCCCGGCGCGCTGATGGCAGGTGCCCCGTGGCTTAAGGGCAAGCAGAGGGTCCCGGCCCTTACCCAGCTCGCCCGCGAAGCCGGGCTGTCGTTTCAGCTACTGACGGCGGATCGGCATGCCATCAACAGCTGGCGTCTGCCGGTGGTGGTGGAGCTAACCGAGGGGAGAATTGGCGTCATCGATCACTTCGACGGCGAGGACACCCTGGAAGTCAGTTTCTTCGATGACGCAACACACACCAACCGTCTGTCGCTGAGCGCGATGCTGCCCGCCATCCGCCACGTTATTGCCCTGCGCCCGCTGGCCGCGCTGAAGGACAGCCGCGTGGACGCCTATATCTCGAAATACCGTCCGGACTGGCTCTACCGGCTGGTGATGCGCGACCTGCGCCCCTACAGTTGGGTGATGCTGGCGGCGCTGTTTATCAACGTGCTGTCGCTGTCGGGCATTGTCTTTTCAATGCAGGTGTACGACCGGGTGATCCCCGCCCAGTCCTACCCTACGCTTTACGTGCTGACCATCGGCGTGCTGATCGCCACGCTGTTTGGCTTTGTGCTGCGCGTGGCGCGCGGGCACATCATGGATCTGCTGGGCAAACGCTCGGATCTGCGCGTCTCGGATCGCGTCTTCGGCCACGCCCTGCGCCTGCGCAACAGCGCCATCCCGCGCTCTACCGGCAGCTTTATCTCCCAGCTGCGCGAGCTGGAGCAGATCCGCGAGATGGTCACCTCCTCCACCATTTCGACCATTGTCGATCTCCCCTTCTTCTTACTGTTCGTGGTGGTGCTGGCGATCATCGCCCCGCAGCTGGCGTGGATCGCCCCGGTCGCGGCGGTCATCATGGTGCTGCCCGGCCTGCTGCTGCAAAAGAAACTGGCGGCGCTGGCGAAGCAGTCGGCGCATGAATCAACCCTGCGCAACGCGGTGCTGGTGGAGAGCGTGCAGGGGCTGGAGGACATCAAGCTGATGCAGGCGGAGAACCGCTTTTTGCAGCAGTGGAACAGCTATATCCAGATCACCGCCGAATCCGGCCTGCGCACCCGCGAGCTGACGCAGAACCTGATCAACTGGGGGATGACCATTCAAAGCCTGGTGTATGCCGGGGTGATCGTGGTCGGCGCACCGATGGTGATCGACGGCACCTTAACCACCGGTTCGGTGGTCGCCGCCTCGATGCTGGCCTCGCGCATGATTGCGCCGATGGCCACCCTGTGCGGCGTGCTGGCGCGCTGGCAGCAGGTCAAAGCGGCGAAGGAAGGGCTGGACAGCATCATGCAACTGCCCACGGAAAACCAGCGGGAAGAGACACCGATCCGCCAGGACGTGCTGCGCGGCCATTATCTGTTTGAGCAGGCGCAGTTCCGCTATCACCCGGAAGATCCGCGCATGGCGCTGCGTATTAACCGCCTGGAGATCAAACCCGGCGAGAAGGTGGCGATCCTCGGGCGCAACGGCGCGGGGAAATCGACGCTGCTACAGGCGATGGCGGGCGGCATGGATCTGGCGGGCGGCGAGCTGCGTCTCGACAACTTCAGTCTGCCTCATCTCGACGTGGCGGACGTGCGGCGCAACGTCGGCTTTATGACCCAGAACGCGCGGCTGTTTTACGGCACCCTGCGCGAGAACATCACTCTCGGCATGCCGCGCGCCACCGACGAAGAAATTTTCGAGGTGCTGGAGATGTGCGGCGCAGCGGCTTTTGTCCAGAAGCTGCCGAAAGGGCTGGACTACCCAATTATGGAAAACGGCGTCGGGTTATCCGGCGGTCAGCGCCAGTCCATTTTGCTGGCGCGTATGCTCCTGCGGGACCCGAATATCGTGCTGATGGATGAACCCACGGCCTCGCTGGACGAGCACACCGAGCGGGAGTTTATCCAGCGTCTGAGCGCCTGGCTCGGCAACCGCACCCTGGTGGTCGCTACCCACCGCGTTCCGGTGCTGGAGCTGGTGGAGCGCGTGGTGGTGCTGAAAGAGGGCATGCTGGTGATGGACGCGCCGAAAGCGCAGGCCCTGAGCAACAGCCGTATGCAGCAACAGCAGCAGGCAACCGGACGGGAGTGGAAAAATGAAAATCAGTCAGCGTGACGTCGCCGCGATGGAAGACCTGGACAATGCCCTCGACTCCGAAAGCGGCTACACCGGCGCACGGCGGATCGTGATCTTCTCCCTGCTGCTGTTTATCGCGCTCGGCATCTGGGCGTGGTTCGGCGTGCTTGATGAAGTTTCCACCGGGACCGGGAAAGTGATCCCCAGCTCGCGCGAGCAGGTTTTACAGTCGCTCGACGGCGGGATCCTCACTGAACTGAACGTCCACGAGGGCGATCAGGTCCAGGCCGGTCAGATCCTGGCGCGTCTCGATCCCACGCGATCGGAATCTAACGTTGGTGAAAGTGCCGCCCGCTATCGCGCGTCGCTGGCTTCCAGCGTGCGTCTGTATGCCGAGGTCAACGATCTGCCGCTGACGTTCCCGCCGTCGCTGGCGAAATGGAAGGATCTGATCGCCGCCGAAACGCGTCTCTACAATTCGCGTCGTGCCCAACTGGAGGACACCCAGCGAGAGCTGCGTGCAGCGCTCGATCTTGCCAACAAGGAGCTGGCTATCACCCAGCGTCTGGTGAAAACCGGGGCCGCCAGCCATGTCGAAGTGTTGCGTCTGCAGCGGCAGAAAAGCGACCTGGAGCTCAAGCTTACCGACGTGCGCTCGCAGTATTACGTGCAGGCGCGCGAAGCGTTATCCAAAGCCAATGCCGAAGTGGATATGGTCTCGGCGGTCCTGAAGGGGCGGGAAGATTCCGTCACGCGTCTGACGGTCAAATCCCCGGTGCGTGGCATCGTGAAAAATATCAAAGTCACCACCATCGGCGGCGTGATCCCGCCGAACGGCGAGCTGATGGAGATTGTGCCGGTGGACGACCACCTGCTGATTGAGACCCGCCTCTCCCCGCGTGATATCGCCTTCATCCACCCAAACCAGGAGGCGCTGGTGAAAATCACCGCCTACGATTACGCCATTTACGGCGGGCTGCACGGGGTGGTGGAAACCATTTCACCGGACACCATTCAGGACGAAGCGAAACCAGAAGTGTTCTACTACCGGGTGTTCATCCGCACCAGCCAGGATTATCTGGTCAACAAAGCGGGACGGCATTTTTCGATTGTGCCGGGGATGATTGCGACGGTGGATATCAAAACCGGTGAGAAAACGGTGCTGGATTACATGATCAAACCGTTTAACCGCGCGAAAGAGGCGCTGCGGGAGCGGTAAGCAGTGCGACGCGTAGCCCTCTCCCGTTAAGAGAGGGCTACGTCAGGAACCCGCTTATAAAGAGGCTTTCAACCGTTTAACGGCATCAATAAGCTGTTCATCCGTTGGCGTCACAAATGACATACGCAAGGTGGTGTGGTCCGGGTTAGCGCAGTAGAAAAACTCGCCCGGCACGAACACCACGCCGTTGCTTAAGGTTTTCTCCAGCCAGCGCGTGGTGTTGATGCCATTGTTCATGTTGGCCCACAGGAACATCCCGCCTTTCGGTTTATGGAAGGACATCACGTCCCCCAGTTCCGCTTCAAGCTCGCGGGCAAAAAGCTGATACTTCTGACGGTAGGCTTCGCGGATGGTGGCAATCTGCCCTTTCAGACGTCCGGTTTTGAGGTACTCGGAGGTCATCAGCTGTGAGAGCGTGCTGGTGTGGAGATCCGTGGTCTGCTTAAGGTTAACCACCGCACGTTTCAGCCATTCAGGGACAATCACCCAGCCCACGCGAGTACCCGG
Source organism: Enterobacter cancerogenus (assembly GCF_019047785.1). Taxonomy (NCBI): domain Bacteria; kingdom Pseudomonadati; phylum Pseudomonadota; class Gammaproteobacteria; order Enterobacterales; family Enterobacteriaceae; genus Enterobacter; species Enterobacter cancerogenus. Next base: position 3,832,415 of record NZ_CP077290.1, on the reverse strand, counting down.
GGCGAGAATTTTCGAGAAGGTGGAGGTATACACGACGTTATCCTCATTACCGATGGCTTTGGCATGGGCAATCAGCGGGCGGAACACCTCGTCGGTATAATTAATTTCGCTGTAGGGGTCGTCTTCGATGATGACAAAATCGTAGCGCTGGGATAGGGCCACCAGCTGCTTACGCCGCGCCTCAGACAGCGTGACGCCACCCGGGTTGCCAAAGGTTGGGACGATATAGACCGCTTTGATGGTTTTGTTTTGTACCAGCGTTTCCAGCTCATCGACAATCATGCCATCGCCATCGGTACCCACGGATTCAAACTGCGCCTGCGCCAGGCCAAACACCTGCAGTGCGGCTAAATAGGTTGGGCGCTCGACCACAACGATATCGCCTGGGTTAATTAAGGCGCGGGCGAGCACATCTAAAGACTGTTGCGAACCGGAGGTGACAACCACGTCATCCGCCGAACAGTGAATACCTCTGTCGGCACAGATCTGCTGGATCCCCTCGCGTAACGCCGGAACCCCTTCCGTCAGGCCGTACTGAAATGCCTCGCCAAACTGCTGGGATAACACGGCATCAGCCGCAATTTTTAGCCCTTCATGATCGAAAAGCGCAGGGTTTGGAATGCCGCCGCCCAGCGAAATCACGCCCGCCATTTTGCTATGTTTCAGAAGTTCGCGGATGGCGGAAGATTGCAGGCTTTGCACGCTGGTGGCGAGTTTTTGGGATGACATGCTGTTGGTACCTTATTTTTTCTTATGATCTCCTTCTTAGTATCATATGTCTGACGCTTTGATAACCCCTGCGCTTATGCCTTGCTCTTTTTCCATGCATAGAGGCTGGCGACCAGTTCCGCCAGAGCGTACCTTACCGACTTCTCCACCACGTCCTGACAATCCCCTGAAAAGAGCTGGCGGTCGGTCTTGATCTGGCCGTGGAAATTCCACGCAAACCAGACGGTGCCCGCGGGGGTGCCATCGTCTCCGCCGTCCGGCCCGGCATAGCCGCTGATGGCGATGCTGATATCGGCCCCGGCACGTTCCAGCGCGCCTGCCGACATCTCCCGGACGGCCTGCTCGCTGACGGCGGTGTACTTCTCAAGCGTTGAGGCCTGCACGCCCAGCATCTTCTGTTTGGCCTCATCGCTAAAGGTGATCACCCCAATGTCATAGAACGCCGCGGTACCCTCTTCCGCACAAAGCGCGGTGGCTAAATTGCCCCCCGTGCAGGACTCCGCCGTGGTTAACCGCAGGCCGCGATCGGTCAGAACGTTGGCGACCTGTTTGGTCAGTTCGCCGGTGGTTTTCGCTACGTTATAGGCTGATTGATTCATATCGCACCTTTTAACTTTCAACAGGAATAATTGAGATGTGGCCGTTGCGTTCCAGGATGGCATATTTGATTTTACTGAACTCGGTGATCCCCTGGTTTTGCCGCGCGGCGACCAGAATATCGTCGCAGGAGACATCCACCTTTTTAAGTTTGTCGGTAAAAGGCATGCCGTTTTCCACCAGAATCACCGGCGTGCCATCCAGCAGATTCTCGGCACCGGAGAAATATTTCTTCGCAATACCAAACAGAATATCGACCACCACCAGCGTGACAATGGTGAGCATGGCCCCGGTGACGGAGAAATCATTTCCCAGCAGCGCCTGCTGGGTGGCTTCGCTGATAATGAGCAGCAGAATGAGATCGAAGCTGGTCATCTGCAGCAATGCGCGACGACCGGCGATTTTAAATACCACCAGCAGAATCAGATAAATCGCCAGGGCACGGAATACCATCTCCATATCGTTCTCCTAGGGGTAGATAAATTGCCGGAAGGTGATGTCCGGCTGGTTATTCAGACCAAGCGAACTGACCGTATTCCCGAATTGCGTAGGGGTGATATACAGCCAGACGGTGAAGTCCTGTTTATTGCTGACGTTGTTATAGATCAGGTGCAGCGTATTACCCCGGCTGAACATGCTGTCCGGCTGCGGCGTAATACTGCCGGGCTGGAATGCCTTATTAAAATCGCCCCCCAGGCGAAACTCATAATGGTCTGCCTGTACCCCCTTCGCCGTAAAGGCCAGCTTATATTCCGTTTGTAATCGCCCATAACGCTCATAATTAACCGTCAGCGTTTTGGCGGTATTTTCTTTTGTTGCCGTGCTGACATAGCCGTTAGAGAAAACGCCCGCCACGGCCAATAAAATAATCAGTAAAAGAAGGCCCAGCCCCAGGCGCTGACAGGCGGCTTCAAAATTCAGTGCCAGACGACTCTCGTTTACGCCGGGTAAGGTATCTTCTTCACCATCAAATCCCGCCATTTGTCACTCCGTGCATTCCATTAAATTAATCATCCTTATGATTTATAAGGAAAAGCCCTTTTAAGACACATCTCGTTTGCCAGATTAAGCAATAGCAACCAGGCTTAATAAGTCAAGCCAACACGCTACCGGAGGCAAGAATGAAATTTTCCTACGCACCCTTATTTTGCTGCCTGCTGATGTCAACGGCCTGGGCAGACGATAACGGTGGATTGAAAAAAGGCGAGGCACCGCCACCACCGCATGCCCTGGACGATGGATATCGCGGTGCCGAGGATGCACGTATCATGACGGTCGAGCAGGCTAAAGAGATGCACGACGGGGCCACCATTTCACTGCGCGGGAATTTGATCGACGGCTCCGGGGACAAATACCGTTTCCGTGATAAAACGGGTGAAATAGATCTCGTCATTCCAAAGGCAGTATTTGATGGCCGAACGGTAGAACCTGATAATATGCTCTCCATCAACGGGAGTCTGGATAAAAAATCCTCACCGCCTGTCGTTCGTGTCAATCATATTCAAAAATAAATCCCGTTCGTACGCTACGCTTATTTCCCTTGTCGTTATCCTTATTTCCTCCCCCGCCATCCGGGGGAGAGAAATATCAGGCCAACGCGTGACGGATAAGATGTGCAATAAATTCTGTCAGTTTTGGCAGCGGGCGTAGATCCTGTCGCCACAGCAGATTTACCGGCCTCGGCGTTGGGGTGTAGTGCTCCAGCACCCGAACCAGCCCGCCGCTTGCCAGTTCTTCCGCCACCAGCACCTCCGGTTGAAGCAGCAGCCCCGCGCCCGCCCGGGCCGCCATGCGTAACCCGTAGCCGTCGTTACAGCGCAACACCGCATCGCGTTTCCAGCGCACCTCCCCTTCCACGCCCGGCAGCCGCCACTCGTTGCGCGCGGTCCACACCGTATGGGAAAGACACAGATGATCCACCAGGTCGGCAGGCGTTTGCGGCGTACCGTAGCGTGCCAGATAGTCCGGCGCGGCGCAGATCACCATCCGGTAGGGGCACAGATATTTCGCGACAACATCGTCGGCATGCATGTCCCCAATGCGAATTGCCAGATCGACCCCTTCCTCGACCAAATCGACCCGGCGGTTAGTCAGATCGAGTTCGACGCGCACCTGCGGGTAGCGCTGTAAAAACGTGGCGGTGAGTGGCGCTATCACGCATCCGCCAAACGACGTAGGGGCGGTGACGCGCAGCGTTCCGGCGGGCGTGGCGCGCAGCCGTTCGACCGCACTTTCGGCAATGGTGACCTGCTCCAGCACCCGCTTTGCCTCATCGTAATAGACGCGCCCGGCGTCGGTTAAACTCTGGCGGCGGGTATTGCGCTCCAGCAGGCGCGTGCCAAGGCGCGATTCCAGCTGGGCGATGTATTTCCCGACCATCACCGCCGACATCTCAAGCCTGGACGCCGCGCCGGTAAAACTTCCGCTTTCAACCACGGCGATAAAGGTCTCCATGCCGCGTAGCTTATCCATATTGCAAACCTCTGGTTAGTAATCCTCTAACTTTAGCCCAGTTTATCCGACTTCTTATTTATTAAAGAATGCATGCTCACAACATAAGGAGTCGGCTATGAAAATCGTGATTATTGGTGCCAGCGGTACGGTCGGTCGGGCGGTGACGGAGGAGTTGAGCCGTCGTCATGAGACGATCCGCGTGGGCCGCACGCAGGGCGATCTGCAGGTGGATATCACCTCTCAGGAGAGCGTCAGCGCGCTGTTTGACTCGGTAGGTAAGGTGGATGCCATCGTCTCTGCCAGCGGTGGTCTGCACTTCGGCCCGCTCTCTACCATGAAAGACAGCGATTTCAACCAGGGCTTACAGGACAAACTGCTGGGACAGGTACGCCTGGCGTTAACCGGGCAACATTACCTGAACGAGGGGGGCTCTATCACGCTCATCAGCGGCATTGTGGCGCACGAGCCGATTGCCCAGGGGGTGAATGCCACCACGGTGAACGCCGCGCTGGAAGGGTTCGTCCGCGCTGCCGCCTGCGAACTGCCGCGCGGGATCCGCATCAATTTGATTAGCCCGACCGTACTCACCGAGTCCGCCGACGCCTATGACGGTTTCTTCCCGGGTTTTGAAAGCGTCCCCGCCGCGCGCGTGGCGCAGGCCTATCGCCGCAGCGTGGAAGGGGTGCAGAGCGGACGGATATATACGGTAGGTTACTGAGCCTTACGGGCAGCGACTAATACCAGCATCGGGAATGCCGGGTGGCGCTGCGCTTACCCGGCCTACAAAAGGAGCGTGCGGCCTGATGCCCTCACCCCTCCCTCTCCCACGTGAAGAGGGAGAAATGCACATCAGCCCACCGTCCCCCAGACGAGGTTGCCGTTATGGAACGTCGCGGTACGCGGTGAAATGCGCGCCACGGCCTCGGCGGAGCAGGAGGCATCCACCAGCACAAAGCTGGCGGCATCCTGCGCTTTCGGCCAGACGCGCTCGCCTTTCTCGTTCAGCGGCAGCACGTCACCGGTGGCGATACCCAACGCCCGGGAGAGCGACTGCTCGTTCGGGCGGATATAGAGCTGGGCGTAAAGGTTGGCTTTTTCCAGCATGTCCCCCAGACCGTACGGCGACCAGTGGTCGATCACGCTGTCGGTGCCGGTCATGACAAACACGCCCTTATCGCGCAGCTGCTTCAGCGGCATGTGCAGTGTGCCAATTGGCACCGTGGAGGCAATGGTCACCTGCTGCGCCGCCATGCGGGTGGCGATCTCGTCCACCTGCTGTTCGTTCAGCGTCGCCAGCGCGAAGGCGTGGCTGATGGTCAGTTTACCCTTCAGTTCAGGCGTTTTTTCTACCGTCTCCACCATGTAATTCACCGCCGCCACGCCCGCCGGGCTGGTTTCATGCAGGTGGGTGTCCACCCCTTTGTCGTAGTCCAGCGCAATCTGGAACATGGTATCAAGCGACTTCTCCATTGCGCCGTCCACGTTAGTCGGATCCAGCCCGCCCACGTAGTGCGCCCCGGCCTGCATCGCTTCGCGCATCAGCTTTTCAGAGTTCGATAACAGCAGGCCGTGCTGCGGGAAGGCCACGATTTCGCAGTCAAATCCTGCGCTGCGACGCGCCAGCACCGCCTGCAGGTTTTCGAGATTTTTCAGGCCGGATACCGGCTCGATGTTGCAGTGGCTACGGGCGATGGTGGAACCTTTCGACTGAATCAGGTCGATCAGCTTTTCTGCACGCGCCTGAGTGTAGGGCTGCAGCTCCGGCAGCAGCTTTTGCTCAAGGCGGATCATATCCTGAATGGTGGTGCCCGCCGGGCGGTTAAGCGAGCGCCACGGGCCGCCGTAAAAGGTTTTATCGAGGTGGATATGCATATCGCGCATCGCCGGGAGCATCAGTTTACCGCCCGCGTCATAGTGCGGCAGCGTGGCGTCGGCGTGGCTTTGGTTGTCGCGCAGGGCGACGATTTTGCCGTCCCGGATCTCCAGCGTTTTCTGCTCGGTGCGGGTGCTTGTCGCCACCCCGCCGTCGAAAGTAAACCCGGCCTCCAGCAGCACGTTATCCAGGTAGTAGTGTTTTGCGGTGATGCTCATTGGTTTGCCGGTCTCGCAGGTTGGCTTTGCGCTATCGGCAGCATACGCGACGGAACCGGTCGCGCCAAACAGCGCGCAGGCGGTGACCATTTTGCCGCTCTGGCTAATAAACTCGCGGCGGCTTTTATTCTCTTTCATCTTATCTTCCTTCATTAACAATATGGGTACCGGTTTCGCCGCGCAGCGCCGCGGCCAGGCAGTCCGGTGAGGTAATCACCACGCGTTTGCCGCCATGATGCAGGAATTCCAGAGAGGCAACGATTTTCGGCAGCATACTGCCCGCCGGGAAGTGTCCCTCCTCCCTGTAGCGCGTCATCTGCGCCACGCTCACCCGGTCCAGAGCCTGCTGGTTCGGCTTGCCGAAGTTGATGCACACTTTCTCTACGCCGGTGGTGATGACCAGCACGTCGGCGTGGATCTCGCGCGCCAGCAGCGCGGTGGAGAGATCTTTATCGATCACCGCGTCCACGCTCTGATACTCGCCCGCTTGTGTACGGACCACCGGAATACCGCCGCCGCCCGCGCCTATCACCACGAAGCCTTTTTGCGTCAGCGTTTTAATGGCATCGGCTTCTACAATGCGCAGCGGCTGCGGCGAGGCCACCACGCGACGATAGCCCCGGCCAGAATCTTCAACGAACTGCCATGCCGGATGCTCAAGCTGGAGCGCATCGCGCTGCGCCTCGCTGAAGAACGCGCCAATGGGTTTGGTGGGATGGGTAAAGCCCGGATCGTTTTCATCCACCTCCACCTGCGTAACAACGGTGACCGCTTTTTGCTCGCCGCGCGCCGCCAGGCGGTTGTTCAGCGCCTGCTGGATCAGGTAGCCGATGCCGCCCTGCGTATCCGCCACGCAGTTGGCCAGCGGGGTGAGCGGCAGCCCTTCACGCTCGTGGGCAATTTCGGCGCGGCGCAGATCCAGCCCCACCTGCGGGCCGTTGCCGTGGGTGAGCACAATGTCATAGTCGGATGCCAGCATCTCCAGCACCGACTCAGCTACCGCTTTTACCGCCTGGGCCTGATGTTCCACCGACTGACTGGCGTTATCTTTGATAATGCTGTTGCCGCCGATGGCGACGACCATGAGCTCTTTCATTTGTTTTCCTTTAAAAAGGTGCGTTCTGGTGCCCTCACCCCGGCCCTCTCCCACAGGGAGAGGGGGATTAACGTTCCCTCTCCCCGTGGGAGAGGGTTAGGGTGAGGGCATCAGGCATTATCAGGACTCAGAAACCGGTGCCGCCGCGCTTGCCGTCTCGCGACTGTCCAGCACATGCTTCACCACGAACATGCCGCCCATCATCAGGTAGGCCGTGACGAACAGCAGCGAGCTGCCCTCGGCGAAGCCGACCACCGGCGCGTGGATCACCCCGAACAGCGCCAGCAGCGCGCCACCTGCGGCAGCTACCGCGCCGCGCAGCGGTTTGTTGATGATGGCGAAGATGGCGATACAGCCCCAGAGCATGCTGGCGAGCGGCGCGCCGCTGCCGAGATGCACCAGCCCTTCGTAGTAAATCCCTTTGCTGTGCAGCACGTCAGTCCCTATTTTCGCCGCGCTGGTGCCCGCCGCGCCCATCACGCTATTCACCATGGTCAGCGCCCAGTTGGCGATCCACGGGAACAGGCAGATGAAGATAACGGGCACCTCCACCTTCGGCGTTTCGCGCACCACCTGGTTGGCGGTGACCACGCCGATAAACACCAGGATCGGCACGATGGCGGTCATCGGAATGATGGCGAGCATAAAGGCCCCCAGCCCGAACAGCGGCACGATGAACATGGTCACGCCGGAGGCCAGGGTGTAGCCGATGCTGGCCCCCATTGCCTTCCAGCCCGCGTGGCCCACGTAGACCGTCACCGGGAACGGGTTGCCCATCAGACAGCCGAGCATCGACGCCAGGCCGTTCGCCAGCATCACTTTACGCGTCGGGTATTCGTCTCCCGCCGCGTGGGCGCTCTCGATGTTCTCCAGGTCAAAGATGTAGTTCGCCAGCCCCAGCGGCACGGCGGAGGCCAGATACGGCAGCGCGTGCGGCAGACCCTGCATAAAGCCGTCGATGTGTACGGATGGCGGGTTAAAGCCGAACGACGACATTGAGGCCCTGATCGCTTCCGGGCTTTGCAGGCCGGAGATCCACGCCAGCAGAGTACCGGCGATCAACAGCAGCAGGCCGGTCGGAATGCGGGCAAAGATCGGCTTCTTGCCGAACCAGTTGATGAAAATCAGCAGCAGTACGATGAACGACACGGTCGGCGCTTCGAAGGCCTGCAGCATCGGGTTCATCGCCAGCAGCAGCAAACCAAGGCCAGAGAGGCACGACAGCAGCACGGTGCGCGGGATCATCCTGCGGATGGTCTCCCCGAGGAAGGAGCCGCCCGCGAGGATCAGCGCCTCAACGAAGCACCACACCAGGCCAATCTGAATGGCGAAATCCGCATCGCCGGTTTGCTGATAGACCGGCATCAGCACCAGAAAGGTCACGGTGAAAATCGACGGCGCGCTGGGGCCCGACGGCAGCGCGGTCACGTCGTTACGCCCGGTCTGGCGCGCCATCTGCAGGCCAAACCAGGTGTAGCAGACGCTCGCCACCAGAACCGCCAGCCCGAAGGCTGGCGCGATACGTCCATAAACAATCTCCTTCGGGATGCCGACGACAAAAATGAGCAGCCCCATCATGGTCAGCAAATTGGTCAGGTTGTTGGTCATCAACCCGAAATACGCCGCCCAGTCACCTCTTTTCCACTCCAGTTTCATGTTTTTCATGGATGCATGCCTTATAAAAAGTAGCGATCGCGGAAGGTCAACAGCGCCTTTTCAAAACAGCTAAACGGCGGGTGAACAATGCCCGCGCCAATCATGCCGATACCGGCGTCCTTGTGGGCAATGGCGGTGTTGATCACCGGCAAAATGCCGCTGCCCGCTACCCTGGTGATGTCGATGGCGGTCGGAATGCCCATGAACGACAGCAGCGGAATGGTGACGTTGGGGTTTTCCCCGAGGGTGATTTCGCGCATCTGGCGGGAGACGTCGACGGCCTCCTCTACGGTGCCGCCCACCAGCGCCACAATCGCCGGGGCGGTTGCCATCGCGAAGCCGCCAATGCCGTAGGTTTCGGTGATGGCGCTGTCGCCGATGTCCAGCCCGGAGTCTTCCGGCCTGTAGCCTGCGAACATCGGGCCAATTACCTGCTGCGCCGGGCCGGTGAACCACTGCCCCGGCAGGCCGGAGACGCGCAGGCCAAACTCGTAGCCGTTGCGCGCCATGGTGGTGACCACGGTGCTGTACTCGATACCGTGCGCGGCGTCGAGCGCGGCCTTGCACATCGCCATCCACGTCGGGCCGGAGAAGTAGTCGCTGCTGGCGACAAATTCGAACACTTCGCGCTGCTGCTCTACCGGATACCCCGCCTGAATCAGCCCCGGCGTCAGCGCCTGGATCAACAGCGTGGTGCCCGCGTTGTTGCGGTTGTGGCACTCGTCACCCATATGCAGCGCCTGCGCCAGCATCAGACGCAGATCGATTTCGCCGAGAATGTTCATTGCGTCGCGCAGCATCGGGCCGAGCACGTCACGCATCCAGTTCAGACGGTCGATCACGCTCTGATCGTTGGCACCCATGCGCAGGATCTTCGCCATCTGCTCGCTGAGGTTGGTAAACGCGCGGTTGCCGTAGGTTTTATTCTCCACGATGTGCATAAACATCGACGCGGAGGTGACGCCCGCCATCGAACCCACGCAGTCGTGCTCGTGGCACGGCGAGAAGGTGATGTCGCCCGAGGCCGCGACGCGCTCCGCGTCTTCGATATCTTTCGCCAGCCCCTCGAATACCAGCGCCCCGGTGACCGCCCCCTTCATCGCACCGCACATGTTTTCCCAGGCAACCGGCGGACCGGCATGAAGAATGGTGGTACGGGTCATGCCCGGCACCACGTTGATCGCCTGGTCGTAACCCACCAGCACCGGATGGGACTGAATAATGCGCTCCAGCGCAATGGCGTTAGCGGCGGCGATTTTTTCCGCCAGCGGTGCGTCCGCCAGCTGGTCGAGCGCCTCCACCACCTGCATATTGCCCTGCCCCGGCGGCGTCCAGTCGAGGTGGGTGACAGGAATGTGCTGCTGTTTAAGATCGTCACTGAACATCGCAATGCCAACGTTGATCACGTTCAGCGGCTGGTTAAATAAGGTGGTCATTATGCATTCTCCCCTTTGCAGACAAATTCGCGGGCCAGTAAGCCGGTGTTGGTGCTGCTGCTGGCCCAAATCACGCCAGCGTCGGTCAGCCGCTCGCACTGCTGCGCCAGCGACTGGGGATCCTGGTCGGTGCCGAGTACGTAGCCCAGAATGACCAGCGGACGATTATCGGCTTTCGCTATCGCCTGCGCCTCCTGTATGGCGTCGATCATCACCCCGACCGGATCGTCATGTGCGCCAAAACCGAGCACGAAGTCCATCACGATCACCGCCACTTCCGGATCGCGCGCCTCCTGCAGCAGGCGGGTGATGCGGTTGCTCGGATCGATCATCGGGTGCGGCCTGCCGTGGGTGAAGTCGTCATCGCCAAAATCCAGGAAGGTGTGGGCCTGGCTGACGTTGATGTCGCTCAGTCGCTTTGCCGGATCGGGCTGGATGTTGCTGTAGACGTCATCGTATTTCTCCAGCGCGGCAAACATCGCTTCATCGCACAGCGTGCCGCCGCAGAACAGGCCGCGAATATACTTTTGTTGCGGAGTCAGGCGGGCGCGTACCTCTTCAATCAGCGGCCAGTTGAGCGGGTGTAGATCGAGGGATTCCTGTTTGATGCCTGTCAACAGCACCGCTTTAAGGGCTGCCTCTTTGGTGCCTCGGGCAAACTGCAGGCCGTCCTCGTCTGCGGGCGGTGCGTTGCGCCCCAGGAAACATGCAATAACCGGTTTGCGGCAGGCGCGGGCGCGGGCCAGAACTTTCTCCGCCACCGCAGGAGCTGGCGGCTTGGAGATGAGGACGATCGCCTGAGTGTTCTCGTCGGCTTCCAGCATGGCGATCGCGTCGAGCATCATCAGGCCGCCAATTTTTTCGCTCAGATCGCGCCCGCCGGTGCCAATCAGCTGCGACACGCCGCCACCGAATTCGTGAATGCGCACGCTCAGCTCCTGGCTGCCGGTGCCGGACGCCCCGACGATGCCGATCGATCCGCGACGCACGGCGTTGGCGAAGCACAGTCCCGCGCCGTTAATGATGGCGGTGCCGCAGTCCGGCCCCATCATCAGCAGTCCTTTCTGGTGCGCCAGTTGCTTGAGCGCCAGTTCGTCGTCAAGGGAGACATTATCGGAGAACAGCATCACGTTGAGATCGTTCTCCAGGGCCTGTCGCGCCTCGCGGGCGGCAAAGGTGCCGTTGACGGAGATCACCGCCAGGTTTGCGTCAGGGCGGTGGGCTTTGGCGCTGGCAATAGTGGCGTAGCGGGCTTCATGGGAGCCTGCACTTTCCTTGCGGGTGAATAAGGCTTCAATGGCGGCCAGCGTTTCATCATTCGCCGCCTCGCCTTTAATCACGATCATCAGGTCGCCGTTTTTGGCCTCGGCTAATTCCGGCGTAAGCAGCCCGAGGTTATGTAATACGCCCTTATTCATTTCCGTCGCCATGGCCACGACGGCCTGCTCAACGCCCGGTAATTTATTGGCTTTGGTCGATACCGACATGAGCGAGACGGAATCAAACCAGGTATTCTTTTTGATAACGATTTTGGTGGGCATGGGTTTCTCCTGAATGCGGATAAAAGGGGGCCGCCATCGTGCAAAACGCACGACGGTAGAATGCTTTTTTATGTCGCTGCCAGCCGGAAAGGGCTGGCCGGATTAATTACGCGCCTGCGGCAAGCAGCAGGTCGGCGATTTCATCGAAGCCTTTTTCCCGGGCCAGTTCGAGGGGAGATTTTCCGTATTTATCGGTCATGTGCGGGTTCGCGCCGTTTTCCAACAGCAGCCTGACGATCTCCTGCTGCTTCGCGCCGCCGTCATTGAGGACAATGGCTTCCAGCAGCGGCGTCCAGCCGACAAAGTTGGTGTGGTTGACGTTGATATCGGTTTTTTCCAGCAGCTCGCGAACAATGTCGACGTGGCCTTTTTCACTGGCGGGGGTGATCCCCACGCCGCCAAAGCGCGTAAGGCGATCGAGATCGGGATTCGCAGGAAGCACAATGCGCAGCAAAGTAAGATCGTTGGTCAGGCAGCTAATCAGGAAAGGGTTAAAGCAGGTCTGATCCTGTTTATCAATATCCGCGCCGGCGGCAATTAAATATTCCACACACGGATAATGCTTTTTCAGGCTGGCAATAATAATGGCGGTTCTTTTCTGGCGATTCGTGGCGTTGATATCCACGCCTTTATCGAGGCAGGCTTTAAGCGCATCCACGTTTCCCTGCTCGGCCGCCAGCAGAAATTCAGTCACGAGTTCAGTTGCAGACATATTCACACTCCCTGGTTTTTCATTGCTGATGTCCCGAGAATAGCAACAGCCTTTCAGGAAAAGAATCCGCTTAAAAATCATTCATCGACAGGCAATTCATTATTGAGTTAAATTCAACAGTTCAGCCAAAATGTGCGGGTGTGCACTCTTTTTCTTATGTTTCGCCGCGTTTTTACGCCCGGCGCGACATTATGCTTATGGCTAAAAAAGCCTTGCGCCACGCGGCACGTAGCTACGCATCAAAATTGTGATCCGCTTCAAATGCGGTGTAACTGCGTTGTTAAAATATGTTCAAAACTGATGGTGGACGGGAGCAGTGATATGAATTCCATCTTTACCGAAGAAAACCTGCTGGCCTTCACCATGGCGGCGCGTTACAGCAGCTTCAGCAAGGCGGCGGAAGAGCTGGGCGTGACAACCTCAGCCATCAGCTACACCATCAAGCGCATGGAGACCGGGCTGGACGTGGTGCTGTTCGTGCGTAACACCCGCAACATTGAGCTGACCGAGTCAGGGTTTTACTTTTATCGCAAGGCGACCGACCTGCTGAACGACTTTCACGCCATCAAGCGCGGGATCGACACCATCTCGCAGGGCATCGAAACGCGGGTCAGGATCTGCATTAATCAGCTTTTGTATACGCCCCGCCACACCGCCCGGCTGCTGCAGGTGCTGAAAAAACAGTTTCCGACCTGCCAGATCACGGTGACAACCGAGGTCTACAACGGGGTGTGGGATTCCATCATCAATAATCAGGCTAATATCGCCATCGGCGCGCCGGACACCCTGCTCGACGGCGGCGGCATTGATTACACCGAGATCGGCGCGATTCGCTGGGTCTTTGCGATCTCGCCCGAACACCCGCTGGCATTTACCCCGGAGCCGATTGCCGAAAGCCAACTGCGCCTGTACCCCAATATCATGGTCGAAGACACGGCCCACACCATCAACAAAAAGGTGGGCTGGCTGCTGCACGGTCAGGAGGCGATTCTGGTGCCGGACTTCAACACCAAATGCCAGTGTCAGATCCTGGGGGAAGGGATTGGATTTTTACCGGAGTATATGGCGCGGGAGGCCGTGGAAGAGGGGCTGCTGGTGACGCGGCGCATTAATAACCCGCGTCAGGATTCGCGCATGCTGCTTGCCACACAGCATGCGGCTACCGGTCAGGTGACCCGCTGGGTTAAACAACAGTTTGGCCCTGAGGGGGTACTGACCGGAATTTATCGCGATTTACTCTGGCGCACTTAGCTTTTGGTCTGCACCCAGAACGCGTGGATCAGGCCTGGAATATAGCCCAGCAGCGTCAGGACGATATTCAGGATAAATGCCCATCCGAAGCCTTTACCCAGTAAAACACCCAGTGGCGGAAGAATGATTGTAAAGACGATGCGCCAAAAACCCATAAAATCTCCATGCAAGCTAAACAGTTGAATCTAAAAAAGAGTATGCCCTCTAAGCGTAGCCAGTTTACCTGCCCTCGCCATCACTTTTGCACCCTTTTACCCTCTTTTACGCTTTTGACACTGGTTTAATCCACCCCATTAGTTTAGCATTATCTTAATTAAGGTAATGCTAAATAACCATGACTGAACTCGAACAACTTCAGGCCAGCGCTGAGCAGGCCGCCACGCTGTTAAAAGCCATGAGCAATCCGCACCGGCTGCTGATCCTGTGTACGCTGTGCGACGCCCCCGGAACCCGCGCGGGCGATCTGGCGCGCGCCACCGGGCTAAGCCCCTCGGCCACCTCTCAGCATCTGGCGCGTATGCGTGAAGAGGGGCTTATCGACAGCACCCGGGAAGCGCAACGCATTCTTTACTCCATCAAAAACGATGCGGTGCATAAGCTTATCAGCACCCTTAAATCCCTTTACTGTCCGTGAGGAGCTGCCATGTCACTTCCTGTTATTTCACCGCAGCAGGCACGCGCCCTGATTGATAAGGGCGCAAAACTTGTCGATATTCGCGATGCCGACGAGTATGCCCGCGAGCATATTCCGGCCGCGCGCGCCATACCGCTGGATTCCTTACCCGGCGAGCTACACCCGGCTCCCGGTGAAACGGTCATTTTTCACTGTCAGTCCGGGATGCGAACCTCAAACAATGCCGCACGTCTTGCCCTGGCGGCGTCGCCTGCGCAGGCATTCGTGGTTGAGGGGGGAATTCAGGGCTGGAAACAGGCCGGGCTGCCGACCATTGAAGACAAAACCCAGCCGCTTCCGCTGATGCGTCAGGTGCAGATCGCCGCCGGGCTGCTGATCCTTTGCGGCGTGTTGCTGGGTTACGGCGTCTCCAGCCTCTTTTTCCTGCTGAGCGGATTTGTGGGGGCCGGACTGCTGTTCGCTGGCGTAACCGGTTTTTGCGGCATGGCGCGATTGCTGAAAGTGATGCCGTGGAACCGCCGTACCTCATAAGCAGTAACAGACAGATTAGACTGTACCCCGTCCGGGACGTGGGCTATGGTGAAGATCATTACAACGATGAGGAGGTGCTATGTTTTCTGTCGGCGATTATGTCCAACCGCGTCAGGGCGGTCCTAAATTAAAAGTGCTCGACGTGAAGGGTGAAAGCATTGTGGCCGTACAGGCCAGCGATGAGCAGGGCGAGAAATATACACTGAAAGCGGCGGACGTTGTGCTGTATACCGAAGAAGGTGACTTCGGCGTCTGCTAAGTCAATAACCGGGCGGACTCTGCCGCCCGATTCACGGATTAGATCAGGAAATCATCCAGGCTCTTACCGTTTGCCAGTGCAGTCGCAATAGGCTTCGGCGTGCGGCCCTGGCCGGTCCACGTTTTCACCTCACCGTTGGCGTCGGTAAAGCGATATTTTGGTTCGCGCGTTTTACGTTTTTTCGCCGGCTGGCCCGCATTGATCAGGTCATTGCCGAGCAAATCGCTCGGGGAAATACCGTCGGCTTTCATCAGCTCCAGCAGCGCATTAATTTTCTCCTGCTGTTCAGCGCGCTGCCGTTCCAATTCCGCCTGCTCGGTGCGTTTTTCCTCAGTCACGATCCTGACTTTTTCCAGCACGTCTTCCAGAACTTCCAGGGATAATTCACGCGCCAGCGCACGAAGCGTACGGATATTATTAAGATTCTGTAACGTCAAAGACATATAAATTAAAAACCTTTTCAGAGGGGTAAATTGAAAATTAAGCTGCAAGAATAATTCATTTTTATCGCAATATCCACCCATGGACCCTTTTTGACATTATTGTAAATATTTTGAAAACATATTATTCATATATCCCCTCAGCACATGGATAGCGTTCCGGCGTATTAATCATCCCATCAATCAATGCTTCCCCGGATGAAAGGCAGGTTTCGGCACACTGTTAGCTCAACACGTTGATTTGTAGTAATAAATGCGGGTAAGAGAGAGAAAATAACGCAGCGCGTAAGAAATAACCAATTTTAGAGAATTTTGTGGACAAAACGCCTGCAAATAAAAATTTATCACTAGTTGTTAGTTTATGGCCAGAGACTTATTCTATGCTCGATAAACAAACCAACCTAATACACTGGCTTAACCCGCTCAATGCCGTCATTTTGTCCATTTCAAGGAGTTCAGACATGTTCTCACCGCAATCTCGCCTGCGCCACGCGGTAGCGGATACGTTCGCGATGGTTGTCTACTGTTCCGTTGTGAACATGGTGATTGAAATCGTTCTCTCTGGCATGACGTTTGAGCAGTCGCTCTCCTCGCGCCTGGTGGCTATCCCGGTCAATATCCTGATTGCCTGGCCTTACGGGTTTTACCGTGACGCCGTGATGCGCTTTGCCCGCCGCGTTAGCCCGGGTGGATGGGCAAAAAATCTGGCGGATGTGCTGGCGTATGTGACCTTCCAGTCGCCGGTATATGTGGTGATTTTATTGACGGTAGGAGCAAGCTGGCAGCAAATCGCCGCGGCGGTCAGCTCGAATATCGTGGTGTCGATGCTGATGGGTGCGGTGTACGGTTATTTTCTCGACTACTGCCGTCGCCTGTTTAAGGTCAGCCGCTACAGCCAGGCCTGAGCAGGAAGGTAAGCGACTGGCGCAGGCCAGTCGCACGTTTACTGCGCGTCGCCAAACAGTCCCTGCAGGAACCGTTCCAGCGCCATGCGTGAACTGAAACCATGCGGTATACCATAATGCTCATGCCTTTCTCCGCCTAAATAGAGCGGAAATTGCTGATACTGATCGCAGGTTTTAATATCCGAGGCAGGCTCAGCAAATGTCTGACTTCTGTCTTTCAGTGTCGGGTGAATAATGAGAGCCGTACGCCCCATTCTCGCTTCACGGTTGACGTAAACATAATTCTCACCGCGGCGATATCCATAGGCTTTAGTCGTCACCGCATCCATGGTAAATCCCGCCTTTTCAAGAACGCGCGCCACCTCATCAGGTCGTAAATACATATATATTCCTCGTTATCTTTTCCTGCACGGCAACCTTACCGTATTGAGCAATAGCAGCGCCCTCAGAATATTCCATAAACTGCGCAATACGCCGTGACTGACTTCAGATATTAAATTCATGAGCTAAACTAAACGGGAATGCAAAATTAAGGAGGATCGTATGTTTAACAGACCGAACCGAAACGAAATTAACGACGACGCTCAGGATATTCGTAACGATGTCAGCCAATTAGCGGACACGCTGGAGGAAGTGCTGAAATCCTGGGGTTCTGATGCGAAGGACGAAGCAGATGCCGCGAAACGTAAGGCTCAGTCTCTGCTGCGTGAAACCCGTGCCCGGATGAACGGCCGTTCACGCACTTCCCAGGCCGCCTGCGACGCGATGAGCTGCGCCAGCACCTTCGTGCGTGAGAAACCGATGTGCGCGCTGGGAACCGTCGCCGCCGTCGGTATTTTTGTCGGCGCACTGCTCAGCCTGCGTAAGTAATCCGCGGTGAACGCTGCCCCGGTTGCCTCAGGCGCCGGGGCTTTTCTTTGCCTGCTACGCTGAAAAACCCGTACAGCACACCCTGCCCCGCTATGCTCATCATCGTGGCGATATCAATCTAAATTTCCCATATCTTGTATGGTTGAAACTTATCACAACTACATCTAGTATTCCCTTTAGCAAGATACACACAACCTGACGCGATACATCGCGCCGCTTTCTCATTCTAAATGGAAATAAGAATCATGAGCATTATTATTTACACTCGTAACAATTGTGTTCAGTGCCACGCCACCAAACGCGCCATGGAAAGCCGCGGCGTTGCGTTTGAGATGGTGAATATCGACACGGTCCCGGACGCCGCAGACTCCCTGCGTGCGCAGGGTTTCCGGCAGTTGCCGGTGGTTATCGCCGGGGAAACCAGCTGGTCTGGCTTTCGCCCGGATATGATCAACCGCCTTGCCGCCCAGGCCGCCCGTGCATGAGTGGGCTGGTCTTCTTCTCCAGCAGTTCGGAAAACACGCTCCGCTTTATGGCGCGCGTCGGGTTGCCTGCGATCCGCATTCCGCTCAACGAGCGGGAGCGGATTCAGGTGACTGAACCCTACATCCTGGTGGTGCCCAGCTATGGCGGCGGCGGAACGGCGGGGGCCGTGCCCCGGCAGGTGATCCGCTTTCTTAACGATCCTCAAAACCGACAGCTTATCCGCGGCGTGATCGCGGCGGGTAACCGTAATTTCGGCGATGCGTTTGGACGCGCCGGGGATGTCATCTCTCAAAAATGCGGCGTGCCGTATCTCTATCGCTTTGAACTGATGGGGACACAGCAGGACGTAGAAAACGTGCGTAAAGGAGTGAACGAATTTTGGCAACGACAACCGCAGAACCCGTAGTCCAGGCGACACCGGATTATCACGCATTAAACGCGATGCTTAACCTCTACGATCGTGAGGGGCACATTCAGTTTGGCAAAGACCATGATGCGGTGGACGCCTTTTTTGCCACCCACGTTCGCCCGAACACCGTGGCTTTTGAGAGCATCCAACAGCGTCTCGATTATCTTGTCAAAGAGGGCTACTACGAAGAGCGCGTGCTCGCCCGCTACGGGCGTGACGCCATCGTTAAGCTGTTCGAGCATGCGCACGCCAGGGGTTTTCGCTTCCAGACCTTTCTCGGGGTGTGGAAGTATTACACCAGCTACACCCTGAAAACCTTCGACGGTAAACGCTATCTCGAAACCTTCGAGGATCGGGTGGTGATGGTGGCACTCACCCTGGCGCAGGGGGATGAGGCGCTGGCCGTGCAACTCACCGATGAGATCCTCTCGGGCCGTTTCCAGCCAGCCACCCCAACCTTTCTCAACGCCGGGAAAGCGCAGCGCGGCGAACTGGTCTCCTGCTTCCTGCTGCGCATTGAAGACAATATGGAGTCGATTGGCCGGGCGGTGAACTCGGCTTTGCAGCTCTCCAAACGCGGCGGCGGCGTGGCGTTTCTGCTCTCTAACCTGCGCGAAGCGGGTGCGCCGATTAAGCGCATCGAAAACCAGTCCTCCGGCGTTATTCCGGTGATGAAAATGCTCGAGGATGCGTTCTCCTACGCTAACCAGCTGGGGGCGCGTCAGGGAGCCGGGGCGGTGTATCTGCATGCGCACCACCCGGATATCCTGCGTTTTCTGGATACCAAACGCGAAAACGCCGATGAAAAAATTCGCATTAAAACCCTGTCGCTTGGCGTGGTGATCCCGGATATCACCTTCCAACTGGCGAAAGAGAATGCCGATATGGCGCTGTTCTCACCCTACGATATCGAACGTCTTTACGGTAAAGCCTTTGGCGACGTGGCGATAAGCGAACGTTACGATGAACTCGTGGCCGACGATCGCATCCGCAAAAAGTACATAAACGCCCGCGATTTCTTCCAGACGCTCGCCGAGATCCAGTTTGAGTCCGGCTATCCGTACATCATGTACGAGGACACGGTAAACCGCGCCAATCCGATTGCCGGGCGCATCAACATGAGCAACCTGTGCTCGGAAATTTTGCAGGTCAACGCGGCGTCGACCTATGACGAAAACCTTGATTACGCCGACGTGGGCAAGGATATCTCCTGCAACCTCGGGTCGCTGAATATTGCGCACACCATGGACTCCCCCAATTTTGGCCGCACCGTGGAGACCGCCGTACGCGGGCTTACGGCGGTGTCGGACATGAGCCATATTCGCAGCGTGCCCTCGATTGAAGCAGGCAACGCCGCGTCGCACGCCATCGGCCTTGGGCAGATGAACCTGCATGGTTATCTGGCGCGCGAAGGAATAGCCTACGGCAGCCCCGAAGGGCTGGATTTCACCAATCTCTATTTCTACACCATCACCTGGCACGCGCTGCACACTTCAATGATGCTGGCGCGCGAGCGCGGCCAGCGGTTCGCGGGCTTTGAGCAGTCGCGCTACGCCAGCGGCGAGTATTTTAATCAGTATCTGGAAAATGACTGGCAGCCGAAAACCGAAATGGTGCGCCAGCTGTTTGCCCGCACCGGGGTCACGCTGCCCACGCGCACGATGTGGCAGCAACTGCGCGATGAGGTGATGCAATACGGCATCTATAACCAAAACCTGCAGGCGGTGCCGCCCACGGGGTCGATCTCCTACATCAACCACGCCACGTCGAGCATCCACCCGATTGTGTCCAAAATTGAGATCCGCAAGGAAGGCAAAACCGGCCGCGTCTATTACCCGGCCCCGTTTATGACCAACGAGAACCTGGCCCTGTATCAGGACGCGTATGAGATCGGCCCGGAGAAGATCATCGATACCTACGCCGAGGCGACAAAACATGTGGATCAGGGTCTGTCGCTGACGCTTTTCTTCCCGGATACCGCCACCACGCGCGATATCAACCGGGCGCAGATCTATGCCTGGAAGAAAGGCATCAAGACGCTCTACTACATTCGCCTGCGCCAGCTTGCGCTGGAAGGCACCGAAATCGAAGGCTGCGTGTCCTGCGCGCTGTAAGGAGAAAGGATGAAACTGTCACGCGTGAGTGCCGTTAACTGGAACAAGATCCAGGACGATAAAGACCTGGAGGTGTGGAACCGCCTGACCAGCAACTTCTGGTTGCCAGAGAAAGTGCCGTTATCTAACGATATTCCGGCCTGGCAAACGCTTAGCCACGCCGAGCAGCAGCTGACCATCCGCGTCTTTACCGGGCTGACGCTGCTCGACACCATTCAGAATACCGTGGGTGCGCCCGCGCTGATGAGTGACGCGCTGACGCCGCATGAAGAGGCGGTGATGTCGAACATCAGCTTTATGGAGGCGGTTCACGCCCGCTCCTACAGCTCGATTTTCTCAACCCTGTGTCAGACCAAAGATGTGGACGCCGCGTACGACTGGAGTGAGGAGTGCGAATCATTGCAGCGCAAGGCGAACCTGGTGCTGGAGTATTATCAGGCCGACGATCCGCTGAAGAAGAAAATCGCCAGCGTATTTCTGGAATCGTTCCTGTTCTATTCCGGATTCTGGCTGCCGATGTACTGGTCGAGCCGCGGCAAGCTGACCAACACCGCCGATTTGATTCGTCTGATCATTCGCGATGAAGCCGTACACGGATATTACATTGGCTATAAATATCAGAAAGGGCTGGAGAGCGTCAGCGAAGCCCGGCGCGAGGAGCTGAAAGGCTTTGCGCTGGATCTGCTGATGGATCTCTATGACAACGAGCTGAGCTATACCGAGGCGCTGTACGCCGGCTCCGGCTGGGAGGACGAGGTCAAAGTGTTTCTCTGCTACAACGCCAATAAGGCGCTGATGAACCTCGGCTACGAGGCGCTGTTTCCACCGGACATGGCGGACGTAAACCCGGCCATTCTGGCGGCGCTTTCACCCAATGCTGATGAAAACCACGATTTCTTCTCCGGCTCCGGATCGTCTTACGTAATGGGCAAAGCGGTTGAAACTGAAGATGAGGATTGGGATTTTTAAATCATTATTCCCCTCACGCTGCCCTCTCCCCTCAGGGCAGCGTGAGGGGATAATTAACGTTCATTAATTTATGATAAATCCCATGATTTTCTCCCTTATATTTCCCTGGCTACTACACTGTAATTTCCACGTCATATTCGCCTGAATCTCTTCGATACAGGCGAAATTTCCCGATGCAGAAACAAAAAATTGAGAAAAATTGAAACTGCCCTCAGCCCTTCTATCATGGGAAATTCAGCCGTTTCGCCTGTGGCAAAATTCGTGCCATAAGCAAACCCAGGGTTGTCTCAGATTCTGAGTATGTTAGGGTAATGCCAGTTAACTATTTACCATGGTAATGATATCGACATAAACAAATAACAGGACACTCTATATTGCATGGCAATTAAATTAGAAGTGAAAAATCTTTATAAAATATTTGGCGAGCATCCGCAGCGCGCATTCAAATATATTGAGAAAGGCCTCTCGAAAGAACAAATTCTGGAAAAAACCGGGCTATCGCTTGGCGTTAAAGACGCCAGTCTGGCCATTGAAGAAGGCGAGATTTTTGTCATCATGGGATTATCCGGTTCGGGTAAATCCACTATGGTTCGCCTTCTCAATCGCCTGATTGAACCCACCCGTGGACAGGTGCTGATTGATGGCGTGGATATCGCCAGAATATCAGATGCTGAGCTTCGCGAGGTGCGCAGAAAGAAGATTGCAATGGTCTTTCAGTCATTTGCGCTGATGCCACACATGACGGTATTAGATAATACCGCCTTTGGCATGGAATTAGCAGGCGCAGGCGCCGCTGAACGTCAGGAAAAAGCGCTGGATGCATTACGTCAGGTGGGCCTTGAAAATTATGCCCACGCTTATCCAGATGAACTTTCTGGTGGGATGCGTCAGCGCGTAGGATTAGCCCGCGCATTAGCCATTAATCCCGATATTTTATTAATGGATGAAGCCTTCTCCGCGCTCGATCCGCTAATTCGTACTGAAATGCAGGATGAGCTGGTAAAATTACAGGCTAAACATCAACGAACCGTGGTATTTATTTCTCACGATCTTGATGAAGCCATGCGTATTGGCGATCGCATTGCCATTATGCAAAACGGTGAAGTCGTGCAGGTCGGTACACCGGATGAAATACTCAATAATCCGGCGAATGATTATGTGCGAACCTTCTTCCGCGGTGTGGATATTAGCCAGGTGTTTAGCGCCAAAGATATTGCGCGCCGCACGCCGAACGGCATCATTCGCAAAACGCCAGGCTTCGGCCCACGCTCCGCGCTCAAACTGCTGCAGGATGAAGACCGTGAATACGGTTATCTGGTTGAACGCGGTAACAAATTTGTTGGCGTGGTCTCCATCGACTCCCTGAAAACCGCTCTGGCTGAAAATCAGAGCATTGATGCGGCCGTGATCGACGCCCCGCTTGCCGTGGACGCCGAAACGCCGCTTAGCGAGCTGCTTTCACACGTTGGCCAGGCACCCTGTGCCGTTCCGGTCGTCGGTGAAGAACAACAGTACGTCGGCATCATCTCAAAACGCATGTTGCTGCAGGCTTTAGATCGCGAGGGGACAAACAATGGCTGATCAATCTAACCCGTGGGGCACCACTGAAGCAGCAGACAGCGCTGCACAATCTGCCGACGCGTGGGGGTCATCCACGCCTGCGCCAACCGATGGCGGCACGGCGGACTGGCTCAACAGCGCGCCTGCACCGGCGCCTGAACACTTCAATATTATGGATCCGTTCCACAAAACGCTGATCCCGCTCGACCGCTGGGTAACCGAGGGGATCGACTGGGTGGTGACGCACTTCCGCCCGGTATTCCAGGGGATCCGCGTCCCGGTGGATTACATCCTGAACGGTTTCCAGCAGATGTTACTGGGTATGCCCGCGCCGGTGGCGATTATTCTGTTCTCCCTGATCGCCTGGCAGTTTGGCAGCGCGGGGATGGGGGTCGCCACGCTGATCTCGCTGATTGCCATCGGGGCGATTGGTGCATGGTCGCAGGCGATGATCACCCTGGCGCTGGTCTTAACCGCCCTTCTCTTCTGCGTGGTGATCGGCCTGCCGATGGGGATCTGGCTGGCGCGAAGCCCGCGGGCGGCGAAGATCATTCGCCCGCTGCTGGACGCCATGCAGACCACGCCTGCGTTCGTCTACCTGGTACCTATCGTCATGCTGTTCGGTATTGGTAACGTGCCGGGCGTGGTGGTGACCATTATCTTCGCCCTGCCGCCGATTATTCGTCTGACCATTCTGGGGATTAACCAGGTGCCAGCCGATCTCATTGAGGCGTCACGCTCGTTCGGTGCAAGCCCGCGTCAGATGCTGTTTAAGGTTCAGCTTCCGCTGGCCATGCCAACCATCATGGCAGGCGTTAACCAGACGCTGATGCTGGCGCTGTCGATGGTGGTTATCGCCTCGATGATCGCCGTGGGCGGTCTGGGCCAGATGGTGCTGCGCGGCATTGGCCGGCTCGATATGGGGCTGGCTACCGTAGGCGGCGTGGGCATTGTGATCCTCGCCATTATTCTTGACCGCCTGACCCAGGCCGTCGGTCGTGATTCACGCAGTCGCGGCAACCGTCGCTGGTATACCACCGGCCCTGTCGGGTTAATCACCCGCCCTTTCACGAAATCAAAATAAGGAACAACGATGCGACATAAGGTACTTTTTGCCACAGCGTTTGCCACCCTTGTCTCCACCAGCACGTTTGCGGCAGACCTGCCGGGCAAAGGCATCACCGTACAGCCGGTGCAGAGCACCATTTCGGAAGAGAGTTTCCAGACGTTGATCGTCAGCCGCGCGCTGGAAAAACTGGGCTACACGGTGAACACGCCGAGCGAAGTGGATTACAACGTGGGCTACACCTCCATTGCCTCCGGCGATGCGACGTTCACCGCCGTTAACTGGCAGCCGCTGCACGACGACATGTATGCCGCTGCGGGCGGGGACAAGAAGTTTTATCGTGAAGGCACCTTCGTGACCGGCGCGGCGCAGGGTTATCTGATCGACAAGAAAACCGCCGAGCAGTATCACATCACCAATATTGAACAGCTGAAAGATCCGAAGATCGCCAAACTGTTCGACACCAACGGTGACGGCAAGGCCGATATGATGGGCTGCTCACCGGGCTGGGGCTGCGAGGCGGTCATTAACCACCAGAACAAAGCCTTCGATCTGGAGAAAACCGTCGACGTAAGCCACGGCAACTACTCGGCGATGATGGCCGATACCATTGCCCGCTTCAAAGAGGGTAAGCCGGTTATCTATTACACCTGGACCCCATACTGGGTGAGCGACGTGCTGAAGCCGGGTAAAGACGTGGTGTGGCTGCAGGTGCCGTTCTCTTCTCTGCCGGGCGAGCAGAAAGATATCGACACTAAGCTGCCGAACGGCATGAACTACGGCTTCCCGGTCAATACCATGCACATCGTTGCCAACAAAGCCTGGGCTGAGAAAAACCCGGCGGCGGCGAAGCTGTTCTCGGTAATGAAACTGCCGCTGGCGGACATCAACGCCCAGAACGCCATGATGCATGACGGCAAATCGTCTGAAGCGGACGTGAAAGGCCATGTCGACGGCTGGATCAAAGCCCACCAGCAGCAGTTTGATGGCTGGGTGAAAGAGGCGCTGGCCGCGCAGAAGTAATGCTTTGTCCCTTCACTCCTGCCCTCTCCCTCCGGGAGAGGGTCAGGGTAAGGGAGACCTAAACCGCACAATCCACCACGTAACAACTCCCCAACATTCTCAATCATTCGGTATGATGGTTTCCGGAAAAATAATCACTCAACTGACGATCCGCAAACCTGATGACCAAATCAACTCAAGGGCTTAGCCCGGCGCTTATCCTTTTAATGTCTGTGGCAACGGGCCTTGCCGTCGCCAGCAACTATTACGCACAGCCTCTGCTCGACACCATCGCCCGCGCGTTTGACCTCTCTGCCAGCTCGGCGGGTTTTATTGTAACGGCCGCGCAGCTCGGCTATGCCGCAGGGCTGCTGTTCCTCGTCCCGCTCGGGGATATGTTTGAGCGTCGCATGCTGATTGTCTCCATGACGCTGCTGGCCGCAGGCGGCATGCTGATCACCGCAAGCAGCCAGTCGCTGGGGATGATGATCCTCGGCACCGCGTTGACGGGGCTGTTCTCGGTGGTGGCGCAAATTCTGGTCCCGCTCGCCGCTACGCTTGCCGCTCCGGAAAAGCGTGGCAAAGTGGTCGGGACCATCATGAGCGGCCTGCTGCTGGGGATTTTGCTGGCGCGAACCGTTGCGGGGCTGCTGGCGAGTCTCGGCGGATGGCGTACCGTGTACTGGGTGGCGAGCGTGCTGATGGTAATCATGGCCCTGGCGCTGTGGCGCGGTCTGCCAAAGGTGAAGCAGGAAAACCACCTGAACTATCCCCAGCTTCTGGCCTCCGTTTTTAGCCTGTTCACTCAGGATAAACTGCTGCGCACCCGCGCTATTCTGGGCTGTTTCACTTTTGCCAACTTTAGCATTCTGTGGACATCGATGGCGTTCCTGCTCGCTGCGCCGCCGTTTAACTATTCCGAAGGCGTAATTGGCCTGTTTGGCCTCGCGGGGGCGGCCGGTGCCCTGGGCGCGCGTCCGGCCGGTGGGCTGGCCGATAAGGGCAAGTCGCACATGACCACCAGCGCCGGGCTGGTGCTGTTGCTACTCTCGTGGGCCGCTATCTGGTATGGACATGTTTCCGTGCTGGCGCTGATCGTCGGTATTCTGGTGCTCGACCTCACCGTGCAGGGCGTGCACATCACTAACCAGACCGTCATTTACCGGGTGAAGCCTGAAGCGCGTAACCGCCTGACCGCGGGCTACATGACCAGCTACTTTATCGGTGGTGCAGCCGGGTCGTTGATTTCGGCCTCTGCCTGGCAGCATGCCGGCTGGACGGGCGTCTGCGCCATCGGGGCCATTGTCGCCACGCTGAACCTGCTGGTCTGGTGGCGCGGCTATCATCGGCAGGACGCGATTCATTAAGTTTTACATTGCTTTGGGCCTCTTAGGGTGTAAAGGGGCCCTGCTCTCTGTTAATGTAAACGTAATCATTTATCCCAGAAATTTTAATGTGGGTGACATATTTACAACCGGCATGAATAGTTCAGACCCCCGTCCTCACATCCTCCTTCCCTGGGAAATTCCCCGCCCTTTCTGTGCTCACCGGGTCACGGACCTACCCGGCGCTTTATGATGGTGACATTCATGCTGCGGATATAACCGCACAAATAATTCATTTACATTATTTGTCACTATCGTTACTATATCGGCTGTAATTAATGAGGTTATGCCCAAATGGATAGTTCGTTTACGCCCATTGAACAAATGCTTAAATTCCGCGCCAGTCGTCATGAGGACTTCCCGTATCAGGAGATCCTGTTGACCCGCCTGTGCATGCACATGCAGGGTAAGCTGCTGGATAACCGTAATAAGATGCTGAAAGCTCAAGGGATTAACGAGACGTTATTTATGGCGTTGATTACGCTGGAGTCTCAGGAAAACCACAGTATTCAGCCGTCTGAGCTGAGCTGCGCGCTGGGCTCGTCCCGCACCAATGCTACCCGTATCGCCGATGAGCTGGAAAAACGCGGCTGGATTGAGCGCCGTGAAAGCGATAACGATCGTCGTTGCCTGCATCTGCAACTGACCGATAAAGGACACCAATTCCTGCGTGAGGTGCTGCCACCTCAGCACAACTGCCTGCACCAGCTTTGGTCTGCCCTCAGCACCGCCGAGCGCGAGCAGCTTGAGCAAATTACGCGCAAACTTCTTACCCGTCTGGACCAGATGGATGAAGATGGCGCCGTTCTTGAGGCGCTGCGCTAACGCGACAACACGCTCGAACATCCAGAGTTTAAAAAGAAAATCGACAGGCCAGCACGTAATACTGCTGGCCTTTCTGACAACAGGTCGGCTCAGCCGATGTGAAAATAAGAAGATTGTGGAGAACAACAATGAGCGCAAATGCGGAGACCACCAACCCGCAGCAACCGGCCAACAAGAAAGGTAAACGTAAGGGCGCCCTTCTTCTGTTGACCTTGCTCTTTATTATTATTGCCGTGGCATATGGGATTTATTGGTTTTTGGTATTGCGTCACGTCGAAGAGACGGACGATGCCTACGTGGCAGGGAACCAGGTACAAATTATGGCGCAGGTGTCGGGCAGCGTGACGAAAGTCTGGGCTGACAATACCGACTTTGTGCAAAAAGGCGATGTGCTGGTCACGCTCGACCCGACCGACGCCCAACAGGCGTTTGAAAAAGCGCAGACGCAGCTGGCCTCCAGCGTGCGTCAGACCCGCCAGCTGATGATCAACAGTAAACAGCTGCAGGCCAGCATCGACGTGCAGAAAACCGCACTGGCGCAGGCCCAGAGCGACCTGAACCGTCGCGTTCCGCTCGGCACCGCCAACCTGATTGGCCGTGAAGAGCTGCAGCACGCGCGTGACGCCGTGGCCAGCGCGCAGGCCCAGTTGGATGTCGCCATTCAGCAATACAACGCCAACCAGGCGATGGTGCTGGGCACCAGTCTGGAAAACCAGCCTGCGGTAAAACAGGCGGCGACCGAAGTGCGTAACGCATGGCTTGCCCTGCAGCGTACCAAAATCGTCAGCCCAATGACCGGCTACGTCTCTCGCCGCTCGGTTCAGCCTGGCGCGCAGATCGGCACAACGACCCCGCTGATGGCGGTGGTTCCGGCAAACAACCTGTGGGTGGATGCCAACTTCAAAGAGACGCAGCTTGCCCACATGCGTATCGGCCAGACCGCAACCGTTGTCAGCGACATCTACGGTGATGACGTGAAATACACCGGTAAAGTGGTGGGTCTCGATATGGGTACCGGCAGCGCATTTAGCCTGCTGCCTGCGCAGAACGCCACCGGTAACTGGATCAAAGTGGTTCAGCGTCTGCCCGTGCGTATCGAACTGGATGCCAAACAGCTGGCGGATCATCCGCTGCGTATTGGCCTTTCCACGCTGGTGACGGTCGATACCGCCAACCGCGACGGGCAGATCCTGGCAAGCCAGGTGCGTAGCAGCCCGGCGTACGAAAGTAACGCCCGTGAAATTAACCTCGATCCGGTCAACAAGCTGATCGATGACATCGTGAAGGCAAACGCCGGTTAAGCCGAAGGTGAGCGCTATGCAACAGCAAAAGCCGCAAAAACCGCTGGAAGGGGCGCAACTGGTCATTATGACCATTGCGCTTTCGCTGGCGACATTCATGCAGGTGCTGGACTCCACCATCGCAAACGTGGCGATCCCAACGATTGCCGGCAACCTTGGCTCGTCGCTGAGCCAGGGAACCTGGGTCATTACCTCGTTCGGGGTGGCGAACGCCATCTCTATCCCCATCACCGGCTGGCTGGCGAAGCGCGTCGGTGAGGTGAAACTGTTCCTCTGGTCGACTATCGCCTTTGTTCTCGCCTCGTGGGCGTGCGGCGTGTCATCCAGCCTGACCATGCTGATCTTCTTCCGCGTGATCCAGGGGATCGTTGCCGGGCCGTTGATTCCGCTGTCGCAGAGTCTGCTGCTCAACAACTATCCGCCCGCCAAACGCTCTATCGCGCTGGCGCTGTGGTCAATGACGGTGATTGTCGCCCCGATTTGCGGTCCTATTCTGGGCGGCTATATCAGCGATAACTATCACTGGGGCTGGATCTTCTTCATCAACGTGCCGATTGGCGCGGTCGTGGTGATGTTGACCCTGCAAACGCTGCGTGGTCGCGAAACCCGAACCGAGCAGCGGCGAATTGATGCCGTTGGCCTGGCGCTGCTGGTGCTGGGGATTGGTAGCCTGCAGGTGATGCTCGATCAGGGTAAAGAGCTGGACTGGTTTAACTCGAAAGAGATTATCGTTCTGACGGTTGTCGCGGTGATCTCGCTGAGCTTCCTGATTGTCTGGGAGCTGACGGACGATAACCCAATTGTCGATCTCTCGCTCTTTAA
Source organism: Enterobacter cancerogenus (assembly GCF_019047785.1). Lineage (NCBI taxonomy): Bacteria > Pseudomonadati > Pseudomonadota > Gammaproteobacteria > Enterobacterales > Enterobacteriaceae > Enterobacter > Enterobacter cancerogenus. The sequence goes on along the minus strand of NZ_CP077290.1, from coordinate 3,803,274 downwards.
GTCGCGAAACTTCACCATCGGCTGCCTGTGTATCAGCCTGGCCTATATGCTCTACTTCGGCGCAATTGTGTTGCTGCCGCAGCTTTTGCAGGAGGTATACGGCTACACCGCAACCTGGGCAGGGCTGGCCTCTGCGCCGGTTGGGCTGATCCCAGTGCTGCTGTCGCCGATTATTGGCCGCTTCGCCCACAAGCTCGATATGCGCAGGCTGGTGACGTTCAGCTTCATTATGTATGCCGTGTGCTTCTACTGGCGAGCCTATACCTTCGAACCGGGCATGGACTTTGGCGCCTCCGCGTGGCCGCAGTTTATTCAGGGCTTCGCCGTGGCGTGCTTCTTTATGCCGCTCACCACCATCACGCTTTCCGGCTTGCCGCCTGAGCGCATGGCGGCGGCGTCGAGCCTGTCGAACTTTACCCGAACGCTGGCAGGCTCCATCGGGACATCGATCACCACCACGCTCTGGACAAACCGCGAATCGATGCACCATGCCCAGCTGACGGAAGCGGTGAATCCGTTTAACCCGAATGCCCAGCAGATGTACAGCCAGCTGCAGGGTATGGGCATGACGGAGCAGCAGGCGTCCGGCTGGATCGCCCAGCAGATTACCAACCAGGGGCTGATTATCTCCGCCAACGAGATTTTCTGGATCTCAGCAGGGATTTTCCTCGTCCTGCTGGGGCTGGTGTGGTTTGCCAGACCACCGTTTGGTGCCGGTAGCGGCGGCGGCGGCGCGCACTAACCTTCTGTGCAGGATGCCGGGCGGCGGCTACGCTTATCCGGCCTATGTTAACCGGCACATCCGTAGGCCCGGTAAGGCGTAGCCGCCACCGGGCAACCATCGCCACCCTTGTCCAAAACGCGACAGCGATTGTCAGTTCCGATAAAGCAGCGCACCTGAAATCGATTCACGATAGTGAAAAGACAACAGGAGCGCATCATGCTGAATACACCCGCCGACAAATACCACCCCTATCCTACCGTTTCATTGCCCGACCGCCGCTGGCCTGAACAGCGCATTACCCATGCGCCACGCTGGCTCTCAACGGACTTACGCGATGGCAACCAGGCGCTTGCCGAGCCGATGGACAGCGCGCGCAAGCTGCAGTTCTGGGATCTGCTGCTGAGCTGTGGGTTCAAAGAGATTGAGGTCGCCTTTCCGTCGGCCTCGCAGACCGACTTCAACTTTGTTCGCCAGCTGATTGAAGAGAACCGCATTCCGGATGACGTCACGATTCAGGTGTTAACCCAAGCGCGGGAAGATCTGATCCTCCGCACTTTTGAGTCCCTGCGCGGCGCAAAACAGGCCACGGTGCATCTCTATAACGCGACCGCCCCGCTGTTCCGTCGCCTGGTGTTCGGCATGGAGAAGACGCACGTCGTGGAGCTGGCCACGCGGTCCACGCGCCTGATCCGTCAGCTTTGCGAGGCTAACCCTGAAACCCGCTGGCAGTATGAATACTCGCCGGAAACCTTCTGTTTCACCGAGCCGGAGTTTGCCCTGGAGATTTGCGAAGCCGTGGCGGACATCTGGCAGCCGTGCGCCGAACGCCCGATGGTGATCAACTTACCCGCCACCGTAGAAGTCAACACGCCGAACGTCTATGCCGATCAGATTGAGTATTTCTGCCGCCACTTTAGCCGCCGCCGCGACGTTTGTATCAGCGTGCACCCGCATAACGACCGCGGCACCGGCGTTGCCAGCGCGGAGCTGGCCGTGATGGCCGGGGCCGACCGCGTGGAGGGCTGCCTGTTTGGTAACGGCGAGCGCACGGGCAACGTCTGCCTGGTAACGCTGGCGATGAACCTCTACAGCCAGGGCGTTAGCCCGAACCTCGACTTCAGCGAGATGGCGCGCGTGGTGGAAGTGGTAGAAAACTGTAATCAGCTCCCGGTTCATCCGCGCCATCCGTGGGCCGGCCGGCTGGCCTACACCGCGTTTTCCGGCTCGCATCAGGATGCGATTAAAAAAGGTTTTGATGCCCGCAAGCCTGACGCGCGCTGGGAGATGCCTTATCTGCCGGTCGACCCACAGGATATTGGCTGCACGTACGAAGCGGTGATCCGCGTGAACAGCCAGTCCGGTAAGAGCGGGAGCGCGTGGCTGATAGAGCAGAATCATGGGCTGAAATTACCCCGTGCGTTGCAGCAGGACTTTAGCCAGCACGTGCAGCAGGAAACCGACCGTCACGGAAAAGAGATGACCCAGAACGCGCTCTGGCAGCTGTTCCGCAGCCGCTACGGCCTGGTGGCGACGCCGCGCTTTGCGCTGCAGTCCTATCGCAGCGACAGCGAGCAGGACGGGCTGTTACGCTTGACGGCAAGTATCCTGACCGAGGGAGGAATCCGCCAGCTGGACGGACAGGGAAACGGCTTGTTATCCGCCGCGGCTAACGGGCTGAGCCGCTGGATCAATGCGCCGTTTGCGATCAAGGATTATCACGAACACACGCTGGGCGAGCGCAGCGACAGCCGTTCAGTGGCCTATATTCGCTGCCTGTTCCAGGACGGCAGCAGCCGCTGGGGCGTGGGGATCGACAGCGACGTGGCGCGCGCTTCGCTGCAGGCGCTGCTGAATGCCGTCGGTTAACCGTCTTTGAAATACTCGCTGGGTGAAATGCCCATCACCCGGCGGAACATTGCGGTAAAGGCGCTGTGGCTGCCGTAGCCCAGATCCAGCGCCACGCGTAATACCGGCTGGCCCTGCGCCAGCCGTACCAGCGCCTCCAGCAAACGCGCCCTTCTCACCCACTCGCCGTAGCGTAACCCCGTCTGCTGCTGAAAATGGCGGTTCAGCGTGCGCTCACTCATCCCGAGGGCGTTGGCAGCCTGGGCGCTGCTCCAGGGTTCACCCGGAGAATGGCGAATACGCAGGCTAAGCGTACGTAACGGTTCACTTTGCGGTTCGGGCAGATGAAAGGGCAGCACCGGCATCACGCGGATTTCATCCAGAATCAACTCATACACGCGTTCATCGCGGCTGCCGGGCGCGTAAGACTCGGGAAGCGTCAGGGAGGCGAGGATCAGCTCGCGCAACAGCGCGGAAATCTGCACGATCTGACAGGTGGCCGGGAGATCGGCGCGCGCCAGCGGATCGATAAACAGCGTGCGGGCAGCAACGTTGCCGGAGATACGCAGGGAATGCGGTGTATCCGCCGGTAGCCAGACGCCGCGCCCCGGTGGGACAACCCAACTGCCGGAGGCGGTGTCCACCCGCACCACGCCGCTCAGGCTGTGCAGCAGCTGGGCGCAGTCGTGCTGATGCCACGGCTCGCTGTCGCCATGAAGGTAATCATGCGCAAAGGGAATAAGGGGGCGATGGGTAAAGGAGAAGGTTGCGGTTGTGGTCATGGGTTAAACAACCCTCACCCTACCCTCTCCCTGAGGGAGAGGGAAAAGGTGCACTAGATGTGCAGTTCCTGCAGTTTTTCTTTCGGCAGCGCCAGTTCGTCGTTGCTGTTCACGCGGACATCACGTTCGATGATGTGGCGCGCGATCTCCTGCGCTTCTTCCAGAGAGTGCATCTGGTAAGTACCGCACTGGTATACGTTCAGCTCAGGGATCTGATTCTGCTCTTTTACCTTCAGCACGTCCTGCATCGCCGCTTTCCAGGCATCCGCCACGCGTTTTTCTTCCGGCGTGCCAATCAGGCTCATGTAGAAACCGGTCCGGCAGCCCATTGGAGAGATATCGATGATCTCCACACCGTTGCCGTTCAGGTGGTCACGCATAAACCCGGCGAAGAGGTGCTCCAGGGTGTGAATGCCTTTTTCAGGCATCACTTCTTTGTTCGGCACGCAGAAGCGCAGATCGAAAACGGTGATCGTGTCGCCGTGCGGGGTGTGCATGGTCTTCGCCACACGTACAGCAGGTGCTTCCATACGGGTATGGTCGACGGTAAAGCTATCTAATAACGGCATACGTCACCTCCGATAGTGATTTTTTTTAAAATAAACTGAACTCTTCTACAGAATGCGCGTCTGAGTAAATGAAAGACGCGCATTTGTTATCATCATCCCTGAATTCAGAGATGTATATTTTGGCCACAGCGATGTGGCCTTTTTCTTTTGGCTCAGGCCTGCTTCGCCAGAAACGCCTCAAACGACTCGGTATCTGCCGCCTCGACCTCTCTCTGACGCACGATAGACGCCTCGCGTTCCGCCACAAAATCGGCTTCACTCAGCACCTCTAACGGCTCCTGCATCAGCATCTCACGGTACTCCGCTGCAAGCGAACGCCCGGTACCGCCAATGCCCTGATCAATCATAGAACGCAAGATACGCGCTGAGAACGTCAGTTCAGGGTTATCAAAGCTTTCGACCAGCTGGTCGCACACTTTTTGATACTCCTCACCGCCATAGACGCTGTCCAGAGTCTGGGCGACACGTTTCAGATCGCGGAAAAGATCTTTGCCTACCTTCGGCAGCGGGAATTGCGCGGTTTCACAGCCAATGCCCAGCGTCAGACCCGGTTTGCGCCCTTCCAGAATCACCCGATTCCAGTTCGTGCGGGTGCAGAGCAACTCATCCGCACTCATTTCCGGCGCATCCGCCAGCACGCACCAGACCATAAACAGATCGAGGAAGCGAACCTGCTGTTCATCAACGCCTATCGGTGAGAACGGGTTGATATCGAGCGAGCGAACTTCGATGTACTCAATCCCCCCGCGCTGCAGCGCATCCGACGGCGTTTCACCGCTGCGCGTTACGCGCTTCGGACGAATAGGCGCATACAGTTCATTCTCAATCTGCAGCACGTTGCTGTTGATTTGCAGGCGCTTGCCGTCTTTTTCGAGGCCGATTTTTTCGTACTCTTCAGACGGCGTTTTGATCGCCCGCTTCAATCCTGCCACATATTCATGCAATTCGTTAAACGTAATACCGAGATTGCTTTGCGATTTATTGGTATAGCCAAGATCGCTCAGGCGCAGAGAGGTGGCATACGGCAGGTAGTACATACCGCACTCGGTCTTCTCAAACGGCAATGTGGTCGGTTTCCCCTGCAGGAACGACGAGCAGATGGCCGGAGAGGCACCAAACAGATAAGGAATGACCCAGCCAAAACGGTAATAGTTGCGGATCAGGCGAAAATAGCCCGCAGAGATCGCCTCTTTATCCGTTTCACCGCATTTCGCCTGCCAGAACGCCATCGGCAGTGAGAAGTTGTAATGGACACCGGAGATAGTCTGCATCAACGCGCCGTAGCGGTTTTTCAGCCCTTCGCGGTAGAGCGTTTTCAGACGACCCACGTTAGAGGTGCCGTACTGCGCCAGCTCAATCTCCTGCCCCTGCTCGATATAGCACGGCATGCTGAGCGGCCACATGCGCTCGTCGCCCAGATTACGGGCGGTGAAGCGATGGACATCGCGCAGCGTTTTCAGCATATGATCAATATCGCCGTCTACCGGAGTAATGAACTCCAGCAGCGCTTCGGCGAAATCAGTTGTGATCCATTTATGTGTCAGCGCCGAGCCTAACGCTTCCGGGTGACCCGTTGTCGCTAAGCTACCATCCGCATTAACGCGCAGCGTTTCGCGTTCCAGCCCACGCTGAATACCCTTCAGTGCCTGAGGGTGGTTTTCCAGCCAGGCCAGCGCCTGTGATACGTCCGGGATCAATTTGACCTCCCGCCTGTCAAAGTAATGTTTCTCAGCATAATTGTAATGGTTGACGATTGAAGGTCGCTATCTCACTCCACCAATTAGTGCCACCACGTCATACCCTGTAGTGTTACCCATGCCACGAGAACATACCGTAACGCCTTGCCAAGGCACAAAAAAAAGAGAACCGGCCCCCAGGAGATGCGCATCCATCCCGCCAGAAGGCACAGCAAATCACCTATTACAGGCATCCAGCTTAATAACAGCGTGGCAGCGCCATAGCGTTTTAGCCAGCCGACTGCCTTTTCCTGCCAGCGCGATTTTTCGCGTAGCGGAAAGAAACGCCCAAGAATAACGTTAGTCAGCCCTCCAAGGCTATTACCCATTGTTGCTATTAACACGAGCAACCAGGGCTGACTTGCGCCGGACAACAGCATCGCCACCAGTACGACTTCCGAGTTGCCCGGTAATAGCGTAGCGCTTAAGAAACTGCTGGCAAACAGTGAAGCAAGTGATAGCGCGTCACTCACAGTAAGCGAACATCCACCGCGGCCATTCCGGCATCACGCGCAGCCTGAATACCAAAATCGGCATCCTCGAAAACAACGCATTTTGCTGCGGGTACGCCCATCAGTTCAGCACAGAGCAGAAAAGTGTCCGGTGCGGGCTTATGATTTTTAACATGATCGGCGGCAACCACGGCAGAAAAATAGTGGCGCAGGCCCAGATGATTCAGCAAGGCTTCCGCCACTGCGCTTTCGCTGCCCGTACCGACCGACATCGGACGACGTCCGTGCCACGCCTTCACCACATCAATCAACGGCAAAGGACGTACGGTATCTAATAGCATAGCTTTCACTGCGTCGGTTTTTTCGCGTGCGAGTTGATGCGGGTCGAGATCGGCCTGATTCAGCTCAATCACGGCCTGGGCAATACGCCAGGTGGGAGATCCGTTGAGGGCAACCATCGCCTGTAAATCGAAACGCATACCGTAACGACCCAGGACATCATCCCAGGCTTTGCGATGCGTCGGCTCGGTGTCTAAGAGGGTGCCATCCATATCAAAGATCAGACCGTCATACTGTGCGTACATCGTGCTCTCGCTAAACGATTAACAAAGCATTACTTTATCGTAAACGAGCGTTTTTGTCGCTGAAAGAGAGTGGGATTACTGACGGAACGTCGAAGGAATAAACAAGAGGAGAATATGGTGCATCCGGGAGGATTACCTGGCTGCGCCTTGCCCTTCGGGCCGTTGCTAAAGCAACGTTATCCTCCCTGGTGCTTGCAGCTAAACCGCAGACCTTGAAACAATAGCGTAGCTATTATCTCGGAGAATATGGTGCATCCGGGAGGATTCGAACCTCCGACCGCTCGGTTCGTAGCCGAGTACTCTATCCAGCTGAGCTACGGATGCATCAGGGTTTACTGCTGTACTACTCGATATTCATATCACTTCTAAAGCAATATGAAGTAATAGATGGTGCATCCGGGAGGATTCGAACCTCCGACCGCTCGGTTCGTAGCCGAGTACTCTATCCAGCTGAGCTACGGATGCATCGGGATTTACTGCTGTACTACTCGATGTTCATATCACGACCAGGTAATATGAAATAGTAAATGGTGCATCCGGGAGGATTCGAACCTCCGACCGCTCGGTTCGTAGCCGAGTACTCTATCCAGCTGAGCTACGGATGCATCGGGATTTACTACTGTACTACTCGATATTCATATCACTTCTAAAGCAATATGAAGTAATAGATGGTGCATCCGGGAGGATTCGAACCTCCGACCGCTCGGTTCGTAGCCGAGTACTCTATCCAGCTGAGCTACGGATGCAAAATGGCGGTGAGGCGGGGATTCGAACCCCGGATGCAGCTTTTGACCGCATACTCCCTTAGCAGGGGAGCGCCTTCAGCCTCTCGGCCACCTCACCACACAACGCCTCTTTCGAGTGCTTCGAGTAACTCGTTAAGAGCTTCTCGTCGCTGCGTGGCGCATATATTACTTTCTGGGACTTATAAGTCAAACAATTTTCCAAAAGCTTTTATCGTTTGGACAAATCGCAGGCAATTCGCATGTAAAACCCGCAAAGAGGGTGTTTTATAAGCGGATTTTGCAGGCAGATATGCAGCATTCTCACGTGAGAAGCGTGAACTTTGCGGACGTTAAGGGTTATGGAGCGGTCAAAAAGAGCGCAATTGAAATAGAACGGTAACTTTATGGAGGAAGAATAACAGGAGGGGGTTGCGTCTCGCCCGACAGCGAGACGCAATAATATCAGTAACTGGACTGCTGGGATTTTTCAGCCTGGATACGCTGGTAGATCTCTTCACGGTGGACAGATACTTCTTTAGGAGCGTTAACACCAATACGTACCTGGTTACCCTTTACCCCTAAAACTGTCACGGTGACCTCATCCCCAATCATGAGGGTCTCACCAACTCGACGAGTCAGAATCAGCATTCTTTGCTCCTTGAAAGATTAAAAGAGTCGGGTCTCTTGTATCCCGGCATTATCCATCATATAACGCCAAAAAGTAAGCGATGACAAACACGTAAAGTGTAAGCAGTCACGGCATCACATTCTGTTAAACGTAAGTTTAGCCGATATACACAAACTCAACCTGACTTTATCGTTATCGATAGCGCAGTGAACAAGACGCCATAACGTTACCGCTACGGCGTCTGTTTGTGCTTTGTTGTTATTACAGTTTGGCGCTTACCCAGCTTTCAACACTGGCTAATGCCGCAGGAAGTGCCGCCGAATCAGTACCGCCGGCTTGCGCCATGTCCGGACGACCGCCACCTTTACCGCCCACCTGCTGAGCGACCATACCGATCAATTCCCCTGCTTTAACACGATCCGTCACATCCTTAGAGACGCCCGCAATCAGAGAAACCTTACCTTCTGCCACCGTCGCCAGCACGATTACCGCCGAACCTAACTGGTTCTTCAGGTCGTCGACCATAGTGCGCAGCATCTTAGGCTCAACGCCAGCCAGCTCGCTGACCAGCAGTTTGACGCCCTTAATGTCTACCGCTTTGCTGGAGAGGCTTGCGCTCTCCTGTGCTGCCGCCTGTTCTTTCAACTGCTGCAGCTCTTTCTCCAGCTGGCGGGTACGATCCAGCGCAACACGCACTTTCTCGCCCAGATTCTGGCTATCGCCTTTCAGCAGCTGCGCGATATCGTGCAGCTGGTCGCTCTGCGCGTGCAGGCTGGCAATAGCGGCCTCACCCGTCACCGCTTCGATACGACGAACGCCTGCCGCCGTGCCTGACTCAGACAGGATGCGGAACAGACCGATATCACCGGTGCGTGATGCGTGAGTCCCACCGCACAGCTCGGTTGAGAAGTCGCCCATGCTCAGCACGCGAACACGTTCGTCATATTTCTCACCAAACAGCGCCATAGCCCCTTTGTTCTTCGCGGCCTCGAGATCCATGATGTTGGTCTCGATTGGCAGGTTACGACGGATCTGCGCGTTCACCAGATCTTCCACCGCACGGATTTCAGACGGTTTCATCGCTTCAAAATGCGAGAAGTCGAAACGCAGCACTTTGTCGTTAACCAGAGACCCTTTCTGTGCCACGTGCGTGCCCAGCACCTCGCGCAGCGCGGCGTGCATCAGGTGTGTTGCAGAGTGGTTCAGACGGATGCGCGCACGGCGAGCTTCATCGACGTTAGCCTGCACGCCTTCACCGACTTTCAGTGAACCGGAAACCAGTTTGCCCTGGTGACCAATGGCCTGGCCGTATTTCTGCGTATCGCTCACGCTGAAGCTGAAACCGTTGCCCTTCAGTTCGCCTTTATCGCCAACCTGACCGCCGGATTCGGCATAGAACGGCGTTTTGTCGAGGATGACAACGGCTTCCTGGCCCGCGCTGATGCTGTCTACGGCTTTACCGTCAACAAACAGTGCAGTGACGTTGCCGGTCAGTTCCAGCGCGTCGTAGCCTTTAAATTCAGAGGCGCTATCAACACGGATCATTGCGTTGTAGTCTGCGCCAAAACCGCTGGATTCACGCGCGCGACGACGCTGCTCTTCCATCGCGGCTTCAAAGCCGGCTTCGTCAACTTTGATGTTGCGCTCACGGCAAACGTCCGCCGTCAGGTCAACCGGGAAGCCGTAGGTGTCGTACAGGCGGAAAGCGGTTTCGCCATCCAGCGTGTCGCCCTTGAGCTTAGACAGTTCGTCGTCCAGCAGCGCCAGACCGCGCTCCAGAGTACGGGCAAACTGCTCTTCTTCGGTTTTCAGAACCTGCTCCACCTGCGCCTGCTGGCGTTTCAGTTCGTCGCCGGCAGAACCCATCACGCCAATCAGTGGCCCAACGAGCTTATAGAAGAAGGTATCTTTCGCGCCCAGCATGTTGCCGTGACGAATTGCGCGACGAATGATACGACGCAGCACGTAGCCACGGTTTTCATTCGACGGGATCACGCCGTCGGCAATCAGGAATGCGCAGGATCGGATATGGTCAGCGATAACGCGCAGCGATTTGTTATTCAGATCGGTTGCGCCCGTCACTTCGGCAACGGCTTTAATCAGCGTGCTGAACAGGTCAATTTCGTAGTTGGAGTTAACGTGCTGCAGAACCGCAGCAATACGCTCCAGACCCATGCCGGTATCCACGGACGGTTTCGGCAGTGGCTCCATGGTGCCGTCGGCCTGACGGTTAAACTGCATGAAGACGATGTTCCAGATCTCAATGTAGCGATCGCCATCTTCTTCTGCGCTGCCCGGCGGGCCACCCCAGATATGGTCGCCGTGATCGTAGAAGATCTCGGTGCACGGGCCGCAAGGACCGGTGTCACCCATCTGCCAGAAGTTGTCTGAAGCAAACGGTGCGCCTTTGTTATCACCAATACGGATAATACGTTCGCGCGGGATACCGACTTCTTTTTCCCAGATGTCGAACGCTTCGTCGTCCGTTTCATAGACGGTAACCCACAGACGCTCTTTTGGCAGGTTGAACCAGTTTTCACCGGTCAGCAGTTCCCATGCATATTGAATGGCATCGTGTTTGAAATAGTCGCCGAAGCTGAAGTTACCCAGCATTTCGAAGAAGGTGTGGTGACGCGCGGTGTAACCGACGTTTTCCAGGTCATTATGTTTACCGCCCGCACGCACGCAACGCTGTGAGGTTGTCGCGCGGGAATAATTACGCTTGTCGAGACCAAGGAATACGTCCTTGAACTGGTTCATCCCGGCGTTGGTAAACAGCAGAGTCGGGTCGTTATTTGGTACCAGGGAGCTGCTGGCAACAACCTGGTGTCCCTTACTATGGAAAAAATCGAGAAACGCCTGACGGATCTCAGCGGTGCTCTTGCTCATAATTATCCTGAAATCAAGCTAACAAAATGTCGCAGCAAGTCTGTATCTGTTTACAGTTGGACAGACCAGCTACTGGAAAAAGTGGGAATAAGATAAGTTTTCTTTAGTGGGAAGTAAAATCCCGCATGCGTTCAATCGACAAAATTGCGCCAGATATCCTGAATATCTTCCATCAGGAAGCCGCGGTAGAGTAAAAATCGCTGAATTTTGACTTTTTCCGAAAATTCACGCGGCAGCGGTTCTCCGTATTTCCGGATCGCCTGCTCTCGCGCCATCTCACACCAGTCGAGATCGCACTCTCGCAGGGTTTTATCAATCGATTCCCGGGAGATACCCTTCTGGTTAAGCTCCTGGCGGATACGTGCAGGGCCGTAACCTTTCCGGCCACGGCTGGCAAGAAACCGGGAGGCGAAACGGTCGTCATCAAGATAGTTCTGCTCATAGCACCAGGCAATCACGCGGTCGTAGTCTTCCGCCGTGGCATCAATCTCTTCCGGTCCGTTTTTACTCATCACGGGTGCCGCCAGTTTACGCCGTAACTCCTGCTCGCTGTGGTCACGCACTGCCAGAATACGTACCGCGCGATCCAGCAGGCGCGCATAGGCAGGGCGACGAGATGTCGGTTCACTCATAAAAAAACCTGCTAATTCAGAAATGCAAAAAGGGCCGCATTCGCAGCCCTTCATTTTCTACACGGAAGAATTAGAAATCTTCGTTGGTTTCTTCAGCATCTGCAGCATCAACCACGAAATCCGGTTTGGAGTCCTGGTTGTTCAGCAGAAGCTCACGCACCTTTTTCTCGATCTCTTTCGCCGCGGCCGGGTTATCTTTCAGCCAGGAAATGGCATTGGCTTTACCCTGACCAATTTTATCGCCGTTGTAGCTGTACCAGGCACCCGCTTTCTCAATCAGCTTCTCTTTCACGCCCAGGTCAACCAGCTCGCCGTAGAAGTTGATACCTTCGCCGTAGAGGATCTGGAATTCAGCCTGTTTGAACGGTGCTGCGATCTTGTTCTTCACAACCTTCACGCGGGTTTCACTGCCCACCACGTTCTCACCGTCTTTCACCGCGCCAATACGGCGGATATCAAGACGCACAGACGCGTAGAATTTCAGCGCGTTACCGCCAGTGGTGGTTTCCGGGTTACCGAACATCACACCAATTTTCATACGGATCTGGTTGATGAAGATCAGCAGCGTGTTGGACTGTTTCAGGTTACCTGCCAGCTTACGCATCGCCTGGCTCATCATACGTGCCGCGAGGCCCATGTGAGAGTCACCGATTTCACCTTCGATTTCGGCTTTTGGCGTCAGCGCGGCAACGGAGTCAACCACGATAACGTCAACCGCACCAGAACGTGCCAGCGCGTCACAAATTTCCAGCGCTTGCTCGCCGGTGTCCGGCTGAGAACACAGCAGATTGTCGATATCAACACCCAGCTTACGTGCGTAGACGGGGTCAAGCGCGTGCTCGGCATCGATAAACGCACAGGTTTTACCTTCGCGCTGTGCCGCCGCAACGACCTGCAGGGTCAGCGTGGTTTTACCTGAGGATTCCGGCCCGTAGATTTCTACGATACGGCCCATCGGCAAACCGCCCGCGCCCAGTGCGATATCCAGAGAAAGCGAACCGGTGGAGATAGTTTCCACATCCATGGAACGGTCTTCACCCAGGCGCATGATGGAGCCTTTACCGAATTGCTTTTCGATCTGGCCCAGTGCTGCCGCCAACGCTTTCTGTTTGTTTTCGTCGATAGCCATTATTACTCCTGTCATGCCGGGAGAAGCAACTGCGCTTCACCGTGGATTTCTGTTCTGTTGGTGCAATTATACTGTATAGTCATACAGTATCAAGTATTTTGTAGAAAATGTTGCCAGAGCGTTTTTAACGCATATTCCGTCGCCTGACGACGCACGCTTTCGCGATCGCCGCTGAAGCATTCCCGGCGCGTTATCCCCTCGCCTTTCGAGGTTGCGAAACCAAACCACACGGTGCCGACAGGCTTCACGTCGCTGCCGCCATCCGGCCCGGCGATGCCGCTAATCGAAATCGCATAGTCTGCGCGCGCCTCTTTCAGGGCACCAATCGCCATCTCAATGACCACCGGTTCGCTGACCGCGCCATGCTGTTCAAGCGTCGCTTCACACACGCCGATCATCTGGGCTTTAGCTTCATTACTGTAGGTCACAAAGCCGCGTTCAAACCAGGCGGAACTGCCCGCAATGTCGGTAATCACTTTGGCTACCCAGCCACCTGTACAGGACTCGGCGGTGGTGATGGTCGCCCCGCGCTGCTTCAACGCCAGCCCTACCACTTCGCTAAGCTGCATCAATTCATGGTCAGTCATTTTCGCTCCAGGCTTCGGAAAAACGTGCAGCACAAGATAGCACTTTCTCGTTAAATATGGGGATGCGCTTCAGGTTTTACGAGGGAGCTTCAGAAAAAAGCCGACGCGGGCGCATCGGCTTGAAAGAACATTACTTCATGCTGTCGGCGAGGGTATTCACGTTGTGGCGGAACGCCCTGACGTAGGTATCCGCCACGCCGCCTTTTGCCGACAAGGCTTCCGGGTAGAGTTCACCGCCAGGCTCGGCTCCTGTTGCGCTGGCAATTTGCTTCACCAGACGCGGGTCGAGCTGGTTTTCCATAAACCAGGTTTTAACGCCGTCGGCTTTAATCTGGTTGATGATCTCAGCCACCTGCGCCGCGCTGGCTTCGCTCTCAGACGACAGCCCCTGCGGCGCCATAAAGGTGACACCGTAGGCGCGGCTGAAATAGCCGAAAGCGTCATGGCTGGTCAGTACGTTGCGTTTTGCCTGCGGGATCTGGCTAAAGCGCGTTTTGGCCCAGCCGTCCAGTTGGGTCAGTTGGGCGATATACGGCTTCCCGGTAGCCTCCAGCGCGGCTTTATCGTCCGGGTCAGCTTTCACCAGCGCCGACAGTATATTTTGCGCATACAGCGCCCCGTTCGCCGCGCTGTTCCAGGCATGGGGATCGGTCACGGTTTTGCCGTCTTCTTCCAGCGTGTGCGTTTTCACCCCCGCCGAGGCCACCACCAGCTGGCCTTTAAAGCCGGAGGCTTTCACCAGACGGTCAAGCCAGCCCTCAAGCCCTAATCCGTTAACCACCACCACGTCCGCCTTGCTTAACGCCGCACTGTCTTTCGGCGACGGTTCAAAGGTGTGCGGATCGCCATCCGGCCCCACCAGCGTAGTCACCTTCACATGTTCGCCCCCCACCTCCTGCGTAATATCACCCAGGATGGAAAAGCTGGTCACCACATTAAGCGTTTTCGCCATCAACCCCGGCGACATCATTCCTAGCGCGAGCGCAATAGCTAACCCTGTACGTTTCATCATTTCCCCTTGCGTTGAAAAAGCGCACGCAGGCTGCCAGCCAGCCTGCTGCGCGAACCCAATAAAATCGAGATAAAAAACAGCGCGCTGGCGGTCAGCACAATGGACGGCCCGGCAGGTAAGCTTGCGGCCCAGGAGAGGCTTAATCCCAGCCACGCACAGCCGATACCGCTGATACCCGCCACCGCCAGCAGCCCCGGTAGCGTGCGGGCCCAGCAGCGCGCCGCAACCGCCGGGAGCATCATCAGCCCAACGGCCATCAGCGTGCCGAGCACCTGAAAACCGGCCACCAGGTTGAGCACCAGCAGGGCGAGAAACAGGCCGTGCAGCAGTCCGGGCAGCCAGCGGGCATTCACCTGCAGCCACGCGGTATCAAACGCCTCGGTAACCAGCCCACGATAGAAAATCGCCAGCATAATAAGGGTGACCATACACACGCCCGCGACGAACAGCGCGGCGTCGTTGTCCACCGCGAGAATAGAACCGAAGAGAAGATGCAGCAGGTCTACGTTCGATCCGCGCAGCGAGACCAGAGTCACGCCGAGGGCAAGCGATCCGAGGTAGAACCCGGCGAAGCTGGCGTCCTCTTTGAGCGGCGTGCGGCGGCTGACCACGCCCGCCACCAGCGCGACGGTAATGCCCGCCACGAAACCGCCCACGCTCATCGCCAGCAGCGACATTCCGCTAAGCAGATACCCCACCGCCACGCCGGGCAAAATGGCATGGGAGAGCGCATCGCCCATCAGGCTCATCTGACGCAGTTGCAAAAAGACGCCCAGCGCCGTCGTGCTGACGGAGAGCGCCAGGCAGACCACCAGCGCGCGGCGCATAAAGCCGTATTCGATAAAGGGCTGAAAGAAGATGTGCCAGATCATGCCACCCTCACCCGTTCCGTGGTCCAGCAGGGAATATCGTGATCCAGCCGCAACGTTTGTGGGAAGTGCCGCGACACGCGCTCACTGTCGTGTAACACCGCCAGCAGCGTCTGCCCCTGCATGTACATCTCCAGCATGATCTCCATCAGGACGTTACTGGTCGCTTCATCGACACCGGTAAAAGGTTCATCGAGCATCACCAGCGGCGCCTGCTGCACTAACACGCGCGCAAATAACATGCGCTGAAACTGGCCGCCGGAGAGCGCATCGATGGTCGACAGCACCATTGACGCCAGCCCCACTCGCTCAAGCGCCCCCGCAATTCGCAGACGCGCGTCACGGCTAAACCCGGAAAAAAGTGAGACGCGTGGCCAGCAGCCCATCCCTACCACGTCCTGCACGTTCAGCGGAAATTGCGCCTCCAGCGCGTGCCGCTGCGCCAGCCAGCCAATCACCGGGCGTTTTCCCTGCCAGCGAAAGCTGCCGCTTACCGGCGGAAGAAAACCCGCGAGCGTTTTGAGCAGCGTGGATTTCCCGCAGCCGTTCGCACCGACGATGGCAGTCAGGCTGCCGCGCTCAATAGCCCCCGATAACGCCCGCGTGACGGGCTGGCGGTCATAGCCCGCAATAAGTTCGTTCATCACGATCATGGCAGCGCCACCGCCCAGCGCACGGCGAGACCGAGAAAGATCATCAGCACCAGGGCCAGCAGAAGCCGCGCCTGAGCGGAGAGCGATAAAAAGGAAGTCGACATCTTTACACCACTTTAAATGTTATAACATAACAATAATAAAAGATGACAATGATGTAAATGAAGGAAGGGTAAAGGGAGTGTGGCGAAATGTTTCTAAGAAGAACGGGGCGCACGGCTCCCCTCTCCCAACGGGAGAGGGGGTATAAGGTAACTTACTGGCTAAACGGTGATGCCGCCGGCACGCGCGCCTGGGAAACCGCCAGCCCCAGCTGCCACACGGCCATCGCATAATGCGTGCTGTGGTTATAGCGGGTGATGGTGTAGAAGTTAGGCAGACCGTACCAGTACTGATAACCCGTACCGACATCCAGGCGCAGCAGGCTCACCTGCTGGGCGTCACCCAGCGGCTGGGTCGGCGTTAAGCCTGCCGCCATCAGCTGCGCAGGGCTGTACTGGGTTTTGAAGCCATTTTCCAGGCCAAACGCCTGGCCGTTGGCCTGCACCGCCACCTGGCCGCCCGGCGTCCAGCCGTGCGCTTTGAAGTAGTTTGCCACGCTGCCGATAGCATCTACCGGATCCCACAGGTTGATGTGACCATCCCCATTGAAATCGACGGCATATTGCTTATAGGAAGACGGCATAAACTGACCGTAGCCCATCGCACCGGCAAACGAGCCTTTCAGATCCAGCGGATCGTCCTGCTCGTTACGCGCCATCAGCAGGAAGGTTTCCAGTTCGGACGAGAAGTATTCGGCGCGGCGCGGGTAGTTAAAGGAGAGCGTTGCCAGCGCGTCGAGGATGCGGGTTTTGCCCATCACGCGGCCCCAGCGGGTTTCCACGCCGATAATCCCGACGATGATTTCAGGCGGAACGCCGTAAACCTGCCACGCGCGGTTGAGCGCATCTTCATACTGATTCCAGAACGCCACGCCGTTTTGCACGTTGTCCGGGGTAATAAACTGTTTGCGGTAGCGCAGCCACGCACCGTTCGGCCCGGTTGGAACCTGTGCCGTCGGGGCCTGCCTGTCCATCAGACGCAGCACGTAGTCCAGACGTTTCGCCTGAGACAAAATCTCGTGCAGCTGCTGGCGGTCAAAGCCGTGCTTGCTCACCATTTTGTCGATAAAGGCTTCCGCAGCCGGGTTGTTCGCAAAATCGCCACCCATCTGCATCATATTGTGCTGCGGCTCCAGCAAGAAGCCCCCGGACGGCGCGCCAGCCGTCTGCTGAACAGCTTCGGTCTTTGGTTTGCTACTACAGGCGGACAGCAAAATAAGTGCAGGCAACAGCGCTGCATAACGACGCTTGAACATGGGACATCCATTTAACGAGTTCGATAAGAACCCAGTATGGTAAAGCATCCCCAACTCCTCAAGGAAGCGGTTCTGTGGCCGTAAGCAAAATCTTTCGACATTGACCACGATCGCCGAAAGGAGAATGGATTACTATAGCGCCCTCCTTCCGCCGCGAAGGGAATGGAAACGATCGAAACCGGAGAGAGTGATGAGTGATTTTCTGTTAAACGCAGGCCGCCAGACCCTGCTGCTGGAGTTGCAGGAAGCAAGCCGCCTGCCGGAACGTCTGGGCGAGGATTTTGTCCGCGCGGCCAACACCCTTATTCAGTGTGAAGGAAAAGTGATTGTGGCGGGGATTGGTAAATCCGGCCATATCGGCAAAAAGATTGCCGCAACGCTTGCCAGCACCGGCACGCCCGCCTTTTTCGTCCATCCGGCTGAAGCGCTGCATGGCGATCTGGGGATGATTGAAAGCCGCGACGTGATGCTGTTCATCTCCTACTCCGGTTCAGCTAAAGAGCTGGATCTCATCATCCCTCGCCTGCAGGAAAAATCGGTAGCGCTGCTGGCGATGACCGGCAAACCCCGCTCGCCGCTGGCGCTGGCAGCCAAAGCCACGCTGGATATCTCTGTTGAACGCGAAGCCTGCCCGATGCACCTCGCCCCCACCTCCAGCACCGTCAATACGCTGATGATGGGCGATGCGCTGGCCATGGCGGTGATGCAGGCGCGCGGGTTTAACGAAGAAGATTTTGCCCGCTCGCATCCGGCGGGGGCGCTGGGCGCGCGTCTGCTCAATAAAGTGCACCACCTGATGCGCACCGACGAGGCCACGCCGCAGGTCACGCTTGATACCAGCGTGATGGACGCAATGCTGGAGCTGAGCCGTACCGGGCTGGGGCTGGTTGCCGTGTGTGATGACGGCGGCTTCGTCAAAGGCGTCTTTACCGACGGCGACCTGCGCCGCTGGCTGGTTGGCGGCGGTAAGCTGGAATCGCAGGTGTCAGACGCCATGACCACAGGCGGCTTAACGCTCAACGCCGAAAGCCGCGCCATTGAGGCTAAAGAGGTGCTGATGAAGCGTAAAATTACCGCCGCACCGGTGGTGGATGACAGCGGCAAGCTGTGCGGGGCCATCAACCTGCAGGATTTCTATCAGGCCGGTATTATTTAAGCCCAAGACGCTTCGCCAGCCGGTGCAGGTTGGCGACGTCCGTCTCCAGCGCACGCGCGCACGCGGCCCAGCTGCGATTATTCTGCTCCAGCGCACGGGCGATAGTCTGTCGCTGAAACGCCTCCGTCGCCTCACGCAGATTCTGGGTAGCAATCTCCGGGACAACCTGCGTCACGGTCTGCACGGCTTCATCGTGCAGGGCAAAATGACGGGCGTGGATCACCACCTCATCCCCTGACCGCGTGGCCCGCGCCAGCACCACCGCACGGTGAATGGCATGTTCCAGCTCGCGCACGTTTCCCGGCCAGTCGTAGCTCAGCAGATGGCTGCGCGCGCCCGGGCTTAACACCACGCGGGAAAGCCCCATCTTCAGACGACACTGCTCGCAGAAATAGCCTGCCAACAGCACCACATCTTCACCACGCTCGCGCAGCGGCGGCACGGAGAGCGGGAAAACGCTCAGTCGGTGAAACAGGTCGGCACGGAACTGTCCGGCCAGCACGGCTTCACGCAGATCGCGGTTAGTGGCGGCCAGCACGCGCACGTCGACGCGCAGGCTGCGATCGTCCCCGACGCGCTGAATATCACCATACTGCAGCACGCGCAGCAGCTTCGCCTGCAGCGACAGCGACAGCTCACCAATTTCGTCGAGGAACAGCGTGCCGTTATCTGCCATTTCAAACTTGCCGCTGCGGTTGCTGATGGCCCCGGTAAACGCCCCTTTGACGTGACCAAACAGCTCGCTTTCCGCCACGCTCTCCGGCAGCGCCGCGCAGTTAAGGTAGACCAGCGGGTTAACCGCACGCGGCGAGGCCTCGTGAATCGACTTCGCCACCAGCTCCTTCCCGGTGCCGGTTTCACCAAAAATCAGCACGTTCAAATCCGAGGCCGCCACAATGTCGATCTCTTTTTTAAGCTGCGCCATGCCCGGCGACAGGCCGATCATCTCGGTGTGAGCCACCTGCTCAAACGCTGCCGGGCTGCCGGGAAGAATGTTCTGGCTCTCCAGTTGCTCAATCAGCAGCGCATTGTTGAGCGCGCCAGCGGCCAGCGCGGCAATCAGCCGCAGCTCCTCGTCGCTGAACGTGTCGAACTGATCCGGCGACATGCCGTCAAGCGTGAGCGCGCCGATGAGGTTTTGCCCGGCAAACAGCGGCAGGCCAATGCAGGCGTGCACCTTCAGGCTCTCCTGGCCGGGGATCAACCCGTCATAGGGATCGGGCAGATCGCTGTCTGCCGGAAAGCGCACCACGTCCCCCGCCCTGGCGATAGTTTCCAGGCGCGGGTGGCCTTCAAGGGTAAAGCGACGCCCCAGCACGTCCTGCGCCAGCCCGTCGATCGCCAGGGGGATAAACTGCCGCCCCTCGTAGCGCAGCAGCGCCGATGCATCGCACTCCAGCACGTGGCGCAGCGTGGAAATCAGCCGCTGAAAACGGTCCTGATGCCCAATCCCGGTTTGCAGTTCAATGGCAATCTTCGCCAGTACATCTACAGTAAAGCTCATGTTGACCTCGCTGTCATTTTGACAATACACATTGTCATATTGACAGTATTTATCATAGTCATTATGACTACCCATTAGGGAGGATAAAAAATAAAACCATATACAATCAATAAGTTAAAAAGTTGGCACGCAACTTGATATAGCTAAACCATCTTATTTAAAAACGTCGCATTAAACTGAGGTTGCTATGTCTATTCTGGTTAAAAATAACATTCATTGGGTTGGCCAACGTGACTGGGAAGTTCGTGATTTCCACGGAACTGAATACAAAACGCTGCGCGGCAGCAGCTACAACAGCTATCTCATTCGTGAAGGCAAAAACGTCCTGATTGATACCGTCGATCACAAATTCAGCCGTGAGTTCGTGCAGAACCTGCGCAGCGAAATCGACCTGAATGACATCGACTACATCATTATTAACCATGCGGAAGAAGATCACGCCGGCGCGCTGACCGAGTTGATGTCCCATATCCCGAATACGCCAATCTACTGCACCACCAACGCGATTGACTCCATTAACGGCCATCATCACCATCCGGAGTGGAATTTCCACACCGTGAAAACCGGTGACTCCCTGGATATCGGTAACGGCAAACAGCTGATCTTCGTGGAAACGCCTATGCTGCACTGGCCTGACAGCATGATGACCTACATGACCGGCGACGCGGTGCTGTTCAGTAACGACGCCTTCGGCCAGCACTACTGCGATGAGCGTTTGTTCAACGACGAAGTGGATCAGACCGAGCTGTTCGAGCAGTGCCAGCGCTACTACGCCAACATCCTTACGCCGTTCAGCCGTCTTGTAACGCCAAAAATCACTGAGATCCTCGGCTTTAACCTGCCGGTGGATATGATTGCCACCTCTCACGGCGTGGTATGGCGTGAAAATCCAACCCAGATTGTCGAACTGTATCTGAAATGGGCGGCAGATTATCAGGAAGATCGCATCACTATCTTCTACGACACCATGTCCAACAACACCCGCATGATGGCGGATGCAATCGCGCAGGGTATCAACGAAGTTGACCCGAACGTAGCGGTGAAAATCTTCAACGTCGCCCGCAGCGATAAAAACGAGATTCTGACCAATACCTTCCGCTCCAAAGGCGTGCTGGTGGGCACCTCCACCATGAACAACGTGATGATGCCAAAAATTGCGGGTCTGGTAGAAGAGATGACCGGCCTGCGCTTCCGCAATAAACGCGCCAGCGCCTTTGGCTCCCACGGCTGGAGCGGCGGCGCGGTTGACCGTCTCTCAACCCGCCTGCAGGATGCCGGTTTTGAAATGTCCATGAGCCTCAAGGCCAAATGGCGCCCGGACATCGACGCACTGGAAATCTGCCGCCAGCACGGTCGCGATATCGCACGTCAGTGGGCGCTCGCTCCACTGCCTGAAGCCGTAGCAAAACCGGCCGAACCACAGCCCGCCAGCAGCTGTGCCGCCGCTTCTGCCGATCTCGGCCCGCGCATGCAGTGCAGCGTCTGCCAGTGGATTTACGACCCGGAACTGGGCGAGCCACTGCAGGATGTCGCCCCGGGCACGCCGTGGAGTGACGTACCGGACAACTTCCTCTGCCCGGAATGTTCCCTTGGTAAAGACGTCTTTGACGAACTGGCTACGGAGGCAAAATGAGCAACGGGATCGTCATCATCGGCTCGGGCTTTGCCGCCCGCCAGCTGGTGAAAAACATTCGTAAACAGGATGCCAGCGTGCCGTTGACGGTGATCGCCGCCGACAGCATGGACGAGTACAACAAGCCTGATTTAAGCCACGTCATTAGCCAGAATCAGCGTGCAGAAGACCTCACCCGCCAGTCGGCGGGGGAGTTCGCGGAACAGTTTAACCTGCGCCTGTTTCCCTACACCTGGGTAACCGATATCGACGCTGCCGCCCACGTCGTGAAAGCGAAAGACCAGAGCTGGCAGTACGATAAGTTAGTGCTTGCTACCGGCGCTTCTGCCTTTGTTCCACCGGTTGAAGGCCGCGAGCTGATGCTCACCCTGAACAGCCAGCAGGAGTACCAGGCCAGCGAAACGAGGCTTCGCGATGCGCAGCGCGTGATGATTGTTGGCGGCGGCCTGATTGGCACCGAGCTGGCGATGGACTTCTGCCGGGCGGGTAAAGCCGTCACCTTAGTGGACCACGCGGCGAGCATCCTGTCGGCGCTGATGCCTGCGGAAGTAAGCAGTCGCTTACAGCATCGCCTGACCGATATGGGCGTGCACCTGCTGCTGAAATCGCAGCTGCACAGTCTGACCAAAACCGAGGGCGGCGTGCGCGCTACGCTCGACGGCAATCGCAGCGTAGAGGTAGACGTCGTTATCGCTGCGACCGGGCTGCGTCCGGTAACGGCGCTGGCTCACCGTGCCGGAGCCGAGACCCACCGCGGCGTGAAGGTAGACAGCTACCTGCGCACCACGCAGCCCGACATCTATGCGCTGGGCGATTGCGCGGAGATCAACGGCCAGGTTCTGCCGTTCCTGCAGCCGATACAGCTTAGCGCGATGTATCTGGCGAAAAACCTGCTTGGGGGCAGTGCGCCCCTGAAATTACCCGCGATGCTGGTGAAGGTGAAAACACCCGAGCTGCCGCTGCACCTTGCCGGTGAAACCCAGCGCCGGGATCTTAACTGGCACATCACCCTTGAGTCTCAGGGGATGGTGGCACGCGGTGCTGACGATGAGGGCAATCTGCGCGCCTTCGTGGTCAGTGAAGATCGGATGAAGGAGGCTTTCGCTCTGCTGAAATCGCTGCCCGCTTAACCCTTAGCCTTTTACCACGCTTACTTAACCTTGGGATTTTATTATCCGCAGCCCCGATGTCCTGGGGCTTTTTTTTACGCAATCTATTCATAAAATAAATACAAATCAGATAAATCACCGCTATCAGTCCTTTTATTATTTTTTCCATCAATACTGAAATACGAAATCACTAAAAAACACCGACCCGTTTTATTTTACTGATTTTATCTTAGCCCGGAAGCCCGCACTGCGCGGCTGCATATCCTGCTGAAACCTGCCACCAGGGTAAGTAGCAAAGGCCATGGCACCCTTTTTAATGGTGTAAAATGCGGAATATCTTATTTAAGAATGTATGGTATATTTAAATAATAATTCGCCGTAAAAATATAATTTAAATTCATTTGTCATGCATTATTTTTTATTTCCCGGGCATCACCCTTTTCGTAAAGCTGTTATTTTTAACAGCCGGAGGCTGGCCCGAGGTTACCCAGGCGAGCCTCCGTCGCAGGTTCAGGAACGGACGACCAGCGCATCGTAGCCGCGCCAGCGGTAGTTAACCATCGAGATCAGCCAGCAGGCGACAAACAGCCCAACGACGACAAATCCGGCGTTGCCGAGGTTGTCTTTGACCGCGCCAATCAGCTCCCACACGCCGCCGCTGAGTGCGAATTTATCCATCAGCAGGCCCAGCGCTTCCAGCCCACCGATGAACAGCGCCACTATCACGGATGTCCCGGTGATGGTCATGTTGTAGTAGAGCTTGCGCTGTGGTTTATTAAACGCCCAGCCGTAAGCGCCCACCATTAACAGATTATCAAGCGTGTCGATCAGCGCCATGCCGCTGGCGAACAGGGCCGGGAAGATCATGATCGCCCACACCGACATCCCCTTTGAGGCGCTGGCCGCGGAGATGCCCAGCACGCCAATCTCGGTGGCGGTGTCAAAACCCAGTCCGAACAGGAAGCCGACCAGGTACATCTGCCAGCTTTTGTTGACCAGGCGGAACGTCGCGCCAAACAGCCAGTTCATCACCCCGCCCTGCGCTGGCAGCGCAAGATCGCCGCTGGCCGAACGCCCTTTTTTCAGCGCCTGAAAA
Organism: Enterobacter cancerogenus; assembly: GCF_019047785.1. NCBI lineage: Bacteria > Pseudomonadati > Pseudomonadota > Gammaproteobacteria > Enterobacterales > Enterobacteriaceae > Enterobacter > Enterobacter cancerogenus. Next base: position 3,779,603 of record NZ_CP077290.1, on the reverse strand, counting down.
CTGCGCCAGACGCCGCGTAAAATCACCATATTCACCAGTGCCATTGCCAGCAGGAACGTGGCCGACACGGCGGTGCCAATCATCCCGCCCGTCTCGTGGAACCAGGCCATGTTTTTCTGGAAGGCCGTGGCGGTTGCCGCGATTGCAATGGACGCCAGCACCACGATGGTAGAGTGCCCCAGCGAAAACCACGCCCCCACGCCGGACGGGCGTTTGCCCTGCTGCATCATCTTACGCGTGACGGTATCGATAGCCGCAATATGGTCGGCATCCACCGCGTGTCGCAGTCCGTAGCACCAGGCCAGCAGGCTTGCGGCCATCAGTGCCGGGCTGGCGCTGAAGGTTGACCATGCCCATCCCCATGCAAGCAGATTTGCCATTACCAGAGCCAGCAGCAGGAACGCCGCGCGAGGTTCATTGCGTAAGAGTCGTAACATTTTGAGTCCTTTGTGAACATGACCGGGCGGCGGCGACAACCGCCTGCCCGAAGGAGATAGCCCCGTCACCTGCGGGCAGCTGACGAGGAAAAAGAAGGTGGTAGTCGGCAAGGTAATGACTAAGCCGCGCGCGCAGCAGACGGTTATGGAACACGCCGCCGCTGCAGCACACCGTTGAAAGCGACAGACGCCGGGCATGGCGCACGGCAAGTTCTGCCAGCCCTTTTGCCAGGGCGTCATGGAAGGCCCATGCCCGCTCGCAGGGTTCTGCCTGCCAGTTGAGCCACTGCTGCCAGAAGAGAGAGAGGTTTTCCACCGACAGGGTAACCGGATGCGCCACACCCGCACACTGCGACGCCAGCGCTTCCAGCCCGCAGGCGGCTTCCCCTTCGTAGCGCTGGTTTTCAGCGGCAATGCCCAGCGCGCAGGCCACCGCGTCGAACAGCCGTCCACAGGATGAGGCCCGCGGCGCGTTGATCCCGCGCGCGATGGCGGCAGAAAGCAGCGGCCAGTTTTGCCGCTGCACGGCCTGCGTTTCCGGATAGCGTTGCCACGCCGGCACAAAAGCCAGGCAGTGGGCAAGCAAATTGCGCCACGGCTGGACGGCAGCCAGATCCCCGCCCGGCAGCGCCACGGCGGGCAGGCCGCCCAGATGTTCGCATTCGAGATAGTTCACCCGCAGGCATTCCCCGCCCCACAGCGCGCCGTTCTCGCCCATACCAATGCCGTCCAGCGTCAGGGCAATCACATCCCCGCCGTCCAGCGGCCAGCCGTGCTCGGCCATGCAGGCCGCCGCGTGCGCGTGGTGGTGCAGCACCGTCTCGAGCGGCAACGCCTGCTCTTTGGCCCACGCGTGGGCGTGATACCCCGGATGCGCATCACAGACCACGCGTTCCGCCTGGAAGGCGTAGATCCGCTGCATCACGTCAAGCGACGCGCGCCACTGCGCCTCCACGCCCTCCTCGCTGAGATCGCCAAAGTGCTGGCTCACAACCGCCTGGCTGCCGCGCACCAGACAAAACGTGTTTTTCAGCTCCGCGCCGGTGCACAGCATGGCGGGGATATCGCAAAACCCTGCGGGTAACGTGATGGCATCCGGCACAAAACCGCGCGCGCGGCGCAGCATCACGCCGTCCTGATCCAGCACGGAGTCATCCATCCGCTGGAGGATGTCGCGGTTGTGCAGCAGGAACCCGTCCGCGATGTCACCCAGCTCGTCCAGCGCCTGCTGGTTGGTCATGGCTGGCGGCCTGCCGCTGAGGTTGCCGGAGGTCATCACCAGCGGACGCTGGCAGTCCATCATCAGCAGATGCTGCAGCGGGTTCGCCGGGAGCATGACGCCAATCGTCGAAAGACCGGGAGCAATCCCGTCGGGCAGGTCAGGAAGCCACGATGCCGGCACTAACACGATGGGCGCAGCAGGAGAGTGCAGCAGCGTTTGGATCGAATCCGGCAGGCCATCCGCCTGCGGGAGGATCACCGCCAGCGGCTTCGCCGGACGACGCTTGCGCAAACGCAGTGTGGCTATCGCCTGCGGATGGCGGGCATCGCAGGCAAGGTGAAAACCGCCCAGCCCTTTGATGGCGACGATGCCGCCGTTTTTCAGCATCTCAACCGCGGCGCTCAGGGCCGCTTCACGCACGGCGGTTTTATCACCCGCGCGCCATTCCAGCCAGGGGCCACAGTCCGGGCACGCCACCGGCTGGGCATGAAAACGCCGGTCGGCGGGGTCGCGGTACTCCGTTTCACAGGGCGTGCACAGCGGGAAGTGCGCCATTGCCGTGGCCGGACGGTCATACGGCATCGCGCGGATAATGGTGAAACGCGGGCCGCAGTGGGTGCAGTTGATAAAGGGATAGCGGTAGCGGCGCCCGGCAGGGTCGCGCATTTCGGCCAGACACGCCGGGCAGGTGGCGGCATCCGGAACAATCTGGGTGTCCATGGTCCCGCCCGCGCTGTGGCGAATGGAAAAATCGTCCGGCACGCGCGTCCAGGTAAAGGGCTGCGTATCAACGTGGTCAATGCGTGCCAGGGGTGGGCAGTCCTGATGCAGCCTCGCGGTAAAGGCCCCCCCATCACCCGCGAGGCGCACCAGCACGCCCTGTGCGTCATTGCAGACATCGCCCCTCAGCTGAAGCTGGTTCGCCAGCTGCCAGACGAAGGGACGAAAACCGACGCCCTGCACCCTGCCGCGTATGCGTAGCTGCACACCGTTACTGCTCATCGCGGCTTAAAACAGCAGAGATGACGACGTGTCGAACGCTGCCCGACGGCGTTTTTCCGCGCTCATCTGTTCGAGTTTGTCGCGATCCACGCAGACCAGCGCGTGCGTCGGACAGGCTTCCATGCAGGCCGGGCCGGCTTCGCGGTGGTAGCAGAGGTCGCATTTATTGGCTTCGGCCTTCTCCGCTCGCACGCTCAGCCCCGCGCCGCTGTTGCGCACCACCGGGCGAACGACCACTTCCATCGCGCCATACGGACAGGCCACCACGCAGGTTTTGCAGCCGATGCAGCGCTCCTGCATCACGTGTACAAATCCTTTTTCGCGTTTGATTGCCCCGTTAGGGCAGACGTTGGCGCACGGCGCGTCTTCGCACTGGCGGCAGATCGCCGCCGTAGAGATATCCACGCCTTTGATAACGTGAATGCGCGGCAGGAAAGATTCCGGGGTCAGGGAGGCACAATCCTGATCCGCCTGGTGGGATACCACGCAGGCGACTTCACAGGTTCGGCAACCAATGCACTTACTGGCATCGGCCATCATAAAACGGTTCATCTACTACTCCAGCATATCAGTCATGCGCGAAGCTATTCACAAACCGTGCCAATTATTAACATATTGATTTATATATAAATGAACAACGAAAGCGGCACCGTCATCGTCACTTCTGACGATGACGGCTGTCGACGTCAGCGATGCGGACCGTCAGTGACGGAGTCGCGCAGGATCAGCTCGCCGGAGAAGGTTTGCTGAGAGGTGAACTCCCCGCCATCCAGCATGAAGATTAAGCGGCTGATGGTCTCTTTGATCATCTCCGTCACCGGAATACGCACGCTGGAGAGCGACGGCACGGTGTATGGCGCAATGGCAACATCGTCGAACCCAATCACCGACACCGCCTCCGGCGCGGCGATTCCGCTGTCATGAAGCTGTTTCAGGGCACCTATCGCCATATCGTCATTGCTCGCCACCAGCGCCGTAAAACGCTCGCCGCGGGATAACAGCCCGGCGACGGCCGCCGAACCGCTTGCCGGGGTCCACTTCCCTTCTGCTATCAGTTCTTCGCGCAGGGCAATGCCGTGCTGCGCCAGCGCGGCTTTGTAACCTGACAGACGCTCAACCCCGGTCGGGGAATCCAGCGAGCCGGTGATAAACGCAATCTCCCGGTGCCCTTTCGCAATCAGCTGCGACACCGCCTCCTGAGAGGAGGATTTATGATCGGACCAGACGCTGTGGCTGCTGTTTTTGCGCAGACGGCGGTTCAGCACCATAATCGGCTGCTCGCATTTCTCAACGATCTCGTCCATCTCCTCCACGCTGAGAAAACGCGGATAGATAATCACCGCGTCGCAGCGCATATCCAGCAGATACTGGATCGCCTCGCGCTCCTCTTCGGCGCTGTGCTTGCCGTCCGCCAGGATCAGCTGCCGCCCTTTCTCTTCGGTCATGCGCGCGGCGTTGAACAGCAGTTCGCTAAAGTAGACGCCGTGATACAGGGTGTTGGTCACCACCAGCCCCAGCGTCTGGGTGCGCCTGGTCGCCAGGTTGCGCGCCAGCAAATTCGGGCGATAGCCGCTTTCGTCGATGGCCTGAAACACCCGGTCTTTGGTCTCCTGGCTGACGTAGCCATTGCCCGACAGCACCCTGGAAACCGTCGCTTTCGAAACGCCTGCCCGTTTCGCCACTTCCAGCATCGTGGTCATCGTGTTCTTCCCTCTCAATCTGATGGTTCGCAGTGTACTGCACCGCATAAAAATTGTCGCAGCGGCAGCATCACGCTTTTTTCCGCGCCGGGTGATCGTCGTCACGAAACGAAGAAATGGACAAAAAGCGATCTTGTTTCATCAGGAAAAACTCATGATGATTATGTGAAACCGGTTTCCTACACGACTCACAACGATAACAGGAACACATCCGATGGCCAAAAACTATGCCGCGCTGGCAAACGACGTGATCAGCGCGCTCGGCGGTAAAGATAACATCGTCGCCGTCACCCACTGCATGACGCGTCTGCGCTTTGTTCTGAAAGACGAAAGTCTTACCGACGCCGCGCGTCTGAAAAGCATCAGCGGCGTGCTCGGCGTGGTGCGCAGCGATAACCAGTGCCAGGTGATTATTGGCAACACCGTTTCTCAGGCCTACCGCGAAGTGGTCAGCCTGTTACCCACCGACCTCCAGCCTGCCGTGCCGGAAGGTCCGCAAAAAATGACCTTGCGGCGGATAGGCGCAGGGATCCTTGATGCGCTGATCGGCACCATGTCACCGCTGATCCCGGCGATCATCGGCGGCTCGATGGTCAAGCTGCTGGCGATGATCCTCGAGATGACCGGCGTGCTGGAGAAAGGCGCGCCGACCCTGACCATCCTGACCGTCATCGGCGACGGGGCGTTCTTCTTCCTGCCGCTGATGGTTGCGGCTTCGGCGGCGGTGAAATTCAAAACCAATATGTCGCTCGCCATCGCTATTGCGGGCGTGCTGGTACACCCGAGCTTTATCGAGCTGATGGCGAAAGCGGCGCAGGGCGAGCATGTAGAATTTGCCTTAATTCCGGTCACGGCGGTGAAATATACCTACACCGTGATCCCGGCGCTGGTCATGACCTGGTGCCTGTCGTATATCGAACGCTGGGTGGATCGCATCACGCCGGCGGTGACAAAAAACTTCCTGAAGCCGATGCTGATCGTGCTGATTGCCGCCCCGCTCGCCATTGTGCTGATTGGGCCGCTGGGGATCTGGATCGGCAGTGCCATCTCCGCGCTGGTGTACACCATTCACGGCTATCTGGGGTGGCTGTCGGTCGCCATCATGGGCGCGCTGTGGCCGCTGCTGGTGATGACCGGTATGCACCGCGTGTTTACGCCAACCATCATCCAGACCATTGCCGAAACGGGCAAAGAAGGGATGGTGATGCCCTCAGAAATCGGCGCCAACCTGTCGCTTGGCGGCTCGTCGCTGGCAGTGGCGTGGAAAACTAAAAACCCGGAGCTGCGCCAGACGGCGCTGGCGGCCGCGGCCTCTGCCATCATGGCGGGGATCTCTGAGCCGGCCCTGTACGGCGTAGCGGTGCGGCTGAAGCGTCCGCTGATTGCGAGCCTGATCAGCGGCTTTATCTGTGGCGCGGTGGCCGGTGTGGCAGGCCTTGCCAGCCACTCGATGGCTGCGCCGGGGCTGTTTACCAGCGTCCAGTTCTTCGACCCGGCGAACCCGATGACCATCGTCTGGGTATTCGGCGTGATGGGGCTGGCGGTAGTGCTGTCGTTTGTTCTGACCCTGATATTAGGCTTTGAAGATATCCCGGTTGAAGACGACGCCGAAAAGGCACGCGCCCTGCAAACCGCCCCGGTTCAGGCCAACGCAGCACGAGCATAATTGTATAGCGAGGTAGAAATGTCGGTTTTTCCACAAGGATTTTTATGGGGCGGCGCGCTTGCCGCCAACCAGAGTGAAGGCGCGTACCGCGAGGGCGGCAAAGGGCTGACCACGGTCGATATGATCCCCCACGGTGCGAACCGTCTGGCGGTGAAACTCGGGAAGGAAAAACGTTTTTCATTGCGGGACGACGAGTTTTACCCGAGCCACGAGGCGATTGATTTTTACCACCGCTATAAAGAGGACATCGCCCTGATGGCGGAGATGGGCTTCACGGTGTTCCGCACCTCAATTGCCTGGAGCCGCCTCTATCCGAACGGTGACGAGCCGCTGCCGAACCAGGAGGGCATCGCCTTCTACCGCGCGGTATTCGAGGAGTGCAAAAAGTACAACATCGAGCCGCTGGTGACCCTGTGCCACTTCGACGTGCCGATGCATCTGGTCACCGAATACGGCTCGTGGCGCAACCGCAGGATGGTCGATTTCTTCGCCCGCTACGCGCGGACCTGCTTCGAAGCGTTTAACGGCCTGGTGAAATACTGGCTGACCTTCAACGAAATCAACATCATGCTACACAGCCCGTTCTCCGGCGCGGGGCTGGTGTTCGAGGAGGGTGAGAACGAGGACCAGGTGAAATACCAGGCCGCGCATCACGAGCTGGTGGCGAGCGCGCTGGCGACCAAAATCGCCCACGAGGTTAACCCTGAAAACCAGGTCGGCTGTATGCTGGCGGGCGGTAATTTCTACCCTTACTCCTGCAAGCCGGAAGACGTGTGGATGGCGCTGGAGAAAGATCGCGAGAACCTGTTCTTTATCGACGTGCAGGCGCGCGGCCGCTATCCGGCCTACTCTGCCCGGGTGTTCCGCGAGAAAGGGGTGGTGATTGTTAAAGACCCCGGCGACGACGAACTGCTGACAAACACCGTTGATTTTGTCTCGTTCAGCTATTACGCCTCGCGCTGTGCGTCGGCGGACATGAACGCGAACAATACCAATGCGGCGAACATCGTGAAGTCGTTACGTAACCCGCACATTGCGGTGAGCGAGTGGGGTTGGGGGATTGACCCGCTGGGCCTGCGCATCACCATGAACATGATGTACGACCGCTATCAGAAGCCGCTGTTCCTGGTGGAAAACGGCCTCGGCGCGAAGGACGAAATCGACGCCAACGGCGAGATCAACGACGACTACCGCATCAGCTACCTGCGCGAGCACATCCGCGCGATGGGCGACGCGATCGAGGACGGTGTGCCGCTGATGGGGTACACCACCTGGGGCTGTATCGACCTGGTGGCCGCCTCGACGGGCGAGATGAGCAAGCGCTACGGGTTTGTCTACGTGGATCGCGATGATGCCGGTAACGGCACGCTGGAGAGAACGCGCAAGAAATCGTTCGGGTGGTATAAGAAGGTGATTGCGAGCAACGGGGGGGATCTGGCGTAGCCTGTTGCCCTCACCCCGGCCCTCTCCCACAGGGAGAGGGAGATGGGTTTTGTAGGCCGGGTAAGGCGAAGCCGTCACCCGGCACTGCTCAGAGTGGAGCAAAACCCCCATCCCCCACCCACTCCGCAAGGCGGGAGTAAACATCCTCCACCGCCGCTTTCACCGGTGGCGTCATCGGGTAATAAAACCCAACGATGTCCGGCTGAATACCCAAAAACAGCACCTCGCCCACGTCGTCTTTAATCTGATCGACCAGATAGTTCAGCGGCATATTGTGGGTGGTCATCATAAACATCCCGGCGATGTCGTCCGGGTCAATCAGGCGGATCTCGCCGGGGTTAAGCCCCATATCGGTAGCATCGACGATTAACAGCTTTTCAGGGCGCAGTTCGCGAATGGCAACCACGTCGTTTTCCGGGGCGCTGCCGCCGTCAATCACCACCCAGTTGCCCTGCGGGTTTGCGGCAAACATCTCTGCCAGCAGCGGGCCGGCACCGTCGTCGCCCATCATGCTGTTGCCCACACACAGTAAAACGTCAGTCACGTAATCTCCTCACCATCAGGTAGATGGCGCTCTCCTGATGAATGTCGTGCAGCATGCTAAGCAGCGTTTTGCTCCATGCCTGCTGCGCCGGGGTTTGCTGGCGCAGCGCGGCATCAAAGGCGTTGGCGAGCATCGCAATGTGGTTGGCGTCGATGACGATCTCGCCGTACTTCGGTACCCCCTCCATTTTACGCCGCGCCGCGCTGCCCTCCTCCAGCGTGCCTATCCACGCCAGATACTCCGCCCACGGGCAGCTCAGCGCTGCCTCCAGGCAGTCGATGACGCCAAGGTGGTGCCCAATCGCCAGGCTGTAATAGACCACCTGCTGCGCCGCATCCGGCGTGGCGTCGTTCTCATCAATAAACTTACGGCTCAGCTGGCTGAACACCACCGTTTCACTCATCGGATACGCGCCTCATCAACGATCTGGTTCAGGTTCGCCACGATCTCATTAAGACGTGGATCGTTTTCCGCGTCCAGCCAGCGCGCAACCTGATGGTCGCCCTGCCCCAGCAGACGCAGATAGTCATCGGCAATCTGGCGGCCATAGCGATACCCCGCCAGCCTGCGCGCGGTGCGGTCAACCTTCACGCGCAGCGGCTGCACCATATCCGGATGCAAAATGGTAGCAGGCTGGCTATCACGCTCGCCGGGTTCGCGGGCGTGGATTTTCTGCTCCAGCAGGCCGAGCGCCATCGCAAAGCCGTACAGCGTGGCGGCAGGCGTCGGCGGGCAGCCTGGAATATAGACATCCACCGGTACGATTTTATCGGTCCCGCCCCAGACGCAGTACAGGTCGTGGAAGATGCCTCCGCTGTTGCCGCAGGCCCCGTAGGAGATGCAGATTTTGGGATCCGGCGCGGACTGCCAGGCGCGCAGCGCAGGGGATCGCATTGCGCGGGTGACGGCCCCGGTAAACAGCAGGATGTCCGCATGGCGCGGAGACGGCACCACTTTTATCCCGAAGCGTTCAGCGTCAAACAGCGGCGACAGCGTGGCGAAGATCTCAATCTCGCAGCCGTTGCAGCCGCCGCAGTCCACGCGGTAGACGTAGGCCGAACGTTTGATTTTTTTCAGCAGCGACGCCTTCATGCTGGCGATGGATTCGTCCACCGTCATCGGCACCGGAATGCCGTTGTCGTCGCGCGGGCCGAGTAAACTTTCCATCAGCTGGCCTCTCTCATGTGACGGGTTAAATCGATGCGGTCAGACGGCAGCAGGCATTTCTGACGCTTACATTCCGGGCAGGTTTCAAAGCCTTCGCGGTGGTGTTCCGCGCGGACATCGCCATTGTGTTTCAGCAACGCAATGGCGTAGTCGATCTCTTTTTGTACGGCAAACGGACGCTTGCAGACGCGGCAGTTGCACAGCGCAAAGCGCGACTGCTGCAGGAAGTCCTCTTTTTTCCACACCGCCAGTTCGTACTCCTGGGAAAGACGAATGGCCGCCGTCGGGCAGACCTCCTCGCAGCGGCCGCAGAAGATGCAGCGTCCCAGGTTAAACTGCCAGGCCAGCTCGCCGCTTTTCAGGTCGGTTTCTACCGTCAGCGCATTCGACGGGCAGGCATTGACGCAGGCCGCGCAGCCGATGCACTGCTGCGGGTTATGCTCCGGCTTGCCGCGAAAGTTTTTGTCGACCGGCAGCGGCTCCAGCGGATAGCGGCTGGTCTGCGTGCCGGTTTTGATCACTTTTTTGATAAAGGTAAACATGGCGAATCCTTATTTCAGCGGCGAGTTCTTACGCTCGATGCTGTAGCGCTCAAGCTCTTTGTACGGCACCACCTGGCTTTTCTTCTTGCGCACGTCCACCACGGTCATGCGGTCGGTGCAGGAGTAGCACGGATCGAGGCTGCCAATGATCAGCGGCGCGTCGGAGACCGTATTCCCGCGCAGCATGTAGCGCAGGGTTGGCCAGTTGGCGTAGGTCGCCGCACGGCAGCGCCAGCGGTATAGCTTCTGGTTGTCGCCGGTCATGCTCCAGTGGATATCGTCCCCGCGCGGGGCTTCGGCAAAGCCGAGGGCAAAGCGGTTTGGAATATAGGTGAAGCCTTCCACCATCAGCGGGCCGCCCGGCAGGTTATCGAGACCGAAGTCGATCATGTTCAGCGCGGTAAATACCTCGTTGATACGCACTTTGAGACGGGAGATAACGTCGCAGCCCTGCTCGCTGTGCACCTCCATCGGCAGCAGGCCATAGCCAACAAACGGGTGGTCGGCGCGGGTGTCGCGGGCGTGGCCGCTGGCGCGCACCATCGGGCCGACGTTGCTGAAGTCACGGGCAATTTGCGGATCAAGACGGCCAATGCCAACGGTGCGCTGCTCGATGTTTGGCGTGCTGAGCAGCATATCCACCAGCTCCTGCACGTCGCGACGCATCTGCTGAGCAAGCTGCCGGGTCTGGATCATGTCATCTTTCAGCAGGTCGCGGCGGATCCCGCCGATCAGGTTCAGGCCATAGGTTTTACGTGCCCCGGTGAGAATTTCAGCCATCTTCATCGACGCTTCACGCACGCGGAAGAACTGCATGAACCCGGAGTCGAAACCGACAAAGTGGCAGGCCAGGCCAAGGTTCAGCAGGTGCGAGTGCAGACGCTCCACCTCCAGCAGGATGGCGCGGATCATCTGCGCGCGCTCCGGCACCACGATCCCCATCCCGTTCTCCACCGAGGTGGTGTAGGCGGTGCTGTGGGCGAAGCCGCAGATGCCGCACACGCGGTCGGAGAGGAACGTTACTTCGTTGTAGCCCATGCGGGTTTCAGCCAGTTTTTCCATGCCGCGATGGACGTAGAACAGGCGGTAGTCGGCGTCGATAATGTTCTCGCCGTCAACGAACAGGCGGAAATGGCCGGGTTCGTCAGAGGTCACGTGCAGAGGGCCGATCGGCACCACGTTGTTCTTTTTACTACCCAGCTCGTTGATAAACTCGTAGGTCTCGCTGTCAGTGGTCGGCGCGGGGCGCTGGCGGTAGTCCATGCTGTCTTTGCGCAGCGGATAGAGTTCGTCCGGCCAGTCGTCCGGCAGCACCAGACGGCGCTCGTCAGGCAGCCCCACCGGCACCAGACCGTACATATCACGCACTTCGCGCTCGCCCCAGACGGCGGCAGGCACGCGCGGCGTGACCGACGGGTACTCCGGCTTGTTCGGATCAACCTCGACGCGCACGGTGAGCCAGCACTTCTCCCCCTGCTCCATCGACATCACGTAGTACACCGCGTAGTTGCCGCACAGCTGGCGCTCGTCGTTACCGAACAGCACGGAGAGCCAGCCGCCCTGCTGGTAATAGAGAAACTCCACTACTTCCGGCAGATAATTCACCTTCACGGTGACGGTAATCTGGTCTTTGGTCTGCCAGGACTCCTCCAGCACCACGCCGGGAAAAGCCTGATGCAACGCGGCGAGATACTGCTGACCTTTCTTTTCTTCAGACATAAATACTCTCTTAAATCACGCCACCAGCAAGGAGACGAAAGCTAAAAATGCAAAACCAAAACCGGCCCACGTGATACGCGACGTCGCCGCAAAGCGCAGGCGCGCCATGCTGTTTTCAAACAGGGCAATCACCAGCACGCCAACCAGCAGTTTGAACGCCGCAATCACCACGGCCAGCACCAGGCCGCCAGCGGTGAAATGCGTCATCTGCCCCCACGGGAAGAAGACGCCAACGAACATCTGCAGCACCACCAGTTGCTTAAGGCTGATGCCCCACTTCAGTACCGCAAAGCCGTAGCCGCTGTATTCGGTGAGCGGCCCCTCCTGCAGTTCCTGCTCCGCTTCCGCGAGGTCAAAAGGCAGTTTGCCCATCTCAATAAAGGTGGCGAACGCGCAGGCGCAGAGCGCCAGGACCAGCGGAATGGTGCGGGCAAACGGCCAGTGATAAACGGTATCGGTGATAAAGCTGATGTGGGTTGATCCGGCGACCTGCGCGGCGACCCACAGTCCGAGCAGCAGGATCGGCTCGACCAGTACGCCGAGCATGGCTTCACGGCTGGCACCGATACCGGTAAAAGGGCTACCGGTGTCGAGGCCCGCAATCGCGAAGAAAAAGCGCGCGATGGCAAAGAGGTAGATCAGGGTGATCAGATCGCCCAGCGCCGGCAGCGGCGACCCCACGGTCACCACCGGCAGCGCGGTCGCGATGGTCAGCATCACGCCCACCATCACAAAGGGCGTCAGGCGGAACACCCAGCCTGCGGCGTCCGGGGCCACGCTTTGACGCGCAAGCAGTTTGAACAGATCGCGGTACTCCTGCAGCACGCCAGGCCCGCGACGGTTGTGCATCCGGGCGCGCGCCACGCGGCTTATCCCGGAGAGCAAAGGCGCGACGGCGAATAACACCAGCGCCTGAAGTATTGCCAGAAACAGACTCATGTCAGGCTCCTCGTGAAATCACAATCACTACCAGCACCGCCAGCTCGATAACCGCCAGTCGGCGGAACAGCGCGGGCGCGGCGGCGCTCTGCCAGCCGGGCACCCGTCCTGCCGGGTTTAGCCAGTGGCGCAGCTTCAGCACGGCGGAAAAGTTTTCTTTCACCGGCATGGCAAAACCGTGCGCGGTGATCACCATCGACTGCTCATGCTCATAGCCGCAGGCCCAGGCTGCGCCGCGCGCGCGGGAACCAAGGCGGTCACGCCTGAAGAACAGCATCAGCACAAACGGCAGCAGCGGAGAGGCAATCAGCAGCAGCGCGATCATCGGTTGGGAAACCCCGGTGTGCGCCGTCGCAAGCGGCAACGGAATAACGCTTTCCAGAAGCGGGATCAGCCACGGGGCAGCGACCCCGCCCGCAATACAGCACAGCGCGAGGGCAACGACGCTTATCGTCATCAGCACGGGCGCAGCGCGGGCGGTTTCCGCTTCACGCGTACGCGGCGCACCGAGGAAGGTAACGCCGTAGACTTTCGCCATACACATCACCGCCAGCGCGCCGGTGATCGCCAGCCCAACGGCCAGCAGCGGCCCCAGCAACCGTGCGATAAACGCCTCGCTCTGACCGAGCGCGAAGAAGGACTGATAAATCACCCACTCTCCGGCAAATCCGTTCAGCGGCGGCAGCGCGGCCATCGCCATCAGCCCCACCAGCATGGCGAGCGAAATGACCGGCATTTTTTTACCGATCCCACCGAGCTTTTCGATATCGCGATGACCGGTGCGGAACCAGACGCTGCCCGCCCCGAGGAACAGGGTGCTTTTAAACAGGCTGTGGTTGATAAGATGGTAGAGCCCGCCGATAAACCCGGCGGCAATCAGCGCCGGTTGGCTGAGCGCCAGCCCGGTGACGCCCGCGCCAAGGCCGAGCAGGATAATGCCGATGTTTTCCAGGGTGTGGTACGCCAGCAGACGCTGAATGTTGTGCTCCATCAGCGCGTAAAGCCCGCCGACGAACGCGGTGATCATCCCGGCTAACAGCAGCACTACGCCCCACCACAGCGGCGGTTGGCCGCTCGTCAGCGTCAGCGTCAGAATGCCGAACAGGCCAACTTTCATCACCACCGTCGAGAACAGCGCGGCGGCGGGCGCAGAGGCGTTGGCATGCGCCTGCGGCACCCAGCCGTGCAGCGGGATAATGCCCGCCAGCAGACCAAAGCCCACCACGCCCAGCAGCCAGACGTCGTTGCCCAGCGTCTGGCCGTCGAGCGCAGCGAAGTCCAGCGTGCCAAAACGCTGCCACACCAGCCAGCAGGCCAGCGCCAGCAGCAGCGTACCGAGGCGGCCCAGCGCGAACCACAGCTTGCCGGAGGCGGTGCAGCCCGTCAGGAACACGCCGCACAGGGCCATGATTTCCGCCATCATCACCAGCGCCCCAAGGTTACTGGCGGTAACCGCACAGACCGCCGTCGCCATCAGCAGATTCACCAGCAGCCCGTTGGCGCTGGCGTTCGGATGGCGGTGCCAGTCAATATTAAACACGCTGATAAACAGCCCGCACAGGCCGAACGTGATAAGCCAGATCGCGTTCAGCGGCGTGACCTGCACCGCGTGATGGACAAACGGCATCACCGTGTAAACGCGCCCGCCGCCGAGCAGCACCACGCCGCCCGCGCCCAGCGTCAGCACGCTGCCAACGGCCCCGCCGATACCGGCAATCCAGCCGCTGAACGCTGTAGAGAAGGAGAAGATCGTCGCCAGTACGGCAGCAGCAGCAAAGACCGCTACGCCGGTGTTCATCATCGTCACGGCGTTCATTGTGCCCCCTCGTTAAATGCCTGCAGCAGAGAAAGATCGCCCACGTCGGTGTTGATGGTCAGCTCGCGTTTACGCCTGCTGGTGCGGGCGATGTCGCGGATGTTGACCAGAATCAACGCGTTGGTCGGGCAGGTGCGTACGCAGGCCGGGCCTTGCTCATCAAAGCTGCACAGGTCGCACTTCACCGCGACGGCGCGCACGCCGGGCACCCAGTCCAGCAGCGTGCTTACGCGTGCCGGCGCGGGAGGCGCAGGCGGCGCTTTGGGCGAGTTGGCATTCGCCGGGATATGCAGCGGGCGGCTGCCGGAAAACTCAATCGCGCCGAACGGGCAGGCGATGCCGCACAGCTTGCAGCTCACGCACAGGCTTTCGTTCAGCTGCACGGCCCCCTCAACGCGGGTAATGGCGTTGACCGGGCAGACGCCCGCGCACGGGGCATCTTCACAGTGGTGGCAGAGCTGCGGGGCAGACTCTTTTTCATTACGCATGACGCGCAGGCGCGGCATGGACTGCAGACCGTACAGGCGGTGCGTTTCCGAACACGCCGCTTCACAGGTTCGACAGCCAATACAGACCGTCGAGTCAGCAATTACAAAACGGTTCACCGGGCAATCCTCTGGTGATAGTCATTTTTGACGAAAAGATGTCTTCTCGACACTTCTCGACACTCGGGGATCAGGCAACGTGCGTTGGCGTCGTTGCCGCCACCAGCTGTTTCAGGTTGACAGGCAGGTCATGTTCAACCGCTGCGTACAGGCCGTTGTATACCGGCTCGATTTTTTCCAGATAGTGCTCCAGCACCTGCTGGCGATCGCGGTTGGAGACGTGACCATCGATCATGCCGTCGGACATCAGCTGCGCCTGTGCAATCCGTTGTTTTTCACCCGCTTTTGTTTCGACGTAGTACTCAATGGTGTGGCTGTTAAAGGTGTTCGCCAGGGTGACGAAAATCGTGAAATGGCCGAAGAGGACAAAGCGCATATCCCCCTGCGCCGCACAGCTCATGGCGTGGTGAAGACGGGCTTTCGACAGGGTAATGCCCTGAATCAGAGAGTTGCAGTACTGGTGCCATTGCTCCTGCAGCTGCTGATGACGCCGTGCGATGTAATCGGCTTTTTCGCTGATTTCCCAAATAGTCATAAAACGCATCCGGTTAGTGAAGATTTCGGCTATTAAGCAGATTCCATGCCAGTTTTTAATGTATTGATTTACATAGGCTTTAATCTGGACAGCCCTGTCACATCGTCGGTGTCGACGTGTCATTTCGACAGCGTTGACATCGTCACCCCTTAAGGGAAATCAAGCTGGCACTGTTATTGCATTACAGGGTCAATTCATTGAGGAGGCGTCATGCACGAAATCACCCTCTGCCAGCGGGCTCTGGAACTTATCGAACAGCAGGCAGTACACAACCACGCCAAACGCGTGACGGGCGTCTGGCTGAAAGTCGGCGCATTTTCCTGCGTCGAAACCAGCGCCCTCACCTTCTGCTTTGAGCTGGTGTGTCGCGGCACGCTGGCGGAAGGCTGCGAACTTCACATTGAGGAGCAGCAGGCGGAGTGCTGGTGCGAGCAGTGCCAGCAGTACGTCACCCTGCTGTCATCAAAGGTTCAGCGCTGCCCGCTCTGCCAGTGTGCGGGGCTGCGCATCGTGGCGGATGACGGCATGCAGATCCAACGCCTCGAAATTGAGAAGGAGTAACGTATGTGCAGTACCTGCGGTTGCGCTGAAGGCAACCTGTATATTGAAGGGGATGAACACCGTCCCCACTCCGCGTTTCGCTCAGCCCCCTTTTCCCCTGCGCCGCGCCCGGCGGCGGCATTCACCGGGGTCACCTTCACGCCGAAACGGTCCGTTGAGGGCGATTTGCACTACGGACACGGCGCAGCCGGCACTCACGCTCCGGGCATCAGCCAGCGCCAGATGCTGGAGGTGGAGATCAACGTGCTCGACAAAAATAACCAGCTCGCAGCCCGCAACCGCGCCCGCTTTGATGCGCGTAACCAGCTGGTGCTGAATCTGGTCTCCAGCCCCGGCTCCGGCAAAACCACGCTGCTTACCGAAACCCTCAAACGCCTGAATGCGCGCGTCTCCTGTGCGGTAATAGAGGGCGATCAGCAGACGGTGAATGACGCGGCGCGCATTCGTGAAACCGGCACGCCCGCCATTCAGGTTAATACCGGTAAAGGCTGCCACCTTGATGCGCAGATGATTGCCGACGCCGCGCCGCGTCTGCCGCTGGCGGATAACGGCATTCTGTTTATCGAGAACGTCGGAAACCTGGTCTGCCCGGCGAGCTTCGACCTGGGCGAGCGGCATAAGGTGGCCGTGCTCTCCGTCACCGAAGGGGAGGACAAACCGCTGAAATATCCGCATATGTTTGCCGCCGCCTCGCTGATGCTGCTAAACAAAGTGGATTTACTGCCTTACCTCAACTTCGACGTGGAGAAATGCCTGGCCTGTGCCCGGGAAGTGAATCCGGATATTGAGATCCTGCTGGTCTCCGCCACGCGCGGCGAGGGCATGGAACACTGGCTGAACTGGCTGGAGCGTGAACGATGTGCATAGGCGTACCCGGACAAATTCACGCTATTGACGGCAATCAGGCCAAAGTGGACGTGTGCGGTATTCTGCGCGATGTCGACCTGACGCTGGTGGGCAGCACCGATGACACCGGCGCATCACGGCTTGGTCAGTGGGTGCTGGTTCACGTTGGCTTTGCGATGAGCGTGATTAACGAAGCGGAGGCCCGGGATACGCTCGACGCGCTGCAAAACATGTTTGACGTGGAGCCGGATGTGGGCGCACTGCTGTACGGCGAGGAACGGTAATCTATGCGCTACGTTGATGAATACCGTGCCCCTGAACAGGTGATGCAGCTGATTGACCATCTGCAATCCCGCGCATTATTACTTGAGTACACCGCCGAAAAACCGTTACGCATCATGGAAGTCTGCGGTGGACACACCCACGCTATCTTTAAGTTTGGCCTTGACCAGTTGCTGCCGAAAAACATCGAATTCATTCACGGCCCCGGCTGCCCGGTGTGCGTGTTGCCGATGGGGCGTATCGACAGCTGCCTTGAGATTGCCCACCATCCGGAGGTGATCTTCTGCACCTTCGGCGATGCGATGCGCGTGCCGGGCAAAAATGGCTCGCTGCTGCAGGCCAGAGCGCGCGGCGCGGATATCCGCATCGTTTACTCACCAATGGATGCACTGAAGCTGGCGGCCGACAATCCGACGCGAAAAGTGGTCTTTTTTGGGCTGGGTTTTGAAACCACTATGCCCGCAACGGCCATCACACTCCAGCAGGCGAAAGCCCGCAACATCGGCAATTTTTACGTTTTCTGTCAGCACATCACGCTCATTCCCACCCTTCGCAGCCTGCTTGAAGAGCCGGACAACGGTATTGATGCTTTTCTCGCGCCGGGCCATGTCAGCATGGTGATCGGTACTGAGGCGTATGGTTTTATCGCCGGGGAGTACCATCGCCCATTAGTGGTAGCTGGTTTCGAACCACTTGATCTACTACAAGGCGTGACCATGCTGGTTGAGCAGAAAATAGCGGCTCTGAGCGTCGTCGAAAATCAGTATCGCCGCGTGGTGCCGGACGAGGGGAATGTGCATGCGCAGCAGGCCATTCGCGAGGTGTTCAGAGTGGAAGGCAACAGCGAATGGCGCGGGCTGGGGCTGATTGCCGAATCCGGCGTACACCTGACGCCGCCGTATCGTTCCTTCGATGCCGAGGCGCATTTCCGCCCGCAGCCACAGCAGGTGTGCGACGATCCTGACGCCCGCTGCGGCGAGGTGCTCACCGGCAAATGCAAACCTCATCAGTGCCCGTTATTTGGCAGCACCTGTAACCCGCAAACCGCATTCGGTGCGCTGATGGTCTCCTCCGAAGGGGCCTGCGCCGCGTGGTATCAGTATCGCAATCAGGAGAGTGAAGCATGAAGACCGTGGAAATGGCGCACGGCAGCGGCGGACAGGCGATGCAGCAGCTCATCAATCAGCTGTTTATGGACGCCTTTAACAACCCCTGGCTGGCCGAGCAGGAGGATCAGGCGCGCATTGCGCTCTCCACGCTTACCGCCCAGGGCGACAGGCTGGCGTTCTCCACCGACAGCTATGTCATCGATCCGCTGTTCTTCCCCGGCGGAGATATCGGCAAACTGGCTGTTTGCGGTACCGCCAATGATGTGGCCGTCAGTGGCGCGGTGCCACGCTACCTCTCCTGCGGGTTTATCCTCGAAGAGGGGCTGCCGATGGAGACACTCAAAACGGTTGTCGCCAGCATGGCGCAGACCGCGCGCGAGGCGGGGATCGCTATCGTCACCGGCGATACCAAGGTCGTGCAGCGCGGCGCGGCGGATAAACTGTTCATCAATACGGCAGGAATGGGGGCGATCCCGGCGGATATTCACTGGGGCGCACAGCAGCTTGCCGTGGGCGACGTGCTGTTAGTCACCGGCACGCTGGGCTGCCACGGGGCGACTATCCTTAACCTGCGCGAAGGTCTGGGGCTGGACGGTGAGCTTCGCAGCGACTGCGCGGTGCTGACGCCCCTTATCCAGACGCTTCGCACAATACCTGGGGTGAAAGCCCTGCGCGACGCCACCCGGGGCGGCGTTAATGCTGTGATGCACGAGTTCGCCGCACGCTGCGGCTGTGGAATTGAACTGAACGAGCGCAGCCTGCCCGTTAAGCCTGCCGTGCGCGGGCTTTGCGAGCTGCTGGGGCTCGATCCGCTAAACTTTGCCAATGAAGGCAAGCTGGCGATTGGCGTTGAACGCCAGGCTGCCGACGCGGTACTGGCAGAACTGCGCGCCCATCCGTTAGGGAAAGAGGCCGCCATTATTGGTGAAGTGGTTGAACGCAAAGGGGTGCGTTTGACCGGGCTTTACGGCGTGAAGCGCACGCTGGATCTGCCGCACGCCGAACCGTTACCCCGA
The DNA here is from genome assembly GCF_019047785.1 of Enterobacter cancerogenus. NCBI lineage: Bacteria > Pseudomonadati > Pseudomonadota > Gammaproteobacteria > Enterobacterales > Enterobacteriaceae > Enterobacter > Enterobacter cancerogenus. The sequence goes on along the minus strand of NZ_CP077290.1, from coordinate 3,760,452 downwards.
ATTTGCTAGAACCGCGCCATAAGCGGTCAGCGCTGACGTTCTCTTTTTTGCCAGTTTCTATTGGAAAGCAATAATGCCGTATACACCGATGAGCGATCTTGGACAGCAGGGCCTGTTTGACATCACACGCACTCTTTTACAGCAGCCCGATTTAGGCTCGCTGAGCGATACCCTGACGCGGCTGGTCAGGCAATCAGCGCTGGCGGACAGCGCCGCTATCGTGCTCTGGCACAGCGGGACCCAGCGGGCGAGCTACTACTCAACGCGTGATAACGGCAAAGTCTTTGAATATGAGGATGAAACTTACCTCGCCCACGGCCCGGTGCGGCGTATTCTTTCCCGTCCTGAAATCCTGCACTGCAGCGCTGAAGAGTTCCGCCAGGCCTGGCCGATGCTGGCGGATAGCAATATCTATCAGCCTTTCGGCCATTACTGCATGCTCCCTCTGGCGGTGGAAGGCCATATTTTTGGCGGCTGCGAGTTTCTGCGCACTACCGACCTGCCGTGGAGCGAGGCGGAATATGAGCGTCTGCACACCTTTACCCAGATTGTCGGCGTGGTGGCGGAGCAGATCCAGAGTCGCGTCAACAATAATGTTGATTACGATCTGCTGAGCCGCGAGCGCGACAACTTCCGTATTCTGGTGGCGATCACCAACGCCGTGCTGTCGCGCCTGGACATGGACGAGCTGGTCAGCGAGGTCTCAAAAGAGATCCATCACTACTTCAAAATCGACGCTATCAGCATTGCGCTACGGGGCAATCGTAAGGGAAAACTCAACATTTACTCCACGCACTATCTGGATGAGGCCAACCCGGCGCACGAGCAGAGCGAAGTGGACGAAGCGGGCACCCTGTCCGAGCGGGTGTTCAAAAGTAAAGAGATCCTGCTGCTCAACCTGCACGAGCGTGACGTGCTGGCCCCCTACGAGCGGATGCTGTTTAACACCTGGGGCAATAAAATCCAGACGCTATGCCTGCTGCCGTTGATGTCGGGCAATACCATGCTTGGCGTGCTGAAGCTGGCGCAGTGCGATGAGGGCGTATTTACCACCGCCAACCTCAAGCTGCTGCGCCAGATTGCCGAACGTATCTCCATTGCCCTGGATAACGCCCTCGCCTATCAGGAGATCCATCGCCTGAAGGAGCGGCTGGTGGATGAGAACCTCGCCCTGACCGAGCAACTCAATAACGTGGACAGCGAGTTTGGCGAAATCATTGGCCGCAGTGATGCGATGTACAGCATCCTCAAGCAGGTTGAGATGGTGGCGCAGAGCGACAGCACGGTGCTGATTCTGGGCGAGACGGGTACCGGGAAAGAGCTGATCGCCCGGGCGATCCACAACTTAAGCAACCGCAACAGCCGGCGGATGGTGAAGATGAACTGCGCCGCCATGCCTGCGGGTCTGCTGGAAAGTGACCTCTTCGGTCATGAGCGCGGCGCCTTTACCGGGGCCAGCAGCCAGCGGCTGGGCCGGTTTGAGCTGGCAGATAAAAGCTCGCTGTTCCTCGACGAAGTGGGCGATATGCCGCTGGAACTGCAGCCTAAGCTGCTGCGTGTGTTGCAGGAGCAGGAGTTTGAGCGCCTCGGCAGCAACAAGCTTATCCAGACGGACGTGCGGCTGATTGCCGCCACCAACCGGGATCTTAAAAAAATGGTCGCCGACCGCGAATTCAGAAGCGATCTCTACTATCGCCTGAACGTCTTCCCGATCTGCCTGCCCCCGCTGCGCGAACGCCCGGAAGATATCCCTCTGCTGGTGAAAGCCTTTACCGCCAAAATTGCGCGGCGGATGGGGCGCAACATCTACAGCATTCCGGCAGAGACGCTCCGCACGCTCTCGGCAATGGAGTGGCCGGGTAACGTCCGCGAACTGGAAAACGTCATTGAGCGAGCGGTGCTGCTCACGCGCGGCAACGTGCTGCAACTCTCCCTGCCGGAGGTTTCTCTGCCTGAAACGACCGTGAGCGCAGCCGAGATGGCGAAAGAGGGAGAAGATGAATACCACCTTATTCTGCGCGTGCTGAAAGAGACCAACGGTGTGGTCGCCGGGCCGAAAGGTGCAGCCCAGCGTTTAGGGTTAAAACGCACCACCCTGCTGTCGCGCATGAAGCGCCTCGGGATTGATAAAGAGAACCTGATGTAAGTCCGCACTACGGCGGTGTTACTCTGACACCGCCTTTCGTCACCCTGCGCAATTGTCCCTCATTGACACAAAATCCTTTCCTCTGTATAAAATTCCGCCTTAATAATGAGTTTCATTTGCATCAAAAATAATATTAATGAAGGGTAGCGTTTAATGAAAAAGGTCATCTGCGCGTTGGGCCTGGCGTTTGCGTCGGTCAGTTCTGCTCTGGCAACCACATATCCTCTGACCATTGAAAACTGTGGTTATAAAGAGACCTTCACCAAAGCGCCGGAACGCGTGGTGGCCCTGGGTCAGAATACCGTCGAAATTTTGCTCCTGCTCGGCCTGGAAGATAAGGTGAAGGCCAGCGCCTTCTGGCCAACCAAAGTGTTGCCGCAGCTGGCTGAACAGAACGCAAAAATCAAAACCCTGACGGTAGAAATCCCGACCCTTGAATCCATCCTTTCGCAAAACCCTGATTTTGTGCCTGCGCAGCTTCCCCTGTTACTTGGGCCTGAAAGTAAGGTGGCGAAACGTGAAGATTTGGCCACGGTCGGTGTGAACAGCTACGTGTCACCGGGCATGTGCGCCACCAAAAAAGCCGCAGGTGATATGTACGGCAGCCGCCAGAAGCTGTGGGACATGACCTATCTCTATAAAGAGATTGAGGATTTCGCCAAAATCTTTAACGTGGAAGATCGCGGCCAGGCCGTGATTGCCGATTTCAAAAAACGTGAAGCTGACCTGCGCCAGGAGTTTGGTAAAAACAAAAAAGACCTCTCCTTTGTTTTCTGGTTCTCAAGCTCCTCTCCTTCGGCTGATGCCTATGTCGGCGGTAAAAACAGCGCCTCCGGTTTTATTGCTAACGTGCTGGGCGGGCACAACGCCATCACCTCCGAAACCGAATGGCCCACCGTGGGCTGGGAAAGCATTATTGCCGCTAATCCGGATGTGATTGTGGTTTCCAGCCTGGATCGCAACCGCTGGGCGCTGGATAACGCGGAAGAAAAAATCAAATTCCTGAAAACCGATCCTGCCGTCAGCCAGCTGGATGCCGTCAAAAAAGGCCATATCGTGGTGATGGACGGCCAGGCGATGAACCCGACGATCCGTACGATTTACGGTGCTGAACAGGTGGGTGAGCAGCTCAGAAAACTGGGGCTGAACTGATGACAGCCGCTGTACTTCAGGCCCGCCAGGGCCTGTTCCTGACCACGTCTGCTCTGCTTGCCGTTGTAGTGTTGTTTCTGGTGATCGCCCTCGGTGTCAGCGTCGGTGAGCTGTCCATCCCGCTTAATAACGTGTTTTACGCCATCAGCAACAGAATGGGGCTCACCGAGGTTCCGCTCAACCGCATCTATGAGAGCGTAATCTGGGACTTCCGCCTGAGCCGTGCGCTGGTCGCAGCCTGCTGTGGTGCAGGGTTAGCCATTTGCGGTGCCGTATTGCAGAGCCTGCTGAAGAACGCCCTGGCGGAGCCCTACGTGCTGGGCGTCTCTGCCGGCGCGTCAACGGGTGCGGTTTCCGTCGTGGTGCTGGGAGTGGGGACCGGGGCCGTTTCGCTCTCAGCGGGTGCCTTCGCGGGGGCATTCGCCGCGTTTGCATTTGTCGCCTTTCTGACGAACGGCGCGCGCGGCGGCAATGAACGCACCATTCTGGCAGGCGTGGCAGCCTCTCAGCTGTTCAACGCCATTACCGCCTACACCATCAGTACGTCTGCCAGCGCCCAGCAGGCGCGTGATGTGATGTTCTGGCTGCTGGGCAGTTTCAGCGGCGTACGCTGGCCTGAATTCCAGCTGGTGCTGGTTGTCGTCCTGACAGGGTTAGCCGTTTGCCTTTACTATTCCCGGGCGCTGGATGCCTTTACGTTCGGTGACGACGCAGCCGCGTCGCTGGGTATTGCCGTTCCCTGGGTGCGCCTGGCGTTATTTATCACGACCGCACTGATCACCGCGACGATCGTCAGCATGGCGGGCTCTATCGGCTTTGTGGGGCTGGTGGTTCCGCACGTCATGCGTTTCCTGTTCGGGCCGCTGCATCGCACCCTGCTGATTGCCAGCGCGCTGGCCGGGGCGATCCTGATGGTGCTGGCAGACATTGCCTCGCGCATGCTGATTGCGCCGCAAAGCCTGCCCGTCGGCGTAGTGACCGCGCTGGTCGGTGTGCCTTTCTTTGCCGTGATTATCTACCGTTCAAGGAATAAGTGATGAATATCTGCGCTGAAAATATCACCTGGAAGGTCGGCAAAAAAGTTATCGTCAGTGACGTGTCACTGAAGGTTTCTCGGGGGGAAACCGTTGGGCTGCTGGGCCCAAACGGCTGCGGAAAGTCGTCTCTGTTGCGTATTCTGGCGGGACTGCGTCGCCCGGATGCGGGCAGCGTGACCCTGGACGGACAGGACATTTCCCGCATCGCCAAAAAGCAGCTCGCCCGCCGGGTCGCATTCGTTGAGCAGCACGGGATGACCGACGCCAACATGCGCGTGCGCGACGTGGTAAAACTCGGGCGTATTCCGCACCACTCCCCTTTTTCTAACTGGAGCAAGCAGGATGACGACACCGTCACCGCGGCCCTGCAACGTGTGGATATGCTGGACAAAAGCGACCAGGGCTGGCTGAGCCTGTCCGGCGGAGAGCGTCAGCGCGTTCACATCGCCCGCGCGCTGGCCCAGACCCCGACGGAAATCCTGCTGGATGAACCCACCAACCACCTGGACATTCATCATCAGATACAGCTGATGCATTTAATCAGCGAATTACCCGTGACCAGTATTGTCGCCATCCACGATCTCAACCACGCCTCGATGTTCTGTGACTCGCTGATTGTGATGCAGAAAGGGCAAATTGTGGCGACGGGAACCCCGCAGGACATTTTATCCGAGTCGTTGCTCTGGGATGTCTTCAGAGTCAAAACCAAAATTGAGATATCGCCGTTCCATGGCAAAAAGCACATTCACTTTATCCTGTAGGGGCGAGTAAACCACAATGCCCCTTCGCCCTGCCACCACGCTCTGGCCGCCCGTTTTACTGGGTAGCCAGTTTGTTTTTAACATCGGCTTTTACGCCGTTGTTCCCTTCCTTGCGATATTCCTGCGCGACGACATGCTGCTTTCCGGCGGGCTTATCGGGCTGATTCTGGGTCTGCGCACCTTCTCACAGCAGGGGATGTTTATCGTTGGGGGCGCACTCTCAGACCGGTTTGGCGCGAAAGTGGTCATCCTGAGCGGCTGTATTGTTCGTGTTTCGGGTTACCTGCTGCTGGCCTTCGGGGGCACTCTGTGGCCAATCATTCTGGGTGCCTGCCTGACGGGCGTCGGCGGTGCACTATTCTCCCCTTCGATTGAGGCGTTGCTGGCAAAAGCGGGCACCCACAGTGAGGCGAAAGGGAAACGAAGCCGGGCGGAGTGGTTTGCGCTGTTTGCGGTCTGCGGGGAACTCGGCGCGGTACTGGGCCCGGTTGCTGGTGCCCTGCTGACGGGGCTTGGCTTCCGCCAGGTGGCGCTGGCAGGTGCCGGGGTGTTTATTGTTGCGTTAGTGGTGCTCTACTTCTGCCTCCCTGCTTCTGACCACCGTTCACAAACGCTGAAAATACAGCCCTGGTGGACAACGTTCCGCCAGCCTCGTTTCGTCGCCTTTATCATTGCCTATAGCTCGTGGCTGTTAAGCTACAACCAGCTTTATCTGGCGCTGCCGGTGGAGATCCAGCGGTCTGGCGGTAACGAGAAAGATCTCGGCCCGCTTTTTATGCTCGCCTCCGTGTTGATCATTACTCTACAGCTGCCGCTGGCACGCTTCGCCCGCCGCGTGGGCGCGGTGAGGATCCTGCCGGTAGGCTTTTTACTGCTGTCTGCCGCCTTTGCGAGCGTGGCGATGTTTGCGGCGACTGAACCGCCGGAGGGCTGGTGGCGGCTACTGCCGTCAGTCTCATTGGTTACGCTGCTGACGCTGGGACAGATGCTGCTGGTACCCTCGGCTAAAGATCTCATTCCGCGGTTTGCTGAGGAGTCCACGTTGGGGGCGCACTACGGCGCACTCTCCACTGCCGGAGGCATTGCGGTACTGGCAGGAAATTTGTTGTTTGGCAGTCTGCTGGATCGCGCGCTGGTGCCTTCACCCCAGGCGATTTACCCCTGGCTGCTGCTGGCCCTCTTCCCGTTATGCAGCGCACTGGCCGTGAACGTGATTTGCCGGCCGCTAAGACGCTGAACGACTCACTTTTTCGGGCGATACTTTTCCGGTAATTCCGGCACCGGACGACGATCATCAATCAGATGACGAACGGTCAGGATGGGGTGACGCCATAACATGCGCGGGCCGGCCCAGCGCATTATCTGCTTCATCTCTTCACGCTTTACAGGCTGGTAGCAGTGTACCGGGCACTGTTTACAGGCGGGCTTTTCTTCACCAAAAACACACTTGTCCAGACGCTTGTCGGCATACGCCCTGAGCGCCTGATAGTGCCCCTCTTCCTGAGAAGCCTGCGGGCACTGCTTCTCAAACAACGCGATCATTTTGGCGATCGTCTCTTTCTCTCGTGCGATACGTTTACCGGACATGGACAATGACCTCATATAAAGTGCATCCATAATACCTCTTTGCGCGTCGGTTTTCAGTCGTTGCATTTTATTTTCTGAAGACGCCTTCCAGTATTAAAGCGGCCAGACGGGTCAAACACTGGTATTTTATACAGGCAATGAGAACGCCCGTTGCCCAACTTTTTCGGAGGCCGTATGCCAGAGATCGTCATCACCCAACCCTATCGCCATTTAAAAGTGGGCTATTTCAGAAAGCGCCACGAGGATCGCCGAACCAAAATCCCGACGCGCTATAGCGTCCATGCCGCCCTCAGCCTTAAAGGCGACTGGCTGGAAAAAGCCGGATTTACCACCCATTCGCAGGTTCGGGTGGGCGTGGCGCACGGGAAAATCATCATCGAACTGATGCAGGAAGGCGCCTCGTAAAGTCGCGACTTTTTTCTGCGCCGCGCCATTTTTTCATGCGACAATAGAGGAAACCTACGGCCAACGAGCCGCGTAAAGACCATTATTATCAAAGAAATGGATATCATAACTCCATGAGCACAATCGACAATTTCGACGCACATACGCCGATGATGCAGCAGTATCTGAAGCTGAAAGCACAGCATCCGGAAATCCTGCTGTTTTACCGTATGGGCGATTTCTACGAGCTGTTTTATGACGATGCCAAACGTGCATCGCAGTTGCTCGACATTTCGCTGACCAAACGTGGCGCATCGGCAGGCGAGCCGATTCCGATGGCGGGTATCCCGCACCATGCCGTGGAAAACTACCTTGCGAAGCTGGTGAACCAGGGTGAATCCGTCGCGATCTGCGAGCAAATTGGCGATCCGGCCACCTCGAAAGGCCCGGTTGAGCGCAAGGTCGTGCGCATCGTCACGCCGGGCACCATCAGTGACGAAGCCCTGCTCCAGGAGCGCCAGGATAACCTGCTGGCGGCCCTGTGGCAGGATGGCAAAGGGTTTGGCTACGCGACGCTGGACATCAGTTCCGGTCGTTTCCGCCTGAGCGAGCCCGCCGACCGTGAAACCATGGCGGCCGAGCTGCAGCGCACAAACCCTGCGGAGTTGCTGTACGCCGAAGACTTTGCAGAGACCTCGCTGATTGAAGGTCGTCGCGGCTTACGCCGCCGCCCGCTGTGGGAATTCGAAATTGATACCGCGCGCCAGCAGTTGAATCTGCAGTTTGGCACCCGCGATCTGATTGGCTTTGGCGTTGAGAATGCTCCGCGCGGCCTGTGCGCCGCAGGCTGTCTGCTGCAGTACGTCAAAGACACCCAGCGTACCGCCCTGCCGCACATCCGTTCGATTACGATGGAACGCCAGCAGGACAGTATCATCATGGATGCGGCAACGCGCCGTAACCTTGAGATCACCCAGAACCTGGCGGGAGGCATCGAGAACACCCTCGCCTCGGTGCTGGACAATACGGTGACGCCGATGGGCAGCCGTATGTTGAAACGCTGGCTGCATATGCCCATTCGCGATACCCATACGCTTGTCTGCCGCCAGCAGACGATTGCCGCGTTGCAGGATCGCTACACCGAGCTGCAGCCCGTCCTGCGCCAGGTGGGCGATCTTGAGCGTATCCTTGCCCGTCTGGCATTGCGTACCGCCCGCCCTCGCGATCTTGCGCGTATGCGTCATGCTTTCCAGCAGTTACCGGAACTGCGTGCTCAGTTAAGCGACATTGACAGTGCACCCGTTCAGAAACTCCGTGAAACGATGGGCGAATTTACCGAGCTGCGCGAGCTGCTTGAGCGCGCCATTATCGATGCGCCGCCGGTTCTGGTGCGCGACGGCGGGGTCATTGCGCCGGGCTACAACGAGGAGCTGGACGAATGGCGCGCGCTGGCTGACGGTGCAACGGACTATCTCGACAAGCTTGAGATCCGCGAGCGCGAACGCCTGGGCCTTGATACCCTGAAAGTCGGCTATAACGCGGTACACGGCTACTTCATTCAGATCAGCCGTGGGCAGAGCCACCTGGCCCCTATCCACTACGTACGTCGCCAGACGTTGAAAAACGCCGAGCGCTACATTATTCCTGAGCTGAAAGAGTACGAAGATAAAGTTCTCACCTCGAAAGGCAAAGCGCTGGCGCTGGAAAAGCAGCTGTATGACGAACTGTTCGACATGCTCATGCCGCATCTCGGCGACCTGCAGCTCAGCGCGGGCGCGCTGGCAGAGCTGGATGTGCTGGTTAACCTGGCAGAGCGTGCGGAAACGCTGAACTACACCTGCCCGACCTTCATCGACAAACCGGGCATTCGTATTACCGAAGGCCGCCACCCGGTGGTGGAGCAGGTGCTGAACGAACCGTTCATCGCTAACCCGCTGAACCTGTCGCCGCAGAGAAGAATGCTGATCATTACCGGTCCGAACATGGGCGGTAAAAGCACCTATATGCGCCAGACGGCACTGATTGCGCTGCTCGCCTACATTGGCAGCTATGTCCCGGCGCAGCACGTCGAGATTGGCCCAATAGACCGCATCTTTACCCGCGTGGGCGCGGCGGACGATCTGGCAAGCGGTCGTTCAACCTTCATGGTGGAGATGACCGAAACCGCCAACATTCTGCATAACGCGACGGAACATAGCCTGGTGCTGATGGATGAAGTTGGGCGCGGAACCTCCACCTATGACGGACTGTCGCTGGCGTGGGCGTGTGCCGAAAGCCTGGCGAATAAAATCAAGGCGATGACGCTGTTTGCCACCCACTACTTCGAGCTGACGCAGTTGCCGGAAAAGATGGAAGGCGTAGCCAACGTCCACCTTGATGCGCTGGAGCACGGGGACACCATCGCCTTTATGCACTCAGTGCAGGATGGCGCAGCAAGCAAGAGCTACGGTCTGGCGGTTGCGGCGCTGGCAGGTGTGCCAAAAGAGGTGATTAAGCGCGCGCGTCAGAAGCTGCGTGAGCTGGAAAGCCTGTCACCGAATGCTGCGGCAACGCAGATTGATGGCACGCAGATGTCGCTGTTGGTGCCTGCGGAAGAGACCTCTCCGGCTGTTGAAGCGCTGGAGAACCTCGATCCGGATTCCCTGACGCCACGCCAGGCGCTGGAGTGGATTTATCGGTTGAAGAATCTGGTTTAGTTCTCGGTTTTTATTGCCGGGTGGCGGCTTCGCCTTACCCGGCCTACAAAACCTACAAGCCCGGTAAGCGGTTACGCCTCCGGGCTTATTTTTACAACAACGGCGGGATCGTCGGCACCTGCGGCGCGTCGTCAATATCCTTCTGCGTCATACGGAACGCTTCGGGATAATGCTCGCGACTGGTGCGGCGCAGGGGTTCGGTATCGCGCCAGGTATACAGGCAGTGCTGGCACTGGTAAACGGTCCAGACATCTTTCACCGGCGATGTCGCCATCACTTCGATATGCTCATCGGCACAACGTGGACAAATCATCATTTCCTCCTTATTGGCGCGCGGCCAGCATCGCGGTCAGTTTCTCAGCCCAGGCTTTGGTTTCAGGCAGATCCCGTACCGGCTGGCTATAGTGGCCGCGGTTATCCGGCGCGACGGGGGTGGTGGCATCAATAATCAGCTTGTCGGTGATCCCCGCCGGGCTGGAGCCAGGGTCGAGTTCAAGCACCGACATATTCGGCAGTTGCACCAGATCGCCTGCCGGATTGACCTTGGATGACAGCGCCCACATCACCTGCGGCAGGTTAAACGGATCGACGTCTTCATCGACCATAATGACCATCTTCACATAGCCGAGGCCGTGCGGCGTGGTCATGGCGCGTAATCCGACCGCGCGGGCAAAACCGCCGTAGCGTTTTTTGGTAGAGATAATCGCCAGCAGGCCGTGGGTGTACATGGCGTTCACCGCCTGCACTTCCGGGAACTCCGCCTTGAGTTGCTGATAGAGCGGCACGCAGGTTGCCGGGCCCATCAGATAGTCAATCTCTGTCCACGGCATGCCGAGGTAAAGAGATTCGAAAATCGGTTTGGTGCGGTAAGAGACTTTATCAATGCGCACTACCGTCATATTGCGGCCACCGGAGTAGTGTCCGGTGAACTCCCCGAACGGTCCTTCGATTTCGCGCTTGCGGCCTTCAATGACCCCTTCGAGGATCACTTCAGAGCCCCACGGCACGTCAAAGCCGGTCAGCGGTGCGGTGGCGATCGGGTACGGGCTTTCGCGCAGGGCGCCCGCCATTTCGTACTCGGACTGATCGTATTTCAGCGGCGTGGCGCCCATCAGGGTGATGATCGGATCGTTGCCGAGGGTGATCGCAATCGGCAGATCTTCGCCGCGCTCCTCCGCCTTATGCAGATGCAGCGCGATATCGTGCATCGGCACTGGCTGCAACCCCAGCTTGCGCTTGCCCTTCACTTCCATGCGATAAATGCCGACGTTCTGTTTACCGAAGTGGTCCGGGTCGAGGGGATCGCGTGACACCACGCAGGCTTTATCCAGGTAGAATCCCCCGTCGCCGTCGTTCAGACGAAACAGCGGCAGAATATCGAACAGGTTAATGTCTTCTCCGTCCACCGTGTTCTCGGCCCAGGGCGGGCTGGCGCGGCGCTCCGGTGCAACCGGGAAGTTATCCCAGCGACGGATAAATTCGTCGATCTGCTTTTTCACCGGCGTATTGGGGGGAAGCCCCAGCGAAATGGCGTGGTTCTGCCACGAGCCGATGGTGTTCATCGCCACGCGGGCATCGGTAAAGCCACGAATGTTATCGAACCACAGCGCGGGCGCGCCGTCCCCGATGCGCCCGGTGGCGTTGGCGGCCGCCGCCAGATCCGGTTCGGCGTTAACCTCTTCCTCTATTTTCAGCAGTTGCCCTTGCTCATCGAGCGCCTGCAGGAAGCTTCTCAAATCATCAAATGCCATTTTTATTCTCCTGTGAAACGTGTTTCGCCTCCTGCAGACCGTTCCAGCGGCGGGCCTTTTTGTGCTCCAGACCAAACTGGTCAAGCACGCGGGTCACAATATGCTGGGTGATGTCATCAGCGGTCTGCGGGTGGTTGTAATACGCCGGCATGGGCGGGACCATTGCGACGCCCATGCGGGAAAGCGCGAGCATGTTCTCAAGGTGGATAGTGCTGAGCGGCGTCTCGCGCGGGACCAGCACCAGCTTGCGCCCCTCTTTCAGCACCACATCTGCCGCGCGTCCGACCAGCCCTTCGGCGTAGCCCGCGCGGATCCCGGCCAGCGTTTTCATGCTGCACGGGATGACGATCATGCCGTCGGTACGAAACGAGCCTGAGGAGATGGTGGCGGCTTGATCCGCCGGGCTGTGCACGACGTCTGCCAGTGCGGCGACGTCCTGTGCGGTATAGGGGGTTTCCAGTTCTATCGTCGTCTTCGCCCACTTCGACATCACCAGATGCGTCTCTACGTCCGGCATCTCACGCAGCGCCTTGAGCAGCGCCACGCCCAGTGGAGCACCCGTTGCCCCCGTCATCCCAACAATCAGTCTCATTTATCACCTCGCAACTATTTGTTCGCATACGAACATAATGCTTACGCTACTCCCGGATTGGCTTTCTGGCAAGATCGTTCGCACACGATCACATTAATTGCTAAAAAATGACGCGTTAAAATCCCGGGCAAACGGGGCTATCATAGGGAGAGAATTTTTTCGTCGGAGTGTTCATGGACCTAAGACAAGAGGCGTTTCACCTGTTACGTCAGCTTTTTCAGCAGCATACCGCCCAGTGGCAGCATGCCCTCCCGGAACTGACCAAGCCACAGTATGCGGTGTTACGTTCGATTGCCGAGCATCCGGGGATTGAGCAGGTGGCCTTAACCGAAGTGGCCGTGAGTACCAAGGCGACGCTGGCGGAGATGCTGAGCCGCATGGAGTCCCGGGGTCTGGTAAAACGCGAGCACGATCCTGCCGACAAGCGTCGCCGCTTTGTCTTTTTAACACCGGAAGGCGAGGCGCTGCTCGCGCGCTGTCAGCCCGTCGGGAATGATGTGGATGAGGCGTTTTTAGGCCGCCTCAGCAGGGAAGAACGGGAGCAGTTCTCGGCGCTCATCAAAAAAATGATGCACAACTAGTTTACCCGGGCGCGCATAAAATCAATAAACGTGCGCACCTTCGCCGAAACATGCTGGGCATCAGGATAGACAGCATAGATGCCCTGCTGCGCAAAAGTGTATTCCGGCAACACCGGGACCAGTTGCCCGGTATCGAGCGCGTTTTGTACCAGCCACGCGGGCAACAGCGCCACACCGCTGCCGGCCAGGGCAAAGGCCATCAGCGCCTGCGCGCTGTCGGCGTATAAGCGCGGGGCTTTTTTTATCTCCAGCACAACACTTTCACCGTCCGCTTTACGCAGCTGCCAGCGCAGCGGTGAAGCGAGACGTTCATGAATGATCCATTCCGCCTGCGCCAGCGCCTCTGGCGAATCCACGGGATGGGCGTGCAGCCACGCCGGCGACGCCACGGGCAGGATGGCAAAGTGCGAAATCAGCGCGGCGTGATAGCGCGAATCTGCTAGCGTCCCGAGCCGGATGGCAACATCAAAACGTTCTGAAATAAGATCCCTGTGCAGCGAGGATGACACCAGCCGCACGCGCAGCTCCGGGTGCAGGAGGCTAAATTCGGCCAGCAGGGGCACCACCACTTTCGCCCCATATTCCGGGGTGCTGGTAATGCGCAGTTCTCCCGTCAGCCCCGCATGGTTGGCGCGCACATCATCCGCGAGACTCTCCGCATTTTTAAGCAGCGCCAGGCTTCGCTGATAGAACAGCTCCCCGGCTTCGGTCAGGCGCAGACGACGGGTAGAACGCAGCAACAGCGTGACGCCCAGCTCATCTTCAAGCTGGCGAATATTAAAACTGACAACCGCTTTCGTTAGCCCCAGGGCGTCAGCGGCAGCAGTGAAGCTTCCGCTCTCGACCACCGCCACAAACATCGCCGTGCGCTGCAAATTCAACATGCTGCGCCTTTTCACTGTCAAAATTTTTTTGACAGTATATCGCGCTTTGTCGCGTTTATCTGCGCCGCACCGACCGCTACGATACGCCCTCACTGGAGGAGTTCCCATGATGTATCGCACCAGGGTCGCCGTTGTGTTTCTGCTCGGCTTTTTTCTCGACCTGATTAACATGTTCATCGCCAGCGTGGCCTTTCCGGCGATGGGCGAGGCGCTACACGCCACGCCCTCCGCGCTTGCGTGGGTCAGTAATGGCTACATTGCCGGGCTGACGCTGGTTATCCCGTTCAGCGCAATGCTGGCGCGCCTGCTTGGGGCCAAACGCCTGATCCTGCTTTCGCTTTTTGTGTTTAGCGCCGCATCTGCCGCCGCGGGCCTGGCGTCGACGCTCGACAGCCTGATCGCCTGGCGTGTAATTCAGGGGCTTGGCGGCGGATTGCTGATACCGGTTGGGCAGGCGCTGGCGTGGCAGCAGTTTAAGCCGCACGAACGTGCCAGGCTCTCCTCGGCGGTCATGCTGGTGGCCCTGCTGGCACCGGCATGCTCGCCAGCGCTGGGCGGCGTGCTGGTTCAGACGTTCGGCTGGCGATGGATTTTTTTCGCTACCCTGCCCGTTGCCGCACTCGCCTTTGTCCTGGCCGGGCTGTGGCTTCGCAACGAAAAGCCGCAGCAGACCCTGACAAGGCGGCTGCTTCACCTCCCGCTGCTGAAGGATCCGCTGCTGCGCTTCTCCATGCTGGTCTACCTGTGCGTTCCCGGCACGTTCATCGGCGTGAACGTGATGGGCATGTTTTACCTGCAAAGCATCGCCAGGCTGACGCCTGCCGAAACCGGGGCGCTGATGCTTCCCTGGTCACTGGCCTCTTTTGTGGCCATCACGGCAACGGGGCGCTACTTCAACCGTACCGGCCCACGGCCGCTCATCGTGCTCGGCTGTCTTTTGCAGGCTATCGGGATGGGGCTTCTTATCGGTATCGGGCCAGATACCCCGTTCACGCTGCCGGTGCTGGCGTTTACCCTGATGGGCGCGGGCGGTAGCCTGTGCAGCAGCACGGCGCAAAGCAGCGCGTTTTTGACAATCCCGCATGATGCGATGCCGGACGCCAGTGCGCTGTGGAACCTTAATCGTCAGCTGAGCTTTTTTCTGGGGGCGCTGGTGTTAGCCGCGCTGCTTAGCCTGGCGCAGCGCTACCTGCCGCCACTTACGGCGTGGCACGGTATCTTTCTTTTTGCCGCAGGCGTAACGTTACTGCCCCTGCTGGCCGTTATTCGTCTTAACAATGCGAAGGTGCTGAGGCAGCTTCAACAGGAGAACGTATGACCCCCTACGAAACCGAAATTATCGATCTTCACGTGGCGCTCGAACAGTGGCTGGGAGAGGGGGAAGGCGACATTAACGCCCTGCTCGCCCGCTTTCGTCCGGACTTTATGATGATTCCACCAGGCGGTACGCATCTGGATCATGCGGCGCTGGTCAGCTTCCTGGAAAACCAGCGCGGTAGCCGCCCCGGCCTGAAAATAAGGATCGACAGGCTTACCACGGTGCAGCAGTGGGACGGTGGCGCGGTGATGCACTACCGGGAGACGCAAACCCGCCCGGATTGCCCCGTCAACGTGCGCGGGTCAACCGCGGTGCTTAATCAGGAAGGAAATACGGTGAGCTGGCGGCTGCTGCACGAAACCGCACAGGCGTAGCGCAAAAGAAAAAGGCCCGTCTCACGACGGGCCTTTTTTGACGAAAGGGTGCTTATTCGCGGAACAGCGCTTCGATATTCAGACCTTGCCCCTGCAGGATTTCACGCAGGCGACGCAGACCTTCAACCTGAATCTGACGAACACGTTCACGGGTCAGGCCAATTTCGCGGCCGACGTCTTCCAGTGTTGCAGCTTCATACCCCAGTAAACCGAAACGACGTGCCAGCACTTCACGCTGTTTGGCGTTCAGTTCGAACAGCCATTTGACGATGCTCTGTTTCATGTCATCGTCCTGCGTGGTGTCTTCCGGGCCGTTGTCTTTTTCATCGGCCAGGATGTCCAGCAGCGCTTTCTCGGAGTCGCCACCCAGCGGGGTGTCAACGGAGGTAATGCGCTCGTTGAGACGCAGCATACGGCTTACGTCATCAACCGGTTTATCCAGTTGTTCGGCAATCTCTTCAGCGCTCGGCTCGTGGTCCAGTTTATGGGACAACTCGCGCGCAGTACGCAGATAGACGTTCAACTCTTTGACGATGTGGATCGGCAGTCGAATCGTACGGGTTTGGTTCATAATAGCCCGTTCGATGGTCTGACGAATCCACCAGGTTGCGTAGGTTGAGAAACGGAACCCGCGTTCCGGGTCAAACTTCTCAACTGCGCGGATGAGACCTAAGTTGCCCTCTTCAATCAGGTCAAGCAAAGCCAGACCACGATTGCCGTAACGGCGAGCAATTTTCACGACCAGACGCAAGTTACTTTCAATCATGCGACGGCGCGAGGCAACATCACCACGCAAAGCACGACGTGCGAAATAGACTTCTTCTTCGGCCGTTAACAGAGGGGAATAACCAATCTCCCCAAGGTAAAGCTGAGTCGCGTCCAGCACACGCTGTGTGGCACCCTGCGATAACAGCTCTTCTTCAGCTAAATCGTTATCACTGGGTTCCTCTTCTACTAAGGCTTTTTCGTCAAAAGCCTCTGCTCCGTTCTCATCAAATTCCGCATCTTCATTTAAATCATGAACTTTCAGCGTATTCTGACTCATAAGGTGGCTCCTACCCGTGATCCCTGGACGAGACACCCTGGCTTGCATGCCTCGTCAATTTATCGCTGCGGCAAATACTGCAGCGGGTTTACGGATTTCCCCTTGTAACGAATTTCAAAATGCAAGCGTGTAGAACTGGTTCCGGTGCTACCCATGGTAGCGATTTTTTGCCCCGCCTTAACTTCTTGTTGTTCCCGGACCAGCATAGTGTCGTTATGGGCGTAGGCACTCAGATAATCATCGTTATGTTTTATGATAATAAGATTACCGTAACCGCGCAGCGCGTTACCGGCATACACAACGCGTCCGTCTGCGGTCGCGATGATAGCCTGTCCCTTACTTCCTGCGATATCGATCCCTTTGTTACCCCCCTCTGAGGTGGCAAAGTTCTCGATAATCTTGCCATCAGTCGGCCAGCGCCATGCTGAGATAGGCGAACTGGACGTCATACTGCTGGCAGTCGGTTCGGTAGAGCTAACCACAGGTGCCGTTACCGGTGCTGTGACAACCGTCGCAGTACCTTTATTATTCGGCAACATTTTGTTAGCACTCTGATCACCTGAGTCCTCAGAATACGTAATTACCGGTTGCGAAGCAACTACCGTGCTGGTTTTTTGTGCAGGTTTAACACTGTTATTTTGCGCCGTTACGTCTGCAGCAGAAACGGTATTACCCGGCGTTAACGGTTTGCCGGTTGCATTGCCGACCTGCAGCGTTTGGCCGACTTCCAGTCCATACGGGGCCTGGACGTTATTGCGCTGTGCCAGATCGCGGAAATCGTTCCCGGTGATCCAGGCAATATAGAACAGCGTATCACCGCGCTTCACGGTGTAGGTGCTGCCGCCGGTATAGCTTCCTTTCGGAATGTTCCCATACTGGCGGTTATACACTATGCGGCCATTTTCGGTCTGCACAGGCTGTTGTACTGGCTGAATCTGCGTTGGCTGCGTAACAGGCGTCTGAACCGGCTGAATTTGTGGTGTTTGCTGCGCCGCCGTATTGCCCATCTTAGGCGGTGGCGTGATCAACATTCCGCTGGACGTGTTGCCCGAGCCGCTGCTGCCGCCCACGGAGGAAACAGGTGCAGGTGGATTATTTGAATTTGAACAGCCCGCCAGCCAGAGCGAAACCAGTGATAATGCCGCAACACGGCTGATGGTGAATTTAGGGCTTCCCGCGCTCATTTATCCCCCAGGAATGTAATGACTTTTAGTGACGAAAAATAACCGTGACGGCACGAACCTTTCGCGCCACACCATACGCTGTATTTGCCTTAATAAACCTGGAAATTTCCGAGTCTCAGGCCAGCTCCCCTTTCACAAGAGGCACGAAGCGCACGGCTTCCACGGTATCGATAATAAACTCGCCGCCGCGTCGACGAACGCGCTTTAAAAGCTGATGTTCGTCCCCGACGGGCAAGACAAGAATGCCGCCTTCATCCAGCTGCGACAGAAGCGCGGCGGGAATTTCAGGCGGTGCTGCCGTAACGATAATGGCGTCGAACGGGGCGCGAGCCTTCCAACCCTGCCAGCCATCACCGTGTCGTGTCGAAACATTATGTAAATCAAGTTGTTTCAGGCGACGACGCGCCTGCCACTGCAACCCTTTAATGCGCTCAACGGAGCAAACATGGTGCACAAGGTGCGCCAGAATGGCCGTTTGATATCCCGACCCGGTGCCAATCTCCAGCACGCGTGATTCTGGCGTTAACTCCAGAAGTTCCGTCATGCGGGCCACCATGTAGGGCTGTGAAATCGTCTGGCCTTGGCCGATTGGCAACGCCACGTTTTCCCAGGCTTTATGTTCAAACGCCTCGTCGACAAACTTCTCACGGGGAACCTGAGCAAGCGCCTCAAGCACATGCTCGTCCGCGATCCCCTGAGCGCGTAACTGTTCCAGAAGAGTTTGTACACGTTTGCTTACCATTGCGCGTTCACTCCGACCCGATCCAGCCAGTCCGATACCACATCATGCGCGCTGTAAGCGGTTAAATCTACGTGCAAAGGAGTAACGGAAACATACCCTTCATCAACGGCCGCGAAGTCGGTATCGGGTCCCGCGTCGCACTTGTCGCCAGGCGGTCCAATCCAGTACAGCGTGTTCCCGCGCGGATCTTCCTGCGGGATCACCTTATCGGCCGGATGACGGCTGCCGCAGCGCGTCACGCGGATGCCTTTGATCTCGTCGAGCGGCAAATCAGGGACATTGATGTTGAGGATGCGCCCGGTGCGCAGCGGTTCGCGGCCAAGTGCGCGAAGAATGGAGCAGGTCACCGCCGCCGCCGTGTCGTAATGGGTATAGCCATTCAGCGACACCGCCAGCGCCGGGAACCCCAGGTGACGCCCTTCCATTGCCGCCGCGACGGTACCGGAGTAGATAACGTCATCGCCGAGATTAGGCCCGGCATTGATACCCGATACCACGATATCCGGACGTGGGCGCATCAGCGCGTTCACCCCCAGAAAGACGCAGTCGGTCGGCGTGCCCATCTGCACGGCAATATCGCCGTTATCAAAGGTAAACGTCCGAAGCGACGATTCCAGCGTTAAAGAGTTAGACGCGCCACTGCGGTTACGATCGGGAGCCACGACCTGCACATCCGCAAATTCGCGGAGGTGTTTCGCCAGCGTCTGAATACCTGGCGCATGGATCCCGTCATCGTTACTCAGCAATATTCGCATAATCACCCGACGTGTTGATAAGTTCCCTGACAACACTGGTGGCAAAACTGCCTGCCGGCAGCCAGAAGCGCAACTCAACGGTTACGTCATCCCACCAGTTCCAGCTCAGCTGTTGCGGATAGAGCAGCATCGCACGGCGTGCTGCCTCGACCTTTTCCCGCACCAGCAAGGATTGTAATTCCGGCGCATCCGCGACGGCAGCCTGTTCTGCGGCCAGCGCGCTCTCCTGCGTTCCCCAGTCGCCCTTGCCGGGCAAGGCTGCGGTAATCATCAGCGTTTTGGCGTCCACGCGCGCCTGGACATCGGCCAGCTCTTCAGCCGTTGCCACAAACCAGCTCCCGCGCCCCGCTAATTGTAGCGCATCGCCGACAACAACTTGATTCGCGTCCGGTTTTTTCAACCGCTCGCTCACCATCTGATTAAACAACGCACTGCGGGCCGCAGACAACCAAAAACTGCGTTTATTCCTGTCGCGTACCGGCGCATCGCTTTGCGCCCAGCGCAGTGCGCCCTGCAGGTTGCTGCCGCCAATGCCAAAGCGCTGCGCGCCAAAGTAGTTCGGCACGCCCTGCTCGCGGATGGCGTTCAGCCGTTTTTCCACGTCATCGCGGTTTGTAACTTCGCGTAAAATCACCGTGAACGCATTGCCTTTCAGCGCGCCCAGTCGCAGCTTGCGCTTGTGGCGGGCGTACTCCAGCACTTTACAGCCTTCAAGCTCAAATTGGCTTAAATCGGGCATGGCATTGCCCGGCACACGGGCGCAGATCCACTGTTCAGTAACGGCATGTTTGTCTTTCTGCCCGGCGAAGCTCACTTCACGGGCGTGAATTTTCAGGAATTTTGCCAGCGCATCGGCGACGAAACGGGTATTGCAGCCGTTTTTCAGGATGCGAACCAGAATATGCTCGCCCTCGCCGTCCGGCTCAAAACCGAGGTCTTCCACCACCACAAAATCTTCCGGACTGGCTTTCAGCAGGCCGTGACCCTCGGGTTTTCCGTGCAGCCAGGTCAGGTTATCGAAATCGGTCATTTTGCCGCCTTCACCAGCAGCGCCACCGCTTCACAGGCAATGCCTTCGCCGCGACCGGTAAAGCCGAGCTTCTCGGTGGTGGTCGCTTTGACGTTGACATCATCCATGTGGCAGCCGAGATCTTCGGCGATAAACACGCGCATCTGTGGAATATGCGGCAGCATTTTAGGGGCCTGGGCGATAATGGTTACGTCAACGTTGCCGAGGGTATACCCCCTGGCCTGGATGCGACGCCAGGCTTCGCGCAGCAGCTCGCGGCTGTCCGCCCCTTTAAATGCCGGATCGGTGTCCGGGAACAGTTTGCCGATATCGCCAAGCGCAGCGGCACCGAGCAGCGCGTCCGTCAGGGCATGGAGCGCGACGTCGCCATCAGAGTGCGCCAGCAGACCTTTTTCATAAGGAATGCGTACGCCGCCAATGATAATTGGGCCTTCTCCGCCAAAGGCGTGTACATCAAAACCGTGTCCAATTCGCATTATGCCTTCTCCTGAGGGGTCGAACGGGTAAGATAAAATTCCGCGAGCCGTAAATCTTCCGGGCGCGTGACTTTGATATTATCAGCGCGGCCTTCGATAAGCTCAGGGTGGAAACCGCAATACTCCAGCGCAGAGGCTTCGTCCGTAATGGTCGCACCTTCTTTGAGCGCCCGCGTCAGGCAGTCATGGAGTAATTCACGGGGGAAAAACTGCGGCGTTAACGCGTGCCATAAATCGACGCGTTCAACGGTATGGGCGATAGCCTGCTTGCCCGGTTCGGCGCGCTTCATGGTGTCGCGCACCGGGGCGGCCAGAATGCCACCGACGCGGCTGGTTTCGCTAAGCGCCAGCAGGCGCGCCAGGTCGTCCGGGTGCAGGCACGGGCGCGCGGCGTCATGCACCAGCACCCACTGCGCGTTTCTGGCGGCCTGAATGCCAGCCAGCACGGAATCGGCGCGTTCGGCACCGCCATCAACAACCGTAATCTGCGGATGATTTGCCAGCGGCAGCTGTGCAAAACGCACATCGCCCGGGCTGATTGCGATAACGACGTGGGTCACACGCGGGTGCGCCAGCAGCGCCGCCACGGCGTGCTCAAGGATCGTTTTATCGCCAATTGAGAGATACTGCTTGGGACATTCTGTCTGCATGCGCCGGCCAAAACCCGCGGCCGGCACCACGGCGCATACGTCCGAAAAAGTTACTGCCATGTCGTAATCCTGGGCCTGATTATCGATTGTTTTGTGCTGAGCCCTGATTGCGTTTAGACGCATCCGGAACCAGACGATAAAAGGTTTCGCCCGGCTTAGTCATACTGAGTTCATTGCGTGCGCGTTCCTCAATCGCCTCCTGACCGCCATTGAGGTCGTCAATTTCAGCAAAGAGTTGATCGTTTCGCGCCTTAAGTTTGGCGTTTGTTGCCTGCTGTGCCGCGACGTCATCGCTCACCCGGCTGTAGTCGTGCAGTCCGTTTTTACCGAACCACAGCGAATATTGCAGCCAGACCAGCAAAGCCAGCAACAGCAGCGTTAGTTTACCCATCCTGCCCCCTGAAAAACGGCATCCTCATCCCAAAACGCCCCTGGACTCTACGCCGGGGTCACAGAGATGCCGCAATATCGCGGGCAAATGTACCACATTTTTTTTGCAGAATCGCCCTGCACAATATCGTCATACTGTTGGTTACGGTTTGAATTATGGCTGAAGTTAGCCCATGAGCCACAAAAATAACAGGCCAAACATCAGGACCACCGTCACAATCGTGACAACGGTGCTGTACAGCAGTTTGCCATTGAGCAGGGAGTGCAGCGCAATGCCGACCACCACCGCGACAGGCATCAGCGCGAGGAAGAAAGGCCAGGTATAGAGGAAGAAGAACAGCGTGTTACCGCCGTAGATGAGAAACGGAATTCCCAGCGCCAGTAGCCACGAGACGAAGCCGACGAAAGCCCCAGGAAAGGACCAGGTCGTCTCGTCGTCGGTGGTTAACGGCTCCGACCCGGTGGTGATAATGTAGTTTTCACTGTTACGCATAGCTAATCCTGTGACCGTGACTCATCGTTCGGGAAATCGGCTCCCGAACGATACCGCCTCAGGATCTGATAATATCGTCCCGCCTGAGCAGGTCTAATAATTGGCTTACTAAATTTGTTACCAATTGTTGACCATCCAGATGAATCTCTGGGGAATCAGGCGCTTCGTAAACCGCGTCAATGCCGGTGAAATTTCGCAGTTCGCCCGCCCGCGCTTTCTTGTACAGCCCTTTCGGATCGCGCGATTCGCAAATCTCCAGCGGGGTATCGACGAACACTTCGATAAAGCGATGGTGCCCGACGCGCTCGCGTACCATCTGGCGCTCGGCGCGGTGCGGTGAGATAAACGCGGTGAGCACCACCAGCCCGGCATCTGCCATCAGGCTGGCAACTTCCCCCACACGGCGGATATTCTCTTTGCGGTCTTCATCACTGAACCCTAAATCACTGCACAGGCCGTGGCGCACGTTGTCACCGTCCAGCAGGTAAGTGCTTACCCCCTGCTGATGTAACGCCTCTTCCAGCGCACCCGCGACCGTCGATTTCCCCGAGCCGGACAGCCCGGTAAACCACAGCACAACCCCACGATGGCCGTGGAGTTGTTCGCGCTGGGCAACGGTGACCGGATGAGGATGCCAGACGACGTTCTCATCGTGAGCGGCCATTACTTGCCTCCCAGCAAATCGCGCGCGCCCCAGTGCGGGAAGTGCTTACGCACCAGCGCGTTTAGCTCCAGCTCAAAGGCGCTGAATTCAGCGCTCACCGCAGCCTGCGCGTTTGGCTCTCGCACCATTCCGGCACCCACGGTGACGTTCGTCAGCCTGTCGATCACGATCAGCCCGCCCGTGACCGGGTTCTGCTGATAAGGATCCAGCACCAGCGGCTCGTCGAACGTGAAGTCCACCAGACCGATACCGTTCAGCGGCAGTTCATTGACGTCGCGCTGGGTCAGGTTGTTGATATCAACCTGATACTGAATACCGTCCACCCGGGCACGGGTTTTCTTGCCCACGATTTTGATGTCGTAGCTTTGCCCCGCGGTCAGCGGCTGCTCGGCCATCCACACCACGTCGACAGACGCGCCCTGCACCGCCGCCAGCGTTTCACTGACGTCGACCAGCAGATCGCCGCGGCTGATATCAATTTCGTCTTTCAGCACCAGCGTCACCGCTTCGCCAGCTCCCGCTTCCGGCAGGTCTCCATCAAAGGTGACGATGCGGGCAACCGTGGATTCCACGCCGGACGGCAGCACTTTTACGCGCTGGCCAACCTGCACGGTGCCGGAGGCAACCGTGCCCGAGAAGCCGCGGAAATCGAGGTTAGGCCGGTTAACATACTGCACCGGGAAGCGCATCGGCTGTGTCTCAACCACGCGCTGAATTTGCACGGTTTCAAGCATCTCCAGCAGCGTCGGGCCGGTGTACCACGGCATGCTGGCGCTCTGGGAGGCAACGTTATCCCCTTCGAGCGCGGAAAGCGGCACGAAACGAATATCGAGATTGCCCGGCAGCTGTTCGGCAAAGGTCAGATACTCTTCACGGATCCGGTTGAAGGTCTCTTCGCTGTAGTCCACCAGGTCCATTTTGTTGACCGCCACCACCAGATGTTTGATCCCCAGTAGCGTAGAGATGAAGCTGTGACGGCGGGTCTGATCCAGCACGCCTTTGCGGGCATCCATCAGCAGGATCGCCAGGTCGCAGGTGGACGCACCGGTCGCCATGTTGCGGGTGTACTGCTCGTGTCCCGGCGTGTCGGCAATAATAAATTTACGCTTCTCAGTAGAGAAATAGCGGTAGGCCACGTCGATGGTGATGCCCTGCTCGCGCTCCGCCTGCAGGCCGTCCACCAGCAGCGCCAGGTCGAGCTTTTCGCCCTGAGTCCCGTGACGCTTGCTGTCGTTATGCAGCGACGAGAGCTGATCTTCATAAATCTGGCGCGTGTCGTGCAGCAGGCGGCCAATCAGGGTACTTTTCCCGTCATCGACGCTGCCGCAGGTCAGAAAGCGCAGCAGGCTTTTATGCTGCTGAGCATGCAGGTAGGCTTCAACCCCGCCTTCATCGGCAATTTGTTGTGCAATCGTGGTGTTCATGGCGGCTCCTTAGAAATAACCCTGACGTTTCTTCAGCTCCATGGAGCCTGCCTGGTCGCGGTCAATCACGCGGCCCTGTCGTTCACTAGTGGTCGAGACCAGCATCTCTTCGATGATCTCCGGCAGCGTTTGCGCACTGGATTCCACCGCGCCGGTCAACGGCCAGCAGCCGAGCGTCCGGAAGCGCACCATCCGTTTTTTGATCACCTCGCCCGGCTGCAGGTCGATGCGATCGTCGTCGATCATCATCAACATGCCGTCACGTTCCAGCACCGGACGTTCGGCGGCCAGGTACAGCGGAACGATGTCGATATTTTCCAGGAAAATGTACTGCCAGATATCCAGCTCGGTCCAGTTGGAGAGCGGGAAGACGCGAATGCTTTCACCCTTGTTAATCTGGCCGTTGTAGTTGTGCCACAGTTCCGGGCGCTGGTTTTTCGGGTCCCAGCGGTGGAAACGGTCGCGGAAGGAGTAGATACGCTCTTTGGCGCGGGATTTTTCTTCATCACGGCGCGCGCCGCCAAAGGCCGCGTCAAAACCGTATTTATTCAGCGCCTGCTTCAGCCCTTCGGTTTTCATGATGTCAGTGTGTTTTGCGCTGCCGTGCACGAACGGGTTAATGCCCATCGCCACCCCTTCCGGGTTTTTATGCACCAGCAGCTCGCAGCCATAGGCTTTGGCGGTACGGTCGCGGAACGCGTACATCTCACGGAATTTCCAGCCGGTATCAACGTGCAGCAGCGGGAACGGCAGCGTGCCCGGATAAAACGCTTTACGCGCCAGATGCAGCATTACGCTGGAGTCTTTGCCGATGGAGTACATCATCACCGGATTAGAGAACTCGGCCGCCACTTCGCGGATAATATGGATACTTTCCGCTTCGAGCTGCCGCAGGTGAGTAAGTCGTTTTTGGTCCATAACCGTTCCTTAAGCCAGAGTCACCACAGAAGAACGGAGGTTCTCTGCGTCTGTTGTATGTTGAAACCAGGCGAGCGTGTCGTGCAGCTGCACCACTTCCCCCACCACGATCAGGGCGGGCATGGGCGCGTCTTTCGCGAGGCGTGCAAGATCGTGTAATGTGCCGGTCGCAACGTGCTGATCGACGCGCGTGCCGCGTGAAATCACGGCAACGGGCGTCGTGGCGTCGCGACCGTGCTGAATAAGCTGTTCGCTGATGTCGGCCGCTTTCATGGTGCCCATGTAGATCGCCAGCGTCTGACGGCTCTGGGCCAGATGCGACCAGTCAAACGGCGTGCTGTCGGCCTTGTAATGGCCGGTGACAAAAGTCACGCTCTGGGCATAATCGCGATGCGTCAGCGGAATGCCGGCGTAGGCCGTGACGGCGGAAGCCGCCGTAATGCCGGGCACCACCTGGAACGGTACGCCCGCGTCGGCCGCCGCCTGCAGCTCCTCGCCGCCGCGCCCGAAGATAAAGGGATCGCCGCCCTTCAGGCGCACCACGGTTTTGCCCGCTTTTGCCGCCGCAACCAGCATTGCATTGGTCTCATGCTGCGCCACCGAGTGCTCACCGGCGCGTTTGCCCACGCAGATTTGCTCTGCGTCGCGGCGGATCAACTCGCGCACGCCGTCGGTGACCAGATGATCGTAAAAGACGACATCCGCCTGCTGGATCACCTGCAGGCCGCGCAGGGTCAACAGCCCCGCATCGCCCGGCCCGGCACCCACCAGAATAATCTCCCCCTGCGCCTGCTCGGGCTGCGTCAGCGAGGCTTCAAGCACCTCCCCCGCCTCACGTTCATTGCCCGCGGCCATCAGGCTGGCGAAGCGTCCCCGGAAGGCACGATCCCAGAATCGACGGCGTCCGTCGGTGGTTTTCACCTGCGTTTTGAGCCGCTCGCGGAAGTTCCCTGCCACCTCGGCCATCCGTCCGAGGCTTGCGGGAAGCAGCGCTTCAAGCTTTTCACGCAGCAGGCGCGCCAGCACGGGCGCATTCCCACCGGAGGAGATAGCAATCAGCAGCGGGGAACGATCGACAATAGAGGGAAAGATAAATGAGCAGAGCGGCTGGTCATCCACCACGTTGACCAGTCGGTGGCGCGCATTGGCGGCGTCGAAGACCCGGCGATTAACCGCGCGATCGTCGGTGGCGGCAATCACCAGCACCACGTTATCGAGCAATGAGTCGTGAAAATCCTCGCCTTCGATCACCTGTACGCACGCGCCAGCCCGCCGCAAAAAGGCAATTTTGCGTTCGGCGATCTCGCCCGAGCCAACAACCAGCACCGGACGATCTTTAATGGCAGCAAATAAAGGCAGGTAATCCACAACGCGACAGCTCAACTAAAAATGAGGAATAGAGGGACTATAGGGGGCGGTTTAGAACGAATGAAATTACGAATTGGAATGAGTAGTTACTCAATGGAATAACGCCTCAGAAAAGCAAATATCAAAAAGTGCTTAACTCGCGAAAATTCGGGCATTTAAGCGCAATTCAAATTGTGTATACCGGATCACAGTTTCATACTACGCGAGTTAAAATTTTGCTCTGTTTTAAGGACTCACTATGTTTTCCGCAACGCGCCACCGTATTGCTGCTCTGGCGTTCGGCGTTTGCTTTATTTTTGCGGCTCAGGCCAAAAATACACCGCTGGGCGAAATCGCGAACCAGCAGGCGCGGCATATTGCGACGGTCTTTCCTGGCCGCATGACCGGCACGCCCGCCGAGATGCTCTCCGCCGACTATATTCGCCAGCAGTTTGCCGATATGGGCTATCAGAGCGATATCCGCTCATTTCACAGCCGCTATATCTATACCTCACGCAATAAAATGAAAAACTGGCACAACGTGACCGGCAGTACCGTCATTGCCGCGCATGAGGGGAAATCAGCCGAACAGATTATCATCATGGCGCATCTCGATACCTTTGCGCCGATGAGTGACGCCGACACCGATAATAATCTCGGCGGGCTGACGTTACAGGGAATTGACGATAACGCGGCGGGGCTGGGCGTCATGCTTGAGCTGGCCGAACGGCTGAAAAATATCCCGACGAAATACGGCATTCGTTTTATTGCGACCAGCGGCGAAGAGGAAGGAAAACTCGGCGCTGAGAATCTCCTTAAGCGCATGAGCAATGACGAGAAGAAAAATACGCTGCTGGTGATTAACCTCGATAACTTGATCGTTGGCGATAAGCTTTATTTCAATAGCGGACAGAGCACCCCGAGCACCGTGCGTAAATTAACGCGCGACAGGGCGCTGGCTATTGCACGCAGTCACGGGGTCTATGCCTCTACGAACCCTGGCGGTAACCCGGATTACCCTAAAGGCACCGGCTGCTGCAACGACGGTGAAGTGTTTGATAAAGCGGGGATCCCGGTCCTGTACGTCGAGGCCACCAACTGGGGGCTGGGTCAAAAAGATGGCTATCAGCAGCGCGCTAAATCAAAATCCTTCCCCGATGGAACAAGCTGGCATGATGTCAGGCTGGATAACCAGCAGCACATTGACAGTGCCCTACCGAAACGGATTGAGCACCGCAGCCGCGACGTCGTGAAGGTGATGCTGCCGCTGGTGAAGGAGCTGGCGAAAGCAGGGAAAGCCTGAGGTTTTTTAGTATCGTGGGGCCAGATGCCCTCACCCCCCCCTCTCCCACAGGGAGAGGGAGCAAACCCCCATCACCCGTAGGCCTGGTAAGCGCAGCGCCACCGGGCAAAGGCTTAAGCACGGTCTGATGCCCTCCCCCACAGGGAAAGGACTGAAAGCTGATCACCCTTCGTGCAACCCGCATTCGCGCTTCAGCCCGAAGAAGCGCGTCTCTTCTTCGGCCATGCCCGGCTCCCATTTACGCGTGGTGTGGGTATCCCCTACCGACAGATAGCCTTCATCCCACAGCGGATGGTATTTCAACCCGTGTTTTTGCAGATACTGGTATACCGTCCGGTTATCCCAGTCGATGATTGGCAGCACCTTAAACACGCCGCGCTGCACCGCCAGTACCGGCAGCGAGGCCCTGCTACCGGACTGCTCGCGACGCAAACCGGCAAACCAGGTTTGCGCATTCAGCTCTTTTAACGCCCGGTTCATCGGCTCGACCTTGTTAAGCTCATTGTATTTCTCAATGCCCTCAACGCCCTGCTCCCACAGCTTGCCGTAGCGTGCCTCCTGCCAGGCCGCGCTTTCCGTCGCGCGGTAGACCTTCAGGTTCAGCTTGAGCTTGTCCGTCAGTTCGTCAATAAACCGGTAGGTTTCCGGGAACAGGTAGCCGGTATCGGTGAGGATCACCGGAATGTCCGGGCGGATCTGGTTCACCAGATGCAGGCTGACCGCCGCCTGGATACCGAAGCTCGACGAGAGCACATAGTCACCCGGCAGGTTTTCCAGCGCCCACGCCACGCGCCCTTCGGCGTCCAGCGTTTCGAGATGCGCGTTGGTTTCTGCGAGAGCCAGAATACGTTCGACTTTTGGCAATGCGTTAAGCGCGTTTAGATCGAGTACGGACATAAAGACCTCGTTAGCCTGTTTTCCGGGCGGCACGGCGTATGCCCGGCCTACAACACCTGTTAAACCGTCGGGATGTTACTCCCAAAAATCCCGTGCGGGATCGAGCACCGGGCGGATGATGCCCGCACGTACCGTAAAGTCGCCGAAGCCTTCACCCGCTTCGCGCTCTTTCGCCCAGCGCCCGACAAGCTGGTCAATGGAATCGAGAATTTCCGGCTCCGTGATGTTTTCGCGGTACATCCGTGGAATACGTGTCCCCATACGGTTACCGCCAAGGTGAACGTTGTAGCGGCCCGGCGCTTTGCCAACCAGCCCCAGCTCGGCCAGCATCGCACGGCCACAGCCGTTCGGGCAGCCGGTAACGCGCATAACAATATGCTCGTCCGGGATACCGTATTTTTGAAGAATCGCTTCGACCTTGTCGGTAAACGATGGCAGGAAGCGTTCCGCCTCGGCCATCGCCAGCGGGCAGGTCGGGAATGACACGCAGGCCATCGAGTTTTCGCGCTGCGGCTTCACGGCGTTCATCAATCCGTGTTCCCGCGCCAGCGCCTCGATCGTCGCCTTCTGGTTTTCCGGCACGCCGGCAATAATCAGGTTCTGGTTAGCGGTAATGCGGAACTCGCCCTGGTGAATTTTTGCAATTTCCAGCAGACCGGTTTTCAGCGGACGGCCCGGATAATCCTGGATACGGCCATTTTCGATAAACAGCGTCAGGTGCCAGTTATCGTCGATACCTTTCACCCAGCCAATGCGGTCGCCGCGACCGGTGAATTCATAAGGACGGATCGGTTCAAATTTAATACCTGCGCGACGCTCCACTTCCTCTTTGAACGTCTCAACGCCCACGCGCTCAAGGGTGTATTTGGTTTTGGCATTCTTACGGTCGGTACGGTTTCCCCAGTCGCGCTGGGTCGTAACCACCGCTTCCGCGACGGCCAGCGTGTGCTCCAGCGGCAGGTAGCCAAACTCGCTTGCGGTACGAGCGTAGGTTTTCTTATTCCCGTGTTCAATGGAGAGACCACCGCCCACCAGCAGGTTAAAGCCGACCAGCTTGCCGTTTTCAGCGATCGCCACGAAGTTCATGTCATTGGCGTGCAGATCGATATCGTTCTGCGGCGGGATCACCACCGTGGTTTTGAACTTACGCGGCAGATAGGTCTGGCCGAGGATCGGTTCTTCGTCGGTGGTCGCGACTTTTTCCTGATCGAGCCAGATCTCCGCATAGGCGCGGGTGCGCGGCAGCAGATGTTCGGAGATCTTCTTCGCCCATTCGTAGGCTTCGGCATGCAGCTCGGACTCGTACGGGTTCGAGGTGCAGAGCACGTTACGGTTCATGTCGTTGGCGGTCGCCAGCGCGTCCAGGCCCACGGAGTGCAGCATCTGATGCACCGGTTTGACGTTCTTCTTCAGAATGCCGTGGAACTGGAAGGTCTGACGGTTGGTCAGACGGATGCTGCCGTAAATAGTGTTTTCACCGGCAAACTTGTCGATCGCCTGCCACTGTTTCGTGGTGATCACCCCACCCGGTAGGCGGCAGCGCAGCAGCATCGCGTGGCGCGGCTCCAGCTTCTGCTCCGCGCGCTCGGCGCGGATATCGCGGTCGTCCTGCTGGTACATTCCGTGGAAACGGATCAGCAGGAAGTTATCGCCTTTGAAACCGCCGGTCAGACCGTCGTTCAAATCTTCGGCAATGGTGCCGCGCAGGTAGTTGCTCTCTACCTTCATGCGCTCGGCATCAGACAGTTTGCCTTCGACCACCAGTGGGCCAGGATGTTTTTCGCTCATTAGTAGACATCTCGCTGATAACGGCGCTCAACGCGCAGCTCACTTAAAAACTCGTCCGCCGTTTCGACGTCCATACCGCCGAATTCGGCAATCACTTCCAGTAACGCCTGCTCAACGTCTTTCGCCATGCGATTGGCGTCGCCGCAGACATAAATGTGGGCACCGTCATTGATCCAGCGCCACAGCTCTGCGCCCTGTTCGCGCAGTTTGTCTTGTACGTAGACTTTTTCTTTTTGGTCGCGAGACCAGGCCAGGTCGATGCGCGAGAGCACGCCCTCTTTGACATAGCGCTGCCACTCAACCTGATAGAGGAAATCCTCGGTAAAGTGCGGGTTGCCGAAGAACAACCAGTTTTTGCCCGGGGCCTCGTCCGCCGCGCGCTGCTGCATAAAGGCGCGGAACGGCGCGATGCCGGTGCCCGGGCCAATCATAATGACCGGTGTTTCCGGGTTGGCCGGCAGGCGGAAGTTATCGTTGTGCTCAATGAACACGCGCACGTCGCCCTCTTCCTCCACGCGGTCGGCCAGGAAACTCGAGGCGCCACCAGCCCGCGCGCGGCCTTCGATGTCGTAACGTACTACGCCCACGGTGACGTGCACTTCGTTTTCCACTTCTGCCTGCGAGGAGGCAATGGAGTACAGGCGCGGCGTCAGCGGACGCAGCAGGCCGATCAGGGCGTCGGCATCCAGCTGTGCCGGAGAGAAACGCACCATATCGACAATCGGCGTGGTCGCCGCGTAATGCTGCAGCTTCGCTTTATCGCCCACCAGCGGCAGCAGCGATTCGCTGCGCGTTAAGGTGGCGTAGTTCTCAACGATATTGGCGGTATTCACCGTCAGCTCAAAATGCCACTGCAGTGCTTCGGCAAGCGGCAGCGTTTTGCCGTCCAGGGTGACGGTTTCATCGCCCTTCAGCCACAGCAACTCCACCAGCTCGTTCACTAATGCAGGGTCGTTCTGATACCAGACGCCCAGCGCATCGCCCGGCTGGTAGCGCAGGCCAGAGTCGCCGAGATCGATTTCGATATGGCGAACGTCTTTTTCAGAGTCGCGACCGGTAATTTTCTGATTAACGGAGAGGCTCGCCGTCAGCGGCTCTTCTTTGGTATACGGGCTGGTGTGAATATCGTTCACTGCGCCAGCGGCGGTAACCGCCGCCTGGGCCGGGGACTCTTGCGGGACGCGCGATTTCAGCACGTCAACAATACGTGCACGCCACTCGGCCGCCGCGGGCTGGTATTCCACATCCGCATCCACGCGATCCAGCAGACGCTCTGCGCCCAGTTCCGCCAGCCTGCTGTCGAAATCTTTTCCGGACTGGCTGAAGAATTCATAGGAAGTATCCCCCAGGCCGAACACGGCAAAGGCGGTACCCTCAAGCTTAGGGGCTTTCTTCGAGAACAAGAACTTATGCAACGCTACCGCTTCTTCAGCGGGTTCACCTTCACCCTGGGTAGAGGCCACCACCACCAGCAATTTTTCCGACGCGATTTGTTTGAATTTATACTCCCCGGCATTCACCAGGTTCACGTTCAGTTTGGCTGCCAGCAGATCATCGCGAAGCTGCTCTGCCACGCGGCGCGCGTTACCCGTCTGCGAGGCGGAAATCAGCGTAATGGCCGGGGGTTGTGCGACAGCAGCAGGCGCCGTCGCCACAGCACCAGGCTGCTGGTTCAACATTCCCCAGAAATAGCCGGAGACCCAGGCGAGCTGTGTGGGTGAAAAATCAGTGGTCGCGGCCTGAAGGCGCGCCAGTTGCTCCGGGTTTAGCGGAAGCAAGTTTGAAGGTGGGGCCTGTGTTGTCATGCGTCGTTATGTTCCAGTAGCAAAGCGGACTTTAAGCGAATAAATCCAAACTGAAGATAAGGTTAACGGCGAGGATAATAACAATTAAAGAAGGGATGGAAATAATTAATAACCAAATGAACTAACCTGTTTTAGTTATCGTTCTTAACGATAAAAGCGATTAATTAAGTTACTGATATAGAAAAATAAAAACCATAATTTGGGTCACTTTTTGCAGCCGTCACTGTAAAGGCCGTTTTAGTTAATGCTAAAAAATGTGCTTTCCGGTACTATGCGGCGGTTTTTTCCGCATTATTTGAGAGTTCATGATGTCCACCACACTGTTTAAAGATTTCATCTTCGAAGCCGCACACCATCTTCCACACGTTCCCGCCGGGCACAAATGTGGCCGTCTGCACGGGCACTCTTTTATGGTGCGTCTTGAAATCACAGGTGAAGTCGATCCGCATACCGGTTGGATCATGGATTTCGCCGAGCTGAAAGCGGCGTTCAAACCGACGTACGATCGTCTGGATCACTACTATCTGAACGATATTCCGGGCCTTGAAAACCCGACCAGCGAAGTGCTGGCAAAGTGGATTTGGGATCAGGTGAAACCGCTGGTGCCGCTGCTCAGCGCGGTGATGATCAAAGAGACCTGCACGGCAGGCTGTATCTATCGCGGCGAGTGAAGCTAAGCGCCGGATGGCGACGCAAAGCGTCTTATCCGGCCTACAAAACAGGCCCGGTAAGCGCTAGCGCCACCGGGCTTTTTTTTAAGCAATATTCAGGTACTTATGCGTTTGCATAGACAGACGCCAGTTACGCGCAATGCAGGTTTCGATGCACAGGCGCGTGGCATCTTCTTTCTGGCTGATGGGCTGTAGCGCAATGATGCGCTGTTTTTCATCCGTCAGCGTCGCCAGCAGTTCGTCCAGGGCTTCGATATCCCGCACGCGGCCAACCGGATGTTTAATCTCATCCGCGCGCTCCAGCGCCTGAGACAGCACGTCGTATCCGCCGCGCATGTTTACCTTCGGCGAGACCGTGACCCAGGTCGTGTGAGAGCAGCGAACTTCATGGGTGCCGCTGGTTTCGATCTGGCAGCTATAGCCGTTCTTCTCAAGCAGTTCGGTCAACGGCATTAAGTCGTGAATGCAGGGTTCACCACCGGTGATCACCACATGGCGCGCCGTCCAGCCCTGACGGCCGATGATAGCCAGCAGATCTTCCGCGTTGCCCGCGCCCCACTTATCGCTCTCTTTGGTTTTCGCCAGAATGCTAAACAGCGACACTTCCCGATCTGCGAGTTTATCCCACGTATGTTTGGTATCACACCAGGCGCAGCCAACCGGGCATCCCTGTAAACGAATAAAAATAGCGGGAACGCCGGTAAAGTAACCCTCGCCTTGCAGGGTCTGGAACATCTCGTTAATCGGGTACTGCATAGTCAACTCTGTTAATGGGGTGAACACTAATTATCGCAGATGTTGCCCTCAAGGTCATCCGCGAGAGCTGCTTTAGCGCAGACATAAAAAAACCCGCCGAAGCGGGTTTTTATCAGAACGCAGGTTCAGGATTAAGCCTGACCTTTGATCTCTTTACGGCCGTTGTATGGTGCTTTTTCGCCCAGGGCTTCTTCGATACGAATCAGCTGGTTGTATTTAGCAACACGGTCAGAACGGCTCATAGAACCGGTTTTGATCTGGCCTGCAGCGGTACCCACTGCCAGGTCAGCAATGGTCGCATCTTCAGTTTCGCCAGAACGGTGAGAGATAACAGCGGTGTAGCCAGCGTCTTTCGCCATTTTGATCGCAGCCAGAGTTTCGGTCAGAGAACCGATCTGGTTGAATTTGATCAGGATGGAGTTAACGATGCCTTTCTCGATGCCTTCTTTCAGGATCTTGGTGTTGGTTACGAACAGGTCGTCACCAACCAGCTGGATTTTGTCGCCCAGTACTTTGGTCTGGTATGCGAAACCATCCCAGTCAGACTCGTCCAGACCGTCTTCGATAGAAACGATTGGGTACTGTTTGGTCAGGTCTTCCAGGAAGTGAGTGAACTCTTCGGAGGTGAACGCTTTGTTGCCTTCGCCAGCCAGAACGTATTTACCGTCTTTGTAGAATTCAGATGCTGCACAGTCCATCGCCAGGGTGATGTCTTTACCCAGCTCGTAACCTGCTGCTTTTACCGCTTCAGCGATAACAGCCAGTGCTTCTGCGTTAGAACCCAGGTTTGGCGCGTAGCCACCTTCGTCACCTACAGCCGTGTTCATACCTTTAGCTTTCAGAACTTTCGCCAGGTTGTGGAACACTTCAGAACCCATACGTACCGCTTCTTTCAGGGTTTTCGCGCCAACTGGCTGAATCATGAATTCCTGAATATCAACGTTGTTGTCTGCGTGCTCACCACCGTTGATGATGTTCATCATTGGTACAGGCATGGAGTATTTGCCTGGGGTGCCGTTCAGTTCAGCGATGTGCTCGA
Source organism: Enterobacter cancerogenus (assembly GCF_019047785.1). Taxonomy (NCBI): domain Bacteria; kingdom Pseudomonadati; phylum Pseudomonadota; class Gammaproteobacteria; order Enterobacterales; family Enterobacteriaceae; genus Enterobacter; species Enterobacter cancerogenus. Next base: position 3,725,812 of record NZ_CP077290.1, on the reverse strand, counting down.
ACAGTGGCTGACCTTTAGCCGCAGCTGCCGCTTTGGCGTTAGCCAGAGACACGGCCAGGATTGCGTTCGCACCGAAGTTAGATTTGTTTTCAGTACCGTCCAGATCGATCATGATCTTGTCGATGCCAGCCTGGTCTTTGGCATCTTTGCCAAGGATTGCCTGAGCAATAGGGCCGTTTACAGCGCCAACAGCTTTCAGGACGCCTTTGCCCATGAAGCGGGATTTGTCGCCATCGCGCAGTTCCAGCGCTTCGCGGGAACCCGTAGAAGCACCTGATGGAGCAGCTGCCATACCGACGAAACCACCTTCCAGATGAACTTCAGCTTCAACGGTCGGGTTACCACGGGAGTCGATGATTTCACGACCGATGACTTTAACGATTTTGGACATTAGATTTTCCTCAGTACAAGTTAAACTAAAACTCCAGACAAACAACGCGTACCAAAGGTACGCGTTGCCGTTCTAACTTTTTTTACTTCGCCTGACGCTTCTGGTAATCGCTGGCGGCTTTCACGAAACCTGCAAACAGCGGATGCCCGTCACGCGGCGTTGAAGTAAATTCCGGGTGGAATTGGCAGGCAACGAACCACGGATGGTTTGGCACCTCGATGATCTCGACTAACTGATCGTCCCCGGAGCGGCCCGCAACGCGCAGGCCCGCAGCTTCAATCTGTTTCAACAACATGTTGTTGACTTCATAGCGGTGACGATGGCGCTCGGTAATGGTCGGTTCGCCATACAGCTTGCGAACCACGCTATCATCGGACAGCTGGCAGGCCTGTGCGCCAAGACGCATAGTGCCACCCAGATCGCTCTTCTCGGTACGGACTTCGACGTTACCTTCTTCGTCACGCCATTCAGTGATAAGCGCCACGACAGGGTACTTACAGTCTGGCACAAATTCCGTAGAGTTCGCGTTTTCCATCCCCGCGACGTTGCGCGCAAATTCTATCAGCGCAACCTGCATACCCAGGCAAATGCCGAGGTAAGGAATATTGTTTTCACGCGCATAGCGCGCGGTGGCGATCTTGCCTTCTACACCGCGGTAGCCGAAGCCGCCAGGGATCAGAATCGCATCCAGATCTTTCAGGATTTCGACGCCACGCGTTTCAACATCCTGCGAATCAATCAGCTTGATGTTCACAGAAACGCGGTTCTTCAGACCACCGTGTTTCAGCGCTTCGATAACTGACTTATAGGCATCTGGCAGTTCAATGTACTTACCTACCATACCGATAGTCACTTCGCCTGCCGGGTTCGCTTCTTCATAAATAACCTGTTCCCATTCAGACAGGTTAGCTTCCGGACAGTTCAAGCTGAATCGTTTACAAATATAATCGTCCAGGCCCTGTGATTTCAACAGGCCCGGGATTTTATAAATGGAATCGACGTCTTTCATTGAAATAACGGCTTTTTCCGGCACGTTACAGAACAATGCAATTTTCGCACGTTCGTTCGCTGGCACCGCGCGATCGGAGCGGCACACCAGGATATCTGGCTGAATACCAATAGAAAGCAGTTCTTTTACCGAGTGTTGCGTCGGTTTGGTTTTCACTTCACCTGCGGCTGCCATGTAAGGCACCAGCGTCAGGTGCATGAACAGCGCGTGCTCACGACCAATATCCACCGCCAGCTGGCGAATCGCTTCCAGGAACGGCAGGGATTCGATATCGCCTACGGTACCGCCGATTTCAACCAGCACCACGTCATGGCCTTCGCCACCGGCGACAATGCGCTCTTTGATGGCATTGGTAATGTGCGGGATAACCTGAACGGTCGCGCCCAGATAGTCGCCACGGCGCTCTTTACGCAGAACGTCAGAGTAGATGCGGCCAGTCGTGAAGTTGTTACGACGGGTCATTTTGGTGCGGATGAAACGCTCGTAGTGGCCAAGATCCAGATCGGTTTCAGCGCCGTCTTCAGTAACGAACACTTCCCCGTGTTGGATTGGACTCATGGTGCCCGGATCGACGTTGATGTACGGATCCAGTTTCATCATGGTCACATTGAGGCCACGGGCTTCAAGAATGGCTGCGAGGGAGGCTGCGGCAATGCCTTTACCCAGAGAGGATACGACCCCGCCGGTCACAAAAATATAGTTCGTTGTCATGCTGAACCTGAGAAGTTAGGGTGAAACGATGGAATAACCAGGACGGGAAAGTAGTATACCCGAACACGGCGAGCGCCACAAACATTCATTCTCCGTCTCCATTCCAGGCCATGACAAACATAAGGTGTGAGAAAATAGCCCCTTTTGGGTAAATGTTTTTGACGCAAATCAAGCGCTTGTCATTTAAAAAATCACACAAATTGCGCTTGATCGCAAAATACCGTTAGAGATCAGATTCCTGGCGTTTTACTTCCTGCCACACCTCTTCCATCACATCAAGGTCAATCCCGGTCATTTCCAGGCCGCGCGAGGCCACAATGCGTTCGACTTCACGAAAGCGTCGTTCAAACTTTATGTTGGCTTTTTGCAGCGCGGTTTCCGCTTTTACCCCCAGGTGGCGTGAAAGATTGACGGTGGCAAACAGCAGATCGCCCATCTCCTCCTCGAGTTTCGCCTCATCCACCACGGCCTGCTGCGCTTCGTGCATCACTTCATCAATTTCTTCATGCACTTTATCCAGCACCGGGCCGAGGGAGGTCCAGTCAAAGCCAACGGCAGAACAGCGTTTCTGAATTTTATGGGCGCGCATCAGCGCGGGCAGGTTCAGCGGGATGTCGTCCAGCGCAGAGTGTTGGGATTTTTCCGCGCGTTCGTCGCTTTTGATCGCTTCCCAGCGCGCCAGCACTTCCGTGCTGTTGCCCGCGGTGGCATCGCCAAAAATGTGCGGATGACGGCGCTCCAGCTTGTCGCTGATGGCGGCGCAGATATCGTCAAAGTTAAAACGCCCCTCTTCCTGCGCCATCTGGGCGTAGAACACCACCTGGAACAGCAGATCGCCCAGCTCGCCGCGCAGGTCGTCAAAATCTTCGCGAGAAATGGCGTCCAGCACTTCGTAGGTCTCTTCAAGCGTGTACGGGGCGATGGTCGCGTATGTCTGCTCTTTGTCCCACGGGCAGCCGTTTTCCGGGTCGCGCAGGCGTTTCATGATGCCGAGCAGGCGGTCGATTTGCGTCATAGTCTTTTCCATTAAAAAATAAGCCGGGTGGCGGCGAAGCCTTACCCGGCCTGCAGAAGAGTGTGTTTAACCGCCGTGAAGACGACGGGCGTCAATCACATCCGGCACCTGGTTCAGTTTGCCGAGCACGCGGCCCAGCACCTGCAGGTTGTAGATTTCGATAGTCATATCGATAGTGGCAAGCTGCTCGCGGGTATCACTGCGGCTGGCAACGCCCAGCACGTTCACCTTCTCGTTGGCGAGAATGGTGGTGATATCGCGCAGCAGGCCGCTGCGGTCGTTTGCGGTGACACGAACCACCAGCGAATACCCGGCGGAGTAGCTTTCGCCCCAGACGGCCTCCACGATGCGCTCCGGCGCGTGCGATTGCAGCTCGGCGAGCTGGTCGCAGTCGGAGCGGTGGATAGAGATCCCGCGCCCCTGGGTGATAAAGCCGACGATATCGTCGCCAGGGATCGGCTGACAGCAGCGGGCAATGTGGTGCATCAAGTTACCTACCCCTTCAACCACCACCCGGCCATTGTCTTTGCTGCGCTGCTGCGGGGCGTAGGTTTTCTGCTGAAGCTGCTTGAGCGCCGCCGCGTCCTGCTCTTCCGCACTCGGCTTGTTGAACTGCGCCTGCAGGAAGTTGACCATCTGGTTGAGACGGATATCCCCGCCGCCAATCGCCGCCAGCAGCTCGTCAAGCTCGTTAAAGTTGTAGCGCGGCAGCAGGAATTTCTCCGCCTCTTTCAGGCTGATGCCGATATGTTCCAGCTCGTCGTCAAGGATCTGGCGACCGGCAAGAATGTTTTTGTCACGATCCTGCTTGCGGAACCAGGCGTGAATTTTAGACCGTCCGCGGCTGGTGGTGACATAGCCCAGGTTCGGGTTAAGCCAGTCCCGGCTCGGGTTCGGCTGCTTCTGGGTGATGATTTCGATCTGGTCACCCATCTGCAGCTGATAGGTAAACGGCACAATGCGCCCGCCGATTTTCGCGCCGATGCAGCGGTGCCCCACATCGCTGTGAATGTGATAGGCAAAGTCGAGCGGCGTAGAGCCCGCCGGCAGATCGACAACGTCGCCTTTCGGCGTAAAGACGTACACCCGGTCGTCAAAGACCTGACTGCGTACTTCGTCGAGCATTTCACCGGAATCGGCCATCTCTTCCTGCCACGCAATCAGCTTGCGCAGCCAGGCGATGCGGTCTTCATGGCCGGAGCGCGCTCCGCCAGAGGAGCCTTCTTTGTACTTCCAGTGTGCGGCCACGCCCAGCTCGGCTTCTTCGTGCATCTGTTTGGTACGGATCTGGATTTCAACCGTCTTGCCGCCCGGGCCAAGCACCACGGTATGAATGGACTGATAGCCGTTCGGTTTCGGGTTGGCGACGTAGTCATCAAACTCGTCCGGCAGATGGCGGAAGTGAGTATGCACTATCCCCAGAGCGGCATAGCAGTCCTGCAGGCGCTCCGCCACGATCCGCACGGCGCGCACGTCAAACAACTCGTCAAAGGCGAGATGTTTTTTCTGCATTTTGCGCCAGATACTGTAGATGTGTTTCGGGCGGCCATACACTTCAGCCCGCACGTTCTCTTCTTTCATCGACTTGCGTAAGCCGCCGACAAACTCTTCGATGTAGTGCTCGCGGTCGATACGGCGCTCATGCAGCAGTTTCGCAATGCGCTTGTACTCCGCCGGGTGCAGATAGCGGAAGCAGTAATCTTCCAGTTCCCACTTCAGCTGGCCGATACCCAGGCGGTTGGCCAGCGGCGCATAAATATTGGTGCACTCCTTCGCGGCGAGCACGCGCTCGTCTTCCGGGGCATCTTTCACCTCGCGCAGGTGGGCAATCCGTTCCGCCAGCTTAATCACCACGCAGCGGAAATCATCTACCATCGCCAGCAGCATTCTACGCACGTTATCGACTTGATCCGACGAGACTGAATCGGTTTGCGCCGCTTTAAGCTGGCGAATGGCCGCCATATCCCGCACGCCGTGAATCAACGACACCACGGGTTTTCCGACGCTTTCAACCAGCACGTCTTCACTGACCACGTCCGCGTCTGCCAGCGGGAACAGAAGCGCTGCCTGCAGCGTTTCGATATCCATGTTCAGCATGGACAGGATTTCGACCATTTCGATGCCGCGCCACAGCAGGAGTTCGGCGTCAGGGTGCCCTGTGGTGGTGCGAAGACAATAGGCCCAGGTTTCGGTTAAGCGTTCACACGACTGCTGGCTGGAAATTCCCAGACTTGCGATCCATTTCTGTGGGTCAAACTCACCAGCTTTATTAAGATGTGCACTTCTTACCGCAACCATCGTCCTCTCCTTTAGGGACCAGGGCCTGTCGAAGTCGACAAGCCAAACTCATTAGATGTGCTCAAACAACACGATCGATTCCAGATGACCAGTGTGCGGGAACATGTCCAGCATTGCCAGACGCTGAATCTGGTAACCCCCGCTCACTAATGCTTCGCTGTCTCTGGCAAGCGTTGCCGGATTACAGGAAACATAGACCACACGCTTTGGCGCGAGTTTAATAATATGTTGCATGACCCCCGGCGCACCGGCGCGGGCCGGGTCGAGCAGGATCTTGTCAAAGCCCTGTCTTGCCCAGGGTTGTTGCGTGACATCATCCTCAAGATTTTGATGAAAGAATGTCACATTTTGCAACCCGTTCTCTCGGGCATTTTCCTGGCCTTTCGCCACCAGCGCCTCTACGCCCTCCACGCCAACCACGCTGGCAGCTTTCTGCGCCAGCGGCAGGGTGAAGTTCCCCATTCCGCAGAACAGGTCGAGCACGCGGTCGCTCTGTTGCACGTCCAGCCAGGCCAGTGCGGTAGCGATCATCTGCTGATTCACCCCGTCATTCACCTGGATGAAATCCCGTGGGCTGAACGTTAAGCGTAGCCCGTTTGAGGCGTACCAGGGGGCCTCTCCCGTAACCTGCTCCAGTATCTCGCTTTGCGGCGCAAGGAACAGGGCGAGATCCTGTGAATGCGAAAAGCGTTCCAGTTTTTCTCGATCTTTTTTCGACAGCGCAGCGGTATGGCGAAGCACCATCAGCGGACCGTTGTTCGCCAGCACCAGTTCGATATGTCCCAGATGACGCACGCCGTCTAGCGTAGAGAGACAAGCGTGCACGTCCGGAAGCAATGCCTCAAGACGGGGCACCAAAATGGGGCATTGCCTGATATCCACGATATCGCTGGAGGCCGCTTTACGAAAACCCATCTCCAGACGTGCTGTTTTGGGCTGGTAGCTGAGGCTCAGACGGGCACGGCGGCGGTAGCCCCAGGGCTGGTCGGCGATAATCTCGTCAACATCGTGTTTGATAAGGCGCGCCAGCGCGCGGCTTTTGCTCTCCTGCTGAAGGGCAACGCTCGCATGCTGCTGCTGACAGCCACCGCAGACGCCAAAGTACGGGCAACGTGGTGCGCGGCGTTCAGGGCTATCATTCAAACGGCGTTTCACCTGCCCACGGGCATACTGGCGCTTATCTTCCGTCAGGGTGATTTCTGCTCGTTCCGATGGCAGCAAACCTGCTATAAACAGAGCCTTGCCATTGTGCCGTGCAACACCCTGACCGAAGGGATCAAGTTCGGTGGCTTCAACAGTTATGATCTGACGCGTCGTCACGCGTCGCTTTGCAGAGTAGAATTGCGCCATTGCCGAGATTTTTCTCAAATAAACATAATTGTCCTAATTGTCCCATAACGGAACGCCATGACCAACTACAGCCTGCGTGCGCGCATGATGATTTTGATCCTCGCCCCGACCGTTCTCATCGGTTTGCTGCTGAGCATCTTCTTTGTCGTCCACCGCTATAACGATTTACAGCGGCAGCTGGAAGATGCGGGAGCGAGCATCATTGAGCCGCTCGCCGTCTCCAGCGAGTATGGGATGAACCTGCAAAACCGTGAATCCATCGGCCAGCTCATCAGCGTGCTGCATCGCCGTCACTCCGAGATCGTGCGCGCCATATCCGTGTATGACGAGCACAACCGTCTGTTCGTCACGTCGAATTTTCATCTCGATCCTGCCGAGCTGAAAATCCCGGACGGTTCGCCCTTCCCCCGCCATCTCACCGTGCTCCGGCGGGGCGATATTATGATCCTGCGCACGCCCATTATCTCAGAGAGCTATTCGCCGGATGAATCAGCCCTGTCTGACGCCAAGTCCAGCAGCAATATGCTGGGATACGTGGCGCTGGAGCTTGATCTGAAATCGGTCCGGCTGCAGCAGTACAAAGAGATTTTTATCTCGGGCCTGATGATGCTGTTCTGCATTGGCATCGCCCTGATTTTCGGCTGGCGGCTGATGCGCGACGTCACGGGGCCTATCCGCAACATGGTCAACACCGTTGACCGCATTCGCCGCGGCCAGCTCGACAGCCGCGTGGAAGGCTTTATGTTGGGCGAGCTGGATATGCTCAAAAACGGCATTAACTCAATGGCGATGTCGCTGGCGGCCTATCACGAAGAGATGCAGCATAACGTCGACCAGGCGACCTCCGATTTGCGCGAGACGCTGGAGCAGATGGAGATCCAGAACGTTGAGCTGGATCTCGCCAAAAAGCGCGCCCAGGAAGCGGCGCGTATCAAGTCTGAGTTCCTTGCCAATATGTCGCACGAGCTGCGTACTCCGCTCAATGGCGTGATCGGCTTTACCCGCCTGACGCTCAAAAGCGAGCTGAACCCCACTCAGCGCGATCACCTGCACACCATCGAACGGTCGGCCAATAACCTGCTGACCATCATCAACGACGTGCTGGACTTCTCGAAGCTGGAAGCCGGGAAGCTGATCCTTGAGAGCATTCCTTTCCCGCTGCGCAGCACGTTGGATGAAGTGGTGACGCTGCTTGCCCATTCATCGCACGATAAAGGGCTGGAGCTGACGCTCAACATCAAGAACGACGTGCCGGACAACGTGATTGGCGACCCGCTGCGTCTGCAGCAGGTCATCACCAACCTGGTGGGGAATGCCATTAAGTTTACCGAAAGCGGCAACATCGACATTCTGGTCGAGAAGCGGGCGCTGAGTAACAACAAAGTGCAGATTGAGGTGCAGATCCGTGACACCGGCATCGGCATTCCGGAGCGCGATCAGTCGCGCCTGTTCCAGGCGTTCCGCCAGGCGGATGCGAGTATTTCCCGCCGTCATGGCGGCACCGGGCTGGGGCTGGTCATCACTCAAAAACTGGTCAAAGAGATGGGAGGAGATATCTCCTTCCACAGCCAGCCGAATAAAGGCTCCACTTTCTGGTTCCACATTAACCTTGACCTGAACCCTAACGTGCTGACGGACGGCCCGATCACCGACTGCCTGAAAGGGATGCGTCTGGCCTACGTTGAGCCAAACGCGGCAGCCGCCCAGTGTACGCTGGACGTGCTAAGCACCACGCCGCTGGAGGTGATTTACAGCCCGACCTTCTCCGCGCTCGCCGTTGAACATTACGATATTTTGCTGATGGGTATTCCTGTCACCTTTACCGGTGAGTTGACCATGCAGCAGGAGCGCCTGGCAAAAGCCGCGGCGATGACCGACTACCTGCTGCTGGCGCTGCCCTGCCACGCGCAAATCAACGCGGAAGAGCTTAAAAACGACGGGGCCGCCGCCTGCCTTCTGAAACCGCTCACCGCCACACGGCTGCTGCCTGCGTTAACGGAATATTGTCGCCTGAGCAACCAGCCCCTGCCGCTGGTTAACGACGAACACAAATTGCCGATGACCGTGATGGCAGTGGACGACAACCCGGCAAACCTGAAGCTGATTGGCGTGCTGCTGGAAGATCAGGTGCAGCACGTTGAACTGTGCGACAGCGGCGCACAGGCGGTTGAACAGGCTAAACAGATGCAGTTCGATCTGATCCTGATGGACATTCAGATGCCGGGCATGGACGGCATTCGCGCCTGCGAACTGATCCGCCAGCTTCCACACCAGCAGCAGACGCCGGTCATTGCCGTCACCGCTCATGCGATGGCCGGGCAGAAAGAGAAACTCCTCAGCGCCGGGATGAATGATTATCTGGCAAAACCGATCGACGAAGAGAAGCTGCACAGCCTGCTGCTGCGCTATAAGCCCGGGCATATCGGCGGAACCTATACGTTTTCAGCCGAGCCCGCAGAGATTAGCGTCAATCAAAACGCGACCTTCGACTGGCAGCTGGCGCTGCGACAGGCGGCGGGTAAACCGGATCTGGCCCGCGAGATGCTGCAGATGCTGGTCGCCTTCCTGCCGGAAATTCGCAATAAAGTGGAAGAACAGCTGGTTGGCGAAAATCCTGACGGCCTGCTTGAGGCTATTCACAAGCTGCACGGGAGCTGCGGCTACAGCGGCGTACCGAGGCTGAAAAACCTGTGCCAGCTGCTGGAGCAGCAACTGCGGGCAGGTACGCCAGAATCGGAGCTTGAGCCAGAGTTCCTGGAGCTGCTGGATGAGATGGATAACGTCACGCGGGAAGCGATGAAGCTGTTGGGGAACTGAGGTAAAAGCCCGGTGGCGCTACGCTTACCGGGCCAACAGGTGCACGAACGTAGGCCGGGTAAGGCAAAGCCGCCACCCGGCAATCACAGCTAAAATGCCTGCCCCACTTTCAGTACCGCCGCGATGTTTCTGGCGGCCATCCTGACGTTCTCGCTGGCGTTTTCCAGCGCATCTTCCAGCGAGCAAATGGTGTAAATCACGCTGAATACCGCGTCGATACCGTGATCGTGCACCACACCGACGTCCGCTGTCAGGCTGCCGGCGATCCCGATAACCGGTTTGTTATAGCGTTTCGCGACTCTGGCTACCCCAACGGGCACTTTACCGTGGATAGTCTGGCTGTCGATTCGCCCTTCGCCGGTAATCACCAGATCCGCGTCCGCTACCTGTTCATCCAGGTGCAGCGCGTCGGTGACGATTTCAATCCCCTGACGAAGCTGGGCACCGCAGAAGGCGTAAAGCGCAGCGCCCATTCCCCCTGCCGCACCGCCACCCGCAAGGTGCAGCACGTCGATGTCTAAATCCCTGGCGATGACCTGCGCGTAATGCTCCAGCGCGTTATCCAGGGTGACGATCATCTCCGGCGTGGCCCCTTTCTGCGGGCCAAAGATCGCGGATGCGCCCTCTTCGCCGGTCAGCGGATTGGTGACATCGCAGGCCACCTCGATCCGGCAATCCGCCAGGCGGCGATCGAGCTCACTCACGTCAATGCGCGCCAGGTTAGCCAGCTCACCGCCACCCTGTCCGACAGGTTGCCCGTGGGCGTCCAGCAGTTTTGCGCCCAGCGCCTGCACCATGCCCGCGCCACCGTCGTTGGTCGCACTGCCGCCAATGCCGATAATAATATGCTTAACGCCCGCATCCAGCGCGTGGCGGATGAGTTCGCCCGTGCCCCACGACGTGGTGATCAGCGGGTTGCGCTTAGACGGTGCGACACGTTCCAGCCCGCTCGCCGCCGCCATTTCGATAAACGCGCTCTGCTCGTCGCCGGACAGGCCGTAAAATCCGTCTACCCGTTCACCCAGCGGCCCCGTCACGTCTACAGGGACAATGCGCCCTCCAGTGGCGGCGACCATGGCTTCAACGGTGCCTTCGCCGCCGTCCGCCACCGGGAGTTTGACGTATTCAGCCGTCGGGAAAATGTCGCGAAAACCGTTTTCTATCGCTGTCGCTACCTCAAGAGCGCTCAAACTTTCCTTGTAGGAGTCCGGTGCGATAACAATTTTCATAAGCCGTCCTTACGCATGTGAGTTACGTTAAGCATATACCACCCAAGAGACCGCTTATGGGAGCGGTCCCAGTTGGTTTATCGTACCATGCACGGGCGCTTATTGTCGAATGTCCAGTTCGGGATCAGGTACTGCATCGCGGTGGCATCATCGCGCGCGCCGAGGCCGTGCTGGAGATACAGTTCATGGGCTTTCATAACGCGATCCATGTCCAGCTCGACCCCCAGGCCCGGCGTGGCAGGGACCTGCACCATCCCGCCCTTAATTTCAAACGGCTGCTTAGTCAGACGCTGGTTGCCTTCCTGCCAGATCCAGTGGGTATCGATAGCGGTGATCTTGCCAGGCGCAGCAGCCGCAACATGGGTAAACATCGCCAGCGAGACATCGAAGTGGTTATTGGAGTGTGAGCCCCAGGTCAGGCCGAACTCATGGCACATCTGCGCCACGCGAACCGATCCCTGCATCGTCCAGAAATGGGGGTCAGCCAGCGGGATATCGACAGACTGCAGCGACAGGGTATGCCCCATCTGACGCCAGTCGGTGGCAATCATGTTGGTTGCGGTCGGCAGGCCTGTGGCGCGGCGGAATTCCGCCATCACTTCCCGGCCAGAGAACCCCTGTTCCGCACCGCACGGATCTTCCGCATAAGCCAGAACGCCCTTCAGCTGTTTGCCGATGTTGATGGCTTCTTCCAGAGACCAGGCACCGTTCGGATCCAGGGTGACGCGTGCCTGTGGAAAACGTTTAGCCAGCGCCGAAATGGCCTCGGCTTCTTCTTCACCAGCCAGCACGCCGCCCTTCAGCTTGAAGTCGTTGAAACCATATTTTTCGTACGCGGCCTCAGCCAGGCGCACCACCGCATCCGGGGTCATCGCCTCTTCATGACGAACGCGATACCAGTCGCAGGTTTCGTCCGGCTGGCTCTGATACGCCAGCGGCGTCAGCTTGCGGTTGCCGACGAAGAACAGATAGCCCAGCATTTCCACTTCGCTGCGCTGCTGCCCGTCGCCCAGCAGAGAGGCGACGTTCACGCCCAGGTGCTGGCCCAGCAGATCCAGCATTGCGGCTTCGATACCGGTTACAACGTGAATGGTGGTGCGCAGGTCAAAGGTTTGCAGCCCGCGCCCGCCCGCATCACGGTCAGCAAAGGCGTTACGCACCGCGTTCAGAACATTTTTATATTCGCCCAGCGTTTTACCCACCACCAGCGGAATGGCATCCTCCAGCGTTTTGCGGATCTTCTCGCCGCCGGGGATTTCGCCCACGCCGGTATGCCCGGCGTTATCCTTCACGATCACAATGTTGCGGGTAAAGAATGGCGCGTGTGCGCCGCTCAGGTTCATCAGCATGCTGTCATGGCCCGCAACCGGAATGATCTGCATGGAAGTGACTACAGGGGTAGAAAATGTGCTCATCGTTCAATCCTTTATCAGTGACGTCCAAATACCGGGCGCTTGCGGTCAAATGTCCAGCCGGGGATCAGGTACTGCATCGGGCCTGCGTCGTTGCGCGCGCCGCCCGGCAGTTTTTTATACGCCTCATGCGCTTTGTGGATCTGATCCCAGTCAAGCTCGACGCCCAAACCTGGCGCATCCGGTACGGTAATGTTGCCATTTTTGATTTCCAGCGGATTTTTGGTCAGGCGGGCTTCCCCTTCCTGCCAAATCCAGTGGGTATCAATCGCGGTCGGGTTACCCGGTGCCGCTGCGCCAACGTGGGTGAACATCGCCAGCGAAATATCGAAATGGTTATTGGAGTGGCAGCCCCAGGTCAGGCCCCAGTCGTCGCAAAGCTGCGCCACGCGGACCGCACCAGAGAGCGTCCAGAAGTGCGGGTCGGCTAAGGGGATATCGACCGCATTGAGCATCACCGCGTGGCCCATTTCGCGCCAGTTGGTGGCAATCATGTTGGTGGCGACCGGCAGCCCGGTGGCGCGGCGGAACTCCGCCATCACTTCGCGCCCGGAGAAGCCCTGCTCGGCACCACAAGGGTCTTCTGCGTAGGTCAGCACATCACCCAGCCCTTTACACAGAGCGATGGCCTCATCCAGCAGCCATGCCCCGTTCGGATCAACGGTGATACGCGCATCCGGGAAGCGTTTCTTCAGCGCGCGGGCGGTGTCAATTTCCTGCTCACCGGGCAATACCCCACCTTTCAGCTTGAAATCTTTAAACCCGTAGCGATCCTGCGCCGCTTCGGCCAGGCGGACCACCGCCTCGCTGGAGAGCGCCTCCTGGTGGCGCAGGTGATACCATTCATGGCTGCCCGGCGAACGCGACAGATAAGGCAGGTCGGTTTTTTCACGATCGCCGATGTAAAACAGGTAACCGAGCACCGTCACCGCGTCGCGCTGTTTGCCCGGCCCTAACAGTTCGCAGACCGGCACGTTTAGCGCTTTGCCCAGCAGATCGAGCAGGGCCGCTTCCAGCGCGGCCACCGCGTTAACGCGCAGCTCAAAGGTCCAGGCCCCCTTGCCGAAGGTGTCGAAATCCGCCGACTGGTTGCCCTTGTGCACCCGCTGAACCACGTTGTTCAGACGAGCCACTTCATGACCAACAACCTGCGGGATGGCATCGACCAGCGTCTGGTAAATGACCTCACCTCCCGGCGCTTCACCGACGCCCGTATTCCCGGCGCTATCGGTAAGCACCACGATGTTGCGGGTGAACCAGGCGTTATGCGCGCCGCCGATATTGAGCAGCATACTGTCCTGCCCGGCCACCGGAATGACCTTCATCTCAGTAACGACAGGGGTTGATTGGGTTGTCATCATCCACGCTCCGCAACAGGTTTCAGTTCAACACGTTTGATATCCCCTACCAGCACCAGATAGCTCAGTACTGCGACCAGGGCATGCACGCCAACGTAAATCAGCGCGCCGTTAAATGAGCCGGTCGTGCCGACGATGTAGCCGATGGCGATTGGGGTGACGATCCCGGAAATGTTGCCGAACATATTGAACAGGCCACCGCTCAGGCCGCTGATCTCTTTCGGTGCGGTATCCGCCATCACCGCCCAGCCCAGCGCGCCAATCCCTTTGCCGAAGAAGGCCATCGCCATAAAGCCGATAATCATCCACTCTGCGCTGACGTAGTTACAGAACACCATGGTCATGGAGAGCAGCATACCGAGCACAATCGGCGTTTTACGGGCGATATTCAGCGAGCCGGTGCGGCGCATCAGCCAGTCGGAAATTACGCCGCCCAGCACACCACCGACGAATCCGCAGATCGCCGGAACCGAGGCGACAAACCCCGCTTTGAGGATCGACATGCCGCGAGCCTGCACGAGATAAACCGGGAACCAGGTGATGAAGAAGTACGTCAGGGCGTTAATGCAATATTGGCCAAGATAGATCCCGATCATCATGCGCGATCCGACAAGCTGTTTGATCTGCGCCCACTTCTGGCTGAACGGTACTTTTACCTTTTCGGATTTCTGATCCATGTTGATCAGCGCCCCGCCTTCCGCAATGTACTCCAGCTCCTTCTTGTTCACGCCCGGATGCTGGTTCGGTTCGTGGATAACCTTCAGCCAGATAAAGCTGATGACGATCCCCAGCCCGCCCATGAAGAAGAAGACGTGTGACCAACCTACCTCATGCGTCAGCCAGCCCATGATCGGCGCGAAGATCACCGTGGCGAAGTATTGGGCCGAGTTAAAGATCGCCACCGCCGTGCCCCTCTCCTGCGCCGGGAACCAGGCCGCCACAATTCGGCTGTTGCCGGGGAAGGAAGGCGCTTCCGCGAGCCCCACCAGGAAGCGCAGGGTAAAGAGCGCAACGATAATGCCAAAGCCGCTAAAGATATCGACGAAGCCCTGCAGCAGGGTAAACATCGACCAGATAAAGATGGACCAGAAATAAACGCGTTTGGAGCCAAAACGGTCGAGCAACCAGCCGCCAGGGATTTGGCCGATCACATAGGCCCATGAAAATGCCGAGAAGACGTAACCCATGCCGACCGGATCAAGCCCGATATCTTTTGCCATTTCGGAACCGGCAATCGACAGCGTGGCGCGGTCGCCGTAGTTGAAGGATGTGACGATAAACAGCATCACCACTATCCAGTAGCGAGCGTTGGTGCGCTTTTCAGCGCCGCTCGCGGCCTGGCTTAATGTACTCATAGTTGCACTCCTGAATCATGGCTTGCGCCAGTTCATTCTGTACAGCACCTGTAGGGTAATCAGAATGAGAGGTTAGTGTTGGGCAGTTTTGGTACGGCTCAGCGCCGTTTTATAGTGAAGCACTGCCTTTTCTGGTAACTGACGGGAAAAGTATATGAAGGAGTGACGCGCTTCCTCACCGTGCATCGACACAACATTCAACGGGGAGAAAGACGTGGTTTGGGGCATAAGCCCAAAGCAGTTGAAGATACTTCACGGAATTGCGGTTTTAATGCGGCTTTATGGCCGGGTGGCGGCTTCGCCTGACCCGGCCAGTAAACCCTGCCGCCGGGCAGGGATTAGCTGAGAAGTGTGGCCCAGTGCTCAACCCACGGGTTTGATTCGCTTTCTGGCTCCGGGTGTTCACCCGCATCAATCAGCAGCATCTCACCGACGCGCTGGGCGCTCTGTTCCTGCAGGAGCGCATCGAACTGTTTACCGCCGCCGCAGAAATTGGCGTACGAACTGTCACCTAAAGCAATGATGCCGTAGTGAACGTCGGGCTGATAACCAAGCCGATCTTTAATGCCCTGGTAAAGCGGAGCGATGCTGTCCGGCAGATCGCCCTGCCCGGTTGTCGACGTCACGACGAGGATGTATTTATCCTGGTACTTCTTCCAGTCATCCAGCTCAGAATCTTCGTACACCGTGGCCTTATGGCCCTGATTCACAAGGATTGCCTCTGCCTCTTCTGCTACCAGCAGCGAGTTGCCGTACATTGTGCCGACAAAAATGCCTACTTCAGCCATGCGTTGTTCCCTTGATTAATGCGCCTGCTGTTCATCCTGAACGTTGCCTGCCGCAAACTCAACCCTTTCATTTTCGGGGAGTTGTCCCCGCCAGCCAAACTGTGACAGCGCCTGCATCCAGACATCGTCCAGCCCCGCGCGGATGCTCAGCGGTTCACCGGTGAACGGGTGCGTCAGGCTCAATTCGCTGGCGTGCAGCATCAAACGGTGACAGCCAAAATGTTCGGCCGCACTGCGGTTCTGACGCAAATCGCCGTGCTTACTGTCGCCGATAATGGGGTGGCGAAGATGCGCAAGGTGGCGGCGCAGCTGGTGTTTACGCCCGGTTTTAGGCAAAAGCTCCACCAGGCTGTAGCGCGTGGTGGGAAATTTGCTGGTGGCGACCGGCATTTCCGTGGTCGCCATTGCCCGGTAATCGGTCACCGCAGGCTGCGGGCCTTTATCGTCGCGGGAAAATTTATCGGCTATTTTGTCCAGCTCCTCAACCAGCGGATAATCCAGCGTGCCGGATTCCGTCAGCCAGCCGCGCACGATGGCGTGATAGCGCTTCTGCATCTGGTGCTGCTCAAACTGTTGGGAGAGCAAACGCCCTGCCTCGCTGGATAACCCCATCAGCAGTACGCCAGAGGTCGGCCTGTCCAGACGGTGCGCGGTAAAAACATGCTGACCAATCTGGTCGCGCACGGTCTGCATCACGACGACCTTTTCGTCGCGATCCAGCCAGCTTCGGTGCACCAGCCAGCCTGACGGTTTATTCACCGCCACCAGCCACTCATCCTGATAGAGGATTTCAAGGGTCATGCATCGTCACCGGCAAACAGCGCATCGAGACGGGCCAGCTCGGCCAGCATGACGTCGCGGGCTGGATGGCTGGCCTCAAGCGCCATTTCATAATAGGGAGAAACCACAAATGCCTGCGGCAGCGGATGCCCGCCGTCCAGCAGCGCATGCATGCGGGGGATCAGCACCCACTGCAGCCACTCAAAAGGTTCCAGCGTATCGAGACAGAAAGGTTGTGTACTCGCGAATGCCTCTGGCTGCGGCGCGCTTGCCTGCCACAGCTGATGCTGGCGCAAAAGGGCTTCGATGGTGTGCAGCTGAGCACGAACGCTATCGTGATGCGTCATAAGAACCTCAACGTAAATACGGAACGGCGCGCAGCATAGCATTGCGGGAAGAAGAAATAAAAAAAGGGAGCACTGTATAAACAGTGCTCCCGGTTCGTTCCGCAGCATTCCAGCTACAATTCGTGCTCCCTGCTCATCCGTGACAACTTTTCCTGATGCCCGAAGGGCGTTGGTTATCCGTTAACCGTTGCATCCTGCTCACATCATCCTGATGTGTGTGTTTCGTCCTGAAACGTCCTGGCCTTCCTGACCCACCGACCATCCTGACCGGCTCTCGTTCTCCTTCCTGGAGGTGTCCCTTACGCATCCTGCGTTATCCACTTTGCTTCATCCTGAAGCCTTCCTGCAGCGCCTTCCTGACGAGTCCTTGCTGAGATACGCCATCATCCTGATGTTCGTTTCTCGTGTCGGCGTCCTGTCGACAGAGATAGAATCCGCTATTCCGCCGCATCTTACAACCCACCTGCAACGCCCTGTAAGCCATCAGAGATGCTGTAAGATCGCGTCATTTACCTTTAATATCTTGAAAAATAAGACGATACTTATCTTAAGCCTTTGAGACAAAACTCAACGTTCCAGCGATCTCTCACAAAGCGTGTAAGAGATCTCTCACACGCGCAGTAGCAACATGGATTACAGAACAGGCTCAAGTCGGGTGAGGAAATCCGCAAGTGAAGGGGCGAGGAGATCGCGGTTGCGGGTGCCGATCGTCTCTTTGACCACTTCCCCGGACAGGTTGCAAACGGAGATAACATCCAGCTCGCTGTCGAGTGTGGCAATAAAGAGCGTCGGAGAAAGCTTAAGGCGCTTTTGCGTGACCAGGTGACCAATCAGGTTTTCCTGAACACGCTGGAGGTCGTCCTCACTCCAGGTTTGCAGCAACGTCAGCGCGATATCGGCAAAGCGCGCGGTCATATCCCCGGCAAACTGCGCGGTATAATACGCGTGAACCGCTGGTTGTACCACAAGGTCCATTGCGCGTTCAACCGCATTTACATTCTGCTCAACCGTGAAGGGTTTGGGCTGCCAGAGCACGCTGTCTTCAAGCGTGGTGATAATGCACGGCGACGGCACGCCGTAAAGATCGGCGCTCTGCGGCCACGTCCCATGCTGTTCATGCCATGCATCGCAGTAGCGGGTGGTGAAAGTAGTTAGGGCATGTGCAGTTTCGATATCCACCGATTTCTCTCTTCTTGTAAGACAGGATAAACTCAGCCCATAAGTGTACCTGTAAAGTGGCTATGAAACATGTCTTACGAAAATCATCAGGCGTTAACGGGCCTGACGCTGGGCAAAACGACCGATTACCGCGACACCTACGATGCAAGTCTGTTGCAGGGCGTTCCCCGCAGCCTGAACCGCGACCCACTGGGCCTGCACGCCGATGCGCTGCCGTTTGTCGGCGGCGATATCTGGACGCTGTACGAACTCTCCTGGCTTAACGCCCGCGGCCTTCCGCAGGTGGCGGTCGGCCACGTTGAGCTGGATTACGCCAGCCAGAACCTGATCGAATCCAAAAGCTTTAAGCTGTATCTCAACAGCTTTAACCAGACCACATTTAACAGCTGGGAAGATGTACAGCACACGCTGCAGCGGGATTTAAGCGCCTGCGCGCAGGGCGACGTGGCGGTGTCGCTCTATCGCCTGCATGAACTGGAAGGCCAGCCCGTTGCCCACTTCCACGGTACCTGCATCGACGATCAGGATATCGGGATCGACAGCTACGAATTCAGCGCCGACTACCTCGAAAATGCGGCAAGCGGCAAGGTTGTCGACGAGACGCTGGTCAGCCATCTGCTCAAGTCCAACTGCCTGATTACCCACCAGCCCGACTGGGGCTCGGTGCAGATCCAGTATCGCGGTCCGAAGATCGATCGCGAGAAGCTGCTGCGCTATCTGGTGTCGTTCCGCCACCATAACGAATTCCACGAGCAGTGCGTGGAGCGCATCTTCAACGATATCATGCGTTTCTGTCAGCCGGAGAAGCTGAGCGTCTACGCGCGCTACACCCGCCGCGGCGGCCTGGACATTAACCCGTGGCGTACCAACACCGATTTCGTGCCTGCCACGGGCCGGCTGGTGCGTCAGTAATCTAAATATTTTCACAATATGCGGGCGGTATTCCGCCCCGGGTGTTGTGAAACGTCATAAGCCAGGGCTATTGTAATCTACAGGGAAAGACGATCTTCGTCCCGTAAGGAGCTCACTTGATTACACATATTAGCCCGCTTGGCTCAATGGATATGTTGTCGCAGCTGGAAGTCGACATGCTTAAACGCACGGCCAGCAGCGACCTTTATCAACTGTTTCGCAACTGTTCACTTGCCGTACTGAACTCCGGAAGCCTGACCGACAACAGCAAAGAGCTGCTGTCCCGCTTTGAAAGTTTTGATATCAACGTGCTGCGCCGCGAGCGCGGCGTAAAACTGGAAGTGATTAACCCGCCGGAAGATGCCTTTGTTGACGGGCGCATTATTCGCTCCCTGCAGGCAAACCTCTTCGCCGTGCTGCGCGATATCCTGTTCGTTAACGGGCAGATCAGTAACGCCGGGCGTTTCCAGCATCTTGACCTTGAAAGCTCGGTTCATATCACCAACCTGGTGTTCTCTATTTTGCGCAACGCCCGCGCGCTCCACGTTGGTGAAGCGCCCAATATGGTTGTGTGCTGGGGTGGTCACTCCATTAATGAAACCGAATATCTCTACGCGCGCCGCGTGGGGACCCAGCTTGGCCTGCGCGAGCTGAATATCTGTACCGGCTGCGGTCCGGGCGCGATGGAAGCGCCGATGAAAGGTGCCGCCGTAGGTCACGCGCAGCAACGCTATAAAGAGGGGCGCTTCATTGGCATGACCGAGCCGTCGATCATTGCGGCTGAGCCACCGAACCCGCTGGTTAACGAGCTGATTATTATGCCGGATATTGAAAAACGTCTTGAGGCGTTTGTCCGTATCGCGCACGGCATTATTATCTTCCCGGGCGGCGTCGGCACAGCGGAGGAGTTGCTCTATCTGCTCGGCATTCTGATGAACCCGGCCAACAAAGATCAGGTTTTACCGCTGATCCTCACCGGGCCAAAAGAGAGCGCCGACTATTTCCGCGTGCTGGACGAGTTTATCGTGCATACGCTGGGTGAAGACGCGCGCCGTCACTATCGCATCATCATCGACGACGCTGCGGAAGTGGCGCGCCAGATGAAAAAAGCGATGCCGCTGGTCAAAGAGAACCGCCGCGATACCGGAGATGCCTACAGCTTTAACTGGTCAATTCGCATTGCACCCGACCTGCAGATCCCGTTTGAACCGTCACACGAAAACATGGCGAATCTGAAGCTTTATCCGGATCAGCCGGTGGAAGTGCTGGCCGCCGATCTGCGACGCGCCTTCTCCGGCATCGTGGCGGGTAACGTCAAAGAGGTGGGCATTCGTGCGATCGAGGAGTTTGGCCCGTATAAAATTCACGGCGATCCTGACATGATGCGCCGAATGGATGACATGCTGCAGGGCTTTGTCGCCCAGCACCGTATGAAGCTGCCGGGTTCTGCCTATATCCCGTGCTACGAAATCATCAAATAACGCTTTAGCGATCCTCTGCCAGGCCGGAATGCGACGTCTCGCTTTCCGGCTTTTTTTATTCGTGAATTAATTCATAGACATCCCTTATGTCATTTACAAATCCATCACCTGCGCAAACGTTTACTCCCTTTTGCCAACCATCAATTATCAGCCTTAATCCAAATTACCTGCCACAAAACACTAAAATCCCATTTTTTTATAGCGTAAGCCACCTATCTCAGGGGCGGCTTCTTCACGCCATATGTTGTTAATGGTAGCCTTCGCGCCCGTAAATTCTCTTTGATGTTTTTTTGACAGATAAATGGTCTAAATATGCCCATCCTGAAAGTATATTATTGCAATTGGGATCAGGATCACTGATAGATTCATAACTAGAATGTATCTTTCCGCCCGCCAATAGTTACGGGCAAAAATTATTAAAAAACCGTCACTGAACGAATTTCATATTACC
The DNA here is from genome assembly GCF_019047785.1 of Enterobacter cancerogenus. NCBI lineage: Bacteria > Pseudomonadati > Pseudomonadota > Gammaproteobacteria > Enterobacterales > Enterobacteriaceae > Enterobacter > Enterobacter cancerogenus. Next base: position 3,704,929 of record NZ_CP077290.1, on the reverse strand, counting down.
GTCAGGCACTTTTTCATCGGATTTGACTAAAAACCTGACAATTTGCTTCCTCCAGGAGATACAGATGGAAACCACTCAAACCAGCACCGTTGCTTCGATTGATTCCCGAAGCGGTTGGCGCAAAACGGATACCATGTGGATGCTTGGCCTTTACGGCACAGCAATCGGCGCTGGTGTACTGTTCCTTCCTATCAACGCAGGCGTTGGCGGTTTAATCCCGCTGATCATCATGGCGATTATCGCCTTCCCGATGACCTTCTTTGCACACCGCGGTCTGACCCGCTTCGTGCTGTCCGGTAAAAACCCGGGTGAAGACATCACCGAAGTGGTTGAAGAGCACTTTGGCGTGGGCGCGGGTAAACTGATTACCCTGCTCTACTTCTTCGCGATTTACCCGATTCTGCTGGTGTACAGCGTGGCGATCACCAACACCGTGGAAAGCTTCATGACGCACCAGCTGCAGATGACGCCGCCACCGCGCGCCATCCTTTCGCTGATCCTGATCGTGGGTATGATGACCATCGTGCGCTTCGGCGAGCAGATGATCGTAAAAGCGATGAGCATTCTGGTGTTCCCGTTTGTCGCCGCCCTGATGGTGCTGGCCTGCTACCTGATCCCACAGTGGAACGGCGCGGCGCTGGAAACCCTGTCTCTGAGCAGCGCATCCGCAACCGGCAACGGCCTGCTGTTGACCCTGTGGCTGGCAATCCCTGTCATGGTGTTCTCCTTCAACCACTCGCCAATCATCTCTTCTTTCGCGGTTGCGAAGCGTGAAGAGTACGGCACCGGTGCAGAGAAGAAGTGCTCCAGCATCCTGGCACGCGCCCACGTGATGATGGTACTGACCGTTATGTTCTTCGTGTTCAGCTGCGTGCTGAGCCTCTCCCCGGCAGACCTGGCGGCGGCGAAAGAGCAGAACATCTCTATTCTGTCTTACCTGGCAAACCACTTTAACGCACCGCTGATTGCGTGGATGGCACCGATCATCGCGATTATCGCTATCACCAAATCCTTCCTCGGCCACTATCTTGGCGCACGTGAAGGCTTCAACGGTATGGTGATTAAATCTTTGCGCGGTAAAGGCAAGAGCATTGAAATCAACAAGCTGAATAAAATCACCGCGCTGTTCATGCTGCTGACGACCTGGGCGGTCGCCACGCTGAACCCAAGCATCCTGGGCATGATTGAAACCCTGGGCGGCCCGGTTATCGCGATGATTCTGTTCCTGATGCCGATGTACGCGATTCAGAAAGTACCTGCGATGCGTAAATACAGCGGCCATATCAGCAACATTTTCGTTGTGGTTATGGGTCTGATTGCCATCTCCGCTATTTTCTACTCGCTGTTCAGCTAATACCTCCTGCGCCGTCTTCGGGCGGCGCACTCCTCCCCTCTGACTGATAGCAATGGACGCATCATGATTAGCGTATTCGATATCTTCAAAATCGGTATTGGTCCTTCCAGCTCTCACACCGTCGGACCAATGAAGGCCGGTAAACAATTCACGGATGACTTGATTGCACGCGGCATTTTGCACGACATCACCCGCGTGGTTGTCGATGTATACGGTTCCCTTTCCCTTACCGGTAAAGGCCACCATACCGATATCGCCATTATCATGGGCCTGGCGGGAAATCTGCCGGACACCGTTGATATTGATGCGATCCCTGGTTTTATCCAGGACGTCAATACCCATGGCCGCCTGCTGCTGGCAAACGGCGATCACGAGGTTGAATTCCCGGTTGATCACTGCATGAATTTCCATGCGGATAACCTGTCGCTGCACGAAAACGGCATGCGTATTACCGCGCTGGTTGGCGATAAAGCGGTTTACAGCCAGACGTATTACTCCATCGGCGGCGGTTTTATTGTCGACGAAGACCACTTTGGTCAGACCAACAACGCGGCGGTTGAAGTGCCGTACCCGTACAAAAACGCCGCGGATTTACAGCGTCACTGTCAGGAAACGGGTCTGTCCCTGTCCGGCCTGATGATGAAAAACGAACTGGCGCTGCACAGTAAGGAAGCGCTGGAGCAGCACTTCGCCAACGTCTGGGAAGTGATGCGTGGCGGTATTGAGCGCGGGATCACCACCGAAGGCGTACTGCCGGGTAAACTGCGCGTACCGCGCCGTGCGGCAGCGCTGCGTCGTATGCTTGTCAGCACCGACAAAACCACCACCGACCCGATGGCGGTCGTGGACTGGATCAACATGTTCGCGCTGGCAGTTAACGAAGAAAACGCAGCGGGCGGCCGCGTCGTCACGGCACCGACCAACGGTGCCTGCGGCATCGTCCCGGCGGTTCTCGCGTATTACGACAAGTTCATCCGTGAAGTGAACGCTAACTCGCTGGCGCGCTACCTGCTGGTTGCCAGTGCGATTGGCTCACTGTACAAAATGAACGCCTCCATTTCCGGTGCGGAAGTGGGCTGTCAGGGTGAAGTCGGCGTGGCCTGTTCTATGGCGGCGGCGGGTCTGGCTGAACTGCTGGGCGCAAGCCCAACTCAGGTCTGCATCGCGGCGGAAATCGGCATGGAGCATAACCTTGGCCTGACCTGCGACCCGGTCGCCGGACAGGTGCAGGTACCGTGCATTGAACGTAACGCGATCGCCTCCGTGAAAGCGGTGAACGCGGCACGTATGGCGCTGCGCCGCACCAGCGAGCCGCGCGTGTGCCTCGATAAAGTCATTGAGACCATGTACGAAACCGGTAAAGACATGAACGCCAAATACCGCGAAACCTCCCGCGGTGGTTTAGCCATGAAGATTGTCACCTGCGATTAAGCCTCAAAAAGAAGCCTCGTTTTGCGAGGCTTCTTCCCGTTTTACCCACCGCACATAGTTTCATACTGCTGACAGTGTTACCCTTCACCCATTAGATAGAAGGGAGATTATCTGTGGCTGTTCATTTGCTTATCGTCGACGCGCTTAATCTGATCCGCCGAATCCATGCGGTACAAGGCACGCCCTGCAAGGATACCTGCCTGCACGCGCTGGAACAGCTTATTCGCCACAGCGAACCGACTCACGCGGTTGCGGTGTTTGATGATGAAGCGCGTAACACTGGTTGGCGACACCAGCGTCTGCCCGACTACAAGGCCGGACGCGCGCCCATGCCTGACGATCTTCACGCTGAAATGCCCGCCATCCGGGCAGCCTTTGAACAGCGCGGCGTGCCCTGCTGGGGCGCGCACGGCAACGAGGCGGATGATCTCGCGGCCACGCTTGCCGTTAAAGTGGCAAGCGCCGGGCATCAGGCCACGATAGTCTCGACCGACAAAGGCTACTGTCAGCTGCTTACCCCCACCATCCGTATCCGCGATTATTTCCAGAAGCGCTGGCTTGACGCACCGTTTATCGCCAGTGAGTTTGGCGTCTCACCCGCGCAACTTCCTGACTACTGGGGTCTGGCGGGCATTAGCAGCTCTAAGGTTCCAGGCGTGGCAGGCATAGGCCCGAAGAGTGCCGCGCAGTTGCTAACGGATTTTCAACATCTGGAAGGGATCTACGCCCGGCTGAATGAGGTGCCGGAAAAATGGCGCAAGAAACTGGAAGCGCATAAGGAGATGGCGTTTATCTGCCGCGAGATTGCGACGCTACAGACGGATTTACAGCTGGACGGGAATTTGCAGCAGTTGCGGTTAGAGCGTTAATTCTCCCCTCACCCTAACCCTCTCCCCAAAGGGGAGAGGGGATCAGACGGTGCAGACTTTTCCGCCTCCCCCTTGACAGCAAAAGGGTCAGACTGTGCGATTTTCCCCCTCGCCCCTTTGGGGAGAGGGCCGGGGTGAGGGGATTTCAGCACACTATCGCTCGTCGCGACGCCCACCCACAGCCGCCCACCAGCGACGAACATGCACCGTCACCTCTTCGCGGTCGTGATACAGCTGGCGCGCCTGGATCACCACGTTAATACCGTGCTCATCCATCTGTTCCTGAATGTAGGCCAGGTTCTGGGAAACTTCCTCATAGCGCTTTTTCATTGGCAGCTTGAGGTTAAAGATGGTTTCACGACACCAGCCGTTTACCAGCCACGAGGCCATCAGCGCGGCCACTTTTGCGGGCTTCTCAACCATGTCGCACACCATCCACGAGATGTTGTTGCGGGTTGGGCGATAGCGGAAACCGTCTTCACGCAGCCAGGTCACCTGCCCGGTATCCATCAGGCTTTGCGCCATCGGGCCGTTATCGACAGAGGAAACCCACATGTTGCGTTTCACCAGCTGATAGGTCCAGCCGCCCGGACACGCACCAAGATCGACCGCGTACATGCCGTTAGCCAGACGCTCGTCCCACTCATCCGCCGGAATAAAGACGTGAAACGCCTCTTCAAGCTTCAGCGTTGAGCGGCTCGGCGCATCTGCCGGGAAGCGCAAACGCGGGATCCCCATAAAGAACGGCGAGTTGTTGGTGGTATACGAGTAGCCCGCGTAGCAGCAGCCAGGCGCGATAAAGAAGATATGCACTACCGGGCGCTTAGGCGTTTCGTAGTTGGTCAGCACGCCTGCGTCGCGCAAGGCCGCACGCAGCGGCACCGTGAATTTACGGCAGAACTTCATCAGCTCTTTGCTTTCGTTGGTGTCGGCAACTTCCACACGCAGGTCACCGCCCTTCTCCACTACGCCCTGCAGCATGCCAACAATGGGCGTGATGCGGTCTTCAGGCGGAAGATCCTTCAGCAGCTCGCCGGCGACAAACATCTGACGGGCAAAGATCAGCGAGCTGAACGGCAGCTCACGCGCCAGCTTATCGGCATCGTCAGGCTGATAGCACTCAAATATGACATAGCCCGCGTTCTCTTTCACACGGGCAAAGCCGAAGACTTCGCGCTTCGCCGCTTTATCGGTGATTTCCGCGGCGCACTCTTTCTCAAACCCCGGGCGACAATATAAAACAACCTTATTCATGAACAACGCCCTTGCGTTTCAGACGGATGGCTCCGATAAACATTAATACCCACCCCGCCAGGAAGCTGACGCCGCCGACGGGTGTAACAAACGCCCACAGGCGTAAATGAGACAGCGCAAGGCAGTAGAGGCTACCGCTAAACAGTACGGTCCCCAGCGCCAGAAACACGCTGCTCCAGTAAAACCAGATGCTGATCCGGCGCTGCATCGCCACCGCCAGCCCAAAGATAGCCAGGGTGTGAAACGCCTGATATTCGAGGCCGGTCTGGATCCAGCCCATTTCAACCACCCCTAACGATTTGCTTAACACATGCGCGCCAAAGGCACCCAGTGCAACAAAAATAAAGCCACTCACAGCGGCAAAAATCAGCATGAATCGGCTGGTCATGTTTCGGTCCTAAAGTGATGCGTGCTCGGCACACAAAAGTTATTGTTCATACCTGAAGCGGAATTTTTCTTGCTCGTTTGCCGCTTTAGACAGGATCCACTGTCGGAAGGCGGCTATTTTACCCAGTTCTGCCTGACTGTCATGACAAACCAGATAAAACGCATTCTTGCTGACCAGTACATCATTAAACGGGCAGACCAGACGGCCTGCCTCAATTTCGGACTGCGCCATGACGTTATTCGCCAACGCCACGCCCTGTCCATGAATGGCAGCCTGTAACACCATCGCACTGTGGCTAAAGATGGGTCCCTGCTGCACGTTAATATGGTTAAGACCCAACTGGCGGGTATAAGTTTGCCAGTCGCGGCGGGAAGCATCGTGTAAAAGCGTATGCTTTGCCAGATCGGCAGGCGTTTTGAGCGCTTTTTCACCCGTCAGCAGCATGGGTGAGCAGACCGGCAGCAGATATTCTGCGTATAATTTCTCCACACGCAAGCCCGGCCAGTTGCCCCGGCCATAAAAAATCGCCACATCCACATCGTCCGCAAGTTTATCTTCCTGGCGGTCTACGGCCTGGATTCGAACGTCGATTCCCGGATAAGCTGAGTTAAAGCTTGAGAGTCTTGGCACCAGCCACTGGATCGCAAAACTGGGCAATAAACTGACAGTCAGCGCGCCTTTTGCACTTCGCGCCTGTAGCTTACGCGTGGCTTCGGTGAGCTGTGAAAAAATCTCTTTGATATCCTGAAAATAGCTTTGCCCCTCTTCGGTCAGAAGGAGCGAACGGTTGCGGCGACGGAACAGCTTAAGCCCGAGAAAATCCTCCAGAGACTTGATTTGATGACTTACTGCGGCCTGCGTCACAAAAAGCTCATCGGCTGCGCGGGTGAAGCTCAGGTGACGTGCTGCGGCATCAAAAACACGTAATGCATTAAGAGGAGGCAATCGCTTGGACATGGTTATCTGGCTTAGATGTTAACGGGATTTAACATATAGGAAACAATGTTTAACCTATTAGTTTTTTTTATCTGAGCCATTATAATTTGTCCGTTGAGGAACTACCAGCAAATACCTATAGTGGCGGCACTTCCTGAGCCGGAACGAAAAGCTTTTTTTGGAATGCGTGTTCTGAAGGGCTTTTGGCTTACGGTTGTGATGTTGTGTTGTTGTGTTTGCAATTGGTCTGCGATTCAGACCACGGTAGCAACGCTACCACTTTTTCACTTCCTGTACATTTACCCTGTCTGTCCATAGTGATTAATGTAGCACCGCCAATTTGCGGTGCTTTTTTTTGCTTAAATCGCTATTAATGCTCGATTTCTTTCATCTCTTTCACATCACTGCGATTGATCTGCTGCTTGTTACCGTTGGCATCTTTGTACGAGATCATCCCGGTGTCATTATCGGTCGTCGGTTTCCCTTCAGAGACGATAGATCGACCATCGTTGGTGTGCATCACGTAGTTATTGCCGGAACAGGCGCTCAGCGCGAAGGTAAACGCACAGGCAGAGAGGATGGCGGCTGTCTTTTTCATGCTTATTCTCCTTTAGCAATTAATGCTATTCAAACATCGATTTAAAACAGGCTTAATCATTCACCTAACACTCTTTAGCATAACCTGCTTTTTGAGACTCGCCAGTTTATGCAGACAAATCTTATAGATATCAACCTCCTTGCCCTGCCGCTGAAATTGCGCGACGATCACCGTAATGATAAGAGGAATTCCATGAACGCTTTCAGCCCCTCGCAGTTTCGCGCCCAGTTTCCGGCGCTGGCCGATGCCGGTGTGTATCTTGATAGTGCCGCCACGGCGCTCAAGCCACAGGCGGTCATTGAGGCCACACGGCAGTTTTATAGCCTCAGCGCTGGCAACGTACACCGCAGCCAGTTTGCCGAAGCACAACGCCTGACGGCGCGCTATGAAGCCGCCCGGGATCAGGTTGCACGTCTGATTAATGCCGAAAGCGGAAAAAACATCGTCTGGACGCGCGGCACCACCGAAGCCATCAATATGGTGGCACAGTGCTATGCCCGCCCCCAGCTGCGCGCGGGCGACGAAATCATCGTCAGCGAAGCAGAACACCACGCGAACCTGGTTCCCTGGCTGATGGTGGCGGACCAGACGGGCGCGCGGGTCGTTAAGCTTCCTTTAGGTTCTGATTTACTTCCTGACGTGGCTCGCCTGCCCGAGTTCATCACCCCGCGCAGCCGCATTCTGGCGCTTGGGCAGATGTCTAACGTCACCGGCGGCTGCCCGGACCTGGCTCGCGCCATTGAGCTCGCCCATGCCAGCGGCATGGTGGTGATGGTCGACGGCGCGCAGGGGATCGTGCATTTCCCCGCCGATGTGCAAAAACTGGATATCGATTTCTACGCCTTCTCGGGACATAAGCTGTATGGCCCTACCGGCATCGGGGCGCTGTACGGCAAGCCTGACCTGCTGGCACATATGACCCCGTGGCTCGGCGGCGGAAAAATGATTACCGAAGTGACGTTCGATGGATTTACAACCCAGGACGTGCCTTATCGCCTGGAGGCCGGTACGCCGAACGTGGCTGGCGTCATTGGCCTGAGCGCAGCCCTGGAGTGGCTGGCTGAAACGGACGTGGTTCAGGCCGAAAGCTGGAGCCGGGGCCTGGCGACGCTGGCAGAAGAGGAACTCAAAAAGCGCCCGGGTTTTCGCTCGTTTCGCGTACAGGATTCCAGCCTGTTAGCCTTTGATTTTGACGGCGTGCATCACAGTGATATGGTCACGCTGCTGGCCGGATATGGCATTGCCCTGCGCGCCGGACAGCACTGCGCACAGCCGCTGCTGGCGGCGCTTGGCGTGAGCGGGACGCTGCGCGCCTCATTTGCGCCCTATAATACGCAAAACGATGTCGAAGCGCTGGTCGCCGCCGTTGACCGCGCCCTTGAATTACTGGTGGATTAATGACTCGCTCAGACCTGGCCGGACACCCGTTCGGCAGCACAATCACCGAAGAGACGCTCAGGCAGACCTTCGGCCCGCTAAACCAGTGGGAAGACAAATATCGTCAGCTGATCCTGCTGGGCAAGCAGTTGCCTGCCCTTCCCGACGCGCTGAAAGCCCAGGCAAAAGAGATCGCCGGCTGCGAGAACCGCGTCTGGCTCGGGTATCGCCTGTCCGGTGACAAACTGCATTTCTTTGGAGACAGCGAAGGGCGCATCGTTCGCGGCCTGCTGGCGGTGCTGTTGACCGCGACAGAAGGTAAAAGCGCGGCAGAGCTGCTGGCACACTCGCCGCTGGAACTGTTTGATGAACTGGGGCTTCGCGCGCAGCTAAGCGCCTCGCGCGGTCAGGGGCTGATTGCGCTCAGCGACGCGGTGCTGGACGCCGCGCGCCAGACTCAGGCCTGACGCTCCGCCTTCGCCATCATCTTCTTCAGGGCGTGTGAGACGGCGACAAAGCCAAAGGATGCGGTCACCATGGTGGCCGCCCCAAAACCGGAGGCACAATCCATCCGTTTTGGCCCTTCCGCCGTGCTTTTCATGGCACACACCGAGCCATCCGCTTGCGGGTAGACCAGCGCCTCAGTCGAGAACACGCAGTCAACGCCCAGTTTACCCTTGCTGTTTTTGACCACGTTAAAGTCGCTCTTTAAGCGTTCACGCAGCTTGGCTGCCAGCGGATCCTGGATCGTTTTTGCCAGGTCGGCCACCTGGATCTGCGTCGGATCGATCTGCCCGCCCGCGCCACCGGTGGTCACCAGCGGCACCTTGAACCGGCGGCAATAAGCGATCAGCGCCGCTTTCGGGCGCACGCTGTCAATCGCATCAATCACGTAGCTGTAACCCCGACTCATGTACTCAGCGACGTTATCTGCCGTCACAAAGTCATCAATCACCGTCACGCGGCATTCCGGGTTGATCAGCCGAATGCGCTCCGCCATCACTTCAGATTTCGCCAGACCAACGCTGTCGCGCAGGGCGTGGATCTGCCGGTTAGTGTTGGTGACGCAGACATCATCCATATCAATCAGCGTAATCGCGCCGATACCGGTTCTCGCCAGCGCTTCTGCCGCCCATGACCCCACGCCACCAATGCCCACGACGCAAACGTGCGCATCCGCAAAAAGCTGCAGGGCTTTTTCACCATAGAGACGTGCCGTGCCGCCAAAACGCTGGCGCCAGGCATCACTGATTACCACAGACATAACACCTCAGATGTAAAAAGGGTGAGGTTTTTCCCTCACCCTGAACAGCAATCCGTATTTCGCTCAGAATACCACAATCAGCCGCTGAATACGTTGCCCGTACCCGGCGCGGCCTTCAGCACCCATACGCGGCCATAGTGGTTATACCAGCCTGCGCGATGGCCTGCATCCGGGCCAATGCCCTGATAAATATCGAAGTGCTGGCCTTTGATTGCCCCGCCGACATCCAGTGCCACCATCAGGCGCAGCTCATACTTGCCGTTGAACTTGCCGTTGTTGTCCAGCAGAGGGACTTCGGCCAGCAGCGTGGTGCCTGCCGGAATGATTGAGCGGTCCGATGCGACGGACGCGCGGCCAATCAACGGTACCGCACTCGCCCCTTTCACCGGCGCAAAGTTTTGCGGTTTAAAGAAGACGAACGACGGGTTCTGCTCCAGCAGCTCGCGCACTTCGGCTTCGCTGTGCTTCTCGCCCCATTCGCGGATGGCCTGCATCGACATATCTTCTTTCTTTACTTCCCCACGGTCGATCAACACTTTACCGATACTGCGGTAAGCATGGCCGTTCTTACCGGCGTAGCTGAAGAAGTTAAGCGGTGAGCCGTCGCCAAAATCAATGTAGCCGCTGCCCTGAACGTCCATGATGAAGTTATCCATCAGCGAGTTGCTGTAGGCGAGGACATAGTTTTCGCTCAGCGCGCCAGCGTAAATCTCTGCGCGAGACGGCAGGCGGCCACGCTTTGGCGGCATACGATAGATCGGGTACTGGAATTCACCCTGACGCGTATGGCGCGCCTGGACAACCGGCGTGTAGTAACCCGTAAACTGGACGTTGCCATAGTTATCCGCCCCTTCCATCTGCCAGGCATCAATACCGAACTGACGCATGTTGCGGGTATCGCCCCCCGCGCGCAGCCAGTCCTGTACCGCACTGTAAACGTTGCTCTGTGAGCCATATAAACGCGGTGACGCATTGCGGATCTGGTAGACCTGCTCAGAGAAATCGCCAGCGTTGATCGGTGCGCCTACGGCATCGGGCTGGTTAACTAATGAGAAAGGCTGGGATAATTTCCCGTCTTTATACTGTTGACCGCGATCGGTCGGTTTGGAAGAGCAGGCCGCAAGAATCGCTACCATTGCGCCTGTCATCAGATACTTCACCCAACGTCCTTTCATTATATCTCGTCTTTTAGTTGCCCATTTCCGCGTTACGAAGATAACAAACCGCCAGGGCTAAGGAAATGCAATCCCTTGCCCTTTGGCAAATTCTGCGCAAAAAATAGGCCAAACAACGCTATATCGTTCAAATTACATACAAAATCATGATTAATGCGAAAAAGGGGTTGCATCACAAACCTATCCGAGTATAGTGCGCATCCACGGACGCGGGGTGGAGCAGCCTGGTAGCTCGTCGGGCTCATAACCCGAAGGTCGTCGGTTCAAATCCGGCCCCCGCAACCAATTAAAATTTGATGAAGTATCTTCTACGACAGTAGAAGTTTTTGCGAAGTAGTTCGAAGCACAACAAGATGGCGACGCAGTGAATCCTTAGGAACTTACTCCAGTAAGTGACTGAGGTGAACGAGAAAAGCCAGCGCAGATGTGGTTTAAAATACGAAGCAAAAAGACGGACGCGGGGTGGAGCAGCCTGGTAGCTCGTCGGGCTCATAACCCGAAGGTCGTCGGTTCAAATCCGGCCCCCGCAACCAATCAAATTTGAAGAAGTAAGTTTCTGCATAAGTAGAAAGACGGACGCGGGGTGGAGCAGCCTGGTAGCTCGTCGGGCTCATAACCCGAAGGTCGTCGGTTCAAATCCGGCCCCCGCAACCAATACTTCTAAAACAATAAACACCCTCAAGGGTGTTTTTTTGTATCTGCAGTTTATGAAACGGCCGGGCGATTACCCGGCGTGCAGCACTATCCACGACGCGCCAGCGTCGCCCCGTCAGAGAAATAGGCTTTTATTCCCGCCAGAATCGACTCGGCTACTTCCTGCTGGAATTTTGCGGTCTTGAGCTTACGCTCCTCTTCCACGTTACTGATAAACGCGGTTTCGACCAGAATAGACGGAATATCCGGGGCTTTCAGCACCGCGAACCCGGCCTGCTCAACGCTGTTTTTATGCAGCTTATTGATGTGGCCCAACTTGCCCAGTACCGCCTTGCCAAACTTCAGGCTGTCCGTGATGGTCAGCGACTGCACCATATCGAACATAGTGTGGTCGACGTAGCGGTCGCCACTTTTGCTTACCCCACCGATCAGGTCAGAGGCGTTCTGCGTATCGGCCAGGTAACGCGCGGCGGTACTGGTCGCCCCTTTCGTTGACAGCGCAAAGACCGAGGATCCGCTCGGCTGGCGGCTGGTAAAGGCATCGGCGTGGATCGACACGAACAGATCCGCGCGCTGCTTTTGCGCTTTCGCCACGCGGACTTTGAGCGGAATAAACACGTCTTCATTACGTGTCATGTAGGCCCGCATGTTGCCTTCTTTGTCGATTAACGCCTTCAGGCGGCGAGCAATTTGCAGCACCACATCTTTTTCTCGCGTGTGGTATTTCCCCACCGCGCCGGAGTCTTCGCCACCGTGACCGGGATCGAGCATGATCACAATAGGACGGTCGCGCCCCGCTTTGCCCGGTTTTGGCCCGCTTTGCGCTGGCGGAACCTGGCGTTGGAGATCGCCCTTGTTGTAATCCTCAAGCAACGCGAGAAGCGGATCCTGAATGTCCGTGGCATTAGACGGATAAAGATCCATTACCAGACGTTCTTTAAAGGTCGCAACGGGCGCCAGTGCAAACAGCTGCGGCTTCACGTTCTGCTTCAGCTCAAACACCATACGCACGGTGTGTGGATCGAACTGCCCCACGCGCGCCGATTTAATAAAGGGATCGTCACCACGGATCTGCGCCGCCATCCCTTTCAACACGGAGTTGAGGTTCACGCCTTCGAGATCCACCACCACACGCTCGGGGTTGCTGAGGGCAAATTGCTTATACTTAAGCACGCGATTGGACTCGACCGTCACACGTGTGTAGGTCGACGACGGCCAGACGCGCACCGCGACAACCTGACTGGTGGCGGCAAGACCTACCGGGCTGACGCTGAGCAACCACATTGCCCCGGCCCCTTTTAACAAGCGGCGGCGACTTATTGCTGAATTGGATCCCGACATGCTTCTCCCGAGCAAGAAATCTGATAAATGAACCAAACGTCCAAATTGACCGAAAACTTTAACGAATGACGCATAAACTGTCATCTATAAAAGGGTAAACAATCATACGTTAACGCACGGATTACTTACCCATTTCTTTGGATCGCAGAAAATTTAGGCTTGCGCATCCGGCCATAATCGAATAAAAATACAGAAATTACGAATAAACATTCATTAAGGTTGTGCCATGGTAAAGGAACGCAGAACGGAACTGGTTCAGGGATTTCGCCATTCTGTTCCTTATATCAACGCCCATCGGGGAAAAACGTTTGTCATCATGCTGGGCGGCGAAGCCATCGAGCACGAAAACTTTTCCAGCATCGTTAACGACATTGGCCTGCTGCACAGCCTGGGTATTCGGCTGGTCGTGGTCTACGGCGCCCGCCCGCAAATTGATGCCAACCTTGCGGCGCACCATCATGAGCCGATCTACCATAAGAACACGCGCGTAACCGACGCAAAAACCCTTGAACTGGTCAAACAGGCTGCCGGGCTGCTGCAGCTGGATATCACCGCACGCCTGTCCATGAGCCTCAACAATACGCCGCTGCAGGGGGCGCATATCAACGTTGTGAGCGGCAACTTTATCATTGCCCAGCCTCTCGGCGTGGATGACGGTGTGGATTATTGTCACAGCGGGCGTATTCGCCGCATCGACGAAGAAGCGATCCACCGCCAGCTGGATAGCGGCGCTATTGTGCTTTTGGGGCCGGTTGCCGTCTCCGTGACGGGCGAAAGTTTCAACCTCACTTCAGAGGAGATTGCCACCCAACTGGCCATCAAACTGAAGGCGGAAAAAATGATTGGGTTTTGCTCCTCGCAGGGCGTCGTTAACGATGAAGGGGTAATCGTGCCGGAACTCTTCCCGAATGAGGCTCAGGCCCGCGTTGAAGCGCTCGAAGCCGAAGGCGATTACTACTCCGGTACCGTTCGGTTTCTGCGCGGCGCGGTAAAAGCCTGTCGCAGCGGCGTACGCCGCAGCCACCTTATTAGCTACCAGGAAGACGGTGCCCTGCTGCAGGAGTTGTTCTCCCGGGACGGCATTGGTACGCAGATTGTGATGGAGAGCGCCGAGCAGATCCGCCGCGCCACCATCAACGATATCGGCGGCATTCTGGAACTGATCCGCCCGCTGGAACAGCAGGGTATTCTGGTGCGCCGTTCCCGTGAACAGCTGGAGATGGAGATCGACAAATTCACCATTATTCAGCGCGACAACCTGACCATCGCCTGCGCTGCGCTTTACCCCTTCCCGGAAGAAAAGATCGGCGAGATGGCCTGTGTTGCCGTGCATCCGGATTATCGCAGCTCCTCGCGCGGCGAAATGCTGCTGGAACGTGTGGCGGCGCAGGCGCGCCAGATTGGCCTGAGTAAGCTGTTCGTGTTAACCACGCGCAGCATTCACTGGTTCCAGGAACGCGGCTTCACGCCGGTGGATATCGATTCACTGCCGGAAAGTAAGAAAGAGATGTACAACTACCAGCGCCGTTCGAAGGTGCTAATGGCCGATTTGGGCTAAGATTCTGCCCTCACCTTCCGGTGAGGGCTGTCGCTTACGCGCCGTCGAATATCCTGCTTAAACCGCTTCGGCGCTCGGTACGCGTGGCAATCGCCTGCACCAGAATGCGGTCATCGGTATACAGCGAGAGCCGCTGGCGCGCGCGGGTTATGGCGGTGTAGATCAGCTCGCGGGTGATCACCGGCGAAAGCTGGGTTGGCAGGATCAGCGCCGCATGGTTGAACTCAGAGCCCTGGGATTTATGCACCGTCATTGCCCATGCCGTTTCGTGTTCAGGAAGACGGCTTGGCTGTACGGACTTGACGCTACCATCCGGCATCTGGAACCAGACGCGTAGCCCCTGCTCACGGTCCAGCGCAATGCCAATATCGCCGTTAAACAGGCCCAGGGCGCTGTCATTACGCGAAATCATCACCGGCCTTCCCTCATACCAGCGCGAATACGGCGAACGGTTAATCTTGCGCTTTTGCGCCATCAGCTGCTCTAGCCTTTCGTTCAGCCCCGCCACGCCAAACGGGCCTTCCCGCAGAGCGCACAGAAGCTGGTATTCGCCGAACGCCGCGATAGCCTCCTCCGGCGTGCTTTTCTGCTGCACACCGCGCAGGAAATGCTGATAGCCCAGCAGGGCGTCATTCAGCATCGCCTGGTACTCTTCCCCGGTTTGCAGTGACTTTTTCTCGATATCGGTGAACGTCCCGTCAAACACGCCGCGCGTGGTATGGCGATCGCCGTTGTTCACCGCCGCCGCGAGTTGACCAATGCCGGACTCGCTGCCAAAACGATAGCTTTTTTGCAGCAGGCACAGGCTGTCGCGCAGCGCGCCGGCCTGGGCGGAGGGCTCACCGTTCAGCGGGCAGCCCGTCAGGCGCGACAGCTCTTTTGCGCGCGCCTCGGTATAACCCAGGCTTGCATAGGTGCAGATATCGCCCAGCACCGCCCCCGCTTCAACCGAGGCAAGCTGATCGCGATCGCCGAGGAAGATGACCCGCGCATGGGATGGCAGCGCATCAATCAGACGTGACATCATCGTCAGGTCAATCATTGAGGCTTCATCCACCACCAGCACGTCCAGATGCAGCGGGTTTCCGGCATGGTAACGCAGGCGCTGGCTACCAGGCTGCGCGCCCAGTAAACGGTGCAGCGTACTGGCCTCACTGGGGAACAGGGCAAGCTGATCGTCCGTCAGCGGCAGCTTTTTCAGCGCGCCGCCAAGAGACTCCGTCAGGCGCGCGGCGGCTTTGCCGGTTGGTGCCGCCAGGCGTATACGGCATTTTTGTTCGCCCGCAAGCTGGATCAACGCGGCGAGAAGCTTCGCCACGGTGGTAGTTTTGCCCGTTCCCGGCCCACCTGAAATCACCGATATCCGTCGCGTTAACGCCACAGCCGCGGCCACTTTCTGCCAGTCGACTGCGTCACTGGAGCGAAACAGGGTATCAAGCGTTTCCCGCAGCTGGCCTTCATCACACGGCAACGGGGCGTTCGTCTCACTGAAAAACTGCGCGACCGTAAGTTCATTGCGCCACATGCGGTTGAGGTATAAGCGATCGCTTATCAGGATCATCGGCGTATGACGATCCCCGCAGCCGACCGCCGGAGAATTTGTCAGCGTGCTCTGCCAGTCCAGCGTCTCGTCGAGCAGGGCAAAACAGGCCTGCAACACCGGGGGCATTTTCTCATCAATGGCGAGACGTGAAACCGGCAGGCAGACGTGTCCCTCGCCCGCATCCTTGCTCAGGAGCGCCGCCGCCAGCATCACGGCGGGATGGGCATCCGCAACCAGCATGGCAAATTGCACGTCCAGCGGGCGTAATACGCGTTGTTCTACGGCATCCAGCAGCCGTTCCTGCATCGTCATGCCATCTCCTCCTGGGTTGCGGCAAAAAGGGTATCCATCTTTTCAATCAGCATCGCGTCAGGCCGCGTACTGAAGATGCCGGAACTCGGGTTAGCCGGGTCCACGCCACGCAGGAAGAGATAGATAACGCCGCCAAAATGGTCTTCGTAACGGTAATCCGCCATGCGATGGCGCAGGTAACGATGCAGTGCCAGGGTATAGAGTTGGTATTGCAGGTCATAACGATGCATCTGCATGGCAGAAGCCATGGCCTGTTGGGTGTAGGCGTCGCTGTTTTCACCCAGCCAGTTCGATTTGTAATCAAGCAGGTAGTAACGCCCCTGATGGCGGAACACAAGGTCAATAAACCCTTTCAGCATCCCCTGAACCTGGCGGAAATTGAGCGGCGGGCACCCGGCAGACAACGGATCGTATTCGCGGATCAGCGCATCAAGCGCCTCAGCCCTAAGTGGGCTGGCGATAGGCAGGTAAAATTCCATCTCCACCTGTTTATCTTTGGCCGTCAACTGGCTCAGAGAGATACCCTCTTCCGTCAGCGGCGCCTGCAGGATGGCATTGACCCACTCGGTCAACACGGGCTGCCACTTCGCCTCATAGCCGCCGCTTTGCAACATCTTTTCCACCCACGCCTCCGATACCGGCTGCGTGAAATCCAGCTCTTCAAACAGGCTATGCAAGAACGTACCGGGCGACGCGCCGCGCGGGAACTGATGCGGCGTCAGTACAGGCTCGACAGGCACCTCGCCGACGCCCGCCGCGTCGATATCCAGCTTCGGCATCAGATCCTGAGCAATGCTCTGGCCGTGCTGCTGTAAGCCTGAGTAGCTGGTTACCCGCCAGTCGTCCGCAACGGTTCGGACAATCGGCCGGGCGTTGAGATCAGGCTCGGCCTGCTCAGGTAGATGCCAGCGACGATTGTCGGGAAGCTCGGGGACATGCAGGGCGATATGGTCGCCGCAGAGCGATTCAATACATTGACGCAGCCCAGCCGCATCTTTCGGTTCGCCGCGCTGGATAAGCCGCCCCAGGGCGCTCAAATGGAAATCCGTCTCGCCTGTTTTTTCACCCCGGCGGCGAAAGAGCGGCGCAACCCCCAGGCTGCAGTGCCAGACGGAACGGGTAAGCGCCACGTACAGCAGACGCAGATCTTCCGCCAGCCGTTCGGCTTCTGCCAGCTCCACGCTGGTTTCGGCTTTGCTGAGGTCAAGCACCGCCTCAAAGGTCTCACGATCGTGATAAAACGCCTGATCCTGCACGCGGTAGTTAGCGATAAACGGCAGCCAGACCAGCGGGTATTCCAGCCCTTTAGATTTGTGAATGGTGACGATTTGCACCAGATGCTTATCGCTTTCAAGGCGCATCTGTTGGCTTGACGCGTTGCTGTTCGGATCGGCAATTTGCTGCGACAGCCAGCGCACCAGGGCGTGTTCGCTTTCCAGCTGAGAACCGGCTTCCTGCAGCAGTTCGCTGATGTGCAGGATATCCGTCAGGCGGCGCTCTCCCCCTGCCGTCGCCAGCAGATTCTCCGCAATACGGCGTTGCGCCATCAGTTCACGCAGCATCGCCATCACGCCGCGTTTTTGCCAGCGCTCACGGTAATGAACAAACTCGTCCACCACCTCATCCCACGCGGTTTCATTGTTATTGAGTGCGTCAATGTCGCGGGCATTAAGCCCCAGCATAGAACTCGCCAGCGCGCTGCGAAGCGTGCTTTCACGTTCAGGCGCCAGCACTGCCTGCAGCAGCCACAGCATCTCCTGCGCTTCCAGGGTGTCGAATACGCTGTCGCGGTTTGAGAGATAAACAGAAGGAATGGTGAGCAGCGTAAGCGCATCGCGGATCAGCGCCGCCTCCTGACGGCTGCGCACCAGCACCGTGATATCAGAGGCTTTAAGCGGCGTGGCGTTCTCCCCCTTCCACAACAGCGCTTCGCCACGCGAACCTGCGCTCAGCCAGTCACGGATTTGCGCGGCACAGTGCTGCGCCATCGCGGTTTGATAGTCAGCCACGCCGTAGCCTTCACCGTCCAGCAGCCAAAAACGCATGGCAGGCTGCACCGCGCCGTTATATTCAAAACGCAGATCGGCGTTCTTCGAGGCGGACTTAACCGGCTTGAAGGGAATTTCCCGGAACATAAATGCCGCATCCATCCGTTCAAACAGCGCATTGACGCTTTCAACCATGCCGGGAGAGGAGCGCCAGTTGGTATCGAGCGTATAGTGCGCCTCGACTTCACTGCGTGCCTTCATATAGGTGAAAATATCCGCCCCGCGAAAAGCGTAAATAGCCTGTTTGGGATCGCCGATCAGCAGCAGTGCGGTTTCAGGCTGCTGTCGCCATATGCGCCGGAAAATACGGTACTGCTGGGGATCGGTATCCTGAAATTCATCTATCATCGCCACCGGAAAACGGGTACGGATAGCGTGAGCCAGCGCTTCGCCATTTTCGCTGCGTAGCGCCTCGTCCAGCCGGCTCAGCATATCGTCAAATCCGAGTTCGCCCCGTCGGCGTTTCTCCCGCGCCACAGCGTCGCGAATTTCAGCCATCGCGCGGGTAATAATCAGGTCATTGAGCGAGAGCGGCTCAGCCAGCAGCGCCTCAATGGAAACAAATAAGGGATGTTCAGGCACAATGCCATCGGCTTTGGTCCGCTCCGCAAGGAAGCGCTGAGAGAATTTCTCGAGCGCGTCCGGGAGCTGATAGCCCCGCGTCTCTTCCTGCGCCCAGGCGCTGATCTTCTCGATCCACTTGCCCTGATTACCGCGATTGAACTTGCGCCTGTCGATACCCGAGTTTTCAATGATCGCATCGATATCGCCAACGGACTCATTCCACTTCTGCTTTAATCCGACGATTTGCGCGATGATCTTTTCATGACGCGAGGCCAGCGTTTCATCTGCTGGCGGCGGGGATTTGATCACCGGTGCTTCACCCTGCAGGTAGCGGCCAATGGCGCGCAGCAGATCTTCCGGACCTTTCCACAAAGCATGCACCGCTTCTGCAATGTCGCGCGGTAGCGGATAACAATGACGACGCCAGAAATCCGCACAGGCCTGATAGCGAAGCTCCGACTCATCTTCGATGAGCTGCTGTTCAAACAGCATGCCGGATTCAAAGGCATTCAGGCTCAACATACGCTGACAAAAACCGTGGATGGTGAAGACGGAGGCGTCGTCCATTTGCCGTTCGGCTAACAGTAGCCATTGGGCCGCCTGCTGCTTATCAGCAATTTCTTCGAGCAGACTCGCATAGAGAGGGTTATCCGTGGTCTGGCGCAGGCAGGCGATGCGCAGCTCATGAATATTGGCGCGAATACGGCCGCGCAACTCGGCGGTGGCGGCCTCGGTGAACGTCACCACCAGCAGCTCTTCCACGCTTAACGGACGTGGAAACGCGGCATTGCCGCCCAGCCCCAATAACAGGCGAAGGTACAGCGCGGCGATGGTGAAGGTTTTTCCCGTTCCCGCTGAGGCTTCAATCAACCGTTCACCCTGTAGCGGCAAACGTAAGGGATCAAGGGACTCAGCGGTATCGGTCATTCTTTCTTACTCCAGGGCATAGATTGTTGCAGCGCGCTGATGCTCTTCCAGACTTTCCAGCCTTTCGGGTCAACGAATTCTGCTTTCCCGCTCTGGCTGCCGGAAACCTCAGACAGGATAGCCATTCCCTGCGGTTTGACCACCGCCTGATGGAAGAAATCGGCAACCTTCTGAGGGGTCAGCTGTTTTATCTCGGCCACTACTTTATCACGCGAATCAAACTTCATATTACCGCGATCGAAATCTTTGCTCAGCTGTGAGGCTTCTTCACCCAACGTCTGAGGCGACTGCATAACCTGTGCGATAACGGCTTGCTGGATCTGGGCAAACTCGTCCGGCTTCATGGCGCGCAGCTTCGCTTCGACCTGCGGGAAGAAGGCCTGATAGCGCTGCCACAGATAGGCCGGTTGCTTATCACTGCTTTGCAACAGGAACCCGAGGCCCCACTGACGCCCTACGTTCATCGAAAACGCAAAGACCGCATAGCCGAGCTGTTCTTCGGTGCGCAGCTGGTTATAGAACCACGGCTGAATAATTTGCCCCAGCACGGCGCTCTGCGCAGAGCTGGCATATTCGTCATATCCCGTTGGCACAAAAACGGCAGCCAACGCGGAATCCGTACTGCCACCCGTTTTTTCGAAAATCACATTCTGTTTTTTCTCAACCAGCACATCCTGATTGCGACACCACACCTCGCCTTTCGACCCCAACTGGGTACGCACATTTTGCGCCAGGGTTTTCGCGGCCTCTTCACTCATATTCCCCACAATCAGGAACTCGGGCCGGGTGTTGGTTTTCAGTAACGCCCGGTACGCCAGCACATCGTCTAATGATATGGAGGGCAGCAGCGCGCGGCGTTCATCCCGCTGGAAATAGGGGATCTGCGACAGCATCTGCGGCGGCATGATCGCCTGTTCGTAGGCTTTGCCTTTCTCCGCGGAATCCATCATCTGCGCATACCAGGACTTGGCCTGCTCAAGCTGCTCCTGGGTTGGCGTATAGCTGAAATAGCCTTCGAGCAACGCCTGGAACAGCTGCGGCAAACGCTGGGTGTAGCCGTTAGCGTTAAGCATCAGACCGTTGTTGGCATTGGTAGAGAAGCTAATACCGCCCACGGCGGCCTGATTGCTAAGCTGGTCTAAAGCGATACCCGCCAGATAGTCATTAAGCGCAAAGATCACCTGATTTCTGGCCGTGTCCATCGCCTTCGGGTTGCGCAGCACAACGCTGACATCGGCTTTCGGCTCGCTCGCAAAATAGCGGCTTGGGGTGTAAACCACGCGCAGCGTTGGCTCATCAACAATGAGTTCCGGGTGCGGATAAGCTTTGGTGGTCTTAATCAGCGTGAAGTCGTCCGGAATGTAGGGATTAAGCTCCGGCAACGCCAGGGCAATCCCGGCGGACTGCTTCTGCCACTTCGCAAAGGTCTCCTCGCCGATCTTATCAACCTGATAAGGCGCATCCACGAAGTAGGCCGTTTTGTTGTGCGGCTCGTTCGGGCTGATATACCAGATACGTGCGTTCTGCGGGGTCATCATCGCCAGACGTGCTTTTAACGCCCCGGCGTCGTACTGGTCAGCAATGTTGACAGCATCAAGCGTGTGGGCCACCGGCACGCGGATCATGGTATCGGCGAGCCATTCAACATAGTCCATGTCACGCGTGATCGAGGGATAGCGGAAATCGAGATCCAGCACATGCGCCAGTTCATCGAAGTAACGTTTATCCACCCCTTTCTCACGCAGCAAAGAGAGATAGCTGAAGATCGCAGCAACCACCTCATCGCGGTTCGCGAGGCCTTTATCGGTCAGGGTTGCGGAAATCGCCAGCACACCGCTGTTGCCGTTTACCACCGGATCGGAGTCGGCACGGATCCCCTCGACCAGCCCCTGCTTTTGCAGCCAGTCAGAGAGCGTACCAGGGCTGCGGTTACCGATAAGATAGGTCACCAGCTCATCGGTTTTACTGCGGAACTGGGCGGTATTGTTATCGATACGGAACTCAACGCGCAGGACCTTACGCGGCAGCGCCGGCACGTAGTGGATCACGATCCCCTTTTGCGCGTCGGTTACCACCGGCACGTTAATCTGCGGCAGATCGATATTTTTATTCGGCACCCGGCCAAAGGTCTGGGCCGCCATGTTCGCCAGCTCACGCAACGGCTTGTTGCTGTAGATGACGGCTTTCATCAGGTTGGCTGAGTAATATTTATCGCGAAACGTATGCAACGCCTTGAGCACGGGGCTGTTCGGCTTATCGCTTAACGTCTCACGGTTACCACCGGAAAAGCGCGCGCCGGGGTGCGCCGGGTTGATGGTTTCAGCGCTGACCTGCGCCATGCGCATACCATCGCGCGTGCGGGCCATGGTCAATTCAGCATTCACCGCGTTTCGTTCGCGGTCGGCGTATTTTTTATCCAGCAGCGGCGCGGCGATGGCGTCAGCGAGGCGGTCCACCGCCCCTGCCAGCGCATCATTTTCCACTTCAAGGTAAAACGCCGTGCGATAAGGCGCCGTACTGGCGTTGTGGCTGCCGCCATGCATTTTCAGGAATTCTGACAGGCTATCCGGCTGCGGGTACTTTTTCGACCCCATCAGCGTCATGTGTTCAAGATAGTGAGCCAGACCCGGGTGCGCCTCAGGATCTTCCAGAGACCCAACCGGCACCACCAGTGCAGAGAGCGATTTCACCGCCTGGGGATCGGAAACCAGCAGCACGGTCATCCCGTTATCAAGGCGAATGGCCTGATACTGGCGGGTATCTTTCTCGCTTTTGCGAATCGTTTCCTGGATGGGTTGCCAACCGGAATCTGCCTGAGTGAAGGGGGCCCAGAGGGCGACAAACAATACAAACGCTTTAAACAAGGTGCTGCCTGGCATTACGACCTCTTTATCACGGCTACATCATTAACAAACTGCGTGCTGGACACGCCAGCATCTCTTTCTTTTGGTACATCACTCCGTGATAAGAGCTGCATAATAAATGAACGCCAAAATCAGCGCAATTTTTATACAGTCGTCAGGACTGATTAAATTTAAACAACGGTAACAGGTAGCGCTGTGCCTCCTGCGTGATGGCGTCAAAGAATTCTGGCTCAAGCGTTCTCCATAAGCGCTGATACCAGACATCGTCACCTTCACCGCGTACCATCATGTTCCCTTCGTAGGCCTGCAAAAATTTACTCCGCGCTTTTTGCAAGGAGGCCTCGTCCGTTAACATGGCATCATTCTGCGCGTCGTAACAGGCTTTTATCCACGCCCCACCACTTTCTGGCAGTAGCAGCAACGGTTTGTTCATTCCCTGCCGGTAGCCTTCAATGTACAACGATAAATACGCCAGCGCCTGCTCAGCCTCCATGGGCGGGAAGCGCCACTCACCGTCTTTACGCAGGAATAACCGGCTCTCTCCCTGATTACCCTCTGCGCTGTAGACAAGATGTTCGAGCCAGAGTTGCAAACCTTGTGAAACGCTGAGCATGGAGGGCCGCCAGCGCAGCAGGCCATCAGACTGCACATGAGTCAGCCAGCCGGTGAGTTGCACGCCGTTACAGTCGAGATCGATCTCAATACTTTGTCCGGGTTGTCGGCATGCAATCACGCGCTCCGCCAGAGTCGTCATCTCCTGGCACTGCGTATCCCAGACAATCTCACCAAACGCGCCATAAGGCAGTTGTCCCGCAGCACGGTAGCGGCGATAAAGCAGTTGGGCATCTTCCTCGTCAACCAGGGCATTCAGCAGTTGAAGGTTAAGCTGGTAGCGTTCCAGCCCATCAAGGGTAAAGGGTTCCGCATCGGGGATTTCACTCTCTTCAGAGCGGAAGTTGACCTGCAGGCGCTGCTGGAAAAATGCCCGTACCGGGTGCGCCCAAAAACGCGAAAGCTGCTCGAACGTCAGGGTGTCAATTAAGCGGGGCTCCAGCTCCTGAATAAAATCGGTGTGTGCCGTGCCTTCCCGTTTCGCCGCCGGGAGCCATTCCTGGGCATAGCTCTGCTGTTCATTCCTGGCGTAGTTAACCGGATCAAACGGCATGCGGCTGTGGTGAAACGTAATATGATCTTTCACGCGCCGTTCACTTTCGTCACAGTTGCGGGCTTCGTCACCCGGCAGATAGTGGCTCTGCCCGATATAATCCACCAGTTCCTGTACCAACACAGAGGGAAAGCGTTCGCTGTTGTCCTGAATCGAGCGCCCGATATAGCTGATGTAGAGCTTGCTCTGCGCCGAGATGAGCGCTTCCAGGAACAGGTAGCGGTCGTCGTCACGGCGGCTGCGGTCACCCCGCTTCGGCTGAGCGCTCATCAAATCAAACCCCAGCGGTGGCAGCGCACGCGGATAGATCCCGTCGTTCATCCCCAGCAGGCAAACCACACGGAATGGGATCGAACGCATGGGCATCAGGGTACAAATATTGATGGGGCCGGCCAGGAACCGCTGGCTGATCCGCTCCTGATCGAGGCGTTGCGTCAGTTCATCGCGCAGAAGCGACAGTGGAACCGCCTCGGAGTAGTGTGAATTGACCCCCTCTTCGATGATGGCCTGCCACTGTTTTTCAATGAGCGCCATCGCGGCTTCTGTTTCGTCGTCCGGCAGGAAGAAAGCATTAAGCATTTCGCGGCAGACGGGAAGCCACTCGACAAGCGGGCGAGGCTGCATTAGCTCACGACGCCAGCGGTTAAGCTGCATCAGCAGCGAGGCAAGATGGCCCACCAGCTCAGCGATGAGACCGCTGGATTCATCGTAGGGGAGCACCTCGTTCCACTCACCGTGGTGGCTCTCCATCGCGTAGCCCAGCAGCATACGCGTCAGGCCAAACCGCCAGGTGTGCTGTCCCGTCGGCGGAAGCTCGAACTCCTGAACGTTGTCATCGTCCAGCCCCCAGCGAACACCGGACTCATTCACCCACTGGCGAAGGTAGCGCAACCCCTCTTCATTAACGTCAAAACGTGCCGCCAGGACCGGGACATCCAGCAGCGCCAGCACATCTTCAGAAATAAAGCGGCTGTCCGGAAGTGAGAGCAGGCTGATAAAAGCCTGCAAGGCAGGATGCGACTGGCGCGCACGGCGGTCAGAAATGGCGTACGGCAGATACCGCTCGCCCGTAGCGCTGCCAAATACGGCCTGAATAAACGGGCTGTAGCTGTCGATATCCGCCACCATAACCACGATGTCGCGCGGCGTCAGGGTCGGGTCATCCTGCAGCATCGCCAGAAGCCTGTCATGAAGGATCTCAACCTCTCGCTGCGGGCTGTGGCAAACGTGCACGGTGATGCTTCGGTCGTCCGGATCCAGCAGGCGTTTACCGTCGCTGCGAACAAATTCCTCTGATGAGATCCCCATGACGGCGCGGTTTTCCAGATCCAGAATGTCAATCTGGATGTTGTGCAACAGGCTGTCCGGCGCAATCTCTGCGAAGGCGTCCACATCCCCTTCGCCAGAAGAGGTGATATCGGAGAGCATATGAATATAGTCGCGCCCGAGTTTTCCCCAGGAGGCAAGCAGCGGATTGGGCAAGTTTTGCATGCCGTCTTCATCGAAGAGCTGCGCGGCGGTTGCGCTGTCTTTGAACAGGGGAACGCTGCGTTCTTCAAAAAGGCGGCGACGTTGCCGGGTGACTAGCCGGGCGAGCCAGCGGGCGTCCTGAATATCCCCCCAGTAGTGGCGGCAGGGGTTAGTAAAAAGAATGTGGATATCAATATGTCGGCCGAGCGCTCGCAGTGCATTCAGGTACACAGGCGGAAGGGCGGATATTCCGCAGATAAACACCCGCGACGGCAGACGAGCCGGACGCTCGGTAGCCCGTTCAAGGATCGAAATAAAACGCTGGTACAGGTTGGCTCGGTGCCATTTTGGCTGGCCGAGTTTCTCCGTGTGTTCTACCAGCGCTTTCCAGAGTGGCGCCTGCCAGATTTGCGCGTCGGGTAAGCCCTCCACCCTCTCACCGGCTTCCCAGGCCGTCAGCCACTCAGGACGGTACACCAGATACTGGTCAAACAGATCGGCGGTACGTGAGGCCAGTTGGAACAGCTTGCGTTTATCGGTATCGTCATTGAGATAGTGACGCAGCATCGTGAATTCATCGTGCGTCAGCATATCCGGTAACAGGGTCATCAGCTTCCAGCTCATGCTCTGTTTGTTGAAGGCGCTCTGCTCAGGGATGTCGGGCAGCACGCGAACAAACATCTCCCAGATAAAGCTCGCGGGCAGCGGAAAGTCGATGTTCGCCGCAATGCCAAACTTCTGCGAGAGGGACATTTGCAGCCACTGCGCCATACCGGTACTTTGCACCAGCACCATTTCAGGCTCAAAAGGATCGTCGAGGCGATCGCGCTCGACAATAAATTCCATCAGTGCTTCCAGCACATCAAGACGATTTGAGTGGTAGACCCTTAACATAAACGCTCCAGACTACTGACTAACCGGGCAATGCAGACGTGTTATTTCGCCGCGTCGCCCCAGAGGAGAAATAAGTGAGACCGTGATGCTGACACATCCGGACCGCGTTGTCTGCATTCGGCTCGCCTGCCAGCCAGTCGGTGACGTAAAGGTTGAGAGCTGCGACAAATTCCAGACATGGTGCCAAAGCTGGCGGGTCTGATTCAGCGCCGAATAGCGCGTCGCCAGCACCCGCTGATAACCCGATAGCGCCGTCACAATAATAACCAGCAGCATCATCGCCAGCAGGACTTCGACCATGCTAAACCCTTTTTGTCTGCTCAGGGTAACTGACATAGTGCACTCTCCTTAAGCGGGCAGAAATCGCTCCAGCCGTGAGGGGAAAAACGTATGCGCCCGTCTGTTATCTCTCCAGCACGCCATAGCAGCGTGTCATCACTACCGGCTATCAGCAAAACGCGCCCCTCGTTCAACAATCGCAAACAGACATGCCAGTCTTTGTTCGCTTTACACTGCACCCCGGGCTGCAAGGCCCAGTTCTGCATCCGCCCCCATTCCAGCGCTGACTGTACGGCCATCTGCTCCCGAAGCGAGCGGGTCTCGCCCCCGACCAGGGCGCTAAGGCTATCAAGCTGCTGACTGAGGCCGGTCAGGATCAGGGTGCCGAGTACCAGCAAAAGCACGACCAGCGCCAACGACGACATTCCCTGCTGACGGTTCACAGATTGAATCCCGTGACGGTATAGCGCGCGGCAAACGGCGCGGCTAACGCGCCTTGCCGAAGGGCAACCAGCTCAACAGTCAGTTCCGGCGCAAAACCGGCGTGTTCCACTTTGCTTACTTTTAACTGCTGGATCGCAATCCGGTCTGGATCGGTAAGCTTTTCCCATCCTCGCCCTTCACAGCTGGTCGCCCCGCGCAGCGTTTCCAGCGCGCCCGACTCCAGGCGAAATCCGGTGCTGTCGTTTTCAGAGGAGGACGCGTCCCAGGCCCCATTGCTGTTGGCATCCCATTTTACGATGGCACAACTGCCCTGTCGGCCAATGGTCAGCCCCGTTCCCTGGCAATTTCCTGCACAGTAGCCCGCTCGCTGAAGCTGCTTACCGATGGAAAACAGACGCTGCCAGACCTCCTCCTCAAGCTCCTGTTGCCCGGATTGCAGCAAAACCGCGCGGTGTAGCGCCGGCAAAAAACGCGATGTGCTGACCAACAAAATGCTGCTGATAGCCATAGCCATCAGCATCTCCGTAAGCGAAAAGCCGCTCTGGTTCATCGACACGCTCCCTGAACTGCCGCATTACACATTCTGATTCGTCCTGCGTTTGAGATAATAATCAGCCACTCACCCGCGCGACTTTTCACCCCTACCCGCCCGGCCCAGGCGGTATCTCTCAGCCCAAAGAACCCCAGCGACGGTGTTATCTCGCTGATGACGACCTCAGGCCAGAGCGGTACCATCACGAAGGGACCACCGCTTTCGCAATCCATTACGGCGGAGCTCACTAGGCAGTCTCTGTTTTCATCCCGCTGAAGCGTGATCAGGTGGTCGCGGTTATGGCGGTTAGCATCGTTACGCAAAAACACCATGTAATCGCGCACCTGGCCTGCGGTTTGCCATAGCCGCTGCTGGCGTTGCCAGCTGTCCCAGCCGTAAAGCCCTGTAGCGCTCAGGATCACCACAAGCGTAAGGGCAATCAGTGTTTCAATCAGCGTAAAGCCGTTCTCATTTTTCATGCCGGGAGTGTGACGGCAGCAGAGATATTTAACGAGGGACGGATGGGAAGTTTGCGAGCCGCTTTCAGGTGTTTTTTGTCTTTTGCAACGGATTGCAACGGCTGCGGAATGCGCCTCGTAAAAGGCATTGAGGACGAAAAAAACCGGCGCTAAAAAGCGCCGGCTGTGTAACGATTTACCGCATCAGATTGCAACCGGGGCTTTGATACCCGGGTGCGGGTCGTAACCTTCAATCTCGAAATCGTCGAAACGATAATCGAAGATCGATTCAGGTTTGCGTTTGATAACAAGTTTCGGCAACGCACGCGGTTCGCGGCTCAGCTGAAGATGTGTCTGGTCCATGTGGTTGCTGTACAGGTGGGTGTCCCCGCCCGTCCAGACAAAATCACCCACGTCCAGATCGCACTGCTGCGCCATCATGTGCACAAGCAGCGCGTAGCTGGCGATGTTAAACGGCAGGCCGAGGAACACGTCGCAGGAGCGCTGATAAAGCTGGCAGGAGAGCTTACCGTCCGCCACATAGAACTGGAAAAACGCGTGGCACGGTGCCAGCGCCATTTTGTCCAGTTCACCCACGTTCCAGGCAGAAACGATGATACGGCGAGAGTCCGGATCGTTTTTCAGCTGGTTCATTACGGTGGTGATCTGGTCGATATGGCGGCCGTCAGGGGTAGGCCATGCCCGCCACTGCTTGCCGTAAACCGGCCCGAGGTTGCCATTCTCATCGGCCCATTCGTCCCAGATGGAGACGTTGTTTTCGTGCAGATACGCTACGTTGGTGTCGCCTTGCAGGAACCAGAGCAGTTCATGAATGATCGAGCGCAGATGGCAGCGCTTCGTCGTCACCAGAGGGAAACCTTCCTGCAGGTTGAAGCGCATCTGGTGGCCAAAAATAGAGAGCGTCCCGGTGCCGGTGCGGTCATTTTTTGGCGTGCCCTCATCGAGCACTTTTTTCATCAATTCAAGATACTGTTTCATGGTTCCTCAGGAAAGTTGTTGCTGTGGACGACGGCGGTAGGCCCAGATCATCATAACGGCACCCGCGACAATCATCGGAATGGAGAGGATCTGCCCCATACTGATGTACTGTACCCATTCGCCGGTAAACTGCGCATCCGGCTGGCGGAAGAACTCGACGATGATACGAAACGCGCCGTAGCCAATCAGGAACAGGCCAGAAACCGCCCCCGTTGGGCGTGGCTTGCGGATGAACAGGTTAAGAATGATAAACAGCACCACGCCTTCAAGCGCCAGTTCATAGAGCTGGGACATGTGGCGCGGCAGAACGCCGTAGGTATCGAAAATGGATTGCCATTCAGGGTGAGACGGCAGCAGCGCCAGGTCTTCTGCACGCGAACCCGGGAACAGCATCGTAAACGACACGCTCGGATCGACACGCCCCCAAAGCTCACCGTTGATGAAGTTACCCAGACGACCCGCGCCCAGCCCAAACGGGATCAGAGGCGCAATAAAATCAGCCACCTGGAAGAAGTTACGCTTGGTGCGTTTGGCAAAGATGAGCATCACTAAGATCACGCCAATCAGGCCGCCGTGGAAGGACATGCCGCCGTCCCAGACGCGGAACAGATAGAGGGGATCGCTCAGGAAAACCGGGAAGTTATAGAACAGAACATAGCCGATGCGCCCACCCAGGAACACACCGAGGAAGCCCGCATACAGCAGGTTCTCGACTTCGTTCTTCGTCCAGCCGCTACCCGGACGATTAGCGCGACGCCCTGCGAGCCACATGGCAAAAATAAAACCGACCAGGTACATCAGTCCGTACCAGTGAAGCGCTACAGGTCCTACTGAAAAAATGACCGGATCAAATTCCGGAAAATGCAGATAACCACTGTTCATCTGTCACCACAAGATGTTGTTATTCCGCTGAAAGTGGACAGCGGTAGAATTGCATTCCCGCCACTGGCAGGTGCTCCAAGGTTGCGAATAATAGCATAAGGCAGCCCAGGTGGATGCGCCTGAGATGTAAAAGATGTGTATAGAGGATTGTGCGCACCGATACCTGGATGACGCCCCTCCCCCACAGGAAGAGGGACGATAGCCGCTAGCGGCCGCCGCGGATCAGGCCGCCCATACCGCGTCGCTCCATAAAGGCCGCAACCTGGTGGCGTACTTCGGTTGCCAGTTGCGCGTCGATACTGCGTTCTGCCAGCTCCCGCGCATCGTCAAAATCGATGTGGCGTAACAGGTATTTTACGCGGGCAACGGAACGACCGTTCATCGACAGGTGACGATAGCCCAGGCCGATCAGCACCGCCACACACATCGAATCGCCGGCCATCTCACCGCACAGACGCAGATCGAGGCCATACTGCTCGGCCTCACGGGCGATCATTGCCAGGGCTCGGAGCATAGCCGGATGGAGGCTGTCGTAAATACTGGCTACGCGCGTGTTGTTACGGTCGACGGCCAGAATGTACTGGGTTAAATCGTTAGTGCCGACGGAGATAAAATCAACGCGATTGGCCAGCTGTGCGATCATAAAGACCATCGACGGGACTTCGAGCATGACGCCAATCCGGGGTTTAGGGATTGCATAGCCGATCATCTCTTCGACTTCACGCCCCGCGCGCTCAATCAGCCGACGGGCCTCGTCGATTTCATCGATGCTGGTCACCATCGGCAGTAAAATGCTGAGGTTTCCCGTCGCCGCATTGGCGCGCAGCATTGCGCGGACCTGGATCAGAAAGATCTCCGGCTGATCGAGCGTAATGCGGATCCCGCGCCAGCCCAGGCACGGGTTCTCTTCGCTGATCGGCATGTACGGCAATTGCTTATCGGCACCAATATCCAGTGTACGCAGCGTCACCGGTTTGTCGTTAAACATCTGCAGCATGCCCTGGTACTGCGCCACCTGCTCCTCTTCGGAGGGGAAGCCGCTCTGCAACATGAAAGGAATTTCGGTGCGGTACAGGCCAATGCCGTCGATACGGCTGCCAAGCTTCTCTTCGTGTTCAGGGCTTAAGCCCGCGTTGAGCATCACCTTGACGCGCTCGCCGCTTTTGAGCTGCGCGGGCAGGTTGACGTCGTCTTCCGCCAGCTTGCTTAATTCGTTCTCTTCACTGATTAACCGCTGATATTCCTGAAGCAGCACCGGTTCCGGGTCGACTAACAGCTCACCGCGATAGCCGTCCACAACCAGGGTGCGCCTGTGCAGGACTGAGGGCTGGATATCCGCGCCCATCACGGTCGGGATGCCCAGCGCACGGACCATGATGGCCGCATGGGAGTTAGCCGCGCCATCGCGCACGACAACGCCCGCGAGCCTGTCCTGCGGCAGTTCAGCCAGCGTCGTTGCCGACAGCTCATCGGCCACCAGCACAAAGCGTTCAGGCCAGGCATTTGCGCCCTGATTGGTATCGTCGAGATGGAACAGCAGTCGCTGCCCCAGCGTGCGTAAATCCCCCGCGCGCTCCTTAAGATACCCGTCCGTTAATGACGCAAACTGCTCAGCAAACTTTTCGATAACCTTTTTTACCGCCCACTCCGCGACCGCGCCTTTATCAACTTCGGCAAACAGTTCACGCCGCAGACGCGCATCGGAAAGCAGGTGGGAGTAGAGGTCAAAGATGGCCGCCGTCTCTTTTTGCGCACCTGCCGCAAAACGCTTGCTGTAGCGACGAAACTCGTTCGCCGCCTCTTCCAGCGCAGCGGTGAGGCGTTCACGTTCGAGCGCTTCGTCAAGCGTTGAGGCCTCGTACACCTGCTCCATCAGCGGCAGGGTCGCATCCATCCAGCCTTCTGCAATCGCCACGCCAGGCGAGGCCGGAAGTGCACGTATGCGCGTATGGCGATACTGACCAAAGAGCGCAGCCAGCTGAGACTGCGACAGGATCGCTGCCATCTGCGTTGCCAGCGTAACCAGAAACGACTCTTCGCTTTCATCGTACTGTCGAAGCTCGCGCTGCTGAACCACCAGTACGCCAAGCAGCTGACGACGCTGGATGATAGGTACGCCAAGGAATGCGCGGAAACGCTCTTCTTTAACGGAGGGGATGTATTTGAAGCTGGGGTGTTTTTGCGCATCGGCAAGGTTGATAGGTTCAGCGAGGCGCCCAACCAACCCAACGATGCCTTCATCAAACGCAAGCGTGACGGTACGGCCACGTGGTTTTTTTAAACCACGGGTCGCCATCAGGTAATAACAGCGTCGGTCATGGTCGGCCAGATACACCGAACAGACGTCGGTTTCCATCGCAAGACAGATGTCAGTGACCAGAATATTCAACGCCTCGTTGAGGCGAGGCGCACTGGCCACCTTTTCGACTATTTCTCGCAAGCGGGTGAGCATGATTTGCGTAGCTTAACCTCTTTTACGTCGCCAGGCAGGTGCACTCTGCGGCTTAGGAGGCGTCTCCTGAAGCTGCATCACAACACTTGCAAACTCTTTCATCACCCTGCGGTATACATCGCGCTTAAACGACACGACCTGACGAACAGGATACCAGTAGCTTACCCACCGCCAGCCATCGAACTCAGGCGTACTGCTGGTTTGCATGTTGATATCCGAATCGTTGCCCACCAACTGCAGTAGAAACCATTTCTGTTTCTGGCCGATACAAACCGGCTTTGTGTCCCAACGCACCAAACGTTTCGGTAACTTGTAACGCAACCAGTTGCGGGTCGAAGCCAGGATACGCACATCCTTTCGGCTTAAACCGACTTCTTCAAACAGCTCCCGGTACATCGCTTGTTCTGGGGACTCCCCTGGGTTGATCCCGCCTTGCGGGAACTGCCAGGAGTGCTGACCATATCGTCGTGCCCACATGACCTGGCCCTGACGATTACAAATTACGATTCCTACGTTCGGGCGGTAGCCATCGTCATCAATCACCGGACTACCCCAATATAAACCTTATATATGAATGATTGTTTCACACTACAGGGAGGCGGTAAACCACTCTCTTACGGGCCTGTAACCTAATAACATTTGAATAACTCACAAAATTCACGGGAGTTATAAACAGATGAGGCACCGTGAAGCCAATTTTATTCACCTTTTCTGTGGATATAGTTGTGAAGAAGTATGGAATTACCGATGGACAACCTTCATGCATCGAAAAAGCGCCACAAACAGTCATTCTGATAAGCGATTTAATTTCATTATCTTACATCCAAAACCATGGCCTGAAAACAGGATAACGTGACGATCGTCACACCAGAGATCCTCCCACTGATGAAAGATCGAACAGCGTCGGTTTTATCCACAGATTGTGCCAATAAGTTAGTCACAATTTGTGTGAAAATTCGATTTTCGTCGCACGTCAAGGCTGTAAATTGAAACAGTAGTGAGGGTTATTCCCAGTTATCCCATTTTTCTGTGGATAACATGGTGTAAGATCCTGTTCATTGTCAGTGACCAGTTTTGAACAACCTGTTTTTGCCGCGCCCTTTGCCTTTTTAAAACTGGCAAAATAACCTATAAATCATGGACATGGCATTGTTAACCAGAAATCGGTAAACTCTATCCACATGCCCCCATTTATCCGCTCACTTTTTAACCAGATGGATGTATTTATGAATTCGCTTGCGCCACTGACCTCTCCTCCTGGAAGTGAAGCTCAACTGCTGCATCAGGCGCAGCGTCTGGCGGGCTATTCGCTTGGGGAACTTGCGGCTATGGCGGGGTTAGCCATTCCGGGGGATCTCAAGAGAGATAAGGGGTGGATCGGTATGCTGCTGGAGCTGTGGCTCGGGGCAAGCGCAGGCAGCAAGCCTGAACAGGATTTTGCCGCGCTGGGCGTAGAGCTAAAAACCATCCCTATAGACGGTCAGGGCAGGCCGCTGGAAACCACTTTCGTATGCGTTGCCCCGTTAACCGGTAACAGCGGCGTGACATGGGAAACCAGCCACGTACGCCACAAGCTAAAGCGCGTGCTGTGGGTGCCGGTAGAGGGAGACCGGCAGATCCCGCTGGCGGATCGACGCGTGGGCGCGCCTCTGCTGTGGAGTCCCAGCGAAGAGGAAGATCGTCAGCTGTCTCAGGACTGGGAAGAGCTGATGGATATGATTGTTCTTGGTCAGGTGGAGCGCATCACCGCCCGACACGGCGAGGTGCTACAGATCCGCCCGAAAGCGGCGAACAGCAAAGCCCTTACCGAGGCAGTCGGCGCGCGGGGTGAACCGATCCTGACATTACCGCGCGGCTTTTATCTCAAAAAGAATTTCACCGGGGCGCTGCTCGCTCGCCATTTCTTACTGAATACATAGCTTTTTAACCATTTTTGCGCTCTACCTAACACAATCGACTGGTTTTTAAGATTTTACCGCTTCCTCCTGACGAAATATCAGGTTATTACTACACTATGATTTGATACGAGCCAGGTGAGGACGATAACGATGAAAAAATGGGCAGTGATAATCTCGGCAGTGGGTTTAGCGTTTGCGGTATCGGGTTGTAGCAGCGATTATGTCATGGCGACAAAAGACGGGCGTATGATTTTGACCGACGGTAAACCTGAAGTCGACGACGATACCGGTCTGGTGAGTTACCGTGATCAGGCGGGCAACAACCTGCAGATTAACCGCGACGAAGTCTCCCAGATTATCGAGCGTTAAACATTTAAGGTCAGTAACCTGCTGGCCTTTTTGATTTTTCCCTTCCCCTTTTGCTTCCCCTCTGCCATGTTTATATTCCTTTGTCGGGAGGTTCCTGACGCGGTCTACATGTCTAATGAAGGAAGCCGGCTATGCATTATCACCGTATCCCCCACAGCGCTCTGGAAGTTAGTCAACTGGGGTTGGGCACGATGACATTTGGTGAACAAAACAGCGAAGCCGATGCCCATGCACAACTCGATTATGCCGTCAGCCAGGGCATTAACCTGATTGACGTAGCAGAGATGTACCCTGTCCCTCCCCGCCCGGAGACGCAGGGACTTACCGAAACCTACGTCGGTAACTGGCTGGCGAAACGCGGTAACCGCGAAAAGCTGATCCTCGCCTCCAAAGTCAGCGGCCCGTCGCGCAATAACGACGCAGGGATCCGCCCCAACCAGATCCTCGATCGCAAGAACATCCGTGCCGCTCTGGATGCCAGCCTCAAGCGCCTGCAAACGGATTATCTCGATCTTTACCAGGTACACTGGCCGCAGCGTCCAACCAACTGCTTTGGCAAACTAGGCTACAGCTGGAATGAGAGTGCTCCTGCCGTGAGCCTGCTCGACACGCTGGAAGCGCTGACGGAGTGCCAGCGCGCGGGCAAGATCCGCTACATTGGCGTCTCGAACGAAACGGCGTTTGGCGTGATGCGTTACCTCCATCTGGCGGACAAGCACGATCTGCCGCGTATTGTGACCATTCAAAACCCCTACAGTCTGCTGAACCGCAGTTATGAAGTTGGTCTGGCCGAAGTGACGCAGTATGAAGAGGTGGAATTACTCGCCTATTCCTGTCTGGGGTTTGGCACGCTGACGGGCAAATACCTGAATGGCGCAAAGCCCGCCGGTGCGCGTAATACCCTTTTCAGCCGCTTTACCCGCTACAGCGGTGAGCAGACGCAAAAAGCGGTTGCTGCCTACGTGGATATCGCGAAACGTCACGGACTCGATCCCGCGCAAATGGCGCTGGCGTTTGTGCGTCGTCAGCCGTTTGTGGCCAGCACCCTGCTGGGCGCGACCACCCTGGAACAGCTGAAAACCAATATTGAGAGTTTCCACCTGAACCTGAGTGAAGAGGTGTTAGCGGAGATTGAAAGGGTGCATCAGGTTTATACCTACCCTGCGCCGTAGCCCGATGCTTTTGCCCGGTGGCGCTCCGCTTACCGGGCCTACAAGTGCACAACCGTAGGCCGGGTTAGGCGAAGCCGTCACCCGGCAATATCTCTCAACGGCGACGCTGCCAGAGCCACAAGCCTGCAATCGCCAGCGCAAACAGCGCCCCAAACCCGATGCCAATCCCAACCACTGGTGCACCCGCTTTAACCGCCAGCGAGTAGAGCCCCAGCATCAGCAGCATCGCCAGGTTTTCGCCCAGGTTTTGCACCGCAATCGCATTCCCCGCGCCGACCGTCTGCTTGCCGCGCGCCTGCAATAGCGCGTTCAGCGGCACCACAAA
Source organism: Enterobacter cancerogenus (assembly GCF_019047785.1). Classification (NCBI taxonomy): domain Bacteria; kingdom Pseudomonadati; phylum Pseudomonadota; class Gammaproteobacteria; order Enterobacterales; family Enterobacteriaceae; genus Enterobacter; species Enterobacter cancerogenus. The sequence goes on along the minus strand of NZ_CP077290.1, from coordinate 3,669,133 downwards.
GAAACCGCCCAGTATCCCGATCAGGATCAGCAGTGCGTAGGCGGGCAACAACGCGTGTTGAAGCGAGAAGAACAGAACGCCAACGCCTATCAGGATCCCCGCAGGCATACAGCGCGCCACGGTCTCGAGCGTTACCAGCTTCGCCGCCGCGCCCGCGCCGACGACAATCCCGACGGCAACCATTGCGTTAAGGTAGGTAGGCGTCGCGTTGTCCACAATCCCCAGCGCCACCGGAACCCACAGCACCAGCAGGAAACGCAGGGTCACGCCCGCCCCCCAGAACATGCTGGTGCCCATCAGCGAGAAGCGCGTTTCGCCGTTACGCCACAGCACGCGACAGGCATTAAAGAAACTCCCGGTCATCGGCGCGAAACGCCAGGATTGCCCCGGACGCGCCACCGGCAGTTTGGGAATGAACAGGTTGGCCACTACCGCGCCGCCGTACACCACCGCACACACGCCCAGTGCCGCCAGTACATGCCAGTCGGCCAGTACCCCGCCCGCCACGGAGCCGAGCAGGATCGCCGCAATGGTGAATGACTCCATCAGGCCGTTGGCTTTAACCAGCTTATCACCCGTCGTCAGTTCGCCCAGAATGCCGTATTTCGCCGGCGAGTAAGCGGCCGCGCCAACGCCCACCAGCGTATAGCCGATAAACGGGTTGATACCAAAGCAGATACTGGCCGCGCCCAGCAGCTTCAGGCCGTTCGCAAACATCATCACCCGGCCTTTCGGGAAACTGTCCGCGACCTGCCCCACAAACGGCGCAAAGATAATGTAAGCACCCACAAACACCATCTGGAGGACAGGCTGACTCCAGTCGGGGTAAAACTCAGCTTTTAACAGCGCCAGGGTCGCGAACAGTAAGGCATTGTCCCCGAAGGCAGAGAGAAACTGGGCGGCCGTGACCGCCAGCATGCCTCTCGACCAGAGGGAGGTGTTAGTGTGTACTGACTCACGCATTTTGCTGTTCTGCCTCTTCAACCATGCCTTTGAGGGTCACGAAGTCGGGCTTGCCGCTGCCCAGCACCGGAAGTTGCTTGAGATAACGAATGTCGCGCGGCACCGCCAGTTCAGGAATGCCGTGCTCGCGCGCATGCTTAAGCAACTGCTCGCGCTTCAGCTCGCTGTCGGTGGTAAAGAGCACCAGCGCTTCGCCTTTGCTGGCATCGCTTTTCACCACGGTGGCGTGCAGCTTATCGGCAGAGACCGCCGTCGCCAGCATCTCCACCATTTCCAGAGAGACCATCTCCCCGGCAATTTTGGCAAAGCGTTTTGCCCGGCCCTGGATCTGCACAAAGCCCTGAGCATCAAAGCGGACGATATCGCCGGTGTCGTACCAGCCGGCCTCTGTTTCACCGTCAACGTTTTCCGCCGTCGGGGCTTCGAGGACACCCGGGTTTTCCACACGCAGGTAACCGTTCATCACATTCGGCCCTTTCAGCTGCAGTCGGCCGCCCTCTTCAATACCCGGTACCGCCAGCAAGCGAGCGTCCATTCCCGGCAGAATACGCCCGACCGTGCCAGGTTTCGCCGCCATCGGCACGTTAATGGAGACCACCGGCGCGCACTCCGTCACGCCATAGCCTTCGAGGATGCGCAGGCCAAACTTGTCCTGCCAGATCTGGCGCGTGCTCTCCTGCAGTTTTTCCGCCCCGGCGACGACATAGCGCACCCGGAAGAAGTCATACGGGTTGGCAAAGCGCGCGTAGTGGCCGAGGAAGGTGGACGTCCCGAACAGCACGGTGCAGTTACGGTCATACACCAGCTCCGGCACGATGCGGTAGTGCAACGGGCTTGGGTAAAGGAACACCTCCGCGCCGGTCAGGAGCGGCGTAAAAAGCCCAACCGTCAGGCCAAACGAGTGGAACAGCGGCAGGGCCGACATAAAGCGGTCCTTCGCCGTAAAGTCGGCGATGGTTTTGATCTGCTCGACGTTAGCCAGAATGCTTTTATGGCTGTGCACCACCCCTTTCGGATTGCCTTCGGAGCCAGAGGTAAAGAGGATGATCGCGTCATCTTCCGGCTGCTGTTTCACCTGCGCCAGGTGCGGCATCAGCAGGTGAGCAAAAATCCACAGCTTGTCGCCGGGGGTGACGTCGGCTTTCAGATCTTCCAGGAAAACCCAGCGCACCTGCGTGAGCTGCTCCGGCAGGTGCCACAGCTTGCCTTTGTCGAGGAACTGGCGAGACGTAAACACGGTTTTGATTTGCGCAGCGGTAATCGCGCTGGTCAGCCCTTTCACGCCCGCCGTGTAGTTCATCATTGCCGGGATACGGCCACGCGACACCGCGCCAAAAATGACCGCCGCGCTGATGCCTGCGTTAGGCAGCATCAGGCCAATTTTTTCACCCTGCTTGCTGTACTTCTCGAGGATGCGGCCAACAAACAGCGTTTTCGTCAGCAGTTTGCGGTAGGTGTCCGGCGTAAAGTTAACGTCTTCGATGCAGTTTTTGTTCGCACCATAGCGGTACTGGGCCGACAGCAGCGATTCGTAGAGCGTTTCGCGCGGGCGAACGGCCATGCGCGCTTCCATCATAATCTGGTGCAGCATTTCACCAGCGATTTTGCGGCGATCCCGCGCGCGCGGCGCCTCGGGCATCGGCAATGAGGTCGGGGGAAGAATATGCAGGGTGATGGCGGGGAACAGTCGCTGCTTCACGAGCCCTTTCAGGCGGCTGAACCGGGTAAGCTCGGCACCTTCAATGCGCATCGGCACCACGGTGGCCTTTGACTTTGCGGCAACAAACCCCGCGCCGTCGTAGATTTTCATCAGCGAGCCGGTCACCGAGATCCGCCCTTCCGGGAAAATAACCACCGGACGCCCCTGCTCAACCAGGCGCACCAGGTGTTTGATCATCATCGGTTTTGTCGGGTCGAGCGGCACAAAATCGATCAGCGGCGCCAGCCAGCGCATAAACCACTTTTCGCTGATGGAGCTGTAGACCGCAAAAACCGGGCGCACCGGCAAAAACAATGCCAGCAGAATGCCGTCAATAAAGGAGACGTGGTTTGGCGTGATCAGCACGCGTTCGCCAAAAAACGCCTGCGGATCGCCGGTTACGCGAATACGAAAGAGGATACGGAACAGTGTACGGAAGAACCCAAAAAGCATCTCAACTCCCTTTGCCAGCCAGTGTGGAGGGTGACTAAATGGTGGCAGATTACACGAGAAGTCGTTAGGGAGCGACAGCAAAAAAAGAGGCAAAAAAAAACCTGCGCATCCGCGCAGGTTGGTGCAAGAGATGAGTACGAAACCGTACTAAGAATTCTCACCAATCAATACCTCTGGGATCTTGATTGTGGCTGTTCACCCTGTGCTTCGCCACCTGGAAAACGCAAAGGAATGAGCCTAAGTGCAACCAGGTGTGAATATTCTCTGTTGCTGTTACAGGTTGAACTTACAGGCAAAAAAAAACCTGCGTAAAACGCAGGTTGGTGTAAATCGTGTTAATCAACCGGAGTTGATACCACCTATCAATACCTCTGGGATCTCGACTCTATCAACCCACTCCGGGACTCTGCTATCGGACAATCGCAACAGCCTAAGGCAAAGTGTAACTAAAGGTTCAGAATCACACGGCTTTGACATGAGTCTGCGTGTAACGATTACACCGTCCGGGGTGGTCTGGGTCACGTTTGTTGAGGCGTCCCGCCTGCTCCCCTTGAATGCGCGCCACTTTTCCGCAACACTGTTTACGTGTAAACGCTTACCCCAAATAAGAAGGTATTGAATGGCGACAATAAAGGATGTGGCTCGTCTGGCCGGTGTTTCCGTCGCGACCGTCTCGCGCGTGATCAATAACTCCCCGAAAGCCAGCGATGCATCACGCCAGGCCGTGCAGGACGCCATGGAAAACCTGAATTATCACCCCAACGCCAACGCGCGTGCGCTTGCCCAGCAGTCTACCGAGACGATCGGGCTGGTGGTGGGCGATGTCTCCGACCCTTTTTTTGGCGCCATGGTCAAAGCCGTGGAGCACGTCTCTTACCAGACGGGCAATTTTCTGCTGATCGGCAATGGCTATCACAACGAGCAAAAAGAGCGCCAGGCCATTGAACAGCTGATGCGCCACCGCTGCGCGGCGCTGGTGGTCCATGCCAAAATGATCCCCGATGCCGAACTGATTCATCTGATGAAGCAGATCCCCGGCATGGTGATCATCAACCGTATCATTCCCGATTTTGAAGAGCGCTGCGTGGCTCTCGACGACCGCTACGGCGCGTGGCTCGCGACGCGTCACCTTATTCAGCAGGGCCATACCCGCATCGGTTATCTCTGCTCCAACCACCCCATCTCCGATGCCGAAGATCGTTTGCAAGGCTATTACGACGCGCTGCGCGAACACGGTCTACCGTGCAATGACCGGCTGGTGGCGTACGGTGAACCCGACGAGAGCGGCGGCGAGCAGGCCATGACGGAACTGCTGGGCCGCGGGCGCAACTTCACGGCCATCGCCTGCTATAACGATTCGATGGCCGCCGGTGCGATGGGGGTATTGAATGACAATGGCGTTGAGGTGCCGGCTGAAATTTCGCTGATTGGTTTTGATGATGTGCTGGTGTCGCGCTACGTTCGCCCTCGCCTGACCACGGTGCGTTACCCGATCGTCACCATGGCGACCCAGGCCGCCGAGCTGGCGTTAGCCCTGGCAGAGAATCGCCCGCCGCCGGAAATTACCCATCTGTTCAGCCCAACGCTGGTGCGCCGTCACTCCGTAGTCCCTCCGGCAGAGGCATCCGAGGCGTAGCGGTAGAGGTGAACCCTTTTGTCAGGGTATTCGAGCGCGTCACCGATGTATTGCCAGCCGTAGCGTTCGTAGAAGTCACGGCAGGCAGACCAGAGGTGCAGCTCAGTAAACCCGGCCTGCGCGGCATACGCGATGACATGCCGCTGCAGTTGCCCCGCCAGGCCTTGTCCCCGCGCCGCCTCGTCGACGTATAGCGCGGCGAGCCACGGGTAAAGATCCTGACGGCTGATCAAGTCGCAGCGCCACAGCCCGACCGTGCCCAGCAGGTTGTCTCCGTCGGCAGCGATAAAGGTGAGCGGCAACGCATCGGGCGTCTGGCTATGGTCGACAATGCTCTGGAAAAAGGCGCGCGGCAGCCCGTCGCCAAACGCCTGCCAGATCCAGTCGGTTACCCGGTCCGCAAACTGCGGCGCGGCATATAGCGGCAGAATGTTCACACCAGCTTACCCTGAAAAATAGGCACCGATTCAAAGAGATACCCGTCAAAATCGGGCGCGTCTTCATCGGACAGCTCCAGCAGGCTCTTTTTCACATTCTCAAGATGCTGGAACATCGCCTGCCAGGCGCCCATCACATCCCGGCGGCGCAGCGCGGCGAGAATGGTTTGCCTGTCGCCCAGCCATTTCAGGCGCCAGGCCCGGCTGGCAATATGGACGTTAAACTGCTGCCACAGTGGGCTGCTGTCCATGTGATGCCAGACGCTCTCGACGGTCGCCAGCAGCATCTGGTTTTGCGTGGCCCCGGCCAGCACCAGATGGAACATCTTGTTATTGTCCTGACTGTTATCGTCCGCGGCAATCGCCCGCTGTTCCTGTTCGATTATCCGGCGCAGATTGTCGATATCCGCCCGCGTTGCCATTTTGGCGGCAAACGCGGCGATATTGCTTTCCAGCAGCTGGCGCGCCTGAAGGATCTCAAACGGGCCGACGTCACTGTTAAGAAAGCGTTCTTCCTCGTTTTCGTGCTCCTCAGGAATGCGCATGACATAGACGCCAGACCCCTGGCGGATATCTACGGTGCCCTGCAACTCAAGCATCAGCAGCGCTTCCCGCACGATGGTGCGGCTCACGCCGTAGGTTTCAGCAATGTTGCGCTCGGGCGGCAGACGCGACCCAACGGGATAGTGCCCCTGGATAATTTGCGTCCGTAAATCCTCGCCAATTTCCTGGTACTGTTTTTTTTCCGGCAGGATGACAGCCTTATCCACGTGATCACCTGTGATTGTCAGTTAATGCGCAGGCCGGGCATCCTCCCGGCCAGTTTGTGCGCTATTTTATCAGAACCCGCACGCTTTTCGCCTACTTCCATTCATCATCAACCGTGAGCGTGAGCTCGCGCGCATCGCGCAACTGCCGGAACCAGGCCGCCGATTTTTTCGCACGCCGGGCGCGATTGTCGTTGAGATCGATCTCAATCAGGCCATAGCGGTTTTTGAATGCGTTCATCGGAGAGACGTTGTCGGTAAACGCCCACAGCATATAGCCGTGACAATTTACCCCTTCTTCGCGCGCCAGCAGCGTGTAATAGAGGTGCTCACTGATAAAATCGATGCGGTAAGAGTCTTCGATAATGCCGTCACTGTTGCGAAACTGCGCTTCGTTCTCCACGCCCATTCCGCTTTCCGCCACAAACCAGTCGATGTTGCGATAGTCTTGTTTAATTCGCATCGCCATGTCGTAGATAATGCGTGGGTATATCTCCCAGCCGCGGGAGGCATTCATCCGCCGCCCCGGCAGTTCGAACGGCTCATAATAGTACGCCGGGTGGAACGGCGTCTCCGGGTGCCAGGCGCGGGAAGGCGCTTTCACGCGGTGTGGATAGTAGAGGTTGATGCCCAGTTCATCGACGGTGTTGTCGGCAATCAGCGCCAGTTCGTCTGCGGTGTATTCCCACTGAACCTGATGCTGCTCCAGCAGGGAGAAAAGTGCCTGCGGATAGCGCCCATGGACCAGCGGATCAAGAAATACGCGGTTATAGAACAGGTCGTACATCTCTGCGGCGCGCACGTCATGCGGCGCGCGCGAGCGCGGATAGGTCACTTCCGGGTTGAGGATGCACCCTACCGTCCCCCGATAACCCTTGTCACGAAACAGCTTCACCACCTTTGCCGTCGCCAGCACCTTGTGGTGGTTCCACTGCATCCATGTGTCGGTATTCTGCTCATAGGGCCAGCGCAGGGCATCGAGATAGACGCGGGTTTGTACCACAATGGGTTCGTTGAAGGTAAACCAGCGGCTGACCTTGTGGTGATAGCGTTCAAACACCTTTTCGGCATAACGCGTGAACAACTCAACCACGTGCTTTGACGCCCAGCCACCATAGGTCTGCAGTAGTACGCCCGGCAACTCGTAGTGCTCAAGGCAGATCATCGGCTCGATGCCCTGACGGTGCATCTCATCGAACAGCGCGTCGTACCAGGCCGCGTACTCCTCGTCTACCGTTACGTTTTCATAGTCGGTGAGAAAGCGTGACCAGTTGATTGAGGTGCGGTAGTGCGTTAACCCCGCCGCCTTCATCAGCGCCACGTCTTCGCGAAAGCGGTTGATAAAGTCGGTGGCCACGGCCGGGCCGTAGCCGTTGTGCCAGACATGTCGGTCATTTTTGTACCACAGATCGATCCATGAATCCTGCCCCGCTTTCTTGCCACTCCAGCCTTCGGTTTGCCAGGCTGAGGCCGCCGCGCCAAGAATGAAATCCTGCGGTATCGTCATCTTTTTTATGCTCATAGCGTCCTCATGCGTTGTCGGTGGCGTGTTGCAGCGCGGCCTGCTCTGCGCGGCGCGAGGCAATCTTCACAAACGGCAGGTAGATCAGGACGGCGGTGACAATACAGATAAGCTGGGTCACCACCGCCCCCATTGAGCCTGCCGTAGAGAGCCAGGCGTTAATCAGCGGCGGCGTGGTCCAGGGCACCATCACCACTGCCTTACCGGCAAAACCTGTCACCGTGGCAAAGTAGCCAATCGAACCGGTCACCAGCGGAGTGATGATAAAGGGAATGGCGAGGATCGGGTTGAGCATGATTGGCATACCGAAGATCACCGGCTCGTTGATGTTAAACAGGCCCGGCCCGATAGAGAGCTTGGCGATCTCTTTCATCTCTTTGCGTTTGGTGGCGATCATCACGGCGATCAGCAGGCCGATGGTCAGGCCGGAGCCGCCGATGCTCATGTACACATCCCAGAACGGCATGGTGATGATGTTCGGCACCTCTTTCCCCTGCTCGAACGCGCTCATGTTGACGGTGATCGCCCCCAGCAGCAGCGGCTCGCGGATCGGTTTGATCATCTGGTTGCCGTGAATGCCGATCACCCAGAACAGCTGAGCCACGAACATCAGCAGCAGGATGCCAGGCAGGCTCTGCACCACGCGCTCCAGCGGCTGTTGCACCACCTGGTACACTGCGTCGTAGAGGTACATGCCGGTGGTTTGATGGAAAATAAAGCCAAAGGTCGCAATGGCCGTGGTGGTAATAATCGCCGGGATCAGTGCGGAGAACGAGGCCGCTACGTTAGGCGGTACGGTATCCGGCATCTTAATTTTTAGCCCTTTACGGTTTTCCAGCCAGCAATACACCTCTACGGAAAGAATGGCGATAAACATGCCGAGGAACAGGCTTCGGGTATCGGAGAACTGGCGCAGCAGCACGTCTTTCACCACGTGCATTTCGCCGTCCACCAGCATCTTGACCGTCGTCGGCGTAACGCAGATAAAGCAAATCACCGCCAGCAGCCCCGGGAACAGCGACTTAATGCCGTTAATGCGCCCGAGCTCCACGCCGATGAGAAACACCGCGCCAATGTTGAGGAAGTTCAGCGTGGCGTAGTTCAGCGCGCTGGTGATGGGCTTAAGTGCGGCGAGAAACGACAGCGACTGGAAGCTGGCCAGGCCGTTTTTTGGATCCAGCACCATGTTGGAGATCAGCACGGAGAAAGCCCCCACGATGATGACCGGCATGAGGGTGATAAAAGCGGATTTGATCGCCATGATATAGCGATAGCTGTTGAATTTGGTGGCGAAACTGCCCAGAGCGTCGATCAGTTTTTCCTGTAATGCCATAGGGTAATACCTCAGTAAAAGGGCTTTTATTGAAAAAGGTGTACAGCCGGCTACTATTGGCATACCAAAAATAGACGCATGACGGGTTTTGTTCTGTGATTCGGCTCTCAGTGCCGCCAGAGGTATTCCAGATTGCGATTTACTACCAATTTGGCATACCACTTACAGGCAATTATTCCGCTCAGGCAGATCGTTACCGAAAAGCGTGATCGTGATGGGGGTTTTGCCCTTGCCGCGTCGCTTATGCGCCGTGGGGTCTGTGTTAAACTGCAGGGCATTACGTGGAAGCAGGAATTACTCATGGCAACAATGCTGGATGTCTCATTACGCGCGGGCGTGTCGAAAGCCACCGTCTCGCGCGTGCTGAACGGCACGGGTCAGGTTAAAGAGAGTACGCGTCAGCAGGTGTTCACCGCGATGGAAGAGCTGGGCTATCGCCCGAACTTTCTCGCGCGTTCGCTGGCGAACCAGACCAGCAACAGCATTGGTCTGGTGGTCTCCACCTTTGACGGTTTTTACTTTGGTCGCCTGTTGCAGCAGGCCTCCCGGCAGACCGAAACGCACGGCAAGCAGCTGATCGTCACCGACGGTCATGATGCGCCCGAGCAGGAAGAGCAGGCCGTTCAGATGCTGGCGGATCGCAAGTGCGACGCCATCGTTCTCTATACACGCTACATGAGCGAAAAGGCGATCATGAAGCTTATCAACACGGTGCAAACCCCGCTGGTGGTGATCAACCGTGAGGTTAGCCAGGCGGCGGATCGCTGCGTGTTCTTCGAGCAGCAGGATGCCGCGTTTAAAGCCGTGGATTACCTGATAAGCCAGGGCCATCGCGAGATCGCCTGCATCACCGTTCCCATTCATACTCCTACCGGTAAAGCCCGCCTGATGGGCTACCGCAAAGCGCTGGAGAAGCACGGCATCCGTCTTGACGAACGACGGATTAAATACGGCGATGCGGGAATGACGCGGGGTTATGAGCTGTGCAAGGAGCTTATCGTCGACGCCGTGCCGTTCAGCGCGCTGTTTGCCTGTAACGATGATATGGCGCTGGGTGCGTTCAAAGCATTACACCAGGCCGGGCTGAAGATCCCGCAGGATATTTCGCTGTTTGGGTTTGATGATGCGCCGAGCGCGAAATGGCTGGAGCCCGCGTTGTCCTCGGTTTATCTGCCGATCGACAACATGATCGTCACTGCTATCGATCAGGCGATCCGGCTGGCGAAGAACCAGCCGGTGGAGGCGATCCCGCCGTTTACCGGCACGCTGGTCTTGCGCGACTCGGTGACGACGGGGCCGTATTTCACTCAGAACAGCTCCAGCGCCAGCAGTTCCTGAATGGTCTGGCGGCGACGGATCAATCTTGCCACGCCGCGATCAAACAGCACTTCCGGCAGCAGCGGGCGGCTGTTGTAGTTAGAGGACATCGACGCCCCGTACGCGCCGGTATCGTGCAGCACCAGATAGTCACCCGGCTTCACTTCAGGCAGCGCGCGGGTTTCCACTTTACCGCCCTCCTGCTGGGTGAACACGTCCCCGGATTCACACAGCGGACCGGCGACCACCGTCTCCACGCGCGGTGCGTTCAGCAGATCGCGCCCGTCGGCGGCGAGTGCCGTAATGTGGTGATAGCTGCCGTACATGGACGGGCGCATCAGATCGTTAAAGCCCGCGTCGATCAGCACAAAATGGCGCGATCCCATCTCTTTCACGCTGCGCACCTGCGCCACCAGCACGCCGGACTCCGCCACCAGGAAACGCCCCGGCTCAATTTCCAGCTTCACCGCGTGGCCCAGGTGGGCCGCAATTTTGTCGCGCGCGGCGCTCCACAGGCCGTAATAGTGATCGGTATCGATCGCCTCTTCGCCTTCGCGATACGGAATGGACAGGCCGCCCCCCGCGGAGATCGCCTCCAGATCCTGACCACACGCCAGCACCTGATCCACCATTGCGCCACACACCTGCTCAAGATGACCGTAGTCCACGCCGGAGCCGATATGCATGTGAATGCCAACCAGCTTCAGGCCGTAGCGCTGCAGTACCTCCAGCGCGGCAGGGAGATCGCCATGCCAGATCCCGTGCTTGCTGTTCTCGCCGCCGGTGTTGGTTTTTTGACTGTGGCCGTGACCAAAGCCTGGGTTGACGCGCAGCCAGACGCGATGGCCGGGTGATACCTGCCCCAACTGCTCCAGCATATCCACCGAACCGGCGTTAACGGGAATGCGCAGCTCATGAACGCGTGCGAGGGTTGCGTCGTCGATCAGATCGGCGGTGAACACAATCGCGTCGCTGTCGGATTGCGGATCAAACCCGGCCGCCAGCGCGCGCTCGATTTCGCCCAGCGAAACGGAGTCTACCTTTACGCCCTGTTCACGCATCAGTCGCAGAATATGAATATTGGAGCAGGCTTTTTGGGCGAAACGCACCACGTCAAACTGATGAAGGGCGGCAATTTTCTCGCGAATAATCTGTGCGTCGTAGACCCACACCGGGCAGCCAAATTCAGCGGGCAGGCGCAGCAGGTTGTCGGCGTTCAGATCGGTATCGGTCTGGTTGAGCGGGCGTGGCATGGTGGTACTCCGGATCATGACTGTTTTGTCCATTACGCCACAGCCGAAAGAGAATAAAAAATATCGTTTTATCGCGAGTCTATGCAAAAATGATATGGATAACGCTCAACGTTCAGGTGACTTATGCCCGCCGTTAACCTCCGCCACATCGAGATTTTTCACGCCGTGATGACGACTGGTAATCTCACCGAAGCCGCACAGATGCTGCATACCTCCCAGCCGACGGTCAGCCGCGAGCTGGCGCGGTTTGAGAAAGTGCTGGGACTGAAGCTGTTTGAACGCACACGCGGCAGGCTGCACCCGACGGTGCAAGGGCTGCGTCTGTTTGAGGAAGTTCAGCGCTCCTGGTACGGGCTGGATCGCATTGTCAGCGCGGCGGAGAGCCTGCGCGAGTTTCGCCAGGGTGAGCTGTCTATCGTCTGCCTGCCCGTCTTTTCCCAGTCCTTTTTACCCATGCTGTTACAGCCCTTTCTTGCCCGCTATCCCGAGGTCAATCTCACCATCGTGCCGCAGGAGTCGCCGCTGCTCGAAGAGTGGCTCTCTGCACAGCGTCACGATCTGGGCCTGACGGAAACGCTCGCTACGCCCGCCGGTACGGAACGCACGGAGCTGCTGGCGCTGGACGAAGTGTGCGTGTTGCCCGAAGGGCATCCGCTGGCCGCAAAAGAGGTGCTGACGCCTGCGGATTTCCAGGGGGAGAATTACATCAGCCTGTCGCAAACCGACAGCTATCGACAGCTGCTGGATACGCTGTTTGCCGAGCATCAGGTGAAGCGGCGGATGGTGGTAGAAACGCACAGCGCCGCCTCGATTTGCGCCATGGTGCGCGCAGGCGTGGGTATTTCGGTGGTGAACCCGCTCACGGCGATGGACTACGCCGGAAGCGGCATTGTGATCCGCCGCTTTAGCGTTTCCGTTCCGTTTACCGTGAGCCTGATCCGCCCGCTGCATCGCCCGGCGTCCGCGCTGGTCGAGGCTTTCACCGAACATTTAATTGAGCACGCGCGTCAGGTGGCGCTTCGCTTACCTGACCTACAGAACCCCTTATGACAGCATAAATTCCACCGCATCTGCGGCATGAATGGCGGCGGTATCAAACACCGGGATCGGGCTTTGCTCCACGGGAACCAGCAGGCCGATTTCGGTACAGCCGAAAATCACCCCTTCCGCCCCCTGACGCGCAAGCTTCTCAATGACGCTGACGTAATACGCGCGCGAGGTTTCGCTGAAAGTGCCAAGGCACAGCTCCTCAAAGATGCTCTGGTTGATGCGCCCCCGATCGGCTTCGTCCGGGATCAGGCTTTCAATGCCAAACGCGCTTTCTAAGCGGCCCCGGTAGAAATCCTGCTCCATGGTATAGCGCGTGCCCAGCAGCGCCACGCGCGACATCCCCGAAGCGGCAATCGCCCGCCCGGTCGCGTCGGCAATGTGCAGGAACGGCAGCGCACAGCGCGTCTCAATGTGGGACGCCACTTTGTGCATGGTATTGGTACAGAGCAGGATCCCCTCTGCGCCCGCACGTTCCAGCCCGAGCGCCGCCTGCGCCAGCATCTCTCCGGCTTTATCCCACTCCCCGCGAGACTGGCAGGCTTCAATGTCGTGGAAATCCACGCTGTGCAGCAGGAGGCTTGCCGAATGCAGTCCGCCCAGGCGTTGCTTGACCCCTTCATTAATCAGACGGTAATAGGGAATGGTCGATTCCCAACTCATGCCACCTAACAGACCGATCGTTTTCATAGACTCTCCTTAATGTTGCTCCCAGTGAAGCAAACTTGTGATCCTGTTTCCAGTTCTTTAGCAGCGCGTTTCTTTTTCATTTTTGCTGGGATAAATTAAATGAAACAATGTTTCACATTAAACCAAGGCGGAGATATGTTTGTTTTCCATAAAGAGACGACGCTGGACGATCTGGGCAACGGCGTCACGCGACGCATTCTGGCGCATAACGGTAAGATGATGGCGGTTGAGGTTAATTTTGAACAGGGCGCCATTGGCCCGATGCATAACCATCCGCATGAGCAGCTAACCTATGTTCTCTCCGGTGAGTTTGAGTTCACCATCGGGGAAGAGAAACGCGTGGTGACGGCGGGCGATACGCTGTACAAGGAGCCGCACATTATGCACGGCTGCGTGTGCCTGAAACCCGGCACGCTGCTGGATACCTTCACGCCGGTCCGCGAGGATTTCCTGAAATAAAAAGGGGCGCTGAAACAGCGCCCCTTCTCGTTATTACCGCAGGTTTATTCCGTGACCGGTTCAGGCAGCGGAGCGCGTGCAATCATGGCGCCGCGCAGCAGCACGCTGCCGCAGGCAAACAGGCCGCCAACCAGCGCGGCAAGAATCACAATCAACGCTTTACCCGGGCCGTCTTTTTTCACCGGCATTGACGGAGTAAGCTGATATTTAAACGGCTCCAGCTTGACGTCTTCAACGGACAGGTTTTGCAGCTGGGCCAGGAAGTATTCGCGGTTCTGGAAGTCGGCGTTCAGCTCGGCAACGTCTTTGAGGTTCTTTTCAATCTGCAGCTTTTGCGCGATACCGTCCGCCCCGAGCGCAACGGAATAATCCGGGTCATCTTTCACTGCCTGACCATTGCTGTAGACCGGTTTTTTGATGCCGGCCGCGTTCGCCACTTCCAGCGAATAGTTAAGACGCTGCAGATTAGTGTTATGCAGATTGGTCAGACGCACGCGATCCAGCGCCAGCTGCTGCTGCACCACTTTCGTTTTCAGCGCGATCTGGTTACGAATATTCTGCATCGTCTCCTGCTCAACGATATGGGTGATATAGTCAACGTAGCCCTCCAGCACCGTCTGCGCGTCACCTGCCGTCGGCGCGGTAAAGCTCAGCGTCCAGGAGACGTACGGCGCTTTATCCGCATCTTTCGCCAGGGTGTTATCCGTCGCTTTCATTTTTTCAGAGATATTCACCACCGCGCGGTGCAGTTCCAGCGGGTCCACGTTGGTGCCTTCCAGCTGCGACATCACATACGGGGAGTTCTTCATGTACTCTTCGAGCAGCGTCTGCGACTGAAACTTTTTGATGAACATATTAAATACGTCAGGACGGTCGACCTTCACGTCCACATCCAGTACCTGCAAGGCTACCATCATCTGTCGCAGCGGGTTCCACTGCGTCTGCTCGGCAGGGGTGATCACGGCTTTACTGGTCCACTTTTGCGGCATGAGATACGCAATGGCCAGGCCCGCCAGGGCAAAGGTAAACGTAATCGCAATGATGCGTTTTTTCGCCGCCAACAGGACGTCCAGCAGTCCCAGAAGGTCAATCTCTTTTGCGCTGTGAGCCGGGGAGGTATAGCGGGGGAAATCGAGGTCCGTATTTTTCTTGAAGTCCATTGCTGACATAACCGTTCTTCTTTTTAAGAGGCAGTAAATTTCTGCTCGATGGGTTCTCGTGAATCGATGATACAAGAAAGTAAGAATTATCTGAACGCGAGATTAGTCTAACTGTACACCGACTATCAGAATTAGTAGTTACCCTGTTCACAATTTCGTTGTTAATTATCCCTCCCTCATTTTTCGACCTTCCGCCGCAAAACTGGGTTCTGGGGCTTACTGAAAAGTCAAAAATGCCACCGCCCTCACCTTATTGAAACACCGTTTCGACATTGATCACATTTCCATCATTAAGCGAATGACGCGGAAACAAATCGCAATAAAATAAATTAAAACGACGCTTTAGTATTCAAAAACAGTGGTTCGTCTCTTTTGAAACTAAACCCGCGCGCAGCGAGCACAGCTCTACAAAATCCTTAAAAAACAATATGTCAATGAGTACAGCCGAGACGCGCAGCCCTAAGCATTCTCGCTCATGCCGCACTTAACAGGCGTGGGCGCGGTAACGAAACGCAGATTCCGTTTTAAACCATCGATCGCCAGGTAGGTATGTATGAATGAAAACAAGCTGCTGGGGTTAGCGTGGATATCGCCCTACATAATTGGGCTGATACTCTTTACGGCTTTCCCTTTTGTCTCATCGTTCTTTCTTAGCTTTACGGATTACGATTTGATGAGCCCGCCGGTGTTTAACGGCATTGAGAACTATCGCTACATGTTTACCGAAGACACGCTCTTCTGGAAATCAATGGGCGTGACGTTCGCGTATGTATTTTTAACCATCCCCTTAAAGCTCGCGTTTGCATTAGGAATAGCGTTTGTTCTGAACTTTAAATTACGCGGCATCGGATTCTTCCGTACCGCCTACTATATTCCCTCTATTCTCGGCAGTTCCGTCGCCATTGCGGTGCTCTGGCGCGCGCTTTTTGCTATTGATGGCCTGCTTAACAGCTTTATCGGGGTATTTGGTTTTGACCCGGTGAACTGGCTGGGCGAGCCGTCTCTGGCGCTGATGTCCGTGACGCTGCTGCGCGTCTGGCAGTTTGGCTCCGCGATGGTCATCTTCCTCGCGGCGCTGCAAAACGTGCCGCAGTCGCAGTATGAAGCGGCGATGATCGACGGGGCGTCAAAATGGCAGATGTTCATGAAAGTGACCGTGCCGCTGATTACCCCGGTGATTTTCTTCAACTTCATCATGCAGACGACCCAGGCGTTCCAGGAATTTACCGGGCCATACGTCATCACCGGCGGCGGGCCAACCTACTCGACCTACCTGTTCTCGCTCTACATCTACGACACCGCGTTTAAATACTTCGACATGGGGTACGGGGCGGCGCTGGCGTGGGTTCTGTTCCTGGTGGTCGCCGTCTTTGCCGGTATCGCCTTTAAGTCGTCGAAATACTGGGTGTTCTACTCCGCCGATAAAGGAGGCAAAAATGGCTGATATCCAACAACTCTCCACGGCGAGAAGCGTCGCCGAGCGCGAAGTGGCGCGCACCCTGCGCAAAGAGAAGATCAACGCCAGCATTCGCTACGTGATCCTGCTGTTTGTCGGCCTGCTGATGCTTTACCCGCTAGTGTGGATGTTCTCGGCGTCGTTCAAACCGAACCACGAGATCTTCACCACCCTGAGCCTGTGGCCTGCCCACGCCACCTGGGACGGCTTCGTTAACGGCTGGAAAACCGGGACCGAGTACAACTTTGGCCATTACATGCTGAACACCTTTAAGTATGTGATCCCCAAAGTGATCCTGACCATTATCTCCTCCACCATCGTGGCGTACGGCTTTGCCCGCTTCGAGATCCCGTGGAAGAAGTTCTGGTTCGCCACGCTCATCACCACCATGCTGCTGCCAAGCACCGTGCTGCTGATCCCGCAGTACCTGATGTTCCGTGAAATGGGCATGCTGAACAGCTACATGCCGCTGTACCTGCCGCTGGCCTTCGCCACGCAGGGGTTCTTCGTGTTCATGCTGATCCAGTTCCTGCGCGGCGTGCCGCGTGACATGGAGGAAGCCGCGCAGATTGACGGCTGTAACTCCATTCAGGTGCTGTGGTATGTGGTCGTGCCGATTCTGAAGCCTGCCATCATCTCCGTTGCCCTGTTCCAGTTTATGTGGTCCATGAACGACTTTATCGGGCCGCTGATCTATGTCTACAGCGTGGATAAATACCCGATTGCACTGGCTCTGAAAATGTCCATCGACGTCACCGAAGGGGCGCCGTGGAACGAAATTCTGGCAATGGCGAGCATCTCCATTTTGCCATCCATCATCGTCTTCTTCCTGGCACAGCGCTACTTCGTCCAGGGCGTGACCAGCAGCGGAATTAAAGGTTAAGAGGGAAATACCATGGCTGAAGTTATCTTCAACAAACTGGAAAAGGTCTACTCCAACGGCTTCAAAGCGGTACATGCTATCGACCTGAAAATCGCTGAAGGCGAGTTTATGGTGATCGTCGGGCCGTCCGGCTGCGCCAAATCCACCACCCTACGCATGCTGGCCGGGCTGGAAACCATCAGCGGCGGCGAAGTGCGCATCGGCGAGAAGATTGTGAACAACCTCGCCCCGAAAGAGCGCGGGATCGCGATGGTGTTCCAGAACTATGCGCTCTATCCGCACATGACGGTGCGTGAGAACCTGGCCTTTGGCCTGAAGCTCAGCAAGCTGCCGAAAGATCAGATTGAGTCTCAGGTGAACGAGGCGGCCAAAATCCTCGAGCTGGAAGAGTTGCTCGACCGTCTGCCGCGTCAGCTTTCCGGCGGTCAGGCACAGCGCGTGGCCGTAGGCCGTGCGATTGTCAAAAAGCCGGACGTGTTCCTGTTCGATGAGCCGCTGTCGAACCTCGATGCCAAGCTGCGCGCCTCCATGCGCATCCGCATCTCCGACCTGCACAAACAGCTTAAGGCGTCAGGCAAACCGGCCACCACCGTCTATGTGACCCACGACCAGACCGAAGCGATGACCATGGGCGACCGCATCTGCGTGATGAAGCTCGGCCACATCATGCAGGTGGATACCCCGGACAACCTTTATCACAAACCCAAAAACATGTTCGTGGCGGGCTTTATCGGCGCGCCGGAGATGAACATTCGCCCCTGCCGCCTGGTGGAAAAAGAGGGCCGACTGCATATCGCCATCGGGGCTGAATCCATGCCGTTAAACGCGGCCATGCAGGAGAAAGTCTCCGCTTATGCCGGGCAGGAGGTCTTCTACGGCGTGCGCCCGGAATTTGTTTCGCTCTCCGACGAGCCGTTCCCAAACGGCGGATGCAGCGGCGAGATGGTGCGCGTCGAAAATATGGGCCACGAATTCTTTGTGTACCTCAAAGTCGCGGACTACGAACTGACCGCCCGAATTCCTTCCGATGAAGCCAAACCGATGATTGATAAAGGCCTTCATCGCAAGGTGTACTTCACGTTTGACATGAATAAGTGTCATGTTTTTGACGCGAAAACCGAGCAGAACATCTCTCTTTAATGGAGTTATAAAAATGAAAAAAGTGCTTTTAAGCGCAGCAATCTCCGCGACTCTGGGCCTTACCGCATTGCCATCGATGGCGCAAAATGTCGATTTACGCATGTCCTGGTGGGGCGGCAATGGCCGTCACCAGGTCACCCTGAAAGCGCTGGAAGAGTTCCATAAACAGAACCCGGACATTAACGTCAAAGCAGAATACACCGGCTGGGACGGCCACTTATCGCGCCTGACGACCCAGATTGCAGGCGGCACCGAACCGGACGTGATGCAGACCAACTGGAACTGGCTGCCGATTTTCTCTAAAACTGGTGACGGCTTCTACGATCTGAACACGCTGAAAGACACCATTGACCTGACGCAGTTCGATCCGAAAGAGCTGCAGTCGACCACGGTTAACGGCAAGCTGAACGGCATTCCGATCTCCGTCACCGCGCGCGTTTTCTATTTCAACGACGAGACCTGGAAAAAAGCGGGCGTTGAATACCCAAAAACCTGGGACGAGCTGATGGCCGCCGGTAAGGCGTTCGAGAGCAAGCTCGGCAAGCAGTATTATCCGGTGGTGCTGGAACATCAGGACACCCTGGCGCTGCTGAACTCCTACATGATCCAGAAATACAACATTCCGGCGGTGGACGAGAAGACCAAAAAGTTCACTTATTCCAAAGAGCAGTGGGTTGAGTTTTTCCAGACCTACAAAAAGCTGATCGACAGTCACGTCATGCCGGACACCAAATACTATGCGTCGTTTGGCAAGAGCAACATGTATGAGATGAAGCCGTGGATCCAGGGCGAATGGGGCGGAACCTACATGTGGAACTCAACCATTAACAAATACTCCGACAACCTGAAGCCACCGGCAAAACTGGAGCTGGGTAATTATCCGATGCTGCCAGGCGCGACCGACGCAGGCCTGTTCTTTAAACCGGCGCAGATGCTGTCGATTGGTAAATCCACCAAGAACCCGCAGGCGGCGGCGAAGCTGATTAACTTCCTGCTGAACAGCAAAGAGGGGGTGGACACGCTGGGGCTGGAACGCGGCGTGCCGCTGAGCAAAGCGGCGGTGCAGTTCCTCACAGAGGACGGCACGATCAAGGAGAACGACCCGTCGGTTGCCGGCCTGCGCCTGGCGCAATCCCTGCCGACAAAACTCTCCGTTTCACCCTATTTTGACGACCCGCAAATCGTGGCGCAGTTTGGCACGTCGTTGCAGTACCTCGACTACGGTCAGAAAACCGTCGAAGAGACCGCCGCTGATTTCCAGCGTCAGGCGGAACGTATTTTAAGACGTGCGATGCGGTAAAAAAACAAAGCCGGGTGGCGCTTACGCTTACCCGGCCTACAGGCTATCGTAGGCCCGGTAAGCGTAAGCGCCACCGGGCAATAAAATCACACGCCTATGTTTTTTAACTTCTCCCCCGCCATCAGCTTGCGTTCAATGTGCTCCAGCGTCACCCCTTTGGTTTCTGGGATCAGCCAGAACGTTACGCCAATAAACGCCACGTTCAGCACCGTGTAGAGCCAGAATGTTCCCGCTGCACCAATGGCATCCAGCAGCGTCAGGAAGGTCGCACCGATAATCATGTTCGACACCCAGTTGGTGGTGGTGGAACAGGTGATACCAAAGTCGCGGCATTTTAGCGGCTGAATTTCAGAGCACAGGATCCACACCACCGGCGCGGCGCTCATTGCATAACCGGCAATGCACATCATGGTCATGCCGACGGAGAGCCAGGAAAGCCCGCTCGATGCCGTGCCCTGATCAAACTGCATCAGGCAGTAGCCGAGGATCAGCGTACCGAGCGCCATCACGCTAAAGCCAATTTTCAGCGCCGGTTTACGTCCGGCTTTATCGACGGTAAATACGGCAATAAAGGTGGCGAACATAAAGGTCAGCCCGACCACCAGGGTGGCGATCATCTGCTGCTCGGTCGTGGTGAAGCCCGCCATTTTAAAGATGCGTGGAGCGTAGTACATGATGATGTTCATGCCCGTAAACTGCTGCATCGCCTGCAGCAGCATCCCCAGAAACACGGCGCGGCGCACGTTGCGGTTGACCTTAAACAGCGCCCAGCCGCCCTGCTTCAGCTTCAGGCTTTCGCGGATCTCGTTCAACTCTTCACGCGCTTTTTCAGAGGTGTCACGTAGCATTCGCAGCACTTCTTCCGCCTCGACGTGGCGGCCTTTTTGCGCCAGCCAGCGCGGGCTATTCGGCAGAAAAATCACCAGCACCATCAGCAACAGCGCGGGCAACGCCAGCACGCCGAGCATGGCGCGCCAGTTACCGGTGTAGCTGAACCAGGTATCGGAAAGAAACGCCAGCACGATGCCGAGCGTCACCATCAGCTGATACATGCTGATCATCTTGCCGCGCACGTTCTCGCTCGCCATTTCGGAGATATACAGCGGCGCGGTGTAGGAGGCGATCCCCACCGCCACGCCAAGCAGCACGCGCGAGAGCAACAGCACCTCAACGCTTGTGGCAAACGCCGACCCCAGTGAACCGGCCACAAACAGGATCGCCCCGACCATCAGGCTGTACTTTCGTCCCAGGCGGAACGAGAGCCAACCGTTGAACAACGCCCCAATTGCGGCGCCCAGCATCATGCTGCTCACCACCCACTCCTGCAGGCGATTACTTAACGTAAAATGATCGGTGATAAACGGCAGCGCACCGGCGATAACGCCGATATCCAGCCCAAACAGCAGACCCGCTACGGCCGCCGCGACGGAGACAAACTGGTTCATGCGGCGGGTGTCGCGCAGCGCCGCGGGCATGAGGGTAGAGTCATTGAGAGATGTCATAGTTTCCTGCCTGAACAGCGAAATTCGTTCACTGAAATTACGAGATAGCGCGGAAAAGTGTCAGGCCGGAACTGGTGAAGATATGGATTATTTCGCTGCAAGGTAACGTTATGTGATGGACATTACACTTTCAACTAATCCTGAATAATCCTCTGCTTTTACTAATTTCTTAATTTACAACAGATTATAGTGTGACCAGCATCAACCCACATTTATCAATATGGATTTTTCATCTTTGGCGATATGGATAATGGGTATTTCGAGGCAAAAAAAACCTCCGCCCAAGGGCAGAGGTTATTACCGACTGGGGTATTAACGCGCCAGCCAGCCGCCGTCAACAGCCACGGTGTAACCGTTGATATAGTCAGACGCCGGGGAAGCCAGGAAGACAACCGGCCCCATCAGATCGCTCGGCAGGCCCCAGCGTCCCGCTGGGATACGCTCAAGGATAGCCGCGCTACGCTCTTCATCAGCACGCAGCTGCTGGGTATTGTTAGTCGCCATGTAGCCCGGTGCAATCGCGTTAACGTTGATGTTGTGCTGCGCCCACTCGTTCGCCAGCAGGCGGGTAACGCCCATTACCGCGCTTTTAGACGCCGTGTAGGATGGCACGCGAATACCGCCCTGGAAGGAGAGCATCGACGCGATATTAATGATCTTGCCGCCGTTGCCCTGGGCAATAAAGTGCTTCGCCGCCGCCTGAGACATAAAGAACACGCTCTTGATGTTCAGGTTCATGACGTCGTCCCAGTCGCGCTCGCTAAAGCTGATCGCGTCTTCGCGACGGATCAGGCCCGCGTTGTTGACCAGAATATCGATATGTCCGTACTCCGCCACCGCGCGCTCCAGCAGCTCCGGGATGACGTCAATTTGACGCAGGTCGGCGGTCAGGCTCAGGAAGCGGCGGCCCAGCGCGGTAACGCGCTCGATGGTTTCCGTTGGTTCAACGATGTTGATGCCCACGATATCGCAGCCCGCTTCCGCCAGGCCTAACGCCATCCCCTGACCCAGCCCGGTGTCACAACCGGACACGACAGCCACTTTACCCTGCAGAGAAAATGCATCCAGAATCATGTTTGTTCCTCACTCTATCAGCGCCTGTCACCAACAGGCAGGTTTAAACTTAACTGCCTGCGACTAGCGCAGATCTTTTACTGCGACGTGGTCCATGTCATCAAAGACCTGGTTTTCACCGACCATACCCCAGATGAAGGTATAGGCTTTCGTTCCCACGCCTGAATGAATCGACCAGCTCGGCGAAATGACCGCCTGTTCGTTATGCATCACGATATGACGCGTTTCTTGCGGTTGCCCCATCATGTGGAACACGCAGGCGTCGTCATCCATATTGAAGTAGAAGTAAACTTCCATGCGGCGTTCGTGGGTATGGCACGGCATGGTATTCCACAGGTTACCCGGCGCCAGCTCGGTCAGCCCCATGCTCAGCTGGCAGGTTTCCAGCACATCCGGCACAAAGTATTTGTTGATGGTGCGGCGGTTGCTGGTGAGGTCATCGCCAAGCGTGACCGGAGCCACGTCCGCCGGGGTCACTTTTTTGGTGGGATAAGAGGTATGGGCCGGGGCGCAGTTGTAGTAAAACTTCGCAGGTTTACCGCTATCGATGCTGGAAAACACCACCTCTTTGGCCCCTTTCCCCACGTACAACGCATCGCGATGGCCGATTTCGTAGCACTGGCCGTCGACGGTAATGGTGCCCGGCCCGCCGATGTTGATCACGCCCAGCTCACGACGCTCCAGAAAATAGCTCACGCCCAGCTGCTTACCCACTTCCCCGCCTACTGAGACGGTTTTTGCAACCGGCATGATCCCACCGACGATAATGCGGTCAATGTGGCTATACACCATGGTGTAGTTATCGGCTGTAAAAACCTGCTCAACTAAAAACTCACTGCGCAGCCCCTGGGTATCCAGCGTTTTTGCATGCGCACTGTGGATGCTTTGTCTGACGTCCACCTTAACCTCCAGAATTGATCGTGCCCGAAGGCAGAGATAATTAACGAAACGATGTTCCGTTTTGTTGATGAAGACATACTATCCCTTGAATCAGGGGTTTTCAATTACATTTAAAACAACGTTTCAATTTTTCTGTGAGTTTATAGCAAAAATGGCGTTCGGATCACGATTGTCCGCCACCAGCGAAATGAGACAAAGGGAACGAAATGAATATTTATGATAAGAAACAATGCATTATAAAACCTTGAACTTTTAACGCCGACAAAAACATTTCGCGTTAAAAATCAAAGATTGCGGCTTAGCAGTTACTCTTTATTACAAAGTGCGCGGCCAGTCACACACATTGAAACGATGTTTTGATAATTTAGAGGCAAGTTTTCAATTCAACTTTTCTCTTTTAAAGGAGTGCATTATGGCTAAAGGTATGCGGGTCAAGCTGAACTATGCGGTCAGCCGCGATCCGGATACGGGCGTGGAAGTCACCCGCCTGACCCCGCCCGAGGTAACCTGTCATCGCAACTACTTCTACCAGAAGTGCTTCTTTAACGATGGCAGCCATCTGCTGTTTGCCGGGGAATTTGACGGTCACTGGAATTACTACCTGCTGGATCTGAAAAATGCAGAAGCGGTGCAGCTGACGGAAGGTGCGGGTGATAACACCTTCGGCGGGTTCCTCTCGCCGGATGACACCTCGTTCTACTATGTGAAGAACGATCGCACGCTG
This sequence comes from Enterobacter cancerogenus, assembly GCF_019047785.1. Classification (NCBI taxonomy): domain Bacteria; kingdom Pseudomonadati; phylum Pseudomonadota; class Gammaproteobacteria; order Enterobacterales; family Enterobacteriaceae; genus Enterobacter; species Enterobacter cancerogenus. The sequence goes on along the minus strand of NZ_CP077290.1, from coordinate 3,645,418 downwards.
CTGGAGGTGAATTTAAAGACCCTGGCCGAGCGCGAAGTGTACCGGGTCCCCGATGAGTGGGTCGGCTATGGCACCTGGGTTGCCAACAGCGACTGCACCAAACTGGTGGGGATCGAAATTGACAAAGCTGACTGGACGCCGCTAAACGACTGGAAAATTTTCCACGACTTTTTCCACAAAGGGCCGCACTGCCGCCTGCTGCGCGTGGACCTGAAAACCGGCGAAAGCACGACCATTCTCGACGAGAAAATCTGGCTCGGCCATCCGATCTATCGCCCGTTTGATGACAATACCGTGGCCTTCTGCCATGAAGGCCCGCACGACCTGGTCGATGCCCGCATGTGGCTGGTTAACGAAGACGGTAGCAACGTGCGTAAGGTAAAAGCGCACGCAGAAGGCGAAAGCTGCACCCACGAATTCTGGGTACCGGACGGTTCTGCACTGATATATGTCTCTTATTTAAAAGGGCAACAGGGGCGCACCATCAGCCGCTTTAACCCGGAGAGTGGCGTGAATGAAGAGGTGATGCAGATGCCCGCCTGTTCACACCTGATGAGCAACGCTGACGGCACCCTGCTGGTAGGCGATGGCTCCGGCACGCCGGTCGATGTGAAAGACACCGGTGGCTATACCATCGATAACGATCCGTATCTTTATGGCTTTAACGTGGCGGAAAAAGCCTGGTTCCGTATCGCCCGTCACGATACCTCCTGGGCGACGGTCGCGAACAGCCGCCAGGTCACCCATCCGCATCCCTCCTTTACGCCGGATGATAAGGCGGTACTGTACAGTTCCGATAAAGACGGCAAACCGGCGCTCTATATCGCGAAACTCCCCGAGCAACCCGACATGTTGCATGCATGATTTGAGTTTGTGTTTCTGTAACTGGCCTTGCCCTCCGCTACGGAGGGCTTTTTTTTAGCTGATTGCGCGATTATTTTTTGCCGGCCAGTGAAATGGAGGAAAAGAGCAGGCCGGGTAAGCGTTAGCACCACCCGGCGGTTTTTGGGGAAGGCGTTGAATGATTAGAACGAGTACGCCACGCCTAAACGGAAACGGGTCTGACGCTCATCGGTCTCTTTCACACCCACGTTGCCAACTTCAACATACGGCGCCCAGTTTTTATCCCATTTATACGCCAGCTTGGCGTTATATTCGTTGGAGTAATCTTTATTGTTATTACGAACCATGCCTTCTGAACTTTTCGCATAAACATAGTTCAGCTCGGTACGCCAGTCACCTAATACCCAGCCTACCCACGCATCGCCACGGTTAACTTTATCGTCTTCTTTATTTGCGCTGGACGGATAGCGAGTATATTCATAGCGGTAACGCGCAGCCACATAGAAGCCACTGTCGAAGCTATATTGCAGATGCAGATTCGGTTTATAGATAGTTCGGCTGTCATTGCTCTCAATAGTAAATGCAGGCGTCAGCGCAATATTGTCCGTGGCTTTCCAGCGCCAGCTAATTTGATCTTCATGACCGTTACCCACCATATCGGTAAATGGCCGGTCGGCCTTATCACCACCGGATTTCCATTTCGCTTCAACAGAAAAACCCAGGCCATTGGCAAAGCGATGCGAGACCGAGACGCGGTCCGCATTCGAGCCGCTATCGATGTATTCGTGGCGCAGGTCGACCGTGACGGCCTGTGCCGCGAATGACGCACCAATAAGGGAAGCAAGGACCAGAGATTGTTTAAACATGACAAAACCCTCAATTAAAATAACGTTTCGTTTTTATGAAACTGGAGTTTATTTTTTAAATAACGTTATTTTAGTGACCAGGATCGAAATTATTTGTTTCACTTTTTTTGGCAAGAATGGACGTGAAGCCCATCAACAAAACGCGGCGATTAAGGGTAAATTTCAGGAGAGAGATCACACAAAGCACTTAGCGGCGTTAATTATTTCGCGCGTAAGCGTTTTTAAATGCATCAGAAAGAGCTGATAAGGGTAAAAATAGATTTCCGGATGTCAAAAAAAAACCTCCCGGCAGGAGGTTTTCTCAGAGGCAGAACCGTCAGCGTTCAATCGCCAGCGCCACCCCTTGCCCACCGCCGATACAGAGCGTTGCCAGCCCTTTATGAGCGTTACGTTTTTTCATTTCGTGGACCAGGGAGACCAGAATGCGGCAGCCAGACGCGCCAATCGGATGACCGAGTGCGATTGCCCCGCCGTTAACGTTAACCCGCAGCGGGTCCCATTCCAGCATTTTGCCCACCGAAATCGCCTGCGCCGCAAAGGCTTCGTTAACCTCTATCAGATCGACGTCGGAAAGCTGCCAGCCCGCGCGCTCAAGGCAGCGTCGGGTGGCATAGACCGGGGCGATCCCCATCAGTGCAGGATCGACGCCTACGCTGGCAAAGGCTTTAATGCGCGCGAGCACAGGGAGATTCAGCTCCTGCGCTTTGCTTTCGCTCATCATCAGCACCGCCGCCGCACCGTCGTTAATGGACGAGGCATTGCCTGCGGTGACGGATCCAAGCGTTTCAAAAGCGGGATTGAGCATTGCCAGCCCTTCTGCGCTGGCGTCGGTGCGCGGCTGCTCGTCGGTGTCCACCGCAATGGCCTCGCCGTTCTGCCGCTGTGTGCTGACCGGGACGATTTCATCGCGAAAACGCCCGGAATCAATGGCGGCACGCGCCTTTTGCTGTGAACTCAGGGCGTAGGCGTCCTGAAGCTCACGGCTGATGCCGTATTCACGCGCCAGATTCTCTGCCGTTACGCCCATGTGATAGTCATTGAAGGCATCCCACAGCCCGTCATGCACCAGGCTGTCGAGCAGCTGGCTGTTGCCGAGTTGCGCGCCGGTGCGGCTGTCGGTCAGGACGTGCGGGGCGCGGCTCATGTTCTCCTGGCCTCCGGCAATCACCACCTCCGCTTCGCCACACTGAATGGCCTGAGTCGCCAGGTGGAGCGCCTTTAAGCCCGATCCACAGACATCGTTGATGGTTATCGCAGAGACGGTATTCGGCAAACCGCCCTTGAGCGCCGCCTGACGGGCAGGGTTTTGCCCCGCGCCCGCGGTCAGCACCTGGCCGAGGATCACCTCGTCTATTTCATGTGCGGCGATCCCGCTGCGTTCGACCAGCGCTTTGACCACCACACTGCCGAGATCGACCGCAGAGTGACGCGCAAGCGCTCCCTGAAAACAGCCGATAGCCGTACGCAACGCACCCACTATAACGACATCTTTCATCACGACCTCTGTGCAAAATGACAGGACGATAGTAGAGGATTGTTATCAACAATTGATGCAATTGTTTAAAAATAGTGAGTTTAATCACAAGGATTAGCGTGCGTCCTGCAAATACTGGCGCAGCCAGCTTCCCGCGACGCCAGGTGGCGATCGTTTATTCCACAGCAGATCGATGGCTATCGATCGCGGCCAGCCCGGCACGTTGAGTTGAACCAGCGATTTTGCGGCCGCGAATTCATCCACCAGCGCACAGGGCAACGCGCACCAGCCAAAACCCTGCACGGCCATACTCAGGAGTAACAGGTAATTCGGCGCGGACCAGACCGGCCCGCGCGCCCGCGTCGCCTCCCGCTCGAGGTAGGTGCTCAGCTGAAGCTCGCGCCAGCCGTGCAGCTCATCGGCTTTCGTCTCATGCTGACCCGCCAGCGGGTGGTTCGCCGAGACGTAGATTGCCATCCGGGTCTGCATGGGAAGCCGGGTCACGCCAATATCGGTCGGGTAGCTTTCCCGCGCTTCCGTCAGGCCAATCTGCGCCCGCTCCTTCTGCAGCAGGTCGATGACGTCCTCTTCCTCGCCAATCAGGCATTCGAATTCCGTATGGGGAAAACGCTGGTCGAACTGGTTCATCAGATCTTCCAGTACGTCCGGGTTGAGCGTATCGGAAAGCACGAACGTCAGGCGCGCTTCGGTCTGCGCGGTCAGCGACACCGCCAGCTCGTCCAGACGGGCGCTGGCGGCAAGAATCGACTGCACGTAGCCCAGCACCTGCTCACCCTGGCTGGTTAACACCGGCTGGCGCGCCGAGCGGTCGAAGAGATCAAACCCGAGGTCGGCCTCCAGGTTCGCTATCGAGGTGCTGATGGTGGACTGGCTTTTGCGCAGGCGGCGCGCGGCGGCGGAAAAAGAGCCGGCGGCAACGGTTTCAACAAAGGCGGTGAGAGCTTCGGGAGAGTAACGCATGAAGTATCTACTTTATCGATGGATACTATCTTTTATATATCATCTTTAGCGATAAAAATAGGCGGCATTAACGCCCCACCTGGCGAAATAACGAGGTCTAACGCTATGCAACATCAGGATGCACTCCAACGTAAACTGCCGGAGCGGATCTTTCATGCCGTCTGTTTTGAAGGGATTGCCACGGCGATCCTCGCCCCGACGGCGGCGTATTTTATGCAGCGCTCCGTCGTTGAAATGGGCGGGTTAACCATTATTCTGGCGACCACCGCGATGCTCTGGAACATTATCTATAACTTCGGCTTCGACCGGTTCTGGCCCGTTCACCGCATCAAACGCACGGCTAAAGTGCGCGCCCTGCACGCGCTGGGGTTCGAGTGCGGGTTTATCGTCATCGGCGTCTCCATCGTTGCTGCGGTGCTGGGCGTCACGCTGTGGCAGGCGTTGTCCCTGGAGATTGGGTTCTTCCTGTTCTTCCTGCCCTACACCATGTTTTATAACTGGGCGTATGACACTCTGCGCGAGAAAATCATCAAGCGACGCCAGCAGCGACGCGCCCTGGCAAACTGATTTCCCTCAGGCCGGCTTTCATCGCCGGCCAATCTCCTTCGAAGCAACTGCGCCCTCCGCTCACAATTATGGTAAATTGCACTTCTTTTTGTTCGTTTTACAGTTGATACGTTGCTCTAATGTCGAAAATTTGGTCAAAAGAAGAGACTCTCTGGAGTTTCGCCCTCTACGGCACTGCCGTGGGCGCAGGAACGCTGTTCTTGCCCATTCAGCTCGGCTCCGCAGGCGCACTCGTCCTGCTGATTACTGCCCTCGTGGCATATCCCTTAACCTACTGGCCGCATAAAGCGCTCGCGCAGTTTATCCTGTCCTCGAAAACCACAGGCAACGAGGGCATCACCGGCGCGGTGAATCACTACTACGGCAAGAAGATCGGTAACCTAATCACCACGCTCTATTTCATTGCCTTCTTTGTGGTGGTGCTGATCTACGCGGTGGCGATCACCAACTCCTTAACCGAACAGCTGGCGAAGCGCATGGCGATTACGCTCCCGGAGCGAATGCTGGTGAGCTTTGGCGTGGTGCTGGTGTTGAATCTGATCTTCCTGATGGGCCGCCACATCACCATCAAGGTCATGGGTTTCCTCGTCTTCCCGCTGATTGCCTATTTCCTGTTTGTGTCGCTCTATCTGACCGGCAGCTGGGAGCCAACGCTTCTGACCAGCCAGATGGCGTTCGATAAACATACGCTGCATCAGGTGTGGATTTCGATCCCGGTGATGGTTTTCGCTTTTAGCCATACCCCGATTATCTCGACGTTTGCCGTTGACCGTCGCGAAAAATACGGTGACGCGGCCATGGGTAAATGCAAAAAAATCATGAAGGTGGCTTACCTGATCATCTGCCTGAGCGTGCTGTTCTTTGTGTTCAGCTGCCTGCTCTCGATCCCGCCGTCCTATATCGTCGCCGCCAAAGAGGAAGGGGTCACCATCCTCTCTGCGCTGTCGATGATGCCTTCGTCTCCGGCCTGGCTGGGGGTCTCCGGCATTATTGTGGCGATTGTCGCGATGTCAAAATCGTTCCTTGGCACCTATTTCGGGGTGATTGAAGGGGCAACGGAGATCGTCAAATCGGGCCTGAATCAGGTGGGCGTAAAGAAAAGCCGCGCCTTTAACCGCGCGATTTCCATTCTGGGCGTGTCGCTGATCACCTTTGTGGTCTGCTGCATTAATCCGAATGCCATCTCGATGATTTACGCCATCAGCGGCCCGCTTATTGCCATGATCTTGTTCATCATGCCAACGCTTTCGACCTACCTTATCCCTTCGCTCAAGCCGTACCGCTCCATCGGCAACCTGCTGACGCTGATCGTCGGCGTGCTGTGTGTATCGGTAATGTTCGTCGGTTAAACACACGGTGTTCAGCGCCCGGCTGAACACCGCTTTTTATCAGAAGCGAATTTCCCCGCCCGCAATCCAGGTTCGGCCGCGCGCCGTGGTATTCAGCGACGCCCCTTCAACGGCATTGTCCAGACTCTGATTCATGCGGTTGAGCGCCTCGGAGTAATCGCGGTTAGTGACGTTCTGCACGCCCAGACGCAGCAGGACGTTATCCGTCACCTGATAGCTACTGTAGAGATCGACGATGGTCGGAATATCAGGCATGCTCTCTTTCGGGACCGTATTCGAATCAATACTGATGCCTTCGGTGCTCAGGCGTTTTGATTTCCCGGTGAATTTAAACAGGCTCCCCACCACCAGCTTTTCATCGAAAAAGCGAGCGCCAAGATCCAGCGTGGCGTAATAGTCAGGCAGATCGCTCATGTCGTCGTAGGCAAAGCTGTAGCTGGTGCTGGCGATAGAGGTAGGCTGATCCGTCTGCTGCTTGCTCCAGGTGACGTTGACATAGGCATAGCCGACATCGTATCCGGCTTCGATTTCATACCCCCGGGACGTTACCGGGGACGGCGTATTGATGTAGATATTGGCATTGAAGCCGCTCGCCGAGTTATCAATATCCTTGCAGCGCGACCCGTCGTAGCACAGGAAAAAGGATTCGCTGTTGATGTAATCTTTAATGCGCGACTCGTAGGCCAGCGCCTTCATGTGGAACGAATCCCTTTCCGTCAGCAGCCCCTCTTTGACGATATTGACGCCCGCCTGCCAGGTATCCGCCTTCTCCGGTTTCAGGAACGGGTTCATCGACGCGCCACCCTCGTTCGCGAAAAAGACCTCCTGCACGTTAGGCGCGCGGGAGGAGCGACTCCAGCCGACGAAAGGCTGCAGCCACGGCGTGACCTGGGCAGACAAGGTCGCGGACGGGTTGAGCGCTTTATCGTCCAGGTCGATCGTTGCCTCCCCCTGCGGGAAACATTTTTCGTTGGCGTCACAGGCCGGTTTTATGCCTGACACCTTGCTGCGGGTGTAGTTGAGGTTGAGATCGAGCTGGTAGATGCTTTTATTCAGGGTTAAGCCGGTATAAAGCGACGAAATCTTCTGCTTACCGGACGGCACAAAGGCGTTCCTGTCGGTATCGTTATCCTGCTCAAAACGGCGGGTGTATTCGGTGTCCATCAGCTTACCGCCGAACAGAAACGCGACGTCAATATCGGCGTAGCGGAACCGACTGGTGTTACTCATATCCAGCGCGTTCGATTTATTCTCCGTCGAGGCGTTATTAAAGTTGTACAGCGATTCCGGCTTGTAATCCTGCTCGGCACGGCTCGTGCTGGCCAGCAGGTTAAAATCGATCAGCTCGGTGAGCGGCGCAAAGTTGTAGCGCAGGTAATAATCGTCGCTGGTGATATCGCGTCGGGTAAAGACGTTTTGATAGTTACGCCCGGCAAACTCGATATGATGGTACGGATTAGGATCAAAGTTGAGCTTATACAGTTGGGAGCGTGGCTCCTGGCGCATATACTTCACGTCCTCGCCGATAAACTCACTGCTGCTGCGCCCGCCACCGTTATCGAAGGTGGCGTAGGTCCGGCTGCCGCTGATGCCCACCAGCGCGCCGATCAGCCCGCCGTTATCAAAGGGATCGGCCTTACCGGCCACCGTCACCATCCCGGTCCGCCCCAGGCCGTTATCGCCAACCGAAAAGCGCGAAAGGACGCCGGTTTGCCTTCCCGCTTTGATCACATCATCAATGCCCAGCGTGCGCATGTTGGCGCTGCCTGCCAGGGCGTTCACGCCTTGCGATCCGGCGCTGCTGCCGCGCGTGACGTCAACCCCGGCAAGAAAGTTAGGATCGATTAGCACGCCTGCGCCGTTATTTTGCCCGAAGTGATAGGTTGTGGGTGCCATACCGTAGTATGTCTGCGTCACGCCATCCACCATGGTATTAACGCGCCCCAGCCCGCTCATCCCGCGAATGTTAACGTTCACCGCCCCCTGTAGCGCATCGATTTGCGTATATGTCCCCGCCATGCTGCGCAACGAGGCGTCCAGGCTTTGCAGATTCTCGTTCAGCGTGCGCGAGCTGTAGGCACCCGGGCGCGTATAGGTTTCTGCCGACGAGCCGGGATGGTTCGTTTCTGCCTGTGCGTTATCCGTAATGGTCAATGTCGAAAATACCGATTCCCCTTCTTTCTCAGCGGAGAAGGTGGTAACGGGAACAATAAGACACCCTGTCAGCATATAGCCAACGACGTGTGTGCTTTTCAAAATACACCCCTTATTTATTTTTCTGGCTATCAACAAAAATGAGGAAACTAAACGCCTCGGCGGAGTCCTCAAGACGGGAATAACGACCGCTGCGGCCGCTATGCCCCGAATTCATATTGACGTTCAGGAGCTGAACGTTATTTTTTTGCGTATTGGTTGCGCGCAGACGCGCGACGTACTTTGCCGCTTCCCAGTAAGGCACGCGGGAGTCGTACAGCCCGGTGGTGACAAGCATCGTCGGCCAGGCGTTCGGCGTAATATTGTCGTAGGGGCTCCAGGCCCTGATGGCTTTGTAGTCTGCTGCCGTATTAGGATTGCCCCATTCGCCGTACTCCTGCTGAGTGAGCGGCAGGGTTTTATCCAGCATGGTGTTGAGCACGTCGACAAACGGCACCTGGAGCACCACGGCCTGGAAAAGATCCGGTGCCTGGTTCACCGCACCCGCAAGCAGCAGGCCGCCCGCGCTGCCGCCCATGCCGTAGACGCGACGGGCGTCGCCATAGCCCTGTTTCACCAGGCCCCGCGTGGCGTCGATAACGTCGTTGAAGCTGTTCTGCTTATTGGCTTTTTTGCCCGCCAGATACCAGCCCACGCCCTTCTCGCCGCCGCCGCGCACGTGCGCCAGCGCGAAGACAAAACCGCGATCCAGCAGGCTCATGCGCGGCACGCTGAACGCCGCGTCCAGGCTCATGCCGTAGGCCCCGTAGCCGTAAACCAGCAGCGGGTTATGTCCCTGCGTAAAGCGATCTTTTCGCCAGACAAGCGACACGGGAATGGACTCGCCGTCGCGCGCGGGAACAAAGATCAGCCTGCTGGTATAGGTGCCTTCCACCAGCCCGGGGACGGCTTTTTGATGGATGCGCGTGACCTTACCGCTCGCCAGATCCCAGGTGTAATACCCAAGCGGGCGGTCGAGCGAGGCGTAGATATAGTGAAAGACGGTGGCGCGGCCATCGCTATTATTGCCGGTCCGCGCCATATAGGTTTGATCCGGAAAATGTAATGACTGCCAGTGGTTGTCCGCAAAATTCAATTTGCGGTAATGGGTTTTCCCGTCGTAGCGCTCTGCGACCACTACCGCACGGTTAAATAAGGTAAACCCTTCCAGCTCATAATCTTTCTCAGGCGTCAGCACCCGCTGCCAGGCCGTTTTTCCGTCACCCTGATACAGGCCAAAGCATTTATTTTGGTGGTTACTGCGAATATAAAAGCGGCCATTGGCGTGATCGGCGTAATATTCCGTCCCGCTGCTGCGCGGGCGTAAGAGCTGCAAAGGCGCATCGCGATGATCTAAAGAGAGATAGCGCACTTCGGAAGTATCATTGGCGCTAAGGGTAATAAGTAAATACTTATCTGAGGCCGAACGCGCGATGCCGGTATAAAACTGGCCGTCTTTTTCCTGCCAGACGGCGTGCCTGTTTCCGGTCCTTAACTCCACGCGCATTACGTTGTCTGGCGTTAGCGTCTCGGGCTGAAGCGCCACGTAATAGAGCAGTTTGCCGTCGTTGCTGAAAACGATATCGTCAGAGGCCTGTTTAATTTGCGTTTTCAGCCATTGCCGATTCTGGCTGTCATAGACCGAAATACGGTACTGTCCGTCGCCGGTATAATCTTCCGCCAGCGCGATATAGCGATTATCTTCACTGACGGTAAAACGCCCCGGCGCATAATAGTCGTGATTTTTGCTGCGCCCGGCGGTATCCAGCACCAGTGCCCATTCCGTCTCGTCCTCTTTCTGGCGCAGGATCCGCGGGAAATTCGCCCCGCGCTGATAGTCGACTTTATAAAGGTAATGTCCCTTACGTACCGGCTGGGTATAATTATCCTCAACCTGTCGCGCCTGCATCTCTTTATATACCTGCGTTTTTAACGGCTGCCACCGGGCGGAAATATGCTGCGTGTAGAGATTCTCCTGACGCAGATAATCCAGCACCGTTTTATTTTGCCGGGTATCGTCGCGCATCCAGGCATAGTCGTCCTGACGCGTGTCGCCAAACATTTCCGTCGCATGGGGCACTTTTTTGGCCACCGGCGGCTGCGGCAGGTTTTGGGCAATAGCCCACTGTGCCGCAAGCAGAATGCCCGCGGCCATTAACCGGAAATAGTGCATTTGTCGTCCTTTCGGTTTTAAATCCTGAGAAGCGTAAACTCCACGGGTAACGTCACGTTATGAATACCGTTGCGCAAAATACTGGCCGGCGGCTGCGGGAGCGGCTGCGCTTTTTGCAGGGCATCCAGCGCGGCGCGGTCGAGCGACAGCGTGCCGGAGGAGTCCACCAGCCGACTGACCAGCACTTCACCCCGGCCATTCACGCTAAAGGCAATCACCACGGTGCCGGTGCGTTTGCGCCGTCGGGCATCTTCGGGGTAATTGCGCATGCGGTTGATTTTGCCTTTCACCAGCGCCTCCCAGCCGATTGTCTGGCGACTTTGCACGGCGGAGTCCGTATCAAGCGGCGCGGCGTTGCGCGTGCTGACGATGGCCTGCACGGGCGGTGCCGCGCGGCTGGTCAGGGTCGCGTTGCCCTTCTCTTCCCGCTGCTGCTGGTGAGATGTCTTTTTCACCTCGGTTTTTTTCACCGTTTTTTGCACGGGCTTGCGCGCCACCGTCTGGAATTCCGCCCCGTCGACGACCGGCAGCACCGGCATTTCTTTGCGCTGCGGCGCGTCTTCGGCGCTCATCGCCTCAACCTTCCGCTGCTGGCTGATGCCGGGGGGCAGCGTCGGGTGAAGCAGCGAGACTTCGAGCTCGGATGACCAGGCGACCATGACCGCCGCCGGGGAGGCCACCGGCGGCGGGCTGGCGAAATGCAGGATAAACGGCAGCGCAATGGCGGCGTGCGCAATGACGCTGGTGGCCGACCCTCTTACCCAGGGCGCGCGAATATCACAGTGCAGGTTCATGGTTTGCTGGCCGGCACAAACCAGACGTAATCCGCCTGCTTCGCCGTTATCGTGGTGCCTTCAGTCGCGAGCATCAGGACGACAGGCGCGGAGCCATTGAGATCCTGGATGTGCACTGGCACACCGATATCTTTCGCCGCATGGTAGCCACCGGCGAACAGAACGGCAGGCCTAGGCGCGTCGATCAGCGCCTGCGCCATCGCCCGATCGCGGTTTTTCTGGATAGCGACCATCGCCTGTATCTGCGCCGCCTGGATGTCGCCGCCGTGCATCAGGTAGATGATGGACGCCTGAGCGTCGCGGACAGTTTTCTGAGAGGAGTGTTCACCCGCCGGGAAAACGGGATTTTGGTAAATTTCGCCGATCCGTTCGCGCGTAATATTGGCCGCCAGCAAAGGGTAATCGGCCTTAAGCGCGGTCATCACCAGCGCGCCGTACAGCGGCCACGGCCACCCCGCGTTCCAGCGCAGCGCCTCCTGGATCCGCGGCTCGCGCATTGCGGCCCCGTCATGCAGCGCCTGTTTAACACGGTCAACCGCAGGCTGTTGGTCTGGGGTTAACATCTCCAGCAACACGCTGCCCTGCGGGCGTTTCTTGACCATGTTTTGCAAAAGCCAAAGCTCAATGGCGTGATGATCGGCGTTGGTGTGCTCTTCACCGACGATCGCCGTCGGCGCACGGCTCAGCACCGCCAGAAGTGCATCGGGCGTAAGCGTCTTGCCCGTTTGCGCATCAATAATGCGAGAGGTGAGAGGAAGTTGCGCAGCAAGCTGCGGTGGAGTATCCATTGACTGGCAGCCAGTCAGGACCAGAGTGCTACAGAACAGCAGCCATGCCGTAATACTTTTCTTTTTCATAGTGATCAATGTCTTACCTTCTATATTTGAAGGTTTCGCCCGTAAATTGAATAAACAACGAGCAAACATTAATGCCAATGAGAATGAATATCAAGATCATTCTCATTTACAATTAATCACCATGCTAATTAACAGGTCTTTATTTTTCAGGCTGTTACATGCGGATGGGTGTTGATGACGTCCCTGTCGACGGATCAGGCGCGAATATCGTCATACTCGCGGGTGTTATCAAACTCGTGTTTGGCAAACGGGCAGAGCGGGATGATTTTACGCTGCTCACCGCGCATTTTTTCCACCACTTTCGCCACCAGCTGTTTGCCAACGCCCTGCCCTTTCAGGCTTGGGTCAACGTCGGTATGCTCAATAATGCTAAGGTGCTCGCCGGTTGGCACGAAAACAATTTCGGCAACCTTATTCCCGTTCGCATCGTTCACGTAAAACATATTATGGCCTTCCAGAATATCCATGGTTCCTCACTTATTTTTGGCGATACTTCAGCGCACCGCTTGGGCAGGTATCAATGACGCGTACAACCGTTTCAGCGTCCACTTCATCAGGCATAATCCACGGTTTACGTTTCAGGTCGAACAGCGCCGCGCTGCCGCGCACGCAGTTTCCCGAGTGTTTGCAGATCCCTGTGTTAAAATAGACATCAATTTTTTCACCGGTATAGGCCCGGTACCCCGCTTCCAGGAGCTCTTTATCCATGACATTGCCTCTTCATTATTATGATGCAGGATGAAGCATAGCCTCAGGCGGTCGCTGTGGCTATAAGGTGGATAAACGTAAAGACAGTCACAATGCTGCTCACGTCGGATGCTTCATGTTTTTGTGCATATCATGCTCTGGTATGTTTCCTGCCTGACATTGTCAGACGGAACGAAAGGCAGGCATCATGAAGCGATATTTGATGCAGAAAAGCGCTTTTAAACAAGGCCTGGCGCAGGCGAAGCGGGGCGCCCACGGAGCGGGTTGTGAAAATGATTAGTGTATAAGTAGCTAAAGCCCTTTTTCTTATTATTATAAGCGAATTATCAGTATTGCTAATATCCAATTAAAATTTGTTGCTTGTCCTGTCAGCCACTACCTTACAAAACACCCCTCAAAATCATTACCACGTTAATAATCACATCTATAACAACAACCATGAAAATATACTTTGAGATTGCGGCACATCTTAGTGATGTGGATCGTCGTCGGCTGGATTTTTTGCCGGGCATGGATGCGAGGCTGCACTGGGGTATATAGGGGATACGAAAACAGCATTTACTTGTTTACGTTGGTGACTCGCTGGCAGTCCTGCCCGTACTCCAATACGTTTGGAACATCGGACAATGAAAAATAAAGAATTGCGGCGTGGAGTTTCAAGGTTTGATCATGTGTTCTTTCCGCTAAAATCAGATATTGGGAAATGTATTTCCTGTTGTCTCCGACCTTATTGCACGTAAAATGACCAGATACATTTAGGAAAGGAGGCTTTATGGATATCGCGCTGCTTAATAGGGGATGGAACAGAACATGGTCAGATACCATGGTGAATCTGGAAGCCCGGAAACTCGTCGAAACTGCAAACCGGCTGTCAGCATTCTATTTGCAAGATGGTCTTACGCGTATCAAGTTTGTTGGAGAGATAAAACAGGTTGTAGAGAAAGAATTTGAAACAGCACGACGAGCTAAAACCGATGAAGAATGCATTGTATGCATCAAAAATCTGCGTGCTGAAACAAACAGCTTGCTTGAACAAGAGCGTCTGTTAAGAACCAAGTCCGCACAGCTTTACGCGAAGGTCGAATTTGTTAAGAAAAATAATAAAATCGTCGGTTATGTTATATCCGCTGTAAATGTGGTGCTATCAGGCGTGGTTCTCTTTGGTGGCTTTATGATGTTATCCACTATGGGGCCGATTGGTATGCTGGCTGGGGCAGTCCTGATTGCCGATGGAATGAACGGATTAACGAAAGAAGTGCTCAACTTTGATCAGCCAGCAGGACATAAACCCTCGCAAGGTATCATTGCTGACTCCGCGATGCATACGGCCCAGTTCATGGGATTTAATCCTAACGCAGGCCTGGCTCTCTATAATGGTGTTACTCTTGGTGCCAGTGTGTACAGCATTGTAGGACTCGCTCGAAAAACTGGAGCCTGGAGATTATTCCGCTGGCTTCCACACGATTACTATCGCAAAGTCAGCACAATGAGCACTCCTAAGCTAACAATGAAGATTGTCGGTTATGGTGTTAAAGCAAAAGTGATTTTCGATCTGTTGACTACAGAAAATGGAACCAGTTAATCCTTGATAGTTTTTCGGTAACGCCAGGATTTATAGGAAATTACCGGCGGCTGTGCGAAAGACATAATGGCAGCCCCAAAGGTCATCGCCAGCCCCCATGCAACTGCTCTGTCAGGTGAGCTGAAGACGATAAGTAGCAGTAGGACTAAGGCACACACAGCCACCACTCCCGCCAAGGTAACAAATCGCCTAGCGAGGTCATTTATGGCCTCTCCAAGCGTTCCTCCATATTTTTCAATATTGCTTTTTATCTTCTGCAATTCGGGCTGCGTAAACCCTGAACGTAACAAAGCCTCATCAGTCACTTTCATATCGTCTCGTCCCTTATCTTCCAGAAGTGTTTTCCCAATCGCTTATTGTGCAAGCAATCATACTGATGAATTTTACAGCATTCCACATGATGTTTGTGCAATGTATCAGATTTCAGACAATAGCAGCATAAAGCCCCGTTAGTGGTCCAAGCAACAAGCGGAGCGTAGCGACTTCATCAGGCCAACCTGGTTGGTTTCGCTTTGCGAAAGTCACCAGTGACCAAATAAGATTTTCAGAGGGAGCACACCGTATCAGGATGCTCGTGTACCGTTAGGAGCGTGAGCGAAGCGCTGGCAGAGGCGGGCCTGTAACTACCGGATTACCACTATTCACCTGTTCACGTGGTTCATAGGGCCGCACATCGGGCTTGAAATGCATTGGATGAATCTGTCCAAAAGTAACTAACTGAGGGATAGTAAATTATTGATTTTCAGAAGACTGGAGCGGGCGAAGGGAATCGAACCCTCGTATAGAGCTTGGGAAGCTCTCGTTCTACCATTGAACTACGCCCGCTTTGAGGTGCGTAAGGCATTATAGACCTTACGCATTTTGAGACAAGCCTTCACAACGCTAACCGGCGATAAAATAATCACTTAGCACTTCGGTTTACTGCCCGGAGCCGGGAGATAACGCTGCGGATCGATGGCGGTGGCCTTATAGCGGATCTGGAAATGCAGTTTCACCGAGTCCGTTCCGGTGCTGCCCATCGTCGCGATCTTCTGCCCGGCCTTCACGTTTTGCCCGTTATTTACCAGCATCGTGTCGTTGTGCGCATAAGCCGTGATGTAGTCTTCACCGTGCTTAATCATGATGAGATTACCGTATCCGCGCAGCTGGTTGCCGACGTAAACCACCTTCCCGGCGCCGGACGCATAGACCGGGGTTCCGCGCGCCGCCGCGATATCAATGCCTTTATTGCCGCCCTCAGATAAGGAGTACGGCACGACCACTTTGCCGCTGGCTGGCCAAATCCAGCAGCGTTGCCCCACCGGCGGCCAGGAGGATTGCGGCACCGTGTAGGATGGCGTCACTTTGGCGGTTTTGCCTTTTGACGATCCCGATTTCTTTGCAGAGGAGCCGCCGTTAACCTTGAGCCTCTGCCCCACCTCAATGGTGTAAGGCGGCGAGATATTATTCAGACGCGCCAGTTCCTTCACGCTGGTACCCGTCGCACGCGAAATACGGTACAGCGTATCACCGCGCTTTACGGTATACACCGCGCCGGAATAACTGCCCATATCGGAGGATTTACTGCCGGAACATCCCGCTAACATTAGCGCAAGCGTCAGGCAGAAAACGGCGGTGATGGGCTTTCTGGTCAGGCTTCCTGCAAACAAATCAGATCCTCGTTCAGCGTGAATGGCGCACTATGATAACAGTCGATCCTCGTTTGGGTCATGCCCTTTTCCGCTCTGCGGGTCAAACCGTTCGTATAAGAATGCCGTATAATGATTCAGCCCTTTCCGGCAATTTGGTACTGGAGCAAGAATGAGTATTCAGGAACATGTGATTTTAGTGGACAATCAGGGAAAGACGATTGGCACGCAGGAAAAGTATGCCGCGCATACGTCAAACACGCCGCTACATAAGGCCTTCTCTTCCTGGCTGTTCAATAGCCGGGGTGAATGTCTCGTCACCCGACGCGCAATGAGCAAAAAAGCCTGGCCGGGGGTCTGGACCAATTCCGTATGTGGTCATCCACAAACGGGTGAAGAGATTGAACAAGCAATTATCCGCCGCTGCCGCTTCGAAGTGGGCGCAGAGCTCGTCGACATTACCCCCGTGGCAACGGAGTTTCGCTACTGCGAAACTGACCCTTCCGGGATCGTCGAGAACGAAATTTGTCCGGTCTATGCCGCGCGCGTTATTAATGACATCGCCCTCAACGACGACGAAGTGATGGACTGTCAGTGGGTTGAACTTGAGGCGCTGTTCCGCGCACTTGATGCCGCGCCGTGGGCCTTTAGCCCGTGGATGAACATGGAGGCAACGGTCGCGCGCGACGCGCTTCGGGCCTTCGCCGCACAATAAAAAAGCCCCGGCGAACATCGCTCGGGGCTTTTTTTAGTCTTTACGACTTATTTCACCGGACGCATCGCCGGGAACAGGATCACGTCACGGATGGTGTGGCTGTTGGTGAACAGCATAACCATACGGTCGATACCAATACCCAGGCCCGCAGTAGGCGGCAGGCCGTGCTCCAGCGCGGTCACGTAGTCTTCGTCGAAGAACATCGCTTCGTCATCACCGGCTGCTTTCGCATTTACCTGGTCCTGGAAGCGCTGCGCCTGATCTTCTGCATCGTTCAGCTCGCTAAAGCCGTTGCCAATTTCACGGCCGCCGATGAAGAACTCAAAGCGATCGGTGATTTCCGGGTTCTCGTCATTACGACGCGCCAGCGGAGAAACTTCAGCCGGATACTCAGTGATGAAGGTTGGCTGAATCAGGTGCGCTTCGGCCACTTCTTCGAAGATCTCGGTCACGATACGGCCCAGACCCCAGCTCTTCTCAACCTTGATACCAATACTTTCGGCGATCGTTTTCGCCGAATCGAAGTTATCCAGATCGGCCATCTCGGTTTCCGGACGGTATTTCTTGATCGCTTCACGCATGGTCAGCTTTTCAAACGGCTTGCCGAAGTCGAAGACCTCTTCACCGTAAGGCACTTCCGTGGTGCCCAGAATATCCTGCGCCAGGGTACGGAACAGGGATTCGGTCAGCTCGATCAGGTCTTTGTAATCTGCATACGCCATATAGAGTTCCATCATGGTGAACTCTGGGTTATGACGCACGGAGATGCCTTCGTTACGGAAGTTACGGTTGATTTCGAACACGCGATCGAAACCACCCACCACCAGACGCTTCAGGTACAGTTCCGGCGCGATACGCAGGTACATGTCGAGGTCCAGGGCGTTGTGATGAGTGATGAAAGGACGTGCAGATGCGCCGCCAGGGATCACCTGCATCATCGGGGTTTCCACTTCCATAAAGTCGCGATTCACCATGAACTGGCGGATACCGGCCATGATCTGAGAGCGAATTTTGAAGGTCTTGCGTGATTCATCGTTAGAGATGAGATCCAGATAACGCTGACGGTAGCGCGCTTCCTGATCCTGCAGGCCGTGGAATTTATCCGGCAGCGGGCGCAGGGCTTTGGTCAGCAGACGCAGCTCGGTGCAGTGGATAGACAGCTCGCCGGTCTTGGTTTTGAACAGCTTGCCTTTCGCGCCGAGGATATCGCCGAGGTCCCACTTCTTGAACTGCTCGTTGTAGATGCCTTCCGGCAGATCGTCACGGGAAACGTACAGCTGAATACGGCCGCCCACGTCCTGCAGCGTCACGAAGGAGGCTTTACCCATAATACGGCGGGTCATCATACGGCCAGCAACGGCCACTTCGACGTTCAGCGCTTCCAGTTCTTCGTTCTCTTTCGCGTCGAAGTCAGCGTGCAGTTGGTCTGAGGTGTGGTCACGACGGAAATCGTTCGGGAACGGCACGCCCTGCTCGCGCAGTGCAGCCAGCTTCTCGCGGCGGGTTTTCAGTTCGTTGTTAAGATCGACTACCGCGTCAGCGCCCTGTGATTGTTGTTCAGACATGTTGGTTCCTCATAACCCTGCTTTCAAACTTGCTTCGATAAATTGGTCCAGGCTGCCGTCCAGCACCGCCTGCGTGTTACGGGTTTCAACCCCGGTACGCAGGTCTTTGATGCGGGAGTCATCAAGGACGTAAGAACGGATCTGGCTGCCCCAGCCGATGTCGGATTTGTTATCTTCCATCGCCTGCTTCTCAGCATTTTTCTTCTGCATTTCCAGTTCATAAAGCTTCGCTTTCATCTGCTTCATGGCCTGGTCTTTGTTCTTATGCTGGGAACGGTCGTTCTGGCACTGCGTCACCAGCCCGGTTGGGATGTGGGTAATACGCACCGCAGATTCCGTACGGTTAACGTGCTGACCACCCGCACCGGATGCGCGGTAAACGTCGATACGCAGGTCCGCCGGGTTGATTTCGATATCGATATCGTCATTCACTTCCGGGTAGACGAACGCGGAGCTGAAGGAGGTATGGCGACGGCCGCCGGAGTCAAACGGACTCTTACGCACCAGGCGGTGTACGCCGGTTTCAGTACGCAGCCAGCCGTAAGCGTAATCGCCGATGATTTTAATGGTCACGGATTTCAGACCCGCAACTTCACCTTCGGACTCTTCGATGATTTCGGTTTTGAAGCCGCGCGCTTCCGCCCAACGCAGGTACATACGCGTCAGCATGCTGGCCCAGTCCTGCGCTTCGGTACCGCCGGAACCTGCCTGAATATCGAGATAGCAGTCTGCGCTATCGTATTCGCCGGAGAACATACGGCGGAATTCAAGCTGTGCCAGCTTCTCTTCCAGAACGTCGAGTTCTGCTACGGCTTCGTTAAAGGTCTCTTCGTCGTCGGCTTCGACGGCCAGCTCCAGCAGACCGGAAACATCTTCCAGACCCTGTGCCATTTGATCCAGCGTGTCTACGATGGCTTCGAGGGAGGAACGTTCTTTACCCAGCGCCTGCGCGCGTTCAGGTTCGTTCCAGACGTCCGGCTGTTCCAGCTCGGCGTTTACTTCTTCGAGACGCTCTTTCTTGGCATCGTAGTCAAAGATACCCCCTAAGAACGTCGGAGCGCTCCGTGAGGTCCTGAATGCGGTTTTTTACCGGATTAATTTCAAACATGGTCTGTTTTCTTTTATGAGCTTGTCAGAATGCGGTGATAAGAGCGGGATTGTACCGAATCCACGCCCTTTTTTGTAGCTTTACTGACGCTAAATTGGCCAGATATTGTCGATGATGATTTGCAGGGAGCGATTACCGCGAAACTCGTTAATATCGAGCTTGTAGGCCAGTTCTACCTCACGCACGCCGTTGTCCGGCCAGACGGAGGTGTCCACGTTAAACGCAATCCCGTCCAGAAGCGGGCCGCCGCCGACAGGCTCGACCATCACCTTGAGGTGACGTTCGCCGACAATGCGCTGTTGTAGCAGACGGAAGCGGCCATCGAACAGCGGTTCAGGGAACATCTGCCCCCACGGACCGGCATCGCGCAGCATCTGCGCCGTTTCCATGGTCATGTCGGCTGCCGGGAGTTCACCGTCAGAGACCACTTCACCGTGCAGTAGCGCCGGATCGATCCACGCGGTCACCAGTTCGCCAAACAGCCGCTGAAACTCGTCAAACTTCGCCTCTTCCAGCGACAGGCCCGCCGCCATTGCGTGGCCACCGAACTTAATCATCAGATTCGGATGAAGCGTGTGAAGACGCTCCAGCGCATCGCGCATGTGCAGCCCCTGAATCGAGCGGCCCGAGCCTTTCAGCGTGCCGTCTCCCGCAGGCGCAAAGGCGATCACCGGGCGGTGGAAGCGCTCTTTAATGCGTGACGCCAGAATACCGACAACGCCCTGGTGCCACTCGGGATGATACATTGCCAGCCCGCCCGGCAGCGTGTCGCCGCTGCGCTCCAGCTTTTCGCACAGGGTCAACGCTTCGGCCTGCATCCCCTGCTCAATCTCTTTGCGGGTCTGGTTCAGGGCATCCAGTTCGTTCGCCAGCACGCGCGCTTCGCCGATGTTGTCGCACAGCAGCAGCGCCACGCCGACGGACATATCGTCCAGCCGCCCCGCCGCGTTGAGACGAGGCCCAAGGGCAAAGCCGAGATCGCTGGCCGCCAGCTTGAGCGGATCGCGGTTAGAAATTTCCAGCAGCGCTTTGATCCCAGGACGGCACTTGCCCGCCCGGATGCGGCTTAAGCCCTGCCAGGTCAAAATGCGGTTGTTGGTGTCGAGCGGCACCACGTCCGCCACGGTACCGAGCGCCACCAGATCGAGATATTCCGCCAGGTTCGGCACGGCAATACCGCGCGATTCAAACCAGCCTTTATCGCGCAGCAGCGTGCGCAGCGCCAGCATCAGATAAAACGCCACGCCGACGCCTGCCAGAGATTTCGACGGGAAATCACAGTCGCGCAGATTGGGGTTAATGATGGCTTCTGCATCCGGCAGGGTATCCCCCGGCAGGTGATGATCGGTGACCAGTACTGGGATCCCCAACGCATGGGCACGATCGACGCCCGCATGGGAGGAGATCCCGTTATCCACGGTCATGATCATCTGCGCGCCGCGCGCGTGAGCCTGATCGACCACTTCCGGGCTGAGGCCGTAACCGTCTTCAAAACGGTTCGGCACCAGATACGCAACGTTATCGCAGCCCAGTGCGCGCAGGCTGAGAACGCTCAGCGCGGTGCTGGTTGCGCCATCGGCGTCAAAGTCCCCTACCACCACAATCCGCGTCCCTTCACGGAACGCGTTGTAGAGCATCTCAGTCGCTTTTTCGACACCGCTGAGCTGCTGCCAGGGCAACATGCCCTTGACGCTGCGCTCAAGATCTTCTGCCGCCTTGACACCACGGCTGGCATACAGCCGCTTTAACAGCGGCGGAAGATCGGCGGGTAAACCTGTCGTGTCAGCCGCGTCGCGGCGGCGCAATGTTATCGGGGCTTTCACGCGGATTATTTACCACCAGTCTGTTTCTGGTGCGCGTCGAGGAATGCTTTCATCTCTTTTGGCCCCTGATAGCCCGGCACAACGTAGCCGTTGCTCAGCACGATCGCCGGCGTACCGCTAACGCCAAACTGCACGCCAAGCGCGTAGTGATTAGCGATGTCGATATCACAGGTGGCAGGCTTAACGCCTTTACCGTTCATGGCATCATCAAACGCTTTGTTGCGGTCTTTCGCACACCAGATGGCCTTCATATCCTGCTCCGGCTGGCTCTGTACGCCAGCGCGCGGGAAGGCCAGATAGCGCACGGTGATCCCCAGGGCGTTGTAGTCTTTCATCTCTTCATGCAGCTTGTGGCAATAGCCACAGGTGATGTCGGTGAAGACGGTAATGACGTGTTTTTCCTGCGCAGCTTTATAGACAATCATCTCTTTTTCAAGCGCGTTCAGGTTTTTCATCAGCAGCTGGTTGGTCACGTTGATCGGCTGCGCGCCGCTCACGTCGTACATTGGGCCCTGGATGATGTGTTTACCGTCTTCGGTCACGTACAGCACGCCGCTGTTGGTCAATACCGTTTTCATCCCTGCAACCGGTGCAGGCTGAATGTCGCTGCTGGTCACGCCCAGTTTGGTCAGCGACTGTTTAATGGCGGCATCGTCAGCGTGGGCAAAACCGGTAAAAGAAGCTGCCAGCAAAGTGAACAGCGCGAAAGACTTTTTCATAGTTGATCCTGTTACAATTCGTCTGCACTCACGCACGAGGGTGGTGCTGTTGGTGTAGCTGCCGCAGGCGTTCCGTCGCGACATGGGTGTAAATTTGCGTCGTTGAAAGATCGCTGTGTCCTAACAGCATCTGCACCACGCGTAAATCCGCGCCGTGGTTTAACAGATGCGTCGCGAAGGCATGACGCAAAACGTGCGGCGACAGCTTTTCACTGTCTATACCTGCCAGTGTGGCGTAATGCTTGATGCGATGCCAGAACGTTTGTCGCGTCATCTGCTGCGCGCGCTGGCTCGGGAAGAGAACATCGATAGACACGCCGTTCAGAAGCCATGGCCGACCGTGTTCCAGATAGGTCTCCAGCCAGTACACCGCCTCTTCGCCCAGCGGCACCAGACGCTCTTTGTTACCTTTACCGATGACGCGCACCACGCCCTGACGCAGGCTGATATCGCTCATCGTTAGCCCAACAAGCTCAGAGACGCGCAGGCCGGTTGCATACAATAACTCAAGCATGGCTTTATCGCGTAACTCCAGCGGCAGGTCAACCGCGGGTGACTGTAATAATCTCTCAACTTGTGCTTCGCTGAGATCTTTAGGCAGCCTCTGCGGAAGCTTGGGTGATGCCAGCAGCGCGCTGGGATCGTCCGCGCGGATCTTCTCGCGGAAAAGATGCTGGAACAGGCGACGCATGGCGCTTAACAGGCGCGCAGAGCTGGTGGCTTTGTAGCCGCCGTCCACGCGCTCGCCCAGCAGCGCCTGCAGGTCGTCGTGTTGCACGGTCTCAAGTGAGAGTTTTCTGCGCGACAGCCATTCCACCAGCATGGTGAGGTCCCGTCGGTAAGCGCTGAGCGTATTTTCGGCCAGATTCTTCTCCAGCCACAGCGCATCAAGAAACTGTTCGACAAGTGCGAGATCCTTTTCCACATCGGCCCCTTTGATTCTGCAATCTTCCCATTATGCCTGATTGCCATCGGTTTCTGGTACACTACGCGCAATGTCATAGCAAGAATTGAGATAGTTACGCGATGAATATTGGTCTGTTTTACGGCTCCAGCACCTGCTACACCGAAATGGCGGCGGAAAAAATCCGCGACATCATTGGCCCGGAACTGGTGACGCTGCATAACCTGAAAGATGATGCCCCCGCGCTGATGGAGCAGTACGACGTGCTAATCCTCGGTATCCCGACCTGGGATTTCGGTGAGATCCAGGAAGACTGGGAAGCCATCTGGGACCAACTCGATACGCTCAATCTTGACGGCAAAATCATTGCGATGTACGGCATGGGCGACCAGCTGGGCTACGGCGAGTGGTTCCTGGACGCACTCGGAATGCTGCACGACAAGCTGGCACCAAAAGGGGCGAAATTTATCGGCTACTGGCCCACTGAAGGCTACGAGTTCACCAGTAAAAAGCCGATCGTCGCCGACGGCCAGCTCTTTGTCGGGCTCGCGCTGGATGAAACCAATCAGTACGATCTCAGCGACGAGCGCCTGCAAAACTGGTGCGAACAAATTTTGGGTGAAATGGCCGAGCAGTTCAGCTAGCGCGCCATTAATCCTGCGTCGGCTGCTGCAACATTGTCCGGCGCAGATCCCGCCACTCGGCAGCGTCCATACTGTCAGCCGCCAGCCACAGGTGCTGGCGACGCTCTCCATCCACGCTTCGCAAGCGCAGCATCATGCCGGAATTGAGCATCCACGGCGTACCGATGATGTCCCACTCTTTTCCCTGCCAGCGCAGGCGGGAATCCATCAGCAGTTTGATCTCACCCTGACGGGCATTAATCCGGCGCTGGCTGCGCACGCTGTCAAACACTACAAATGACAGCAGCAGCAACCACAGAGGCGTGTAGCTGAGGGGCCACGGCATCAGTAGTACAAAGGCCGCCACCAGGCCGTGGAGCAATAAAGACATCCACTGCGAGCGCCATGAGACGCGAAGTTCAGATTGCCACAGGACCACGTTCCCGATTCCGTGTTTGAATTAATTGCACCATCCGTTGCAACTCGGTGTCGGCGGGTTTGCCGTGATTCATCAGCCAGTTGAATAAATCCGGATCGTCTGATTCGAGCAGGCGCACAAAGAGCCGCTTATCGTCGTCGCTCAGGGTGTCGTACTCATACTCAAAGAACGGCATGATGGAGATATCAAGTTCACGCATACCGCGACGGCACGCCCAGTGGATACGGGCCTTGTTGTTAATATCCATGTTCTGTTTCCTGCATTACATTTGGCACAGTCGGTATCCCATTACAGGTGCTTTATTTCTTTGTGGGAACACTCGCTAGTGTAACGTGTTTTTGACCGTTTCTTTACTGGAATATTACGACCTGGAAGCGGGCTGCCAGATTATCCCCCACTAAGACAACGGATTACATAATTTTGCGTGGCACTACGCAGAAGTCTTCGATGGCACGAATGGCCTGCTGAAAGCACTTGCAATGCCGACAGTCTCTTTTACCATTAGGCATTATCAAAGCGTTAAGCAATTCAGGACATCCTTATGGCATTTACACCATTTTCTCCTCGCCAGCCTGCCGCCTCCGCGCGTCTGCCGCTGACGCTTATTAGTCTTGATGACTGGGCACTGGCGACGCTCACCGGTGCGGACAGCGAAAAATACCTGCAGGGTCAGGTGACGGCTGACGTCGCCCAGTTGACCGAGCATCAGCATTTGCTGGCGGCGCACTGCGATCCTAAAGGCAAGATGTGGAGCAACCTGCGTCTGTTCCGTCGTCAGGACGGTTTTGCCTTTATCGAACGCCGTAGCCTGCGCGATGCCCAGCTGGCCGAGCTGAAAAAGTACGCGGTCTTTTCCAAAGTCACCATCGCCCCGGATGATGAACATGTTCTGCTGGGCGTGGCGGGTTTCCAGGCGCGCGCCGCGCTGAAAAACCTGTTTGCCGCGCTTCCGGATGCTGACAAACCGCTGGTCAGCGAAGGCGTTACCTCCCTGCTGTGGTTTGAACATCCGGCCGAACGTTTTCTGCTGGTGACCGACGAGGCAACGGCTGAACGCGTTACCGAGGCCCTGCGCGGTGAAGCGCAGTTCAACAATAGCCAGCAGTGGCTGGCGCTGAATATCGAAGCGGGTCTGCCGGTAATCGACGCTGCAAACAGCGCCCAGTTTATTCCGCAGGCGACTAACCTGCAGGCGCTGGGGGGCATCAGCTTTAAGAAAGGCTGTTATACCGGCCAGGAAATGGTGGCTCGCGCTAAATTCCGTGGGGCGAACAAGCGCGCGCTGTGGACCCTGGCGGGACATGCCGGACGCGTTCCACAAGCAGGTGAAGATATTGAGCTGAAGATGGGTGAAAACTGGCGCCGTACCGGCACCGTATTAGCCGCCGTACAGCTGGACGACGGCCGCGTGCTGGTTCAGGTGGTCATGAATAACGATATGGAAGCCGACAGCGTATTCCGCGTGCGGGATGATGCCAATACCCTGAGCATCGAGCCGCTGCCGTATTCGCTGGAAGAGTAATGCCGTATCGCCCGGTGGCGCTGCGCTTACCGGGCCTGTGGTTTTGGTGTTCTCCCTCTCCCTGTGGGTGAGGGCAACCGCCCGGACGGTGTAAAAAAACTACACCTGCCCGACATACAAATAGATCGCCAGGAAGTGGCACACGCTGCCGCCCAGCACAAAGCCGTGCCAGATTGCGTGGTTGTACGGAATACGCTTGCAGACGTAGAAAATCACACCCAGCGAGTAGACCACGCCGCCCACGGCCAGAAGCGTCACGCCCCCTACCGCCAGCTTGATCGCCAGCTGATACACCACAATCAGCGATAGCCAGCCCATCGTCAGATAGGTCACCAGCGACAGCACTTTAAACCGGTGCGCGATGGTCAGCTTAAACAGGATCCCCAGCAGCGCCAGGCTCCAGATAACGATCATCAGCCCGCGCGACAGCGGCGAGTTTAATCCCACCAGCAGGAAAGGCGTGTACGTCCCTGCGATAAGCAGATAGATCGCGCAGTGGTCAAATTTCTTGAGCCAGGTTTTGGCGCGCTGATGCGGAACGGCGTGATACAGCGTCGAGGCCAGAAACAGCAGGATCATACTCCCGCCATACAGGCTGTAGCTGGTAATCGCCATCGCGCTGGCGTTGGTATCGACTGCCTGCACCAGCAGCAATACCAGTCCGACTATGCCAAACACCAGCCCGATGCCGTGGCTAATGCTGTTGGCTACTTCCTCAGCCAGTGAATATCCCTGTGCAATTGATGGTTTGCTCACCATAGGTAACTCCGGGAAAACGAAAGATGATTATTCATCGTGTAACCATGCTAACTGAGAATTTTTCCAGTGAACACCTGTTAGCTAAAATAAATGCACATTCCAGATTTATCTTTTAAAATCAGCGCAATGACAGATAATTTCACCTAACACTTGTTCTATTTATCGGTAAGCTATTGATAATCAATACCATAAAAGTGCATGCCCTCTCAGGGCTGCATGGTATGATTCTCATAAGATGTCTGAATATGAGTTTTACCATAGTGAGCATGTTTACCCACTCCGCCATAGCCAGCCTCAATAATCTTGAGATGATGGTCTACAACTATGTCATCAAAAATCGTGACAAAGTGATGTACATGACCATCCGTGAACTGGCGGATGCAGCTGGCGTATCCACGACCACCATCCTGCGTTTTTGCCGCAAGCTTAACTGTGAAGGCTACTCTGAATTCCGCGTGCGCTTTAAGCTCTATCTGGAGCAGAACGAACCGCAGCAGGCCAATTTCGGTGCCAGTGAAATCATCAGTTTCTTTAAGAGCGTAAATAACGAAGAATTCGACACCCTGTTAGATAATGCCGTGGATATTATTCTGACATCCGAGCGTATTATATTTGTCGGGGCAGGTACCTCTGGCTCGCTGGCTAAATATGGTGCTCGCTTCTTTTCTAATATTGGCAAATTCAGCAACCATATTGACGATCCTTATTTTCCGGTCACGAACGATATGGCAAAAAATGCCCTGGCAATCGTTCTGTCCGTTTCCGGCGAAACCGAGGAGATCCTCCGCTTTGCCAGCCAGTTCAGCCTGCACCGCTGCAAAGTGCTCTCCATCACCAGCCACGAACACTCCCGGCTGGCAAAGCTCGCCGACTTTAACCTTTCATGGCATGTGCCCCAGACGCGCATCGGCGGCGTGTACGATATCACCACGCAAATTCCGGTCATCTATATTCTGGAGTCACTCGGGCGCAAACTGGCGAAGAAATTAACGCAATAAAACACCCTGTTTTTTCGCTGTGACAAATCACATTTTGCTGAAATTGTTATATCGTGACATTTAATTTCGCTTTGCTAGACTCGAATTCAGTTGTCATTTATTGAGAATAGCATTGATGAAAAAATTGACCTTACCGAAAGACTTTTTATGGGGCGGCGCGGTTGCCGCTCACCAGGTTGAAGGCGGCTGGAACAAAGGCGGCAAAGGGCCGAGCATTTGTGACGTACTGACCGGGGGTGCCCACGGCGTCCCGCGCGAAATCACCCAGGACGTGGTGGAAGGAAAATACTATCCAAACCATGAAGCCATCGACTTCCACGGCCACTACAAAGAAGACATCAAACTGTTCGCCGAGATGGGCTTCAAATGTTTCCGCACCTCCATTGCCTGGACGCGTATCTTCCCGAAAGGGGATGAAACCCAGCCGAATGAAGAGGGGCTGAAGTTCTACGATGACATGTTCGATGAGCTGCTGAAATACAACATCGAGCCGGTGATCACCCTCTCCCACTTTGAAATGCCGCTGCATCTGGTGCAGGAATACGGCGGCTGGACCAACCGTAAAGTGGTCGACTTCTTTGTACGCTTCGCCGAAGTGGTGTTTGAGCGCTACAAAAATAAGGTCAAATACTGGATGACCTTCAACGAGATCAATAACCAGCGCAACTGGCGCGCGCCGCTGTTCGGCTACTGCTGCTCCGGCGTGGTCTATACCGAGCATGATAATCCGGAAGAGACCATGTACCAGGTGCTGCACCACCAGTTCGTGGCCAGCGCGCTGGCGGTGAAGGCAGCGCGACGTATTAACCCGGAAATGAAAGTCGGCTGCATGCTGGCGATGGTGGCGCTTTACCCGTTCTCATGCAAACCAGAGGACGTGATGTTTGCCCAGGAATCCATGCGCGAGCGCTATGTCTTTACCGACGTCCAGCTGCGCGGCTATTACCCGTCTTACGTGCTCAACGAGTGGGAGCGCCGCGGGTTCTCCATCAACATGGAAGCCGGCGACGAGCAGATCCTGCGCGAAGGTACCTGTGACTACTTAGGTTTCAGCTATTACATGACCAACGCGGTGAAAGCGGAAGGCGGCACGGGCGATGCCATCTCAGGTTTTGAAGGCAGCGTACCGAACCCGCACGTCAAGGCGTCTGACTGGGGCTGGCAGATTGACCCGGTGGGCCTGCGCTACTCCCTGTGCGAGCTGTATGAGCGCTATCAGAAGCCGCTGTTTATCGTGGAAAACGGCTTCGGCGCGTACGACAAGGTGGAAGAGGACGGCAGCATTAACGATGATTACCGTATCGACTACCTGCGAGCACACGTTGAAGAGATGATGAAGGCGGTCACTTACGACGGCGTCGACCTGATGGGTTACACCCCGTGGGGCTGCATCGACTGCGTCTCCTTCACCACCGGCCAGTACAGCAAACGCTACGGCTTTATCTACGTGAACAAGCACGACGACGGCACCGGCGATATGTCCCGTTCGCGTAAGAAGAGTTTTGAATGGTACAAAACCGTGATCGCCAGCAACGGCGAGCAACTTTAACGCCGTAACGCCGGGCGGCGCTACGCTTGCACCGGCCTACAAAACCTGCGAATCGTAGGCCGGGTAAGGCGAAGCCGCCACCCGGCGTTTATTTCCCGCCCGCCAGTTCAATAAAACTGCCCGTCACGTACGACGCCTTCTCGCTCAGCAGCCAGACAATCGCCTGCGCCACCTCTTCCGGCTGGCCGCCGCGCTGCATCGGCAGCATGGACTTGACCCGATCCACGCGTCCCGGCTCGCCGCCCGAGGCGTGAATATCGGTATAAATCAGGCCAGGGCGTACGCAGTTGACGCGAATGCCCTGTGCCGCCACCTCGAGCGATAAACCGGTAGTCAGCGAATCCACTGCCCCTTTGGAGGCCGCGTAATCCACATATTC